>JBGSXL010000008.1:0-248782 GCA_041751425.1 Pseudohongiellaceae bacterium | reverse complement strand
GTACATCCCTGTAGGGCTCGATCGCCCGCCTTCCCTGGCGGTCGACGGTCCTGCGCGCGTCCACCCACACCACCGACCTGGCACTGTGCGGACGAGTAGGGTGGTTGCTCATGCTGCTTTTCTGCAGCGTTGCATTAGCCGCGGCTGCTGCTTCATCCTGCGAGCTCTTGAGCGCTAACACCTATGCTCGGGATATCAAGGCGGCGCACAGTTTTCGCCGAGTTGCACTGGTATAACAATCATTGAGCTGAGTGCCATTGACAACTGAAATCGAACTGAAATCCTGAAGCGAAGCACTACTACCAGAGATGTAATCAGGGGTTGTTTGCAACGAACTCATGGAGCGAAGCGCTGCTGCTAGAGTTGGAGTTGGGAGGTGGTTCGGAGCGGGACCGTCGACCGCCAGGACCCCCCTCCGGGGATAAAGGCGGAAACGCGATCGAGCCCTACAGGGACGTACTTGTGGGCGTGTCCCGATTCGAACCACCTCCCAACTCCAACTCGACCTACAGCGCTCACATAAAAGCAGAGTTTCCCTTTACATTGAAGCGGCTTATTATCGGGAACTGGAGTTTCAATTGAGAATACTGTGAGATTTATTGTGAGCAAAGTACTTACGTACATGGGAGTAGTGGCATGCTTGTTGTGGGCCATGAACAGCGTTGCACAAGTGCCGCCGCCGACGCCGGAGGGGTTGCAGACGGTTGAGTTTTTTAGTGCGGCAGTAGATCGGCAAATGAAATACGACATTGTGCTGCCTGTCGACTATGCCGACAGTGGTAAAAGTTATCCGGTTATTTATTTGCTGCACGGTTATATGCAGAACTACACGGTCTGGGGTCGTAATCTTGGTGCGGCTTTTTATGCAAGAACAATTGGCGATCTGATTATTGTCATGCCCGATGGCGGCAATACCTGGTTTGTGAATTTCGCGGAGAGTGAGAATGGCGCCAGGAACAACTGGGAAGATCACATCATGGAGGACGTGATTCCGCATGTGGATGCCAATTTTCGGACGCTGGCGCAACGCGAGGGCAGGGCGATTGCCGGTTTGTCGATGGGGGGCTATGGTGCATTCATGCTAGGGCTTCGTCATCCGGAACTGTTTGTGTCCATGGCGAGTACCAGCGGGGTATTGGCTTTTGCCCGCGATCGCAGTGAGGCTATAGCGGCAGGTCAGCTGCGCGTGGCAAGGCCGGAGAGAAGTCCGCAGCAGCAGGCGGAGATAGACCGTGCTGATGAGTTCATTGCAGCCATTATTGCCATCGACGGTTTCAGTACCCAGGCAGAGCGAACGCCGCTGGGTACGGACTTCTTAACACTGGAGCAGGCACAATCGTACGATCCGTTTCAGATCATTTATAGCGTACCAAAGAGTCAGTTGCCTCACATTTACATCGACAGTGGCACGGAAGACAGTCTGGTCACGGTTGCGCGTGAGTTCATGCAATTATTGCTGCTGAACGATGTGCCATTCGATTTCATGCAAAGTCGTGGTCGTCACAATGCGGAGTATTGGCGTCGTTCAGTTGGACATTTCATGAATATTCAGAATGAAGTGATGCAGCGTGCGTTGGGAAACAGACCCTGAGTATGGATAAACCATTGATTCAGGTGCGCGATGCGGTGTGTCGTATCAATAGTCGCAGAACGTTGCGCGTGCAATCTTTTTCACTACTCTGCGGACAGCACTGGTGCGTGTTCGGCGGTAACGGCGCAGGGAAAACGTTGTTCTCACATTTATTGCTGGGCAAACTGCGCCAGGGGCAGTCCAGCGTGCAGTATACAGACGGATTCGTTCCGCAACGCGATATCATTGTCGTCTCTTTCGAAGAGCAGCAGCGCCTTTGGCAACAGGATAATCGCCTGGACATCAGTGAATACAGCGAATCCGCACTGGATCAAGGTACAACAGTTGCTAATCTGGTGCTGGGAGATGGTGTTAGTTTAGTAGATTTAGAGAGGAAGGGGTCGGGTAACTTTCAAACAGAAAGGCAGAGATTCGATCAGTTGCTCGAAGCGCTGGATATTGCTGAACTACAACACAGAGGAATCAGGTTTCTGTCCTCTGGCCAGGTTCGCAAGGCAATGATTGCGCGCGCCATTTTTCAGAATCCCAGACTGCTTGTACTCGATGATCCGCTGGAGAGCATAGATCGTGAATCCAAAGAGCGTATCGTGCGTGTGCTCTGTGATTGGCAGAGCATTGACAATAGCAGCATCCTGCTCAGTCGTCGTCGCGCAGATGTAATCTCCGATTCAAAACTGACAGGACGGGTTACAGCAAAGATTGCGCAGAATACGACGCATATGCTATTGCTACAAGAACTTGCAGTTATTGCACAAGGCGAGCGAGCTACGGTTGAAGGCAGCGATATTTTTGCGCAGATGCTCAATAATTCTCCCCGCATTCCAGATGCGTTACCTGCTCCTTGTTCCGGCCATGCTGCTGTGGAGATATCTGCAGCTATGCCACTTATAGAGTTGTCTGGTGTTAGCGCTGCGTGGCAATCACAACTCGTGCTGGATGATGTTTCCTGGACGATGTGGCAGGGCCAGCATGTATTGATTGAAGGGCCAAACGGTTGCGGCAAGTCTACCCTCTTGGGTTTGATTAATGGTGATAATCACAAGGCTTACGGCCAACGGGTCAGGTTGTTTGGAAAGCAGCGCGGTAGTGGCGAAACAGTCTGGGATGTCAAAGCCCATTTCGGCGTTGTGTCGAATGAATTGCATAATCGCTACGGCAAAGGTTGGCGGGTTATCGATGTAGTTGTATCCGGTTTCTTTGACTCCGTAGGTTTGTACGATGACAACGGCGCAAGCGAACGTTGCAGCGCGTTGGAATGGTTACTGGCTTTTCAGATGGCTGATCTGGCAGAAGAAAATTATCACGAAATTTCATTCGGGCAACAGAGGTTGGTTTTGCTGGCGCGCGCCATGGTTAAGCATCCCGCTGTATTGATTCTGGATGAGCCCTGTGTTGGTTTGGACGATTGGCATCGCACGGTGATTCTGGAAACGCTGGATGTGATTGCGGCAAAGACGGCAACGAGCCTTATTTATGTCAGCCATACCGTGGGTGAGCATCCACGATGCATCAATCAGTTTCTCAGTTTTGTGCCGGCGACTTCTCAACAGCCACGGGCCGGGTCGGATCACGTATCCACTCGCTCCAGGATCCCACATACACTCGTGATCCGTGCAGCCCCGCGATCTCCATAGCTAATTGGTTGTGGCAGGCAGTCACGCCGGATCCGCACATATGGACTATTTTTTCGGGTGCATGTCCTTCCAGAACCTGCAACCATTCTGCGCGTAATGTGGCGGCGTTTTTAAATTTCCCATCCTGTAGATTATCTGTCAATGGGCGGTTTAGTGCATGTGGAACATGCCCGGCGACCGGGTCAATAGGTTCCACCTGGCCCAGATAGCGTTCTGCTGAACGGGCATCCACAACTGTAAAATTCTGCGTGTCCAGATTGTTCGATACATCAGCGGTACTCAACACCTGCTTAATGTCAACGCGTGCGGAAACATGCTCAGAGATTGTTGCCGGTTTGCGCGTGTCCGCAGTCATAGCAAATCCCGCCGCCTGCCAGGCCGGAAAGCCACCATCAAGCACTGCAACATTGTGATGTCCCAGCCAACGCAGAAGCCACCAAGCCCTTGCTGCGGTGGCACCACCCACATCGTCGTACACCACTGCTTGTTTACCAGGACGAAGTCCAACGCTGTACAGAAGGTCAGCAAGAATTTGAGGATCGGGCAGAGGGTGTCTACCGGTGTCAGTGCTTACAGGCGAAGACAAATCTTTGTTCAGGTCCAGGAAAGAGGCGCCGGGAATATGAGAAAAATCAAAACTCCGTCTGCCATAGTCGACATCCGCCAGATTGAAACGGCAATCAAATACGCAATAATCGTTCAGATTGTCCTGCAATTGCTGCGGAGTAATCAGTGTGTCGAACATAGTTAAATCCTTTTTTCCTTTCAGCATTCATTTACTGAGTGTACTTGTCGAAATGTCAGGTTAAAGCGCAGAGCGCCGGTTTTCTCATGTATCCCATTCGCAAGCGGTGCAATGCCATGATATGCCAAACGCGATGCACCACCCCAGACCACAACGTCACCATGATACAGCGGATAGCGTTGTGGCGATTGTTTGCGGGTGGCACCGCCGAATAAAAATCGCGCGGGCAATCCGAGCGAAACAGAGACAATAGGTGCATCCATGTTCAATTCATCCTTGTCCTGATGCAAGGTCAAGCGTGAGCCGGGTTTATAGCGATTGATCAGACAGGCATCTGGCGCGAAATCGGAATATCCCGCTGTTCGCGCAGCGTTTTGTGCCAGATGCAGAAATGTTTCAGGCAGGGTTGGCCACCCTTTACTGGTTTGCGGGTCACAGTTGGCGTAGCGATAGCCAGCGGAATCACTTATCCAACCCAGTGGGCCGCAATTGGTCATGGCTACCGACATTATGTGTCCACCCGGCGTGATCAGGTGCCGAAAAGGTGCTTCGACACTGATTGCATGGATGGCTGCCAATAGCTGGTCGTCTATGGAGAGTGCAAAGCCGCGGAGAATCTGCGCACCATTGGTCAGGTTTTCATGAGCACCTGTAGCGCTGGCAAATTGATAAAAAAGATCACCTGTTGAGAAGTTCATTAAGAAGACAACTTATGGAAGCGGGCGGTTTGCGTCACACTGATATCAACTCTTGTGCCAGTTCAGGATACCACCGTGGATATTGGCTACTTTTTCATGACCGTTTTTCTTCAGAATCTCCATCGCCATTGCTGAACGCTTACCGGAGCGGCATAAAGTGACAACTGGCTTATCGCGAGGCACTTCGTGAACTCGATCGCGCAGTTCGTTCAATGGAATCAATATGGCATTGCGCAGTCCGGAAACGGACTCACCAATCTCATCGGCTTCGCGCACATCCAGAATAGTTACGGAAGGTTGATTTTGCATTACCCACTCGGGTTCAACCTCAGGAACTCCCGCGAAAGTGATTCTCAGATCCGCCCAATCCGCTTCATCCGGCAGTTTGCCATTTTCGGGTTTGCCACTACGCATATTGTTTGGCAACGCTTCTGCGATTTTTTTGGGATGAGGCAATTGCATGGCGTTCATATACTGAACAAAATCCTTCTCATTGGCGCCACCGCCCACTCGCGGATTATACTCCTTCTCTTCAGCGACCGAAGACTGCGTGCGGCCATGATAATCGTGGGCGGGATATACCGCGCAACTATCCGGGAGTGTGAATATCTGCTGGGTGATGGAATGAAATAATCTGGCGGCATCTCCCTGTTGGAAATCACTGCGGCCGCAGCCACGGATAAGCAAAGCATCGCCAGTAAATATTCGGCTCTTGTCTTCCAGCAAAAAGCTCATGCAACCATTGGTGTGACCCGGTGTTGATCTTGCTTCCAGACTTACACCGGTAACACCAAATTTGTCGCCATTATTTAAAGCGATATCAACGTTCTCGGCGCCCGCTGCCGCAGCCAACGCTATTTTGCAGCCAGTCTTTTGCTGCAATACCCAGGCGGCGGTTATATGGTCAGCGTGAGCATGCGTATCCGCGACAATTTTCAGGACCAGATTCAACTCCCGAAGCATTGCCAGGTCTCGGTGCATCTGTTCGAAAACCGGATCGATGAGAATAGCTTCACGGCTTGTTTCATCAGCCAGCAAATATGTGTAGGTAGAAGATGTAGCATCATAAAGTTGTCGAAAGATCATCAACTTCTCCAAGTGTGGTTCGTGAACTGTCACTGATTATATGTTGCAAAGTGCAGTTACAAGTATTGCAAATATAAGCGTACCGGCAGTTGTTACAGATCAAAGTTGTGCGCTGATGGTAATGCCCGCCTGCTCAAAAGCTTTACGAAGTTGCTGCGCAAATACCAGTGCCTGCGGGTTGTCACCGTGCAAACAAAGCGTGTCTGCATGCAGATGAACAGTATCACCATGCAGGCTGGTGATTGTGCCACTTAGCAACAATTGCAGGCTTTGGGTGATTGCCTGCTGCGTGTCGTGAATCATCGCGCGCGAGTCAGTCCGGGGCACAAGCGTTCCATCCGCTGAATAACGTCGGTCGGTAAACGCTTCTGCTTTAACGCGCATTCCCTGTTTTTCTGCAACCTGCAGCAACACACTGCCTGCGAGCGCAACGATGTTAAGTTGCTTGTTAAACTCTTTAACGATATCCACCAGATCGGTTGCCAGTTCCAGATCGACGGCAGCCTGGTTGTATAAAGCGCCGTGTGGTTTCACATGCACCAGCGTGCCACCGTTTGCCATGGTCAAATCCTGCACAAGCTCCAATTGTTCATGAATGCTCTTGCGAAGTTCAACAGTGCTCAGGTGCATGGCATGGCGACCGAATCCTGCCCTGTCCGGATAAGATGGGTGCGCGCCAATGCTCACATTATTCTGTATGGCCCACTGAATAGCCGCTGTGATGGTTTCCCGATTGCCAGCATGAGCGCCGCAACTGATGTTTGCCGAGGAAACAATCTGCAGTAATTGTTCATCAAAAATCCCGCCTTCGCCGACATCTGCATTCAGATCAATGCGCATTCATGCCTCCAGTTGGGAATGAGTTTTTCACCATGTGATATTACGCAGTGAGTCCTGCAATCGGCTCAGCTTGCGTTCTTGATCGTGCATCGCAGCGTGGGCTTCCTGCAATGATACCTGTTGAAAATACAGAGTACTGCCCGGGGGCATGTACGCCAGTTGCCATAGATCGGCTGCAATTACACAGGCTATACGAGGATATCCGCCAACCGTCTGGGCGTCATATCCCAGTATGATAGGTTGTCCGTCCGGTGGCACCTGCACAAGGCCGGGCAGGGTGCCAGCTGAGGCGAGTTCCAGATCAGCAAGCAGAGACAGCTTACTGCCGATGAGCCGCGTACCCATGCGATTGCTGTTCGGACTCACACGCCAGGCGGAATCCCAGAAATCCGCTTGTGCTTGCTCGGTGAACGCAGAGTAATCGGGACCGGGAAGTGCACGCAAAATCGAGTCGGGTGCCAGTGGTCGAATACCTGGCGTTTTACTGTCGCCCGAACTGCGATTTCGTATGAGCTCGTTTTGCGATCCAACGACAAGCCGGTCTCCTTTCTGCAAATCCCGTCCCTGGAATCCGCCGAATCCAGCGCTCGTGTCAGTGCTTCTTGAACCCATGACAACGGGCACATCGAACCCACCCGCAATGGCCAGAAAAGCGCGCATGCCAGGCAGTGCTGCTCGTTTCATCGTCAGTATGGAGCCTGCTGGTACAACGTGAATAAAACCCGGGCTCAGCGCTGCTGGAGTGGAAACATTGTCAGCAGGTTGCAGGCGCGCAGCAAAGTCTGCTCCCATCAGAACGATAGCGCTGTCCTGATGGAATTTCAGATGCAGAGGGCCTAATGTGAGTTCCAAAACAGCAGCATCAGGCGCATTGGCCAGTAATAGATTCGCCTGCTGGCACACAAGCCAATCCATCGCGCCGGCACGCACCACTCCCAGGTGGCGGTAGCCCACTCTCCCGGCGTCCTGTACGGTTGTCATTGCGCCACACTTCAGTACTTCTATCATGCTATAAGCCAGTTTTTCAGATTCACAAAGGTTCAAATTTAACCCGGTCACCAGGTTTCAACAGACACGGTGACGAGTTTTCTATATCAAACAGCCGCTTCGACGTGTGCCCGATGACATGCCAACCCCCGGGTGATGCTGCTGGATAAATACCTGTCTGCTTGCCACCAATAGCGACTGAACCGGCTGCAACCTGCAGGCTGGGAGTCTGCATGCGCGGAATGGTCAACGCGGAATCAAGACCACCAAGATAGGCGAAACCGGCCTGAAAGCCGAGGCAATAGACGTGGTAGTACACTGCGCTGTGGCGGGCGATAACATCGGCTTCGCTCAGGCCGCAATGATCTGCCACTTGCGCCAGGTCTGGTCCTGCATCCCCGCCATAGGACACCGGGATGATGATTGTGTTGGCAGAACGCTGGGCAGGCTTGTCATTTGTCGACAATTGCTGCCAGGTTTGCTGCAGCCATTCAGATATCTCGGGCAGGTTATCGTTATGGCCATGCCTGCTGCATATCAACAGGTTCCCCATACCGGGCACGATTTCCTGCAAAGATTCAGTCGCTAAAGCAGATTCGCTCAGCAATTCAGTCAGTTGCCAGATTTTTCGTTGTGTTGGCAGGTCTGCCTTGTTTGCTGCGCTAAGCAACAAGGCGTTTTCCGATAGTTGCACACACGCGAGTTTGGAGGCTGTCATGTGGTTAATTTAAAGCACCTGCTACTGCGAAGCCACAGTTGTCACTAAATTGTGCGTAGAATAGAACTAATTCGCGAGTTGCCTGCGACTAACGACTGTATTCACTTAATTCGCGTCCATGCTTTAGTTTGCGATATTGGTATGTCGCTTGCGGGCTTGCCTAGAAGGAGTTTTCTCATGAAGTCGAAATCCTTTGTTTATCTAAGAACAACAGCCTTATGCATTACCATTTTCGCACTCTCCGGGACAGCTTTCGCGCAGAACATCAACCTGCTGCCCGAAGGACAGACGTTGATTACCTTATCTGTGACCGAGCGCGTGAAAGTGCAGCAGGATGTTCTGATCGCAAGTCTGCGCATAGAGGTTGATGATCGTGATGCGCAGGTAGTGCAGAATCGCATCAATAACGGCATGGAGGAGGCGCTGCGAATTGCCCGCGAAGTCAGTGAGGTGAAGGTGGCTACCGGCTATTACTCGGTGTACCAGTACAATAATCAGCCACAGGGTGGTCGGGCAGACAACATCTGGCGTGGCACACAAAGCCTGACTCTGGAAAGCCAGGATGCTGACGCATTGCTGGAACTGGCTGGTCGCTTGCAGGGGATGGGGTTACTGATGGATCAACTGACTTATCAATTAAGTCAGGAGAAATCCGACGAGGTGCGTGACACCATGCTGGAATCAGCTATCAGCCGCGCCACGGCGAATGCGGAGCGCGCAGGTCGAGCGATGGGCAAGACCGATATCGATATTGCGGTACTGGATGTAGACAGCCCCATGAACTATGGTAGCCCGGTGATGATGCGGGATGCCCGAGCATCACTTTCTCTGGAGATGAGTGCACCTTCCGCGGAAGCGGGTGAAACGGAAGTCACTCTGACGGTACGTATCCAGGCTGTTGCTAAATAAGCCAGCAATAGTTGCGTTTGCCAATTCCGATGTTTATTCTCGTTACAAAAGTATGAAACGCAGAATTTCTCGGAGGTACGCCAGAATGACAATAAGAAAATTCCCCGCCGAATCGCAGAACGAATCCGTCAAAGCACATATAGATCTATCAGCGACCCGTATGCGGCGGCGGGTGCTGACCGGTCTGCTGGCCTCCACAATTCTAATCACTTTCGCGGCTTGTTCCGGCGAATCTACTGATACTCCGGCGACAGTCGCATCGTCTGCGAGCGAACAGCGCGATAGCGCGCTACGACCTGTAACAGCGCAGCGTATCGAAGCGGCGGCGAATAATAATGCCGATTGGCTTACGCATGGCCGCACTTATGCCGAAGACCGCTTCAGCCCGCTGACTCAGATCAATTCCCAGACGGTCAGTGATCTGGGTGTCGCCTGGTATTTCGACCTGGATACCGACCGCGGTCAGGAAGCAACACCATTGGTTATAGATGGCACCGTCTACTTTACATCCGCGTGGAGCAAGGCTTTTGCTGTTGATGCCCGTACCGGCGAGGAGATATGGCGCTACGACCCCGAGGTGCCACGACGCTACGGCGTTAATGCCTGCTGCGATGTTGTAAACCGGGGCATGGCTGCCTGGGGCGATAAAGTATTTCTGGGAACGATAGATGGCCGTCTGATCGCGCTGGACAGAGAGACAGGCGACGAGGTTTGGTCAACAGTGACTGCTGATCCTGAACAACGCTACACCATTACCGGGGCGCCACGTGTCGTAGATGGCAGAGTGATGATTGGCAATGGCGGTGGTGAGCTGGGTGTGCGCGGCTATGTATCTGCTTATGATGCCGATACTGGTGCGATGGACTGGCGTTTTTATACCGTGCCAGGTAACCCCGCTAACGGATTTGAAAGTCCTGCGATGGAGATGGCCGCTGAGACCTGGGCCGGTGACTGGTGGAACGTGGGTGGCGGCGGCACCGTGTGGGACTCCATGGCACACGATCCGGAATTGAATTTGCTTTATATCGGTGTGGGCAATGGCAGTCCGTGGAATCACGAGATTCGCTCTGACGGGCAGGGCGACAACTTGTTCCTGTCTTCAATAGTTGCCCTGCGCCCGGACACCGGCGAATACGTCTGGCACTTCCAGACCACGCCCGCAGAGTCCTGGGATTACACAGCAACACAGCACATGATTCTGGCGGATCTGCAGATTGACGGACAGATGAGGCAGGTCATTATGCAGGCGCCGAAGAATGGCTTCTTCTATGTGATTGACCGTGCCACTGGTGAGTTCATATCCGGCAACAACTACGTGGAAATGAATTGGGCGATGGGTCTCGACCCGGTTACAGGCCGTCCTCTGGAAGTAGAAGGTGCTCGCTACGAACGCGATCCTACAATAGTGATACCTGGCCCTCTTGGCGGGCATAACTGGTACCCCATGTCACGTGATCAGGCCACTGGTCTGGTGTATATCCCTACTCAGAACACTTCTTATCTTTACTCTAATCCTGAGGAATTCGTCAAACAACAGGTAGGCTGGAATCTTGGTCTGGATGCGGATCCGGGTGCACCGCGTAATCCCGAGGCAGAAGCTCGCGCGCTCGCTCTGCCGCCCTCCAGCCTGTTGGCATGGGACCCGGTAACGCAGCAGGAAGTCTGGCGAGTCGATTACCCATTTCTGGGTAATAGCGGCACATTAGCCACAGGAGGCAATCTGGTTTTCCAGGGCTCAGTTGATGGTCTTTTCAACGCTTACAGCACCGTGAACGGCGAACGCTTCTGGTCGCATCCTGTTGGCGACGCGATACTCGGTGGACCTGTCACCTATGAATTAGATGGCGAACAATATGTGTTGGCATTAGCCGGGCAGGGTGGTGCCATTCCAGTAACCATGGGGCTGTTGTCGGGTGCCGTTCCACGCCAACGCAATGGTCGATTGATTGCTTTCAAACTGGGGGCTGATCTGACGTTGCCAGAAGTGGAAATAGTGCAACCTGTACCACTTGACTTGGCCGGTGTAAGCAGCGCCGGTGATGTAGCGACAGGTGGCATACTTTACGGCGCCTACTGTCTGGTGTGTCACGCACCGATGGCGATGACTGCCGGACCGATTCCGGACTTGCGCTTCTCCGGCGCAATTACCGACCCCGGCGTGTTCTCATCCATAGTGCTTGATGGTGTGCTGGCGGACCGGGGAATGGTTGGTTTTGCCGCTGATATCGGAGCCGAGGAAACTGAACACATCAGAGCTTATCTGTTACAACTGGCGGCAGAAGTTGCGGGGCAGCCGAACGCTCCCAATCTGTGATTGGGGGCTGGGTGTAGGTTCAGCAAATTACTGGTAAGTGATCCGTCCACCCACGATGGTCATGACATTTTGACTGTTCAAAATGTCCGCTTCCGGAATCGTCATCAAATCACTATCGAACACGGTGAAGTCCGCATATTTACCCACTTCAACGGAGCCGCGCAGATTTTCCTGGAAAGCGCCATAGGCAGGCCAGATCGTCAGCATTTTCAATGCCGTCTCCCGGGATACCGCCAATTCCGGATGCCAGCCGGGACCCGATGTACCATCCAGCCGTTTGCGCGCCACGGCAGCATAGAATTCTATGCGCGGATCGCCTTCTTCCACAGGCGCATCAGAGCCGGCCAGGATCATCAACCCCCGGTCGACCAGTTGCTGCCACGGATAGGCATAAGCCAGCCGGTCTGCACCCAATCGATCAGGCGCGAAATTCAGATCTCCGATACCGTGGCTCGGTTGCATCGAGGGCAGTACGCCCAGTTCAACAAACCGCTGCTGATCAACCGGGGGGATGATCTGAGCGTGTTCCATGCGCCAGCGCAGATCGGTGCTGGCCCATTCTGTTCTCGGCACTGCGGCGTAAGCTTCCTCGTACCAGTCCAGCAGTGAGCGCACCGCCCGGTCACCGATCACATGAGTTTCAATCTGGATACCTTTGCGTAGTGCTTCGTGCAGTATTGGCACCAACTCTTCCTTAGTTGTGCGATTCATGAAGCCATTATGATCTGCATCGGAGTAGTTTTCGATCAGGGCCGCACCACGTGACCCCAACGTGCCATCGATGAAGACCTTAATGCCGCGCACATCGAACAGGTCATCGCCAGTTTTTTCCCGCCCGCGCTCGATCATGGTCGCTGCTTCGTTGACTGGCACGGCAGCATACACACGATGCGTCATGTTGCCTTCGCGATGGATTTGCTTCATCAGTTCGACCAACCGGTAAGACATGCCGGCATCCTGAGTCTGAGTCCAGCCCAGCGCTGCATTGGCCTGTAGCCCCCGCTCGAGATTGTCCTTCAGATACGCATCGGTTTCCGGAGGCAGAATCGCTCTGAATACATTCATCGCATTGGCCAGCACATAGCCGTTAGGCGTGCCATCCAGATCGCGTTCGAAACGGCCACCTTCCGGGTCTGGCGTATCACGGGTAACGCCAGCCAACTCCATCGCTTTCGAATTCACCAGAGCGGACACACCATCGGCACGCGGCATGAACAGCGGCTTGTCCGCAGTAAACGGATCGACATCGTACTTGTTCAGAAAGCGCTGCTCGTCGGTCCATTCGCGTTCGATCCAGCCTCGCCCCTGTACCCAGTCGCCTGCTGGTATTGTTGCGGCCCAGTCAGCAATCGTCTGCACCGTCTGTGCGAGTGTCGGGATGCCGAACAGGCTCAGGGTTTTGGTGCGTCTCCCAACGCCTTCCAGATGCTGATGACTGTCAGTGAAACCAGCGAATACCGTCCTGCCGGCCATGTCAATGATATTGGCCGTGCCACACATATAGCGGGCAGCATCCTCATTACTGCCGACGAAAATAATGCGATCACCCAAGGTGGCAACAGCCTCGGCTGTCCATTGGGCATCATTGGCCGTGTAGATAGTGGTGTTGTGCAGCACCATGTCGGCGGGTTCACAGGGAGCCTGAGCATAAACTGTCGTCATCCAGCCGTAACTTAAAACTGCAATCAGGCACACAGGTAATTTTGTCACAACGTAAAACCTCTCAAGGGGGGGGAAGCAAAGTATGCCGTGTCTGGTTGATATTGGCTAGATTGGGACAGGTGGCTACTGCTCCTCTTAATCCTCTTCTTCGCGACCGACCCTGCGTGGTTCTCAGGCAGATTTCTTCTGCTTTAGCAGCAATAACCGGCCCAGATAATGCCCGGTATATGATGCCTTGTTCTGTGCCACCTGTTCCGGTGTCCCTTCGGCAATAATCTCGCCACCGCCACTGCCACCTTCAGGCCCCAGATCGACTATCCAGTCTGCGGTTTTTATCACATCCAGGTTGTGTTCGATGACGACCACGGTATTGCCCTGATCACGCAATCTGTGCAACACAGTCAACAATTGTTTTATGTCTTCGAAATGTAAACCGGTTGTCGGTTCGTCCAGAATATAAAGCGTTTGGCCGGTATCCCGCTTGGAGAGTTCGCGCGCCAGTTTCACGCGCTGTGCTTCACCACCGGACAATGTAGTTGCCGCCTGACCCAGACAGATATACGACAGTCCGACTTCCATCAGTGTCTGCAGTTTCCGCGCGATCACCGGTACCGGATCAAAGAATGCCCGTGCGTCTTCAATAGTCATCTCCAGAACCTCGCTGATATTCTTGCCCTTGTACTTTACCTCTAAGGTTTCGCGGTTGTAGCGCTTGCCATGACAAATATCACAGGACACGTAAACGTCAGGCAGGAAATGCATTTCAACTTTGACAACGCCATCGCCCTGACAGGCCTCGCAGCGTCCGCCTTTGACATTGAAACTAAAACGGCCCGGTGTGTAACCGCGTGCGCGTGCCTCCTGCGTACCGGCAAATAATTCGCGCACTGGCGTAAAGATGCCAGTGTAAGTAGCAGGGTTCGAACGCGGTGTTCTACCGATCGGGCTCTGATCGATATCCACTACCTTGTCCAGCAATTGCAGGCCATCGATACTTTCATAAGGCGCTGCGTTTAGCGTGGTGGCTCCGTTCAGTCGAGTAGCAGCCAATGGGTAAAGTGTATTATTGATGAGTGTCGATTTGCCTGATCCGGATACGCCGGTCACACAGGTGAACAATCCAAGCGGAATCTCCAGTGTCAGATTTCTCAGGTTGTTTCCTGTGGCACCTTGCAAAGAGAGTATTTTCTTCTTGTTGACAGGATGACGTTTACCCGGAATATCTATTTTCTTTTCGCCGGAAAGATATTTGCCCGTCAGCGAGTCGGGGGCATCGATAATATCCTGCACAAGTCCCTGCGCAACAATATGACCGCCGTGCACGCCGGCACCCGGCCCTATATCAATAATGTGATCCGCACTGCGAATCGCATCCTCGTCGTGTTCAACCACGATTACCGTATTGCCAATATCGCGCAAATGAAACAGCGTTTTTAATAAGCGGTCGTTATCACGCTGATGCAGACCGATCGACGGTTCATCCAGAATATAGAGAACGCCCACCAGTCCCGCACCAATCTGACTGGCCAGACGAATGCGTTGTGCTTCACCGCCGGACAAGGTGTCTGCACCGCGACTCAGAGTAAGATAATTGAGACCCACGTCGATCAGAAAGCGTAATCGTTCCTGTAATTCCTTGAGAATTTTTTCAGCAATGGTAGCGCGTGATCCACTTAATTGCAGCGTTTGAAAATACTCGGCAGCATGTGCAATCGTCATGCTGGTAATGGCTGGCAAAGTCATGTCGTTGATATAGACATGACGGGCGTCGGATTTCAAGCGCGTGCCTTCGCAGTCCGGACATGCCTGCGAGCTGAGATACTTGGAGAGATCTTCGCGCACCATCGTAGACTCAGTCTCACGATAACGGCGTTCCATATTGGGCAGTATGCCTTCAAAGGCATGTCTGCGGATTGTGCTGTCGCCGCGATCATTCAAGAAGCGAAAATCTATCGCTTCACCACGGCTGCCGCGCAGCACGATGTCCTGATGTTTTTTACTGAGTGCCTCTAAGGGTGTGTCCACAGCGAAACCGTAATGGTCAGCCAGCGAATTGAGCATTTGAAAATAATAGAAATTGCGTCTGTCCCATCCGCGGATGGCGCCCTCGGCCAGTGACAAAGATGTATCGGTGACTATGCGTTTCTCATCGAAAAATTGCTTCAACCCCAAGCCATCGCAAGTACCACAGGCGCCCGCCGGATTGTTGAACGAGAACAGACGTGGTTCCAGTTCGCTGATACTGTGTCCGCAAATCGGGCAGGCGAAACGTGACGAAAAAATCATCTCCTCTTTCGCCTGATAGGCCTCGTCCATGAAAGCTACTATCGCCATGCCATCAGCCAGTTGCAGCGCCGTCTCGAAACTCTCTGCCAGTCTCTGCTGCATGTCAGCGCGAATCTTGAGACGGTCGACGACGACTTCGATGTTGTGCTTCTTGTTCTTCTCCAATTCTGGCGGATAGTCCAGTTCCGTCACCAGGCCATTCACGCGGGCACGGATATAGCCGCCGGACTTCAGTTCATTGAAAACATGTACATGCTCGCCCTTGCGGTTGCGTACCACAGGCGCCAACACCATCACCTTGCTGCCCTCCGGCAGCGCCAACACCTGATCAACCATCTGGCTGACAGTCTGTGCTTCCAGTTTTCTGTGATGCTCCGGACAGAAGGGCTCGCCGACTCTGGCAAACAGGAGGCGCAGGTAGTCGTATATTTCGGTAATCGTACCTACCGTGGAACGTGGGTTATGAGAGGTGGACTTCTGTTCGATGGAGATGGCCGGAGACAGACCCTCGATATGGTCAATGTCCGGTTTGTCCATCATGGACAGAAACTGCCGTGCATACGTAGACAGGGATTCCACATAGCGGCGCTGACCCTCCGCATACAGCGTGTCGAAAGCCAGAGAGGACTTGCCCGAGCCGGACAATCCGGTGATGACTACCAGCTTGTCTCTGGGGATAGTCAGGTTGATATTTTTCAGATTGTGGGTTCTTGCCCCTCTGATAGTTATCTTGTCCATTAAATGATCACCACAGTTACTGCCGCAGGGGGAAACCAGCAATTATGAGCAAATTGTGCGCGTATCGCAAAGACTTGTAGAGCCAGTCGGCAATTTCCTGCAGAAGATTTTATTCATGCTATGCTACTTAAGTATAAAGTGGCAAAATCGGGTGATCTTATTCCCGGTAGGAAAGCCTTTACAAAATAATTCAGCAGCTGGAGAACGAACGTGGCGAGCAGAGGCGTAAATAAAGTGATATTGGTTGGTAACGTTGGCAAAGACCCGGAAACGCGGCAAATGCCAGGCGGCGGTTCTGTTGTGAATCTGACGCTTGCCACCAGTGAATCCTGGAAAGACAAAAATACCGGTCAACAGCAGGAAAAAACTGAATGGCATCGCATTGTGTTCTTCAATCGCCTTGCAGAAATCGTAGGTGAATATGTACGCAAGGGTTCCAAGCTTTATATTGAAGGCAGTTTGCGTACGCGCTCCTGGGAGCAGGATGGAGTGACCAAGTATGCGACGGAGATTGTTGGCGCAGAAATGCAGATGCTGGATTCGCGCGGCAGTCAGGGTGGCGGCGACAATCAGTTTGGTCAGGACTCAGCCCCGCAGAATTACAACTCACGAGACTCTCGTGACGACCGAGGTGGGCGTGACGACCGAGGTGGCCGCGAGCCAGCCACATCAGCGCCTCGTCCGGATTTCGGCGAAATCGACGACGACATTCCATTCTAGGTCTGGTGAAGGTAAACAGCGCAGGTGAAGCTTTTAATTGTGGGTGCTGCTAGTGCCGTAGGCGGAGAACTGGTCAAACAGTTGCAGCAGCGGGAAATCGAATTCTTTGCGCCGGAACCCAATAAAATCCACGCAAGAGATGCTATAAAAGCCGCAAAGATCATCACTCAGTACGCGCCTGATCAGGTTATCAATCTCGCATCCTACGCCGCCGGTAGTCAGCTGGCGGTATCCCGCGCCGAAGAGGACCCACAGGAGTGCGAAGCCGTCAACTACACGCAAGCTTCCGTGTTGGCGCAAGTCTGCGATCACTTGAATATTCCTTTGCTGCACCTGTCATCCAGCTATGTGTTCAGTGGTGACAAGAAGTTGGGTTACAACGAGCAGGACATTCCCAAACCATTGGGTATTTATGGCGTTACCGAGTTTCAGGGTGAACAGGCAATCGCCAGTGTGCTCGAGAAACACATCATTCTCAGAACCGGGTGGATGTTCGGGCCAACACAAAACGAAGTGTTGCTGCGCTGGCTTTCTGATGCCAAAACCAATGACGGCACCATAGCGGTTTTGCGCCGCAAGTTCAGTCCCACGCCGGTGGAGGACGTTGCCCGGGTCATTCTGGCGATTTCATTACAGGTCGACTGTCGAGCTGATGTCTGGGGAACCTACCACTATTGTGGCTTGGAGACCAAACGGGAAAGTGAATTTGTGCAACAGGTAGTGAAACTGGCGGCTCAGCATGATGAAGCTATCTATAAGGTGCTGGATCACCTGAATCTGAGTCTGACCCGGGTTGATGTGCCTGAAGTCGTCAATACTACTATGGCTACCAAGAAGATTTTTGATACTTTCGGCATAAAGCAACGTTCCTGGCATGGTAGTTTGCAGAACCTCATCAAGGGCTTGTACAAATCATGAGCACACCGCTCGGGACGGCAACCTCGCCCTCCCGGTTGACCCCGCTTGAAGAAGCACTTCCGCAACTCATGCAAACTGCGAGCACGCTCGTGGGTGAGCACACGCTACCGTTATTGCAATGTCGTGGCCATATTCTCGCTAACGACACCTTAGCGCCTTTGGATGTGCCCGGCTATGACAACAGTGCCATGGATGGATTCGCACTGAACTCCAAAGAACTGCAATCCGGACGCCGCAATTTTGTGATCATGCAACGAATCCCTGCCGGTTCACTGGGGACAGCGTTACAGCCCGGAACCGTAGCAAGAATATTCACCGGTGCTCCATTGCCCCCAGGTGCAGATGCGGTGGTGATGCAGGAGAATTGCAAAGCTGACGCAGACTCAGTAACCGTACTGCAAGATGTGAACCCCGGTGAAAACGTGCGGCGCCGCGGAGACGATATCGTCGCCGGATCATTGTTGCTGGCAGCCGGGCATCGGTTGGCAGCAGCGGATGTGGGTTTGTTGGCCGCTTCAGGACTTGCCGAAGTTTCCGTCCGCAATCCTTTGCGGGTCGCTCTGCTGACAACAGGCAATGAATTGGTGCGCCCCGGTGTCTCTCTGCAACCTGGCCAGATTTACAACTCCAACTTTTACGCTATCAGTGCCTTGCTGCAAAGCATAGGCGTTACAGTCATTGATTGTGGAATCGTTGGAGACGATCAGACTGCAACGGAACAGGCGTTGTTGCATGCGGCTGAGCTGGCTGATTGTGTCATAAGCAGCGGTGGGGTATCCGCCGGTGAAGAAGATCATGTGCGGAACGCGCTGCAGGCACAAGGCGAACTGGCGTTGTGGAAACTGGCTATCAAGCCGGGGAAACCATTCGCCTGGGGCCGTTTGCTGGGGAAAGCTTTTTTCGGCTTACCCGGTAACCCGGTGTCTGCATATGTGACGTTCATGCTGATGGTAAGACCGTATCTACTACGTTGCATGGGTGCCAGCAATCTCCATCCGCAGACCTATCGGGTAACTGCCGGGTTTGAGCTGTCTGAGTCCGCAGAGCGGCAGGAGTATCTGCGTGTCCGGCTCGTCACTGACGCAGCGGCAGGCGAGCGCAATGGGATGCCGATGGCGGTGCCGTTTGGTAATCAGAGCTCCGGCGTTCTCTCGTCACTCAGTCACGCCGATGGCTTGCTGGTTATTCCTCCTTTTACAGCTGTGGCTAAGGGAGATATGTTAAGCTACATGCCACTTCTGTGAGGCTTACAGTGCAGCCTATTTAAAGAGATTGATGATGCATACAAGGCGACTGGCGACACTGCTATTCATTATCAGCGCGGGGTTACTATCCTGCCAGCCTACTCAGCCTGTTGTTTACATGCCTCAACCAGCCGCATCGGAAGAACCAGCCGAGATATCTCCGGACGCTGCAGCAGAAGAAGTTTATCGCGAGGAAATCCGCCAACAACTGGCGGTTGCCGATCTGCTCTATTTGGGTTTGCGGGCATTGGCCGAAGACCGTCTGATGACACCCCCTGAGAACAGCGCTCTGTCGATTTTTAATCGCGTATTGATCATGCAACCTGGCAATCCGGTCGCGGAGCAGGGGATAAGCGATATCGCTGCTCGTTATCTACAGCTTGCCGATGCGTCGTCCAGACAAGGCCAGTTCGACAATGCGCGCCTGTATCTGCAACGTGCGGAAATCGTATATCCGGGCCATGAGCGAATTGCAGCAGCGCGCGATGTTATGGAGTTTGAGCGCCGCAGAACGCACAGCGTGCACAGGATAGATGGTCGTGATCTGGCGAGACGTTCGGATACGCTGACGCAACAGTTGCAAGGGATAGCACAACAGGTTCGCGAGATGGAGGCATTCGTCATGATTACTGCTCCCAACGACGCCCATGGGCGCTGGATTTATGCGCAGATGCAGGCAGGAGTGACTGGCTACCGTGTGCGCGGCGACATTGAAATTGGCGAACAGGCATCGGTTCGTGTGGTTTTAGCGCAGCCCGGCAGCTAAATAGTGTGTTAACTGAATGTTTGTGTTAAAGTGCGCCCCAGCCTTGATTCCAGAGTTATCTGATTCAAGGGCGTCATCCTTAATTGACTGGTCATCGCAGCGTCTTTGCTGCCATATACCCCTCTCCTGATCGTACTTATTGTTGTACTACAGGTTCCAATTACTGCATGCCGCACTGTGTTTGGAGTTTGAAACACAGCTAAATTGGCAACGCGGAACAGCGACTTTTCACTATTTGTTTTAACTTTTTGTTTTAACAACATGCTAAAGACTCGCCACAGATCGTGCTGTTATCTACTATTGTTGTCGGACATTGTCTGACGCTCTGCCTTTGCAGTGCGCGCTTGCACGACAATCTGAAAGGTGCCTAATGGCACATAAAGGAAATTGAATGAATTTTGAAAATCTGGGTTTGTCAGAAAGCTTGTTGAAAGCTGTTAATGATTACGGCTATACAATTCCGACCCCCATCCAATTGCAGGCTATCCCTGCGGTACTGCGCGGCAGCGACATTATGGCATCGGCACAAACCGGTACCGGCAAGACAGCAGGTTTTACACTGCCATTGTTGCAGAAACTGTCGCAGGGTCCACGTGCCAGCGCCAACCAGACTCGTGCATTGATCCTGACGCCAACACGCGAACTGGCAGCACAGGTTCACGAAAGTATCGTGACTTACGGCAAATATGAAAACCTGCGTTCAACCGTAGTTTTCGGTGGCGTGAAAATCAATCCACAGATGATGAAACTACGCGGTGGAGTGGAGATTCTGGTAGCGACACCTGGTCGCCTGTTGGATCTATATCAACAGAAAGCGATTCGTTTCGATCAGGTGGAAGTATTGATTCTGGACGAAGCCGACCGCATGCTGGACATGGGCTTTATTCATGACATCAAACGCATACTCTCTTATCTGCCCAAGCGCAGACAGAACCTGATGTTCTCTGCGACGTTCTCGCCTGAGATTCAGCAATTGGCCAAGGGTCTGTTGCACAATCCGGTAGAAATCAACGTGGCCCCAATGAACACGGCCGCTGAACTGGTACAACAGACTTTGCATCCGGTCGACAAGAGCCGCAAGGCTGAGCTGCTGAGTCATTTGATTCGCACGGAAGGCTGGTATCAGGCGCTGGTGTTCAGCCGCACCAAGCACGGCGCGAATAAACTGGTGAAGCAGTTGCAGATGGATGGCATTAACGCAGGTGCGATACACGGCAACAAGAGCCAGGCGCAACGTACCAAAGTGCTGGAGCAATTCAAAGATGGCGATCTGCAGATTCTGGTTGCCACAGACATTGCTGCGCGCGGTA
Source organism: Pseudohongiellaceae bacterium (assembly GCA_041751425.1). Classification (GTDB taxonomy): domain Bacteria; phylum Pseudomonadota; class Gammaproteobacteria; order Pseudomonadales; family Pseudohongiellaceae; genus JAVVEG01. The sequence continues at coordinate 227,616 of JBGSXL010000008.1, read as the reverse complement.
TCGATATTGATCAGCTGCCACAGGTAGTGAATTTCGATCTGCCAAATGTGCCGGAGGATTATGTGCATCGTATAGGTCGCACAGGTCGTGCCGGTAGCGAAGGCAAAGCTGTGTCATTGGTTAGCGCCGATGAAATCAAACAGCTGAAAGACATCGAAAGAGTGCTGAAGCGTCCTATTGAACGTGTGGAAATTACTGGCTTTGAGCCGCGTGAGAGTTTGAACAACGCGCGTCCTTCCAAGCCAGCGCAGGCAGCGCCACGTCGCAATAATAATCCGACTCAGCGCGCTGGCAGGCCTTCCGGCAATCACTCAGGCAATGCACGCGCGGATGGTGGTTCGCAACGCAGCGGCAATGCTTCCGGTGCTGGCGCAGGCAGAGAGCAGGCAGGTCGCCGCAACGATAGTCGCAGACCAGCAGTCGCTCAGGTTGCTCGCAAAGCGCCAAGCCGCACACAAGTGTTGTCAGTCTGGTAGGTTTCGTTTGAGCCGACATCTAGTCGGATGCGGTTCCAATAAAGAAACAGATTGACTGATAGTTGCAGGTTGATTGTATAAAAGAAAAGCCCGTGTGAATAATATTCGCATGGGCTTTTTTATTTCAGAATGGTCTTTGCTGGAATCTTTGCTTTTTCCGATAGGGGAACACATCAGCCACATAGCCCAGACGAATGCGTTCCTGCAAATTGCACCAGTAGTCAGGGTCATACAAATCGCTATGCAATTGCTCAAAAACATCGCGGGCACGTTTGTTTCCGGAAAAGAACAGACGAAACTCCTCGGGGAAAATATCGTTGGGTTTAACGTCATACCAAGGGTGTTGTGCGAAGGCCTGTTCATCATTCTGAGCGACTGGTAATCGTCGGAAATTGCACTCTGTCAGTGGACATATCTCGTCATAGTCGTAGAACACCACACGGCCATGGCGTGTCACACCGAAGTTCTTCAACAGCATGTCACCAGGGAACAGATTTCCTGCTGCCAGTTGCTTGATGGCGTTCCCATACTCATCGATGACACTGAACAGTTGTTCGTCGCTGCAGTCTTTCAGATAGAGATTCAGCGGCACCATCTTGCGTTCTATGTAGACATGCTTTATCACCAGCACGTTGCCGTTTTCTTCCAATAAATACGGTACCTCCTTGCGCAACTCCTGCATCAGTTCGTCCGAGAAACGACGACGGTCGAAGGCCAGGTTATTGAACTCCTGTGTGTCTGCCATGCGGCCCCCACGCTCCCAGCGTTTAACCAGTCTGTAACAGGCGCGCACATGGTCACGCGTACTGTCTTTTGGGGGTGTGAAACGCTCCTTGATAAGCTTGTAAACGTAGTCGAAGTTGTCACGAGTGAATACCAACATCACCATGCCCTTGATGCCTGGTGCAATCTCGTACTTGTCATCGCTGGCCAGAGTCATCTCCACCGCACGCCGGTAGTAGACAGTTTTACTGTGCTTGGGAAAACCAATGGCACTGTAGAGTTCGAAAATCTCTTTGTGCGGCATCAGGCTGTGCAAAAAACGGATGTACTCGGAAGGCGTTGAGGCATCCACCATAAAGTAACTGCGGCTGAAACTGAACACGATACTGATGTCGTCGCTGTCGTGTAACAGGGTATCAACGTAAATAGCGCCGTTCTCATTGTTGAGCATCGGCAGCATGAACGGAATGGAAACCTTGTCGTTGTGAATTCTGCCGATCAGGTAGGCGGCTTTGTTGCGAAAGAACAGGCTTTCCAATGTCTCGATGAATATTCCCGGTGGCCCGTTTTTTTGCTCTCCGGTTTGCAGGCGCGGCAGAACATGCTCTTCCACCACTCGCATGATGAATCCGATATCCCTTTTCTGATCCTCAAAGGGAATACTGAACCCGCAATTGTCCAATATCTGTTGAAAAAGTTCGGAAAAATTATCTTTGTATTCGTAACGAATAAGAATATTTTCTGCGGGAATTGGAACCCGTTGCTGCGCGGGCTCCATCACGAAAGCGTGCAGGTCACGAATTTTCTCGTGACCGAACACATAGCAATACACCGAATTGAAAAATGTCTGGGTGATCTCGAAATTACGATGACCCTGTATGATCTGTTCGTACTCGTTTTTTGCGAGTCGCCACAGATCGCGGTCCTGCAGGTTCTTGCCACAGATAGCGTTCACGCTTTCGGCGACAATGCCCACTTTCTGCTTATAGAGATCCAGTCGCTGCCGCATGGCTGCCTGCGCACCATGCCAGTCTGCCCGCTCAAATCGACCTTGCGCGCCATACGTGATGTTCTTGTATTCGGCGAAAAAAGCGTCAAAACCGTTCAGTATGGCTTTGGCGAGTCGCCGGGCGGTCATTGTCACTTATTCTGAATCCCTATGACCTGATTAAAGTTAAAAATGTTCGAGTAAAAGCGTAGCGAGTAGCCAGCCGCGTGTTAGTGGAACTGTTCTTCCTCGGTAGAGCCTGCTAGCGCCGTTACAGAAGACTTGCCACCCTGAATGACAGTGGTGACATCGTCGAAGTAGCCAGTGCCAACTTCCTGCTGATGCGAGACAAAAGTGTAACCCTTGGCGCTGTCCGCAAACTCCTTTTCCTGCAGTTCAACATAGGCAGTCATGTCTCTGCGGGCATAATCATAGGCCAGATTGAACATGCTGTTCCACATATTGTGGATGCCGGCCAGAGTAACGAACTGGAACTTGTAGCCCATGGCGCTGAGTTCGCGCTGGAAGCGGGCGATGGTGACATCGTCCAGATTTTTCTTCCAGTTGAACGATGGTGAACAGTTGTAGGCCAGTAACTTGCCCGGGAATTTATTGTGGATTGCCTCAGCAAATGTTCTGGCTTCTTCCAGTGACGGAACCGCAGTCTCGCACCACAGCAAATCTGCGTATGGAGCGTATGCCAGGCCACGGCTTATCGCCTGCTGTATGCCTGGCCGGGTGCGATAGAAGCCTTCTGGTGAGCGTTCACCAACCACGAAAGGCGCGTCATAAGGGTCGCAATCAGAAGTTAACAGGTCTGCGGCATTGGCATCCGTGCGAGCCAGCAGCAAGGTTGGAACACCTTCCACATCAGCGGCCAGTCGCGCGGAAACCAGCTTCTGAATCGCTTCCTGAGTTGGCACAAGTACCTTGCCGCCCATATGACCACACTTCTTTACGGAGGCCAGTTGATCCTCGAAGTGCACGCCGGCCGCGCCGTTGCGAATCATGTTCTTCATCAGCTCATAAGAGTTCAGGACGCCACCAAATCCTGCCTCAGCATCCGCCACAATGGGAGCATAGTAGTCGATGTAGTCGGTATCGTTTGGGTTCAGGCCTTTTTTCCATTGAATCTGGTCAGCGCGTTCAAAGGCATTATTGATGCGACGCACTACAGTAGGCACCGAGTCCACCGCATACAACGATTGGTCCGGATACATGCTTTCCGAGGTATTGTTATCAGCGGCCACCTGCCAGCCAGACAAATATATCGCCTGGACGCCAGCCTTCACCTGCTGCACTGCCTGTCCGCCTGTCAGCGCGCCCATGGCGTTGACAAAGTCCTTCTCGGGTCTGAATGCTGGTCTGCCGCCGTCGTTGATCAGTTGCCAGAGCTTCTCAGCTCCGCGCTGGGCTATGCAGTTGTCGCGTTTCAGGGAACCGCGTAAACGCACTACATCAACGGCGCTGTAAGGTCGCTTTACTCCTTTCCAGCGGGGATTCTCAGCCCAGTCTCTGGTGATATCTGCTATTTCCTGCGCGCGGTTGTAGTTACCCATTGTTGCTCTCCCTCTTTGTTAAAAACATGTGATTGAACGCCAGTTAAAAACGTCATGATTATTGAAAAGTCACCTATGACGGAATGGGAGCAAGTCTAGAGAGTGAGAGTTAATTTCTGAAGTTTATTATGGTTATTCCACCTATTTTCAAAATGAATGGCGGTGTCCGCTAAGTATTTCCACAGAGAATAGTACGCATAAGATGGATAAATTAGAGAAATTAAACCTCACCTAATAGAATGCTGATCACTAAGTTCAACCGGGGACAGTCATGCCAACGCATTTGCAAGAAACAGAACAAAGCTATATTCATTACGGACGGCTGGAGGTCGCCGAACCACTGGCGCGCTTTGTTCGCGATGAGTTGGCGGTTGGCACAGGCGTTGACCTGGACACTTTCTGGCGGGAGTTCGACCGTCTGCTGGAAGACTTTGCACCCCGAAACAGAGCTCTCCTGCTGCGGCGGGAAGAGTTACAGATACAGATAGATGGTTGGCATCAGGAACATCAAGGCACGCTGTTCGATGCCGATGCCTATCGTAAATTTCTTGAAAATATTGGGTATCTGCTGCCCGAGCCGAACGATTTCACCATCAAGACAGGCCCGGTTGATGCGGAAATTGCCAGTATCGCGGGGCCACAACTGGTCGTTCCGGTAATGAATGCCCGCTATGCACTTAATGCGGCGAATGCGCGTTGGGGTAGTCTGTATGACGCACTATATGGAAGTGACGTCATGCAAGACACAGATCATGGAGTGAGGGGGGAGCAGAAAACTTCTGCATACGATCCCGTGCGCGGTGCCAAAGTCATTGAGTTCGGAAGGGGTTTTCTGAACCAGGCTTTGCCACTGGCGACTGGGTGTCACAAGGATGTGACGGCTTACCAGATCAACAATGGAAAACTGTTGGCGACTCTCGCGGTTACTCAAACTTCCGCTTCGCAACCACTAAAAAATTCGCAACAAAATAGGTTCAACAATTCTATAAATCACCAGTTACAGGTTGCGTTACTGCATACTGAAAAACTCATTGCCTATACAGGAAAAGCAGAGGCGCCAGATAGTATTCTTTTGAAGAATAATGGGTTGCATATCGAAATACTAATTGATCCCGCGAGCGCAATCGGCAAACAAGATAAAGCCGGCATCAAGGACATAGTACTGGAAGCAGCTCTGACCACAATCCAGGATTGCGAGGACTCGGTAGCGGCAGTAGACGCAGAAGACAAGGTGGTGGTCTATCGCAATTGGCTGGGTTTAATGCGCGGCAATCTGCAGGAAATTGTCGTTAAAAATGGCAGAGAGATCTCACGCACGCTCGCAGAAGATCGTGTTTACACAAAGCCCGATGGTGCAGAAATTCGCTTGCCCGGACGCAGTTTGTTGTTGATACGAAACGTCGGATTGCTGATGACGAATAACGCCGTGCTGCATGATAACGGTAAGGAAATCCCGGAAGGTATCCTCGATGGCGTGTTCACGGTTTTCGCAGCCCTGCATGATCTGCGCGGACCCGGTGCCCGCATAAATTCGCGCACAGGCAGCATATATATCGTGAAACCGAAAATGCACGGGCCGGAAGAAGTAGCTTTCTCCTGCGCTCTTTTCGACCGCATAGAGGACTTGTTTGGCCTGTCCCGTAATACACTGAAGATAGGCATCATGGATGAAGAGCGGCGCACCACGGTCAACCTGAAGGCCTGCATCAAAGCCGCTCAGGAAAGAATCATTTTTATCAATACCGGGTTCCTGGACAGAACCGGCGATGAAATACATACCAGCATGGCCGCGGGCGAGATGGTGCGTAAAGCACAGATGAAGCAGCAAGCCTGGTTGACGGCCTATGAAGATCGCAACATCGACATTGGCCTCGCGTGTGGCTTACCTGGCAAGGCACAGATCGGCAAGGGTATGTGGGCAAAACCCGATGAGATGGCTGCAATGATGCGAGAGAAATCCGAACACCTGCTGGCAGGTGCCAGTTGCGCCTGGGTGCCATCACCGACCGCTGCAACGCTGCATGCAATGCATTATCACCAGATAGATGTAGCCGCTGTGCAGATGCAATTGAGTAAGCGTTCAAAAACGGCGCTGGATAAAGTTTTGGTTCTTCCATTGGCGCAAGATGTGAACTGGAGCAAGGAAGAGATTCAACTGGAGCTGGATAATAACGCGCAAAGTTTGCTTGGTTATGTCGTGCGTTGGGTGGAACAGGGAATAGGTTGCTCCAAAGTGCCGGATATTGATGATGTAGCCCTGATGGAAGACCGCGCCACGCTGCGTATTTCCAGTCAGCATATGGCGAACTGGTTGCGACATGGCGTCTGCAGTGCTGAGCAGGTGCACGAAACACTGCAACGTATGGCAGCTGTGGTGGATAGACAGAATGCCGGCGATCCGCTTTACCGGCCCATGGCAGTAGATTTTGAACAAAGCATTGCGTATCAGGCTGCGTGTGATCTGGTATTCAAGGGTTGTGAACAACCCAGTGGTTATACTGAACCGATTTTGCATGCGCGGCGTATTGAGTATAAGCAGTTGGAAAGGTAATTCTCTTCTTTGTGTCAACCTTGTAGCCCGGCGATGCCGGGCTTTTTTTTACGCATTGCGCTACGAGGACAAGCCTAGATCTTCAAGTCCCGTCGGGTTGATCAAAGTTAATGCTTATTGAAACACATTGTTCAGAATTTCGACTACCAGCATTGTGCCCGCTTCTATAAGCAACAGGTCCTGGCCGACAACCTGCCATTCATGTCCGGCGACCACTGGTAGCGCACTGTGCATCTGCGGGGGCAGTTGTTTTTTCGCTATGCCGGGTGGCAGCGCCTTGCCGCGGGCGAGATTGCGCTGTATGCCGGGCGGTAAGCCCTGATAGCCCGTCATATTATTGTCTACTGCGAGTTGGCGTATTTTGCCGTAATCCACATCCACAGATGCCTTTTCATGATGATTGCCATGCTGATCGTGCTGGTCATGCTGATGTGCATTGCCATTTCCGTTGCCATGGCTATTGCCCTGCTGGGCAAAAGCTGATTCCGGCGCTACAGCCACCACGAGGACCAGCGAAGCCAGCAGCACACTAGCCTGTGTCAGTCGATTGAGCGGTTTTGTTAGAAAGTACATTGCTATTACCTCAGTGGTGAAAAGGGTGAAACCCCGATGCATGCAACATAACAGTTAAAGTAGGTAGGAACTGTGCACTAGCGCTCTTTCGCCATTGCCGGTTGTTTAGCGAACGCAGGCGAGCCCGGCTGACCAGAAGCTCTACCCACGATTGGCGCTGTCTGGCAACCAGCCGGCAGATGCTCCATTGTGGCTTCCAGAAACGTACTGTCATAACTCTTGTCCAGGACACATTCCTCTGCCACCAGAGGCTGCCAACCAGCTCCCGATTTTCGGTAGCCAAGTATCACATTTTCATACTTTCCAGCATCGTCGAACTGGACTACGTATTTATCGGACTTTGCAGTGGATAGGTCCCATTGCCCTGTAGCGCCAGCGGGAAGTAAGCGCGGCAACTTGTGGCTGCCACCCGGTTGAAGGTGTTATTTATACCATCAAGCAATTTCGCAACGCTGCCATCGTTCGCAAAACAATCGGTGCTGCGATAAAGAGGGTCCAACGTCATGACGGGACGCGTTCCTTCGGGAATGGAGTTGGCGTAAACCAGACGCTCACAGCGATTAGTCGTGCGCGAGAAGCGATCCAATAGTTGCCACCGGGGTGACTCCAGTTCCTTAGCGCCGTCATCATTGTGCTTTATGGTATGCTCTGTGAACCAACTTGCAAAATCAACGCGTGGCCCGCTGAAGGTAAACAGCGAAGCAGTGGCATCGTAGGCGGTTGACCCTTCCAGCATTGTGTTCATCTTGTGTTGCACGATTGCCTGAACTTTTTCCCTTTCGCCGTAGCGAAACTCATAGCCTTTGTACGAGGCATTCCCGCTGATGATCTGTGTGTATTGTGGCGGACGATAGTTGCCATCCTCCACCGTCCAGGATTCCGGTTCCAGTCCAAGGGGCGCTTTAATCACTGAGCGTTGATACATGTGCTCATGTCCCTGCACCCAGATGACGTCATGGCGTGCAAAGTAATGGCGGACTTCATCCCAGCGATCTAACAGCAGATTGCTGCCTTTCTGGCCTTCAACAATGGTTTCTCGCGTTTGTCCGTATTTTGCACCTATCAGTCCATCATGGCTGGCAATGATGATGTGATCGACTTCATCTCGATGCAGCTCTATCGCACTCTTGAGCCACTCATAAGTGTCGGCGCAGGCTCGTTAGCAAACGTGGTGAATCCCAGCATGCTGAGCACCAGTGCTGGCAAGATGTGACGGGTGAATCTCATGGTATGTGGCCGTTTACTACTCAAGTTTTATTGTCAGTCTCTGGTGTAAGTATTGAACCAGTCCACCATGCGCGTCCACGCTAACGTAGCCGCAGCTTCGTTATAGCGTTCGGGCGTGGCGTCATTAAAGAAGCCGTGCAGCGCACCGGGATGAATGTCAGCATCATATGTGATACCTGCCGCCCTTAGAGCTGTCTCGTAAGCCGGCCAGGCTTCCACCAATCGTGTATCCAGCGCGCCGTGTTGTACAAGTACCGCTGCCTTTATGTTGGGAACGTCTGCTTCGGGTGCTGCTCCACCGTAGAAGGGCACTGCTGCTGCAAGGTCGGCACCGAGTCGCACTGCCAATTGATTCGAAACCGCGCCACCGTAACAGAAACCGGTTGCGCCAATCTTGCCATTGCAGTCATCGCGCCCTTTCAACCAAAGTGCGGCGGCAACAATGTCTTCAAAACGCTTGGCAGGGTCGAGACTGCTGAACAATTGTCCACCCTGATAGTCATCGCCCGGATAGCCGCCTACTGAGGTCAACACATCCGGAGCGAATATCATGAAGTTGGCCAGCGCCAGACGGCGAGCAACATCTTCCGTGTGCGGGTTGAGCCCACGATTTTCGTGCACCACGATAATGCCAGGCAACTTTACCGGCTCTGCCGAGCGGCTATCCGCGCTGTAGGGACGCACCAGATAACCCCTGATGTGGCCGTGACCGTTTGGCGAAGGTATGGTGACATAGCTTGCTCTGATGCGCTCATCGTCTCTGGCGATCTGCTGCCCCATCGCGTAGTCAGGCATCAACGCATCGACAATGGCGCCAGCGGTAAGCCCGGCTACGACAAACTGCTTCGCCCTGTGCAGGAAATCCCGGCGGCTGATCTCTCCGTGAACATACTGGTTGTAGAGTTCAATGGCCTCAACAGGCACTGTGCGTTTTTCTTTGGATGACATGGTGTTACTCCCATTTGTTGTCGAACGGTGTGCGAGGTTTGCAAAATCTGGATCATTGAAAAGTTCCAACAGTTTGTCAGGTATAGCTTTCGACCGCCAGTAGCAGTCAGTGCATTCAGATAAGGGTAAACCAATAAATAGAATCAGGACTGATATGGCATTTTGACCTGCATACGCTCAGAATAGCGCCTCCGCATTTCTGAATAGAAAAAAAATGTCGCAAGTTATCAGTAACACTGCTTTGAGTCGCATCCTTCTGCTTATGGTTGTTGCTGCAGGGGTTTTCTTTTTTATCGGTTTTCTGGTGCCGGTACTAGCCGCTCTGATCATTTGCTTTGCCAGTTGGCCCATTTACAAGCGCCTGAGAAGACGATGTGGCAATAATTCCACGCTGGCTGCGAGCTCGGCGATTCTCGCGATTCTGCTGGGTTTAGTTATTCCGATGATGGTGTTGATTACCTATACGCTGGAGGAGGCCAGGATTTTTATAGCATGGCTGACTGATGCCAATGAATATGGCGCCGCTGTGCCGGATTGGGTCAGGTCGCTCCCATGGGCGGGCGAAGCATTGGCCGAGCAGTGGCAAATTTATCTGGGCCAACCGCATCAGTTGGGGCAGGCGGTCAATCTGGTCAATGGTCAGCAGTTAGGCGGATTCTCACGCTGGCTGCTAAGTTTCGGATGGACGGCGGCAGGCATGCTGCTGACACTTCTCTTTATGCTGATTACGCTGTTTTTCCTATACCGTGATGGTGAAGAACTTGCGGCTCAACTTGATACAGTCGGCGAACGAATTCTGCCGGAGCGTTGGAATCGCATCTCGCGTGTAGTACCAGCCACCGTCAGCGCCACTGTTGTAGGTATGACGCTGGTCGCCATCGGTGAAGGTATTGTATTGGGTATTGCCTACTGGATTGCCGGTGTGCCTTCTCCCGTGGCGTTCGGTGTGCTCACTGGTTTTATGGCGTTGATTCCCGGTGGAGCGCCATTGGCATTCTCACTGATTTCCCTGTACCTGGTGGGAACCGGGGACACGCTGGCCGGCGTCGGTCTGTTCATTTGGGGTTCGGTAGAACTGTTCATCGTGGACAAGACTATCCGCCCTACCTTGGTTGGCGGGCCAGTGAAACTGCCATTTCTGCCTACTTTTTTCGGTTTGATCGGAGGTGTAAAAACCATGGGCCTGGTCGGGCTTTTTGTGGGGCCGGTACTGATGGCATTGCTGGTAGCGATTTGGCGAGAGTGGCTGCGCGAGGACATCGAACCGCCGGTTTGTCCCGAAGTAGATTCCAGAAAAATAACCCAAAACATCACTTAAACCACAGTTGAATAATAGCAGCAGAGCTTGTATATGAAGCATCCAGCGCTCAGATGGGCCGCTTTTCTTTTTGCCGTTTTTCACGTCTATGCCAACGTATTCTCCGCCATTCCGGAATTGTGGTTCTCAGCTATTCACTTTGGCGGATTTGCAGCGTTGTGCGCTTTGTCCTCCAATGAATCCAGTGCGGATAAAGTCAGCCCCGGCTTTTTGGTGAAACTTGTCAATGTGGCGCTGGCTATACTGGCGGTGTTGGTCGCAGCCTATATAATTCTGTTCGAAGATGCCTTGTACGCCCGAGAGGCGGAATTCATCTGGTCGGACTATCTGGTCACCGGGATTGCGGTACTGTTGGCAGCCGAGTTCACCCGCCGCACGACAGGCTGGTTCATGCCGGTACTCATTGGCGTTTCGCTCAGTTATATTCTGTTCATGGGCCGCTATATCTCCGGTGTGTTTGCATTCCCCGGCCTGAGCCTTGAAACGGTGTTGTACCGCAGCTACTTCGGCGAAGAAGGCATGTTCGGATCCACCGCCAATATCTCTGCCACCTTCGTCTTTATGTTTATCCTGTTTGGTGCGTTCCTGCTGCGCTCCGGGGCGGGCGATTTTATTGTTAATTTTGCGCGCTGCCTGGCTGGACGATTTACTGGTGGCGCGGGTGTTGTGGCAGTAGTTGGCTCCGGACTGATGGGTTCAGTCTCCGGCTCCGCGGTCGCCAATACCGTCTCTACCGGCTGTATCACGATACCGATGATGAAACGTTCCGGCTTCAGCCCCCAGTTTGCTGCAGGTGTTGAAGCTGCCGCCTCCACGGGCGGCGCGCTGATGCCGCCGATTATGGGGGCTGGCGCTTTCGTCATGGCCGGCTATACGCAGATTCCCTACCAGACCATCATCGCCGTGTCGCTTCTACCAGCATTACTGTATTACCTGACCGTGTTCTACTTTGTGCGTATCGAAGCCAAGCGTCTGGGGCTTAAACCTGATCAAAAAGGTGATCATGAAAATATCTGGAACGTGGTCAAACAGGGTTGGCACTTTCTGATTCCCCTCTGCATTCTGGTTGCGTTGTTGATAATGGGATACACCCCGATCCGTGCCGCGGCTGTGTCCATCGTAGCGGTTATTGTTTCGTCCTGGCTCTCCACCACGCCGATGAAATGGAATGACATTTTTGAAGCGACAGTGGATGCAGTCAGAACTGCATTGTCGACGGCGCTTCTGCTGGTTGCCGTTGGCATTCTGATTAATGTTGTGGTGACCACCGGCGTCGGCAATGCATTCTCGCTGATGATTGTGGAGTGGGCTAACGGCAGCCTTCTGATCACCATGGTGTTGATCGCGCTGGCATCACTGGTGCTTGGTCTCGGATTGCCGGTCACCGCCTCCTACATTGTACTGGCAACCTTATCCGCCCCCATGCTGTTTGATCTCATCACGCAGGAGCAATTGCTGCAAGCGCTGATGGCGACCGATCTGCCAACCAGCGTCATAGCTACCCTAAACCTGTTTGGTGGCGACGCCGCAGTTGCACTGCGGGAAATGCCGTTGGAAATGCGCCAATTATTGCGAGCCGAGCTCTTAAGCCCGGAACTGCTGACTGGCATGTTGCTAAGCGCGCACCTGATCATTTTCTGGTTATCTCAAGACAGTAATGTCACCCCGCCCATAGCGCTGGCATCCTTCGCAGCCGCTGCAATTGCCGGCTCCAAACCAGTGGCAACGTCGATGACTTCCTGGAAGCTTGCCAAAGGACTTTATCTGGTGCCGTTACTGTTTGCCTACTCGCCGTTAATCACAGGCACCTGGCCAGAACGGATTGAAATATTTATCTGGGCAACCATGGGTCTTTATGCGCTGTGTGCATTATTGCAATGGCGTGCATCACGCAAGCTCAATACAGTTCAGGCTGTGTTTCTGATGGCGGCCGCCGGGTTGCTGATGTGGGCGCCATTGACTTGGCTGTGGCATGCGGGTGGTGCGGTTCTGTTATGGGGCGTAATACTGTGGCAGCACTGGCAGAACAGGCGTAGTCCAACAGTTATGATGGCCCGCTGATAGTTGCGTTCATGCTCTGTAAATTTTACTGGTTGAACACGCCCTAACGCGCAATAATCACAACCGTTATGGCTGTTACGGATGCATTCACACCATGAATCTTTCCCGAGTTGATCTGAACCTGCTTGTTTATCTGGATGTTCTGCTGCGCGAGAAAAACGTGACCCGTGCTGCGGAGTTGCTGGGGATCACACAACCCGCTCTCAGCAACGGCTTGCGGCGTTTGCGCGCACTTTTCGATGATCCCCTGCTGGTAAGAACCAGCGAGGGCATGTCACCCACAGAAAGAGCACTGGAACTGCAACCGCAAGTCAGAGAAATATTGGCGGCAGTGGATCAAGCCGTGTCGCCTAAAACCAGTTTCGAATCTGCTCAGAGCAATCGCGTGTTTCGCATCATGGCCAGCGACTATGCGGAATCAACCTTGTTGGCACCAGCGCTTGTCCGCTTGCAGAAGGAGGCGCCAGGTATCAGTCTGGATATTCTCACGCCCAGTGATGTCAGCTTTCAGGATCTTGAACAGGGCAAGGTGGATATGGCTATCAATCGTTTCGATCGGCTGCCACAATCATTTCATCAAACGACAATCTGGCACGATGGCTTTTCGTGTTTAATGAGCAGCAAAAATCCTGCACTGACGAACTTCGATATGGATGCATTTTTGGCGGCGCCACATATCTGGGTCAGCAAGACAGGTATGGGTATAGGCAGGGGCATGAGTCAACGCGATGGTCAGCGCTTGGGCTGGGTAGATGAAGCACTCGCGGAAGCAGGGTATGAGCGAAAAATAAGGGTGTTCACACGGCATTATCAGGTTGCAGCTTTGTTGGCGAGACAGGCGGATTTGATAGCAACGTTACCAAGCCAGATGGCTAATCTTTTCGCGGGCGATCCCGGTTTATCTATTCGCAAACCACCATTTATGATCATACCCATTGAGTTGCAAATGGCCTGGAGTCCTCTATTGCAACATGACCCGGGACATATCTGGTTGCGGCGTCTGATAGTGGAAACCGGCAAAGGAATAGCTGCAACAGGTTGAGCGAGTTTGCATATAATTTCGACGGAAAGAAATGTATCGTTCCGCGTGATGATTGGATTCGAAATCACTTAAGCATGAACATAAAAAAAAGCGATATCAACTGTTAGTGATACCGCCTTTTTTTGAGCTTGAAACCGTTGCCGATCAGGCTGAGTGAATCTGCTGAAAAGCAGACTTACTCAACTAAACGACAAAGCGATATCAGCATGCAACTACGTTCTCAGCCTGTGGGCCTTTCTGACCCTGAGTTACTGTGAACTGTACTTGCTGGCCTTCAGTCAAAGTTTTGAAACCAGCGTTCTGGATAGCGCTGTAGTGAACGAACACATCAGGGCCGCCGGCTTGTTCAATAAAGCCGAAACCTTTTGATTCGTTGAAAAATTTGACCTGACCTGTAACTGTATTAGACATGATTATTCCTGTAACTTTTAAAAAACATTAAATGAGATTGTTAACGGGTAAGCCATCAAGTCACGAATGACAGAAAAGCAAAGCCCGCTGCAGCTTGAGTATACGAGTATAAAATATGATTACAGGACGAGGTACTGAAAGGACACTTCGGATTGCAGACATAAATATAGCCGGTATTCAGGCTGATGCGCAGTATACGCTGATAAACCCACCTGTCAACCGCTTTCGCCATGTTGCCTGCCGTGTGTAACAGTGGCAAAGTACATTGCATATTTAGAAACAGGTCATTTTCAAGGGAGGCGCTATGGACATCAAACACGTGGTCAATGGTTTTGCCGTGGCTGAACAGCTTTCAGCGACGGATCTGCCTGCTATTGCTGCGCAGGGCTTCAAATCGATTATATGCAACCGGCCGGATGAAGAGGTTGCCGGTCAACCGCCGTTCACGGAAATAGCGGAAGCTGCTGCGGGTTTCGGTTTCGAAATGCGAAGCCTGCCTGTAGTCTCAGGCAATATCAGCGATGCTCAGGCGGTCGATTTTGGCAGGTTGCTGCAGGGGTTGCCCAAGCCAGTGCTGGCGTATTGCCGGACCGGTACGCGATCCATTCAGCTTTGGGCGCTTTCTGCGACTGCCAGTGGCATGAGCACTGCCGATGTTATTACCGTTGGCAAAACAGCAGGCTATGACCTGAATGATATGCAACAGCGTCTTGATGAAAGGAGCGTTAAAGTGAACAAGCCAGCCAGTGACCAGTTTCAGGTTTTAATTGTCGGTGGCGGGGCTGGCGGCATTGCCGTTGCAGCCAGCCTGTTGAGGCGAAAATCTGACTTGCGTATTGGCATCATTGATAGCGCCGGCAAGCATTATTATCAACCTGGGTGGACTATGGTCGGAGGAGGTATCTTTCAACCTGAATCCACCGAACGGTCCATGGCATCGGTGATACCACGCAATGCCAAGTGGCTAAAAGCTGCGGTAGCCGAATTCAATCCTGATAACGATACCGTTACGTTGGATGACGGCCGGGTCTTCGGTTATGAACGCCTGATAGTTGCCGCAGGTATAAAGCTGAACTGGGCGGGCGTGGAGGGGTTGGTGGAGTCGCTGGGCGCGAATGGTGTGACCTCCAATTACCGATATGATCTGGCGCCTTATACCTGGAAACTGGTGCAGGGGCTGCAGGCAGGCAATGCTGTGTTTACGCAACCCCCAATGCCCATCAAATGTGCTGGCGCACCGCAGAAAGCACTCTATCTTTCAGCGGATCACTGGTACAGGAATGGCAGAATTGGTGCGGTGAAAGTGTCTTTCTTCAATGCTGGCGCTGTGTTGTTTGGCGTTAAGGATTATGTGCCAGCATTAATGGAGTATATGGAACGTTATCAGACGCAGATCAATTTCAATCACAATCTGATCAAGGTAGATGGCGAGAAGAAAACAGCATGGTTTCAGAAAACCAACAGCGATGGCAGCAAGGAAACTATCAGCACCGAATTCGATATGTTGCACGTGTGCCCACCGCAACTGGCGCCGGATTTTATTCGCAACAGCCCTCTGGCAGATGCAGCTGGCTGGGTTGATGTGGATCAGGAAACTTTGCGCCACAAGAAATACAAAAACATCTGGTCGTTGGGGGATGTGATGAATGCTCCCAACGCCAAGACAGCGGCAGCGGCCAGGAAGCAGGCTCCCATCGTTGCCTGCAATGTGCTTGCTGATATGGGCATATCGCAAGGCGTCGCGCGTTACGATGGTTACGGATCATGCCCATTAACGGTAGAGAGAGGAAAAATCGTGCTGGCGGAGTTCGGTTTTGGTGGCAAGTTGCTGCCCAGTTTTCCCGAGTGGCTGAACAAGGGGACACGTCCCTCTCGTTTAGCATGGATACTGAAAAAGGACATCCTGCCACCGATCTACTGGAATGCAATGCTCAAAGGTAAAGAGTGGCTGGTGAAGCCAGAGCCCGGCGATAAATGAAAAAGATTTCAGCTTATCTGCCAATGCTGGATTGGATACGCACGTATAATCGTCACCAATTAGGTAACGATTCTCTGGCGTCTCTTATCGTCATGGTGATGCTGATTCCGCAGTCCCTGGCCTATGCCCTGCTGGCTGGCTTGCCTCCCGAGATGGGTTTGTATGCCAGCATTCTCCCTTTAATAGTGTACGCAATATTTGGTTCCAGTCGCACTTTATCTGTGGGGCCAGTTGCCATTATTTCCCTGATGACGGCGGCCGCTGTTGGCAAATTAGCACTGGAAGGCAGTGCTGACTATATGATGGCTGCTATCACGCTGGCGTTCGTCACAGGCTTGATGTTGTTGATTTTCGGTATTCTGAAACTGGGGTTCCTTGCCAACTTTCTTTCCCACCCGGTCATCAGCGGCTTCATTACCGCGTCCGCAGTCATCATCGCATTAAGTCAATTACCCAATCTCCTGGGGATCTCCGCAAGAGGACACAATTTGCTGGAGATCGTACCGGCGCTATTCAATTCGTTAACTGCTGCCAACAGCGAACTCAATATCATCAGTGTGATGATAGGTCTGGGGACATTGGTGTATCTCGTCTGGGCCAGAGTTGGTTTGGTAGGGTTGATGCGCAAGCTCGGTACCAGCGCGGAGACAGCGATTATTTGCAGCAGATTGAGCCCCATTCTTGCCGTCATCGTAACAACAGCATTGGCATTCTGGTTTGATCTGGGTGCTGCAGGTCTGGCTTTGGTTGGTCATGTGCCATCGGGTTTACCGGATTTCAGTCTGCCAAGATTCTCGCTGGATCTATGGCAGTCATTGCTGGGTTCTGCAGCGCTGATTGCCACCATTGCCTTTGTGGAATCCGTATCTGTGGCACAGGGGCTTGCGGCAAAGAGACGTCAGCGCATAGATCCGGATCAGGAATTGATTGCGCTGGGAACTGCCAATATGTCGTCTGCGTTCTCCGGCGGGTTTCCGGTTGCTGGTGGATTTTCCCGCTCGGTAGTTAACTTCGATGCTGGTGCCGCAACACCTGCTGCAGGCGTATACGCAGCTATACTGATTGGCGTGGCTACCTTCCTGTTCTTGCCTGCATTAGCCTATCTGCCCAAAGCTACACTGGCCGCTACTATCATAGTCGCCGTGTGGTCATTGATTGATGTGCCGATCCTGAAGAAAGCCTGGCGGTTCTCTGCCGCAGATTTCATGGCTGTCAGCGTGACAATTGTGCTGACGCTTTTTTTTGGCGTGGAAACAGGAGTTGCTGCCGGCTTGATCGTCTCGGTGTTGATGCACCTGTACAAAACTTCAAAGCCCCATGTTGCCATTGTCGGCCAGGTCCCCGGCTCGGAGCAGTTTCGCAATATTGATCGTCATATGGTGGAAACACACGCGCATATACTTTCGATACGCATTGACGAAAGTCTGTATTTTGCGAATACCCGCTACCTTGAGGATTTGATTTACAAACTGATAGCAGAGCAGCATGAACTGAAGCACGTCATTCTTATGTGCAATGCGGTTAACGATATTGATCTGAGTGCATTGGAATCGCTGGAAGCCATAAATGAGCGCTTGCGCGAAGTCGACATAAAATTGCACTTTTCCGAGATAAAAGGTCCGGTCATGGATCGCCTGCAGAATTCGAACTTCTTACTCAAGCTTACGGGCCAGGTATACCTTTCACAGTATCTGGCCGTGAAGAATCTCAGCGCTCCACAGCAATAGCCACGCCCTGGCCACCGCCAATACACAATGTCGCCAATCCCTTGTGCACATCGCGTCGAATCATTTCGTGAATCAATGTTACCAGAACCCGACAACCGGACGCGCCGATAGGATGTCCGAGCGCGATCGCGCCACCATTGACATTAACCTTGCTCATGTCCCACTTAAGCTCCCGCGCTACCGCGATAGATTGTGCAGCAAAAGCCTCGTTGGCCTCAATCAGGTCCAGGTCTTCCAGTTGCCAATCCGCTTTGGCCAGACAGCGCTTTGTAGCAGAGACTGGTCCAATACCCATGATGCTGGGGTCGACACCGGCACTCGCCCACGCGCGAATGGTCACCAGCGGTTGCAAACCAAGTTCATCGGCTTTCGCTCTGCTGCAAAGCACCACTGCCGCAGCACCATCGTTCAATCCGGAGGCATTGCCTGCTGTGACACTGCCATCTTTCTTGAAAGCGGCGGGGAGTCGAGCCAAACCTTCAATGGAAGTTCCTGCTCGCGGGCCCTGATCCTTATCGATGATAACCGGGTCTCCCTTGCGTTGAGCAACAGAGACAGGCAACACTTCATTGTCAAAATAGCCTGCATCCATGGCAGCAAGTGCCTTTAATTGTGAACGCAACGCAAACTCATCCTGTTCCACGCGCGAAATATCATACTTCGCGACCAGATTCTCGGCTGTAATACCCATGTGATAATTGTTAAAGGCATCCCATAGTCCATCATGCAGCATGGTATCGATAGCCTGCCAGTGTCCCATTTTTTGACCACTACGTGAGTTGGGCAACACGTGAGCAGACTGGCTCATGGATTCCATACCACCAGCAATAATCATGTCAGCATCAGCGGCTAAAATGGCCTGCGCTGCCAGATGCACGGCCTTCAGGCCGGAGCCGCAGACCTTGTTGATAGTGAGAGCAGGAACATTAACTCCTAACCCGGCATGGATACTGGCCTGACGCGCTGTGTTCTGCCCGCACCCGGCTGTGAGAACATGGCCGAGAATGACTTCGTTAATATGGCTGGGATCGATACGGTGTTTGGCTAAAAGCTGGCGAATAACCTGAGTGCCCATTTCCACGGCTGAGACGCTCGCCAGATCTCCCTGAAATGATCCGATGGCAGTTCTTCCTGCGGCAACAATAACAATGTCCTGCATAAATAAATCCTGTTCCGGTGCTATCGGTTAACCCGATTCTGGATGAGTTGATCAACAACGCCCGGGTCTGCCAGCGTGCTGGTGTCACCCATGTTTTCAAGTTCATTGGCAGCAATCTTGCGCAGAATACGACGCATTATTTTACCGGAGCGTGTTTTGGGTAAGCCGGGTGCGAACTGAATAATATCCGGTCGTGCAAACGCGCCGATTTCTTCGGCGACGAAGCGAACGAGGTCGGCACGCAGCGCTTCGGAGTTTTCCACACCACCCATTAAGCTGACATAAGCGTAGATTGCCTGTCCCTTGATATCGTGGGGGTAACCAACCACTGCTGCCTCCGCAACGCTGGAGTGCAAAACCAGCGCACTTTCTATTTCGGCTGTGCCAAGGCGGTGTCCAGACACGTTAATCACGTCATCAACGCGCCCCGTTACCCAGTAATAACCATCTTCATCACGGCGCGCACTGTCACCGGTAAAATAATATCCAGGATACGCCTTGAAGTAGGTGTCGATACAACGTTGATGATCGCCGAACACTGTTCTGATTTGTCCCGGCCAGCTTTGACAGATCACCAGATTGCCCGTAGCAGCTCCCTGCAGTTCATGCCCGTGGCTGTCCAGCAATGCAGGTTTCACGCCAAAGAACGGCAGGGTGGCTGATCCCGGTTTCAGATCTGTAGCGCCGGGTAGTGGCGTAATCATGATACCGCCGGTTTCAGTCTGCCACCAGGTATCTACAATGGGGCAGCGGCCTTCGCCAACGACATCGTAATACCATTGCCAGGCTTCCGGATTGATGGGTTCACCTACAGAGCCGAGCAGGCGCAAAGTCTTACGCGAGGTGGATTTTACCGGAGCATCACCTGCTCCCATGATGGCTCTGATTGCAGTAGGTGCCGTGTAGAATATATTAACTTTATGCTTGTCGATTACCTGCCAGAAACGCGATACATCGGGATAACTCGGCACGCCTTCAAATACCAGTGTGGTGGCGCCGTTAGTCAGAGGACCATAAACGATATAACTATGTCCTGTGACCCAACCGACATCAGCAGTACACCAGTAAATATCTCCGTCACGATAATCGAACACATAACGGTGGGTCATGGCCGCCGTTAACAGGTAGCCACCCGTCGTGTGCAGCACCCCTTTTGGTTTTCCAGTTGATCCGGAAGTATACAAAATGAAAAGAGGGTCTTCAGCATCCATATGTACAGCTTCGCAATCAGAATCTACCTGCCCGATTGCTTCGTGGTACCAGATATCCCGCTGTGGATGCCAGGGAATAGTTGCGCCGGTATGCTGCATGACGATGACCGAACTTACGTTAGGGCAATTCACAATTGCCTTGTCCACATTCTCCTTCAAAGGGATTGTCTTGCCACCACGCAACCCCTGGTCTGCTGTAATGACAGTACGACAATCGGAATCCAGAATTCTGTCTTTGATAGACTCGGGCGAGAAACCACCGAACACCACAGAATGCACGGCGCCGATACGGGCACACGCCAGCATGGCGTACACAGCCTCTGGAATCATTGGCATATAAATGCAAACACGGTCTCCTTTTTCTACGCCGTTTTTTTTCAAAACATTGGCCAGTCTGCAAACCTGCCCAAACAGCAATTGGTAACTGATATGCCTGGAGTCATCTGGAGAATCACCTTCCCAAATGATGGCAGTGTCATCTGCCTTATGTGGCAGGTGACGGTCAATGCAGTTGTAGCAAGCGTTCAGTTTGCCATCAACAAACCAGTGCGCATCGCCGCGCTTGAAGTCACTCTTTTGCACCTTGCTCCAGGGTCTGAACCAATCCAGAAACTCAGTGGCCTGCTCAGCCCAGAACGAATCAGGCGACTCTAACGACTGCTGATACAGACGTTGATAGTCAGCGCGATTCAGCAAACTGGAAGCAGCGAGGGAATCGCTAACCGGATATATCTTGTCACTGGACATGGAAATGCTCCTGAACTGAACATCGGACATTGTCAATCAGACGGGTATTGCCAACATACGCAGCCACCAAAATGACCAGCTCTTTATCGTTAGAATCGGCTGGCTCCAGAGTTTCTGCATTGCAGACCGTGAAATAATCTGTGCGCAAACCAGCAGTCGTCAATTTGAGCTTGGCTGAGCTTGCCAATTGTGCAAAGTCTTTATTGCCAACCAGTATATCCTCTTTCGCCTGCAGCAAACTTTGATAGATAACAGCAGCGGTCTGGCGCTGCTCAGTGGTCAGATAACCATTGCGTGAACTCATGGCCAGGCCGCTGCATTCGCGCCAGGTTTCTACACCAATGATTTCGATAGCAAAGCACAGGTCTGCGACCATCTTCTGAATAACCCGGAACTGCTGATAATCCTTCAGGCCAAACACAGCCTTGTCGGGTCTGACAATATTGAACAGCTTACTGACCACTGTAGCAACCCCATCAAAGTGCCCTGGCCGGCTGGCTCCGCAGTGTCTCGCGGACAGTGCAGGAATCGAGACAACGGTTTGTGTGTCCAGGCCTTCAGGGTACATCTCACGGCTACCAGGAGCGAACAGAGCGTCACAGTGAGCGGCCGCAAGTTTGCTTTCGTCTTGTTGCAATGTACGTGGATAAGCATCCAGGTCTTCACCGCGACCAAACTGCATCGGATTGACGAACACGCTGGATACTACAAAATCGCAGTGCTTGCGGGCCTCTGTTATCAGTTGCAGGTGTCCGTCATGCAGATTTCCCATGGTTGGCACCAGACCAATAGTCTTGCCGGATTGGGTCTGCTTTCCGATTTCCTGTTGCAGGGATTTTATCGAATGATACGTTTGCATTGGTTAACATCGCTTTTCAGGGCTACTTGGCGCTTTATTTTGAGTTCGGTCGCAAACTGCTAAGCGAAAATGGTGGATAAACAACTAATCGAAGCAGTGCTCAGGTGCCGGAAACTGCAGCGCCTTGACAGCGGCAACGTATGCCTGCAGCGCCGCCGGAATGCTGCCTGTTTCAGTTAGAAAGTTCTTCACAAATTTTGGTGTGATGGGTGATATGCCGAGCAGGTCATGCAATACCATCACCTGTCCCGTAGTACCCGGGCCGGCGCCAATACCGATCACGGGAATATCCAGTGCTTCTGTCATGGTTTTTGCCAGTTTCTGCGGCACGCATTCCAACAATAGAATACTGGCACCAGCCTCCTGCAGTAACTGCGCTTCGCTAAGCATGCTCTCTGCCTGGCGTGGGTCTCTACCTTGCACGTGATAACCGCCAATGCGATTGATCGACTGCGGCGTCAAACCCATGTGAGCGCAGACGGGGATGCCGCGTTCAGCCAGCAGACGCGTGGTATTGCCTATCCAGGCCCCGCCCTCCAGTTTTACCATTTGCGCACCGGCACGCATTAATGCGGCCGCGTTGTTCAATGTCTGCGCTTCCGAGGAATAGCTCATGAACGGCATATCGGCGATCAGAAAAGCATGTCGATTGCCTCTCTTCACGCATTCCATGTGGTAAATCATATCTTCCATCGTTACCGGTAGCGTGCTGTCGTGGCCCTGCAGCACCATGCCAAGCGAATCCCCAACCAGAATGACCTCCACGCCAGCTTCATCAAGCAACTTGGCGAAACAAGCGTCATAAGCTGTCAGGCAGGCAAACTTCTCACCCTGCGCTTTCATCTTGATCAGCGTGCTCAACGTTGTGCTTTTCTTTGCAGACTGTGAACTCATATATTGCCCGGTTACAGTAAAGTGGGTTGAGGATTGAAATATTGTGTGCCACGTGGGCGCGCAATTATGTAGTCGACCAGTTGCTGGTAGTCTTCGTCGTTGCCGACCAGATCGATTTCAGCGCTGTTAACGATCAGCAACGGAGCGTTATCGAAATAATGAAAGAACTCCGTGTATGCTGCGTTGAGTCTTTCCAGATAATTTCGTTCAATCAATTGTTCAACGGCAATGCCTCTTTTCTGGATGCGGTTCAATAATACCGGAGTAGGGGCCTGCAAATAGATGACCAGATCCGGCGTAGGTGCATCGATGGTCAGGTGCGCATACACTTTTTCGTAAAGTTCAAACTCATCGTTGTCCAGATTCTGGCGCGCAAACAGATAGTCTTTGTCTATTAGGAAATCGGCGACGCGCACGGGCGAAAAAAGGTCGTTCTGACGCATGTCCTGAATCTGGCGGCTGCGCTGAAACAGGAAAAACAATTGCGTAGCCAGTGCGTGTTGTCTGGGGCTGCGATAGAAGCGCTCCAGAAATGGATTCTCCTCGGGCTTTTCAAGCAAAATATCATAATTGAAAGTATCGGCAAGACGCTTCGCCAGACTGGTTTTACCAACACCAATGGGGCCTTCCACTGCGATGAATTGTGGTGTGGCAATTTTTAGTTCAGGTGTTGGAGATTCCGTCATGCAATTCAGTCCTGTCGCTTCGCTTTGCGGCGTCGTGGTTTGCGGGGGCCGCGTTTGTCCAGAGCGGCCAGCATGGTTTCCTGCTGGGATCGGTCACTACTCTGCATATCTGTCCACCATTGCCCCAGGCCATCCAGGTTTTCACCGGCATCTTCACGCAGCAACAGGAAATCATAAGCCGCTCGGAAGCGAGGATGAGCCAGCACAGTTTCCACACTACGTCTGCTGCGCGGACGCAGACGAAGCTGCATTTCCCAAATTTCCCGCATTGCCGTTGTAAACCGTTTCGGTATTGCGGTGCGTTGCAGTTGCTCCATTATCACGCTGGTAGCAGCATCGTGCAAAGCAATTACACTGGGCACATTATCCGCATTGCTGTTCTTCAGTGCCACCTGTAACGGTGGCCACAGCAATGCGGCGAAGAGGAACGCCGGGGTGACGGATTTGCCTTCGGCCAGGCGTGTATCGGTATTGCGCAATGCAAGGGTCAGCAGGCGGCTGGCAGGAGCGTCTGGGTCTGTAGTGGTGTCCAGTGTGGCCTTGAACAGGTAATCCGCCACCTTGAATTGCCGCAGCACAGCGAAGGTCGCTTCTGCATGCCCACCTACGAACAGTTTAATACTTTCGTCGAATAACCGCGCTGGTGAAATTGAGCCCAGCAAATGGGCAAGTTTGTCGATTGGCTCCCGAGTATTCTGTTCAATGTCGAAATCCAGCTTCGCAGAAAAACGAATGGCTCGCAGCAATCGGACAGGGTCCTCTCTATAACGCGTTGCAGGATCGCCAATCATGCGGATAAGACGATTATGCAGATCCTCCATGCCATTGGTAAAATCCAGAATCAGGAAGCGGTTGGTAGTGTAGTAAAGCGCATTGATGGTGAAATCCCTGCGCAACGCATCCTCATTGATGCTGCCGTAGACATTGTCGCGCAAGATCATACCATCGCTGGTGTGAGCAGAGTCGAGCCCACGTATACCCTGACGGGAATCATCAGCCTGGAACTCGTTTTCAGCTGCATGGTGAGCGCGGAATGTAGTGACTTCAATTATCTCGCGCCCGAAACTCAGATGAATAATCTTGAAACGCCGCCCGATAATGCGGGCATTGCGAAACAGGTGTTTGATCTCTTCAGGAGTCGCATTAGTGGATATGTCGAAATCTTTGGGATCATTTTGCAACAACAGGTCACGCACTCCGCCGCCAACGAGGAAAGCCTGAAAGCCGGCGTCATTCAAACGATAAAGTACTTTGAGAGCATTGGGCGAAATATGCTTGCGGGAGATACAGTGATCTTCGCGCTCAATGATGGTGGCGCCACTGAGATCCAGATCCTGCAAACGCGAAGGCAGCGTGTCCGAACGATCGTCATCATAGCGGGCCCTGGCTTTATCCGGGCCATTGGCAGCTTTGTCTGGGTTTGCCTGAGGCGGTTTTACCTTGCGAAAAAGTGCCCGTGTAATCTTTCTAAACATCTGATTTTCAGTATCCGTTCCCGGGGCTTATAGGTTTGAGCATCTGGCATATTGTGCTATTCGATAATGCACAGGCATCTGCTAGTGCTGGAAAATGGGAATAATACACCGAAGTTGTAGAAATTAGCAGGAGGAAATGCTCTGGGGGGTTAGGTCAACCCCCCCGCAAGGAAGGTAATTAAATTTATTATTATTTTTATTTTTGCCAGGTACCAAACAAAGTACCACAATTCTCTTCTGGAACAGTGTCTTTGGGCGAGAAACAACTGGTTTCCACTAAAACGACCAAGATCTGTTCTTTATTCTTTTTGTACTGCACCAAACCAGGTAATGCTATTTTTATTATTATTTCGCGTTATTTTTATTATTTATTATTATTGTCGGGTGTATATAGAGCATTTACCGTGCCACATAATGAATTGTTACATAAAACAGGCACTTAAATTAATTAGAGGTTAAGCTTTCCATAATTTAATGGAACTTTGTTACTAAATTACCCCTATTTACTGGGTAGATGGGTAGCGGTAACAGATATTATGCTTGTTTCTTCTTGCGTGGCAGGCCGAAGCGCTGCCTGCGTTCCCAAAGACATTTGCGGCTGATTCCCAGCTTGCGAGCCAGCTGCGTCTCGTTCATCTGATCCTGATGTTCCAACACAAACTTTTGGAAATAATCTTCCAGAGACAGCTCCTCAACCGCATCATCCTGATTGCTGGCATCATTTCCTGCGCGTTGACTGATGGGCCGAATCCCTAGTCTGGCACCTGTATCAATGGCAAGCAGTTCGGCACCAATCTGCTCCGTTTCCGCCAGCACCACGGCGCGCTCAATGGCATTCTCCAGTTCGCGGACATTGCCTGGCCAGGTATACGCGGCAATCGCTTTGGTTGCCTCTGTGCTGAAGCGCAGCATGGGAGATTTCAAACGTTTGCAAGTACGTTCCAGGATGGCATCTGCCAGCTCCAGAATATCGTTACCACGTTCGTGCAACGGTGGAATAACCAACGTCATGACATTGATACGGTAATAAAGGTCTTCGCGAAAATCACCGTCGATTACCAGCTGTTTCAGGTCACGGTGCGTGGCGACCACAAGACGCACGTCCACTTTCTTGGATTGCACAGAACCCACTTTGCGAATTTCGTTCTCCTGCAGCACGCGCAATAATCTCGCCTGCGCATCCAGAGGCAGCTCACCTATTTCATCCAGGAAAAGCGTGCTGCCATTGGCAGCCTCTACCAGGCCGGTTCTGTTAGCTGTTGCGCCCGTGAATGCTCCTTTTTCATGGCCAAACAATTCAGATTCGATCAGGTTTTCAGGGATTGCGGCGCAATTGACGGAAATCATTTCAGCAGCATTGCGTTCACTGAGTTTATGGATGGCTTTGGCGACGAGCTCCTTGCCGGTGCCAGATTCCCCATTTATCAAAACGGTGGAGCTGGTTTGCGCTACTTTGTGAATACGTCGGAAAAGCTCGAGCATCTGCGGACAGCTGCCGATCATGCCGTGCACCGGAGGTTCTGCTGTAGATTGAACCTTCTGGGGCAGACGTTTATTATCGCTTTCGATGATAATGCGGGATACGGTTTCCAGCATTTCCTCATGTTCAAACGGTTTGGAGATATAGTCGACCGCACCGAGCTTCATGGAGTCGATTGCAGAACGCAAACTGGAATAACTGGTCATTATAAGAACGGGAGTATTGGTCGCCTGAATCAAATCTGTGCCAGGTGCCCCGGGTAAACGCAAATCGCTGATGACAATATCAAAGCTATCCTTGGCCAGCAAATCCGTTGCCTCGTTGACCGAGCCAGCCTCACTGACCTGATACTCGTGTCGCTCCAGCAATCGTCGCAGCGCAGTGCGGATTACCTGTTCGTCTTCAACAACCAGAACCTTGTTTTGTGCTGTCATCGTGTTACTCAATCAGATCTTCTCGATGTGTGTAGTGCCTGTTGGTCCGAAACCCGTTGCTGTTATTGCTCAACTTTGGCCTCATCATAGCAGGGGAAACTTAAAATTACCCGCGTTCCCGGGTTTTCCGATTGCCTGGTCGGGCTCATTATATCAATATGTCCATCCAGATTTTCAACAATGCTGTAAACCAGCGAAAGCCCCAGCCCCGTGCCTTCTCCGGGCTCTTTTGTGGTAAAAAATGGCTCGAATACCCGGTCTTTGATCGTCTCGGGAATCCCCGAACCTTCGTCGCTGACGGAAATCTCAACTGAAGAGGCTATTTTCTTGCACTCGATGGTAATCGTGCTGTGCGCCGGGCTGGCATCCTGTGCGTTGTTGATCAGATTGACCAACACCTGCAGCAGGCGTTGCGAGTCGCCGAGCATGCGCGCACCTGGAAAGCAGGCTATCTTATAGCGTATATCTTTGCTCTTTTTATTGAGCGAGATCAGAGCTATGGCTTCATCGATGCACTCTTCGATATCGACTATTTCACGAGTCTTTTCGGTAAGATGGCTGCCGCTATGAGCGAAATTGACCAAAGACTGCACAATACGGGAAGTGCGATCAGTTTGCTCGATAATCTGCCTGGCCATGCTGCGCAATTCATCACTGTCGGTTTCATCGCGAATATTCTGCGCCAGGCAAGCGATGCCCGTAATCGGGTTACCAATCTCGTGCGCCACCCCGGCTGCCAAGCGGCCGATGGACGCAAGACGTTCGCTGTGCGTAAGTTCCTCCTCAAGCAGTTCAGTTTCCGTCAGATCTTCCAGCAGAATGACGACACCATCCTGCTGTATCTGATGCGCCGAGGATTTTTCAATAACAGCTTTGTGCAGGCTTATATAGCGTTTGCTGCCTTTGACCTGAACAACCTGTTTGTGCTGATGTGCATTCTCACCATGCGTAAAATTCAGAATAATCGAGCACCAGGGTTCGCCGATTTCATCCAACTGCGAACCAACAACTTCTTCGTTGGTAATACCGGTTAATTCTTCCAACGCACGGTTCCACATCACTATCTGATTTTGCGGACCCAACGAACACACACCCAAAGGTAATTCCAACAATACCTGCCTGTGATAACGGCGCAGATTATCCAGGTCAGCAGCCATACCGGAGAGATTACTGCGATATGCCTCGATGCGACTTTCAATCACATTGATGTCAGTCGAGTAATTGTCTGACTGAATGTTGTAAGGCAGGAAGCGGTCTATCAGGTCGTGCGCTATGGCGGGTCCTAGTAAGCCCGAGAGATTGGCTTCCAGCCGGCCACGCAACAGTCGCATGGCATGCGGACGGCTTTCCTGACTGTCAATCTTCAGATCCGCCAAAGCTTTGAGTACTTCGCGGGTAGCCGTGCGCTGACCAAGAGGCTTGGTTAACTTTGCAATGAATTCCTGCGGCGATTTTGCGGAGAGTCCGCTTTGGTTCCGTCGCCTCAAAGTATCCAGAGAGCAAATATCTGCAGAAGCCTTTTCTTCATCCGAGCTACGCGTAAACAACGAAACCAGAACGAATAATGTAACATTGCATATCAGGGAAAGAGCGATAATTTCCCTGGAACTGAGATTAGCCAGCGTGAAGTAATTAGTGCCAGTTGCCACAGGCAACATCAAAAAAACGAACCAGATCGCGATACCGATAGATAACCCCGCCAGGAATCCTTTTTTATTGCCCCTGGGCCAATACAGCAAGGCAATAATAGCGGGCAGAAATTGCAGACTGGCGATAAAAGCAACATTGCCTATAGCACGAACACTCAGCTTATCGTCAGGTAGATAATAAAAGAGGAAGCCACCCCAGATCAGCGCCGTGATAAGCAGCCTGCGCCGCCACAGCAACCAACGGTAGATATTCTGTCCGGCATTTGGTTGATAGATGGGCAGGATCAAATGGTTGAGGCACATGGTGGAAAGTGCCAGTGTTATTACAATAATCAAACCACTGGCTGCGGAGACGCCCCCGATGAACCCGATAAGCGTGAATATTTCCGAGTTGTATTCGATGCCCATGGTGACAGGGTAGTACTCCATGGGAGATGTGGAACCTGACTTCAAACCAGCCCAGAGAATGGGAAATACAGGCAGACTCAGTAACAGAAAATACAGGGGCAATGCCCAACTGGCCAGGTTCAGGGCTTTAGGGTCATTATTTTCATTGAAGGTCATATAAAACATGTGCGGCATGGCAACTGCCGCAGTAAAAAATAATAGTGCTGTTATCTGGAAAGTACCCGGGGGCGAAGGCTCCTTGAGTTGGCGCAACAATTCCGGTTGCTCTATCAACCACTGGTTCATGGCGTCGAAACCACCGAAACCGGCATACACAGAAAACAGTCCTACTGCCAGGAGCGCGAATAGCTTGACTACTGATTCAAAGGCGATCGCCAGCACAAGCCCTTCGTGCTTCTCCCGACCTGAGCCGCGACCCGTTCCGAAGAAAATGGCGAACAATGTGATCAGCAGACAGAAAGTGATCGCCAGCGTAGTTTGCGATGCCTCTGTGGTCAGGATGCCCACGGTGTTGGCAACGGCTTGTATCTGCAGGGAGAGTAGTGGCGTAACCCCTATCAGCATAACCAGAGTCGTCAGTGTGCCAGCCCAGGGGCTGCGATAACGAAAGGCTAACAAATCTGCCATAGAACTGAGTTGATAGCTTTTGGTGATATTGAGAATGGGTCTGAGCATCAGTGGCGACAGCAGGAATGCCAGCGAAATGCCGATGAAAGGTGCCAGATAACCGAACCCGTCGCGGAAAGCATTGCCCGTAGCGGCGTAGTAAGACCATACGCTGGCGAAAACACCGAGAGACAGCACGTATACCAGCGGGTGCTGCGTGATACGTTGCGGAATCCAGCCTCTGTCCGTAACAAATGCAATTCCGAACAATATGGCCAGATAGGCGACACCCAGGCCGAACAATGTGCTCAGATCAAAGATCATCGGAGTTCTGTTCCCGGTAAGCCCAAGCGGCGACGATTATGACGAACAGACTGACAATAAAAGGCCGGTACCAGGCACCTGCTTCCTGCATAACCCAATCCGTACTAAGCAGAAACAGCAGGTAGCTGAATACCAGTATTATCAATGTGGAGGGAGGAATATACACACAGTCTCCGGCTCTTCTGTCGAGTATTTGCTGTCCGGGCGCGGTGGCCGGATAGTCGTTCAGACGCGGATATTAGCTAACTTGGGTACTGCCTGTATATCCCAATGCTGTATGGCCAATGGCAACTGTTCCTGGACTGGTGCTGTTGCCAGTTCCATGGGTGGGTTCTGTCCAAGAAACCGTAAGGCCTGATGCAGGGTTTTGGCGGCCATCTCCGAAGCAACCGGTTCGGCGAAATGCTGTTTGCTCAGTTTCTGTCCCTGTGCGTTACTCGCAACCGGGATATGGGCATACTGGGGCTGCGGCAGGTTCAGTAATTGTTGCAGATAGATTTGCCGCGCGGTCGAGTCCAGCAAATCAGTGCCTCGCACAATATGGGTAATGTTCTGATAGCCGTCATCGACAACCACCGCAAGCTGATAGGCAAACAGGCCATCTTTGCGCAGCACAACAAAGTCGCCGGTTTCCCGCGCTAGGTCTTGCTGCTGCAAACCTTGCACAAGATCATTAAAGTGAATTTCCTGCTCAGCCACATGCAGTCTATGTGCGCATTTTCTGCGGCTTCCAGGAGGGTGCACACGACAACGACCATCATAGACTCCGCCCATGGCTTTGATGGTTTGTCTTGAGCAGCTGCAGGGGTAGATAAGGTTCTGCCGGATGAGCTCCTCCAGCACTGCCCGATAGACGGTTAAACGCTGGCTTTGGTAAAGGACGGGGCCATCCCAGAACAGATGAAAGTTTTCGAGTGTTTGTAAAATTTGCGCGGCGGCTTCTGGCGGCTCTCTGGCAGGGTCCAGATCCTCCATGCGGACTAACCAAAGACCATTATTTGCTTTTGCGTCAAGGTAACTTGCAAGCGCGGCGACCAGAGAACCAAAATGCAGAGCGCCAGTGGGGGAGGGAGCAAAGCGGCCAATATAACTGGCTTTTTCTGCGCTCAGGCACCCCACTGCTTTTCTTTTATCTCGTCCAGGGTTTTGCAGTCGATACACTTGCTTGCTGTAGGTCTGGCCTCAAGGCGGCGAATGCCGATTTCGATGCCACAGGAATCACAATACCCATAATCATCCTGCGCGATTTTCTCGATAGTGGAATCGATTTTCTTGATCAGCTTGCGCTCGCGATCACGAGTACGCAATTCAAGACTGAACTCTTCTTCCTGTGTCGCACGGTCGGCAGGGTCGGGATAATTGGCGGCTTCATCCTGCATGTGATGTACCGTGCGATCAACTTCTTCCATAAGCTGATTACGCCAGTCGCGCAGAATTTTCTTGAAGTGCTCTTTCTGACTTTCGTTCATATAGTCTTCACCCTTTTTCAATTTATAAGGAGTGAAGTTTTTCAGAACCGGCGCAGAAGCCGTTGCAGAAGCCGTTGCTTGTTTAGTAGCCATTGTTCGGTATGCCTCATAACCCATCAGGGTTCAATCCCGGAGGATGTATAACCCGCGTGGGGCTTAATCGAATGTCAATCCGTAAAATCCGTGCATAAAGAAGGCGGGTAAGCTACCAGATTATTGGCGGCCATGCCATAAAAATGTTAGCTTGCCGATGCCATTACAAATCAGAGTAATCGACCGTGTCAACACACAAAAGCAGGTTCACACCAGCGTCACGAATGCACGGTATTAATCCGTTCAAGGTTATGACAGTGCTGGAGCGAGCTCATGCCCTTGAGCAGCAAGGGCGCAGCATCGTGCATCTGGAGGTTGGTGAGCCGGACTTCACCACGGTTGCAGCCATTGTTGAGGCGGGGCGGCAGGCTCTGGCGAATGGACGGACACAATACACACAAGCGGCAGGGTTGCCAGCTCTGCGCCAGAAAATCAGTGATTACTATGCCGGGACGCACGGTGTAAATATCGCGGCAGAACGAATTTTTATCACGCCGGGAGCCAGCGGCGCTCTGGTTATGCTGACACAAATGCTACTGAATCCGGGTGATGCCGTATTAATGACTGATCCCGGGTATCCCTGTAATCGCAATTATGTGCGCCTTGCCGGTGCGCAGGCACAACTGGTACCCGTCACCGCAGCGACCGATTATCAATTGACCTCCACGATGCTGGATCAGCATGTACGGCAAAACAGCCGGGGTGTCTGGTTGGCGTCACCGGGCAACCCAACCGGCGCTGTGATGGATCTTGCCATGCTGCAGGATGTCAGTAACTGGGCAATGCGCCATGGTTGTCATTTACTGGTAGATGAAATCTATCACGGTCTGGATTATGTCGGTGGGTTACCAACTGCCTTGCAAGCGGATAATGATAATTTTGTGGTGAACAGTTTCTCTAAATATTTTGGCATGACCGGTTGGCGACTGGGTTGGTTAGTGGTGCCGGATTCTCTGCAGGAAGTTGCTAATATCCTGGCGCAGAATCTGTTCATTGCGGCGCCCACAGTAGCGCAGTACGCTGCACTGCGTGCGTTCGATCCGGATGTCAGAATTGAGCTGGATCAGCGCCGACTTGCGTTTCAACAGCGTCGCGATTTTTTAACCGGTGCTTTGCAGGAAATGGGATTTTCTATTCCGAAAACAACGCAGGGTGCTTTTTATATTTACGCGGGAATTGAGAAGTTAGCGCGCGGTAGTGAAGAGTTCTGTCATGAACTTTTGAAGCAACAAGGCGTAGCGATAACGCCGGGCACAGATTTTGGTGACTACCGGGCAAATTCTCATGTACGTTTCGCATTCACCACTGACATGAGCAAACTGGAAATAGCGGTGATGAGAATAAAAGAGTTTCTCAAGAATAATTAATTCTGAAAGCGGTGCTTTGCACGTCATATACGACCAAGCCGGGCAATTTCATTTTCTTCCACCATGACAAAGCCATTGCCGATAACGAATGGTATTGCTTTCAGACTCTTGCCCTTGCACGGACCAAGAATGCACTGACCCGATTCAATCAGAAACAACGCGCCGTGCGTTGAACATTGAATCAATGCATTGTCACTATCCAGGAAACGATCTTCCTGCCACTCCAGTGGCGTGCCAAGATGCGGGCAACAATTGTAATAAACGTATACGCGATCATCTTTCTTGACCGCGAAAACATATTTGTTGCCCACAGCAAAGCCTTTGGAAGTGCTTTCTTCGATATCGTCAATATGACACAGCGAAATCATGGCAATATTGCCTCTTCCAGACGTGGACTTTACTTGATGGATTTCTCGCAGGCAGCAAGCGCCTGAGCGAAATCCGCGATAAGATCATCGCTGTCTTCTATGCCGACAGATAATCGAATCATGGAGTCTGCTACTCCCATCGAAGCGCGACGCTCTGCGCCCATCTCAAAGAAAATGGTGTGAGCAACGGGTATTGCCAGTGTACGGGTATCACCCAGATTACTGGAAGAAACTACGCACTCCAGATGATTGAGAAAGTCAAAGCAATCGATGCTGTCGACCAGATCTATACTCATCAGAAAGCCAAAACGCCGAAACAGTTTCCTGGCGCGTGCATGTTGCGGATGTCCGGAAAGTCCCGGGTAATACACATTCTTTACCAGCGGATGCGCCTGACAAAAATCAGCAAGCGTTTGCGCATTGTCACAGGCACGCTCAATACGCAATGGCAAAGTTTCCGAACCAACGGCAAGATGATGCGCAGCCTCCGGGCCCAAAGTTGCACCGAAGTCTCGCAATCCTTTTTTGCGAATCTGGGTAATACCCCATAGCTTGCTGTCACCAGTTCTGTAGGCATCGGCGATATTGGGATACCGGGACCAGTCATACAAACCCGTGTCGGTAATGCTGCCACCCAGCGCGTTACCGTGCCCACCAAAACCTTTGGTCAATGAGTTCACAACAAGACTTGCATGTACCTGCTTCGGTGTAAATAACCAAGGTGTCGTCATGGTATTGTCAACGATGAAAACTATGCCTTCTTCACGACACAGCTCGCCGATGGCTTCCAGGTCTGCAATCTGCGTGACCGGATTTGCGATAGTTTCCACGAAAACAATGCGGGTATTCGCCTGAATAGCATTTTTCACATTAGCTGCTGCGGTTGCATCCACGAAGCTGACGTCAACGCCAAAATTGCGATAACTATTGAACAGACTATTCGTGTTTCCAAACAGAAAGGCGCTGGAAACGACATGGTCTCCCGCTTTTAACAACGCGAATAATGCTGAGCCAATTGCCGCCATCCCGGTAGCGAAAGCGACTGTTGCCAAACCCTGTTCCATGGTGTTGACACGCTGCTGCAGGGCTGTGACTGTAGGGTTTTGCTGACGGCCATAATTATAACCGCTCTTGCGCCCCTGAAAGACGGCAGCCAGGTCGTGAGCATCTTCATATTCAAATGCAACTGAAGGATGAATCGGCTTGTGCAATACACCATGTTCCGGATGGTCATTGCGGTCCGAGTGCAGATTACTGGTAAAAAACCCTTTCTTCTTTTTCATGACAAATTATTTCCTGCTAAACAATGTATTTTTCGTAGCGGCTGAAAAGTTCGCAACACGTGTTTCCCTTACTGAGCATTTTCAAAGACAGTGGTGTCATATACAGGTAAAGCTGCAACCTGCTGTTCCACCGAACGGATTCTGGCCAGGTAACGGGGATCGTTACGGTCATTGAACATATCCGCAAAATCCTGTTCAGACAGTCCACTGTTGTCGCGACCTATGTCTGGCATATAGTCGAGCTCAGAGCTTGCGGCGGCCATGCGCTCCTGCATGACCCGGGCGTTTTCCGCGTTGACCGAGACGGCGGCGCCCAACGCCATGCCGGCTAGATTGGCTGTCATGTCACTGAAACTGAAACCGCTGCCGAAGCGGGCATCATGAACTTCCTTGCTGTTAGACAGCACCTCCGCAACTCCGGCGCCAGCCGAGGCAGCAATGGCCGAAGCCAAAACGAAATGCTGGCTCAGATCATTGCGGCGTTGCAGTGTCACTGTCATACGTCTTGGCCGTTCATCCCACGAATCTGGTAGTGCGCTCACCAATTGCTCAATCGGCATATAGTTGACATAAAGTGAAAGTGTTTGCAGCAAGGTTCGGTTCTCAGCTATCGGATCGCTGCCTTGCGCAGTAAGGGCTATCGCCTCCTTAAACATGGGGGCGATAAAGGTATGCAATGATGTTGTACGTACCTCAGGATCTTGTTCAGAAATTTCCTTGATCAGCGCGTAATAATGCAGAATGCGATTGCGATCTTCTACACTTATGAATAGTTGCTGCGCCTGAGTGCGCAGCGCGGTCAGCAATTGCGGCTCCCATTGCAATTGCATGCGTACGACATCACCGGTTATTTCCAGATGCCGGATGCTCTGTTGCAGATCCGCTACTTCCTGATAATCCAGAGCCAGCCTTTCCAGTTCACGCTGAAATTGCCTCGCGAGTACTTCGACTGTAAAGCGCGGTAAACGCAAATCGCCAGCATGCAGTTTTCTCAACTGCAGATTCTCACCGGCCTGGGCGATCTCAAGACGCAGATTCAGATAGAAAGGCAAATAGCGTGACGGCCATGGGGTGCTCAGGTGCAAAGTGGCAATGGAGTCAGTCACGCTGATCTCGGCCGCCATGCCTTCCAACTGAGAGACATTCCGACTGCCAAATGCCGCCAGCAAATTGAGTTCTTCAGCAGTGAAGGTCATCAGCCGATCGCCCGAGTCCGTAAACTGCGAGGGGCTGTTATCGACAATCAACTCCTCCAATTGTCGGGTTTCCGCGCTACTCAAACTTAGTGGGGGAGTCACACTTGGACGTATTTGCAGAGCCATTGTCGCCAACACGACAAGCAGGAGGCACAGAAAGCCAAACAAGACGCGTAGTCCTTTCCGCACATTGCTATCGGCGGCGGTTGACGCTGCCGTCGACTTTGGTTGGTCAATGGGAACTTGCTTCATGCCATAACGTTCAGATAGAGGTCGATTGAAGCTTCACAGCTTAGCAGGACTCGCAGAATTATAAACTGCATTCGCCGTGAAAATTATCAAGAGTGCACGGAATCAACTGATTTTACTGGCAAAGATGGCAAATTTCGGTATAAAGTAGCGCGCATACAAGACCTGCCGGGTTGTTTAATAAAGTATTCCTGCTACAGGTCTGTTGATCCGGCAAACCGAATCCAGAGATTAGCCACCTACAGGGAGCCAAGACTCTTATGACCAAGACGCTAACATTTGCGAATATAAAATTGTTGCAGCGTAGCCTGATGAGCCTCGCACTGGCTTTGTTGATAACAGCCTGTGGGTCCGCAGTAGATACAAGACAAGCACAGATTGATATGCGGATTCAGGCTGAACGGGACGCGGCGGATCAACGGGAAGCAATAGCGCGGGCCGCACAGGAGCGCCAGGTTGCTTTGCAACGTGAAGAGTTGGCTCGGCAAAGACAGGAAGAGCAGCAAAGAGAGGCGGAAGCCAGGGCTCGCGAGGAGGAGGCCGCCGCACAGCGCGCAATAGCAGAGGCCGAGCAGCGACGTCTACGTGCAATAGCTGACCAGCAGCGCCAGCGTCAGGCGGAGCTGGAGAGGATAGCGCGGCTTGAACGCGAGATTGCTGCCGCTGAAGAACAGGCCAGGACTCAGGCGCTCGCTAACCAGAAGCTTGCAGAAGCTATTACGGCCGCAGAGGAACTGCTGCAGATGCTCAGTTCCGAGCAGGCAAAATACGACAATCTGGATATAAACGGGCGACCGGTTGACCCATTACAGAAGTCCTTGATTGCTGAACTGGAAGAGCGCAAGAACAGTCTAATTCGCGAAGCAGGTTTGCAGTAACTGGAGCGTCTCCGGGTTTGTTTGTTTTAACGGGTATGCTACAGTTCGGCCGGTCCAACAACTAAAACAAACAGGGGATACCGCAAGATGCCTGGCATTACAATAACGATTACGATTTTGCTATCACTTTTCGGCTTGGGAGTCGCTTATTTTTACCTGCGTCAGGTCATGAGAGTTCCTCTCGATCTGGGTCTGGAAGGTGAACAAAAAGACCGCCTGAGATTCATTCATGGTGCGATTGCAACGGGCGCCATGGCCTTCCTGAAACAAGAATACAAATTCCTTACTATTTTCATGCTGGTGTTTGCCGCTATCATCGCGATTCTAATCGATGATCAGCATACGCCTGATACGCGCGAGGGCATGTACACAGCGGTTGCTTTCCTGTTCGGTGGAATAATCTCCATTGCGTCAGGCTATATCGGCATGATGGTAGCAACGCAGGGCAATGCGCGTACCACTGTATCAGCCAGAAACTCGATCGGTGATGCTTTCAACGTGGCGCTTCATTCCGGTGCTGTGATGGGCTTTGCTCTGGTCGGCCTTGCCACAATGGGACTGATCATTGTTTATGTAGTGATGAAGGCCTGGCTGCCTGCTGATCTGCCCAATCACGTTCTGATGGAAATCATTGCCGGTTTCGGTCTGGGTGGTTCAACCATCGCGTTGTTTGCTCGCGTGGGTGGGGGTATTTTCACCAAGGCAGCAGATGTCGGCGCAGACTTGGTAGGCAAAGTTGAAAAAGGTATTCCTGAAGACGATCCCCGCAACCCGGCAGTTATTGCAGATAACGTTGGCGACAATGTGGGCGACGTAGCGGGTATGGGTGCAGACCTGTTCGGCTCCTGTGCCGAGAGTACCTGTGCTGCGATGGTGATCAGTGCCGTGGTGTTTGCCGGCAATGTTGATGCACTGCTGTTTCCGATTCTGATCAGTGCCGTGGGTATCCCAATCAGTTTGCTGACCATGCTTTTCGTGAAAGTGAAAGTGGAAACCGATGTGGCGCCTGCCCTGATGAAGTTGTTGATCATCTCCAGCGCGCTGATGGCAGTTGCCATGTACTTCGTCACCATGCAGTTTATTCCGGCTGAATTTGCGATACGTGGTGCCACATACACCAGCTTGGGAATTTATGGCTGCTTCCTCTCCGGATTGGTTGCTGGTCTGGTAGTGGGTCTGCTGACGGGTTACTACACTTCTGATAACTACGCTCCCGTGCGTGAAGTTGCTAAGTCCTGTGAAACAGGAGCTGCAACCAACATCATCTACGGTCTCGCGCTGGGTTATAAAAGTACGGTATTGCCATACCTCGCTATCGCCGTAAGTATTTTTATCTCCTGGGATCTGGGTGGCATGTATGGTGTTGCCATCGCGTCATTGGGCATGCTGGGAACGCTGGTGATTGCGCTGACAATTGATGCCTACGGTCCGGTAGCTGACAACGCAGGCGGTATCGCGGAAATGGTTGGTCTGGACAAGGAAGTGCGTCGACGTACGGACATTCTGGACTCCGCAGGTAATACCACAGCCGCAATTGGTAAAGGCTTTGCCATTGGTGCGGCCATCCTGACATCCTTGGCACTTTTCGCTGCTTTCCTGACCAGTGCTGATACCCTGATGAAGGAACAGAGAGGTGCAGATTTCGATCTATTGGGTTCCATCAACCTGCTTGATCCTGTGGTATTCGTCAGCTTGTTTATGGGCGCGGTGTTGCCGTTCCTGTTCACTGCAATGACGATGAAATCAGTCGGTAAAGCTGCGTTTGACATGATCGAAGAGGTTCGTCGTCAATTCAATACTATTCCGGGTTTGATGGAAGGTACGGGCGAGCCGGATTACGCGGAATGTGTTTCTATTTCCACGAAAGCGGCTCTGCGTGAAATGATTGCTCCCGGCGTGCTGATTATGGGTACGCCGCTGGTGGTAGGCTTCCTGTTTGGTGTGCCTGCTGTTGCCGGTATGCTGGCTGGCTCGTTGGTAACTGGTGGCGTGCTTGCAATCGCTTCTTCCAACAGTGGCGGCGCCTGGGATAATGCCAAGAAATATATCGAAGCAGGCAATCTGGGTGGTAAGGGTTCTGAAGTTCACAAGGCAGCGGTAGTCGGTGATACTGTTGGTGATCCTTTGAAAGATACTTCAGGTCCATCACTCAATATTCTGATCAAACTGTCTGCCATACTGAGTTTGGTGTTTGCACCATTCTTCGTGCAGTACGGTGGCATTTTGATTGGTGGTTGATCCCATTCGATGATACTGCATAATAAAAAAGGGGCTGATGCCCCTTTTTTATTGGCATGAGATTTTCTATCTAATTATCCAGAGGTCTGCGTTCATAGTGATACAAAACCCACTCGGCCTGCTGGTGAGTTCCTTCATGGTCCGACCAGGTTGTATAGACGGACCGAACACACTGATAGATGCGGAATGAATCGGTGTCCTGAATGATCAGCCCACGGACGGAAGGATTCAAAGTGTAATTGGAAATCTCAACAAGACGCCAGTCATCCTGCAATGTCTTATTGATGCAGTCATTGCCAAACAACAACTCGATATAGGGCAGTTGAATTTCGCCCCAAGCTTCTGCCGGAACGCTGAGGTTCATTTCCACCAGCGTCTCAGTACCACTGCTCTCATCGCGAAATGCCACTGAAATCAGTTCTATGGGATAAGTCACCTGATTTCTGGCAACAATGCGTAAACCCGCATTGCTGCTCTCACTCCAGGCCGTTGAATAGATGGCGTACTTGACTGGCAGCTCTTCGCTGCCAGGAGCAGGAGTTTGAGCCATCGCGGTTTGCGACACTGCTACAGCGCTGCTCAGCAGCATGCAGAACAAACTGGGAATAGCCCTTGGCATAACGTTCTTTATCCGCTTCAATAGGTAACTGTGTCAGGTTCTGATTATGTCTTGATTGCAGTATTTTGCAAGTGTAAGGGATAATGCAGGCCGGTTTGACTCTTCCGAAAACTTTACAACCAGAGAGTGTCTCTTGGAAAAACTTGATTCGATAAAACATATCATTTGTGTGGCGTCCGGCAAAGGCGGCGTGGGCAAATCCACCACCGCGGTCAATCTCGCTGTCGCTTTGCACCAGCAAGGTTACAGCGTTGGTCTGCTGGATGCGGATATCTATGGCCCCAGTCAGCCTATGATGCTTGGAGTGAGGTCAGGAACCAGACCACGTATTATCGATAAAAAATTCATGGAGCCCATCATGGCCCATGGTATCAAGTCCAATTCCATGGGCTATCTGGTAGAGGGAAATACAGCAATGGTGTGGCGTGCCCCCATGATTGTTGGCGCCTTTAATCAGATGCTGCGCGACACACTGTGGGGAAATCTGGATTTCCTGATAGTGGACATGCCACCAGGGACGGGCGACATTCAGCTCAGCCTGTCCCAGTCGGTCGTGATTACCGGTGCCGTGATCGTGACAACGCCGCAAGACGTTGCGCTATTGGACGCCCGTAAGGGTATCGAGATGTTCCGCAAGGTGAATGTCCCTATTCTCGGCGTTGTCGAGAATATGAGCATTCATGTTTGTTCCAATTGTGGTCATGCCGAGGCAATATTTGGCACCGGAGGTGGTGAACAGTTATCGCGCGACTATGATGTAAATGTGATTGGATCGTTGCCACTGGATCTGGCCATCCGAGTTAATACCGATAATGGAACACCGATAGTCGTCGCCGAACCCGAGGGGAAAGTGGCACAGGCCTATCATGAATTGGCGCGCAATTTGTTGGAGAAAGTGGCGAGCTTGAATGCTACGGCGGCAGCAGCTCCGTCAATCAGTATCACGGACGATTAAATATCATTTTCGAATTAAGGAGACTAATTAAATACGTTCTTCATTCCGGAGCGTGAGCACTTCATAACCATTCGCTGTCACCGCGATAGTGTGCTCCCATTGTGCAGACAATTTCTTGTCACTTGTAACGACTGTCCAGCCGTCTTTCTTCATTTTTACTTTCGCTTTTCCTTGGTTGATCATCGGCTCGATTGTGAATGTCATGCCTTCCTGCAGTGCCATCCCTTTTCCTGGTTGTCCATAATGTAACACTTGGGGATCCTCATGCATCTCGCGTCCAATGCCATGACCGCAGTACTCACGCACAATGGAGTAGCCATGCTTCTCGGCATAGCGCTGTATCGCATAGCCAACATCACCCAATGTGGCGCCAGGTTTAACAACCCGTATTCCTTCCCACATGGCTTCATAGGTTTTATCAACCAGACGTTTCGCCAGTGGCGACACATCACCCAACATGTACATTTTGCTGGAGTCAGCGATGAAGCCACCTTTCTCCAGCGTGATATCAACATTGACGATGTCGCCGGACCTAAGCTTCTGGTTATCTGAAGGAACGCCGTGACAGACGACATGATTGACCGAAGAATTAAGCACGTACTGATAACCGTATTGTCCCTTGCTGGCTGGACGAGCCTGCAACTGGTCAACGATAAATCGCTCAACCAGATTGTTGACATCCATTGTGGTTAAACCAACTTGCATTTGCTGGTCGAGGTAATCAAATACAGATGCGAGAAGCTGTCCGGCTTCGCGCATCACTTGCAATTCTTCTGCATTTTTCAGGGTCATGTCAGCCACCGACAAATTTCCTTATATCAACA
Organism: Pseudohongiellaceae bacterium; assembly: GCA_041751425.1. Classification (GTDB taxonomy): domain Bacteria; phylum Pseudomonadota; class Gammaproteobacteria; order Pseudomonadales; family Pseudohongiellaceae; genus JAVVEG01. The sequence goes on along the minus strand of JBGSXL010000008.1, from coordinate 186,563 downwards.
GCGGCATGCCTCATTTGTGCGCTGACAATCTGAGAGAAAGACATGCTCGGATTTGCCTCCGCAAGCATGCCTATCTTTATCCAGTATTCGGCTTGTGCGTTGATGGAACGGACCATTACCGAACTGGATTTGCGAATTTCTTCGTGCAGTTCATCACTTATTTTAACGATACCCATGGCAGATCCTTATATACGAAACGTATACAGATCATATGCTGGTGGCGATTTGACTGCAAGGAGGGGTGATGAGTATTTAACGCCCATGGTAATGTATCAACGGATAATGTGCGTTGGCACATTGACCTGCCTGTCTGCACTTTTCACAACCAACGTTGTATTAAAACCTTCATCAGATGTGGGTGCTACAAAATGCTTTGTAACCTTCTCAAACATCTCTACCGTGTCAGTTGCCATCCTCTCCGGCTGTTCGGCGCGTCTTTTAGCGACCTGCTCTATGCAGACATCATTTGGCAAATCGATGTAGATCAAATTATGAGAGGCTTGGATCTCTGAGAAAATGCTTTTGAACCATTCTCTTTGCGGAATAGTATTAGCGGGAAAGTCCATCACCACATCTGTTCCCGCAGCCAGGATCGATTGAACCAGCTTCTTCATTGGAGGCTTAAGCTGAGCAGAGTATTTAATATAGTCTTCCAGAGAAGCAATTTTTTTGGGGTAGATTGCCTCTAACCACTCATCTTCTGAGAGTAATACGGCATTCCTTGTCTGGGCAATTTCACGTGATTTTGTAGTTTTCCCCGCTCCCATTTTCCCACAGAAAAAAGTCAAAACTCCTTTGCTCATTTTTTACCTCTATCTATTGCATAACGCCGCCAGCATGCGCGGCTTTGTAGTGGAGGCATCTACGCTATCGGAGGCCTGCCATTACTGTTTCTGCTAAATCCCATACAACGCCTTCAGGTGCGCCATGAAATGTGGGCGATCATTTACCGCATCAGCGCGAATTTTCTTAACATGAGGTCTTTCTTCCATACGCATGCAGTATGCATCCAATCCTGGCACCTCTGACAGTGGATCCTTGCCCAGGAACGCTTTGCCAACGCTGCGTACGATGGGAAGGTTCAAAATCGCCGCGATATCCGCCAGGGTGAATTGGTCGCCACAGGCAAACTTCTCAAAAGTCGAAAGTTTTGGCAGCGCTGCTACAGCTTTATTGAGGCTGTTCTCGACTTCTTTCAACACAACGTGATTTGGTTGTGTACCGCCCAAGAGGTTCGGAATCAGGCGGCGGGCGACAAGCTCAAAGTAAAGCTCGATGAACTGTGACAACTCCTGCACTTTAGCAATGCCAAAGGGTGTGGCTGGCAGTAGTGAAGGCTGCGGGTATGCTCGTTCGATGTACTCTAAAATTGCACGAGATTCGCTGATGAATCCTTCGACTGTTTCAAGTGCCGGCACCTTGCCCATAGGGCTTTTAGCGAGGTACTCGGGTTTGTACTTTGGACCTACTCCGGTGTAAGACAAAACTTCTTCAAACGCTATGCCTTTCTCCAGAAGGGCGAGTTTAGGTACGTTGTAGTAATTGCTGGAAGAAAAACCGTGTAATTTGATCATTTATATTCCCGCTATTTGTGATTCTGACCGCAGTATGCTTGACTTGAAAAACTGAGGTTGCTTTGAGTTTTTTGTTATATGTCGTTTGCAAAAAATTCCATTATCTCAGCTCTTGTCATCTCTTTAGTTTCGTTTGAAAAACAATAATAGCCAGGTCGCTGATCACTAAAATACTGCATATCCATCTCCAAGCCGTTCAGGTCGGGAAATATACCCACTGGCATATTATAACTACCGCTCGCCTTGAGCTTATAGAATAGATGGGTACCACACTCAGAACAAAAACCACGAGAGGCCCAAGATGATGATTCATACATCTTAATCTTTTCATTGCCCTCAATTTCGACATTCGTTCCACACTGTACCGCAAAAAACGGGCCGCCACCCCACACTCTACAAGAGTCACAATGACAGACTGTGAATTTAGGATTGATCTCAGCCGCTGTGATTTTCACACTGCCACACAGACAGCTTGCTTTAGAATTTAGCACTTCAATTTCTCCATTGAGCGATAAGCATTTATAACAGTCCATAAAAAGGGCTTACGGCCCTATTAAGATATTAGAGGACAGACCCTAATAATTTTTATTGCCGATGAATGTACCTTATATCCCGTAATATCGACTACCAATTTATGGAACGATATTTCTTGCCGGAAGTTATAGAAACCATAGGCCTCATTAACAGTCAAATTCATCAGTCTTAATTATTGTTGCATGATCGAAATTGGAACGAATTTCTGATCTTTGTCTCCTCACGTCACATCAAATTGTTGCGCCAGAAATCGCATGATTGGCGGCCTATTTAAAGTTGGATTCACCGGGAAAGTTAACACCGGATAAACATTTAAAAACTTCGTTTTCCGAGCTTGCGAAGATCCGATAAATTAAAATAAATATTAGATAATACAAATAGATAGAGCTATAATACTGTATATATAAACAGTATTATTTTCTCTCCAGAGGAGCCCTGAGATGAACGCTTCCACTCCCGTTTCGATTACCACTCTGACACCAGTCCCAACCACCACTAACCCGGGCAACTCGTCCACCCCGGCATACTCAGACATCCCCGCCGACACTGACGCGCTGATATCCGCCATCACCCTCCTTGCCGGTCATATCAATGCCGCGCAGCATCGCTTCCTGAAATTGCTGGCGGCACTTATCGAGAGAGATGCCTGGAGTGATGGTGGTGGCATCAAGTCGCCGGCGCACTGGCTCAACTATTATTGCGGCATTGCTCTTGGCGCCGCGCGGGAGAAAGTGCGCGTTGCGAAATGTCTGGCAGAATTGCCGCAGATTGATGAGGCGTTCGCAAGCGGTGCCATCAGCTATTCCAAAGTGCGAGCCATGACCCGCAACGCTACGCCGAAGAATGAAGCGTATCTATTGAACATCGCCCGCTATGGCACAGCGCATCATGTGGAAATGCTGCTGGGTAAGTATCGGCGGGTGCAACGCCTGGTGCAGGGCGATGGCAAAGATCAGAGCGAATTCAAAGAAGCAGATATCGCGGCAGTTCAGTTCACCGGGCGGGAACTGAACTGGCACTATGACGATGACGGCATGCTGGTGATTCGCGGTCGGCTGACCCCTGAGGATGGTGCGATGTTTATCAAGGCAATCAATGGCGTGATGGCGCAGCTTGATCAACCCCCTGCGAACAGCGAGACGCAAATTAGCTCCGACCATACGAGCGAATCGAAAAACGTTCCCGCGGGAACGCTTTCTCCGAATCACGCGCAGGAATTTCAAAAAGACGTTCCCGCGGGAACGTTTTCTGTTGCAAAGGAAAATAAGCCGCACACATTTCCGCAGAAACGTGCTGATGCACTCACGCTGTTAGCTGAACAGAGTTTCCTGTACAGCGAAGGCGACCTGGCGCCACTATCTCCTCCACAACGCCATCAATTGATCATTCACATTGAAAAGGATTCCCTGATGCAGGGCAATACACACAACTGCAGCATCGAACAGGGACCTTTCCTGTCTCCTGCAAGCGCCCGACGACTGGCTTGTGATACCTCACTGCTGACCGTGCTGGAAGACAGTGAGGGTAATGTGCTGAATATAGGCCGCAAGACGCGCAGTGTCTCGTCAGCACTGCGGCGCGCACTTACGATACGGGATCACTGCTGTCGCTTTCCTGGTTGCACCGAGGCTCGCTTTGTTGACGCTCACCATATTCATCACTGGTGCGATGGCGGCGAGACGAGTCTGGAGAACCTGGTGTTGTTGTGTCGGCGTCATCATAGACTGGTGCATGAGCAAGGGTTCGATGTTATCAATCGGGGTGCGGGGCGGTTTGAGTTTCGTCAGCCTGATAGACAGGTGTTGCCAGAGGCGTTGTATCCGCAGTTCAGGGAGCAGGAGGATTATGTTGAAGGATTGGCGATTGAGCGGGAGCATCAACGGATGGGGGTGGAGATTGATGAATTTACTGCGATTACGAAGTGGAAGGGGGAGAGGATGGATTATTCGATGGGGGTGGGGAGTTTGCAGGATCTCGTGGGTTGATTCAGTCCCGTATTACAATTGTTTTGCAGGTTTCAAGACCTCTCACCTCTGGCGACATGCATTGCAAAACCCGTTCTTGCCTCTTCGGTAATTGTATCAAGGGTTCTGACTTCTTCAGGGATCAACTTGATTCCGAGCAAAGGCATAACGCGAGCAAATTTTTCAAGCTGCCGTGAAGAATCTACAAAGAGATATTTTGCCAGCACACCTGCTTTAGATTCAGATGAATTGAGCAATCTCTTGGCTTCGAACTCCGATGGTTCTTCCGCAAGAGCGCTGACGAACTCCATGCCATGAATTAGCCCTGTTGCAACATCCATAATTGCATACACATTGAAGTCACCATCTGTTTCCGTGTGTACTGGCTGATCATTTAACTGAAAAAGAAGCCATGCTTCGTTAGCAGAATATCGATGTGAATCTATCGACAATTTAGACCTCCAAAATCGATGATTGACGCAATCCTGACGGAGGGATGGTGCGTCTTTCTTCGTTTTTATTTGATACCTCGCTAGATTGAGGTGTCCGTTTTATAGGGGTAGAACCCTAGCAAATAACGCCTTGCTAAACGGCTTGGGTGAGATGGCGACTTTTTTGCGTAGTTTTGCAAAAAAGATGACAGCTTACCCAAGTCCGCTTTGAGCAGTTTGTTATGTGCTGTGTTCATTTACTATCGTTGGAAATATCTGTCGTTTGTTTGTCAACAGCTTTCCACAATGGATGTAGTAGTAGTCTGCTGAAGTAAAAGCCAACCAAGAAAAGGAAGAATACAAAATTGACGAAATATATCGAATATTCCCCATCAAACAGTCCGGGAATACAGTTCATTATATTGGCAATTACCACAGCGCTTGCCAATAGAAACGAAGCTCCGTAAAAGCTGCGGATCGGGCCACTAAGATGATTTGTATCGGTCCTTCGCCAGATATAAACGATAAAAGCAGAAATGTTGATGGCCATTAAGGCGCTACAGCCAGCCCATACACTTTTTTCGGGCAGCCCAAAATTTAGAAGAACAATAGGAAGCACGGCGAAGAATGTGCCGACAAGACTTATGTATACAATCAAGGCCAGAGATAATACACGCCCTCTCGATAACGATGAGCCGTTTTGAAACTGAAACGTCGCGATGATTCCCGCAAATCCAGCGAGAGTTAAAGCTATTTCAGCGATTGTAAGAAGTTGGTCTATAGGATCCATTTGCTTCCAAATGCCTCTTTATCACTTTCTACCCGATGGTGGCGTTTTGGCACATAACATTTGTATAGCGTTCCCGCACGAAAAACGCAGCTCGCTGCACATGAACTCAATTGAACGGTTTCTTAACTTGTTATTCCAAGTTTCCGTACAGCCAGCATAAATTTGAAAAATGTAAAATCAAAGCCAATAAGCGAGCGCAAACTTAATTCGATAGCTGTGCACGCCTGTAAACTCATTCGCTGACTTCATATTGAGTTTCCTCTCAATTCAACCACTAACCCCAGGCAATCGAATATTCTTCACGATGTCCTGCACATCCTGCGGAGGTGGTGCAGTAAAGCGACAAACCGCCAAAGCAATCGTGAGATTGATCAATGTGCCAAGTGTACCAATGCCTTCTGGTGAGATTCCAAACCACCAGTTTTGCGGTGTGCTTGACTCCGGGCTGATGAATTTGAAAAAGACGATGTAGGACGCGGTGAACACGAAGCCGGCAATCATGCCCGCGACAGCGCCGTGACGATTCATGCGGGTATAGAATATTCCCAGAACGATGGCGGGGAAGAAAGAGGCCGCAGCGAGTCCGAATGCAAAGGCCACTACCTCTGCCACAAACCCAGGCGGGTTAATCCCGAAATAACCAGCAATCAGTATTGCCACAAAAATCGCCATGCGCGCGTACATCAACTCCTGCTTCTCGGAAATGCCGGGCATATAACTGCGTTTGAGCAAATCATGCGATATGGCAGTGGATATAACCAGCAGCAAACCTGCTGCCGTGGAAAGCGCCGCTGCCAGCGCTCCGGCAGCCACCAAGGCCACTACCCAGTTTGGTAGTCCGGCGATCTCCGGATTCGCCAACACCATAATGTCGCGGTTTACAGTCAGCTCATTAATCTGTGCGTCACCTGAATACTGAATCCTGCCATCATTGTTGCGGTCGTTGAATACCAATAGATTGGTTTTCTCCCAGGTGCTGAACCAGGCAGGAACCTCACTATACTCTGCGTTATTAACTGTATTCATCAGATTGGTCTTTGCGAATGCAGCCACTGCCGGAGCTGTTGTATAGAGAATTGCGATGAAAACCAGCGCGAAACCTGCTGACTTGCGCGCGGCACGCACGCTGGGGACGGTAAAGAAGCGGATAATCACATGCGGGAGTCCGGCGGTACCAAACATGAGTGCGGCTGTGATAAAGAAGACATCCTGTGTGCTGCGCACGCCTTCTGTGTACAACGCAAACCCTAATTCCTGACTCAGGCCGTCCAGTCTGTCCAGCAAATAACCGCCACCGTACTCCTCTGTGAGTTCAGAGCCGAAGCCGAGCTGCGGAATTGGATTACCTGTCATCATCAGGGAAATAAATATAGCTGGCACCATATAGGCAAATATCAGCACGCAGTACTGGGCAACCTGCGTATAGGTGATGCCCTTCATACCACCGAGTACCGCGTAGAAAAATACGATTGTCATCCCTATCAATACACCGGTAGTGATATCCACTTCCAGGAAGCGGGAGAACACAATGCCCGCGCCCTGCATCTGGCCGCATACATATACAAATGAAACTGCGATTGCACAGAAGATAGCCACGAGCCTGGCGCTGCGTGAATAGTAGCGGTCACCGATAAAATCGGGCACGGTAAACTTGCCAAACTTGCGCAGGTAAGGTGCCAGCAGCAATGCGAGTAATACGTATCCGCCTGTCCACCCCATCAGATAGAAAGTACCGTCGCGGCCAAGAAATGAGATCAGGCCCGCCATCGAAATGAAGGAAGCTGCGGACATCCAGTCTGCAGCAGTAGCCATACCGTTGGCCATGGGACTCACGCCACCACCGGCAACATAGAATTCATTGGTCGTGCCGGCGCGGGACCAGATAGCTATGCCGATATAGAGACCAAATGACAGGAAGACAAACACATAAGTCCAAATTTGTACGCTCATTGGCTGTCACCTTTATCTGTGTTTGCAAGATCGGTGTCAGCTGTGTTTCTTTTGTTGAGATTGGATTCATCCAGATCGTATTTTGCATCCAGTCGATCCATCAGATAAATGTAGACGAATATCAGAACGACAAAAACGTATATGGCACCTTGTTGGGCAATCCAGAAGCCAAGCTTGAAACCGGCGAAGCGGAAGTTGTCGAGATAATCCACCAGCAGAATGCCGCAGACGAATGAAATAAAAAACCAGACAGCGAGTAGAGAGGAGACTATGCGTATATTCGCCTTCCAGTAGGAGCGGGCATTGCTGTCAGCCATATCGAAACCTCATGCGTTGTTTTTGTTGTAAGGTCCTGATGTTATTGTCTTTTCAGAAGCAATTTCAAGTGCCCTGATGGTAACATCAAAGCGGGCACAGGTATAGCCAAAGGCAATGCGCCATGACGCCTGTATACCTGTTTTACAGATCTGAAATGGCAGATACGCCAAGCTCGGCCAGTGGTTCTACCATCGCACCCATTTTGGTTGCCCGCTCGCTGGAGGCATTGCCGTCGAGTCCGCGTTTATATACACCCTGCAAAATCGCAGCCAGTCGGAAAAAACTGAATGCCATGCAGAAGGACCAATCCGCAATGGCATTGATGCCACGGGTTTTACAATACAGTTCGATAAGTTCTTTTTCTTCAGGAATTCCCAACTCCGTTCGATTCCTGTTGCCGAGTCCGCGAATCTGATCTGTTCCCGGTAAGCGCAGCGCCATGCAATAGTAGGCCAGATCTGCAATGGGATGGCCCAGCGTGGCCAACTCCCAATCCAACACAGCTTTAATTTGCGAACTGCCTTTGCAGAACATCACATTGTCCAGACGATAGTCGCCGTGAATCAGGCTGCTCTGACCATCATCCGCCGGCATATTTTTCTGCAGCCACGCTATTAGCGTGTCCATCGCTGGAATTTTACTGGTAGCGGATGCTTCATATTGAGAGGACCAACGATTCACTTGTCTTTCGTAGTAGTTACCGGGCTTGCCGAAATCAGCGAGACCAACTTTTACATAATCGATATTGTGAAGTTTCGCCAAGGTTACCACCAGTGAGTGGCAATAAGGTGCCCGGTCTGACATTTCCAGTTCTGGCAGAGACGGGTCCCAGAAAATATCACCATCCTCGTAGCTCATGATATAGAACATGCCACCAATCACCGCATCATCTGAGCACAACAGAAATGGTGTGGGAACCGGTATGTCGGTGTGCTGCAGGGCACTGAGAAGCCGAAACTCACGATCGACCGCATGCGCCGAGGCTAGTAATTGTCCGGCTGGTTTGCGACGTAGTACATAGCTGCCGCTGGGCGATTGCAACAAGAAGCTGGGATTGGATTGGCCTGATGCAAATTTGGTCACCTGCAGGGGAGGTTGAAACCCCGGCAACTGGGCTTGCAGGTAACAGGTCAGGTTGGCGATATCCAGCTGCTGCGTTTGGTTCGTCATCGTTAATTCCTTTGGCTACTCTTATTTCTCTTTCTACGCCCAGGTCAACGCGTGGCTTCTGTCGCGTCTCTCAAGGTGAGGAGCATTGTTAAAACTGCTAATCAAAAGAATTTCACCTTTGTAAAACAGTTGTGTAACGCCAGTATTTTTTATTTGCATATTCAGGTTGATCAGAGATTCCACGTTGCATTGCAGTATCTGACTCATCGCCATGGCAATGGCACCTCCGGAACTGACCACAAGCACCTTTTCTGTTTTGGCGCTTGAGGTTATCAATTGAAAGACAGCTGCTACTCTGTCATGAAACTGTTGCCAGGTCTCCAGTATCGTATCGTCGCTTTCGCGTTCATGCGGAGTTAACTCGTCCTTTGACCAAGCCAGCATGGCAAGTCGCAGCAACTGGAAGAATGGTCTTGGACCATCTGCTCGCGAAGGAGGCGGGGTATTAGTTTTTCTGCAAAAGGCGGCGGCAAGGGCGTGAAAATCAAATTCGTTCAATCCAGGCTGTATTTCCAAGGGTGTTTTCGTATCGCTCATTGCCAAAATGGCGGTTGCAGTATCCTGCTGACGTGAAAGGCTTCCGGCGATGACCCGGTCAAACCGGATACCTCGGTCGTGGAAATGTTCACCCAACCATTGGGATTGCTGTATGCCCAGCGGCGACAATTGATCATAGTTATCTGCTCCGAAGGAAGCCTGCGCGTGACGCACCAGAAAAATCTCACTCATTCGGAGGTTACCTGTATCGCTTATCAGTTTTTATTATCAAATACTTGGTATATTATTCATGGCATCAATTTTGGTCATGAAATCAATGCCAGCTCTGCTTGTCAAGAGTCTATTTAGATATGAGGTTGCAGTCTGAAAAAAATCGATCTTAATCTGTTTCTGGTATTCGATACCATTTATACAGAACGAAACCTGACGCAGGCAGCCCGGTCGTTGTCGATAACACAGCCAGCGGTAAGCAATGCCTTGTCGCGCCTGCGCAAAATGTTCAATGACGAGCTGTTTGTGCGCACATCCAAGGGTATGTTGCCGACGCCGGTCGCCGACAGCATTGCCCATAATATTTCCAACGCCCTGAGCCTCTTGAACACAAGTGTACTCGAGCGCGAAGATTTCGACCCTGAGCACACCGAACGAATTTATCAATTCAGTATGACAGATCTTGCCGAAGCGATAGTGCTCCCCCGCCTGATGCCTTACTTTGCGCAAAAGTCACCGCGCCTGGGGTTGCAGAGCTATTATGTTAAGCGCCATGAGCTGGTGCGCAATCTTTCCAGAGGTGAGCTGGATTTTGCTGTGGATGTCCCCGTCATAGAAGATCCGCATATTTTTCATGAGTCATTGATCAAAGGTGAATATGTTTGTGCGGTAAGAAACGGCCATCCCATTGTGGAGCAGGAATTAACATTGGAAAACTATATGGCGCTGCAGCATATTCACGTTTCCAGCCGCAAGAAGGGTCTTGGTCAGGTAGATCTTGCGCTGTTGAAGCATGATAAGGAAAGAAGAATACATCTGCGCGTGCAACACTATCGCGTGGCAGCAGCGGTGGTTTATGCCACAGATCTGGTTATGACGGTACCCAGATTCCTGGCAGAGCACTACGATATGACTTTACTCGATCTGCCATTCGTAGTGCCACCAATGGATATGCATCTATACTGGCATCGTCAGGCTGACAGCGATCAATCTCACCGCTGGCTACGTGAAAATCTGATGCGGCTTTTCGCGACGACTGACTGATAAGTTCTGGTGAATTTGTGTAGCAACCAGCGCTTACTCGATGAAAGTTTTGATGTAATCCAGTAGTTTGCGCCGATGTACTCGCGTCTCTGTTTCATCCTTGTTAAGCGCATTGGCGTAGTTGCGTTGAATCTGGCGTAAAGTCTGACGCTCTGACATTGGAAAAGATTCAACGAAACTGTTGATGGCATCTTCCCCGCCTTCCAGAAGGCGTTCACCCCAACGTTCTATCTCTTGTGCGCGGCGAACCTGCGAGATGTCTGGTGTGCGCATTCTGTCCAGCTCTTTCTGAATGCTCTCATGATCGCAGTCTCGCATGACGCGGCCGATATACTGCAAGTGCCGACGCTTCGCTTCATTACTGTTGGGAATGCGTTCCATTTCTTTTATAGCCAGCACAAGTATTTCCGGTAGCGGTAGTTTCGCCAACTGCTTTTTATTCAGCGTAACAAGTTCTTCGCCCAGCTTTTGCAGAGCAATCATGTCCTTCTTTTTGCGCGTTTTACTGTCCGGTCGGACTTCTTCGTTATCATCCGTAAATTGCTTCATGACTCTATTCGCCTTCCTCGAAAAAGTTCTCAACCAATGTATTGATAGCCAGGAAGGCATCCTGTTCGTCTTCGCCATCGACAATGATGTTCAACACGGTACCTTTACTCGCTGCCAGCATCATTAGTGACAGGATACTTTTACCATCCACCAGTTTCTCAATGCCCACTTTAACGCTGCTTTTATGTGCCGCTGCGGTCGCCGCAAACTTAGCCGCTGCACGCGCATGCAAGCCGGTTTTGTTGATTATAGTTATTGTTGACTTGATCATTTAATTCAGCTTCTACGCGCCAGTTCACGGTGCATTACCTGCACATTGGTTGTGGTAGTGGCGAAAGCTGCTTTAAGCTTTTCACACATGAAGACAGAGCGATGTTGACCGCCGGTGCAGCCCACTGCTACGGTCATATAACTGCGATTGCTGTCCGCAAATCTGGGCAGCCATTTCTGCAGAAATGTGCTGATATCTTCAAACATTTCCTGCACATCCGTATATGTGCCGAGAAAATCTTTCACCGGTTCATCAAGACCTGTCAGTGGCCGCAAAGTTGTATCCCAATATGGGTTTGGCAGACAGCGAATATCAAATACAATGTCGGCATCAATGGGCACACCATTCTTGTAACCAAATGATTGAAACAGAAGTGCGAGCGTGTTGTTTTTGCGTTCAACCACCCGGCCCTTAATGGTGTCGCGCAGTTGGTGCAAAGACATATCGCTGGTATCAATGGAAAGATTCGCCAGCGCAGCGATTGGCTCCAGGAGTTCCCGCTCTTTGATTATTGCTTCGCGCAGGCCTACAGTTTCGGTTGTCAGTGGGTGTTTACGACGGCTTTCACTGAAACGCTTGATCAACGTAGGACTGTTTGCATCCAGAAATATAATTTCGGGACTTATTTTTTCCGGATCGAGTTCGGCGATTATCTGTGGTACTTTTTTCAAATCGGAAGATATATTGCGCGCGTCAATGCTCACGGCAATTTTCGGTAAATCGCTTTCCTGGCGGGTAACTCTGGCCACCAGTGCTGGCAACAGACTCGCGGGCAAATTATCAATGCAATAGTAACCCTGGTCTTCCAGCACATTCAGCGCTGTACTCTTTCCCGAGCCGGATCTGCCACTGATGATAAGTAGTTTCACGCGTGATTTCGCCTGTTGGAAAATGACCGATTGCCGTGTTCAGAAATTTACAGCAGTTTCGTATAGTTCAATGTCGGTTTGCGCTTTGCGTAACGCATTGCAGAACTCCGGTTGGTGAAAGCGTTCTGCCAAAGCACCCAGCACGCGCAAATGTTCGTCCGTTTCCTGGGCCGGCACAATCAGCACAAAAAGCAGGTCTACCGATTGAGAGTCCACGGCATCGAAATCAATACCCTCATCAAGTTTGATGAGCGCGCCAATAATTTGTGTGCAATCGCCAACTCGACAATGGGGAATCGCAATACCATTGCCGATGCCGGTGCTGCCCAACTGCTCGCGCGCGAGCAGGGCTGTGTATACGGCATCAGCTGACAGGAACCCTGTATCGTCGGCAATCAATTCACTAACGGTAGTCAAAAAGCGCTTTTTACTGACTCCTGCAAGGTTGCAATAGCTGCGCCCCGGGGTAAGTATGGTATCAAGTTGCATTGTGGGAACGTTTCTCCTGAATTTGAGCGGCTGATTCAAGGGAACCTCTGAATAAGTCTATGACCGCTCTGGCCTTCAGCCGATTTCGCTGTCAAGGCGCACTTTCGCAGGCATGCGTCCGCCTGTCAAGGAAGTGCAACGCAGTCAGTGAAATCGGCTGAAGGCTCCTACGGACGGGTCCTGGCGCGTACTTCTGCCGCGTTGTCGCGCTTGCCAAGGGCTACGGCCATTGGCGGCTCACGACGCCTTGCAGAAGCACGCGCCAGAATCCGCAGAGCGACCATAGACTTGTTCAGAGGTTCCCTGGCATTGCTGGGCCAGCTACTCGGAAATATTTTCGATTCAACCCAGCTTTTTTCGTTCATTGGATGGAGGTATGGCGAGTGACTCACGGTACTTGGCTATAGTGCGCCTTGCTACATTAATGCCCTGTTCCTCCAGCATTTCAGTAATTCTGCTATCGCTCAAGGGCTTACGGGTATTCTCTGCGGCCACCATTTTCTTGATCAGGGCGCGAATAGCCGTTGAGGAGCATTCGCCGCCGCCCGCCGTACTGACATGACTGGAGAAGAAGTATTTGAGCTCGAAAATCCCTTTCGGTGTGTGCATATACTTTTGCGTTGTCACTCGCGATATGGTGGACTCATGCATGCCTACCGCTTCGGCAATATCATGCAGAACCAACGGTTTCATCGCTTCTTCGCCGAAATTCAGAAAGCCCTGCTGATGTTCTACTATGCGCGTTGCTACTTTCATCAGGGTTTCATTGCGGCTTTGCAGACTTTTCAGAAACCAGCGTGCTTCCTGTAAGTTGTCGCGCAGATAGCTGTTGTCGTTGCTGCTGTCGGCGCGCTTCACCAGGGAAGCGTAGTCGGGATTGATGCGGATGCGCGGAGTGGTTTCCGGGTTCAATTCAACGCGCCAGCGGCCACTGAGATTATCTTTGGTGACAAATACATCGGGGACAATATAAGCGGTGGAGGGGGGTGCAATATCGGCACCCGGGCGCGGATTCAAACGCTCTATCACTGCGATGGCGGCACTGAGCTCCGGTTCTTTCAATCGGGTTTGCCGCATGATCAAAGCATAGTCGCGACTTCCGAGTGCGCTGAGATGATCGCGCACGATTATTTTGGCATGGCTGATAGGTGGGGTTTCATCACGCTTCTCTACCTGGTTCAATTGAATCAGCAGGCATTCAGACAGATCACGATAACCCACACCAACAGGATCAAATTGCTGAATCCTGTGCAGTACGGCGACAACCTCTTCCAGATCCACATCCAGCTGTCTGATCAGTCCGGCGTGGATAGACTCCAGAGTGACAGTCAACATACCGTTGGCATCGATAGCATCGATGATGGATAAACCTATGGTTTTGTCAGTTTCTGACATATGCGTCAGATTGAGTTGCCAGAGCAGGTGATCCTGCAGCGTTTCCTCAACACTGTTGCGCGATTCAAAGTCGTAACCTTCGCTGTCCCCGGAACTACCCCCCGATGTATAACTGCTCTGGTAAATATCGTCCCAACTGGTGTCGACGGCCAAATCCTGAGGGATATTTTCTTCCCAACGCGACTCGCCTGTGTCCTCTGTACTTTGCTGCTCATTGCTGTTGTATTCTGCGCCCAGACGGTTATCCATGCCCTCGAAGCTGTCATGGCTCAAATCAGGATTGAAGTCATCTGAAACAGTGCTGGAATTAGAATCCTGATCGTTGTCCTGACTTTCGCGGGCGTCATAGGAGTCATCACTTTCATCCACTTCCAGCATGGGATTGGATTCAAGTGCCTGATGGATTTCTTGTTGCAGATCGAGTGTGGAAAGCTGGAGTAGGCGAATCGCTTGCTGCAGCTGTGGGGTCATAGTCAGCTGCTGACCCATCTTGAGCTGTAGCGAAAGTTTCATAGTGGCGTGCGAATCTTCATGTCAGATACAACTTAGTTCAAATAATTCAACAACAAAACACCGCGAACGCTTGGTTTTTAAAGGAGGCAGCAGGGAGGAGCTGGCATGCTCTTGACGCTCTCTTGACGTTCACTAGCAAGCATCATGCCGATTCATCATTATTTTTGCAACACCCGAAATCAGGGTATACGGAATTCATTTATAAACAGTGGGCGATCAAATCCGGAACTGATGACCGAGGTAGACGTCACGGACTTTTTGATTGGAAAGAATCAGCTCAGGATCCCCTTCGGCGATGATCTGACCTTCACTGACAATATAGGCCTTTTCACAGATATCGAGCGTTTCACGGACATTGTGATCAGTGAGCAGAACGCCAATGCCGCGAGATTTCAGGTGTTCGATAATGCTTTTAATATCGCCGACGGAAATAGGATCTACACCGGCAAAAGGTTCGTCCAGCAGTATGAAATCTGGATCGGTAGCCAGGGCGCGCGCTATTTCAGTACGTCGTCTCTCACCGCCGGACAGGCTCAGACCCCGATTATTGCGTATATGCACAATATGAAACTCCTGCAACAAGCTCTCCAGTTTCTCCTCACGCTGCTGTTTGCTCAGGTCTTTGCGGGTTTCCAGGATAGCGAGAATATTCTGCGCGACTGTCAGATTCCTGAAAATGGAGGAGTCCTGCGGAAGGTAGCCCAGACCGCGTTGCGCTCTGGCATGCATGGGGAGTTCGGTTAAGTTGCTTTGGTTCAGAAAGATGGAGCCCGCATCTGATTTGACAAGACCTACGATCATGTAAAAACACGTGGTTTTGCCAGCACCATTGGGGCCCAGCAAACCGACTATCTGGCCACTGTCCAGGCTGAGAGAAACATCTCTGACAACCGGCTTGCCTTTATAAGCTTTGGCAAGATTGACAGCTTTCAGAGTTGCCATCAGTTATTCTGTGGCGGTAGGACACCGCTGCAGGGTCCGGTCATTTCTGTGGTACCAGCGTTGACCAAATGGCGTATTTCCACACAATTCATCACAGATCCATCCTGGGTGAAACTGGCAGAGCCAATCAATTCAACCAGATAATCTTCGCCGGCATGATAGTAGATATTTGTGCTGGTGCCTGTGATCAAACTGCTGCTTTCACTAGGCTGCTGCTGGAAACTGGCAGGGTTCCCTGTGACGGAGACTTTGCGTAATTCACTGCTGCGTTGGTCATACTCAAATACTGCTATCTGGCCGCGCAATTCCATGCTTCCCTGTTTAATGAATACATTGTCTCGCACCGTGACAATTCGCAGGCCATCCGTTGTTGAAATGGTGGTATTACCATCGGCGGTATAACTCACCTCCTGATCACGATCAGCGCTCAGGCTCCAGGTTGTGGATGTCACGGAAAGCAATCCAGCCGCACACAATCCCATGAAAATTGCAGGCAGTAATCTATAGGCACGGTTGTCCACGCTGCGACTGAAAATTTTTGTTCTACCTGACTCTTTAGAAAACTGCATTTTAGCAATCTGCATTTTAGCGTGGCGCATTTGTATCATAGATGCCTCTAACCTGTGACGAAAATGTCACGGTATTTTGTATCAGATCAGCGTGCATACCTACCGCTGTTTGTTCAATAAATTTGCTGCTCAAATGGACCGGTAAATCGGTAGTCAATGTTTCCAAGGCGGGGTCAACGCTCAGAAACGCGGTTCGCAGTACCGTGCGGTTGCCAAAGTCATCAGTTTGGTACAACTCAACATCGTCAATAAGATCGATTCGCGAGATGTTGGTAGAATTCCCGGACAATTCCCTATTTTCCAGCTCAGGCAGGATTCTGCCTGAGCTGGCAAGGATATTCCAGCTTTCGCCGGTAGGTTGATAAATTCGCAGGAACGGTCTGTCCAGCTCAGTTGTATCATCCAGGAAATGCACCTGTCGTGCTGCCTGCAGAGTGTATTCAATCTGCCCGTTCACATCGAACAGAATTGAATTTATACCAGTTGACCAAGAGTCGAAATCCACCTCAGCCCTGTCCAGCATGCCACTGCTCTGATTGCTTTGCGGCAATAGACTTGGTCTGTCAAGTATCAACAGCAAAAGCAGACTGGGGACAATAAGTAAGTACCAGATCTTGTTCATGGTGAGCTGGCTCCGGTTCTAAAGGAAGCGCGCAATGGCTGCCTCGTATTTTTCCTGAGCCTGCAGAATGAAGTCCGCTATTTCTCTTACAGCGCCACTACCTCCGGCATGCTCTGTGCGGGCATGTGCCTTTTCCAGCACACTTTGGTGGGCATTGGGCACAGTAAACCCAAGCGCCACTGCCAGCAACGGTTTGATATCTGGCAAATCATCGCCAGCATAGGCTATTTCAGAGAGTTTGTACTGATGTGTATCACACAACTCTGTGAGAGCGGTCAGCTTGTCCTCCCGACCCTGATACAGCATTGTGATGCCCAGATTGTCGGCGCGACGCGACAGCAACGGTGAGCTTCTGCCGCTGATGATGGCGACGTTGATACCACTTTCCTGCAACAGCTTGATACCCTGACCGTCTAAAGTACAAAACGCTTTGATCTCTTCACCGCTACTGGTGTAGAAAAGCGCGCCACTGGTGAGTACGCCATCCACGTCCAGCACCAGCAAGCGGACGTTGCGAGCGCGCTGAATGATGTCACTGGGTTCTAAATTGAACAGCATGGTTTACTCATATGTCTGAATCACAAAACATTGGCTTGCAAAAGATCATGCATGCGGACAATACCCGATAATTTATTGTCAACATCGACAACCAGCAGAGTATAGACACTATTTTCCTGCATCACATTCGCCGCTTCAGTAGCCAATGCAGATTCGCGTATTTTTATGCCTTGCGCCGACATGACATCGCGCATCAAGGTAGCGTGTATATCTTTTCCGGCATCTATACTGCGGCGCAAATCCCCATCGGTAAAAACACCGGTCAACTCGCCCTGTGCCCCAGTGACAGTGGTCATGCCCAGGCCCTTGCTGCTTATTTCCAGCAGAGCATCCTTAAGCAGGGTGCTTTCAGTGACTCTGGGTATAGCCGAACCGCTGTGCATTATGTCTTTTACTTTGAGAAGCAGACGCCGACCGAGTTTACCGCCGGGATGGGAGAAGGCAAAATCTTCGCGGGTGAATCCGCGTGCTTCCAGTAAGGCCATGGCCAGGGCGTCACCCAGTACCAGCGCAACTGTTGTGCTGGCGGTAGGCGCTTGTCCCAGAGGGCAGGCTTCTTCAATCACACTGGCATCGAGATTCACTGTCGCGGTTTGTGCGATAACTGAGTTCGCATCTCCTGTCATGCTTATCAGAGGAATACCTTTGCGTTTCAGCAAGGGCAACAAAGTAAGCACCTCCGTGGTGGTGCCCGAGTTGGACAAGGCAAGAACGACATCCCTTTCCGTGATCATGCCCATGTCACCATGGCTGGCTTCAGCGGGATGCACAAACATGGCGGGGGAACCGGTACTGGAGAGGGTGGCAGCAATTTTGCGTGCGATGTGACCCGACTTACCCATGCCTATGACGACGATGCGACCGGTGCAGGCCAGCATGAGTTGGCAGGCTTCGGCGAATGTGCTGTCGATCTTCGCGCTCAGATTGGCGATCGCCTGTTGCTCGATTCCAATGGTGCGTAACGCGCTCTGCAGCAGCGTTGCCTCCGACACGGCATTATCCATATTCTTTCGTTTGTCAGTCATCATGGCTTTCCGTCTGGCCTTGTTGCGGCTGCCTGCTGGCGAGTATTCAGATGCTTAAAGTTGGATATAGAGAACGGCAAACCAGACTACATACATCAACAGCAAAACTATACCGCTTAAGCGTCCAATTTGCTTCTGGGACTTGATGGCGCGGAAACAAATCACTGCCAGGAACAACGTCATGATCAGCATTGTAACGTAATCGCGATTGAGCAGGGAGCTTTCGAACAGGCCCGGATCAAGCAAGCCGGGGAATGGCAGAACAACCAGAATATTAAGGATGTTGGAACCCACAATATTGCCGATAGCCAGATCATGGTGGCCACGCAACGCGCAAGCGACTGTGGTTGCCAGCTCGGGCAGACTGGTGCCTACGGCAACAATAGTAAGCCCAACAATACCAGATGAAACTCCCAGCGTCTCAGCAATGGCGCTGGCAGCATTAACAAGCGCCTCAGCACTGAGGATCAGCAGCAATAAACCGAAAGCCAGGTAGGCGGCAGCTCGAAGAACAGGGGCTTCGGGAATTTCATCTTCTTCAATGTCTGTAGAGATTTTACAATCTTCATCAGCCTTCTTGCGCAGCAATGCCCAGCCCAGCAGCACTGTCATGACAATGAGCACGGTACTGTCAAACAGTCCCAGGTACAGATCGATAAACAACAGACCAGTGACGCAGCTGACGATCAACAACGCAGGCAACTCGTTGCGAATCATTGATGCTGGCGGGGTCAACGGTTTGATGATGATGGCAATGGCCAACGCCATCCCCATATTGAAAATGTTTGATCCGATGGCGTTGCCAATAGCCAGCGCAGCCTGATCGTTGAGTGCAGCGACTGCAGAGGAAAATATCTCGGGAGCAGATGTACCAAATGCAACGATCGTCAGGCCAATCATTAATGGAGAAACGCCCAGATTCTTTGCTATGGCTGATGCGCCGAACACGAACTTGTCGGCACCCCAGGTCAAGCCAACGAAGCCAAGACAGATGATTACAACGTCTAACAGCATAATTCGAATTGATTACAAGCTTGCAAGTGAGCGCACAATTAGACGAGGGAACAGGCCTGTTTGCAAGTAATAATTTATTGACACCCTGATTTGATGTAAACTCGTCGCACTGTCTCAAAAGACGCAAAATTGGAAAAAAATTGCGCGAGACTGATGCCGAACAACGTTTTCATTTATTGTTGTAAGCGTCAAGTCTGGGAAGACCTGATCTGTGTTTTCTGGAGGTAACGTAATGAAATTATTAAAGAAAGTTATATTCGTTCTGGTATTGACCGGTTTGCTGCCTGTGGCAGTTAATGCGGCAGAGCTAAGTGCAGTGGAATCGGCGGAGCAATCGGTCAATCAACTGCTTGCCAAAGTGCAGGAATTGCGACCACTTTTTGATACTGACAAAGATGCCTACTTTGAGGGAATCTCAGAGCAGATTTCCACGTTTGTAGATTTCCCGGAAGTGGCAAAAGGAGTAATGGCCGGATACGCTGAACAGGCCACTGCTGAGCAGGTAGAAGCATTTGCCGACAAGTTGCGCACCACGTTGACTCGCTTCTATGGCTCCACCTTGGTTGAATACGGCGGCCAGGAATTGACCTATCTGCCGAGCACGCAAACCTCACCAGATCCGGAGAATGCAACCAATGTGCGTATGCAGATTACCAGCGGCAGTACGCGTGTTGAATTGCAGTACACCATGTTTCTGAATGCGGACCGGGAGTGGAAGCTGAAGAATCTGTTTCTTGGGGGCATTAATTTGCGTCGTCAGTATTACACGCAGTTTGCTGCGTTAATGAATAGGAACAATAACGATATTGATGCGGTCATTCAAAGCTGGCAATAGTCGGCGCTAACAGGAATGTTGAAATAATGGAACCACAGGAAATACAAGCAATACTTAACGCGCAGCTACCCGACTGTGAAGTGACAGTCGGGGGCAGTGGCGGCAAATTTCAGGTGACTGCAGTTGGCGATATTTTCGCAGGTTTGAGCGCCGTACGCAGACAACAGAAAATTTATCAAATACTCAATGAATATATTACCTCAGGCGCCATTCACGCGGTGACCATGCATTTAATGAGCACCGACGAAGCAATGGCGGCCAATTAATCTCCCACCTGAAACTCAGAGCACAATAAAACAGAGAACCCAATGGATAAGCTGTTAATAAACGGTGGCGTCAGTTTGAATGGCGAAATAAGAATTGCTGGAGCAAAGAATTCAGCTTTGCCAATACTGGCTGCAACTTTGCTAACCAGCGAGACTGTGCAGATCTGCAATTTGCCGCACTTGTACGATATTACTACCATGCTGGAACTATTGGGTTGCATGGGAGTGGTATCAGTAGTAGATGAAAAGCTTAATGTTGAGATTACCGCCGGTTCAATCAAACACTTCAGCGCTCCTTATGATCTAGTCAAGACCATGCGGGCTTCAATTCTCGTGCTGGGTCCCATGCTTGCGCATTTTGGTCAGGCGGAAGTCGCCCTGCCTGGTGGCTGCGCTATTGGTAGCCGACCTGTCAATCTGCACATCAGCGCTCTGCAGAAAATGGGTGCCGATATCGTGGTGGAAGACGGTTATATCAAGGCCAAGGTGGATGGCCGTCTCAAAGGAGCGCATATTTTCATGGATATGTGTACGGTAACTGGTACAGAAAACGTATTGATGGCGGCCACCCTGGCCGAAGGGCAGACCATTATAGAGAATGCCGCACGCGAACCCGAGGTGGTGGATCTGGCCGATTGCCTGAACAAAATGGGTGCGGACATTCGTGGACAGGGCACCGATACTATCGTCATCAATGGCAAAGCAAAATTGCACGGTTGCAGTTACTCGGTAATGCCGGACAGAATTGAGACGGGTACCTATCTGATTGCGGCTGCAGCAACGCGTGGCAAAATCAAGGTTAAGGATACAAGGCCGGATATTCTTGAAGCGGTGTTAAGCAAGCTGCAAGAGGCGGGCGCTGATATTAAAGTAGGCGAAAACTGGATTGAGCTGGACATGCACGGCAAGCGCCCAAAAGCAGTGTCCCTGCGTACGGCTCCATATCCGGCATTCCCCACAGATATGCAGGCACAGTTTACTGCCATGAACGCAATCGCTACAGGCACGGGGTCTATCACGGAAACTGTGTTCGAGAATCGCTTCATGCATGTGCATGAAATGATTCGTATGGGCGCATCCATGCGTGTGGAAGGCAATACGGTAATTGTGAAAGGCGTTGCGAAGTTGAATGGTGCTCCAGTGATGGCTACGGATTTGCGAGCTTCGGCAAGTCTTGTTATAGCCGGGTTGGTTTCCGAGAACGAGACTATTATTGATCGCATTTACCATATTGATCGCGGCTACGAAAGTATTGAGGAAAAGTTGCAGTCACTTGGTGCAAGAATTCGACGGCTGACATCCTGATTGCTGAATAAGCTGAGCGCTGGATTGATTTACCATGAACAAGCAAAAGACAGTTATAGCATTGACCAAAGGGCGCATACTTGACGAAGTATTGCCCCTGTTTGAACGTGCCGGTATCAAGCCGCTGGAGGATATCAGCAGCAGCCGCAAACTGATTTTTGACACCAGTATCGAGAATGTTCAGATAATGGTGATACGTGGCGCCGATGTGCCGACCTATGTCGAGTTCGGTAGTGCTGACATGGGGGTGGTTGGCAAAGACCTGCTGCTTGAGTACGGCAGCAACAGCTTTTACGAGCCGCTGGATCTGAAGCTGGCGCGTTGTCGATTAATGACAGCAGCTCCGGTCGGTGTCAGATCGATTCCGGGCAGGCTCAAGGTTGCTACCAAGTTTGTGAATATTACCAAGCGCTATTTTGCCGAGAAAGGTGTGCAGATCGATGTCATCAAACTGAATGGCGCTCTGGAACTGGCACCATCCATGGGGCTGGCTGATCAGATTGTGGATATTGTGGACAGCGGGAACACACTCAAGGCGAATGGTCTGGAGCCACTCGACCTGATTGCTGATGTCAGCTCAAGAATCATAGTCAATAAAGCTGCCATGAAACTGAAACATGCTGTTATCACGGAAATTCTTGCGCGCCTGGAAAAGGCGCTGGCCGGAACATCAAGCTGATAACACAGGATTAACCATGTCTACTGAGAATTTGAATATCTCTCGTCTGAATTATGCGGATTCAGACTTTACCGAAAAGCTGAACAGCATGCTGAATCGCAGAATGCTGGCTGACAACAATACCGCCACAGTTGTGCAGAATATTTTGCAGGATGTACGAAGCAATGGCGATGCTGCGGTATTGAAATACACCCGACAGTTCGATCGCTTTGCGGCAGACAGGATTGACGACCTGTTAGTGACACCTGCACAGATGCAACAAAGCCTTGATACGCTGCCAGCAAAACAGGCCGATGCGTTGCGCACGGCTGCTGATAGAGTTCGTATTTATCACGAAAAACAGAAACAGACTTCCTGGCAATATACAGAAGCTGATGGTTCCGTTTACGGTCAGAAAGTAAGCCCGCTTGACAGGGTAGGCATATACATTCCCGGCGGCAAAGCCAACTATCCTTCGTCAATGCTCATGAATGCCATTCCTGCCAGCGTCGCCGGCGTAAAAGAGATCATCGCCGTTGTACCTACCGTTTATGGTGATGCGGGTAAATTGATATTCGCGGCGGCGGCGTTAGCTGGTGTCAACAGGATTTACACTATTGGTGGCGCGCAGGCTATTGCTGCGTTGGCCTATGGTACCGAGTCCATAGCCCGCGTGGATAAAATCACTGGTCCAGGTAATCTGTATGTCACGCTTGCTAAAAAGCAGGTCTTCGGTGATGTGGGGATCGATATGATAGCGGGTCCTTCAGAGCTCACGATAATTTGCGATGGCGACACAAATCCCGATTGGATTGCAATGGATCTGTTTTCTCAGGCGGAGCACGATGAGCAGGCACAATCCATTCTGATCAGCCCGGACGCGGAATATCTGGAAGCAGTTTGGCAAAGCATTCAGAGATTGTTGCCACAAATGGAGCGCCGGGAAATCATCAGCAATTCTCTGCAATCTCGCGGCATGCTGATAAAAACTGCGGATCTGGAAGAAGCGGTTGCTGTCAGTAATTTGATTGCCCCGGAACACCTTGAGCTATCAGTAGAGAACCCCGAGGGGTTGCTTGAGCATATCGTACATGCTGGCGCGATCTTCATGGGGCGTTACAGCGCCGAGGCATTGGGCGATTACTGCGCCGGACCCAGTCATGTTCTGCCTACATCCGGGACGGCTCGGTTTTTCTCTCCCTTGGGTGTTTACGATTTTCAGAAACGCAGTTCAATCATTAATTGTTCTGCGCAGGGCGCTGCCGCACTGGCTGGCGTTGCTGGAGAGTTGGCGAATAACGAATTTTTGCAGGCTCACGCTTTATCTGCTGCTTATCGGTCATCTGATAAGTAAGTCGCCCGTAAACAAGCGGCCTGCAAATAGCGTGTCAGTGGAATAGTGATCAGGGTCGTAACGTGCGTAGCGGATTATCCGGCTGCCTGTATTGCGCGGTGCCGGTCCCCAGCACAACCGTTATCGTGCGCGTTTGCCCTTCCCGGAATATCTGAATATCAACTGTTTGTCCTGGCGCCTTGCGATTGATCTGATCAATCGTATTGATCACGCTGCTTATAGGCACACTATCAATAGCTGTCATAACGTCTCCGGCGCGGATTCCGGCAGTCTCGGCGGGGCTGGCAACATTCACCTGTTCCACCAGCAACCCGCTGACATCTTCCCGACCAAAGAACTCCGTGCTTAATTCTGGCGTTAATAACTCGCCGGTAATCACACCAAGATAACCTGGTGTCACCTCGCCATATTGAATCAATTGTTCCACCACCATCATGGCCTTGTTGACAGGAACCGCGAAGCCAATCCCATCAGAGCCACCAGACTGAGAATAAATAAAAGAATTTATGCCAATCAGCTCTCCCTTGGCGTTGATTAATGCGCCACCGGAATTGCCATAGTTCATGGCGGCATCGGTTTGTATGTATTCAACAACAGGCAGGCCATGCTGTGGTATCCCCAGCGCGCTGACTATGCCCTTGGAAACCGACTTCTGATTCATCAACTCCTGACTGGGGAAACCGATGGCAAGGACCTCATCGCCAACCCGTACTGCATCGGATGATCCTACCGGAATAGTTGGCGGCATTACTGAGGAATCAATTTTGAGCAATGCCAGATCCGTATTCGGATCTGAACCAATCAGATTGGCAGGAACTGAGATGGTGTTGTATATATCGCCAAACACAACATCTATGTTTTCTGCGCCTTCGATAACATGCAGTGCAGTTAGAATATAACCTTCGTCGCTAATTACGACACCTGACCCCAAGCTACTCCAGGATCTCTCTGAAGGAATGCTTTGCAACCAGTTTCTGAACACTGGCGGAATCTCTTCAACCGGAGGTAGTTGTATCTGCTGACGAATGGTGGAATGAATACTGATAACTGATGGTGAAGCTCTGCTGACCGCATCCGCATAGGAATTCAGAACAGGGAGTGATGCGTTGCTCGCGGCAGGCGAGTGTGTTTGCGCGGCCAGGCCGTCGGTAATGCGTTCAAGCTGCTGGTACTGCAGCAGGATGATTGCCAGCAGGACGCCCGCGACAACCGGCCAACTTATAAACTGCAAAAGCTTTTTCATGGTCTGCCTTTTGATGCACTGCAACAGAAGATGCACTACAACAGGAAATGCACTGCAACAGGTTACCGCAACAATTTGCTGCGCGACTGCCAATAGCGTGGTAGCGCCCGTGCGCCCATTATGCGAGCAATTCGCCCGTAAGTGAAGGCAAACACCTCAATGTTCACCGACTATCGCGTCAGATAATGCCTTTATCTGCCATCAGAGCAAGTATCTGGTCCAGACACTCTTCGACTGACAAGACGCTGGTATCCAGCTCCAGGTCCGCATTATCGGGCGCTTCGTAGGCAAAGGACACACCGGGGATGTCGTCGGACTCGTTGATCTCGGCGGCTGCATATAAGCCACTGGGGTCGCGCTGTCTGCATATCTCGATGGGAGGGTTTAAATAGATGATATGGCAATTATCCTTGCCGATAATACTCAACGCGTGCTCACGCGAATCTTTATTGGGTGCAACAAAGGCAGCGCAGCATATCAACCCCGAATCATTCAAGAACCGTGCTATATGGGTGCTGCGGCGCAGATTTTCCGCACGTCCTTCCTGATCATGAGGCAAATCCTTACTGATGCCCAGTCTCATGGACTTTCCGTCCAGCACGGTGCTGACGCGACCTTTATCAAAAAGCCTTCTCTCCAGCCCGTGTGCGAGTGTTGATTTGCCGGAACCTGACACACCAATAAACATGATGGTGGCAGGTTTTTGGCCAAAGCGTGCGGCGCGCTCTTCGCGCGTCACGTGAATAATGCTTCCAGTACCAGCTTTGCGTTTACTGCTGACCGTATCGTCCAGGTTGATCATGCCGGCACCAACTGTCACGTTAGTCAGTCTGTCAATGATGATGAACGCACCGGTATTGCGATTTATATTGTAACTATCGACACAAACCTGTTGCTCGACCGCAATTTCACACACACCAATCTCGTTCAACTCCAGCCCGGGTGCTGGCTTTCTTTCCAGCGTGTTTACATCGAGCTGATACTGCAATCCTTTTATTCGGCCACTGACTGTTCTGCTACCCAGTTTGAAATCGTAAAGCCTGCCCGGCAATAGAGCCTGCTCTGCCATCCATACAACGACAGCCTCAAAGCTATCAGTGATGGTTGGCAGGTTATCGCTGTGCACTATCAGGTCGCCGCGGCTGACATCAATCTCGTCCTCCAGCGTCAGAGTGATCGCCATGTCTGCGTATGCGGATTCAAGTTCTTCATCGAATGTGACAATGGATTTAATGCGACTCTTTTTCCTGGAAGGCAAAACCATTATTTCGTCGCCCTTGCGCACCACGCCGGATGCCAGCGTGCCACAGAAGCCTCGAAAGTTCAGGTTAGGTCGGTTCACATACTGCACGGGGAAACGCAGGTCATTGAAGTTGCGATCCTCCGCAATCTCTACGCTCTCCAGGATGGCCATAAGCGACAAGCCTTCATACCACGGCATGTTCTCACTGGCGTTCACGACGTTGTCACCGTTCAGCGCGGACATGGGCAGGAAATGAAAGTGGGCAGCGGGTAATTTTCGTGTGAACTCGATGTAATCAGCGCGGATTTTTTCGAAAACCTCCGCACTGAAATCAACCAGGTCCATCTTGTTGATGGCGACAACAATATGTTTGATGCCCAGCAGTGAGGTAATAAAACTGTGCCGCTTGGTTTGGCGCTGCACACCATAGCGCGCATCAATCAGAATTACGGCGAGGTCGCACGTTGAGGCGCCAGTTGCCATATTACGAGTGTATTGCTCATGACCCGGCGTATCGGCAATGATGAACTTGCGTTTTGCGGTAGAGAAATAGCGATACGCCACATCGATGGTGATGCCTTGTTCACGCTCTGCCTGCAACCCATCAACCAATAGCGCCAGATCCAGTTTGCCGCCAGTAGTGCCGGACTTGATACTGTCCGCTGTAATAGCTGCCAGCTGGTCTTCGTAAATCATTTTTGAATCGTGCAGCAGGCGACCGATTAACGTGCTCTTGCCATCATCAACACTGCCACAGGTAAGCAGGCGCAACAATTCCTTGCGTTCATGCTGGGCAAGATAGGCGTTGATATCGATACTGATAAGTTCTGACTGGTGTGACATAGTGGCTAAAATCCGTTCAGGCTGCCCGCTGGCAGTAATGTTTGATTCTGGTTCAGAAATACCCTTTACGCTTCTTCTCTTCCATAGACCCAGCCTGGTCGCTGTCTATTAACCTGCCTTGCCGCTCTGAAGTGGTTGTCAGCAACATTTCCTGAATTATTGCGGGCAGAGTTGTTGCTTCGGATTCCACCGCGCCTGTGAGTGGGTAACAACCCAGCGTGCGAAAACGGACAGTTTTCATCACCGCTTTTTGCCGAAGCTCCGCAGGCATACGCTCATCATCTACCATGATTTCTACGCCATCCATGTTCACCACGGGACGTGGCTTGGCGAAATACAAAGGCACGATATCAATATTGTTCAGATAGATGTATTGCCAGATATCCAGCTCAGTCCAGTTGGACAAGGGGAAAACGCGAATACTTTCGCCTTTGTTCACTTTGCAATTGTAGATATTCCAAAGCTCAGGACGTTGGTTCTTGGGATCCCAGCCGTGGTTTTTGTCTCGAAAGGAGAACACACGTTCCTTGGCCCGTGATTTTTCCTCGTCGCGGCGACCGCCACCAAAGGCCGCATCAAACTTGTATTTGTCCAGCGCCTGGCGCAGGCCCTGAGTTTTCATCACGTCAGTATGTTTTTCGCTGCCGTGAGTAAAGGGCCCAATACCTGCATCCACACCATCCTTATTGATATGGACGATCAGGTCCAGGCCAAGTTTCGCGACCTGTTCATCGCGAAATCGAATCATCTCCCTGAACTTCCACGTGGTGTCTACATGCATCAGCGGGAAGGGCAGCTTGCCGGGATAAAAGGCTTTCAACGCAAGATGCAGCATGACTGCAGAATCTTTGCCGATAGAGTAAAGCATGACCGGCTTGTCAAACTCCGCCGCGACTTCGCGAATAATATGGATGCTTTCAGCTTCGAGCTGTTTCAGGTGGGTAAGACTGTAGTCGGCCATTATTTTGATCTTTGCATAGTGTGACTGCGCCGCAATTGATGGCGGCGCCGCGCACAAAGGTTGTTATTGGAAAAGATTAGTCAGTCGACGTCTTTCTTCTTGTCGATACCGAACTCCTCGGACAGCGCACCTTTCTGCGTGGGGTTCTGCTTGGGAGCATAGTCCCGCGGCGGCTGCAAAGCACTGTCGTTGACGGAGGCATTGAATACGATGTCTTCGCTGGCAGGCAACAGTTTGTTGGCTACATCGCCGGAACACAGCTCCTGCGCGCCAGAGGCGAGATGCTGGTACACATCACGATAGCTCTCAGTCATATGCTGCACCAATTCAGCAGTCATGCTGAAATGTTCGCCAACATTTTCCTTGTATCTGTCGTGCTTCTGTTGCAGATCATGCACCTGTTGTTCCAGCTCCAAGATTCGCGTCGGGTTTGAGTTCTTGAAGCGGCTGGCGGCTATTACGCCAAGACATACACCAATTGCAAGACCGCCGATACCGATCAACCATGTCATATTGTCTTTCGCCTCTTGGTTTTTTCCTTTCATGTTTGCTGCTACTCAGCCAGGTCAAATCACCTTGAATGTGGTACTGCGAATGACCTGCGGAACAATATTCTGGCGCAAGTATAACGTGATTTGTACGCAATCGCCGTAAGAAATTTACCTACTGACAAGCGCCTTGTCCGGATTATCTGTCTGCACATCCTGCCATGGACCGAATAGGGAACCCGTATTTGCCATATTGCCATTACTGGTTTGCCGCCAATGATTGCCGTAGAATGCCCAGCCTAATAGTGTGCATCGCCAAATTGAATGCGCCACCAAACAGAAAGCCAAACAGATAAAAAGTATCTACGAATCCTGCCCATGACTCCCATGCAGCGTTACCAACTGGATATCAGCAGCGGGGTCCTGTTCCCGGACCCAGCGCAAGCGCATGCCATCGAAAAGGTACAGCAACTTTACGAAACCATGCTGCCGAAAACGCCGTCTGGCAAGCATTCGGTACTGAAGAAGATCAAAAATCTGCTCGATCTCGACGGCTCCCCGGCCCCAGATGCCATCAAAGGCATTTATTTCTATGGCGGTGTAGGCAGGGGCAAGACCTATATCATGGATGTATTCTACGAGAGCCTGCCATTCGACAACAAGCTCCGAACCCACTTCCACCGCTTCATGCAGCGCGTTCACACTGAGCTCGGCAATTTGAAACAACAGAAGAACCCTCTGGAGCTGGTGGCTGCCAAGCTCGCTAGGGAGGCCAGAGTTATCTGTTTTGATGAGTTTTTTGTGTCAGACATTGGCGACGCCATGATCCTGGCCAACCTGCTCGAGCATTTGACAGCGGCTGGCGTAGTGCTTGTAGCGACCTCCAATATCCACCCGGACAAGTTATATGAAAATGGTCTGCAAAGAGCTCGCTTCTTGCCTGCCATTGCCTTGCTACATCGCTATACGCAAATTATCGAACTGGATGGTGGCATCGACTATCGTCTGCGGGCACTGGAGCAGGCCGCCATCTATTACAGTCCGCATGGCAGCGCTGCGGAGACCGCGATGATGCAGGGATTTCGCAGTCTGGTACCGGAGCATGCGGAAGTATTTGAGCACTGCGGTATCGAGATTCTGGGCCGGCAGATTGCAGCCAGGATCTGCGCCGATGACGTCGTGTGGTTCGATTTTGAGGAGCTGTGCGGCGGTCCCCGCAGCGCTAATGACTATATTGAAATCGCAAAAATATACCATGCCGTGTTGTTGGCTAATGTGCCGCAACTGGGTTCTGACAAGGATGATATTGTGCGGCGTTTTGTCAGCTTGGTGGATGAGTTATACGATCGCAATGTGAAGCTGTTGATATCCGCTGCTGTGCCGCTTAAGGAGCTATACACCGGCGGGCGGCATGACTTCGTTTTCGAGCGGACGCGCAGTCGCCTGCTGGAGATGCAATCGCACGACTATCTGGCCGGTGAACACAAACCCTGATCCCGCTGGTAATCTGGCCACAGCACTTTTCATGGCAGGTCCGCGTGCAATGGGTTAAGCTGCCCACAAGCGTAGATATATGCAAATATTCCCTTGATAAACCCTTGAAGTTTTCCGGTCGCTTCGGTAGTATTCGCGCTCCTTGAAGATTATGCCTTTTGGCAAGATGCCCCTTTGGTGGATTTTAATGAAGACTTTTAGTGCTAAACCACAGAATGTAGAACATAACTGGCTGCTCGTAGATGCCGAAGGGCTGACTCTCGGGCGCATGGCTGCCGAGATTGCGAGCCGCCTGCGTGGCAAGCACAAGCCGGAATACACCCCGCATGTCGACACTGGCGATTTCGTAGTAGTGATCAATGCAGAGAAAGTCGTTGTCACAGGTAACAAGGCCAAGGGCAAGATGTACCATTCACACTCCGGTTTCCCGGGTGGAATCAAGTCAATGCCTTTCGGCAAGCTGATCGAAAAAGCGCCAGAGCGCGTTATCAAGCTGGCTATCAAAGGCATGCTGCCAAGCAATCCGCTGGGTCGCGCCATGTTCAGGAAACTCAAGGTATATGCCGGCAACGAGCATCCCCATACAGCACAACAACCACAGACTCTCAAGCTGTAATCTGAAAAGAGGTTTAGCAAAACTTTATGTCCACGACTCAATACTACGGCACTGGCCGACGCAAGACTGCTACAGCCCGCGTGTTCCTCACTAAGGGTACTGGCACGATTACCATTAATGCACGTCCTCTGGATGGTTTTTTTGGTCGCGAAGTTGCGCGTATGATCGTTCAGCAGCCTCTGCAGCTTGTTGAATTGTCTGATAAGTTCAATATCATGGTCACGGTTCGTGGTGGCGGCAGTTTCGGGCAGGCAGGTGCGATACGTCATGGTATTACCCGCGCTCTGATGCAGTACGATGAGACACTGCGTCCCGTATTGCGTAAAGCTGGTTTTGTAACCCGTGATGCGCGTGAAGTTGAGCGTAAGAAAGTGGGCCTGCGTAAAGCACGTAAGAAGCCACAGTTCTCCAAGCGTTAATTTTTTACGATTCTGAAAAACGCCTTAGCCACACGCTGGCTGAGGCGTTTTTTTTTGCGGAAAAAATAAATTCGTTTTCGTAATCAATGATTTGCGTCAATATTGGGGCAGGTAATGCTTGAAAAATTCCGCTAAATTTACTACTATTCGGCGCATTTGCTGATCGTAGCTGCAGGTTTGCACAGAGTTGAGCAGAGTTTACTAAGAGCTACGCACAGTTTACGAAGAGTTACTCGGAATACTTTTTCTGTCCAACCCGGACTTCAGTGGCCCACAAGGGCAGAGGTCCCCTACTATTACTAAGCTCAGGAGATAACACGGTGAGTGAAGACGGTGCCGATACTGGCCGCAGACGGTTTTTATTAGGGTCGACCTCGGTCGTAGGTGCAGCTGGCGTAGTCGGCGTAGCAGTGCCATTCGTAGGTTCATGGAATCCAAGCGCCAAAGCAAGAGCGGCAGGTGCACCAGTAAAAGTGGATATCAGTCGTATCGAAGAGGGCGGTATTCTGGGCCCTATTCCCGCTTGGCGTGGCAAACCCATATTCATCGTGCGCCGTACCCAGGAGTCTCTGGATGCAATGGCTACACTGACTGATGAATTGGTTGATCCCGACTCAACTGAGCCGGAACAACCCGAGTACGCAACCAATGCCTATCGCTCCAGAGATCCTGAGATTCTGGTACTGGTTGGATTATGTCCGCATTTGTTTTGCTCACCAACGCCACGCATCGCGCTGCGCCCTGAGCCGTTTGACGCACAATGGAAAGGTGGTTTCTTCTGTCCTTGCCATGGCTCGCGCTTTGACCTGTCTGGTCGTGTCTACAAGAACTCACCCGCCTCGCGCAATATGGAAGTGCCTCCGTATTATTACGAGACTGAAAGTATTCTGGTGATTGGTGAAGATGGGGTGCCTGCATAATGAGCGCAACGCAAAAGAAAGGTTGGATTGTCTCCTCATTGATTGGTCTGCGTGATTGGACCAATGATCGCCTGCCCATAGTAGCCGCCTGGGAGCGGCATATGAGCAAGTACTATGCGCCCAAGAATTTCAATTTCTGGTATTTCTTCGGTGTGCTTTCTCTGTTAGTGCTGGTGTTGCAATTGGTGACCGGAGTCTGGTTGACCATGAACTACACCAACAGTGCCGAAGGTGCTTTTGCGTCAGTTGAATACATAATGCGCGATGTGGAGTGGGGCTGGTTATTGCGCTATCTGCATTCAACCGGTGCGTCCGCGTTTTTCGTTGTGGTTTATCTGCATATGTTCCGGGGCTTGATGTACGGCTCATATAAGAAGCCGCGCGAGCTGGTCTGGGTGTTCGGCATGGCCATTTATCTGGTGCTGGTCATCGAAGGTTTTATGGGCTACGTACTGCCATGGGGACAGATGTCTTACTGGGGTGCCAACGTTATTGTTTCATTGGTAGGAGCCATTCCAGTTATTGGTGAAGATCTGTTGATCTGGGTTCGCGGTGACTATCTGATCTCCGGCGCTACATTGAATCGCTTCTTCGCTTTGCATGTGGTGGCGTTGCCAATTGTGTTGCTGGCTTTGGTTGTGTTGCACCTGTTGGCGCTGCATGAAGTAGGCTCCAATAATCCTGATGGTATTGAAATCAAGAAGAACAAAGGTCCGGATGGCATTCCTCTGGATGGTGTTCCGTTCCACCCTTATTACACTGTGCACGACATGGTCGGCATTGTGGTCTTCCTGTTCGTTTTCTGCTTTATCGTATTCTTTGTCCCGGAAATGGGTGGTTATTTCCTTGAACATGCAAACTTCCAGGAAGCCAACCCTCTGGTGACGCCAGAACACGTGCCACCAGTGTGGTATTACACCACGTTCTATTCGATGCTGCGTGCGGTAACGATTCCGTTGTTCGGTATTGATGCGAAATTCTGGGGCCTGATTGTCATGTTCGGCGCCATTGCCATTCTGTTCGTGGTGCCCTGGCTGGATCGCAGCCCGGTCAAGTCCATGCGTTACAAAGGCTGGTACAGCCGTATAGCGCTGTTGGCATTCGTCGTCAGCTTCGTTGTTCTGGGTGTACTTGGCACTATGTCTGTAACAGACGGGCGTACTCTTCTGGCGCAGATCATGACTGTGGTCTATTTTGCCTTCTTCTTCCTGATGCCCTGGTATACAGCGAAAGAGAAAACTTTCCCTGAGCCCGAGCGTGTTACCGGTCGCTGGATCAGCATGAAGCAGATGGCTATTACTCTGGCATTGCTTGCAGCGCTGATCATGTTGCCACTGAAAGCTGTTGGTGCAGAGTCCAATGTACCGTTGGATGATGTGGAGATGGATATCAAGAATCAGGAGTCCCTGCAAACCGGATTCATGCTGTATATGAATTACTGTGCGTCCTGCCACTCTTTGAAATACCAGCGCTTTGAGCGCACAGCCGATGACCTGGGTATTCCGCATGAGTTGGTGCTGGAAAACTTGATTTTCGATGAAGCTCAAATTGGCGATCTGATTGAAATAAGTATGCGCGATGAAGATGCCAGGAACTGGTTCGGCGCCAGTCCGCCCGACCTTACGCTGATATCGCGCGTCCGCAGCCCTGAGTACTTGTACACTTATCTGCGCTCGTTCTACGCTGATGAAAGCCGACCCTGGGGTGTGAACAACAAAACATTTGCCAACGTTGGTATGCCCAATGTGCTGCATGAACTGCAGGGCGATGTTATCTGTGCTAATGGTGACCTTAGCCCGGAAGGTTGTGAGATGAACCATGTGGAAGGTACCGGCAGCCTGAGTCCGGCAGAGTTTGATCAAGCCGTATACGACTTGACCAATTTCCTGTATTACGTGGGCGAGCCGATTCGTGAACGACGTCAGGAAATTGGATTTTATGTTCTTGGTTTCCTGGCCATATTGTTCATCTTTGTATTCCTGCTCAATAGAGAATACTGGAAAAAGATACATTAACACCCAATGAAACATTCGATATTTCAGCAGCATTAGAGGATCAAATTATGGGTGTTGTTACCAAGCGCTCTTCCATGACGTTTTATTCGGACGGTGCCAGTCAGTATAGCCATCGTGTACGAATAGTTTTGGCGGAGAAAGGAGTTACTGTTGAGACAGTAGACGTGGATCCGGAAAAGAAGCCTGAGGATCTGGCTTCCCTGAATCCCTACAACAGTTTGCCCACGCTGGTTGACCGCGATCTGGTTTTGTATGAAGCCAATATCATGATGGAGTATCTGGATGAACGTTTCCCACATCCTCCATTGTTTCCTGTATACCCCGTAGCACGCGCCCAAAGTCGGTTGTGGATGTATCGCATCCAACGTGACTGGTGTGTAACAGTTGATACGCTGATGGCGGGCAAAAGCAGCGCCTCCGAGGCAGACAAGGCGCGCAAGGAATTGCGCGAGAGTCTGATTTCAATAGCGCCTATTTTTACTGAAAAACCGTTCTTCATGAGTGATGAATTCACTATTGTGGATTGTTGCGTCATTCCTATTCTCTGGCGCCTGCCGGCCATCGGTATCGATCTCGGCGACAGCAAGGCCGTGCAGCCATTGCTCGAGTACAGAGCACGTCTGTTTTCCAGAGACTCAATCAGGATAAGTCTGTCTGAGCAAGAGAAGGAAATGGTGTAAGCACCAATTCCTTTCCGGTATCAACTATGACTATGACATCCAGCAGACCGTATCTGCTCAGATCGCTTTATGAGTGGATACTGGAGAACAACTGCACACCTTACATTCTGGTGAATGCTTATGGTGCCAATGTCATGGTGCCACAGGAATACGTCAAGGATGGACAGATCATTCTGAATATTTCTCCATCTGCAGTGCATGGATTATTGATAAACAATGATGCTGTAGAGTTCAGTGGCCGGTTTGCTGGTATTCCTACTCCGGTTTATGTGCCAGTAGCTGCTGTAATGGGGATTTATGCGCGGGAGAATGGGCAAGGTATGGTGTTTGAAGCCGAAGCGCCAGCTCCCACGCCGCCGGCTGCTCCAACAACTGCAGATGCAGAACCCGCTAAACCCAAGGCAGCTGGAGGAAGTGCCCGCAGCAAACCCTCGCTGCGAGTAGTCAAATAACAGTCAGTCACAGACCTTTTGTCAGATTTCTCTGCACAGGCTCTCCAGCAAAAATCTTCTTTAAAAATTCTTCAGATATATTCAAATACCTTTACCACCTTTGCCACGCCTGCAACATTTCTGGCTAACAGCGCAGCTTGATCACCAACGGCCTGGCTGACCATCCCCATCAGATAAACATTACCATTGCTGGTGACGACCCGTATGCGCGATGAGGGTACGTCATCGTTAGACGCCAGCTGAGTGCGGACTTTGGTGCTGATCCAGGTGTCATTCATGCGAGAGAGCATGGTGGTTTTGCCAGCTACTTCCAATTCATTGTGAATGCGTTTGATTCTGGAGCTGGCTTCGGCTGCAATGTCCGCAGCTTTGTTACGCAATTGCTCGTTTTGCACCTGACCAACAATCAACACGACCCCGTTGTGACTGACGACATTGAAATTCGCCTGCCTGAACAGAGGTTCCTGTGACTTAATATTGACCGTGATGCGTGTTTCAATTGCTCCATCCTCAACGACAGCACCTGCGCTGCGAACAGTGGGATCTTCCACCATTCCCTCCGGACCAGTGGTTTCCACCAGCACAGTTGTACAGGCTGAACTCAAGGCAAAAAACATGATTGCAGTCAGTTTATGTAGTTTCACGATTCCTCTCCAAAAATTAGTGCATCGATCAGATCACACAGGCTATTGATAATGATCAGATGCATTTCCTGTATGTTGGCATTGCGCTGAGCCGGTACTCTCAGCTCAATGTCGCCGGATTGTAGCAGATCTGCGATTTCTCCGCTGTCGTCTCCCGTCAGGGCAAGGATGATCATACCATTGTGATGTCCTGCTTTTACTGCTTCCAGAATAGCGCGCGGCACACGCCCGGCGCACATCACCAGAAGGACATCGTTTGGCTGTGCCAGTGTTTTTATCTGTTTTGCGTAAATCTCCTTGAAGCTGTGATCGCTGGCAATAGCCGAAGTCAGCAGACCATCATGGCCGATTGCGATGGCGGGCAGCCCTGGCCGTTCCCGCTCAAAGCGGTTCAGTAAAGCTGCGGCAAAATGCTGAGCCTGCCCGCTTGAACTGCCGCTGCCGCAGCAAATGATTTTGCCACCTTGCAGTAAGCACTCTGTAATAAGTTGACCAGCCTGAGCAACCAACGCAGAAATAGTCGCTGCGGTTTCTCGCTGAGTATTTGTGCTCTGCTCAAAGTACCAGAGCACGCGTTGCTGTAAATCCATCTCTAAGCAGACCTTCTTCTGAAGCTATTTATTCTGGTTACTGCCTTGTCGCAGTGGCTCAATATAAGCTAGATGGCTGATTACTTGTGCAAGTGTCAGCGTTGCTCCGGATGAGTGCTCAGGCGCCAAACGCACCTTTGACCCATTCAATTTGCAGATCACCTGCCAACACTACAGATGAGTATGTCTGTTTGGTTCGCGGAAATAAACCTATCACGTCAAAGCGACAAGGAATTTTCTCGGACAGTTTATGAGCAAGCAGAAAATAGCGGGCGCAGCGGATTATCTTGTTCTGCTTGCGAAGGTTTACGGACTCAACTGCGGTGCCAAAGCGCTGTGAGCGCCGAAATCGTACTTCGATGAAAACCAGTGTCTCCTGATCACGCATGATTAAATCTATTTCACCCATTTTGCACTGGTAGTTCTGCGCTACCAGCTCTAATCCCCGATTGCCAAGGTAATCCGCGACCGCCTGTTCCTGGCGCTCTCCAAACTGCCGTTTGTGCCTGGCTTGCAGAACGTCCATGTTCTGATCTCCGCATAGTTAAAACAATGGCTTTCCGAATTTCCGGAATGCCGCACAAGCTCAAGCCGCTGCGAAAAGGCTTCGGGGCTCAGCGAGAGTATAGATCAGGGCCTTGGAATCTGGGTTATGTTGGTGTTGCTATTCTGCGGACGACTTTCCAGCAATGCGGCATTGCCATTGATAATCTGCGCTTCAAGCAGTTCACGTTTGATACCACCATTGCTTTGCATGGACAACATACCGGTAGCGCCATGTAAGCGTGTTTGCGGATACGCCTCTAATTGTGCAATACGGGCATACAACCTGAAACTGTCTACACCCATCGCACGCAATCGTTGCACCGGTCCGGCGGATGCGGGCCAGATACTATTCATGTGTTCGCGTAGAGGTTCATTCGCTTTGAGAATCCAGGGGGCATCCATGAACATGACGCCGTTCAAGTCGCGATTGGCGACAGTGTTATTGCCACCATCATAAATATTGGGCATCGCGTAAACCGGTACGTCTCCTGCAAAGTGAAATGCCAGGGTTGGTTTGATTTGACGTCCTTCCAATGGGCTGGCGTTGAGGAAAATGAAGTCCACATCCTGACGACGCCTTGGCGTGAAGTGAATAGTGTTGCGAGACAGCAGGGACCGCAGTTGAGTTGCTCGCACCTCGCTGTCACCAATACTCAGCAAATCACGGATGACATCCGTATAGGTACTGTTCTGACTGAATGTTGCCTGCGAGACGACTTCGCCGCCAAGTTGCTGCCAATAACTGGCGAATGTCTCGCTGATCCGTATGTAGTCCCCGCCCGTGGGAATAAGAATGGCAGCGTAACGATGGCCAGCCTGCCAGGCCATTTCTGCTGCCTGCATGATCTCATCTTCGGGTGCCAGTCCGAATTGGTAGAGACCTGCGGGCGATATTCTGTCGAAGTCGCCGTAGTTCAATGCCAACGTGGGCACTGGCAGCGAGTCCTGCGATTGCAGCTGGCGCACAAGCTCTTTACGCAGCGGCCCGATAATCATGTCGGCGCCCCGTTCGACAGCCTGCCGATAGAGGGGCATTATTTCATTGCTTACACTGGTGTCGTATACAGTAATGGTTGGAACTTCCACGCCCTGTGCCATAGCCTCGTAGTAAGCACCAAGGAAACCTTCATTAATGGCCTTACCCGCTGGTTCCGATACTGGCAATAACAAGGCAATATTACGTGCGCGATTGTCCCAGAGCTCATGTACAAATGTCAGCGCTTCAGGAAGCTCCGCTGCGGCGCTGTGCTGCATCCATTTGTTTTGCCATTGGGAAACTGCCTGGACTTGCCGAGGTATGTCAAACTGCTCAGCATTCACAACCTGAGCGAGTTCAAGCCAACCCCGCAATTCATAGGTATCAATTTGATTGCCTCTTACGTCCAGTGCATTTTCAGGCGCGTTGGCAAGGATTTGCCAAATGGTATTGTTATTGGCTGCCAGTTCCGCTTGGGTGAGAAGGCCGGCAAGCAGGATGCGCTCACGTACTGCGGCAATGTACTGATGCTGCTCATAGTAGGCACGCGAACGCAGATTTAATACCTGTTGCTGCAGATTACTTTCCAGACTGTGTAACGGAGTTTGCAACGCTGATTGTAACAATTCCAGCGCCGCATCTGCCTCACCTTGCTGCAACGCTACTTCACCGCGCAGCAGGGCATAACGAAGCTGCACAGGGGAGGGGAGCGCTTCCATATCAGCAATGCCGTTAAGCACGGCTCCTGCCTCGGTGAACTGTTCAGAATTCAAAAACAGCTCAGCGGCATTGAGCAAATAGGTTTCTTTATCGGGTGACGAGGATATTGCAGCCAGGCGGAGATTGCGTTGGATCTCATCTTCCTGTGTTCCAGTCGATAAATGCGGAACTTCAACGTGACGACTTACGGGTGGCGAACTGGCGGAACATGCGGCCAGTAACAGCAGCAGAAAGCATTGGCAAAGCAGTTTCAGAGGAAATGGGGTACGCATGGTCTTGGATGTCTTGGTTTACAGCTACAGAGACGCTAGAGCTTATTACAGTTACAGATAGGGGGCAACCGGCGCAGCCATTGTCATAGAAGACTTAAGCGTCATGGCAGCTGCATTCGCTGGTTTTCGCTCCCACACTAAAGCGGGTATCATGGCGCCAGCGAGACACACCAGAGCTCTCGCGCAGGAGCAGTGTTGAGCGACTCGTCCGCCCCGGAAAATCGACCCGGTTTATATATTGTGGCAACACCCATTGGCAACATGGGGGATATCAGCGCCCGCGCACTCAATGTTCTGAAAACTGTATCTGTAATTGCCGCCGAAGATACCCGTCACAGCGCTCATCTTCTGCATTACCATGGCATTAACACGAAACTGATTTCGTATCATGATTTCAGTACGGATGCGCGGGTTGAATCTTTACTGGAGAGATTGCGCCAGGGTCAGTCAGTCGCCTTGATCTCGGATGCCGGTACACCACTTATTTCTGATCCTGGCTATCGCTTGGTGATGCTTGCACGCGAAGCACAGTTAAATGTGGTTCCCATACCAGGTGCCTCAGCACTTACAGCAGCGATAAGTGTGTCGGGATTGCCCAGCGACCGATTCATTTTTGAAGGTTTTTTGCCAGCCAAACAGGGAGCGCGCAAAACACGACTCAGTGAACTTCTCAGCGAGAGTCGCACATTAATTTTCTATGAATCCCCGCACCGCATATTAGCCAGCATGCTGGACATGGAGGAAGTTTTTGGCGCGGAAAGGTTCGCAGTTGTCTGCCGCGAGTTGACTAAAACATATGAAACGATTCATGGAGCAACTTTGGCGGAACTATTGGTCTGGATGCAGTCAGACAGCAATCAGCAACGCGGTGAGTTTGTGGTGTTGGTTCGTGGTCAGGAAACTACCCAGGAGGCTGCTTCGGACTCAGAGAGTAAACGTGTGTTGGCAGTATTGCTGGAGGAGTTACCTTTAAAGCAGGCTGCGGGTCTGGCTGCGCGCATCACGGGGGCCAAGAAGAATGAGTTGTATCAACTGGCACTGACAATGCGTGACGCGCGTTAAACCAATTCAGACTTACGGTTTTCTGACCCAGCGGCCGCTGGCATCTTCTACGTAATGACCTGATCTTGTGTTCTCGACAGCTCTTGCGTAAGCCAGTTTGGCCACATCAGTCACACTGATGCCATTCTGGCTGGCTATCTCTTCATAACGCTGGCGACGCTGGCGGTTAACATCAGCAACCAGCGCGACAACTTCTGCAGGTGCATTGGTTACTACCAAACCGATATAACCATCGCTTTTCTCGCCTATCTGACCCGCCGATTTTGCTTCTTCCAGTGTTGCAGCAAAGGCACTGCTAATGCTGAAAATCAGCAGCAACATGCTATAAGCCAGGATCCTTGATACTTTCATTTTGCTTCTCCACACGAGTGCTTTGAGATACTTTTTCGAATGTTCATTAGTCTTAAGTTTGTTGCTTACTGCTGCGCTGCTAGAACAGACCATTTTCTTCGCGGAACATGTCATCCAGCTCGCGCTCAACCCTGACGCGAATCTCGTGTTCGATGCGCACATTCAGATTGATGGTGATCGGTTCAGTGGGTGCTGCCAGCTGAACAGTTGGCGTGCAGGCCATGATGCTCATGATTGCAGGGGCGCCAAGGCTAACCAGTAGTTTTCGCATGATATTTCCAATTCAACAATTGATGGTTTGCAACAAGATTGTTCGTGAAGCCTTCAAAACCGTTTCTGTGCCACCCGGTTGGCGACTTGTATGATTGTGACTATAACAGAACCAGCTGAATTCTAACTGAACGAAAAATTCTTTTTTTTAACAGTTATTGTACCTGCAGCCTTAGTTCCAGTGCGTCAGTTATGGAGCGGCTGGCCTGCAGACTTTGCAATAACGCGGGGATATTGTCGCTGATGTTCAAATTCAGGTTGATGCGTTGACTGCCAGACTGCATGTTCGGACTGAACCCTTCCAGTTTCAGGCCCAGTATCAATTCACCGGTGTCCAGATAGTCAACACTGGATTGCAGCACTTGATATTGATAATTAGCGAGTGCTTCGTAGACCAGATCGAGATTGGCATTTCCTGAGCTTATCTGGCCAGATCCTGCCAGAGAATCCGCCGGGCGATAGCTGATCTGACCCCCGGGAGCCAAGGCTATCAGATTGCCGGCATGGACGGTTAACTGACTTCCTGTCAGGGTAACAGGCAATTGTCCACTAACCAGCCCGGTAGCTGCTACTGCATCGTAGGCGGCCAGAGAGAGAAGGCGGGCAATATTTATCCGCTCCAATTCAATCAGCATGGAGTTGGCGTCAGCGTTAATATCGTAAATCAGCCCCGACGATGAAATACTGCCTTCGAAAATATTCGCGGCTATATTCTGCAATGCATAGGTGCCCTGCAAGGTATTAAACCCATAGTCAAAGCGAATATCCTCTACGGGGAAACCAATATCGACACTCGTCATATTGAATGTTTGTGAGGCAAGGCTGCGCATGCGCCAATCATGCAACAGTTCGATAGCCAGTTCTGTGCGGGCACCGACAAAGCCTATTTCCTCGTACAAGCCGCTTATTCCATCCAGTTGCAAGCGGGCTGGGCCGGACAATTGCCAGGCACCTTCTGTGTCGATCAGCCAGGTTAATTCAGCATTGCCATTAATGCTGCCGCTCAACAGATCGATATTGATTGGCAGGGGATCAATGAAGTCGGAGAGTTTGTTCCATAAACTGTCGAACTGTAAGCCAGGCACCCGGAACACACCGTTGCCTGCGCTGGTATCTATTTGATGGGAAATATCAAAATCGACGGTCAGTTGGCCATTCATATGCAATTTGCCAGTTGCTTCCAGCGAATTGTCTTGCAATGACACCTGACTTTCAAAAACCGCGGAACGCAAATTCACAGGCACCAGTTCGCTGGCCATATCGATCGCGATCAATTCCAGATCCAATGCCAGTGCATCCCGGATATTTAAGCTCAGTGCAGGAATGTTTACGGCCGCGCGGGAAATTTTCTGGTTCACACGTATGAAAGGCAGGATTAAGGCAATGTTGCTGCCGTCGAGAGACGTCCCGTCAATACTTTGCAGAATTGTCAGTGGAGAAGAAGAATTGATTGTGGCAGTGGCTATTTCTAACTCATTGCTGCGGCCACCAGAGATACCGATCTGCAGGCCTGGTTCTGCGATAACTGTTAGGCCGTTCTCAGCATTGTTGACGGTCACTACACCCGAGAGCGCCAAACCTGTCATTGCAAAGTTGTCTGCTGTAAATGATGCGACTGCCAGGCTCAGTTCCTGTGTGCTGGTACAGGTCAGAAATTGATGGCACTGAGCCTGAAGGCTCTCGATTGTAATTTCTGTGGTACCGATGTCGGGTACATTCGTTATATGCATGGTTGCGCCTTCTGCCGCAATACTGAATGCAAGCGAATCAAGGTCGTTGCCCTGTACGCTCATCACCAGTTCAGAACTCAGTTGCAACACGATTTCCGCCGCACCAGCCGCAGGAATCAATCCGACCATCTCACGGACGTTTAATGCGGAACTCTCGTTAAAAGTTGCCGTAAACACCGGTATTTCAAGGCTGGATTTGAGAAGTGTAAATTCCACATTGGTCTCGAGCTGACCAGACATCTGTGGCAAGTTGTCCGGCAGGTTGTAATAAGTTTCTAATGTTGCAAGTGTCTGTGCGACGTTGGCAATAACCAGCATTTCCCCATCCAGTTCCGTGGGGCTGTCGATCAGGCTGAAATCAATGGTGCTTGCAAACGCACCGGCTTTCGTCAGCTGGAGACGACCACTAATGACATTGGGACTCAAGTTCTGCGTTTGCAGGTGATCATCATCGATAAAGTGACTGGAAACGAAATTTTGGTCGTGCCAATTGATGGCAGCCAGCAACTCCAGATCAACCGATTCTATGGCGATTTGCAGATCCCTGCTCGAGCGAATCAGATGCAATGCTGCGGCCTGCGAAACACCAGGCAAGTGAATCTGGGATATGCGTATATCGCGAACAGGAAAGTTCTGCAAAAAAGTCAGAACACTGAATGGCATTTCACTATCGGCCTCACCTACC
This sequence comes from Pseudohongiellaceae bacterium, assembly GCA_041751425.1. GTDB lineage: Bacteria > Pseudomonadota > Gammaproteobacteria > Pseudomonadales > Pseudohongiellaceae > JAVVEG01. The sequence goes on along the minus strand of JBGSXL010000008.1, from coordinate 143,626 downwards.
GCAGACTCGGGCATGGAGAAAAATGGTGCGCTCAAGGTCAGTTGACTGATCTGCAGCGATTCGATTTTTCCATTGCTTAACTGTGACGCAGAATATTTTACGGTAACATCGCGCAGGAGATGCTCATTATCTTCACCGTCTACAGCGATAACAGCCGCACCCACGTAAAATTCAGAAGTGCCAATACGCACATCGTTCAGGCTGACTAACGTCAGGCCGTATGGTTGCAGAAAACGATTGGCTGAAAAAATAAGCGCCGAATAGCGGAAATAATATACTACCGATGCCGTGCCAATCAGGAGCATCAGGATAGTAGCGAGAATAATGGTCGTGAGCCGACGGTGCTGTTTGAACATAAGGATATCCATACTGCGAACAGAAACTGAATTGTCGGTTTGGTTGCTTTGAGTGTGACATAGCGCCAGTTTTAATCAAAGCGCTTGTAATGTTGTCCGTGCTCGCTTAACCTTGCCGCGAGTCAGCTGGACAGTCGCTGGCCTGAGTGCGTTGTTTTCCGTTTCGGCGGTTTACGAGGCGCGGGCCGGAGGAAAGTCCGGGCTCCATAGAGCAGAACGCCAGGTAACGCCTGGGAGATGAAAGTCTACGGAAAGTGCAACAGAGAGTAGACCGCCAACCCGATGCAAATCGGGCGGTAAGGGTGAAAGGGTGCGGTAAGAGCGCACCGCGCGACTGGTAACAGTTCGTGGCACGGCAAACCCCGTTCGGAGCAAGGCCAAATAGGAATCCTGCGGTGCGGCTCGCACTGGATTCGGGTAGGCTGCTTGAGGCCTGCAGTGATGCAGGCCCCAGATGAATGACTGTCCACGACAGAACCCGGCTTACAGGCTGACTCATTTTTTTCGTATTGTGCCGTTCCGAAATATACAACTTCCGGCTTCAGCAGTAGAACTGAACTGCGAAAACCAGCTCCTCCTCCTGGCAGATTCTGCCAAAACCTCATATTTTACATTAACTGCTTGGTGCAGCCTTCTGATATTGCGAAATATTAGCCTTATTTGGCTGCGTTTCCTCCTGTCCATTTCCGAATTTTTCTAACAAATTCATGCTAGTTACACGCGAAAACTCACAAATATTGCTTGCGCTGCGATATTTGTGTGCATATAGTGTCGCATGGTGGAAAAAAGTGGAGTTATCTGTCAGAAAGTGGGGAATTATGGAATTGAGTCCATGATCCAGCCAACTTCCCCAAGAGGATAAAGCGGTGTTTAGAGGTTTCAGTCAAATCAATCTGGATACGAAGGGGCGCATGGCCATGCCATCCCGCTATCGTGACCTGTTGACCAATCAATTCGGGGGGCGCTTGGTGGCGACTGTCGATATTGCACTGAAATGTCTGTTGTTATACCCGATGGAAAGCTGGGAAGAGATTCAGAGTGATATAGCGAAATTATCGAGCTTTGACCCCAGCACTCGCCGCGTGCAGCAAATCATGATTGGTTATGCAACGGATATGGAAATGGACGGCAGTGGCCGAGTGCTACTGCCACAGGTTCTGCGCGAGTACGCGCAACTGGATAAGCAAGTGGCTCTGGTAGGTCAGGACAAGAAATTTGAGATATGGAGCCAGGAAAACTGGAAAGCGCACAGCGAAAAGTCTTTTGCAGCAGGGGGAGCGGAAGGTGAGCTACCAGCCGGTTTGTTGAATATTTCTTTGTAAGTTCGGCCGACGGGCAATAGTTCAGAAAAGCATAACGGAAAAACAGAAGCGCATCGGGAGCAGACCTGACCATGATGGCACAGGCGCATGACACAGTTTTACTCCATCCCGCAGTCAATGCGCTCGTCACGGATGACTCTGGAATTTATGTGGATGGTACATTCGGGCGCGGTGGTCATGCCAGAGCTATTCTGCAGAAACTGGGAGAGAAGGGGCGTTTACTGGCTATCGACAAAGACCCCGATGCAGTAAGCGCAGCTATTGCAGAATTTTCCGGTGACGCGCGTTTCGAAATTGCGCGCGGTTCATTCGCCAGGCTTACCGAGCTGTTGGAGCAAAGGCATCTGACAGGAAAGGTGACCGGCGTGTTGTTGGATCTGGGCGTGTCCTCTCCGCAATTGGATGAGGCGCAACGCGGTTTCAGTTTTACTCAAGACGGGCCCTTGGATATGCGGATGAATCCGGACGAAGGGGAAAGTGCTGCGCAGTGGCTGGCTTCTGCTCCTGAGCAAGAGATAGCAGATGTCATATACCGCTACGGTGAGGAGCGTTTCTCCCGCCGCATGGCGCGCGCCATCGTCACCGAGCGAAAAACTCATCCTATTACCAGCACTCTGCAGTTGGCTGAGATCGTCAAACAAGCTAATCCAGTCTGGGAAAAACACAAGCATCCTGCGACACGAGCATTCCAGGCAATACGCATTCATATCAATAAAGAACTCGATGATCTGGAATCCGGCCTGCAACAGATTCTCAATGTGCTGGAGCTGGGGGGCAGACTAGTCATTATTAGTTTTCATTCGCTGGAAGATCGCCTGGTCAAACAATTCATTGCAGAACAGGTGCGTGGTGATGATTTCCCGATGGGTGTTCCGGTGCAGTATGCCGCGCTGAATCCGCGGCTGAAAAAAATCGGCAAGGCAGTCAAAGCAGATGCTGAAGAACTGGCTGCCAATCCACGTTCACGCAGCGCGATCATGCGAGTGGCAGAGAAAATTTCCTGACCTGAGAATTGACAAGAGAGAGATGAGAGTGGAACCCGCGGCAAAACAGCATTCAAGAAGGCACGCCCTGGCGGACAACGCTTCCGTGTTGGATTGGACGCGTCTGAAGTCTGCGCGCTCCTTCGTATTGTTTGGCGCGCTGGGGCTGGTGTTGATAACGGGAATGGGAGTTGTGCATACAACCTTCAAGAATCGATACGCCATGTTCGAACTACAACAACTTCGTGGCGAAACCAATGCGCTGGAAGTGCAATGGGGGCAGCTGCTGATTGAGCAGAGCACATTCGGACTGGAAGGTCGTATCGAGATAAAAGCGATCGAAGAGTTGGGCATGAAACTGCCGGACTGGTCTGGCGTCATTATGGTGACCTATGAGTGACAAGCGCTCTACCCATACGCCAATTACATGGCGCCTTAATGTCGTATTCATTGCGATGTTTGCCTGTGTGCTGGCAGTGGTCTGGAAAGTTACCAGCCTGCAATTGATGCAAAGAGATTTTCTGCAGGGGCAGGGAGATGCCAGAACAATTCGTATTGAGCCTTTGGTGGCGCACCGTGGCATTATCACCGATCGCAATGGCGAACCGCTTGCTGTCAGTACGCCAGTCAAATCTATCTGGGTCAACCCGAAGGAGATTGTCAGAAATCCAAGTGATATGCAGTTGCTTGCACTGGAATTGGAATTACCTGCCGACAGTTTAATAAACAGTATTGCTGCCAACGCAGAGCGTGAATTTTTATATGTGAAGCGCCGCATGCCGCCAGCAGATGCGGACAGGGTCCTGTCCATGGGCATCGCAGGTGTTTATAGCAGACAGGAATACCAGCGCTATTACCCGCAGGGAGAAGTTGCCGCTCACCTGATTGGATTCAGTAATGTGGATGATATTGGTCAGGAAGGTCTGGAGCTGGCCTACGACGAATGGTTGCAAGGCGTACCCGGGCGGCAGCAGGTTATCAAAGACAAGCGCGGTCGCATCATCAAGGAACTGAACACAATTCAGACAGCGCAGCCGGGCAGACAACTGGAGCTGAGCATCGATTTCCGTATTCAGAATCTTGCCTATAAAGAGCTGAAGGCGGAATACCTCTATCGTCGTGCGCGATCAGCCAGCGCCGTTGTGCTGAACGTGGAAACCGGTGAAGTGTTGGCGATGGTAAATCAGCCTTCTTACAATCCTCACAACCGCGCCAGTCTCACAGATTTCAGCGTTCTGCGAAATCGCGCAGTGACGGACTTGCAGGAACCGGGTTCCACAATTAAGACTTTTACGGCGATAGCCGCTCTGGAGTCTGGTTTGTATACGCCGTCTACTGTCATCAATACCAGTCCCGGGAGATTCCGTGTAGGCCGCGATTATGTGAGCGATCGTGGTACTGACTACGGTGCATTGACTGTGGAAGGCGTCGTAGCCAAATCGAGCAATATTGGTTCCGCCAAGATGGCGCTGGCAGTTGGTCACGAACTCATGCGGGATGTGTTGATGCGGGTTGGCTTTGGTGAAGGAACAGGAAGCGGGTTCCCGGGAGAGCGAGGCGGAGTGTTGCCTAATCATCGTCGTTGGAGTGATATTGAACTGGCGACCCTCTCGTTTGGTTATGGTTTGTCGTCATCTACTTTACAACTGGCGCAAGCATACTCTGTGATAGCCAGTGGCGGGATCAAACGCCCTGTCAGCCTGCTCAAACATCAGGGCAGTATTGATTCCATTCCACAAGAGCGCGTGATTGATGAACGCATCGTCCGCCAGGTTCAGGGCATGCTGGAAGCGGTAGTTGATCCTGATCGTGGTGGAGCGCTAGCGGCAAATGTCCCTTTTTATTCAGTGGCTGGAAAAACAGGCACCGCACAGGTGTTGGGTGCGTCCGGTTATGAAACAAGAATCAATAACTCCAGTTTCGCCGGTTACGCTCCGGCTAGTGAACCGAAGATTGTAGTAATAGTTGTGATTAATGAACCGCAAGGTGCACAGCAGTTCGGAAGCCAGGTAGCGGCACCGGTATTCTCACGCATAGTTGCTGGAACCATGCGCATTCTTGAGGTACCACCGGATAATGTTGAAGGCACACAAATTCTGAAACTGAGCTCACTGTAAGAGATGCAATTTTATGAATACAGCGGAAAAAATAATGCATAGAACATCGCTGAAACAACTGCTGACCGGATTAGTTGTGCTGCCGGACGATATGTCGTCAGAGTTGGAATCTGAATTGACTGGCATTCAGTTGGATAGTCGGCGCCTCGTCAGAGGTGATTTGTTTCTTGCCTGTTTTGGTAAGAATCACGACGCCAGGGATTACATCGATTACGCGATTGAGCAGGGAGCTGCAGCGGTGCTGGCTGAATCCGGCGGTGGTTGGCAGGGATGGCAGATACGTAACGGTGTGCCGATTATAGCTATTGATAATCTGTCAGCTTTGATGGGAGAGGTGGCTTCACGTTTCTATGCCAGTCCCAGCAAAAATATGACAGTGATTGGTGTCACTGGCACGAATGGGAAAACCAGTTGCACCCAGTTTATTGCACAAAGCCTGAGCGGTCTGGGCCGCCGGTGTGGAGTTATCGGAACTCTGGGCTATGGGTTCTACGATGATTTGGTGGAAACAGGATATACCACGCCGGATGCCGTATTCATTCAGTGTGCTTTTGCTGAACTATTTGCGGAAAAGGCAGACTCTGTAGCCATGGAGGTATCATCACAGGGCCTGCACCAGAATCGCGTTAGCGGCGTGAAATTTGATACTGCAGTTTTCACCAACCTTACCCGCGATCATCTGGACTATCACGGCAGCATGGAATCCTATGGTGAAAGCAAATTAAAACTGTTTCGCAAGGAAGGTTTGCGTACAGCGATAGTCAATGCGGATGATCCCTTTGTAAGCAAAATCCTCAACAGCCTGGCTGCCAGTGTCAAAAGTTATACGTTCAGCATCTCGGATACACGCTCTGATGTGTATGCCAAAGAATTGCAATTGATACCCAGCGGTTATGTGGCACAGGTGGTTACACCATGGGGAGAAGGCGAATTGCGCGGCGGTGTGTTGGGGCATTTCAATTTCAGTAATTTGCTGGCGGTTCTGACAACTTTGTTGACGTTGCCTGATGCGCAGAAAAAATACTCTCTGGAACAGATCCTCGCAGAGGTATCCAATTTGAAGCCAGTTAACGGACGCATGGAAATAGTCGGCGATTGCAACGACATTACTGCTGTAGTGGATTACGCACATACACCCGATGCATTGAAGAGTGCGTTAATCGCTTTGCGCGCACACTTTACTGGCAAAATCTGGTGCGTGTTTGGCTGTGGTGGCAACCGCGACCAGGGTAAACGTCCATTGATGGCTGAGATCGCCGAGCAATATGCGGATCAGATCATCATCACTGACGACAATCCGCGCACCGAATGCGCAGACGATATCGTCAGGCAGATTATGCTGGGTGCCGAGGATAAAAGCCGCTTCAACGTGCAGCGCGATCGTGCAGAAGCGATTGTGCAGGCAGTTCGGCAGGCAAGCCCCGGCGATGTTGTGTTGATAGCCGGCAAAGGGCATGAGAATTATCAGGATGTTGGCGGCAAGAAAATGATGTTCAGTGATGTTAGTCAACTGCGTCTTGCACTGAATGCCAGAAATGGGAACTGATTTTGTTGTTGGTTAAATAGAGAGAAAGATGTGATCACAACAGTATTGTTCAGTGAGATCGCAAAAGTGCTGGGTGCTGAGCTGCATGGCTCGGACGGTAGTTTCCTGCAGATTTCTATTGATACCAGAACGCTTGAACCAGGGCAGCTGTATGTCGCCTTGCAGGGAAAGAATTTTGATGGGAATGAGTTTGTAAGCAAAGCTGCTGAAAATAACGCAAGTGGCGCTGTAGTGAGCAGGCTGATTGATTGTCCGCTGCCACAACTGCTTGTTAAGGACACCACCAAAGCGCTTGGTGATATCGCCAGATGGCATCGACAGGCATTGACGACAAAAGTGATAGCGATTACCGGTAGCCAGGGAAAAACAACGGTCAAGGAAATGACGGGAAGCATTCTCAAGGTGCGACATCAGGCGCTGGTGACCAAGGGAAATCTGAATAACGCAATAGGGGTGCCGTTGACTTTGTTGCAGCTGAAAGAAACCGATGAGTATGCAGTGATTGAACTTGGCGCGAGTGCGGCAGGCGAGATTGCATATACCGTACAGCTGGCGCAACCACAGGTGGCAGTTCTCACCAATGCAGCTGCAGCACACTTGGAGGGTTTCGGCAGCATCGCTGGTGTAGTTGCAGCGAAAGGCGAAATTATCGATGGCGTGGCCAAGCAAAATGGCGTGGCTGTGTTGAATGCGGATGAGACCAATCTGGCCGTTTGGCAGAAGCGAGCAGGAAATTGCAGAACGGTGACATTCAGTGTGAAAGGAGCTGAGAGTCACGCGGATTATTACGCGGATGACATTCAATTGGAAACAGCTCTGGGGAGCCGGTTCCGCATGCACACTCCTCAAGGCGAGGTAAGGATCACTTTACAAGTAGGTGGTTTACACAATATCGCGAATGCACTGGCTGCCGCCGCGGCGAGCCTGGAAGCTGGTGCAAGTCTCGCCGATGTCAGTGCGGGTCTGGCAGGAACCAAAGCAGTAAACGGCAGATTGCGCTTATTGCCCGGGTTCAGGCAGGCAAATTTGATTGATGACAGTTACAACGCAAGTCCGGGATCTTTTCGCGCAGCAATAGATGTGCTGGCCAACTGCGAAGGGACGCGAGTGCTTATCGTGGGAGACATGGCTGAACTTGGTCATGAGACAGAATCGGCCCACCGCGACGTTGGTGAGTACGCAAGAAAAAGTGGAATCGATGCGCTTTGGTCAGTTGGGGAATACAGCAAGTTGAGCGCAATCTCTTTTGGGGACAAAAGCATGCATTTTGAAAATCATGACGAGTTGGTGAGATTCGCGCGTTCACAGTTAACTGCGACCACCACAGCATTGATAAAAGGATCCAGAAGTTCACGAATGGATGTCATCGTGGCACAACTGAGCAACGGAGAACCTCACTAATGTTGGTATTGCTGGCTAATTATCTGACTACAATAGACAGCGGGTTCGCGGTGTTTCAGTACATTACTGTGCGCGGCATCATGGGAATTCTTACAGCTTTGTTTATCTCATTGCTCATTGGTCCCGCCATGATCCGACGTCTGAACTATCACCAGATTGGTCAGGTGGTTCGCAGTGACGGACCGGAAACGCATTTCAGCAAGGCGGGCACACCGACTATGGGCGGCGCCTTGATTCTGGTAAGTATTGCGTTCAGTACTTTGCTATGGGCAGATCTTTCTAATCATTATGTCTGGATAGTTCTGGTGGTCACTCTGCTGTTTGGTGCCATCGGCTGGGTGGATGACTATCGCAAGGTTTTTGAGAAAAACCCTAAAGGGTTATCAGCGCGCGCCAAATATTTCTGGCAATCGGTTGTAGGATTAGGAGCCGCGCTGTTGCTTTATTTGACTGCGGTTGGCCCTGCTGAAACCGCGTACATTGTGCCTTTCTTCGCTGATGTAGCAATCGATGCCGGCATTGTCTTTGTGGTCATCTCTTACTTTGTCATTGTCGGCAGTAGCAATGCCGTGAACCTGACGGATGGGTTGGATGGCTTGGCTATTCTTCCGACCGTTATGGTGGGTGGCGCGTTAGGCATCATTGCTTATGTCAGTGGCCACGTTGGCTTCTCCGAATACCTGAAAATTCCATACATTGTAGGTGCAGGCGAGTTGGTAATTTTCTGCGGCGCACTGCTTGGTGCCGGTTTAGGATTTCTCTGGTTCAACACCTATCCCGCGCAGATTTTCATGGGCGATGTTGGTGCCCTTGCATTGGGAGCAGCGCTGGGAATAGTTGCGGTGATTTCGCGCCACGAAATAGTTTTGTTCATCATGGGTGGCATCTTCGTGATGGAAACCGTGTCCGTCATTCTGCAGGTGGGTTCATTCAAACTTACCGGGAAACGCATTTTCAGAATGGCGCCGTTGCATCATCACTTTGAACTAAAAGGGTGGCCAGAGCCGCGCGTGATCGTGCGTTTCTGGATTATCACCGTAATGCTGGTGCTATTTGGATTAGCAACACTAAAACTGAGATAGTAATTCTTGAGCAGGCAGGAAAGAGTCGTATGCAGATGAGTTCGTCAGCAACTGGAAAAGTAGTGGTCGGTTTGGGAAAAACCGGACTTTCCTGTGCGCGTTTTTTGCGCTTCGCTGGCGAAGAGTTCTCTGTTGTAGACAGCCGGTTGAATCCGCCGGGGTTGCAGGAATTCTATGCAGAGTTTCCGGATGTCACGTTACAACTGGGTCCGTTCCAGGCTTCAACATTGGAGGCTGCATCGGAGTTGGTATTAAGTCCCGGAATCAGCCTGCAGGAACCGGCAGTGGCTGCAGCCATCGCGAAAGGTGTCAACTACTGTGGCGACATCGATATTTTTTCCAGGAATACAAACAAGCCCATCGTAGCAGTTACAGGGTCGAACGGGAAAAGCACTGTAGTTTCGCTGGTCGGTGAGATGGCGCGCAATGCCGGATTGGATGTAGCCGTGGGTGGCAATCTGGATGGACGCTCGGCGCTGCCTGCGCTGGATATGCTCAGACAGTCACCGAAACAGCTATATGTGCTTGAGTTGTCCAGTTTTCAACTGGAAACAACACGCTCCCTGAACGCTGAGGCGGCGGTGATTCTCAATATCACCGAAGACCACATGGATCGTTACGCGTCGATGCAGGACTATGCCAACGCTAAGCAAAGAATATTTCATGGCTGCAAACAGGTTGTAGTGAATCGGGACGATGCAGCAAGCGCGCCAGGCAAACCACATAACATGAAGGTTTGGTATTACGGTATGGATAGACCGGACCCGGATTCATTCGGTGTACTGTGTGATAGCACAGACGACTATTTAGCCTTTGGTAACGAACAATTATTGCCCGTTTCTGCGATGAAACTGGTTGGCCGTCACAACGTGTCCAATGCTTTGGCCGCGCTGACTCTTGGTCATGCAGTAGGCTTATCACATGAATCCATGACTACAACCTTACGTGAGTTCTCAGGGTTGCCGCATCGTTGTCAGTGGGTTCGCAATCTCGATGATATCGATTATTACAATGACTCCAAGGGAACCAATCCAGGCGCTACTGTTGTAGCCATCCAGTCCATTGGTGAGATGGTATCCGGCGCTATCGTTTTGATAGCCGGGGGAGTGGGCAAGGACGCTGATTTCACGCCAATGCATGCAGTTGTTCTGCAGTATGTCAGTGCTCTAATTCTGATTGGCCGTGATGCGAATCAGTTGGCTGCGGTGTTGGAAGGGGCTACGCAAATTTTTTATGCTGCTGACATGACTGATGCAGTCGCGCAGGCTCGCAACAATGCCAAACCTCGCGATGCAGTTCTGTTGTCACCCGCGTGCGCCAGTTTCGACATGTTCAACGATTTTGGGCATCGCGGCGCTGTGTTTATGGCAGCGGTGGAGGCATTGCAATGATTGCCAACACCGCGGGATACATGCGCAGATCCGTCGCTGCGAGCCACGAGGGTTCGGCGGTAAATAGTTTTGTGCTGGTGGCAACTCTCCTGCTTGGAATCGGTTTACTGATGATGACTTCGGCGTCCATCGAACTAGCCAACAGCATGCATGATGACCCGTTCTTCTTTTTGAAGCGTCAACTGGTTTTTGTGGCACTGGGTGGCCTGATTGCCCTGGTGACAATCTACGTTCCGTTGCGGATCTGGTATTCGGCCAGCGCAATGTTGTTGCTGTTTTCATTTCTTTTATTGTTGCTGGTTCTGGTGCCGGGCGTGGGCAAAGTAGTCAATGGCAGTGCACGCTGGATCGATCTCGGTTTTTATAATCTGCAACCTTCCGAGATGGCGAAGATATTCCTGGTCCTATACATGGCAGCGTTTCTGGAACGCCATCGAGATGAAGTTATCGAGCGCTGGTCCGGATTCGCCAAACCGATGGCCATCTTGGGAGCGGCCATCGTGCTATTACATTTTGAACCCGATCACGGCGCTATGGTTATCCTGATGGTAACTGCCTTCAGCATGCTTTTCCTGGCTGGCGCCAGGTTGCATCGATTTATTCTAATTGTAGCTGTGTGCTTAACCGCTGTGGGCAGCCTGGCAATCATGAAACCTTATGTCATCGACCGGCTCACGTCGTATCTCAATCCATGGGCTGCGGAGTATGTATATGGAGAAGGATATCAACTAACTCAGGCGTTAATAGGTTTCGGTCGTGGTGAATGGTTTGGCATGGGGTTAGGTAACAGCATCCAGAAATTGTATTTCCTGCCAGAGGCGCATACTGATTTTATTCTCGCCATTATTGCAGAAGAGCTGGGCATGTTCGGCGTATTGCTGGTAATCGGATTATTTGTAGCTCTGATTACGCTGGCCTTTAAAGTTGGCACAGAAGCGGAAACGCGTGGTGATCTTTTCCCTGCCTACGTTGCATATGGAATCGGCTTGCTGTTCGCCACACAGGTATTGATCAATCTTGGCGTTAACACAGGTCTGCTGCCGACAAAAGGGTTAACACTGCCATTCCTGAGTTACGGCGGTAACAGTTTGCTATTGAGCTTTTTCCTGGTTGCATTACTGGTGCGTATTCAGTACGAGAATGCAATTTCCTCGAAAGGGGGTACGCGATGAGCACGATGGCGCCAAGAACCCCTAATAGAAAAACAGTATTGATCATGGCCGCTGGAACCGGTGGCCATATTTTCCCTGCATTGAGTATAGCGGACTATTTGCTTGAGCGCGGTTACAGCGTTGAGTGGCTGGGCACAAGAAAAGGTATGGAAGTGCAGGTGTTACAGGGCACTGCAATAAACCTGAATTTCCTCTCTGTGAATGGGCTGCGCGGCAAAGGAATTGGCGGTCTGCTGATGGCTCCGTTCATGTTGTTGCAGTCAACCTGGCAAGCTATCGCACTGTTACGCAAGGTAGATCCGTGCTGCGTTCTTGGCATGGGAGGCTATGTGACCGGGCCCGGTGGGGTTGCTGCAAAGTTGACAGGCCGCAAGCTGCTAATACATGAACAGAATGCTATAGCAGGCTTCAGCAATAAACTGCTGGCACGTATTGCAGACCACGTGATGCAGGCGTTCCCGGAAACCTTCAAACCCAGTTCGAAATTGCAGACAACGGGTAACCCCGTGCGTAAGGAGATTCATTCCGTCTGTGCAACAAAGCGTGCATCGGCGAGCGCAAAAATATTTAGAATTCTTGTTCTGGGCGGTAGCTTGGGGGCGGTAGCAATTAACAAGGTTATTCCACAAATGCTGGGCCTGTTTCCTGCCACCGAAAGACCACAGATTCTGCATCAAACCGGGAAGAATAATCTGCTGGAAACTCAAGCCCTGTATAAAGAGTGCCAGTTGCACGGAATTGCTGAATTTAGGGTCGAACCTTTTATCACTGACATGGCCAGTGCCTATAGCCAGGCTGATATTGTGATATGCCGGGCCGGAGCTTTGACACTAAGTGAATTGACTGTTGCCGGAGTGCCTTCAATTCTGGTGCCTTTCCCTCATGCTGTGGATGATCATCAAACCAGAAATGCTGAAAGCCTGAGTAAGGCAGGGGCAGCAGTGTTAATGCCGCAGCCAGAACTCAATGCCGAGCATTTATACCAGACCATTACCAAACTGATGCGCGACAGAAGCAAATTGGAAAGTATGGCAGCTGCGGCGCTGGCGCTCGCGCAACCTGATGCAACTGAATTGGTTGCGAAAGCTTGCATGGAGGCTTGCGATGCAGCATGAAAGCCTGAAAGTTAAAAAACTGCATCAGGTACCTGAGATGCGCAGAATCAAAGTCATCCATTTTGTAGGTATTGGCGGCGCAGGCATGTGTGGTATCGCGGAAGTTTTATTCAACCAGGGGTATTGCGTAACCGGGTCGGACATTAAAGCGACATCTGTCACGGAGCGTCTCGAGTCTCTTGGTGTAAAGGTATTTATTGGCCACGATAAAGCCAATATAGAGAAGGCGGATGTGGTTGTGTACTCAAGTGCAGTTGCGCAAAACAATCCGGAGCTGAAGCAGGCGAAGAAAACGGGTAAGCCGATTATCCCGCGTGCGGAAATGTTAGCGGAGCTGATGCGCTATCGTCACGCGATAGCAATAGCTGGAACACATGGAAAAACCACAACGACCAGTCTGGTTGCGTCAATATTTGCAGAGGCGGGGCTTGATCCAACATTCGTGATTGGCGGTTTGCTCAATAGCGCAGGTGTAAATGCTCGGTTGGGAGAGAGTCGCTATCTGGTGGCGGAAGCCGATGAAAGCGATGCATCTTTCCTGCACCTTCAACCCATGGTAGCAGCTGTCACAAATATAGATGCAGACCACATGGGCACTTACGATGGTGATTTCAACAAGCTCAAAAAATACTTTGTCGAGTTTCTCCATAATTTGCCTTTCTATGGGTTGGCCGTTTTGTGTATCGATGACCCCGTTGTCGCAGAGATACTGCCACAGGTATCACGCCCGAAAATTACTTACGGGTTCTCTGAAAAAGCGGACTATCGAATCATCAATATGACTCAGAACAAGCAGTTTACAGATTTTGAAGTGATTCGGCCGGATAGAAGTGAAGCATTGAAGATAAATCTGAGTATACCTGGCCGCCACAATGCGTTGAACGCGACCGCTGCCATTGCAATTGCCAGCGATGAAGGAATAGCGGACGAACATATTTGCGCAGGTCTGGGCAAATTTCAGGGAGTTGGCAGAAGGTTCGACATTCAAGGGCATTTTCCGGTTGCGGGTGGCAGCATTATGTTGCTGGATGATTACGGACATCACCCCAGCGAAGTGATGGCGACCATCAATGCTTTGCGAGGCGGATGGGCTGATGCTCGCGTGGTAATGATTTATCAGCCGCATCGTTTCACGCGTACACGTGACTTGTATGACGACTTCGTAAAGGTGTTGTCGGAGGTGGACGTGCTGTTGATGCTGGATGTGTATTCGGCTGGTGAAGAATCAATAGCAGGAGCTGACTCTCGTAGCTTGTGTCGCAGTATACGATTGCGCGGAAAAATTGATCCAGTGCTCGTTACGAATGACAACGATGTGAGAGCCGTGTTAACGGATATTTTGCGCCCCGGGGATATTGTGATTACGCAAGGTGCCGGCAGTGTAGGTTTGTTAGCGAAGAAACTGGTGAGTGAAGGCGTGGTTTTGAACTCATAAATTTTACAACCAACCCGAAGTTGGAGTTGAGAGCGTGATGAGTAAGACAGACGAAAAATCGATTATCGAAAAGCTGGGTCGCGTTGCCGTGCTTTTGGGCGGCAATTCAGCAGAGCGCGAAATTTCTTTGCTCAGTGGCAATGCTGTATTGAAAGCATTGCAGAATCAGGGCGTGGATGTCGTTGCAATTGATGTTGACAAAAATCTGATCACGCAACTTCGCGATCTGAAGATAGAGCGTGTCTTCAATATTCTGCATGGCCGTGGCGGCGAAGATGGCAAGTTGCAGGGACTGCTGGAGTTCATGCGCTTACCGTATACAGGCAGTGGAGTTCTGGCCTCAGCGCTGGCAATGGACAAGATCAAGACCAAATTATTGTGGCGCGCGCTGGGTATCAGCACACCTCCTTTTGAATTTCTGCACGAAGGCAGTGACTGGCAGAAGATCATTGATGACATGCATGAGGTGGTCGTAAAACCCGTGCGTGAAGGTTCCAGCATTGGCATGTCAATAGCTGGTAGTGCCAAACAATTGTTGGAAGCTTTTCAGAAAGCGAATGCGTTTGATTCGGAAGTGATGGCAGAGAAGCGCATCAAAGGTGCTGAGTTTACTGTCGCAATTCTGGCAGATACGGCGCTGCCTGCAATCGAATTGCGAACTCACCACGTGTTCTATGACTACGACGCCAAGTACATTGCCAACGATACGCAATACATTTGCCCAACCAGTTTGACCATGGCCAAAGAGCAGGAACTGCTGGATGTATGCAAACGCGCTTTCGATGCAGTGGGTTGCGCAGGCTGGGGCCGAGTAGATGTGATGCAGGACCTGAACGGTGTGTTCTGGCTGCTGGAAGTGAACACGGTGCCAGGTATGACAGACCACAGTCTGATGCCGATGGCAGCAGCACAAGTCGGACTGAATTTCGAGCAATTGGTTATGACAATTTTGCAGACGACACTGGTGAAAGATGCAGCGTAAAGATCCTGACATTTCTTTTTCCGCTTATGTCGGTACTGACGAAGGACCGCAACGTCCCGTGCGTCCGAAAACTACAGTCCGTTACAAAGCACCACTTCCTGCCGAGCCGGAAGTGGCGCATTCCAATCGTGGTCGGCTTTGGGTTCTGTCATTGCTGTTGCTGGCTTCCAGCGTCACATTGTTTATGCAGCATTCGGAAGCGCTCGCAGAGTACATCAACAGCCCCATCGTCAGTGTGCGCATGGAAACGCCACTGCAGCGTGTGGGTGAAATGGAAGTGCGATCGGTGCTGGCCTTGTATCTGGGTAAGGGGTTCTTCGGGCTGGACGTCGGTGCCTTGAAAATGGAGTTGGAGAACCACCCGTGGATTGAAAAGGCGGTGATCCGACGGGTGTGGCCAGATGCATTAGCCGTTGCTATTCGCGAAGAAGTGCCCATTGCACGTTGGGGTGATGATGGCCTGTTGAATCAACAAGCCGCAGTTTTCAAACCGGCGGTAATTGATGCGGGAATTTCATTACCAATGCTGCGCGGTCCTGAAGGTATGCATCCGCTGATGATGGAACAGTACCAACTCTTCAATCAATTATTACTGACATCGGGATTACGGATTCGTGAATTGTCGTTGAATGAAAGAGGCAGCTGGAGCGTCACTGTGACAGATGGTGTGGTAGTCAACATCGGCAGGGAACATGTGCTTGAGAGGTTGCAGCGCTTCATTACTTTTCATGACAAGCATATGCACACTGAAATGGGAAATCTCGGTACGGTAGATCTGCGTTACAGGAATGGTATTTCGATAAGTATGAAAGAAGTTGAAGCTGGCGTAGCAGCACTATGAAGAATTTGGAGATAGATATTTTTATGTGTATTGCAGCAGTTCCTGAAAGGAAAGACTACAGCCAATCATCTCGGTTGCTGAAGGGAGAACCCAGGCTATGAGCGCTGGCACAAATGCGAACATTATAGTAGGTCTTGATATAGGCACCTCGAAAGTTGTTGCCATTGTGGGTGAAATCAAGGCGGATGGCAGTCTCGACATCATAGGTATCGGAAGCCACCGGTCCCGTGGTTTGAAAAAGGGAACTGTTGTGAATATCGAATCCACAGTCGAGTCAATTCAGCGCGCTGTTGAAGAGGCTGAACTGATGGCAGGCTGTCAGATTCAATCTGTGTACGCTGGCATCGCTGGCAGTCATATTCGCAGCATGAACTCACATGGCATTGTTGCTATTCGTGATGGTGAAGTGATGCGCGCAGATATCGAACGCGTTATAGACGCGGCACAGGCTGTCGCGATACCCGCCGATCAGAAGGTTCTGCATATTCTGCCGCAGGAGTACATCATAGACTCTCAGGAAGGTGTGAAAGAGCCCTTAGGAATGTCTGGTGTGCGCCTGGAAGCCAAGGTGCACCTGGTTACTTGCGCAATCAATGCCGTGCAGAACATAGAGAAATGTATCAAGCGCTGTGGTCTTGTGGCGGAAGAAATAATCCTGGAACAACTGGCCTCCAGTTATGCTGTACTGACGGACGATGAGAAGGAGCTCGGCGTCTGCATGGTGGATATAGGTGGTGGTACTACGGATATAGCCGTTTTCACTGAAGGCGCCATACGTCACACGGGTGTAATTCCCATTGCTGGCGATCAGGTGACTAATGATATCGCCATGGCACTGCGTACGCCCACCGAGAACGCCGACGAGATAAAAATCAAGTATGCCTGTGCACTGACACAGCTGGCCAGCGCCGACGAAACCATCAAAGTTCCCAGTGTTGGTGACAGGCCTGCGCGCGAGTTATCGCGTCAGGCGTTGGCTGAAGTTGTGGAGCCGCGCTATGACGAACTCTTTACGTTGGTGCGCGCCGAATTGCAACGCAGCGGATTTGAGAATCTGTTGGCCGCCGGCATCGTGTTGACGGGTGGCACCAGCAAGATGGAAGGCGTCGTTGAACTGGCTGAGGAAATCTTCCATATGCCGGTGCGCATCGGCTCTCCACAGAATGTCAGAGGATTAGCGGACATCGTCAGAAATCCGATTTACTCCACAGGAGTAGGTTTGCTCCTGTATGGACTCAAACAACATCAGGAGCGGGGCTCATTTTCACCAGGAAAAGATCAGCAGGTAAATCTATTTGCACAGATTAAAAACTGGATAAAGAAAAATTTTTAGCAGTACCGAAAACAGAAAACGAGTTAACAAAATACAATTTACTACAAAGCGCAATAGGGGGCTTTATGTTTGAACTGGTCGATAGCGTTCCACAAAGTGCAGTGATCAAGGTGATCGGAGTCGGTGGTGGTGGTGGCAACGCAGTGCGCCACATGATCGCCAGTAATGTAGAGGGCGTAGATTTTGTATGTGCCAATACGGATGCTCAAGCGCTGAATAATATGCATGCCAAAACGCTTTTGCAGATGGGCAATGCCGTTACCAAGGGGCTTGGTGCAGGGGCCAATCCAGCCATCGGTCGACAGGCCGCCCTGGAGGATCGCGATGAAATAGCCGAGATCCTGTCGGGTGCCGATATGGTTTTCATCACCGCGGGTATGGGTGGTGGCACTGGTACCGGTGCAGCACCGATATTTGCAGAAGTTGCACGCGAGCTTGGCATCCTGACGGTAGCAGTGGTAACGCGGCCTTTCCCATTTGAAGGTAAAAAGCGTGCATTAATTGCAGAAGAAGGAATTGCTGAGTTATCACAACATGTCGACTCATTGATAACCATTCCCAATGAGAAATTGTTGGATGTGCTCGGCAAAAATGCCACGCTGCTGGATGCTTTCCGTGCGGCCAACGATGTCTTGCTGGGCGCGGTAAAAGGCATAGCAGATCTGATCATTCGTCCGGGCATTATCAATGTGGATTTTGCTGATGTTCGTACGGTGATGTCTGAGATGGGAATGGCCATGATGGGTACCGGATACGCTACGGGTGAGAGTCGTGCCAGAGAAGCAGCGGAGGCAGCGATTCGCAGCCCATTGCTTGAAGACGTCAACCTGCAGGGTGCGCGCGGGATACTGGTCAACATCACTGCCGGCGAAAATCTGTCTCTGGGTGAATTTACTGAAGTGGGTGACACTATTGCGGAGTTTGCGTCTGACGATGCAACAGTCGTTGTTGGTACCGTTATCGATCCGGATATGGGAGAAGAGATCCGCGTAACCGTTGTTGCTACTGGTTTGGGCAGCAAAGTGGCGGCGGAGCGTCCAACCAAGGTGGTAGATAACACTTACCAGAAAGCACCAGCGATTCCTGACTATCGACAACTGGACAGACCGGCTGCGATGCGCACGCGTACCGCCACTGCACACACTATGCCGCAATCTGGCCTGGCAAGAGCTGTAGGTGCTGATACGGATATGGATTATCTGGATATTCCGGCATTCCTGCGCCGGCAAGCAGACTGATGGCCGTAAGGCCCGAAACCAGTGCTGGATAGAGACCTCTGGCACTGAGAACCCGATCAATATGTTGGGTTCTTAACCTAAATTTGCTATTATCGCCGCCTGCGCTTTACCTGACGTACGAAGAACCGGTCAGAGAATGACCGCGAATATCCAAGTACCCAGTGATTTGTTGGCGCCACTTATATAACAGGAATAACGACTTTATGCTGAAACAACGAACCTTGAAAAATGCTATCAGAGCTACCGGTGTGGGTTTACATACCGGTGAGAAGGTCTACCTCACGCTGCGTCCTGCTCCTGTCAACACTGGTATAATCTTTGTGCGCACGGATCTGAGCCCTGCGGTAGAGATTCCGGCGCGCGCTGATCATGTGGGTGATACCACACTTTCCACGACGCTCGTCAAAGGAGATGTCAGAATCTCCACCATCGAGCATCTGATGTCAGCCATGTATGGTTTGGGTATAGATAACGCCTACATTGACGTCAGTGCGCCCGAGGTGCCGATCATGGACGGCAGTGCCGGCCCCTTCGTGTTCCTCATTCAATCGGCGGGTATTGAAGAGCAACCCGCTGCCAAAAAATTTATAAGAATCAAAAAGTTACTTCGTCTAGAGGACGGTGATAAATCAGTCAGTCTGGAGCCTTTTGACGGGTTCAAGGTCAGCTATACGCTGCTTTACGATCACCCGGTCTACCGTAAATACACCAAATCAGCCAGTATCGACTTTTCCAGCACCTCTTTTGTCAAGGAAGTCAGCAGAGCCCGCACTTTCGGCTTTATGCATGAGTTTGAGGAGTTGCGCAATCGCAATCTGGCTCTAGGCGCCAGCATGGACAATGCCATCGCGGTAGGCGACTACAAAGTGTTGAATGAAGACGGATTGCGCTATGAAGATGAGTTCGTAAAGCACAAAATACTCGACTCTATCGGCGATCTTTATCTGTTGGGTAAAGGCCTGATTGGGGAGTTTAAAGGATATAAATCTGGACACGCGCTTAATAATGCATTATTAAGGTCGTTGGAACAGAACAAGGATGCTTGGGAAATCGTCAGTTTCGATACCGAAACCAATGTGCCGATTTCCTATATGAAGCCTGTTCTGGCAGCCTGATTGCACATTCGCAGCGGAACAAAAAGAGAAATACCAGAAGCATGAAAGTTATTCTCGTCAATGAGCGGTACGGCCATACCAAGACGATAGTTCTGAAAGGATGGTTAAAGGGCCTGCTCTCTGTCTGTCTCCTTGGCGCCCCGGTAGCCTTGGGCTATCTGGGCTATCAATTCGCCCTCAGCAGCAACGATCAAAGTTATTCACACGAAACTGCGCAAACCTGGAACCAGCAACTGCGTGAACAGGCCGAATCACTGGAGTTGGTTAAGCGCAACGCCGAACAACAACTGGAAGCGCTGACAATTCGACTGGCCTTACTGCAGGCGCGCTTGTTGCGACTGGACGCTCTTGGTGAACGCGTTACCTCTATAGCACAACTGGACACCGGAGAGTTCAACTTTTCTCACGAACCTGCATTGGGTGGCCCGATTCTTGGCGATTCAGTCGCATTCGAACAACCCGACTTCATTCGCGCCATCGCTGACCTGGAGGCTGAAGTAGCCAATAGAGCCCAGCAGCTTGAAATACTTGAAGAATTGATGACCGAGCGGCAATTCGAATCCGACAGTTTCATCGCAGGAAGACCCCTCAACAAAGGCTGGATTTCATCACCATTTGGCCGTCGTGTAGATCCGTTTACGGGTCGCCTAGCCCTACACACTGGTGTTGACTTCTCCGCAGGCAGGGCAGGTGACGACATTATCAGTGTTGCCTCCGGCGTTGTCGTGGCTTCGGGGGACCGTCCGGGCTATGGCCTGACAGTCGATATCAACCACGGCAATGGCTATACCACACGCTACGCTCATGCTGACAAACTTATGGTTGACGTAGGTGAGATTGTCAGAAAAGGTCAGGCTATTGCACTGGTCGGCAGCACAGGTCGGTCAACCGGCCCGCATGTTCACTTCGAGGTTTACAAAAACGGTCGCGTTGTTGATCCAGCGACCTACATACATCGCACTGCTCGCTAATTCCCGAAAAAATCCCGTTTACAGCCCGGATGCAGAACACCCTGCAGCTGGGTTTCTATGGCATCCCGTTATTCATTAAATAAACCTTATACCGGTATACAGCAATCATGAATCTACAGTTTCTCAGTAAGATATTTGGTAGTAGCAATTCACGGCATCTGAAAAAACTCTCGCGCGTGGTCAAGAAGATCAATGTTTTTGAAGACAGTTTTTCTGCATTGTCTGACGAAGAATTGAAAGCGAAAACCTTTGAGTTCAAGCAACGTTACGATGACGGGGCTGATATCGATAGCTTGTTGCCTGAGGCATTTGCGGTTGTCCGTGAGGCCAGCAAGCGAACTCTGGGTATGCGCCATTTCGACGTGCAGATGATAGGCGGAATTGTTTTGCATGAAGGCAGTATCGCAGAGATGAAAACAGGTGAAGGTAAAACACTGGTTGCCACGTTGCCGGCCTACCTGAATGGGTTGACCGGAGAAGGAGTGCACATTGTCACCGTGAACGATTATCTCGCAAAGCGTGATGCAAACTGGATGCGGCCACTGTATGAGTTTCTGGGATTAGGTGTCGGTGTGATTGTTGCCGGTCAATCTTCAGCAGAGAAACGTGCAGCGTATGAAGCGTCCATCACCTACGGAACCAACAACGAATTTGGTTTTGACTATCTGCGCGACAATATGGCCTTTCGTCTGGAAGACAAGATGCAGAAAGGGCTCAGTTTTGCGATTGTGGATGAAGTGGACTCTATTCTGATTGACGAGGCAAGGACACCGCTGATCATATCAGGCGCCGCTCAGAACAGTTCGCGTTTGTACCAAACCATCGATTCATTAATTCCGAAATTGGAAAAAGGCGAAGCGAAGCAGGAAAAGAAATCGATTGATCTGCATCTTACCCCTAAAGAAGAGAGCGGGCACTTCACCATTGATGAGAAATCAAGACAGGTGGAGTTGACGGAGGCCGGACACGAGTTTCTTGAAGAGTTACTGACAGAGAAAAAAATGCTTGCTGAAGGAGAGAGTCTGTACTCGGCAACTAATCTTGGCTTGCTTCACCACATAAATTCAGCCCTTAGAGCACACAATCTTTTCCACAAGGACGTAGAGTACATCGTTCAAGAGGGCCGCATCGTGCTGATTGATGAGCACACCGGGCGCACCATGGAAGGGCGGCGACTGTCTGAAGGCTTGCACCAGGCAATTGAAGCGAAGGAAGGTCTGGAGATTCAAAGCGAAAGTCAGACTCTGGCGTCAACCACCTTTCAGAATTATTTCCGTTTGTACGGCAAGCTATCCGGCATGACAGGTACAGCTGATACGGAAGCATTCGAGTTCAAGCAGATCTACGGTCTGGATGTTGTTGTTATACCGCCAAACAAACCAATGGCACGGCAGGACATGAACGATCTCATTTTTCTGTCCATGGCCGAAAAGTTTGAAGCGATAGTGCGTGATATCAAGGAAATAAGTGGCAAGGGCGCCCCTATACTGGTGGGAACAGCGTCCATTGATACGTCAGAGCTTTTGTCCAATTTCCTAACTAAAGAAAAGATCAAGCATGAAGTGCTGAATGCCAAATTCCATGAGAAAGAGGCATTCATTATTTCTCAGGCAGGTCGACCTGGCGTTGTGACCATAGCGACCAACATGGCGGGTCGCGGTACGGATATCGTATTGGGTGGTAAGTGGGAGATGGAGGTAGCCGAACTGCAGAACCCGACACCGGAGCAGATCGAAACCATAAAGGCACAATGGCAGGAGCGCAATACGCAGGTAATAGCGGCGGGTGGTTTGCATATTATTGGTACTGAGCGCCATGAATCGCGACGCATTGATAATCAGTTGCGTGGTCGTGCCGGCCGTCAGGGTGACCCCGGCTACTCTCGGTTCTATCTGTCCCTGGAAGATAATCTGATGCGCATATTTGCCTCTGAGCGCGTCAAGAATTTTATGCAGGCGCTTGGTATGGAGCGCGGAGAGGCCATTGAACACGGTATGGTTTCGCGCTCAATCGAAAAAGCGCAGCGCAAGGTGGAAGGGCGCAACTTTGACATCCGGAAACAGCTGCTGGAGTATGACAACGTAGCGAATGATCAGCGTACGATAATCTATCGTCAGCGTAATGAATTGATGGCCAGCCAGGACGTATCCGCTTTGATCACGGATATGCGCGCCGAAGTTGCTGATGAAGTGACCTCCAATTATATTCCGCCGCAGAGTGTGGCTGAACAGTGGAATATTGCGGGTCTGGAGAAGGCACTGGAAACTGAGTTCGCGACACGTTTGCCGGTTCAGCAATGGCTGGATGAAGATACCAAGCTCTATGAAGAATCGCTGCGGGAAAGAATCAAGGTGGAATTGCAGGCTGCGTACGATGCCAAGTGCGCGATAGTTGGCGATAAAATGCGCCAGTTGGAGAAGCAACTTGTGTTGCAGATTCTGGACAATCTGTGGAAAGAGCACCTGGGTTCCATGGACCATTTGCGGCAGGGCATCTTCCTGCGCGGTTATGCCGGTAAGAACCCTAAGCAGGAATATAAACGGGAAGCGTTCGGATTGTTCCAAAGTCTGTTATCTAATCTACAGCATGAAGTAACACGTTTCCTCAGTCATGTGCAGGTAAAAACCAGTGAAGAAGTAGATGCCCTTGAGCGCCAACGAGCCGAGGAACAAGCGAAAGAAAAGTTGTTGATGGAACACGCACAAGCATCTGCGATGCAAGAGGAAAGCAAGTCTGGAAAGCAGGACACCAGAACGCCTTTCGTACGTGAAGAGAAGAAAGTCGGCAGAAATGATCCCTGCCCTTGTGGTTCCGGCAAGAAATTCAAACAATGTCACGGTCAGTTGGAATAGGAAGATTTAGTGCTATGACAATTATCGAGAATGGAATAGAAGAATTGCTTGCAGTTGCCGGTGTGCGAGTAGCTGCCGTGGAAAGTGGTATTCGTTATAAGAATCGTAAAGATCTGGTGCTGTTTGAGCTCGCTCCAGACACACAGGTCGCGGGTGTCTTTACTCAGAATGCCTTCTGCGCAGCGCCGGTTCTGATCGCAAAACAACATTTGCAAAGCAGCGCCGGTAAAAGCCGGTATCTGTTGATCAATACAGGAAATGCGAATGCCGGTACAGGCGAGAAAGGATTGCGGGACGCCCTGGCTTGCTGTGCGGCGATGGCAGAACAACAAGGTGTGTCAGTGGCTTCAGTATTGCCGTTTTCTACCGGGGTAATCGGAGAGAACCTGCCTGTTGATCGCATAGTGCAGGGTATACCTCTTGCCGTGGCTGCACTTGGAGACAATAAGTGGCGCGATGCCGCCTTCGGCATTATGACCACGGATAAGAAGCCAAAAGCGGCCTCGGTCG
Source organism: Pseudohongiellaceae bacterium (assembly GCA_041751425.1). Taxonomy (GTDB): domain Bacteria; phylum Pseudomonadota; class Gammaproteobacteria; order Pseudomonadales; family Pseudohongiellaceae; genus JAVVEG01. The sequence continues at coordinate 119,864 of JBGSXL010000008.1, read as the reverse complement.
TTTTAGAAATCGATGGCAAATCTGTAACCTTGACTGGTATAGCCAAAGGCGCCGGTATGATCAAACCCAATATGGCTACCATGCTGGGGTTCATTGCTACTGATGCTGCTATCAACAGTGGCGACTTGCAGACTTTGCTGATGGCGGCTGTGAAGCAGTCGTTTAACAGGATCACCGTGGATGGTGATACGTCTACCAACGATGCCTGCATTCTCGCCGCCACAGGAAAAAGCGGCGTAGCAATCAATGCTGCGCAGGGTGACAGCCTGCAGAAATTTGGGAGTGCTTTGCAGGCATTATTGCTGCATCTGGCGCAAAGCATCATTCGCGATGCCGAGGGGGCAAAGAAGTTCATCACGGTAGATGTGCAGGAAGGAGGCAACAGTGAAGAATGTCTTCAGATTGCTTACGCGATTGCAGAATCGCCGTTGGTGAAGACAGCGTTGTCCGCATCGGATCCCAACTGGGGAAGAATTCTGGCTGCGATTGGTCGGGCAGGCGTGCCGCAGTTGGATGTTTCCCGTATCAATATTTCATTAGGAGAGGTCAGCATCGTTGAAGGAGGCACCTTGTCTCCCAGCTATCGTGAGGAAGCTGGTCAGAAGGTGATGAATCGTGATGAAATCGAAATCATTGTGACACTATCGCGCGGAAATACGCGCGAGCGCGTATGGACTTCAGATTTGTCCGAGGAATACGTGCGCATCAATGCAAGCTATCGTAGCTGAATTTCTTAGCTTCAACTCGCTGTTGAAAAGAGCATCGTGATGACTGTTCCCGTGCATGTAGCAGTTGGTGTTATTCGCGGGGATTGCGATTCTGTGTTGCTGGCCTTGCGTGCACAAGACAGCCATCAGGGCGGTTTATGGGAATTTCCGGGGGGCAAGGTTGAAGCAGGGGAGACCGTGACTCAGGCTCTGACGCGAGAGTTGCAGGAAGAACTTGGTATTACCGCCATCACCCAATCACCCTTATGTAAAATTTCCCATGACTATGGTGACAAGAAGGTAATCCTGGATGTTTGGTCCGTTGACAGCTTTTCTGGTGAACCAGAAGGCCGGCAAGGGCAACCTCTGCGCTGGGTAGCCTGTCACAAATTGCAGATGCAGGACTTTCCCGCCGCCAATCGTCCCATCATTCGACGCCTGCAACTTCCGGACATGATTGCGATCACAGCGCAGGAAAGTGACGACCAGATTTTCTCGCAAAGATTTGAACAAATACTGGCGCAGGGTGTGAACATGATTCAATTACGTGCACCTGAGCTGTCCACAGACGATTACAGAATGCGAGCATTGCGGTGCGCAGAGTTATGCAGAATCTACAATAGCAGATTGTTGCTGAATGCTGAGCCTGAGATGGTTGCTGAAACTGGTGCTGCCGGGTTGCATGCGAGTTCGCAAAGATTGATGAGTCTGCGTGTTCGTCCTGTTGCTGAGGGCATTTTTTTCAGCGCCTCATGTCACAATAAAGAGCAGCTGTTGCATGCTGCGAGTATAGGTGTTGACTTCGCGTTTGTTTCACCAGTGTTGGCCACCAACTCACACCCGGGCAAACCTGAGTTGGGATGGGACCAGTTTGCGGCTCTGGCGCAATCTGTAGATACGGCATGCTATGCATTGGGTGGTATGAGCGAGAATCATTTGCAGCAGGCGAAATCGCATGGTGGCATAGGCATTGCCGCCATCAGTGCCTTTTGGCGTTAACTATTAGTTCGCTGCAGCAATTGTCTTGTCGAATAAGTTTTACCTGAGTCAATTAGATGCGATGGCGCTCAGTGATTCTGCTGCTCATCTTCATCCGGAATAACAGGCGCGCCGGCGATAGTATTACGTTCCGCCGCCCAGTCGCCAAAATCAATGAGTTTACAACGCCTGGAACAAAACGGACGAAATTCGTTCTCCTCGGTCCAGATCACAATCTCTTTGCAGGTTGGACAATTTACCTTTATATCTCTTTGCTGCATGTCGCTACTTTCCTCCATCAACCATCAACCATCAACCATCAACCATCAACCATCAACCATCAAGCATCAAGCATCAAGCATCAAGCATCAAGCAGTATTTTTTGTGCAGTGCCAGGACATTGACTTTCAGGCTGTCGAGATCGCTATCATTCACAATGACATCGTCTGCTTTTTGTAAACGTTGTTGACGCGTTAGCTGCGTCGCCATTATTGCCTGTACTGCTTCGATGTTGGTGTCATCGCGCGCACTGGTACGCGCAATCTGTTGCTGTTCCGGCGCATCAATAACCAATACACGACTTACCATTTCGTTTTGATTTGTTTCCAGCAAAAGTGGTGAGGATAAAATTGAGTAGGGAGACGTACTGTCTTGCAGCTGCCGCTTTATCTCGGTGCGAATGAGTGGGTGCAGTAGCGATTCCAGCCATTGCTTTTCAATCGGGTTTGAAAAAATTACCGCGCGAAGGGCTTTTCTGTCCAGAGAACCATCGGCTTGCAATGTATCACTGCCAAAGTGCTTGCCGATCTCGGCCAATGCCGCTGTTCCCGGCTCTACAACTTCCCTGGCTACCACATCGGCATCCACAACAACTATTCCTGCTTCCGCAAAAAAAGCAGTAGCTGCACTTTTTCCGCTACCTATGCCGCCAGTAACACCTATCACCAGCCGTGCAGGAGAGTTTCCGGTGGCCATGCTCACAACACCAGATTATTCAGATAGAAGCGGCTGAGCTGCTCGCCCCATATCAAAGTGATAAACCCGGCACCGGCTAGATAGGGGCCAAAGGGGATGGGAACATTGCGGTCCCGCCCCATGAACAGCAGCATGCTGATTCCGACGACTGCACCGACCAACGAGGACAGGATGACAATGACAAGCAAGCTCTGCCATCCCAACCAGGCGCCCAGAGCAGCCAGTAATTTGAAATCGCCGTGCCCCATGCCTTCTTTACCAGTTGCCAGCCTGAATCCATGATATACCGTCCACAGCGCCAGATATCCTGCTATGGCACCAATAAGCGCATCGCTGGTGGAGACACCCAGGCCAATGTCCTGTGTGCTCAGCAGCAGCCCCAGCCACATCAGCGGCATGGTGATATTGTCGGGTAAGAGTTGATGATCGAAATCGATCATGGTCAGAGCTATAAGACTCCAGGTAAAAACAAGCAGAGCAAGAGTGAGCGCAGTTGCGCCGAACTGCCAGGCGACCAAGCCGGAGAGAATGCCGGAAACTGCTTCGATGATAGGATAACGAAGAGAGATAGAATTTTTGCATTGCGCGCATTTGCCGCGCAGAAAAACAAAACTGACAACCGGAATGTTCTCCCAGGGACGAACAGGCTTTTTGCAATGCGGACAATGCGAGTTCGGTTTAACCAGACTAAACACTTTGTGCTCCGCTGCTGGCATTGCCTTCTTCAGTTTTTTCTCGTCCAGCTCCAGGTATTCACAGCATTGCTCACGCCACTCGCGCTGCAACATCAGGGGTAATCGATATATAACGACATTAAGGAAACTGCCGACCAGCAGGCCCAGCATAATTACAATAGTCAATAGTACCGTTTGGTTCGTGGCCAGCAGTTCCAATATCGTCATCAGACAACCTGACCGAGTTGGAAAATGGGCAGGTACATCGCGATCATGAGGCCACCAATCAGAGTACCCAGAACCGACATAATGATCGGCTCCATCAGGCTGGTGAGACCATCGACAGCGTTATCCACTTCTGCCTCGAAGTAACTGGCACATTTATCCAGCATGGCGTCAAGTGCGCCTGATTCTTCACCAATGGCAACCATTTGAGTAATCATCACTGGAAACAATGCGGTATTGCGGATAGCGAAGTTCAGTTGTTGTCCTGACGTAACATCCTCACGAATGCGGCGCGTGGCCGTGGAATAAACAATATTACCTGTAGCCCCGGCTACAGAATTTAGCGCTTCTACCAGCGGCACACCGGCAGCGAAGGTTGTAGATAATGTGCGCGTAAATCTTGCATAACAGGATTTCTCAACGATGGGACCGATAACAGGCAGTTTCAATATAGTTCGATCGACACTGTCAGCGAACGATTTTGAACGAAGTCTCGCTTCCTTAAAGACATATCCAAGGATGACTAAACCAATAACAGCTTTCCACCAGTGCTCGATGGCAATATCCGATAGAGTCAGTACAAAAAGCGTAAAGGCCGGCAGCTCGGCGCCGAAGCTGGAAAAGGTTTCGGCAAACTGCGGCACAACCTTAACCAGCAATATGCCTGTTACGATAATCGCAACTGCTACAACGGCAATCGGATAGTTCATGGCTTTCTTGATTTTTGATTTCAGGGCTTCAGTTTTTTCCTTGTATGTCGCCACTCTGTCCAGCATGGTCTCCAGGGCGCCGGATTGTTCTCCGGATTCAACAAGATTGCAAAAAAGTTCATCAAAATAACGCGGATGTTTACGAATGGAATCAGCGAAATTATTACCCGCCGCCACATCGTCTCTGACCGCGCGTACCAGTTCCGCCATGGAGGCGTTTTCCAGACTGTCGGCCACAATTTCAAAAGACTGTACCAAAGGGATGCCTGCCTTCATCATGGTAGCGAGCTGGCGACTGAAAACAGCGATATCACTCGGAGTTATTTTTTGCTTACGAGGCCCGAATAGATTTTTAGGTTTTTTCCTGACCTTCGTGGCTTCGATGCCCTGTTTGCGTAATTGGGCCTTGACTAGAGCCTGACTGGTGCCGGGTATCTCTCCCTTGGCCTTGTTCCCACCTTTATCTACACCCTGCCATGTATATATGGTTTGATTTGTAGCTGCGGTTGTTGTTGCCATGATCCACACCTCGGTGCTTCAATGAATTTGTTCTTATGATTCAAGTTACTCTATTCGCTTCTTCCAGACTTGTCATGCCTTTAGCTACTTTTACCAGCGCCGACTCTCGCAGACTGTTAAATCCTTCCTTGCGGGCCTGATCTGCAATAGCTATTGAATTTCCGTCCGCCATGATAATACGGGAGATACCATCAGTAACAGGAACTACTTCATAGATACCAACTCTGCCCTTGTAGCCACCGTTGCATTTCTCACAACCGACGGCTTTGAATATTTGCGCCTTAGCGACCAGCTTTGGCGTAAACCCAATCTCATAAAGAGCTGCTTCTGGAATTTTCAAAGGTTGGCGGCACGCTGTGCAAAGTCTCCTGGCCAGGCGCTGCGCAATGATCAAGCTGACCGAAGTAGCCAGGTTGAATGAGGGAATGCCCATATTACGCAAGCGCGTCAATGTTTCCGGCGCACTGTTTGTATGCAGAGTTGATAGCACCATATGACCGGTTTGTGAGGCCTTGATCGCGATCTCAGCCGTTTCGAGATCGCGAATCTCACCCACCATGATGACGTCTGGATCCTGGCGCAGAAATGCCCGCAACGTGGCGGCAAAAGTCAGCCCTATACGAGCGTTTACCGGCACCTGATTCACGCCTTCCAGATTGATTTCCACGGGATCTTCGGCTGTGGAGATATTGCGTTCATTAGTATTCAAAATGTTGAGACCCGTATAAAGAGATACGGTTTTACCACTGCCCGTTGGTCCCGTAACCAGAATCAGTCCCTGAGGTTGATTCAGTGCGTTCATGAACAGTTTTTTCTGATCATCCTCATAGCCCAGAGCATCAATACCCATCTGCGCACTGCTGGGGTCCAGAATACGTAAGACTATTTTTTCGCCCCAAAGGGTCGGCAGCGTATTCACCCGGAAATCTATGGCCCGGGTGCGTGACAGTTTCATCTTGATGCGACCATCCTGCGGCAGTCGACGCTCGGATATATCCATTTGCGACATGATCTTCAGGCGAGAACTAATGCGATTTGCCAATTGCAAAGGCGGACGCGCTACTTCCCTTAAAATACCATCCGCACGAAAGCGGATACGATAGGTGTTCTCATAAGGCTCCACATGAATATCAGAGGCACCCATCTTGATAGCATCCAGAAGGACTTTATTGACAAAACGGACAATTGGCGCTTCGTCCGCCTGATCTTTGGCGTCTTTTTCTTCCAGGTCCTGCTGAGCCAAACTGATATCCAGACTTTCCAGTTCAGCGGCATCGAAATCGCCCAACAGACTCACGCCACCTTCGATTTCATCGATTAGCGTATCAATTGCATGAGAAAGCAGTTTTTCATCGACCACTATTACGTCAGTGGTCAATCCCGTATGGAATTTCAGATCGTCAAAGGCATTGATATTGGTGGGATCCGAGGCTGCCAGATACAGTCTGTTGGCGCGTCTAAAGAGAGGCAGAACACGATGCTTGCGCAATAGTTTGGGATCAACCAGGTCACGGGGACAGTACTGCATATTGAAAGCAGCAAGATCCAGCATGGGAGCGCCGAACTCCTCTGAGGCGAGCAAGGCGATTTTACGACTCTCAACGATGTTGTTTCTCACCAGATGGGTGACAAAGGAGATCTTGTCACGCCGCGCTAGCTTTTGCGCTTCTTCAGCCTGAGCTTGATTGAGAATGCCATCCTGAATCAAACGTTTGGCGAGACCACTAATTGCGCTCACCCTGAAATCGCTCTGGCTGTCATAGTTCCGAATCCTTTACTGCGCTGCGTTACTGCCTGCCCGCGCTTGAATTATAGATTATCACTCCGAGTCTGCGTATAACAGGAGGCAACTCTATTAGCTTTCGGACGGTGATGAATGTTGTGAAGTGTTTCACGCCCTTCTGGTGACACATAGGCTCAGGAACTGACAAAATATGTCACAACACTGCGAAAAATGCCCTTGAATTGTAATAGAGAATCCCAGGCTGTAAGTGATCTAAAAAACAATAGTCTTAAATATCAATAAGTAACAGTTTGTCTATTAGGACTTGGCACGACTTGTGTAACAGGTATTGGCAACCGTTTAAGGAAATCGACGGGAACAGCCAACCTTCGAGTAACAGATTCAGGAGATTCAACATGCAAGTTCAAACTAAAAAACAACAGGGTTTCACCCTTATCGAATTGATGATCGTGGTAGCTATTATCGGTATTCTTGCTGCGGTCGCGCTGCCTGCGTATCAGTCTTATACATCTCGAGCTCGCTTTACAGAAGTTATTCAGGCGTCAACGCCAGCTAAAACTGCAATTGACTTGTGCGTACAGACAGGAACACCTGCTGCTGGCTGTCAAACCATCACTGTTCAGGCAGGTTGGACTGCCGGTACACAGGTGGCCTCACTTGCCATCGGTGGTGCAGCTGGCGGACCATACACAGTCACTGTCACTCCAACTGCTTCTAATGGCATTGCAGCGACTGATACCTACATTTTGACGGGTACAGTTGCGAACGGAACTGCAACCTGGGTGCAGTCTGGCGGATGTCAGGCTTCAGGTCTCTGTTAAAAGTTAAAAGTTAAAAGTTAAGAGTTAAGATATTCGCTTACTAGAAAACGGGGTCCTAAGTGGCCTCGTTTTTTTTGTGCGATCCAGCAGAATTCCCTTTCGTTGCCAAAACCACGCACTTCCGCTAAGGTACCACCCGCCCCAAGCTCATCGCATTCAGTTCCCATTCAGGCGTTGCTGTTAGGATAGGCACCAAGGTCTACAAAACCTTAATATTTTGGCAAGCAGAAGGCAGTAAATTGACCCCGTATGTTAGACTGCCCGTATTCAACCTATAGCACAGCTCAATTTGCAGGAGTAGCAGTATGAAGAAGACAGCATTTATCGGTACGGCCCAGGCGGTGGTATTTTCTGTGAGTGCGGTGGCTGTGAGTGCGGTGGCTGTGAGTGCGTTGGTTTTCAGTATGCTCGCCTCCAGTGCATTTGCAGACGGTGCAAAGACGCTGGCCGATGGTGTCTATACTCAGGCTCAGGCAGAAGCTGGCGCGCCGTTGTTCACCACCAATTGTTCAGCCTGTCACAACACAGATTTCTACAAAACAACTCTGCAAAGATTTAACGGTCAGCCGCTGCTGTATCTGTTCGAATCAATCATGGCGGGCATGCCTGCCGACAAGCCAGGCGCATTACTTGATAACGAGTACGAGGACATTATGGCTCATATAATCTCCTTGTTGGGTTTCCCGGCAGGAGACGAGCGTCTGACTTACAGTGGTGACACTATGCGCAATACCACGGTCATTCGCGCTGCTGAATAAGCATAGCCCGGGTTTGTCCCCGGGCTTATCAAAGCTCGGGCGTTTCATCAATCGACGTTGTCGGTTTATCATCGCCGCATTCACGCAAAATCAGATTTAACCGGTTACTATCCCGATTGTTCAATCGCAAATCGTATTTGTCGGCAATGGCCAGCCATTGTTGGGCGTATTCGCACTGATACTCCTCGCGCGGCAGATAATTGGTGGGGCCACGCTCACTCTTGCGGCGTGCCTCGCGCCTTTCCACCAGAACAAGATTAAGGGGGTCATTGGCAAACTCATACTTTTTCTGTGGTGGCCAGCGATCGCCGCCATGGCTATGTGCATAACGACGCGGGATGATATGGTCCAACTCCAATTGCGCCGCCACGTTGAACACTTCTCCCGTATACTCGTCCAGCCATTCTCCTGTTCTTGCCTCGCATTCGCGTGGGTTCGTAAAACTAACCGGTGCCCGGCTGGTGATAACCAGCATGGTCTGGCGTATGCTGCGACAATTGCCGCTACTGCCTTCAAACAATGGCCAGTCGGCCTCGTTATAGAATCTGTCGCGCGTAGAAGGGTCGAGCATGAAGCTGTCTCTATTGCCGCGCGTGAAGGTGTCAGGTTCTGCACAATTAGTCATATGGCAGTGGTAGGAAGTTCCGCTGGGATCGTAGTGCCCGCCATTCTGATCCAGCGGGCCGGGGTGGGCGGTCAGCTCAGCGCTAATCAATAAAAATGCTGGCGCTATCAGCAGTGGCAACGCTATGCGCAAGTGCAGGCGCGTGAAATTGGAAGGTACTGGTGACGTATGCATTTTCGGTAGTCCTCATGTAAACAGCATGGACAGATCAATGGCTTTGCAGTCCTTAGTCAAGGCACCAATCGAAATATAGTCTACACCCGTTTCGGCGATGGGTATCAAGGTAGTAGCATTGATTCCACCCGACGCCTCAAGTTTTGCCTTGCCAGCCGTAATTTCTACCGCTTCTCGCAGCAATTCCAAAGTGAAATTATCCAGCATGATGGTATCAGCACCCGCAGCGAGCGCCTCATCAAGTTGCAGCAGATTTTCAACTTCTACTTCTACGGGTTTGGCGGGATGTAGATGGCGTGCCTGCGAAATCGCCGCGCTGATGGAACCGCACGCGCTGATGTGGTTTTCCTTGATCAGGAAAGCATCGAACAAGCCCATGCGGTGATTAAAGCAGCCGCCGATAACGACAGCATATTTTTGTGCAGTGCGCAGCCCGGGGATAGTTTTACGCGTATCCAACAACCGCACACGCGTATGTGCCACTTGCTTCGCGTAGTGCCTGCTGATGGTTGCTGTTCCAGATAAAGTTTGTAGAAAGTTCAACATTGAACGTTCTGCGGTGAGCAATGTGCGCGCATTGCCAACAAAACTCGCAACTTCCTGATCTGGTTTGATGGCTTCACCTTCGGCGACAAACCAGGTAACAGCAATTCTGCTATCCAATTGTTGGATAACTTCCTCGGCCCATGCGCAACCGCAGAGTACCGCATTCTCGCGGGCATATATTAACGCCGTTGCTTGAGTTTCCGGGGCTATCAATTGCGCGGTGATATCGCCCGAGCCAATGTCTTCTCGCAACGCACTGGCCACGCAGAATGCAATATCATCGGGGAGTTTGTTGCGGTACATACAAGATTATTCCTGTGGTCAATATAATGGAATGCTGCGCTTATGGAATGTAGCGCAAAGTCAGTAAATCGCCCCGTTGGCTGAACTCGATATGCCGCAGCGCGCTCATACCCAACAAAACTGAGTCTCCCGACATGGCCGGGTTGATACTGGCTCTGACTCCGGAAAGCGTTATATCGCCCAAGCGTAATTCATCGATAACGGTGCCATACACTGTAACCACGCCGTTGGCGGTCATAGCCTGCATCGCGGCCCCACGTTGCAAGCCAGCACTGCGTGCCAGATCTTCGGAAAGCACCACATCTGTGGCACCGGTATCCAACAGGAAAATGGCGCGGGTATTGTCGATAAGACCGCTTACCACATAATGGCCTTGCCTGTTCCTCTGCAACTGAATTTCCTGGGCGCCCTCACCATCAATTCGGGTAAGCGGCTGCTGATTGGGGTTCTGCTGTCCTGCAAGCCAGCCATCGAAAAACAGAGTCAACAAACCGAGACCTAACAGGAAGGCGATGACGAGCATCGATATGCCTGCTGGCTTGCCCGCATGTTGTGGATCCTTGTCAGTCATCGAAGAACTCTGCCTGCCCTGCAACGGGTTTATTTAGTGATATACTTTTGCGGAACGTAATTTGCAGCACTTTATGTGCAGAACTGTAGCACAGCGGCGGGGGGAATTCTTGATACGCGAACATCGTTTGAGTGACGCCATACACTTCGATTCGCCCAACTGCAGCAAGCGGCCAGCAGATATGGAAATTGATTTGCTGGTCATTCATAACATCAGTCTGCCTCCGCGCATCTATGGTGGCTGTTATATCGATGATTTTTTCTGCAATCGTCTGGAAGTAGCAAAGCACGCTTTTTTTGCAGAGATCGCCGATATGCATGTGTCTGCGCATTTGCTGATACGTCGTGACGGCCGGGTGCATCAGTATGTGCCGTTCGACAGGAAAGCGTGGCATGCCGGGCAGTCCAGCTTCCGGGGGCGGGAGAATTGCAATGAATTTTCCATTGGCATCGAACTGGAAGGCTGTGATGAGGATATTTTTACAGTGCCTCAGTATGAACAGCTTGCTAAAGTAACGGTGATTTTACAGGCAGCCTATCCGGGAATTACGCCAGACAGGATAGTCGGACACAGTGATATCGCGCCAGGCAGAAAGACAGACCCGGGCCCGTGTTTTGATTGGGCCCATTACAGGCAACTGAGTTTGCTTGCGGCGCAGGGATTCTCCATCAACAAGGCGGGGTGATATGAAATTTCTGGTCATAGTTGTTTGTTTGCTGATCAACCATTACTGGCGTAAGGACAGGGTGCTACCCGGCGATGCATGGTTTGTGAACTATCAACGCTGGTTGCGAGAAAATTTGCTGCGCCTGCCGGAGAACGTGCGACAACATGAAGTCATTTATCCACTAACCATTCTGTTTATACCCATTGCGATTTTTTACGGGTTCTCCTGGGCTGCTGCAGGAGTGTTGTTAAACTTCATCACACTGGGCCTGCATGTGCTCGTGCTGTTGCTTGCCTTTGACCGCATCAATATTGTTCAGCTCACGCAGCGTTATCTGGCACTGTGGCGTGCCGGTAATTTCGAAGCAGCCTATACGCTGATTCAGGAACAATCGCGCGATCGGGTAGAAGGCAGTTTTGCCGAGTATAGGTCTTTGCATCAAAAATTCTGCGACTTGCTGATTGCAAGTTATCTGGAGCGTTTGTTTGTTGTCATGTTCTGGTACCTCTTGCTGGGACCGGCCGGGGTGCTGCTCTACGCCATGGCGCGCTTATATTGTTTGCATGAAGGGTATATGCATGCCGAGAAGTGGCATGAGGGCAACGATGCGACCTCACTCATGCTGCGCCTTGTTTATATCCTGGAGTGGCCGGTAGCTCGGGCAATGGGTCTGACATTCTCGCTGGCGGGTGATTTCGTTGCTTCGTTTTCCCGATTGCGCGAGAGTTTTATGACAGACATCCCAGCGTTGCGCCTGGTGCGATTGTGCGCGGTAGCCGCCCTGGGTTCGGTTTCTGTCAGGTTACATTCGGAAATCAGACCCGCAGCAGCGGCAGACGAGAGCAGCGCCGGAGATATTGATGATATCGTCACGGGTAAGGTCGAACCATTAGACGAAGGATTCTGTGAATGGGCTGCACGTCAATTGGAGGAACTGTTGTCATTGTTGGTCCGCAGCCAGGTTATCTGGGTAGCCGTGCTGGCATTACTGGCTGTGTATGGCTTTGGCTAGGGGTTTCGTCAATTGTTATTTTTTGTAGTTTAACTACATATCCAATTGATCCCGATTGAAAAAATGCGCTCTTTTGGGTAATATTCGCGCCACATGTAAATTATTTACAAAAATTTTTCGAGAGACTGAGCTCCTATGAGTCAATACAAAGAAGATGGCAACCCTTTGGAAACCCGTGAGTGGCTTGAAGCACTGGATTCCGTCATGGATGAAGGTGGCGTTGAACGCGCCCACTATCTGCTGGGGCGTCTGGCAGAACAGGCAACCCGCGGTACTCAGCAACTGCCGTTCTCATCGGTCACTACCCCATATCGCAATACGCTGTCGCCTATTGAAGAAGACAAGATGCCGGGCGATATGTTTATGGAGCGCCAGATTCGCGGTTTTATACGCTGGAACGCTCTGGCCATGGTGATGCGTGCAGGCAAAAAGCCGAGCGCTGATCTGGGCGGCCATATCTCCACATTTTCATCCGCCGCTACTCTTTACGACGTTGGTTTTAACTATTTCTTCCGCGGTCCAACCGAAAGCCACGGTGGTGACTTGATCTATTTCCAGGGTCATTCGTCACCTGGCATTTATGCGCGCTCGTTTCTGGAAGGGCGACTGACAGAAGAGCAACTGGACAATTTCCGCCAGGAAGTGGATGGCAAAGGCCTTTCCTCCTATCCGCACCCCTGGCTGATGCCGGATTACTGGCAGTTCCCCACAGTTTCCATGGGGCTGGGTCCTATTGCGGCCATCTATCAGGCGCACGTGATGAAATATCTGACCAGTCGCGGGTTGCTGGATAACAGTGACCGCAAAGTCTGGGCATTTTTGGGCGACGGTGAAACGGATGAACCGGAATCGCTGGGCGCTATTTCCAAAGCAGGTCGCGAGAATCTGGATAATCTTATATTCGTCATCAACTGTAACCTGCAGCGTCTCGATGGCCCGGTGCGCGGAAACGGCAAAATCATTCAGGAGCTGGAAGGTATTTTCCGCGGTGCTGGCTGGAATGTGATTAAAGTCGTCTGGGGGCGTCACTGGGATGCCTTGTTGCAAGCTGACAGAGATGGTCTGTTGCAACAACGCATGGATGAAGTAGTGGATGGTGAATACATCAACTACTGGGGCCGTGGCGGCGCCTACACCCGCGAGCATTTCTTTGGCAAGAGCCCCGAACTGCTGAAGATGGTTGAGCATCTCTCCGACGATGACATCATGGCTTTGAATCGTGGTGGACATGACCCCTTCAAAGTTTATGCAGCCTATGCGGAAGCAGTAAAACGCAATGGCAAACCAACAGTTATTCTTGCGAAGACAGTGAAAGGCTACGCATTTGGCTCCTCTGCTGAGGCGCAGAACGCCACGCACTCAGTAAAGAAACTGGACATTGCTGGCCTGAAACTTTTCCGCGATCGTTTTAATGTACCCATCCCCGATGATCAACTCGAATCAGTGCCATATTACCGTCCTGCCGAAGACAGCCTGGAGTTGCGCTATATGCGCAAACAGCGTCAGGCGTTGGGCGGACACGTGCCGCAGCGTCGCGCGCAGAGTTACTCGTTGTCTATTCCTGATCTGAGTATGTTTGCTCCGCAAATTCAAGGTACGGGAGATCGCGATATCTCCACGACCATGGCTTTCGTTCGTATGCTCACCACATTGTGCAAGGACAAAGAAATAGGTCACCGCGTGGTGCCAATCGTCCCTGATGAAGCACGTACTTTTGGTATGGAAGGCATGTTTCGCCAGTTGGGTATCTACTCATCAGAGGGACAGTTATACGATCCTGCCGACTCCAATCAGGTGATGTACTACCGCGAAGACAAGAAAGGCCAAATGTTGGAGGAAGGTATTACAGAAGCGGGTGCTTTTTCCGCATGGCTTGCAGCGGCAACCTCTTATAGTGTTAATGACTTCCCGCTGATTCCTTTTTACATCTATTACTCGATGTTTGGATTTCAGCGCATTGGCGATCTGGCCTGGGCTGCAGGTGATTCGCAGGCACGCGGCTTTCTGATTGGCGCCACTGCCGGAAGAACAACTCTGAACGGCGAAGGGTTGCAACATCAGGACGGCCACAGTCATATACTGGCATCCACTATTCCAAACTGCATAGCCTATGATGCAACGTACGCGTATGAACTGGCGGTGATTGTGCAGGATGGTTTGCGCAGAATGTATCAGGACAAGGAATCCGTTTACTACTACATCACTACGATGAACGAGAACTATACCCACCCGGCCATGCCGGCGAATGCCGAGAAAGGCATACTCAAAGGCATGTACTTGTTGGAGGATGGCAACAGCAAAGAGTATCAGCCCAAAGGCAAAGTGGACGCAAAAATGCGCGTGCGCCTTCTGGGCGGTGGCACAATTCTGCGCGAGGTACGTGAAGCAGCTAAAGTTCTTCGGGAACAGTATAAATGTATTGTCGATGTCTGGGCAGTTACCAGCTTCAACGAGTTGCGCCGTGAAGGTCTGGCCCTCAGCCGCTGGAATATGATGCACCCGACCAAGAAAGCGAAAGTGCCTCACGTCACTAAATGTATGAGTGAAGGCGAAGGACCGGTAATTGCTGCCACTGATTATATGAAGATTTATGCCGACCAGGTTCGTGAATTCATTCCGGGACCGTATCGCGTACTGGGAACGGACGGTTATGGCCGCAGTGATACACGGGAAAATTTGCGCCGCTTCTTTGAGGTGGATAGAAACTTTATCGTGTTGGCCGCATTAACCGAACTGAAAGAAAAGAATGTGATCAGTGCCGAGATTATTACCAATGCCATGAAGTCGCTGGGAATCGATTCCGATAAAGGGAATCCGGTAACTTTGTAAGAGCAGTGATAAATCTAAAGGCTCGACAACACCAAGATAATCAATTCAGGAGCATTAACCAGTGCCTGTTGAAAGCATAAAAGTACCGGATTTGGGTGATTCCAAAGACGTTGAAGTCATAGAACTACTGGTCTCGGTAGGCCAATCCGTGAAAGAGAATGATTCGCTGCTGGTTTTGGAAAGCGACAAAGCAGCCATGGAGATTCCTTCACCAAAAAGTGGTGTCGTCAAAAGCGTGACGGTAAAGCTGGGTGACCAGGTCTCTCAGGGTCACGAGATTCTGAAAATGGAAGTGGAAGGCGAGTCCAGTGCTGCAGAGGATACGGACAAGGACTCCGCAAAGGACAAGGAAGAAGCTAAAGACAAGGGAGAAGCAAAAGCCAGTACGCCGAAATCTGAGGAAAAAGCATCAAAGCCCGAGACAAAAGCGGCAGAGAAGTCCACATCCGAAAGTTCGGATAGCTCCTCAGCGCAAGGTGACAGCGTAGAAACGATTTCTGTGCCGGATCTGGGTGGCGACAGTGATGTTGAGGTCATCGAGATACACGTCAAGGCGGGCGATGAGATTGCTGCTGAGGATGCTCTCATTACGCTGGAATCCGACAAAGCTGCGATGGAAATCCCGTCTCCAAAAGGTGGCAGGATCAAAGCAGTCAAGCTGAAGATTGGCGATAAGGTATCGGTAGGTTCTGCGATATTGGAGTTAGCAGTCAGTGGCAGCAAAGCACCAGCAAAAGCTGCGGCGAAAACCGATTCTGCAAGCTCAGCGACTGCCCCAACAGCTCCTGCCAATAAAACTGAGGAAAAACCAGCAGCACCTTCCGCAGAAAAAACTCTGGACCAGAAACAGGACGAGTTTGCAGAAGCCGTTGCACAAAACCCCTCGACGAAGGTGTACGCAGGCCCTGCGGTCCGCAAGCTGGCTCGGGAACTTGGCGTTGATATGACTCAGGTCAAAGGCACTGGTGCCAAAGGGCGTATACAAAAAGAAGATATTCATGAATTTGTAAAAACCCGCCTGCAAGCACCGGTAATTGCTTCTGCTGCGTCCGGTGGCGCCATGATAGCGGCTGTGCCGGATATTGATTTCAGCCAGTTTGGCGAGATCGAACAGGTACAGATGAGCAAGCTGCACAAGTTGACTGCGGTAAACATGCAACGCAATTGGAACGCCGTGCCTCATGTTTTCCAATTCAACGAAGCAGACATTACCGAGTTGGAAGAGTTCAGAGTCGCGCAGAAAGCGGTGGCAGACAAAAAAGGCGTCAAGTTGACTCTATTGCCATTCCTGTTGAAGGCCTGCGCAAAAGTGCTACAGGAACACAAACAATTCAACGTTTCTCTGCACTCATCGGGCGAGTATCTGATCCAGAAAAAATACATACACATCGGCGTAGCAGTCGCCACTGAAGCAGGTCTGGTCGTACCAGTAGTCCGCAATGTAGATCAAAAATCAATTTGGGAAATCGCCGCGGAAGTTGCGCAGCTGACAGACAAGGCGAAGCAAAGACGTTTAGGTAAGGAAGACATGCAGGGCGCCTGTTTTACCATCTCCAGCCTCGGCGCAATTGGCGGCACCGGCTTCACCCCAATCGTAAACACACCAGAAGTCGCAATCCTGGGTGTCTCGAAAACACAGGTGAAACCAGTACACATCAACGGCCAGTTCGTCCCACGACAAATGCTGCCACTAACACTCTCCTACGATCACCGCGCAGTAAACGGCGTAGACGGCGGCTTGTTCGCAACCCTACTCGCACAACTACTAAGTGACATCCGTCTGCTGGTGCTCTAGAACACTTCAGCAATCAGTGGCACACGATCGCACTTCCGAATCGTGTGCCATGGTTAACAGGCGCTCTGTAGCAAAGTCCGCTCCAGGCGCCCACCCCGAGGCGCACCACCCTGGCGAACGGCCGCAAGCTTTTCGATTTAACGGGCGCTGCGGAACTCGCTGCGCTCAAACAGTCCTCGCTTGATCCCGTTAAATCAAAAAGCTTAAACGCGGCCTGAAGGTTCGCCAGGGTGGTGCGCCTCGGGGTGGGCGCCTAGAGCTCATACCGAGCTCGTAGAGTTCAGGATCCTTTTCGCGAGGTTAGACTGGAATGAATGCATCGAAGGTGCCGGTTTGCACTTTTTTTAGTTGGCAGCCGTAGGCGTTGCTCAGGTTGGATTCAGTGAGGATCTGTTCTGCGGGGCCGTAGGTGAACTCGCCGTTGCCGTAGAATAGGAGGATTTGTTCGCAGTATCTTGCCGCTAGATTGATATCGTGGGTGGCTAAGCAGAGAGCTGATTTATCCGTTTGTAGTTTTTGTTGTAGTACGTTTAGAGCTTTAATCTGGAATCCGATGTCCAGGTGATTGCTGGGTTCGTCCAGAAGGTATAGTTGCGGGGTTTGTGTTAGCAGCATCGCGAGGGACAGGCGTTGGCGTTCGCCGCCGGAGAGGCTGCTGATCTGGCGGTCCTGCAGATCGTCCAGTTCCATGCTTGTCAGTGCATGGCGGGCGAGACGGATATCATCTTGGTCTTCCCATAACCTGGCATTGCTGTGTGGGTGGCGACCCAGTACTGCCATCTCCAGAACGCTGGCTGGCATTTCGTCGCTGCTGTTCTGGAAGAGAATGCCTGTTTTTGTGGCAAGCTCTTTTCTGGACCAGTCGTTTATGTTTTTGCCGCAGATATTGATTTGACCGACGTCTGCATTTCTTAATCCCAAGAGCGTATGCAGGAGCGTAGTCTTTCCCGTACCGTTTCTGCCCAATACGCCCAGGCTGTGACCACTGGTTAAATTGATGCTGAGGTTTCGACAGAGTTGTTTGCCGCCGATGCTCAATGCAAGTTTGTCAGTGCTTAGGATGTTTGTGTTTGATGCAGGGATGGAAGCGTTCACAATGTTTGCCTGCTGCTGCGGCGCAGGATGAACAGGAAGGTTGGTACGCCGATGATGGCGGTGACAACTCCTACTGGCAATTGTTGTGGTGCAACGATGGTGCGTGCGACGCTGTCAGCAATCATCAAGAAGCTGCCGCCCAGCAGGACGGAGCAGGGAATAAGAATGCGGTGATCGCGTGCGCCGAGCAAGCGCAGCATATGCGGAATCACCAGGCCGACAAAACCTACCGAACCAGCGATGGTGACTGCGCATGCGGTAAGCACCGATGCGGCAAAATAGAGAATCAACTTCAGACGTGACACATTCACGCCGAGAGAAGAAGCGAGCAGCTCTCCGCGTGCCAGCACGTTCAATGAACGGGCCAGCCAGAGACAAATTAGCAGGCCAGCAAATAGGAGCAGGAAATGACTGATGCCGACGCGGCTCTGACTGAGATCGCCCATCAACCAGAACAACATGCTTTGCACATTATTGTTGGAGCTTGTCGTCAACAGGATATTGATCAGCGCGCCCCAACCAGCCGACACCACAACACCAGTGAGCAACAAACGTGTAGCAGACCATTGCGCGTTGCTCGAAAAACCACTGGCCAGACCAAACACGATAAAGATCGAAAACATGGCGCCTGCAAATGCGGAGTTAGCTATCCAGGCGCCACCAAGTCCCAGTAGTATGGCTGCCAGAGCGGCTACAGCAGCGCCGCCGGAAATACCGAGAATATAGGGGTCAGCCAAAGGGTTGCGCAGAAGGACCTGCATGATGACACCCGAGAGTGCCAGCAGGCCGCCGGTGACGAAAGCGGAGAGGCTGCGCGGCAAACGCAGTTCCCAGATGATCTGTTGCTCAAGCCCGGGTTGAGGGTTGAGGAACTGTTGCAGTATAGTCAGCAGACTGATATTCACACTGCCGCTGCGCAACGATATCGCAAAGCTGAGCAGCGCCAGAGCGCAAAGCAGGAGCAGCAACAGATAATGATGACGCTGTATCAATTCTGATCCACCTTTTTGCCCTCAAGCGAACTGTGTTCTCTTTACACTCAAGCAAACTGCGTTCTCTTTACACTCAAGCAAACTGCGTTGCTTGGCCCGCTACTATATACCAGCTGACGAAGAGGGAGTTAATCAGAGCGCCGGGCACGTAGCTTGCTGTGCGGCGATAGGTGTATGTGCTGATAATTGCAACAATCAGCAGCATCGGCACAAACTGTATCATCACAATAGTGTTCAGAGGTTCGCCAGGTGTCAGCAGTACACCGCGCAGGAACAGGCTGGCGTATTGCAGAATCAGGAAGGCCAGAAATCCTCCCATCAGTATCAGCGCATTGCCACCGTATTGCTGCAGACGTGAATCGTTAGCCACCGAAAGTCCTGCGTGCATAGCGCGCAGGGCGAGGACGAAGAAAACTGTGAAAGGCAGCAAGTAGCCCAACATTATCTGGAGTTGAGGCAGGCTTAACGCTTTAACGCCAACGAACCAGAAACGGAAATCCACCTTAAAGAAATAGTCGGCAGCTATCACAGCCATATATGCTATTCCCGTAGTAGCGAGTGCGATCAGAACCGAAGGCAGGATCTTGTGCGGGAAAGTAATCTTATTAGCGCGAATAGCGAAACCCAGCGCCGTGAAAATCACTCCGTTGACTACGGCCCATACGGCAATCTGGCTGGTTATGGTCTGCGGGAACCAGGCAGAGGCAGTTACCCATTGACTGCCCAGACGCATGAAGGGATAAAAAGTCAGAACCGGTACTATGGCGCTGATGAGTGCAACCAGCCACCATTTGGTATTGCGTTGTTGATAAGCATGTTCTGCAGGAGCATTGGCAAGCTGGTTGAAAAACTGTGTGTGCAGCAATAGTTGAAAACTGCCCAACAGCAATGTAATAAAGCCACACAAAGCGATCAGTGTGCCAATTTCTTTGAAGAACCAGATCTGATTATTAACCGCTTGGGGGTCACCGCCCTCCAAGGTGCTGCCAAACCAGTCGATAGCATGGCCAATCGATGCATGGGAAATATGATTGCCCGGGTGAGTAACAGCTGGCGACTGTAAAATGCGGGCTGTGCCGTTGGCGATATCTCCGTAAACCTGCCCTGCAACAATAGTGGTGTCCGTCCCAAACAGAGTTTGCAGTTTGCCGCTGTCAACTACGTCCTGACCCCTTGGGACCTCCCACATTAATGGCGCAAACTCATCAAACTGGGCAAACACAACGGCAACATTACGTGGCCAGGCCGGAGTGCCAGGTCCCGCCATGCCACTACCCGTGCTGGAGCCTTGTAATACCATGGACTTGTATGCATCAGGCATCGCTGCCGCTGCCGCTAACACCGTCCAGCCCCCCATGGAATGGCCTTCCAGGCCGATGTTGTCGGCATCAACAATGTCCAGGCTGCGCAGATAACTCAATGCTGCAGGACCACCGAAGCCATTTGTGAATGCGGGTGCATCAGAGTACCCGTGACCCGCCTGATCCAGCGCCAACACGACATAACCGCGGCGTGCGAACTCGATGGCAAAACCTGCCTGCACCTCACGCGAATTGATGTAGCCGTGTACGGCCAGAATACCTGGTGCTGGTGTGGCGCGCGTTGCCGTGGGTGGAATGTATAACAGGGCACTGAGGGTGTTACCACCGGCACCGGTGAACCGCACATCCTTGATGGTGATATCACCTGAGGTTTGAATGAAATGGGCGAGCAGTGAACCCACCAGAATAACGACCCAGCCCAACATGAAGAGTCGCAAATGCGGTTTGATTGTCATTTTTATTGTATCCCCGTGACGTAGATTAACTGCTGCTTTTTATTGAAATTATGGGCAGGAATGTTACGGGATAGCTGGTGGCAGGGCAACCTGCGCCTTACAGCTGATTAACTAAACTGGTCCAGCAGTGCAGCATTGAGTTCGCAAGAAACACCAGCCTTCTGCGCCAACTCACACAAATACCCGTTGAGCTCTGAAATCTCTGTCAGCTTACCGTTGCGAACATCCTGCAACATGGAAGAAATATTCATCGCCGTGTCGTGCAAAACTTTGTCCACACTGTTTAGCAGATTCTGCAACTTGGGCGCGTCAGAAACGGCGGCATAAATCTGTTCGATTTCAGCGCACAGATCGATCAACTGCGGACGCGCAACAGGGTGAGTCAACAAATCCCCATTGCGGCATTCATGCACTACAGTCAATGCGTTAACTGCACAGTTGACAGCAAGCTTTATCCACAAGCGCCGTTCAATGTCCGTAGCAACCCGGATATTCATCAATGTTGCAGGCAAAAGTGTGAGTAGCTGAGGGCTGGCAACCAGGCTTGTGCCGAGTTGTCCCAGCCAGGCTTCACCATGGCCGGCATGCACCACTTCAAATGGCGAGCGCAGATAGGCGCCATGACTATTGCTCAAACAATAGACACGTTCGGCACCGTATTGTGCTGTAATTTTGCGTTGGTTGCGCAAGCCATTCTGTAGCAGCACAATGCGGGTTTCCGCAGAAATTTTATTTGCGACCGAGCGCATGGCTGCGTCCAGGTCCTGTGCCTTGGTAGTTACGAGCAACAGCGAAATGGGAGTACGCAGTTGCTCTGCGCTGGTGGCGGGAACCGGGCAATGATATTGCTGCCCGGAATCGTCCAGCAGCAATCCTGCGCTGCTCTGATACCGGGCAACCGCTTCAGCGTCGCGTAGCAATAAACTCACTTCGCCCGCACCTTGTGTCTGTTCCCATTGCCAGAGTCGGGCGGCCCAGAGGCACCCCATGGCTCCCGCTCCCAATACATGCCAGCGAGGTTCAATTTGAGATACCGCGGATTCAAGGTTCGGCGGCGTGGCATTAACTGTTGACTGCATACCTGGTTCGATTCTATAGACTCCCGGGAAAATCCACGGTGCAGGTTTCAAGAAAAGCCAACACGGTGGTAGTATGGCGGCAGATTACTAGGGAACCTCTGATTAAGTCTATGGCCACTCTGGCCTCCAGCCGATCCCTTGTGCCAAGTGCATTTGCAAAGCAATAACGAGGTTAAAAAATGCCATCATTCGATATCGTGTCTGAAGTGAATATGCCAGAAGTGAATAATGCTGTGGACCAGGCAAGCAGGGAAGTCGGTACCCGATTCGATTTCAAGGGTGTGGATGCCAACTTCGAAGTGACAGAAGCTGAGATCACAGTCACTGCCGAGTCCGATTTCCAGATTCAGCAGATGATGGAAATACTGCGCAATAAATTGATCAAGCGCAGTGTGGATGTAAAAAGCATGCAGGAAAGCGATATCCAGCAAAGCGGCAAGAAGGCGTCCATGAAGGTAACTATCCAGCAAGGTATCGAAGCTGACATGTCGCGCAAGATTGTCAAAATGATTAAAGACAAAAAAATGAAAGTGCAGACCGCTATACAAGGTGAGAAGCTGCGCGTCACCGGCAAGAAGCGCGACGATCTGCAGGAAGTGATCGCCATGCTGCGAGAAGAAAACCCGGGTATTCCGCTGCAATTCAATAATTTCCGCGATTGACTCTGAACACACCCCATGAGCAGGCCGGCAGTGAGTGAGCGTTGATGAGTGAAGTTACAGAGACACCGGCGCAACCTCGTGTCAACACCCGTGAAGCGCTGGCGGTTTATTTCGAGCGGCGTGTGTTTGTCATGTTGCTGTTGGGTTTCGCTGCCGGTCTGCCTTTTCTGTTGATATTCGATACCCTGTCCGTCTGGTTGCGTCAGTCTGGCTTGTCCTTGCAATCTATCTCAATATTCGCTCTCGCCACGCTGAGTTATGCGCTCAAATTTGTCTGGGCCCCGCTGATTGACCGGGTACGCCTGCCCGTGCTCGATAAATTACTTGGTCGCCGGCGGTCTTGGATGCTGGCGATGCAGGTGGTCATTATTTTTGGTCTGTGGTTAATCGCAGGTTCCAATCCGGAACTCAATATCTGGCGCGTAGGCATGCTTGCCGCGCTGGTTGGTTTCGCAGGCGCTACACAGGACATTGTTATCGATGCCTGGCGTATCGAAGCAGTGGACGAAAGCCGGTCTGGCGCCATGGCTGCTGCGTACCAATGGGGATATCGTCTGGCGATGATTGTGGCGGGTGCGGTACCACTGTTTTTAGCAGAGGCATTCAGCTGGAACTTATCCTACGCCGTGATGGCGGGCATGATGGGTATAGGCGTGGCCGGTGTTTTGCTGGCACCCAGAGAAATTGCTCCGCGTCCATTCGTGAGTCTGGTCAGTGATTTGCCCAGCCGTCCTAAGACCGAAATCCTGGAGTGGATGGCGCGCCTGCTCATCATTATCATTGCGGCGCTTTTCATTGGTTCAGGATTATCCGGTAATGCGACTCTGTTACAAGAGTTGATAGTGTTCGCAGGAGCTTCAGATGAAGCAGGCCAAGCGCTTTTTACGATCTGGCGTGAAGTGCCGACAGGCATTTACCTGCAGGTAGCTGCGGTGCTGGGTGGGCTGGGCTTACTTGCGCTGGCTTGTCTGCCAATACCTGGCGTGAAAACCCGCCCCGGTATGCATCTGAGCAGAGCTTACGGCGAACCGCTGGGAGATTTCTTTGCACGCTTTGGTGGACGCCTTGGCGCTTTGATTCTGGCGTTGATCTGTCTCTACCGCCTGTCTGATTTTGTGCTGAACCTGATGAATCCCTTCTATGTGGATCTTGGCTTCACCCTTGGGGAAATAGCGGAGGTTCGCAAGATTTTCGGTGTAGTGGCTCTGGTCATTGGCGTGGCAATTGGTGGATTCAGCGTCGCAAGATATGGCGTGCTGCGCACGATGCTGTTCGGCGTATTCGCCAGCCCGTTCTCCAATCTGGTGTTCATCTGGCTGGGTACGCAGGGCCCCGAAGTCTCTGCGCTGTATGTCTCTATCACTATAGACAATCTGGCAACCGGCTTTGCAGGTACGGCGCTGATAGCCTACATGTCATCGTTGACTTCAGCCGGTTTCACCGCCACGCAATACGCTTTATTTTCCTCTCTTTACGCCTTGTTGGGAAAATTGGTCGCCTCGCAAAGTGGACGTATCGTCGAGTCTGCGGCACGTTCTGCCGAAGCAGGCAGTCCGATTGCTGGCCTCATGCCGCTGTTCAGCGAGTTGCCACCAGACTCACTGGCGAGTGGTGCTTTGATGGTAGGCGTGACTCCCGCTGCACTGGGAGCAGGATATACCACGTTTTTCCTGTACTCTGTTGCTATTGGCCTGGTGGCTATTGTGCTGGCTTTTATTGTGGCTGCCCGGCAGCGTGACATTGAAGTAGTGGCAATTCCGGCACGCAAGTCCTCCGACAATTAGTTCAACCACAGGAATTAACCGTGCGCATCCCTTTTGTAGCCTTCATCATCATTCCCATCGCGGAACTGCTGTTGCTGTTCGAAGTCGCGGACTTGATTGGTGGTGGCTACACCCTGCTGCTGATCATCGTAACCGCATTTATCGGAATCACCGTCCTGAAGAAGCAGGGTTTCAACACATTACGTAGAGCGGGTGCCCGCATGCGCAGTGGCCAGCTTCCTGCCCAGGAAATTGTGGAGGGCATGCTGCTGGCGTTTGCTGGCGCGCTGCTGCTTACGCCCGGTTTTATTACGGATAGTATTGGTTTTACCTTGTTGACCTCACCTCTGCGAGTCCGCATCGCCAGGCGCATCTTGCGCTCCGGCAGCGGTTTTTTCATGGCTGGTGCCGGCTTCTCCACTAGTACTCAGAAGGGCAATCCGGCCGCGCCGGACAAAAATGGCAATACCGTAGAAGGGGAGTATGCCAGAGTGGACGATCCCCGTTTGGACAGCCGCGATAAAGATAAGTAGAAACTTCTCACCAATACCTCCAGCCGATATTGAAAAAAAATCGTTTATCCCCATTGAAATTCGCCTTGCCAGCCCCATCTAGGAGTCACACAAGACAATGTTGGATATTGTCGCTCGCCTAGAATTAGGTCAGCGGCGCCATCTAAACCACCAAAGTAGTAACCTTTGATTCAGGAGAGTACCAGTAATGAAGATTCGACCATTGCAAGACCGTGTCGTAGTGCGACGCAAGGAAGAAGAGACGAAAACTGCGGGCGGTATCGTTTTACCTGGCTCAGCGGCAGAGAAGCCAGCACAGGGCGAAGTGCTTGCGGTTGGACCAGGACGCATTTCAGAAAGCGGCGAGAAACGCCCGGTTGATCTGAAAGTAGGCGATAATGTGGTGTTCGGCAAATACGCCAGCAACACAGTCAAGATTGGCGACGAAGAGTTGCTGATTCTGAGCGAAAGCGAAATTTACGGCGTGATTGAGAAGTAAGTTCTTCGCCACCCCAAATTCTTAAATTCACGAATTCTCAAGCAATACAGGAATAGATAAAAATGGCTAAAGACGTAAAATTTGGCGATCCAGCGCGTCAGAAACTCCTCAAAGGCGTAAACATTCTGGCAGACGCAGTAAAAGTAACTCTCGGACCCAAAGGCCGTAACGTGGTCATCGACAAGTCCTTTGGTGCCCCCACTATCACAAAAGACGGCGTATCCGTAGCCAAAGAAATCGAGCTGAAAGACAAGTTCGAGAACATGGGCGCGCAAATGGTGAAGGAAGTGGCGTCACAGACTTCTGACGTCGCGGGCGACGGCACCACCACAGCGACTGTTCTGGCACAGGCTATCCTGAACGAAGGCCTGAAATCAGTGGCTGCCGGCATGAACCCTATGGACCTGAAGCGCGGCATAGACAAGGCCGTCAAGGCAATGGTTGAGGAAATCGGCAAGCTGTCTACTCCTTGTACCAACTCCAAAGCGATTGCACAGGTAGGCGCTATCTCTGCCAACTCGGATAACGAAATTGGCCAGATCATTGCCGAAGCGATGGAAAAAGTAGGCAAGGAAGGCGTGATCACGGTTGAGGAAGGTTCAGGTTTCGAGAACGAACTGGACGTGGTTGAAGGTATGCAGTTCGATCGTGGCTACCTGTCGCCATACTTCGTCAACAATCAGGATAATATGAGTGCCGAGCTGGAAAACCCATTCATCCTGTTGGTCGACAAGAAGATTTCCAATATTCGCGACATGCTGCCAGTTCTGGAAGCAGTAGCGAAATCCGGCCGTCCGTTGCTGGTGATTGCAGAGGACGTGGAAGGTGAAGCACTGGCGACTCTGATCGTCAACAATATGCGCGGCATCGTCAAAGTTGCTGCAGCGAAGGCGCCAGGATTCGGTGATCGTCGCAAAGCCATGCTGGAAGACATCGCTACCCTGACCGGTGGTACTGTGATTTCCGAAGAAGTTGGCCTGAGTCTGGAAAGCGCTACCATTGAACACCTGGGTAACGCCAAGAGCGTTGTGCTCTCCAAAGAAAACACCACCATCATCGATGGCGCTGGTGATTCCAAGTTGATCGAAGCCCGTGTTGGCCAGATCCGTCGTCAGATCGAAGATACGTCTTCTGACTACGATAAAGAGAAACTGCAGGAACGCGTAGCCAAGCTGGCTGGTGGTGTTGCGGTTATCAAAGTCGGCGCCGGCACAGAGATGGAAATGAAAGAGAAGAAAGCCCGTGTGGAAGATGCATTGCATTCTACCCGCGCTGCTGTGGAAGAAGGCGTAGTACCTGGCGGCGGTGTTGCGCTTGTGCGCGCACTGCAGAAAGTGGAAGGCCTGAAGGGCGACAACGAAGACCAGAACGTGGGTATCGCGCTGCTTCTGCGTGCGGTTACCGCGCCTCTGCGTCAGATCGTGCAGAACGCCGGTGACGAGCCTTCTGTCGTGCTGGACAAGGTTAAGGCTGGCAAGGGTAACTACGGTTACAACGCAGCCAATGGCGAATACGTCGACATGGTTGAACAGGGCATCATCGACCCGGCTAAAGTGACGCGCAGTGCGTTGCAGGCTGCCGGTTCCGTAGCAGGCCTGATGATCACTACCGAGTGCATGATCAGTGACATCCCGGAAGATAAGTCTTCAGGTGGTGGCGATATGGGCGGCATGGGTATGGGCGGTATGGGTGGCATGGGCGGCATGATGTAAGAGCCAACTCGGCTGTTCATAGGTTTACGAGAAACCCCGCTTCGGCGGGGTTTCTTATTTCAGGATGGGCCAAGCTGGTCGGCTTCACGCACGCCACTGACCAACAAGACAACAAACATCATGGACGATGCGGCCACTGGGATTGCAGGGCAGCGCGACTTACCGCACTGGAACCAGGAACCAAGTGGGTGACTGATATCACTGAGATCAAAACGGATGAAGGCAAATTGTTCTTGTGTGTTTTTCGTAACAAATTTCTAAGAGTTCGTCTCAGAAAATTAAATACATTGGGTGGGTAAGCGTACATACCTGGCGTTAAGCCCACTGTAGCTTTTACCTGTTGATTCAAAAAATTTTCAGAGTTAAAGGGCACAAAATGAAAGCTTACGCGACGAAAGCAATGAGTACTATCTCACTGGCGAGTGTGGCTTACGTCGCAATCGCAACCATCGGACACACAGCTTTTGCGGCTGAGAAAGATGGCAGCGGCGCCAAACCCGATTCGCAAATGCAAGCGGTGCTCGACGAACTCACGAAACTGGAACCCGCACCGTTGGGATCAGTACCTGCTGCCGAGGCACGCGAACAACCGACTCCCGCAGACGCCGTTAAAGCTTTGCTGGAAAATCAAGGCAAGCCTACAACACCTGAGGCGGTGGCCAGTGTCGTCGATCAATCCATTGACGGCCCTGAAGGCGACATCGCCATTCGAATCTACACGCCTGAAGGTGATGGTCCATTTCCTGTGATTGTCTATTATCACGGCGGCGGCTGGGTGATTGCTGACCTTGATGTCTATGATGCGACACCGCGCGCCATGGCAAATGCAGCCGATGCTGTCGTTGTCTCATCGCACTATCGACAGGCACCAGAACACAAATTTCCCTCGGCCCATGGTGATGCATTCGCAGCCTATCAATGGACGTTGGAGAACGCCGGGCAATTTAATGGCGACCCGAACCGCGTGGCGGTTATGGGCGAAAGCGCGGGCGGAAATCTGGCTGCGGCCGTCAGTGTTATGGCCAGAGAGCAGGACGCCCCGATACCGGTACATCAGGTGTTGGTTTACCCGATTGCAGGTTACGAATTCGACACGGCTTCCTACGTTGAAAACGCCAATGCCAAACCGCTCAATCGTCCTGCGATGGAGTGGTTCTTCGATCAATACCTGAATAATCCGGGCGAGGGGCTAGACCCTTTGATATCACTGAGTGAGGAAGAGAATCTTGAAGGACTGCCTTCCACCACGGTCATCACTGCGCAGATCGACCCGCTACGGTCGGAAGGCAAGGCTTACGCAGACGCCCTTGAAGAGGCGGGTATTGATGTGCGCTACCAGAATTATGACGGAGTGACCCATGAATTTTTCGGCATGGCTGCAGTAGTGGATAAGGCAAAAGAAGCCCAAGAGTTTGCAGCAGAGGGTTTGAGACAAGCCTTTTCACGGTGAGGATTGTCAGCAAACTGCAGGTCCTGAGCCTTCTACCACAAAATACCACTCGTCCTGACTATGCGGAGTTTGGTAATCAGTTCCCTCGGGTGCGAAGTAGATTAAAGACATGCTTCCGTGCTTGAATGCTTGAACATCCCGCCAGATCGCTATCGAGCTCCAAATCCAGTTAGGACGCGCTCTTGCCGTCCAGCAATTTGGCAATCTCCAATGCCAACGTTGTTTTGCCGACTTGTCGGGGACCCAGCAACGCGACAACAGGCGCGGAGTTGAGCGCCTTGAGTAGATCATTTTGTAGTAAGCGGGGAATGATGGTTTGCCTTATGAAAGTTAGACTTTCATTTTGCAAAAAAGGGGGCGGAAAGTTTAAGCGAGCAAGGGCAGTTCCCGAACTGCCCCGGCTAAAGTGACGCTCAGTGATCCAACCAACTGGTATCGTCGGGCGGAGGCTCTTCACCGTTCACCACGGTATTCTTCCTGCGGCGCTCCTCAGCCGCCCGGGCGGTATTCAACACATCTTCAGGAATCGCCGCTCCGACAACAATGCCCCGCTTGCTGGTGGGCGCGTAGTAGATGCGGGCGTTGGCCATTTCATCCGTTGTTTCCGGGCCGTAGACAACATCCGCAGTCGGGTCCGGGTTGAATGGATTTCCCTCAGAATTGTCGAACCACCAGCTCATGTGCATTGTTGAGCCCTGCGGAATGAACTTGGGTTCATTGTATTCATACAGGAACTGCCAGTTGAAATCGTATTTAGGTACCCAAAGCAGGGTTTCGCGTTCACCGTCCGGATATTCCAGTTCGTAACGCATGGCCTTGCCGCGGTAGTGCATATGCGGTCCCATAGACAGCAGGTAAATATCCTCTTCAATGGCGAAAGTATTGTTTACCTCGAAATTGGGATCACCCGCCGGAATGGTCCAGCCGCTATGCGGCAGCAGATTGGTTTCCACCACATGATCAATCACAGCGCCATCCTTATAGAATTCGAAGCCGGCAGTGGTGTTGTCAAAAATGGCTGTATCGGGACCAGCGTTCTTGTTGTAGTGCATATTGACAGTAATGAACGGATCTTCCGGCATCAGGACTGCCCAGCCGGGTGGATACGTGAATGGGCCGCGACCGGGCACGCCGACACCCATATGGCTTGACACGATATGGTGTACCCAAGGGCCGCCAGGGTTCAGCTCTGCTTTGGATATCCACCTGGGTTCTGTATGACGCCCTTCGGGAATGACCATCTGATAGGTTGGCTGCCAATCGGTGATGTCGTCTCCCACATAAACAGGTTTCTCGAAACCTACTATCAAATCGGGATCCCCTATCCACCAGCCAGTTGGCGGAGGCGCTTCCACAGCGGCCATGGCATGTTTGTTGGCATCAGCAGGGTCACCCTCCGGCGCACCGGCGTCTATCCATGCCAGCAGAGTCTGTTTTTCGCTGGCCTCCAGATAGCGTTCGCCCTTGAATTCACCCTGATGGCGCATATGCGCACCCCAGGGCGGCATATACCCGGATTCGACAGCCCGCCTGATCAGGGGAGCCCAAGGCCGAACCTCGGCGTATGTTGCCAGTGACATGGGCGCTGTAATACCGCCTACCTTGGGACCATTGATCTGATGGCAAACAACGCAGTTCTCTTGCAGGATCGGCAGCGTGTCGCGGTAGAAAGTAGGCGTGTCGTTGGCTGCGGCCGATAGAGATAAAGCGGATAACACCAGACAAAACAAAGGAATTCCTGACTTCATGGGTTTGACCTCTAATTTTGAAGAAGTAGGATTGAACTGCACGTGGTCTATAGGCACTTAATCTAAAGCCACAACGCGACGTTGTCTAGCCTTATTAGAACGGCCCGGTTTTATCCGGGTTCCCGATTGCTGAGGCTTGCGCAGAAGCAGGCCATATCAGGGTATTGCGAGTAAAAAAAACCAGAAAATAAGTGTTGGTTCTGTTTTACAGGTGTTGTTATGATTACCGCTCTTTTATCACAGGGAGTACCCAGCAAAACCCGCTTATGAGCTTACTCATTGCTTTCGTTACTCTTTCCATATCACTGTCATTCGTTTGCTCGATTCTCGAAGCAGCCCTGTTATCTGTAACACCCAGCTTTATAGCCCAGCAAAAGCAGAATCGACCTGTTCTGTATGAAAAACTCAAGTTGCTCAAAGAACGAATTGATCAACCATTGGCCGCCATACTGACACTGAACACCATTGCTCATACAGTAGGCGCCGTAGGCGTAGGCGCGCAAGTAACTGTAGTGTTTGGCAGTGGCTATCTGGCCATAGTGTCAGTGATCATGACTCTGTTGATTCTGGTGCTGTCCGAAATACTTCCAAAGACAATAGGTGCGCGCTACTGGCCGCAACTGGCACCTTTTTTGCCCGCCACGCTAGGTGCCATGATTCTGATCCTGAAGCCTGCCATCTGGATGTCCGATCACATGATGAAATTTTTCGGTGGCAAAGAACCGGAGATGAATCTGCGTGAAGAAATCAAAGCGCTGACTGTGTTAGGGCGCGAATTGAACAAGCTGGATGAAGATGAGCAGCGAGTCATCTCCAATATCCTTGATCTTCATGATATGAAAGTTAAGGACATCATGACTCCGCGCTCTGTTTGTGAAGTGGTGGCTCCGGACGATACGCTTGAAGAATTTGGCGAAAGAATCCGTAAGGGTCAGTTCTCACGCTATCCGGTGCTAGGCGATAATGAAGAACCACTTGGCATTGTGTTTCGTTACGATATGCTATATCTGAATGGCCAGAAAACCGTCGCAGAAATCATGAAACCGGTAAATGTGGTAGCTGACACCATGAACGCAGAAAACATGATGAGTCAGTTCATGAATGAGCGCCAACACATGTGTCTGGTTTATGACGAGTATGGTACCTGGTTGGGCATTGTTACCATGGAAGATGTGCTGGAAGCGATAATTGGTAAACCCATCATGGATGAGACGGACGATATTCCCAATATGCGGCGTTTGGCCAAACGACGTTGGGCGCATAAACGCAAACATATGTAAAAAGAAGCACGCGGTGGTAAAACTTCGGGCACTCGAATCCATCAATAACAATACAAAGGTAGATCAATGGAAAGTTTTGTTACTGCGCTGAACAATATTATCTGGAGCCCCGCGCTCGTTGTTTTATGTCTGGGTGCCGGACTTTTCTACTCTGTATTGACTCGTTTTGCGCAGGTCAGGCATTTTCGGGAAATGTTGCGACTGCTGTTCGCGCGTAATCCTTCAACTGAAGGAATTTCCTCTTTTCAAGCATTGGCGGTTTCACTGTCGGGCCGTGTCGGGGTTGGTAATATCGCCGGTGTGGCAGCGGCTATTGGCTTTGGCGGGCCCGGTGCAGTTTTCTGGATGTGGATGGTCGCCTTTCTGGGTGCCAGTACAGCCTATGCCGAATCGACACTGAGCCAACTCTATAAAGTTGAGGAAGACGGGCAATATCGCGGCGGTCCTGCTTATTATTTCGAACGTTGTCTCGGTTGGCGTTGGCTGGCTGTGTTGTTCGCCCTTGCGGCAATCGTAGCCTGCGGTATGTTCCTGCCCGGCGTGCAGGCTAATGCAGTAGGTAATGCAGTTACCATGGTGTTTGGCGAAGGCAACCCGGTCGTTACCCAGTTTGGTACGGTAGGAACCAACAAGCTGGTCGCGCTCGCCGTGATTCTGATGATTCTGGCATTCATTATCTTTGGTGGTATCAAGCGGATTGCTCACTTCACGCAGATCGTGGTGCCTTTCATGGCCATTGGCTACATGGTGATGGCACTGATTATCGTGTTCCTGAATTTGAGTCAACTGCCAGGTATTATCGCTTTGATTTTCAGCGATGCGTTTACCGCTCAAGCTGGTTTTGGCGCTGCAATTGGCTGGGGTGTTCGTCGTGGTATCTACTCAAACGAAGCTGGTCAGGGTACCGGTCCGCACGCAGCGGCGGCTGCTGAAGTTGATCACCCGTCACAGCAGGGTTTGGTGCAGGCATTCTCAGTATACGTAGACACGCTGTTAGTATGTTCTGCAACCGCGTTCATGATATTGATTACGCAACAGTACAATGTGCAGGGCACATTGGAAGCCGGACAATTTATTGTGCAGAACGTGCCAGCTGACACAGTTATCAGTTCAGCGGCGTTTACACAACTGGCTTTGTTCAGTGTGTTCGGTGGTTTTGGCCCGTTGTTTGTGGGGATCGCACTGTTCTTTTTCGCATTTACCACCATTCTCGCGTACTACTACATAGCCGAGACCAATGTGGCGTATCTCAATCGTTATTTCAAAGCGCGCATACCATTGAGTGCGGTGAAACTGGTCATCATGTTCATGGTTACCTATGGCATGGTCAACAGTGCCGGCTACATCTGGACTATTGGCGACATCGGGGTAGGCCTGATGGCATGGATCAATATCGTCGGCATCCTGGTCATATTTTTCATGGCGAAACCAACCATGATTTGCCTCAAGGATTATGAGGCGCAGCTCAAGGCTGGCGGCCCTATTACCTTCGATCCAATCAAGCTGGGCATCAAGAATGCGACGTTCTGGGAAGCCAGATTGAAGAAAGCCCAGGACGAAGCTGCAAAATGAGTCTCTCGCAGTGATTTAATTGCTTAATATACAAGCGCTTAGGTTCGACACAGTTTGTCACCAATTATCCACGAATCGGTTTGTATTGTGTCATCAAACTGAGTAGGATTAGCGCCAAGTCTCAAAGATTGTAGTTGACCATCTTGAGGTTGTGCGCGGCACCGCATGCGAGCACCGTGACATAAGATTAAATAGCTACTATCGGCAAACCCTACTGGAGGAGTTCGATCATGAAAAAATTAGGCTTAGCTTCAACGCTGGCAATGACTGCGGCTTTGGCTTTCCAAGTAAATGCAGCACCTGGCGAAGATCCGCTGACCAAGATCAAAGCCTCCTCAAATGAATGGGGTGGTGATGGCCAGCCTGACTACGTTGTAGAAGTGCCTGCGTTTACAGTTCCTGCAACTGGCGTTATCGACTACATTAATACCAATATCGAATTGCCTTTCGAAGAAGACCTTTGGGTCAAGCAAGTACAGTTCATTCCTGGTGAAAAGCGTGCATTGCACCATTTGCTCTCCTATGTAGTAGCCCGAGACATGACTGAGGCTTTCGATGAGGCAGACAATACTGCTTCAACTGAATTCCTGGAAGGTTATGCACCAGGCAAGGAAGATCCGACAACATTCCCAGCGAATATGGGCGTGAAAGTGCCTAAAGGCTCAGCAATCAGAATGTCTGTCCACTACACATCATTCGGTCAGGAGTCAGAAGACAAGACTCGAGTTGGTCTGTGGTTCGCTGATAAGGACGAAATTCCTGAGCACGAATACCGCACTTACTCAGTGTCTGCTGGCAACCGTAACGAAAACATCGTTATCCCTGCTGGTGCCATGAATCACGAAATGGCAGCCTCGCATGTATTCGACAAAGACATCGAGTTGCACGGCTTCCGCGCTCACATGCATTACCGTGGCAAGTCCATGCGTGCCGCTGTGATCTATCCCGATAATACCCGTGAAGAAATCGTCAACGTACCAGACTACAACTTTGCCTGGCAGCCTACCTACCGTTTGTCAGAGCCGATGGTTCTGCCAGCTGGTTCACGTGTAGTGGTTGAAGGCTCTTTCGACAACTCTGAGTACAACCTCGGCAACCCTGATCCGTCAGTACCTGCTGTTGGCGGACTGCAGAGCTGGGAAGAGATGTTCATCGGTTATTTCTCATATCGCGATATGTAATTGCACTGGTTGCAAGAGCAGCGAGATAACCTGAAAGGGCTGCTTCATCTTTGAAGCGGCCCTTTTCGTTTGTAAATCGTCGTTGTTAGAAGTTCGTTTTTATATATAGAAACCAGTCAAAGTCAAATTTGTGAGAGGAAGTTCAAAATGAAAAAGTTAACCTGGATGGCGATGCTGGTTGCATTCGCTACACTGACTTCGCAGGCGCATGCTCAGCCAGCCAGAGCGGGTGATTTCACCCTGATTGATCACAAGGGCAATGCACATCAACTCAGCAAATTCGCCTATCAGAATGCTGTAGTTATCATCAGCCAGGCAAATGGCTGTCGCATGAATGAAGATAGCGTAACCCGTTACAAGGTTTTGCGTACCAACTGGGCGCATCGCGGTGTCAGTTTTATCATGATGAATTCGTCCATTGAAGATGGTCGTGACAGTGTTATTCAAACCAACAATGTTTATAACTACGATATGCCAATTCTACTGGATGAGGCGCAGTTGGTAGCGGATGGTCTGGGTATTACCAAAGCCGGTGAGATAGTTGTGGTTGAACCGCGCCGCATGACCGTCCTGTTCAGAGGCCCACTGGATACGCCTCGTGCTGGAGGTAATGAAGGCACTAATGTGTTGAGAGATGTGTTGGAATCAACAATCGATGCTGATACCCGGACACTGGAGACACAGGTAGTCGAGTTTGAAACAGCGGCAGGTTGTGATCTGGAATTCCCTGCGGCTGATATGTATACGCAACAGGTTCCTGATTACGAAACTGAAATAGCGCCGAT
Organism: Pseudohongiellaceae bacterium; assembly: GCA_041751425.1. Lineage (GTDB taxonomy): Bacteria > Pseudomonadota > Gammaproteobacteria > Pseudomonadales > Pseudohongiellaceae > JAVVEG01. The sequence goes on along the minus strand of JBGSXL010000008.1, from coordinate 85,124 downwards.
TCTGATTGAGCGTTGCACAGGCTGTCACGTTGATGGTGGTATTGGCCCGTTTGCGATGAACAGCCATCAGATGATTCAAGGTTGGAGCCCCATGATCAGGGAAGTCATCATGACGCGCCGTATGCCTCCTGCGCAAGTTGACCCGAATATCCGTCATTTCGAAAATGCGCGCAACATGCCAATCGAAGAAACACAGAAGCTGATCTACTGGATCAATGCGGGTTCGCCGCGCAACTGATCAGGCGCTCAGCTTGAGCTTCGTAGGTCGAGTTTGAGTCGGCAGGTGGTTCGAATCGGGACACGCCCACAAGTACGTCCGTGTAGGGCTCGTCTCGTTTGCGCCTTTATCCCCGGAGGGGGTTCCCTGGCGCTCCACGGTCCCGCTCCGAACCACCTGCCGACTCCAACTCTGGCACCAGCGCTCCGCTCAACGAGTGGCAAACCAGCGTAACCATGCTGGTTGAGTGCATGTGCAAAGCAAGCAAAATCAATTCGCAACTCGCAACTCCGGACAGTGCCAGGTTGGTGCTGTGGGAGGCCGCGCGCAGGACCAATTCCGAACTCCGCACAATGCCAGGGCGGTGTTGTGGGAGGTAGCGCGCAGGACCGTCGACCGCCAGGGACCCCCCTCCGGGGATAAAGGCGGAAACGCGAACGAGCCCTACACGGACGTACTTGTGGGCGTGTCTGTCCTGCGCGCTACCTCCCACATCATCGACCGAGCTACGGAGTACTTACCCAGTATTGAGCTGAATCTGAAATTGCCTGACGCGAATCACCCGGGAGGTTTCGCTTTGCTCCCGTCAGATTTTTGCGCTAAGCTGAGGCACGATTTACCAATCAAACATCCGCGAACAACGACATCAATACCCCGATTGTCAGTTGTAGCTGCGTGACCTACCCGGTCTGCTGGCGGTAAGGAGACACTATGTTCGACAAAATCGAACTCGCAAATCTTGACGAGTTACATTTCAAATTTGACGAAGCAACCCAGCTCCGTTCCATCATCGCCATCCACAATACCCGTCTTGGTCCCGCTTTAGGGGGCTGCCGCTGCATTGAATACCGCAACGACGAATCTGCTATTTCCGATGTCATTAAGCTTGCCCGTGGCATGAGTTATAAAGCCGCGCTGGCAAAAGTACCGCAGGGTGGCGGTAAAGGCGTCATTCTCAAGCCGGCAGTTGTCACAGACAGAGTTGCTTTGTATCGCGCTTTCGGTCGCTTTGTTGATGACCTGGGTGGGCGCTATATCACCGCCGTCGACAGCGGTACACTGCTGGGAGACATGGATGAGGTGGCAAGTATTACTCCTTATGTGTCCGGCACCAGCAAAGATGGTTCCGACCCTTCACCATTGACTGCACTGGGCGTATTTGCCGGTCTGCAGGCAGCCGTACAACATCAACTGAAACACTCCTCCGTAGCAGGTCTGCGCATTGCTATCCAGGGTCTTGGCAATGTAGGTTATGTACTGGCCGGTCTGTTGCACAAGGCTGGCGCAAAACTGATAGTCTGCGACCCCGACGAGGCAAAAGTACAGCGTTGCGTTAAGGAATTTGCGGCGACAGCTGTCAGCACCGACGCGATTTATGACGTGGAATGTGATGTTTTTTCACCCTGTGGTCTGGGGGGGATATTGAACGAAAATACCATTCCTCGGCTGCGTTGCCGCGTAGTAGCCGGTGCCGCCAATAATCAGCTGGCCGATGATCAACAGGGTGAGATATTGCATCTAAAGGGCATTCTTTATGCGCCTGACTATGTCATCAATGCCGGCGGTTTGATCACCGTTTCTCTGGGCTATCTGAAAGCGCCGGCGGATACGGTCAGAGTTCGTACACTCGCTTTGGGAGATACGTTGGCGCAATTGTTTGAACGCAGCAGCGTAGATAATTGTCCGCCCGAGCAAATAGCAAACCACATGGCGGAAGAGATTCTCTACCGTTAGAACTTTCTTAATACAAGAAGTTACTTTAAACAAGAAGTTACTCAACACAAGAAGCTGCGAGCGAAGTGTTAATGAATTCAGGAGGTAGTTATGCGTCAGGAATTTGTACAAACGGATGATAATTATTGTTTCATCGACTCGAAAGGCAAACTGGTTCAAGAACTGCCCGGTGAAGTAAGCAGTGATTGGTTGCAGGCATGTTATCGCCTGCTTGTGCTTATCCGCACTTTGGACAAAAAAGCAGTTGCATTGCAGCGCACCGGGCAAATGCATACTTACCCTTCCTGTCTGGGACAGGAAGCAGTGGGCACAGGTGCCGGGTTGGCAATGCAGGACGACGATATTTTCGTTCCTTATTATCGGGACCAGGCCACACAATATGTTCGCGGTGTGAGACTGGATCAGATTCTGCAGCTCTGGGGTGGTGATGAACGCGGCAATATATTTGAAGGCGTTGCCGCCAAAGACCTGCCTTTCTGCATTCCCATAGCCAATCAGATGACTCACGCTGCCGGCGTTGCCGTTGCTCTGAAGAGTAAAGGGTCGCATCAGGCTGTTTTGACTACCTGCGGCGATGGTGCCACGTCACGCGGTGACTTCTATGAGTCGCTGAATCTGGCTGGGGTCTGGCAGCTGCCTCTGGTTGCGCTGATTAATAACAATCAGTGGGCCATATCCGTGCCGCGTTCCGCGCAGACTGGTTCCAAGACACTGGCACAGAAAGCGATTGCCGCAGGTATCGATGGCGTACAGGTAGATGGTAATGATGTCGTTGCGGTTTTCTACGCAGTACATCAGGCAATGAAGAAGGCGCGCGCTGGCAAAGGTGCCACGTTGATTGAAGCGATTACTTATCGTCTGAGTGACCACACAACCGCGGATGACGCTACCCGCTATCGTGATTCACAGGAAGTCAAAACTGCATGGGAACTGGAGCCGGTTAAGCGGCTGCAAACTTATCTGCACGAACAGAAACTTTGGGACTCCGACAAGGAGCAGGCAATGCTCAAGGATGTACAGAAGGAAGTAGACGCGGCGGTGGCGACGTACCTGAATACACCACCACAAAAACCAGACGAGTTCATGACGCATGTATATGCCGAAATGACACAGCCATTACTGGAGCAGCGCGCCATATTATTCGAGCACCTGGCGCTCAGGGAGACTGACAATGGCCACTAAAAACGCAGCAGAAAAAATGCCGAAGGAAGTGACTGAGCAGGTTTCGGAAAGAGTTTCTGGTAAGGCTTCTGGTAAAGCTCCTGAGAAGTCTTCCAGGAAAACTTCTGAGAAAACGACACATACAGTCACTCTGGTGGAGGCAGTGAACCTCGCGTTACGGCGTGCACTGACTGATCACCCGGAAGTTGTCATTCTGGGCGAGGATGTCGGCACCAATGGCGGCGTGTTTCGTGCTACGGAGGGATTAAAGCGCGATTTTGGTTTCAAACGTGTTCTGGATACCCCATTAGCGGAATCACTTATCGCAGGTATGGCCGTTGGAATGGCGACACAGGGTATGCGTCCGGTTGCCGAAATTCAGTTCATGGGATTCATTTTTGCCGCGGTAGAACACATGGTCTGTCATGCCGCCCGCATGCGCAACCGTACGCGTGGTCGTCTGCATTGTCCATTGGTGATACGTGCCCCCTTCGGTGGCGGTATTCACGCACCGGAACATCATTCGGAAAGTACTGAGGCTCTGTTTGCGCATATTCCCGGTTTGCGTGTGGTTATTCCATCATCGCCAACCCGCGCTTACGGATTGCTGTTGTCTGCAATTCAGGACCCGGACCCGGTATTGTTTCTGGAACCCAAACGCATCTACCGTATGGTGCGCCAGGAAGTTGAGGATGATGGGCAGGGTCTGCCACTGGATGTATGTTTCACGCTGCGGCAGGGTGAACATATTACACTGGTATCCTGGGGTGCGATGATTCACGAAACCATGCTGGCCGCCAAGCAACTGGCAGCAGAAGATGGCATTGAGGCGGAAGTGATAGATGTCGCCAGTATCAGCCCGTTGGATATGGACACTATCATTCGTTCGGTTGAGAAAACAGGGCGCTGCGTCATCATTCAGGAAGCGGCGCGCAGTGGGGGGATAGGTTCGGAGATCAGTGCGCGGCTGGGTGAAGATGCCCTGATGTATCTGCAAGCACCTGTGCAACGTGTTACTGGTTACGACACGCCGATGCCCTATTCAAAAAATGAAGGACTTTATATGCCCTGCGTTGAAGACATCATCGGCACGGTAAAGAAAGTAATGGAGGACGTATGAGGTATTTCAAACTGCCAGACCTGGGTGAAGGTTTACAGGAAGCAGAGATTGTCGAGTGGCACATCAAGCCCGGTGACACAGTCAAGGAAGATCAGATCATCTTGTCGGTGGAGACTGCCAAGGCAATTGTCGATCTGCCTTCGCCGCAATCCGGCAAAGTGCTGGAATTATTTGGTGCTCCCGGTGACCAGGTGCATGTGGGTGAGCCACTGCTGGAATATGCCGATGCGGGTGAAGACGACAAAGGCACCGTAGTCGGAGAAGTGAAATCCGGTAGCAAGGAAGTGGAAGTCGAGCAATTCATCATTGGCAGCCCCGATGCCAGTGCTGGCAAGAAGCTGGATGGTGGTGATGACCGCAGAGTGATGGCAACGCCATTGATAAAAGCGTTAGCCAGACGGCTTGACGTAGATCTGGCACAAGTTGCAGGTAGCGGCAGGCAGGGATTGATTACGGCAGAGGATGTGGAACGAGCTGCTAAGGTAAGTCATGACTTCGGTGATGCGTTCACACTGAAAGGTGTTCGCCGCGTTATGGCCAAAAATATGGCGCTGGCACATTCGCAGGTAGTCAGTGTCACTATCCACGATGATGTGGACATCCACGCCTGGGAGAAGGGCGAAGACCCAACCATGCGACTGGTACGAGCTATCGCATTTGCCTGCAAAGCCGAGCCAAATCTGAATGCCTGGTTCGACGGCAAGAATTTGTCACTGCGACCAATCGCCCGCGTCGATCTGGGCATAGCAGTGGATACGCCTGACGGCTTGTTCGTACCTGTATTGCGCGATATTGCTGAGCGCACACCAGCTGACCTGCGCAAAGGTCTGGACAATTTGCGTGAAGCGGTGAAGACACGCAAGATTCCACCGCAGGAGATGACGGGGGCAACTATCACACTTTCCAATTTTGGCACTATCGCTGGGCGTTACAGCAACCCGGTCATCATGCCACCCATGGTGACAATACTGGGCGCTGGGAAGATTCGCAGTGAGGCTGTAGCGGTTGGAGACAAGGTAGAGGTGCATCGCATGCTGCCACTGTCACTGAGTTTCGATCACCGAGCCTGCAGCGGCGGGGAAGCTGCGCGATTTCTTGGTGCAGTGATGACGGATATGAGCAAGAAGTAAGTCTGCTTGCCTGCCGTTTGGCAGGCTGTTGATCTGTTGTCAGTACGACAGTCAGTACTGTTTTCTGATCATGTCGAAGAAACTGGTGATCTTGCGCATGTTCTCGCCGTTCTGTGAAATGAAAAACGTGTGGTCAGCACCTTCTATTTCTACATAGACATGCTGCATGCCAAGCTCTTGCATGGCACCTACCCAGCGGCGCGTCATAGCAACAGGCACCAGTTCATCTTCGGTGCCTTGCAGTACCAGAATGGGGATATGTTTTATCGCTTCCAACACCTGGGGCGCTAAATCTGAGCGAGGAGCGGGTGCCGCGACAGCAAGTGCCGCAAACAGATCCGGATTGTTAACCGCGATATGGTAAGTACCTGCGCCACCCATGGAGTGTCCCCACAGATACAGACGGTTCTCATCAATACTAAACTCATCACGCACCAGATCCAGTACCGCCATGACATCAGCTTCACTGTGCTGAGCATCAGCGGCATCCTCGGTGGGACGCGAGCCATACCAGCCGCGACGGATATAGCCCAACGGTGTCACCACCACGAAACCCAGTTCCTCGGCGTGATCCAGAAAACCTTCATAGCCCATCAACCAGTCGTAGGAGCGCCCCAGGCCATGCAATGCGACGATCAACGGCGCCGGTTCACCCTGCTGATATGAGCTTGGTACAAACAGCGCGTATGGGAGCGTTTCTCCGGTCGCAGCAAAAACATATTGCCGGTGTTGAACGCGGGGATCAGTGATCATCTGTTCGTCATCGCTTGCCTGACGCTCAGCATAGGCGCCACCTGCAACTGTTAGAGCAAGCAGCATTATTATGACGTAGAGAAATTGCTTCATAGCTCTTGTTACCTTGTGGCTATTGGATTCTTTTATGGCTTACCTGTTAGCTTACTTTCTACATTTAACAGATATTCTACAACTAACTCACTTTCTGCAGGCGCGCTTTTCGCGCGGCAGGTTTAGCAACACTTTCCTTTGCTTCGATGAAATATTCTTCCGGTGTGAAAATATCAACCTCAATGGCAGACATTGCCGCAGCATTTGCCTGCTGCAGATGTTCTGCTTCCGCTTTGTCGATTACCTCCGCAGCCAGAGCCTCGGCAACCAGTTGCTGAGGCATTCCGCGCGGCAGTTTGCGTTCCTTCTGCGCCTTGCTTATTTTCGCTACGACAGGGGCTACTTCGTTATGGAGTCGGAACGCTTTCATCAGGCGACCGGCACCCGGTCTATCCTCAGGTGTTGGTGCAGATTCAGCCGTCAGACGGGTAAACTGTTCGCCTGACTTTTGAATGGCGCCGGATACAGCGGGTATCAATGAATCTGCTGGTCCGCGAGACAATGGATTCAGACGCAGGAACCACGATGAAGGTTGACGCAACCACCAACCGACGACAGGTGCATCAAAATTGGCGTGTATGCCTTCAAACGCTTCCTGTATTTGTTGCAGTGCAAACTCGCAGGAGTACTGTACCAGCGGCAGATCTTCCGCGTGCCGACCTTCAGCCTCATAGCGACGTAAAGCGGACAGAGCCAGCACTTGCCAGGTCAGGGCATCGGCATAACGTCCTGTGAGTGATCCTTTGGCTTTGAGTTTGCCGCCAATCAGGTACAGTGCCAGATCGGTCAGCAGAGCAAAGCGAGTCGATGCCCAGGCCAGGCGTCGGTAATAGGTTGCTGTGGGGCCTGAGACGGGGCTGCCGGCACTGTAGCCGCGAGTCAAACCACGCACTTTGCTGCGAAACCAATTGCTGGTGGTATGCCATAGCCAGCCGAGTAAGCGATTGCGGAACGCAGTGGCATCATTGTTCTCAACCGCTTTGACCAGAGGCAATGCGAAAGGGTGACAGCGGGTAGCGCCCTGACCAAAAGTGATCAGAGTGCGGGTCATGATATTGGCGCCTTCCACCGTGATACTCACCGGCGCGCTGCAATATCCGCCGCCAAGAATATTATTGGGACCCTGCATCACGCCGGCGCCGGAGAAAATATCCATGCCGTCGATATTGGCTTTCTGCACATACTCCGTGCTGCTGGATTTAAGCAACGCGGAAATAACCGGCGGTTGCTCGCCTGCATCAAGAGCGGAGCAGGTATAAACTCTTGCGCCTTCAAACAGATAGGCAAATGCGGCAATACGCGCCAGTTTTTCCTGCACGCCTTCCATCAACCCGATGGGAATACCGAACTGATGGCGAATAACAGAGTAAGCGCCTGTGACTGCAGCAATCATCTTCATGCCACCAATGGCACCTGCGGGTAAGGAAACAGCGCGTCCGCCAGCTAATTGCTCCATCAGCATGCGCCAGCCCTGTCCGGAATATTCCGGTCCGCCAATGATCTGATCGGGTGACGCAATGACGTTCTCGCCAATGATTGGGCCGTTGTAAAAACTCATGCCAATTGGCAGGTGATGATTGTCGTTCTGCAAGCCGGGCGTTCCCTTGTGCAGCATGATGACGGTAATGCCCGGGTATTCGCCTTTGCCCAGCAGGTTGTCCGGGTCATGCATTTGGAACGCCAACGAAATAAGGTTAGCTGCGGGAGCCAGCGTGATATAGCGTTTGCGGAAATTCAAACGGATCTGCACAGCACCGTTGTCATCTTTGAAAACGACACCTTCCGCCTTGATAGATGCGGCATCGGAACCGGCTGTCAATTCAGTCAGCCCGAAGCAGGGCACATATTCGCCGGAAGCCAGTTTTGGCAGATATTCTTTCTTTTGCTTATCAGTGCCGTAGTGCTTCAGCAATTCGGCAGCGCCCAGAGAGTTGGGGATAATCACAAAGGTGCCTACTGTAGGGCAATAGGGATTGATCTTCGCCATGATCGTAGAAATGGCCAGCGTGGAAAAACCTTTGCCACCGTACTCTTTGGGTATAAGCATCCCCATGAAACCCTGCTTTTTGATGAAATCCAGAGTTTCATCAGGCACCTTGCGGCTGCGTTCGACTTCATAGCGGTCAGTCATCAGACACAACTGTTCAGTGGGTCCATCCAGAAACGCCTGTTCTTCTTCGGACAGGCCGTTGTAAGGGAGGTTCAACATGCTCTTGAAATCCGGGTTGCCAGAAAAAATCTGTCCATCAATCCATACAGTGCCGGCTTCCAGCGCCTGGCTCTCTGTGTCTGAGATGCGCGGCAGCACGTTGTTGTCGCGCATGAACTTCATGATCAGTGAAAACATTGTCATTCTCCGGTTTCTTTGCGATTGCCTGCCGCTATCTTACACCAGTAAGCTGGCTGACGTGTACGCTGAGGATATTTCTAGTAACATGTCCATAATTTAAAGACCCGGAGAATAATAATGAAATTCCGTCTTAGTGCAGCACCTGCAGGTAATACGCAACATTCAGTCTACGGGATTATAACTGGCTTGGTATTGATGCTGGTCAACCCGGCTGCCATTGCGCAGAGCGGCGACTATGTTGCCCCGAAAACCTTCGGCGGAGTTCCTGACCTGCAAGGGCTGTGGACCAACAATACCATAACTCCGCTTGAGCGCCCGGCACGCTTCGCTGACAAACCATTCCTGACAGCAGAAGAACAAGCGGCATTGGAGCAGGAAGTAGCTGACTTTACAGCAGCCCAGGATGAGCCCAGCGACCCTGACAGGCCGCCACCCACGAAGGGACAGATAGATCTGGAGGACAGCTACAACAATTTCTGGTTTGATTCCGGCACCGAGGTCGCCATTTATAATGGTGAGCGCCGCACATCTTTGGTAGTTGATCCGGCCGATGGTCGCATACCACCGCAAACAGAAGCTGCCAGAGCAAGAGCCGCACTGGCCGCTGAACAGCGCCGTGAGCGTCCCTTTGATGGCCCCGAGTCGCGGCCACTGGCTGAGCGTTGTCTGCTTTCCTTTGGCTCCAGTTCCGGCCCGCCCATGTTGCCCATCCTGTACAACAATACTTATCAGATAGTGCAGTCTCCGGGTTATGTAATGATTCTGGTGGAGATGGTGCACGACGCCCGCATCATTCGCATAGATGCTGAACCCCTGCCCGATACAATGCAGCCATGGTTAGGCGATTCGACAGGGCGCTGGGAAGGTGACACGCTGGTTGTCGAAACAAGCAACTTCAACCCGAATCAGAGATTTCGCAATTCTTCCGACCGCTTGCACGTAACGGAACGCTTCACACGGGTTGGCCCTGACAAAATCAATTACAGTTTTACGATAAATGATCCGGACACTTTCACGCAGCCCTGGACAGTAGAGATTCCCATGAACAGAACTGCGGCGCGTATGTATGAATACGCGTGTCACGAAGGTAATTATGCGTTACCGGGAGTACTGGCCGGTGCTCGCATGGAGGAACGCGATACGGCAACCGGCCAGCCCTGAGATCAATACATGCCGCGTACGTTCATCTGCAGCGCAAATAATGCTGAGCGTGCTGTGATATAGAGAATATCCCTGTTGGGACCCCCGAAGGTCATATTCGCAGGTGCCAGGGGTATTTCTATAGTTTGCAGCAGCTCTCCTGCAGGGCTGTACGCGGTAATATTGCGCCCACCCGTCAAATAAAGATTACCTGTTTCATCCAATGCCAGACCATCGGAACCCTGCGGTGCGAATGAACGCTTTTGGCTCACTTCACCGGGGCCGGTTATGGTATACGCAAACGTCTCGTTACCCAGGTGATCAGCCACATACAACGTGCTGCCATCGCGCGTGCCTATAATGCCGTTGGGTTTTACCAGATCGGTAATTATCGCGCGTGCCTCATTACTGTCAGCGGGTAAGTAATACACATGGTAGCCTGCTTGCGGAATATTGGATTCATCGCCGTAGCGCGGATCAGTGAAATAAATGCCACCATGCGCATCAATCCACAGATCATTCGGGCTATTGAACGGCTTGCCGTTGAACTGATCGGCCAGCACGGTCACATTGGCATCGGCGTCCATGCGGGTAACCCGGCCGGCTCCACCTTCCAGCGCGGTCAAACGCCATTCGCCATCAAAGAACAGTCCATTGGCTGCATTAGTGTTTTCGCGGAATACGCTCAGCGTGCCATCGGTGTGCCAGACATGGATTCGATTATTGGGGATGTCGGTGAAGTAGACATTGCCCGCTTCATCAGCGGCCGGGCCTTCAGTGAAAATAAAACCGCTGGCGACTTCCTGCGCTTGAGCGCCGGGTGCAACCAGTTCAGCTGCCTGAGCCGTAACGGTAAATATTAAAACGCCGATAACGGTCGCCATCTGGCTGAGACTTGTAGACAGCCTTGTAGCATATCTTATAGAGAGCCTTGTTGTGTGTCTCTTAAAGAGTATTGTAGCGATTCGGGTAGAGAGGCTGGTGAAAAGATTCATGTTCATTGGTCAAAACTCCATAGTGTTTCGTGTGTCTTGGCAGTATACCTGCCAAGACACGCGACACAAGTCATGCGTATTCGAGATGTCTTATGCGTCGATTTTTCGTACTATGTCCCGACCAGGCAGAAATCCGTCACAAACAGGGTGCCCTATGATTGACCGTTCTGATACAACAAGCCGTTCACTGCGCTCGCGTCTGGTGAGCTTGTTTCTGCGTTACAAACTCAAGCCGCGTTTGTGCAGCGAAGATTTCGATCCGGTTCGTTTTCGTGGTTGGCTGGACCGGCAATTGCCTAAACAAAAATTGAGTGCCGGTGTGACTGTTCAGGAAGTTGCTCCACCGGATATCGGTGTGAAAGGAGAGTGGCATACGCCTGCTGATAGTAAACCGGAAAGCTGCGTGCTGTATTTGCATGGCGGGGGCTATTTATTCGGTTCGCCGCGCAGCTATCGTGGTTTTACTACACGCCTGGCAACATTATGTAAAAGTCGGATCTTTTCGCTTGACTACCGTATGGCACCTGAACAGGTTTTCCCTGCCGCAGTGGAAGACGCAGTAGCTGCTTATGACTGGCTATTGCAGCAACAGATAAAGCCTTCACAAATCGTTCTGGCAGGAGATTCCGCGGGGGCGGGTCTGGCCCTGGCTTTATTGCATGCGTTGAAGGAACGTGGCCAACCACTTCCGGCTGGCCTGATTGCAATGTCTCCTTATGCGGATTTGCTCACCCGCAGTGTATCGTTGGAAGAAAACAGTCAGTCCTGCGTGATGTTTACGGCGGAATGTATTCGCGCAGCGGCAGCAATCTATCTTGGTGGTGCAGATGGCGCCTCACCTTTGGCATCCCCGGTTTACGGTGACTTTACAGGACTGCCACCCATGTTGATTTATGTCAGCGACAATGAAGCTTTGCGAGATGATGCCCTGCGTGTTGCTGATGCCGCCGACAAGGCGGGAGTTGCCGTCAGGTTAAGTGTCTGGCGAGGGCAGGCGCATGTGTGGCCAATCTTCTATCCGTTTCTGCCAGAGGCAGATGCTTGTCTGGTTGAGATGGCGGAGTTTGCCAATAGTTGCACTTCCTGAAGACGTGAAGTGTTGGTGGTTCACCAAAGGTTGCGTTCCAGTAACTGTGTGATGATATACGTTAACTGGACGCTTGCGAGATCAAGCCCATTTATCCGTATATTCAATCAGTTTGGCAGTTATTCCCGGCTCGGCCAGAGCGTGGCCTGCGTCGGGAATTATATGCAGCTCCGCTTCGGGAAATGCCTTGTGCAATTCCCAGGCATTTTCTACCGGACAAATCACGTCATAGCGTCCGTGTACAATCACCGTTTTCAGATGCCGGATCCTGCCGATATTATTGAGCAGGAAATTGTCTTCGCTGAAAAAGCCCTTGTTGGTGAAATAATGACATTCGATACGTGCGAAGGCATCGGCAAATTCATCCGCTGAAAAGCGTCCTGCTGTTTGTGCGTTGTAGGTAAGAGACAGGGTAGATCCTTCCCAGGTAGCCCAGGCTTTCGCGGCCTCTTTGCGCACAGCGCTATCGGATGAGGTCAGGCGCTTGTAGTAGGCGCTCACAAAATCATCTCGTTCATCAGCAGGTATTGGTTTTACATAACCTTCCCACAGGTCCGGGAATATTTTTGAGCAACCCCCCTGATAGAACCAATCAATCTCCTTTTTCCTAAGCAGGAAAATGCCGCGCAGGAATAACTCCTGACAGGAGTCCGGGTGCGTGATGGCATAGGTCAGTCCTAACGTGGAACCCCAGGAGCCGCCGAAAACCGACCATTTTTTTATACTGAGGTGCTGCCGTAATTTTTCAATATCAGCGACCAGGTCCCAGGTGGTGTTCTCTTCGATTTCAGCGAACGGTGTGCTCTGGCCGCAGCCGCGTTGATCAAACAGCACAATGCGCCATTTCTGCGGGTCGAAGTAACGCCGATAATTGGCGGCTATGCCACCGCCCGGGCCGCCATGCAGAAAGACAACGGGCTTTCCTTTAGGATTGCCGGCCTCCTCAAAGTGAATGGTATGAAGATCAGAAACTTTGAGAAAACCGCTATTGTAGGGCTCTATTTCGGGATACAACTTGCTCATGTCAATTCCGCAGTGTTGTTGGCTGTGTTGTTGGCTGTATTGTGGTTAAGGGTCGGAGCAGACATCATAGCAACATCCTTTAACGTGAGTCGACATACGGCCGGAATAACCAACAAGGTCTGAATGGTGGAAGCCAGCAACCCGGAAATGATTGCCCAGGCCATCGGCGGCCACAGTGTTGATGAGGACAAGGCCAGCGGCAACAGACCGGCTACTGTAGTGGCAGTCGTCAACAGGATAGGTCTGGTGCGGCGGGCTACCGCTTCGGAGACAGCTGTGTTGATACGCTTGCCTGCAATAAGCCCCTGATCGATGAGGTCAATCAACACGATGGCATTGTTCACGACAATACCCACCAGCGCGATAATGCCCAGCAGTGGCTGAAAGCCAAACGGCGAGCCTGTCAGTACCAGACCGGGGAATATACCAGCGGCCGCCAGCGGGACTGTCAAAAGAATGATACCAACGCGTTTGTACGAGTTGAATTGCAGTAACAGGAAGAACAATAAAAGTAATATGCCAACTGGCGCTGTTTTAAAAATCGCCTGGTTTGCTTCGCCCGAACTTTCCAGATCCCCGCCCAGCTCAAGTCGTGTACCCGGCGGCAAAGACTCCTGCTCCAGACGCCGATTCAATTCCTCCAGAATCTGATTGAAACTGTAACCCTGTGCAAGGCTGGAGGTGATGCTGTATATGCGTACGCCATTGCGATGTTGAATGCTGGCAACCTGCCAGTCGGGTTCTACGCTGGCGATCAGGCTCAGTGGTATAGGATCGCCATTAGCGTTATAGACATAGCTGGATAACAGTTGCGACAACTCCAGCGCGGTACCTTCGCGTGACCTCAGTACGATGGGGATAGGGTCGAGTTCCTGGCGGTACTGTTCTACCGGTGCGCCGAAACTGCGGGCAAAAAGAGTTTGTGCGACATCGGCGCGGTTTACACCATAGCGCTGAGCGCTGGCATCATCCACATGTAAGCGCAGTACAGGGGATCCCAGGTCAATGTCATGTCTGACGTCAACAGCGCCAGGTATCGTTTTAAGTAAACGGAATATATGTTCCGCTGCCGCCAGCCGCTGCGTGTTGTCCGTGTGGTACAACCTGACCTCAACAGGCGCGCTGCGTGGTGGTCCCTGCGCCAATGTGCCGGCAACGATATCAACCTCCGGTAGTGTTGTGTCTACATGTTCACGCACCCAATCAATCAGTGGCGCAGCATCGTTCAGATTATTGGTGTTAACGACCAGTCTGGCGCGATTTGGTGATTGCGTGGAGTTCGGCAGGTTGTAATAAAAGCCGGGGCCGGTAAAACCCACAAAGCGGTGCACAGACACAACGCCTTCACGCTGCCTTATCAGGCGCTCCAGACTGGCCGCTGCGGCGCCTGTCTCTGTCGGATCGCTGCCCTCGGGCAGAAACAATTCAATGACGACTTGCGGTCGATCAGCATTGGGAAAAAACTGAAAGTTGAGCAGCGGCATCAGGGAGATACTCAGTCCCACAACAATCAGGCCGCCAACGATGACGGTGCGCGGCATTCTTTCACTGATCCCGGCAAGCCGCAGAGCAAGGCTCTCTACCCATGCAGTACGACGCGAAGGTGCAGGCTTCAGAAACCAGGCCGCCAACAGGGGGGCGACCGTGATGGCCAATATATAACTGATGCTCAACGTGAGCATGATCATGACAGGAATGCCACGCGTAAAATCCGCGGTGCCACCTGTGGACAACAACAACGGCGTGAACGCGGCCAGTGTTGTACCAGTGGATGCGCCTAATGGGCCGGCGAGTTCGCGCACTGACGCACGCATGGCGTCAAAAGGTGTCGCATTCAGATTAATTCGTGCCTGAATGTTCTCCACAATCACAATGGCGTTATCGATAAGAATACCCAGAGAAATTACAACGCCGATAACAGCTATCTGATGCAACACTCCACCGCCCAGGTCGTAGACTCCCAGGCTGATCAAAGTCACCAGCGGCAACATGGCCGCCACTAGTATCCCCATGCGCCAGCCCATGCCGTAGAAAACGACGAGGGTAATAATGAGCATGCTGAACAACAGGCTCTGTTGCAAACCATTCAGTCTGGATTCAACCTGATCAGGTTGGAAGAAGAGTTCGCGAATCTCCAATGGCGCAAAATCGTCACGCAAGAGGTCTAACCGATTACGCAGGTTCGCCCCAAAAAGCAGGGCGTCAATCTGATTACTTTCTGCATAAATACTAAGTGCTACAACGCGCTCACCGTCCTGCCATGTTTCTGGTTGCGTCGGTTCGACAGGTGTGCGCCATACATCCGCAATGGCGGCCAATGGCACACTGCCACCACTGGGAACAGGAACCTGAGTGGCTCCAATCGCATCCAGGCTGGTGAATTCGTTGTTCGAAAGCAGGTTAATGCGTCTGCCTTCCACGACAAGAAATCCACCTGGCGCTACTTGATTTCTTTGCGTAAGAATCCCGGCAATGGTGTTGGGAGTGAGCGCGAGGCGACTCAGCTCGGAGTCTTTTAAGGCAATGGTTATCTGTTCATCCACTTCGCCTTCCAGTTCAATGCGGGATAAGCCGGGCAGATCCATCAATTGTCTTTTCAATTGTTCGGCAGCCAGAGACAATGTGACTGTGGATGGGTCTCCCGCCATTGCAAGCACAACTGCAGGCAGGCCGGTAAGGCGATCATCAAGCTCCATCTCTCGCACACCATCAGGAAAACGCAGGCGCGCGCGTTCCATCGCAATTCGTACGCGTTCCCACGCAGGTGCTGTGTCGTATAAAAAATCCTGCAATCCAACGCTGATAAGTGCAACCCCGGTGCGCGCTGTCGCTGAATATTCCAGCACCTCTTCTACTTGCGAAAGTTCGTCCTGTAACGGTTCCAGAATCAAGCGCTCGATGGCCTCTGCTGTGGTCCCCGGATAACTGACACTGATCAAACCATTGCGAGGAGGGAACTGCGGATCTTCCTGGCGTGCCATATTGCCAAAGGATGCCAAACCGGCCAGACAGAGCATGACCAGTACTAACATGATCAAACGCGGGCGTAGCAGGATGGCATCTATCATCGCAGCACCTCCACCAGATCACCGTCTGCAAGTCGAGTCAGGCCGGCATAGATCACACGGTCCTCTGCGGTTAACGAGCCTTGTTCAAGCACCGCGTACTCACCCAGCAACTCTCGGATACTGATGGGGACACGTCGCACACGATTATCAATTAACTGAAAAACTGCCAGACCTTCGGCGGAGCGCATCACGGCAGTCATCGGGATGGCGAGTTCGGGTCGACGCAAGCGTCGTATTCCAACTTCCACCGCGTCACCGGAACGTAAACCGTGCTGTTCGATACCTACTATAACGGGATACAAGGCACTATTACCGGAGCTTGTCTGCGCAATTTCGGTGATGATTCCTTCCATCTGCATGCCGGTGAGGCTGGACCAGACAGCCACTGCATCGCCGGGCGACAATCCGGCCAGCAAATGCGCGGGTACCTGCGCCTCAACCTCCAGGCTGTCATCGGCAGACATGCGGATCACCACTTGACCCGCCTGCGCGAATTCACCGGACTCCAGCAAAACAGCCTCGATGCTACCAGCGAACGGAGCGCGCAGAATGCTTTCCTGACTCATACGCTCTGCCTGTTCCAGCGTGGCACTGGCATTCGCGATGGCTGCTTGCAGACTCTCAATGCGGCTGCGTTGTTGCTCCAGATCCTGTATCGGCAACGCGCCGCGCTCTTGCAATTGCTGAATGCGTTGCAGATCGCGTAAGGCCTGACGATTATCGCTCTGCAATTGTTCCAGGCGGGCGCTGGCAGCATCACGAGCAGGCAGCAATTGGGGGTTGTAAAGTTTTGCCAATTCTTCGCCTTGCGTTACGTGTTGACCTATCTCTGCAGCCCTTGAGGCGATAACACCGCCCACCTGAAACGTAAGATTGGCGCGCTGGCGTGCTCTGGCAACGCTGGCGAAGCGCAGTACTGCATCGCTATCCAGCAGTTCCACCTGTGCAACCCGCACGGGCACAGCAGTTGCTGTCGCTACTGTGTCGGCGTTGTTTTCTGAGGCAACTTCTGCACAGGCAGCTAACAGCAGAAGCACGAGAATGGGTATGAATCGCGTTGAGAAAAAAGCAGGCGCTGACATGGGATACTCTCCGGGCGCAGAGGTTTAAAAAAATGGAAGTCTCACAAACGTTGACAGTTTGTCATCATTTGACATAATGTCAACAGCTGTTTAGTGCTAAGGTAATACAAAAAACTAATTACAGCTTTTGAGAGGGGTCGAGATGGTTTTAACCAGCAGGCGAGCCAGAGAAAAGCAGGAGCGCGCTGACAGTATTCTGGATGCTGCCGAGCAGGTATTTTTTAGCAAAGGCTTTAATCAGACATCCATGCATGAGATTGCGCAAAGCGCGCAGTTGAGCCGTGCGCTTTTGTATGTTTACTTTACTGACAAGGCGGCCATCATGCGCAGCATCATGTTGCGTGCGGCGAAGAATATGGAAGCTCGATTCCAACTGGCGCTGCAAAAAGGGGCAAATGGTCTGGCGCAGATTGAAGGGATAGGACATGCCTATTATGCCTTCTCTAAAGAGGCGTCCGATTATTTCGATGTGCTAACGGAATTGAACACGTTCCCCATGCCAGAGATATTTGATGAGGATATGCATCGATTGGATGGCTGCCGGCAGGAAATCACCGAGCTCATGGTGCGGGCGTTAACTAACGGTTTGCGCGATGGAACTATCGATGAGCATCGAGTCAGTGATCCACTGCGAACGGCTTATTATCTGCAGGGCGCATTACATGGCGTGATCATGCAGACACGGCGGAATGTGCCGGGCAAACAACAGTACCAGGACAGCGAAGAATTGGTGCTGTACAGCATTTATATGGCAACCGAATCACTACGCAAGCGGTGAGAGATGCTCAAGTGGCTGCAGGGCGTAACTTGTAGATGGCTCGTTGCTCAATGGTGCTGACACAGTCGCCGGTATCGCTACGAAAAAGATTGAACCTGCAATCGGCAAATTCATGGCCTTTTTTGTTGAACAGATCAATGATGCGCATTTCACTTAACAGTTCAGTTCCCAGTTGAACAGCCTGAAAATTGCGGGACCGAGTTTCCATATGTATCCAGGCACTCATTGTGGCAATCGATGCGAAGTGGCGATTGCCGCACCCCAATAGAAATCCGGGATTCGCGAAACCGCCCTGACCATTCTTGTCCGTTCGCAACAGCGCAGCCATACCAGTTTGGTCGCGCAAATACGTCGCTATTTCGTGCTCCGCTGACCAAAGGAACTTCATGGCGGGGCAGCCCTTTTTCCAAAGAATCTCCATATGATCGCGCGTTGCTTCCGGCGCTTTATAGTTTTCATCCAGCACCCGGTGGCCGCGCTTAGAAGGCCCTTTTTCGGCGCTTCTACCAAGCGGGAGCCCAACATCGGCGACGGCGCACAAGCGGTCTTCACTCTTCAATTCTGCACTGTAGCTATTGGGGTTTTCTTCGTCGTTGCCCGTCGTCACTGTTACCTGGAAATCCGCGTTGTCGTACAGTGGCGACAACACTTTCACAGTGGCGAAACCACGTTGCAACCAATCCTTGCCCCAGGCTTCCACAGCAGGATGTAGCAGGTAGGTGGAAATGGTCGTTCCCGGTACAAGAGCGCCAGCAAAACCGTAAGCTTTTGCTATCTCGTTGGAATGAATGCTGTTGTCCGAATGCGGAACCTGATTGAACGCCTTGCCAGACCAGCTTTTAATTGTTGTTTGCATGTCTGATATTCCGGGTTTCTTGAATAAGCCAGATAGTGCTGGCTTCTTATCGCATATACGGTAGCGTCTGACGTATAGCGCTTATATTATCTCTTGGGATACTGCGACACTGTTTAAACGCAATTTACGATCCAGTGCAAACTCCGGACTACTGCCAAAGAAATATTACCGATAAATATGGGACATAAAAAATGAAAATTCCAGTCACAGATGGAAAAATTTACAAATTGAACGTCACCAGTGCTCTGCTCTTCGGGCTATTACTGAGCGTTATCACTGCGGTGTCTGCGGAGACGCAACCCATCTCCGAGGGCCAGAAGTATGTGATGGCTACCCACTCTTTCAATGTGTTCATCGGGCCAAGCCGGTCACGGGATGCCGCTGAGGTGGCGCCCGGACCATTAGCGGCGCTGGCTGCCGAGCGAGGCAAGAGCGGGCACGAGGCATTGGCCGTACAGATGATAGGCGGCTCAACGCCAATGCAACACTGGAACCAGGGCGATGGAGATGATTCCCGTAATATAGCCAAGGTAGCGCTCAGAGCCGGTAATGTTGACGTCTTCACAATGTCTCCAAATGCCCTGATGCCGGAGCCTGGTATCGATTTTTTCGGTGATTTGGTTATAGAGACAAATCCCGATGCGCGTATTTTGGTACAAAACTCGTGGTCAGCCTGGGATGGCAATGGCATGACAGCCAGCGTAGGGGGCACCGGGCGAACTGACTTCAGCAATGAGGATCACAATAAAGCCGATATTGCGACCATTGATGGCTGGTTGACCCGCTTGGCCGCACCAGACGGCTATCTGGAAAGGTTGCGAACCCAGTTGCAGGGCATCAATAAAAGAGCAGGACGTGAGATCTCGTTCATCGTGCCTTCAGCTAACGCCATTTACAATCTACGCAAGGAAATAGTAAATGGGCGTGTTCCGGGGATAACGATGCAGTCTGAAATCTTCCGCGATGGTATGGGTCACGTTGCAACACCAGGCATTAATATTGTCACGTACGCCTGGTTTGCTGCTATGTACAGGGAAAGTCCGGTGGGCTTGCAGGCGCTGATAGACACCAGCGATCCTACTTCTGCGGCGCGAGAGAAAGTACTGCAGGAGCTGGCCTGGCAGGCAGTTCTGGCCGAACCAATGAGCGGAGTGAAAAAATGAATAAATGGGGTCAGAGTAAAAATACAGTACTGTATTTTTACTCTGACCCCATTTATCGGGAGGGTGGTACTTATGACTTGCTTGCGGAAAGTAGATTGCTTATTCTTCGCCTGCCCAATCCTCGGCTACTATTACACCTTCAATATTGCCGGTCGCGGACTACTAGACCCTGCAGTCGACCAGGCATTCGGCGCAAAGTGTGTGAACGATTCTAAGAAAAAATATCGGGAGTGTACAAAATGAGAACAACCAAGCGATTGATTTCGTCATTCATCGTGAGCGTTGGCATGCTCAGCGCCTCAGCGGTGTGGAGTCAGGCTGAAACCGATGTCTACTCGGGAGATTGGACAGATTACAACGGCAACATGGCGGCCCAGCGTTATTCGCCACTGGACCAGATTAATGCGGAAAACGTCGGCTCGCTGCAGATAGCGTGGCGCTTGTCGACCGCCAACTTTGGCCCAAGACCCGAATTCAACGCCACTTTTACCCCACTCGAGATAGACGGCGTAATCTACACCACTATTGGCGCGCACCGGGATATCGTTGCCCTGGATGCAACCACAGGGCAGGTTCTCTGGCTGTGGCGCCCCCAGGAAGGGGAAAGATTTGACGCTGCACCACGCAAAGGCTCAGGCCGCGGCGTTTCTTTCTGGCGTAATGGCGACGAGAGTCGCATTCTGACTATTACCCCCGGATTTTTCCTGGTGTCTCTGGATGCCAAGACTGGTTTGCCAGACCCCGATTTTGGTGACAATGGCTGGATAGATATGCAACAGGGCCTGCGTTTGGGCGAAGGTCGTGAAGACCTTGATATTGGTTCATCCATGCCGCCCTTTGTCATGAACGATGTGATTGTGGTTGGACCAGCGATGGCTGTGTCCATGCGGCCACCTTCAAAGTACAACGTGAAAGGCGATGTGCGCGCTTATGACGTGCGCACTGGAGAGCATCTGTGGACCTTCAAAACCATTCCTGAGCCAGGTGAGTTTGGCAGTGAAACATGGCTTGGCGATGGTGCAGAAATATCCGGTAATGCCGGTGTTTGGGCACCCATGTCGGGAGATCCGGAACTGGGCCATGTCTACCTTCCCGTAGAATCTGCAACAGGTGACCGTTTCGGTGGTGACCGGCCAGGAGCAAATCTGTTTTCCAGCAGTCTGGTCGCTGTGGATATCAAGACAGGCGAAAGACAATGGCATTACCAGATGATTCACCACGATATCTGGGATTGGGATAACCCCTCTGCGCCAGTGTTGGCGGATCTGCCAAATGGCCGCAAAATCGTCATGCAAGTGACCAAGCAGTCTTTCGTTTATACCTTTGACAGAATAACTGGTGAGCCGATATGGCCCATTGAAGAGCTGCCTGTTCCCGCAGGAGATGTGCCGGGTGAGTGGTACTCGCCTACGCAACCTTTCCCCACCAAGCCAGCGGGCTTTGATCGCCAGGGAATTACAGAAGATGATCTGGTCGACTTCACGCCGGAAATTTTAGCGGCAGCTAAAGAAGCGATTCAGCCGTTTCGTCTTGGCACAAATCTATACTCGCCGCCATCATTGGCAGACGCACCAGATGGCACTGTAGGCACTTTGAGCCTGCCATCTGCCACGGGCGGTGCCAACTGGGAAGGCAGTGCACTTGATCCGGAAACCGGTATTCTTTATGTGCCGTCCAGAACAGTTGTGGCGGTATTGTCAGTAGCCAAAGATGAGCGTTCCGATGTCGACTTCAGTATGGCTTTGGGCGTGCGTGTACCTCGTGCCATGGGTTTACCTATCGTCAAGCCGCCTTATGGTCGTATAAC
Organism: Pseudohongiellaceae bacterium; assembly: GCA_041751425.1. Taxonomy (GTDB): domain Bacteria; phylum Pseudomonadota; class Gammaproteobacteria; order Pseudomonadales; family Pseudohongiellaceae; genus JAVVEG01. Next base: position 63,567 of record JBGSXL010000008.1, on the reverse strand, counting down.
AGCTATTGATATGAACACTGGTGATCATCTATGGATGATGGCCAATGCCGATACACCGGCATCCATCGCCAACAACCCGGCGCTGGCAGGTCTTGATATTCCGCGCACTGGCACAGAGAGCAAAGCCGGCTTGTTCGTGACTAAAACCCTGCTGTTCGCAGGCGAAGGCGTAGGCGGCGGCAATAAATTCCGCGCGCACGACAAGGCGACTGGTGAGATAATAGCCGAGTTCGAATTGCCCGGTACCCAGACCGGCGTGCCCATGACCTATGAACATGATGGTAAGCAATACATACTCATGGTTGTCAGCGGTGGTGGTACTCCCGCAGAATTGGTAGCTTATGCATTGCCATAACGCAGTTGTTATTAATCGAAATCAGGAGTAGACATTACTATGCGAAAATTATTCTATCGAGCTGCGCTTGCGCCGTTTTTATTGTTCTTTGCTTTGTCTGTGCAAGCATCAACCTGGGTGCTTGATAATGACAATTCCAGAGTGATTTTCAAGTACTCCTACTCTGGCACGCCATACCATGGAGAGTTCACCAATATCGACGCTGTTTTCGATATCGACCCACTAAGCCCCGGTTCTTGTAATTTCTCGGTGACCATTCCCATTGCAGATATTAATGTCGACGATGAGGAAACCATGAGTTACCTGTTGGACGTAGAAATGTTCGATGTTGATCAGTTTCCTACCGCCACCTTCAAAGCCGAAAAGTGCCGATTGGAATCTTTAGATTCTTTCGTGGCGGATGGCACTTTGACTATTCGTGATCAAACGCATCCAATAAGTTTCCCTTTCGATCTGAAGGTGGAAACCAGAAATGACAAAATTGGGTTTCGTTTGAACAGCACCGTGACTATCCTGCGCCTGGAGTATGGTGTTGGCCAGGGTTATCTGGCGAATACTTCCGCTATCCCCAACGAAGTAGAAATCGAAATAGATGTCTACGCAGTGATGAAATAAATAAACAGACTCTAATAGGAAAGGTTATTCCAATGATTAACAGTTCAGTTACACAATACTACCGGCTGGCGCTGGTTCTTGTTTGTTCCGTATTTTTGGTTTCCTGCGACCGTTTGTTAACTCCTGGTTTTCAAACGGAAGTGACTGCACTGCGGTCAGGGCAATATACGCTGGACAAGGATCACGCATCGTTGTTGTTCAAAATAGATCACCTTGGTTTCTCCAGTTACATCGGCCGTTTCAATGATTTTGACGCAACTTTGGATTTCGATCCGGAGAATGTAGAAAATTCCAGCCTCGAAGTTGTTGTAAATACAGCTTCAATAGACGTCAATAACGAGTCATTTGCGGAAGACTTGCGTGGTTCGGATTGGTTTAATACGGAAAATTTTCCGCAAGCGATATTTCGAACTACTTCGTTCGTACAAGCTACCAGTGAGAATTCTTTCGTGTTTGAAGGAGACCTGACGCTGTTGGGTAATACCGCACCAGTGACTCTTACTGTGAATTCCAATGGCGGTGGTCGTAATTTCCTGACGCGCAGCTATACACTGGGTTTCTCGGCAAGCGCTTCATTCAAACGCTCGGATTTCGGCCTGGATAATCTGGTGGCGTTTGGTGTCGGCGACGACATCACCCTGGAAATTCATGTTGAGTTTCAGGAAGGCAGCGAGTAACTCGTAATCCCCTCTCAGTTGTTTACACAGGCGGATTACTACACAGGCGGATAACTCGTATGCCAACTACGCAGGATTTAGCAGGCAAAACCTATATAGTCACCGGTGCCAACAGCGGTATCGGCTTTGTTGCGGCCAGGAACTTCGCCAACAGAGGCGCTGCGGTGGCTTTGGTGTGCCGTAACGAAGAGAGGGGCCGTGCAGCGGTTGCCAGCATTTCCACTGCCTGTGACAATCCTGAGGTGAAACTCTACCTGGCTGACTTCAGCCTGCTCTCCAGTGTCAGCAAGGTGGCGGACGAATTACTCCGGGACTACCCAACTATAGATGTTCTGTGCAACAACGCGGGCGGCGCGAATGGTCCCCGCACTTCATCCAAAGAAGGTTTCGAAACCACGTTCGTTACCAACCACCTAAGCGGATTTCTGTTAACGAACAAGCTACTGCCTGCTATCACCAAAGCAGCTGTCACTGCGCCTGCCAGAATCGTTTTTACCAGCTCTTTAGGGCATAACAACAGCCCGCTGGATTTCGATGATCTGAACCTGCAAAAAAACTACACCACTTTGAAAGCTTATGGCCGCTCGAAGTTGATGAACCTGTTGACCGCAAGGGAAGTGCAGCGTCGCTATGGCAGCAGTAACATCGTGGCCAGCTCGTTTCACCCAGGCGCGGTGCGCACTCCGATATGGGGAAAAGGTGGAGCGATTGGGAAATTTCTGGGTATAGCTTTGTATCCTTTCATGATCAGTGTCGATAAAGGGGCAGATACCTTTATTTGGTTGGCTGCCTCTCAGGATGAGGCCAGTTTGCAGGCAGGAGGGCATTATTTCTACAAGAGAAAGAGAGTAGGCATTGCAGAATTTGCGTCGGACGAAGCGGCAAAAAGGCTGTGGGAGACGAGCGTGCAGTTGATAGAGCCGTATAGGTAGGTAACAGGTACAGGTAAGCTCATAGAATATCTAAGGTTTATAGTAATTCTCTGCTAATTTAGTCAATCGGTTAATGCTACCGATTGTGTTCTATCGCACATATAATGGCCCTGTTTTGAACGTATACTTCACTAGCACCGAAAGTAAACTGAGTGTAACGGGAAGTACCAGATGAGTGTAACCAATGAAAGACTCAAGAATTCCAATAAAAACAAAGAGGTAGATCAAGAACCGACGCGGAACGTATTGCTTTCTCTGTTGGAGAAGAAAGCGCGTGAACGTATATTTCCGCATTTGCAGCTTGTCCCTCTCACCCTGGGGCAGGTGCTGTACGAACCTGGTTTTAAAATGACCAATGTGTACTTTCCCACGGATTCCATCGTGTCTTTACTGTATGTAATGGAGAACGGCTCATCTGCTGAGATATCAGTAGTAGGTAAGGAAGGTCTGGTAGGCATTTCATTGTTTATGGGCGGAGAAAGCATGCCAAGCCGGGCTATCGTGCAGAGCGCTGGCTACGCGTACAAACTGAACAGCAACCTGATGATGACCGAGTTTAATCGTCATGAGGACTTGCTAACTTTGCTTTTAATTTATACACAATCTTTGATCACGCAAATGGCGCAAACTGCTGTGTGCAACCGGCACCACAGTGTAGATCAACAGTTATGTCGTTGGCTTCTACTTTCGTTGGACAGACTTAACGACAATAAACTCACCATGACGCAGGAGTTGATCGCCAATATGTTGGGTGTGAGACGCGAAGGAGTGACAGAGGCAGCAGGAAAGTTGCAGAAAATGGATGTTATATCGTACAGCCGCGGCAACATATTTGTTCTCAGCAGAAAAAGGTTGGAAGAACTCAGTTGCGAATGTTATGAGGTGGTCAAGACGGAAACGGATCGTCTGTTCGAGCGGTACAAAAAATTATTATAAAAGTAATGTGACTTATACGTATGGTGTCGTACAGACAGATTTAGGAGCCTGACAGATACTAGCGTGCGGTTAAGAAACTGCAGCGTCAATTCCCGCGCCATTGAACGGCACGCTGTAGTTGTCAGGACGCACTAATGCCTATGAAACGGGTAAAACCACCTGCTAATAAGTTGCTAAAGCTTCTCTCTCTTCATGAACAACAGCAGGTTATCGAAAACAGTGAGATCGTGGATCTTGCTTTCGGTGATATTCTCTGCGAAGACAATCAAAATCCTCGCCATGTTTACTTTCCCATGACTGGATTGATTTCTCTGGTCATCCGCATTGACGAAGAGGCTCCACTAGAGTTGGCGATGATTGGCTGGGAAGGTATGTTGGGCGCCACTGGACTGCTTGGTATCAGCGAAGCGCCGAAGCGCGCTGTAGTAGCCGTTACTGGCACTGCGGTTCGAATGACGGTGAAGGACTTTGAAGAGCTGGCACGCAACGGGACGCAGCTGCAGACCATCGCGAAACGCTATTTGTTCGTATTGATGAGGCAACTGGAAAGAACGGCAGGTTGCACACATTACCATGAAGTCAACGGTCGCCTGGCGCGCTGGCTGCTTATGGCCCATGATCGCTCCACCGGTAACGGATTCTATCTGACGCAACAATTCCTTGCGAAAATCCTCGGCGTGCAACGCAGCGCCATCAGCATTGCTGCAAGCGCATTGCAACAGCGAAAGCTGATCAACTACTCGCGTGGCGATATCACGATACTGGATCGCAAGGGGCTCGAAAGCGCTGCTTGTTCTTGCTATGACGCTATCAAGAAAGACCAACACAGTTTCACCTATCTCGCTGGCGTCCATTAGGTTGAAAATTTCCAGCATTTATTTCCGGAAAAATGGGGTACTTACCCGCTTTTGCACAAAGGCTGTCAGGTCTATCATGTAATCACTTTGAACCTGGCACATAAACGACACCTATGAGCTCGCAATTGGAATTAAATGAAGGCGATGCAGATACTATTTCTGCGGGAATCATCACGATACACACCAAGCACTGGATGGTCCTGGTTGCGGGATTTCCTGTGAACTTGACTTATATCGAGTATCTGTTACTGAAGACACTGATGATTGAAAAGGGCAGGGTAATAAGTCGTGACGCATTGCTGGAGCGTGTGTGGCATTACGGCAATGTGAATCTTCTTGAAACGCGCACAGTAGATGTTCACATAGGCAGACTGCGTAAGAAGCTTGGCGAGGCCAGCGATCTCATCATTACCGTCAGAAGCGTCGGCTATCGTATGGCGTTCTCGCCGGTGTGGATCAGTCGTTAAGTGGAATAATAGTGCCAGTTGCACTCATCCGTTTGACAAGTTCCCGGACACCATACCAGCGTGAATGTTTCCACAGACGCAAGTATCTGATGCGCGCGAATTCCTCAAATCCCGCATGTCTGATGCCCCTGACTGATGCCGTATTTTCAGGTTCCGCACCAATGCAGGCAACCTCGTAATAGCGCGGCCAGCGCAGCAATCTGAAGTCGCCCACAATTTTCAGCAACAACGTTTTGTAGATGCCCAGGCCACGACAATCAGCGCGGACGAAACAATCGTAAATGTAGATGCAGGCGGGTCCTATCGGCAGATCGAAATTAATCTCGCTGACATGACAAGGTGCAGATGTAATCCATGCATATGCCACCCATTCCCCATTCAGTATCGCGATATAGCATTGTTGACCTCCATGGATCATGCGCAGGTGCAACTGATGTTGCGGTTGCGCCTCGCACAGCACAGTCAGCCAGGGATCCTCGGGCGCATTGATGATGTGGTATTTGAGCGGGGGAAGTTGTCGTTTGGGAGGAAGTGGCGGCATGCCCCGCTGCAGATCGAACATGAAGAACACGATACTCTGCCAATCCATTCCAGCAGGAGTGAGCTTTCTGAGGATGCGCTTGATCATGAGGGTTTACTGGTCTGGTTAATGCGTTAAATGCCTGGAATAGAGAATAGAGTGGCTGCGGAAATAATTCAGGGACTGATTACTCTCAACCGAACAGCATGACGCACCAGGCCAGCGATATTGGATGCGTCCAGTTTTTTCATCAATTGACTGCGATGAGATTCCACAGACTTTACCGAGAGATTCAGCAGACGAGCGATCTCGCGCGTAATAGTGCCTTCTGCGATCAATTGCAGAATCTGACGTTCGCGGAACGAGAGTCGCACAGCGTCGTCATCCTGTTGCCGCAAATAAGCACTCACCAATGAGCTTGTCACTTCCGGGCTTAGATACACCCGACCGCGAGTCACTTCCACTACAGCCTGTACCAGATCTGCGGATACCTGCGTTTTCAAAACGTAGGCCTTGACGCCGGCACGAAACGCTTCCAGAAAGCTGCTTTCCTCATTGCACATGGTCAGCATGATGATTTTGGCGGTAAAGCCATCCTGCCGCAACTGCCTGGCGACTTCGATACCATTGCGGACGGGCATGTTGATGTCGAGCACAATCGCATCGGGTTTACATTCACCAACAACTCGCAATGCCTCGGCCCCATTACAGGCTTCGCCAACGATTGTCATCCCTGCTGACTCCAGCAGGTTGCGTAAACAATGACGAAAGATGGCGTGATCGTCTGCCAATACTATGTTCAAGCTCTTAGCCTCTTCTTCGTAGTTCGGGGGTTCATAGTTCGTTTTTCGTAGTTAGCTGCGTCAGGCTTTGATCATGCCGCGACGAATCGCGTAGCGAACCAGACTGGCGATATTGTGCATGTCCAAACGCTGCATGATATGCGTGCGATGGGATTCTGCAGTCTTGACGCTGACGAATAACATCGACGCGATCGACTTGGTAGTATGACCTTCCGCAATTAACTGCAACACCTGGCGCTCTCTTTCACTGAGAACTTCAGAGTCCGCACTGCTGTTGGAGATATATATGTTAACAACGGAGTCGGAAATGCCAGGGCTTAAATAGACTGACCCTTTAATAACTTCGCGCAATGCCACCACCAGATCAGCAGTAGTCTGTGTTTTTAACACGTAGCCGCGCACACCTGCTCTTAGCGCTTCCAGTACGCATGCATCATCATCATACATGGTGAGAAGCACCACTTGCGTATTGGGAGAGCGCCGCTGAATATCGCGTGCGGCATCAATACCATTTAGCAATGGCATACTGAAATCCAGTATTGCCAGATCCGGTGTCAGATTGCGCACCATGCGAATGGCTTCATGGCCTTCTGCGGCTTCACCAATCACATTAAACTCATCACTTTCCAGCAGAGAAATCAAACCCTGTCGGAACATCACATGGTCGTCTGCAACGACGACACTCTTGCATTTACTTTTCATCATAATGGAATCCTAACCTGTAGTGTGCTGCCAAATCCGGGTCGGGAGGATATTTCACAAGTACCCCCGATTGCTTTAGCGCGTTCAGTGATACCGATTAATCCCAGGCCGTGGGATATTCTTTTGTCATCTTTGTCCGAGCGCAGACCAATTCCGTTGTCGCTGACTGCACAGTTCAGAGAATCGCCGTCGCGCCAAACGTGCACATCGACGTGGGTTGCCTGCGCATGTCGGCAGACATTAGTGAGAGCTTCCTGCACTACGCGATATATAACAGTCTCGAGTGCAGGAGTGAGTCGCCCTTCGGTGTCACCACTGACATCGATCAGCAACAGACTTCTTTTTTTGACTCCGTCCGCCAGCGCCCTGAGTGCCGGCATAAGTCCTAATTGATCTAGAATAATAGGGCGAAGTTCATGGGAAAGATTGCGCAATTGCGAGGTAACTTCGTCCAGATGACCGACGACTACTCCTATGCTTTTTGAGGTTTTATCATCTGTAGAATGTCTGGCGATATCCGCTAACTCCAGATAAACCACCGCCAGCATTTGCGCAGACTCGTCGTGCAGTCGATGGGCTATGCGCTTTGCTTCACTCTCAAAAACATCATACAACTTGATCAGTGCGTCGTTGGAATCACTGTAGCAAAGTCTGGAAATTTCGAAAGGGGATAATGCCTCTTTCAAGAAGCGACTGGCTGCTTTACTCATAGCATTCTGCGTCGTAATGCAGTCATCTGCTTTACTGAGAGCCTCATCTAATGACTGCTGGTGAGCTTCCGCTATCTCCAGCAAACCGATGCCATTCTGCAAGTCTTTTCTGCCGAATTCGTATGCGACATTCAGCGCGTTCTCACCCCCACTATGCAGGTACGCACTCAAGAGTTCTTGATATAATTTCTGTCGGGGGATTTCCGTTTGCGGCATCATCATAATCATCTCAATTCGGTTAAAGCAGTTACCGATATAGAGAGTTTATAACTTGAAAGAGGGCTTTATCTGTACTGTGACCCACATATGTAAACTAAATATAGTGTCATGTAACTTTATATGGTTAGGCTACTTTCCGACTAACCATATGACGAGTTCAACCTGCACGCCACGACCAGCCTCGCTGGTAATCTGGAAGCTGTCGGCGATCTTCTTTACGCCTGAAAGTCCCAGCCCAAGCCCTCCTGACGTTGAGTAGCCATTCATCATGGCTCTGGCAATATTCTGTATGCCAGGACCATTATCGCTGGCGAGAATCTGTAAACCGGACCTTGCATTCTCCGTTACAACTCTAAGTGTCATCTCGCCATGACCTGCGTAAAGGATGATGTTTCTGGCCAGCTCCGAGATAACTGTCGCGACAAGAGTAGATTGTGTTGACGAGCAACCCATCTCCTGAGCCATTACTCGCCCTTTCTGTCTCGCTTCAACAATGTCACTTGGGATTTCTATACTTATAGTAGTTTGTTCGAAACCGCCAGCATCAATCTCGCGGTTGGCTACGAAACTATTCTCTGCACTCGACAAATAGCCGACTGATTCCTCTCTCATTTCTGCAATTCTCCGCATCTGACTGATATTTTCCCTGCTTGTTACAGCAAAAGATTACGCAGCATTTTTGTCACATAGTATCGGGTAATAACCTGAAACGAATTGAATGTGTGTTAGCCCACTAATGTTAGCTTCATCACACTCGAATTCTTCGTTACATGAGTGTTACACACATCGTGCGTTTATCGGGACACAATCGGGGCGTAGCAAAATAGCTATCAGGTGAAGACCTTATAAAGAAGTAGCAATTTACTCTAATCAAAGTGACTAAAAGTTACTGATAAATAACTACTCGATATTCACCTGCAAATATTCAACGCACGAATGCTGATGAGAAATCATCTGTTGGGAGTAAACAATGTTAATAAATCGTCCATTTTTGGAGGGAACCTCTTCACGTTCACAAAAGGTAACGCGAACATTATTAACGTCACTTACGGTGACGTTAATGTTTGCAAATACAACCGCCAGCGCACAGTCCAATGGTGGTTTTCTGGAGACACCGCAAACGGCAGTTGCCAGGCCGGCGCTAAGCGCAAGTCAGATCAGCGAGTTTTTGCCAGAGAAGGGGCTATTCAATTTCCCCGCCCCCTATAACACGCAGGCAATCAGATTGACCAATGCTGCAGATTGCTCTGGTAATGATTGCGTCAATTACGCCGGGTATTCCTACTGGCGCAATATGAATAACCATGTGGGCATGGAATCCATGCTTGTCTTCGTTGGGCTCGATAGAAGTCGCGGTGGTGCCGGGCCCACTCTGTTTGAATTGAACAAGACAAGTGGAGTACTGAGAAACCTGGGTCCATTGCTTCCGGAAACAAGCTCGCTCAGTTGGGCGACCAGCGAGGGTTGGTATTTCAGTGCCACTATGCCCACCAAACTATACCTAAACGATGGCCCGCGCATAGCACGCTTGGATGTGATCACGGGGCAGTTGCAAACCGTGGTTGATGTAGGGAGTGAGCTGGGTGGTGGTTACATGCTGCGCCAACTGCACTCCAGTGATGATGACCGAGTACATTCGGCAACGGTAAGAAGCGCCGTCAATTATCAAGACCATGGCTGTATGGTTTATGAAGAAGATACAGCGCGTTTTCATTTTTTCCCGATAACAACGGATTTCGATGAATGCCAGGTGGATCGTAGCGGGAACTGGCTGGTTATCAAGGCCAACCTGGATGGCATTAACGGTGAAGACAATCTTATCGTTGATCTGCGCACGGGTGAAAAGCGTGTGCTGCTGGACAGGGATGGTGCGGCAGGGCATTCCGATCTAGGCCATGGTTACATGATTGCTGCGGACAACTGGGCAAATGATGCTAACACCTGGAAGTTGTGGGATTTTACGCAGCCGAATCTCGTCGGCCACAGGGTCTATCACAACAACGATTGGAGTGTAGCGACGCCAGATCACGTCTCACACACCAATTCTTCCCCGGGATTATCCGCCGCGGGGCAATACGCATGCGGCAGCAGCGTAAGCAGAATTACCAGCGTTCATTCCAATGAAATTGTCTGCTTCAGTCTGGATGGTTCGGAGTCTACGTTAGTGGTCGCTCCGGCGATGACGAGTCTGTACGCTTCCGGTGGTGGTAGCGGTGATGACTATGCGCGCTCCCCAAAAGGCAATCTTGATGTGACTGGGCAATATTATCTGTGGACCAGCAACATGGGTGGCTCACGACTGGATGCGTTCATCGTAAGGGTGCCCGGTGAATTGCTCACAGGGAGCAGCACTCCGGTCGCTCCGATAACTTCGGAAATCATTTCTGAAGAACCCTCGACAGTGTCACCAATAGTTGCACCAGTGGCAGAGAACATTGTTGAAGCCATAAAATGGCACGCTACGCGTAACGTAACGCTCACAGGCGATCGTATTACCAAGACGTCGGGATGTGATGGCTGCGCAGATGCAGGAGCAGTGTCCACGCAACGTATTGATAATGGTGCTGTCACACTTGAGTTCACGGTTCAGTCTACCGCCCCATATATGGCAGTAGGTTTTACCAGGAATCAGTCTATCCCAAAAGCAAGAGCACTACAGATGAGCCTGCGTTTTCAGAATGGGATTGCAGAAGTGCGTGAGAGAGATGTTTACAAAGCAGACATTGCTTTTCAAAAAGGTGATCGCTTCAGCATTGCCATCGAAGGCAGGAAAGTGAAGTACGCGCGCAATGGTGTAGTGTTTCACACCAGTACGCGCGACATCCCTTATCCTCTATTTGCAGGTTCGGCCAACTTCAATCTGGGTTCCGCAATTGAAAGTGTAGTTCTGCGAAATGACTAGGCGCAGGCTCACATAAAGGGGCATCGTTACGCGAACGTTACGTCTGTGAGTTAGAATATTCTCCATTCCCTTGTCTAAAATCCCGTATCAGGTATTCACCTGATGCGGGATTTTTTATTCATTTTTGAAAAGCAATGGCGGAATAGCAGTCCGCGGGAGTAACAAATCGTGAGAAAAAACAATGATGTGATGAAAAGCGTGTGCGCAGTAGCAGCTGCTTTCGTTGTTTCACAGGCAAACCTATCTATAGCGCAACCTTATGGAGGATTTTTTGAGACACCTGGCAGTGCAGTAGCGAGGGCTGCAGTAGGAAATGGTGTTTTAAGTAACATTATCCCTGAGCGGGGTCTATTCAAATTTCCGGCCCCTTACAATACTTATGCTGTCCGCTTAACGAATGCCAGTGATTGCGCCGGCAATGACTGCGTGAACTATTCTGGGTACTCTTACTGGCGCAACATGAACAATCACGTTGGCATGGGGTCAATGCTTATTTTTCTCGGTCTGGACCAGACCAATGGCGGCAAAGGACCTACGCTTTTCGAACTCAACAAAGAGAACGGTCAGCTGCAGGATCTTGGCCCACTATTTCCTTCCGAGCATCGGCTGAGTTGGGCAACCGGAGAAGGATGGTATTTCAGCGCGACCATGCCTACTACACTGTACCTAAATGACGGTCCGCGTATGGTCCGCTTCGATGTAATTACAGAACAGATGCAGACAGTAGTAGATATCTCTGCTCAGTTTGGCAATGATGTACTGATCACACAGATGCACACCAGCGACAACGACAGGGTGCACTCTGCTACTGTCCGTGGAGCCCTTGATTATAACGTGATGGGATGTATGGCTTACGAGGAAGATGGGAGCAGGTACCACTTTTATCCGATAACCCAGGATTTTGATGAATGTCAGGTTGACCGCAGTGGTGAGTGGCTGGTGATCAAAGCGAATCTCGATGGCATGCATGGAGAAGACAACCTGATAGTCAACCTGCGCACTGGTAACGAACGTTTGCTGCTTGACGAAGATGGCGCTGCCGGCCATTCGGATATGGGACACGGCTATATGATTGCTGCGGATAACTGGGCTGCAGACGCAAATACCTGGAAGTTGTGGGATTTCAATCAACCCGAGCTTGTTGGCAGAAAGGTCTATTACAACAGTGATTGGGAAGTAGCATCGCCAAATCATGTCTCTCATACCAATGCAAGGGCTGACGTTGCGACTGATCAGCAGTTTGGTTGCGGGAGTGCTGTCAACCGAGGTAATGGCGTCCACGCTAATGAGATAGTGTGTTTCCGCATGGATGGCTCTGGGATATCAGTGGTTGTCGCACCAACAATGACCAATCTGGATGCTGCAGGTGGTGGCAATGATTACGCCCGCGCTGCCAAAGGCAATTTGGATGTCACCGGTCAATTTTATCTGTGGACCTCTAATATGGGAGGTGACAGGCTGGATGCATTCATCGTTCGAGTTCCCGACAATCTGTTAACAGGTGTCACTGATCACAGCGTAGGTTCAGGAGCTTATAGCTCCAGAGCTGCTGTTCCCGGCCAACCGGATGCTGCGGAAAACTCCGGCGTACCATCGGCCTCTTCTGCACAATGGCAGAACATGCTTAATGTTTCTCAATCAGAAGGACGGATTACTAAGACATCGGGTTGCGATGGTTGCGCTGATGGCGGTTCCATTTCTGAACAGGCACTCGATGCCAGCAACGCGCACATGGAGTTCACTGCAGGCTCATCCTGGGCAATGTTGACTGTAGGTTTTACACAGACTCAGAGAATTCCGCAGGCAGGAGATCTGGTAGCTGGTTTAACGTTGCAGAGCGGGATGGCGGAAGTGCGGGAGAGAGGGGGTTATCGTGCAGAAATAAGATATTATGAGGGCGACCGTTTCAGCATCAGCATCAGGGACGGCCGCGTTTATTATGCACGTAACGGTTCAGTCTTCCATACCGCTGCCTACTCGGAACAGAGTAGACTTTTCGCTGGCACCGTATTCTACAATCTGGGTGCTGCTGTGGAAGATGTGTTGATAGCCGCAGATTGATTGCGGGACGCTGGGGACGCAACATCCAGGTGTTGCGGTTCCTGCCGCGTTTTGAACCAGTCGACGGTACAGCGAAGTCCGTCTTCAAATGTTACCTCCGGGGCGAAACCAATCAGGGTTTTCGCCTTGTGGATACTCGCCTGTGAATGTTTCACATCACCTGACCGGGCATCCTCGAAAACCGGTCGCGTTTGCAGCTTCAATAGTCTCTCCAGATTGTTGATCAGATCAATCAGGCTCCAACGATTGCCACAAGCGACGTTCATGACTTGTCCCGGGGCATACAAACTTGACGCAGCGGCAATATTAGCTTGCACAACATCATCCACGTATGTGAAGTCGCGAGACTGCATGCCATCACCGTAGATGTGTGGTGAGACCCCTTGTACCATCGCCTGAACGAAACGCGGAACCACGGCAGAGTATTCGGAGGATGGATCCTGGCGCGGACCGAACACATTGAAGTAGCGCAGAGCTACCGTGTCCAATCCGAAAGCTTTCCAGTAGAGTTGGCAATAAAACTCACAAACCAGTTTCGAAACAGCGTAGGGTGAAAGCGGGTCGGTCGCCATCTCCTCGTGCTTCGGAAAGATGTCCGAGTCACCGTACACTGAAGACGATGAAGCCATGACAAAGCGTCTTAGCTTAAACCTTCTGGCGGCTTCCAAAAGATTCAGCGTTCCGTTGACATTCACATCATGAGTAGAAACCGGGTCTTCCATGGAGCGTGTCACGGAACACAATGCTGCCTGATGAAAGACAGTGTCCATCCCATTGACTGCGCTGGCGACACATGCGCGGTCACGAATATCCCCTTCAATCACCGTGACAGGCAGCCCGTCCAGATTCTCGCGCTTGCCCGTGGAAAAATTGTCCAACACCCGCACGTCGGCGCCCAATGAGCATAAATGTGCCGCAATATGTGAACCGATAAAACCAGCACCGCCTGTAACTAAATATTTCATGTTGTTTCCTCACTAGGTTGTATGTGTTGCAGGGTTTATATGGATGTGAAGTTCTACTTCCACATCACTTTCTGTTGTTTGAACAGGAAGCGGAAAAAGCCAATAACTGTCGCCCAGTTGAGGACGCAAAAGGCATACGGAATGGTAAACGCGCGATAACTCTGCCAACGTGATCCTGACAAAAACCCACCCAAAGCCGCGCAGTAGAAGAGCAGTTGCGTGATAAGAATAATCTGGTAGAAGAGATTGCCGCTGAGGAAGAAGTTGCTGACTATAAGCGACGTCAGGAACAGCGGTGCAGTTAATCGGAAAAATTTGTGCGAAACAGTCTGAATCCACACACGATTTTTAACAGGATTCAGTAACCAGGTTTCCCGCGAGAACAATTGAAAGTTGCCTGCAATAGTGCGTACCTTTCTGCGGAACTCGCTGCTGGCGGAAACGGCGGCAGTGTCTCGGGCAATGGCACCCGGTTCAAATATGACCCGGTACCCTTGCCGTACTATATTCATTGGTATCAGCAGATCATCCAGCAGTGTGTCAGATGCAATTGGTTGGTACAGTTGTCGGCGAATTGCGTACAGAGCGCCAGTTGCTCCGACCGACGAATCGATATTGGATTCCGTGCGTCGCAGGAATTTCTCGTAGCGCCAATAAAATCCGACGCCGCTGACAACCCCGTTAGATTCAGTGACGGAAGGAACCAGCATCAACTCACCACTGACCGCGCCAACTTTTGGGTCACTGAAATTGCGCACCAGCGCGCGTGCAAATCCTGGTTCTACCTGCTGCCTGGCGTCCATCAGAATGACGATATCCCCATGCAGTGCCGGAATGCACTCATTGAGGTTGGCGGGCTTACCACGTTGAGAGACACTTTTTTTGAATACCACACCATGAGTTGTGAATTCGCTCACGATGGTGTCGGTATGGTCGGTGGAGGCGTCCGACACAACGACAATCTCGACTTTGTAAAATGGGTAGTCCATAGCCAGCAGACTATTCAGTTTGTCGCATATCGTTCTCTGCTCGTTGCGCGCCACAATCAGCACACTGATTGACGGTTCAAAATCTTCACTGCGTGCAGGATTGCCCCGCAACCGAGACCAAAGCAGAATCAGTACGGGGTAGCCAATAAAGACATAAAAAAGCATAAAGGCGCTGAACCAGAAAATGATATGCATGCGCGAATCCACTTATGAGGCTTGCAGAAAATAGGGGAACGACGAGATCAGCAGAGCGGTGTTCTGCCGAAGCAGGTCAGCAATAGTGTGGGCGTTCGGTACTGGAAAGTGCAGCGCACAACAGCGCAAAGTTCACGCCGGGTACTTCAGCGGCATCCGCAGTTGCATTTGGCAACACTGATCGTAGGCGGAAGTCTTCAAGTGTTGGATCGTAGAAGCGAACACTGTCGATGTTTGCCACGCGAGTTACTCCGGACGGATAATTGTGCTCGCTATTTCCGATGAAAATATTACCCTCCATCGTGACCGGTGCAGCAAAGTACGTCGTGATACTCTGTATGCCAGGTGCTGTGCCAGTACCGCTTATGCCGACAGAGTTGTCCATCAGGATGTTCCAGCTGATATCAACATCGGGTATCGGGTCGCCTTCCATAAACAGAATGCCATCACTTTGTAGCGCAGTGTTATGCGTGAACTCGATGGAGGCAGGGCTGTTAAGCAGTTGCAACAACAACCCTCGGCCCCAGTGTCCGCCGATGTCATAGAAAAGATTATTGCTGATGGTCACATCCTGCGTGCGACCGCTGCTGTGAATGTCGTCGTAACCGAGAATATTGATGCCTGCGGCTACCCGGCGCAGAATGTTGTTGGAGAAAGTCACGTCTTCAACCTGGGACCAGGGTGACGCACCGTCCTGATTACGCACAGTGAACAGAATGGCGAAGCCGTTTTGCGCCTGCGGCCAGTTGTGTTCAAACAGATTGCCATCGATCAGCACACGTCTGGCATTCTTCAGCTCAAACAGATTTTTTATCGTCCAGCTGGAGCCGTCGTGATTAGGGTCGCGATGATGCCACGCCAGGGGTTTCGCGAAATGATTACCGGTTACGGTTATGTCAGAAGGCACTCGATCTTTGATGCGCGGGTCAGCCCCGCCAAACATCACATTCTCGCCTGCTGCCTCCAGATAATTGTTATGGATCAGGTAAGGACCGGTTCCTTCCCAGCCGGCGACTGCCTGCGAATCCTCAGTACTCTTGAAGTTGGCAAGGTGGGAATCTATGACTGCCAGATGCGCTCCGTTCATGGCAATACCTCTGCGCGTGCCTATCTCCGGATCACCGTGCAGATAACTGCGTTCAAACACAATGTGATGAGGCATTTGTGCGGCGCTGTTGTTGCCTGCACCCAGATCTACAAGATTTGTTATGGCCCCATGCGCGCCAACTAACTGGTCGGCTAAGGTGCGTTGTTGACCAGGCCGGATCTCGACACCTATAAAGTGATACCAGGCTGCTCCCGCAGCGGTGCTGATTACTGAGCCTCTGGTTGCTACCAGCGTGGCCATCGCGGACACATCGTCAGGTGTCACACGCGTGCCGGCAGGTGGCAGTTGGTGTGCGCCATTTGAGTAACTGGTGATGGTTATCCAGCCAGACTCCTCAGCAGACTTACCATGCGGTTTCAACTCAAACGGACCCTGATACACGGCACCTGCCTGTAGTTCGATAATATCCCCTGCAACAGCCCGGTCCAGCGCCAATTGCAGATCGTCGCCAGGGCCAAGTCGCACTATTTTCACGACTGCGCCTGAATCCCGCGCATCAGGTAGTTCCACCTGGTCTTGCGGCTCTACGGCCGCCAACAGGCCAAGCACCATGAGACTCAAGATGCCTACAATTATAATTCTGGAAGGTATCACGCCGCTTCCCGCTTTTCTGCATTGGCTTCTTGCTTGATCTTGAGCCAACCGCGGGTCAGGTCGATGACGGTTTGCGAAGATTTGACATTGTTCAACACATTCGCCGCTTCAGCACTGTCGCTGCCGATCACCAGAAGCTCTGCGTGTTCGATCAGATCATCCGCTGAGTCGCACATAAGCATCGAGATGTGAGGAATTTCCTCAACGATATAACGTTGATTGGCACCGGTCAGTTTCGCGATGGCGACATTGGCATCCAGAATCCGCACCTTCAGACCCTTGCCAAGTAATGATTCAACGACTTTTACCATCGGGCTTTCGCGCATATCATCGGTGTCTGCCTTGAATGACAGACCCACAACACCAATGCGTCTGGCACCGGAGGCGATGATGGTGTTGATGGCGCGTTCAATCTGGCCATTGTTGGATGGCATGATCGCGTTGAGCACGGGCATGTCGACATTCAGGTGATGTGCTGCATACAGCAACGCCTTGACATCCTTCGGCAGACAAGATCCGCCGAAAGCAAAACCTGGCCGCAGATAGGCCTCCGAGATATTCAGTTTCGTGTCCATCCTGAAAATGCGCATGACTTCCTGCGCATCTACACCCAGTTGGTCACACGCATCGCCAATTTCGTTGGCAAAACAGACCTTGAGTGCATGATAAGCGTTGGATACATATTTGACAGTTTCTGCGGTGGATATTTTTGTGACGACAAAAGGCGCCTTGACGCCCTCATAGAGTGTACGCAACAACCTCGTGGTGGCCTCGTCTTCGCAGCCAAGCAATGTGTAAGGCGGATTGGCGAAGTCTTTTAGTGCCGTGCCCTCACGCATGAACTCTGGATTCACCGCGACCTTGATGCGGGACCTGGCATAGGCGCCAGCTTCCTTGTACAAAGGAATGCAGACACTTTTAATTGTCGTGCCTGGCAGCACTGTACTGCGCACGACGACAGCGAAGCGGCGATTGTCGGTACTCAAAGCTGCGCCTATCTCCTGACTGACTCGACGTAGTGCTGACAACTGCAACTTACCGAACTCATCGCCCGGAGTTCCGACGCAGATGAATGCAATGTCGGAGTTTCTGATGGCATCTTCGCACGATTGCGTTGCTCGCAGACGGCCGTTGGCAACCATTTCAGAGAGTAGTTCCTCCAAACCTGGTTCAACGATTGGTGATTTGCCGCTGTTCAATAGATTGACTTTGTCTTCATTTACATCAACGCCAATGACGTTGAAGCCCGCGTTGGCGAAACAGGCGGCACTAACGCAGCCCACATAGCCTAAACCGAATATGCTGATCGTTTTCATGGTAAATCCCTGATTGTAAAAATGGTTGAAAAAAAGTTATTAAACGGATTACAGATGGGGGTGGGAGAAATCGAATTTCACGATAGCTTTGCCCTGGCTGGCTTTTCATCGAGAGCTGCCCGGCAAAGGGTTTCGAACTGATGCGCTATCTTCGACCAGCCGTAGTTCTCTTCCATCAACAGACGACCTGCCTCGCCGAACGAAGTTCGCATGGCGGGGTATTTCAAAAGAGTAACGATGTTGCGAGCAAACTTTTCTGAGGTATCGGCTCGTAACAGGTGGACGTCATCAATCAGGCTCAGCCCTTCCGCTCCGATAGTTGTGGAGACCACCGCCATCCCCATCGACAACGCCTCGTAGATCTTCAGGCGCGTCCCTCCGCCGATTCTCAGCGGCACGATATACACGGCGGCTTTATCTAACCAGGGCCGAATATCCGGTACGGTACCGGTGACTTCCACGCCTGCCAGAATGGCAGCAGTTCGCAAACGTTCCGAGGGATTGCGGCCCACGATACTCATAGAAGTTTCCGGTATCTCCGCTTGCACTTTGGGCAGCACCTCTTTCATGAAGTACAGCATCGCGTCCTCATTAGGAAACCAGTCCATTGAACCACTGAAAACAATCGCGAATGGCTTCTTGACTGCAGTGGTGTCTGCCTTAAAGTAATCGATGTCCACCCCTGTATTCACAGGATCAATCTGAGCATTACTGCTGATCTCCTGAAGTTTCTTCGCATCGGAAGCGGAAACCGCGATCGTAGCCTTCGCAACATTGCAGGCATGCATTTCTGCCCGGCGCATCTTGCGCCATTCGATGGAGAGTAATAGCCTCTTCAGCCATGAAGTCTCGTTATCGCGTAATCTCTGCCAGATCATGTACTCGACATTGTGGGAAAAGAAGACGACAGGTGTAGTGCCTGTCATGGAGACGTTAGGAACAGCCGTCATGAAATCGGCGATGCAAACATCAAAGTTGCCACTGCCAAGGAGTAATTCAACTTCGCTCTGTAGTTCGGGAAACTGGTGTTTATACATATCGACTGGCAAGCGAGACATCCAGGAGCTTGCCAGCGACAGAAGAAAACCCCAACTGCTGCTCTTGGGCGGACAGAACAACCGCGAGTTGACACTCTTGCACGCAGGCAGATGCAGCCTGAGGTCTTGCGGATTTTCATTTATGGTATGCGTGGTGAGAACAGTGACATCGTTGTCGTGCGACAGTTCGTTGATGATGTGATAACTGCGCAGCCGTCCGCCAGAGTTAATTGGCCATAGCCCACCCATCTTCACCCACAGTATGCGCATTCGCGGGCGGTCAATTTGCATACCGGTGTGGCGCAACTCGTACGTGCGTATAATGTCAGCGAATTCATCGATGCTTGCACTCCTTGTGCTCATGTCTTTAGTACCGCCGTTCAAGCGTAGATTACCCATATATCAACCTGTAAGAATTGCGCCGGAGCGTCGTGAATGATGAACTTGTAATTCCACTTGTGAACTGTCTGAATACACCGCTGAAGGATGATCACCGTCTACAAAGATGCGTTGCCATATTTCCATGTTCAGCAACAACCACAGACGCTCACCATGATCCGCCTTGCCTAGGCGATGTTCATGTGCCAACTGTGCTACCGCATCTGCATCGAACAGTCCTCTGGATCTTGCCCGGTGTCCCAGTATTACGTTCTCCAGAAGATTCCAGAAAGGACCGCGCAGCCAACCGCTTAAAGGTACCGGGAAACCCATTTTTCGACGTTGCAGAATCTCCGCTGGAATTATGTCGCGCACTGCTTCGCGCAGCAGTGACTTTGTTTGCCAACCCTGCATCTTGAATCGTGCGGGGATAGCCGCCACCAGATCCACCAATCGGTGGTCCAGGAAAGGCACGCGACTTTCCAGAGATGCCGACATGCTCATCTGGTCCTGTTTCATAAGCAGTTCCACCAGATAGGTCTGCAGATCGGCATGGCTCATGCATTGAATGATGTCGTCACCGGCGGCTGCAAAAAACTCCAGTGTGTGTCGATGCGGATCGTTCGGTTCGTTGAAAGCTTGATTGGACTTTCCCTTTAACAATTTGTCTCGATGTTGTGCTCGGAAAACAGAGAAGTTCTCGCAGAACAATTGGCGCGGTTCTGTGCCCAGTGCTACAAAACTGCGTTCAGCATAACGACGAATACTTTGAGGCAGGCGTGGAATCAGGTCGGCCACAAGAGCTCTGCTTCGCGTATTGCTCACAAGATTAAAGCGCTTTCCCCAACGCTCATTGAATGCCGTCACGCGATAGCGATAGTCGTAGCCGATAAAGAGTTCATCGGCTCCCTCACCTGTCAGCACCACCTTGACATGCTCGCTGGCCAACTTCGACAACAGATGCAGCGGTACACTGGACGTAAAAGCAAGAGGTTCGTCTTCGTGCCAGATGAGATGCGGCAGCGCTGCAAAAAACTGCTCTGCTGTCACTTGCAGATCTCGATGTTCAGCGCCGACTGCTTCTGCTGCGACCCTGGCGTAACCCAGTTCGTTGGCTGCAGCTTCGCTAAAACCCACTGAGAATGTCTTGATGGGGGCGTCCAACATGGGCGCCATGATCGCTGCCAGTGCCGTCGAATCAAGGCCACCGGACAGAAAAAGGCCTATGGGCACGTCACTGATCAGATGGCTACGTACAGCTTCCTGCAAAGTCGAACTCACCTGTTCAACGTAATCCTGTATTGTGCTGTTCTCGTCTTCCTTAGTTGGTGGTGGTTGCCAATAGTGCCTTTGTTTGAATCCATCTCTGGCATTCCACTGCAGGGTGTGAGCTGGCAGCAGTTTGTAGATACCTGTAAAGAAAGTTTCGCTGCCGGCGACGTAGCGATTGGCCAGGAAATCAGGCAGTACAGCGGCGTTGAATGTGTGTTTTTGGGTCGCTTCAACCAATAAAGCTTTGACTTCTGAGGCGAAGCGCAATTCCGACCCCGATACGCTGTAGTAGAGTGGTTTGATTCCCAATCTGTCGCGCGCCATGAACAGGCTTTGATCTCGCGAATCCCATATTGCAAACGCAAACATGCCCTCGAATTTATCAACACAAGCTTCACCATAAGCCTCATACGCATGCAGTAATACTTCTGTGTCAGACTGAGTTTCAAACTGATAGCCCAGCTTCTCCAGATCAATTCGGATCGACTTGTAGTTGTAAAGCTCACCGTTATAGGTAAGCCAACAGTCACGTTTGTCGTTGGGCATGGGTTGGTGCCCGCCGTCTATATCAATGATGGCCAGTCGGCGATGTGCTAAGCCAATACGCCCTTCTATCATGATACCCGCGCCATCAGGGCCCCGGTGGCGAAGCGTCTCGCGCATCTGTAACAAAATCCCGTCGTTTACTTTTCCGGTTGCTTCGAATTTAAGTATTCCTGCTATTCCGCACACGGAGCGTCTCCTTGCATGATGGTGATGTCCTTGTCGGATATGTCGATAATGTCGAGGTGTTGCTTAACTGGTTGTGAAGTGTCTTCGTGTAAAGAGTCCATCTGCATCCGCAATTGGTGATCTCCCGTCTTTGATGAGTAGTTGATGCACATTTTTGGATGCGCGGCGTTCGCCTCCATCTCAGGCATCAGGACAGTGACAAAGCGAATAGGCTCCGAGGATTCGGCCGTACAGTGCAATGATGGAGCAGGGGCGCGACGTCCATAGTTATCGGAGATCCAACCGGAAGGAGGCTCGAGTTCGCCAGTTCTGATTTTGAATTGGACTGATTGGGTGGCGCTGATGTGCATCAAAAGACAACTGCCGCCTTCACCCACAGCGCGCGTCCAGTCACCACACTCCAGTTGCACCGCAATAGGTGCAAACTGGAAATGCAGATTGAACCGGTGATGCTGACTCGCGCTCATGTCATCAACGATTATCCAGTAGCGTTGTCGCACGAAGATGATTCTGCGACGGTGCAGCACCGGGTCCGGCAAGGTGGCCCATGCGTCGTGCCTGGCATCCACCGATGCCATGCTGGAAGTGCTGCGACAATCAAGTAGTTGCACACGCGAACGTCGGCCCTGCCATCCGAAAGGACCATTTGGCTCCATCTGTGATAAGCCATCGACGGTCACGGTATTGTGCGCATGCGTGCTGCGAAAATAGTTGCGCCAGGCAGGATCGGCGGTGTAATTTCCGGTACCCGCATCAACCAGATAGTTGTCACCAAAGGCGCTGCATTGTATGGCCAGCAAATCTGCGTGTCCATGCGCTGCGCTATCCGGGCATCCCAGCGGACCTATATCGAGAATAAGTTGATGCCCATGTTCTCGCCAGTCGCTGCGCATGACGACATAGCCACCGTCCGGATACAACTGCGATACCATGACACGTGGCGCTTTCTTCCTTAGAGACAGATATCCGTAATGGCCGGCGGGACCAAGAAGACAGGTAAGTTCAGGCGTACAGCTCTGCGCTGCCCACGCGTAGTCTTCCCGACGAAACAACGATGCCGCTACGGAAAACAAAGCGCTGAAGTCACCTGGTTCCCTTTTCAGCAGTGGCAGTAAGGAACCACCATCTGTGTCGCCTAACTGCGGGAAAGTGCCGTCGGGTCGTCGCAGATTCAATAAAAAATCCAGCATCGATTGCAGTCGTGTGGCAAAGCTGCCGGGAAGCAAATCGCCGTGACCCTGCGACAGAATCATGAAATGCAGGTATATCTCCACGGTGTAGTATTGATAGCGTGTAGATTGTTCAAAATACACACCGTCCTCGTGTACTTGACGCGCCATCTGCTCAAGCAGAATGCGGCGGCCCAGAGTTCGCCAGCGCGCAGCACCATTGATCTCCGGAAACAGCACACCTGCATAGAATAGGCCCAATGCCTCTCCGGTCAGATGAGTGTTAGGTGAGTAGTACACGGATAGATAGCGTTCAATATGAGTGGCATGTGCGTGCAGCCAGGATGTCATACTCAGCAAGGTATGTGGCGATAGCGAGGCGGAGTTTCGAAACATGACTAACGCCCAGCACCAGGAGATCAGCCGATAGGAGACTTCCAGTGAACTGCACCAGTTGATACCAAACCCAGTGGGATTGTCCTGCATCCAGGTGATCACGTACTGCACGAACACCTGAGCGTAGCGCTCGTTGCCCGTGAGTTGCCACGCCAGTCCCAGCGTCATAAGCCACTGATGACGATTCAACTCCCACACAACTTTGCTGTCGCCTACCTGCGAAAAATTCAGAGGATCAATGCGACTCCAATGCAATAGGGGAGCCACGTGTCCCGACACTGCATCCAAATGCCAGTTGATTTTGTTTGTCTGGTTTTCATCGAAAAAGGTCAAAGGGCCATAACCCAGTATTTCGAAACGCCCCTCACACACGGCATCGGCGGACTTGATAATAGCAGCGGCATCTTCGGACAGGTACTTATGGATCAGCTCCGGTGTCAGAGCATCACTGGCGCCACTGAAGAAGTTTAGCGGCGCGGCAGCTCTGAACACGGACTGTAGTCTTTCCGCGGCATACTCAGGATTGCCGCGTTTGAAAAGAGAAGCCGGGCTGTCGTCAGTATTCTCGTCCAGGCAGAGGAAAAAGTCATTGACTGGCCTGACCTTGTCCTGGGCAGAGGAACTCACACGTTCCACCGTCTTGAACATGGCCTGCCGACCACGAAATGCAATCTCAGCGGGTGCCATAGTAAACAGTTTCTGTAAGTTCATGAGGATTCTCCACTGAAAAGTTCCCGCCAGTCTGATTGCACATTTCGCCAGGTGTATTTTTCAACTTCCTGACGTGCTGCGTCAGTCATGCGAATAGCATCTTGTTGATTGTTCAGGAGCCAGAACACAGCAGCAGCAATTGCGCCAGGCTGATCCGGAGGTACAAGAAGCCCTGTCTCTTTATCACGGATCATAAATTCAATATCGCCAGTCGGTGTGCTGACCACGGGCAGACCCGCCGCGAATGCTTCAAGTATGGAGACAGGTTGATTGTCGACTATGGATGAATTGATAAATATTTCAGCTTTGTCGTATAGCGCCGCAATATCGATTGGTTCCACGCGTCCCACAAACGTTACGCCTGTCAGCCCCAGAGTACTTATCTGTTTGCGCAGAGTGGATTCCAGGCTGCCGTAGCCGGCTATAGTCAGTGTCGCCTCTGGCAGTTGTCTCTTGATGAGCGCGAACGCGACGAGTGTGTTCTCAACGCGGTAGATCGGCTCAAGATTTCGCACTGAAAGTAGATTGGGTTGTAGCGCTAGGCGCGGGCGGTAGCGGAACTGGGTAAGGCTGATCATGTTGGGGATGATCTGTGCATCGTATCCATAACGTGCGAATACATCCTGTAGATAAAACGATGGCACGACAATCTTTTCCACCTTACGCAACCATGGATGCACGCGTGTTCCCCAGTGCCGAAGATGATCATCGGCTTCACCACTGTGATAATTCAGAAATACCGGCTTTCCATATTTTTGCGCCGCTTTGATGGCAGGTATCTGCGACAATACAAATGACCAATAGGAAGCAGAGAAAAGATGGACAATATCCACATCCCGGATTTTTCTGAGTTGCCAACGGTAGAGTATCTGATTGAAGAACGTGCGCAGGTAAGGGATCTCGCGCAGCCATCTCAGCGAGCGCGGGAAGCGTGGGTTCACTGGCAGAAAATTAACACTGAAACCATCATCCTGTAGTGCGGCGATCAAAGCCGCAGCCTGAACGCCCTGACCTCCCAGAATTTCCAGACTCGGGGCAATTACTGCTATACGTATGCCTGGTGCAACGGATTCGAGCAACAATGGTTGCGTCGTCATCATACTATTCTCTGGTAGCGAAACTTCGTGAGTAATAATGAGTGCCGGTTGTACGCGCACACTTCGTCCCATCCCCCTCGGCGCTGTGTTGACTTGCAGGAGGGCAGCAGCAGGAGAATGGTCGAGAATAAAGTGTTAGAGCTGTCATCACCATCGGGTAAAACACTGAAGCTGGAGGTTGAATTCTTTGCGAGAGACGGGCTATCTGCTTTCTGTAAAGAGTTGCGGGATTTCCGGACTATGCAGGTCTGCGCTGTGTGTTGCTATGCTGGTATTGATCTCTTCAGCGCTCGCGACGGCGCGCTCAGGATTGCGTAAAGCGAGGTTAACCAGATTCTGATCCATGAACTGGCGGCACCACAGCTCAAACGAAATTAACATCCACAAATGCTGACCAAGTGGACGGCCCTGCTCATGTAGCGTTAGCAGCTTGCGAATATAGTCTGCATTGAAAATACCACGTGCAAGGCAACGGTCCGAAAGTAGCAATTCACGCACAAAGCCGTTCAGGTCTCCTCGGAACCAGTGCTCCAGTGGCACCGCAAATCCCTGCTTCCGTCTGTCGATGATATTCTCCGGCAGTTTGCCGCGCATGGCCTCTTTGAAAATATGTTTGGTGCGCCCTTCCTTTAAGCGCATGTCAGCAGGTATGGTCGCTGCAAATTCCAGCAGTTTGTGATCAAGCAACGGCACACGAACTTCCAATGAGTTTGCCATGCTCATGCGATCCACTTTGGTCAGGATGTCCAGAGGCAGGTAGGTCTTGATGTCGTGATACTGCAAAGCCGACAACCAGTGGCTGTCACCGGACGCGGACAGAATACCAGTCGATTCATGCCATGTATCACTGGCCAGTATCTGTTCGGCGAACTCGGAGGTGAACAGGGAGGTTTTCTGTTCAAGTGAATACAGGTTTGATGAGTCCAGATAACGTTCTGACCCATGTAGAGCCATGTGTCGCAGATAATCACGACCCTTTACACCTTCTGGTAAGAATGAGGACAGCGTGGCAATCATTTTGCGCAGTGGCAGTGGGAGGTGAGGTCGCTGGCGCTCTCTGTGTTCCACCAGATATTTGTCGTATCCCCCGAACACCTCATCGCCACCATCGCCTGAAAGTATAACTTTGACGTGCTGCGATGCTAACTGCGAGACCATGAATGTGGGAATCACGGATGAGTCGCCGAACGGTTCATCCAGATACCAGGCCAGATCGTGCATCAGGTCGGCCGTATTCGATTTCAGAATCAATTCGTGATGCTCTGTTCCCAAAGCCAGAGCTACTTCGCGCGCATAACCAGATTCGTCATAGTCTGCATCAGAAAATCCGATACTGAACGTCTTTACGGGCGCTTGCTGCTGCTTTGACATGATTGCAACCACTGCACTGGAATCCAGACCTCCGCTGAGAAAAGCGCCTACCGGAACATCGCTGACCATGCAACTGCGTACCGCATCATCAAGTTGATCACGCAACTGAGCAATTGTTTCTTCCTCGTTGCGGTCGTGATTGGGTGTGAACTGAATGTCCCAGTACTGTTTTATTTGCAACTTGGAACTCGGAGAAAAACGCAACATGCAACCGGGTTCCAGTTTATGAATACCCAGCAGAATA
Source organism: Pseudohongiellaceae bacterium (assembly GCA_041751425.1). GTDB lineage: Bacteria > Pseudomonadota > Gammaproteobacteria > Pseudomonadales > Pseudohongiellaceae > JAVVEG01. The sequence continues at coordinate 37,237 of JBGSXL010000008.1, read as the reverse complement.
CTTTCGTCGGCAGGCGTGGACAAAAATGAGAACAGATAACTGACGGCGGCCCAGTTGAACTCTTTCTTGATATCTGGCAGTTGTAGTAGTGCCTTCATTTCTGAGCCGAACATTAGCCGACCATTAACCTCAGCATAGTAAAGTGGTTTGATGCCCAGCCTGTCGCGCATCAACAACACGAGATCCTGCTTTCGATCCCAGATTGCGAACGCAAACATGCCGCGCAAGCGCTCAATGCAGCGTTCACCCATTTCCTCGTACAGATGAACTATCACTTCAGTATCAGAGTGAGTTCTGAACACATGACCGTTGCTCATAAGCTCGAGACGCAGTTCGTGGTAGTTGTAGATCTCTCCATTGAGCACTACGCAGATATCCCTGTTCGCGTTCCAGGCAGGTTGTTGCCCATGTTCTACATCAATGATGCTGAGGCGGCGCATCCCCATGCCGACATGCCCTTCGACAAAGAAACCATCATCGTCCGGGCCACGGTGGACGAGCGCGTCGCACATCGCCTTGATTTCGGCGTGATGAACTGGTTGCCCATCGCCTCCTGCTATGCCTGCAATGCCGCACATAAATAACCCTTCAGAAATTGATTCGATATCGCGTGAATGTTGCTGATGCCCAGGTCAACAACTGGCTTTTCTCCTTGCGAGTAAGAAGGCCAGGTAACAGCAGCAACAGAGTGTAGGTCAAGATGAAAAAGGCACTCACAACAAATAGTGTCAGAATGGGTGGTAATGCCAGAAATTCCCTTAGAAGCAGAGAAGGTAATAGCGCCACTACACATATCAGGAATGTCATCATCAAGCTGCGCCATGGCAATAGCACAGACCAGGACACTTGTATAAGTGACTTGACCCTATACAACGCCATCACCTTGATAATTGCAGCAGCCAGTGTGGTAACCAATACGGCACCCACAAGGTGATACTGATTAATAAAAAACTGGATCAGTAACACTACAATGGCAAGACGCACGAAATTCTGCAGAATGAGATAGCGGTTTTGTGCAAAAACGCGCAATACGCTATCTGTCAACAGAATCGTCAGAGCGGTGCTTGCGGTCCATACCATGAAAACAGGAACGCTGGCACGATACGCTTCGCCAAACAGAACCACAATCAGCAGAGGTGCTGCCAGCAGTAGCAGCGTGACCAATGGTAAAAGCAACAAAGATATCTTGCGAATAGAGTCAAGCCAGATGGCATGCACCGCGCCAAAGTCGCGCTGGATGACTTTCTGGCGCATATTGACCATCATCACGTTGGAGGTAGAGGAAGTCAGAATATCTATGAGTGGAACCTGCAGACAACCTACAGCATAAATGGCAAATGTCGCCGCATCGAAATAGTACGAAACAGCGTACAGGTGAAAATTGAGTTGCAGTATCTCGATAACGCCAGCGAATCCAAAGGGCAGGGCGTAGGCAAGATGGCTGCGTAGATGGTTCCTGTCTGTCCTTAACACCATGTCGCTTGAGCGCGCCAGATACAGCAGCGTGACGATGAGTTTTACGAGAGCGAACGCAACGGCCCCCGTCATTAACCAGTGCAGATCTGCGACCCAGAGCACTGGTACAACAAAAAATACGGCACGGACCAGATCGGTGCCAGCATAGCTGAGCGAGGCGCCCAGGTGCTGTCTACTGGCCGTAAGTACAATTTCCAGTACCAATCCCAGTAGGATCAGTAGTAAATACAAACCGACGTAAGGAATTAAAGGGATCAGTTCGGTATTGTTCAGCAGAGTCGCAACCGTGTCGCTTTGCCACCACAAAAGTATCGCGCAAAGTAGTCCCGCGCTGCCCATTACCAACACAGCATTCAGTATATAAGCTCCGCTGCGCTGCGCCTCCATCGGCAAGAAATAGTACAGGCTTTCCGCCATACCCAGCTGTGCGAATCCGAACAACGTGGCGTGGATGAGAAAAAGTTGTTTGTATGTTCCAAAGTCATGCTGATCGAAGACTCGAGCCAGTACGATGGGAATGGCGAACGCCGCCACAAATCCCAGCACTCTGCCTGACATCAACACCATTACCGGGCGGAGCAGCGCTTCTATTGTGGTGTCTGTCGCTGTGCGTTGCGTCATGAAACGTTATGGTCCTGTGTGCAACCCGAGGACCGATTGAAAACACCATTCACCAGACAACCCATGATCGCTGGCGAGAACTGTCCCGCTTGGTCCATACAGGCGTTTTCCCAAAGTACGGTTCTTGGCATAGAGAAAAGGGGGTATTTGACACTGCGGTGATTGCAGATGGTAAATGCTGCTGTGTAACCGGCTGTTTCTGCCGCACTGGCAATGCGCTCATTGAACTGGCCATCAGGATACGCCAGGAATTTCGGCGGAGAGCCAAGCTCCGACTCCAGTTGTTGATATGATTCTCGCAGTTCCGTGATCACGCGCTGTTGATCGTGATGTGGCAGCAACGCATGCGAACGCGTGTGCGAGCCAATTGTCACACCTTGCTCTACCATGGATTGCAGCATGGACCAGTCCAGAGACTGAAATTCCCTTCTAAACTCGGTCGAGATAGTGACACGCATCTGCAACAACTTCATCATCGCGATAACTTCGCGCTGCGAGAAACTGGCAAGTATGTAGCGGGCCGCATTGTAGGGGTCGGAGTGACGTGCCAACGCTGCCTCCATCTGCACAGAAAGAGGATCGTCCAGATTGTTTTGGGCGTGATCTGGTTGCTGAAACCATTGCGACAGCAACAAATACAGCTCGTCGTGAACTTGCAGATCGGTAGTTCCCACTAGATCAGTTACAACGAACACCGTTGCCGGGATGTTCTTTTTTACCAGCAATGGTAGCGCATGCCAGTAGAAGTCTGCATAACCGTCATCGAACGTGATGGTAGCCTTTCGACGTTTTTCACTGGTTGATGGTCGTTCAGAGCTGAGCAGGATTTCATCCAGAGAAACGAGATCGAAATGCTGAGTGAGCCAATCAAGTTGCTTCTCGAACATGGTAGTACCGACAATCAGAGAAGGCATGGCCCTGCTGGCTGCATCGTCGAAATTCGGTACTACTCTGTGATAGCAGATCACCAATGGGTTTGCGAAAGCGCCATTGGCTCGACCAATCAGATTATCCATCGAAGTGCCATGGAGTGCCTGCGCAATCCTGCTTTTAACCTCTATACGCAAGTTCTTCATGGCCCCTTTTCCTGCAATTGATTCTTGATTAGCCAGCCGGATGCAACTTGTCACGGTCATCACCTGCTGGCTTCGAAAGGATGTGAGTCTTAATACCACTGCGTAATTCCATCATCTGCGAGCAGAGATAGCCCTGTAAATTCGGCGGATAAATGCGCAGGCAAACTAGTTCGCGTTCACTAGTTGCCCAAGCGTACTTATATCCTTCATCACCACGCAGCAGATCGTATTCTTTTGCGCCTTCGGCAAAAGCCTGCTCCAAAGTCAAACCTACAGAAAGCAGGCCCACGCTGAACTGGCTGTACTGGGGATCAAAACCAGCCTGGTAATAGTAGAAGATGTCCAGATAATAAAAGCCGTAAACTGCCGCGGCTGGCTTGCCGTCCAGCCTGAGAATATAGAGACGTAACCAGTCGTTCTTCAGAGCGATGCAGCTGAATTTTTCGTGAAAACTACGGAGTCCCGCAGTGCTGAATGCGTTGGTACCACCTTTGCCATCCCAGCGTTTCAGATGAAGGTCGATAAGAGCTTTCAGATCCTTGGTTCGTTCCTGCTCTGTGGTTGTTCTGTCGAGACTTACTCTGAACGTGCGATGCAGTTTTCTTAATTTTTTGTTGTAACGCGCTCCACTGGACGTTCCTTCACGTTTGATATAGCTGCTCCAGGTAAAACCGGTAAGATCAATGTAGGGGCTGAAGTTCTGAGTATGGCGCGCAGTGCGGCAACCCAGGTCCCGCATACCCTGCGCTGCCATAGTCATTATGCTGGAGCTGCGTTCGGTGTTGGCCATTTCCAGCACGAACTTGCGGGAAAGCAGGTGGCGACAAATTTCTGCTATCGCTCTTGCTTCATCACCAGTGCGAACTATGATGCTCAGATAATCAGAGCCAATACTTCCCGTGCCGATCAATTCCAGCACCCGAAACGGCACCATTCTGGAGTAGTCGGCAGGACGCAGAGTAAGAGGCGCCACGGCTATCAGTTTCTCACCATCCCGTACGGTCAATAAGAGCAGTGCGCGCTCATCCGCCAAGCTCATCCACCATGTGTATTGCCACTCCCACGTCAAGAACAGCGTGTTGCAGCGGCTACTATTCAGCAGTTCGTTCCATTCTTCCTTGAGTGGTCTGAATTCCTCTGCTTTGGTAATCCATTGCGTTACCAAATGGGTCAATTGGCTTTCCTTGTATCGTAATGGAAATTATGTTTCTCCAATTCGTTGACATAGAGCTGCTGAATGGTTGCGATCATTTTGCTCATTGAGAAGCTTTCATCACAAAGACGTCTGGAAGCATTACCGAACCGGGCTGCAAGTTCTGCATCATCCAGAATGGTGCCGATGGCATCTGCCAACGCCTCATGGTCCATCACAGGCACCAAAAATCCGTTTACACCTTGATTGACGAGCTCCGGATTGCCACCAACATTGGTGGCGACAAGGGGCAACCCGGCTGCCATTGACTCGATCAATGAGTTTGACAAACCTTCGCTATAAGAAGGCAGGACCGAAACGTAAGACTGTGCCAAAAGCGCAGGCACATCTGTTCGGTGACCGGTGTACCAGGTGCAGTGACTGATTCTCAGATTCTCTGTCAGATGATGCAGGTAAAGGTGATAGTCTGCGTCGCTGACAACAGAGCCATCCTTATAGTCCAGCTTGTCTCCCACCACCAGGAAGTGCACGTCAAGATGCTGAGCCCGCACTATCGCAGCAGCGCGCAGAAACTCGTTGATTCCTTTTTGAGGATTCAAGCGGGCAAGCATTATTACCAGGCGTGCATTTGCCGGGATGCCAAGCTCCTCCCGGATGTCAGAGGTTTGTGTTGTTTGCTTGTACAACGAAAGATCGATGCCGTTCCTGATGAGATCAATCTTTTTTTGTGGCACTCCCTGCAGGATCAGCCAGTCGCGAATAGATTCGGCATTGACCAGCACCCGGTCTGCCAGATTGCAGATCCACTTTTGTACTTTCATTTGCATAGGCGTCAGGTAGATACCGCGATCCCTGATCGATGCCAGCACAACAGGTACACCGGCGAGCCTCGCGGCAAGTACGGCAATTACATTGGAGTAGAAGTTATAACTGTGTGCAATCTGAATGCGTTCCGCGCGCATGAACGACGCCATTTTCCACAATTGCCACCACGTCTTGGGATGAAAGAACGAATAAATAGGAAACTCTCGAACTGGCAACTGCAAGCGTTCTACCTCATCCAGAAAGAGCCCGTACTTCTTCAGGCAACCAAACTGAAGATCAAAGCGCTGATGATCCAGTACTTTGATGAGATTATTTACCTGACCCTCAGTCCCCCCACTGGAAAAATTGGTGACCACTTTCATGATTCGAATGCGCTGTGGGTGTCCTGACGCTGCTCGCGGTGGTTCTGCAGTGACAAGTCTCATATGTGTTTTCAGTTTCGACCTCACTTAGCTGGCGCCGGATCAATCTGAGTCAGCCCCATAGCCAGACCCGCGATGTAATAGAAATAAAAGTGATAAGCGACAGGATGAAAGAACGCGGCAACGCTGAATGCGATGATGCTGACCTTCAATCCCTCTGCCAGACAGAACATCTCAAATTTGGCAGGGCGGTCCTTGCTGCGGGATTGCATGTCTTTCGCAGCGCGAAATGACACTATCAACAACATCACAAACAAAACCAGACCTGGCAACCCAAGCTCGACGGAGTATGTCAGGTATACGTTGTGAATTTCCGTCCACGTAGCACCTCGTTCTTCGTTCATGGCGAGCATGTTCGTACCCACACCGGTTCCAGTGATTGGATTTGCGAACATCAGTTTTGTGGCAGCACGGTAGTCGCGCATGCGAATCTGCGCGGAGTTGGTTGCATCACTCTCTATACTGGTGATAGTGCTTAGTCGCCCGACATAGTCGCCAGGTATCAACGGTAACGCGATGATTACGATGACAAGAAGCAATGGTGCCAGGTAGCGTTCAGGCCGATTACGTAGCAGGAAAAAATAACACAGAAAGGTAACGGCCAGCGTCAGAAACCCGGCGCGAGAAAAGGTTGCAAAGATGGCGACCACAATCAGGACAATTAATCCGCCGAATGCAAGTTTGCGCCATTTTATCCTGCTGCTCAAAAAGAACCCTATTGCCAGTGGCAGTAACAGGTTCATCAGTAGCGCCATGTCGTTCGGATTCTCTGCCAGCGGGGCATCGTAGCCGATAATCCGCTGACCCCCGCTCATGGTAACACCTGTAAGCAGGTTTCTGATGGCGGTGAATGCCATTGGCACAGCCATCAGGACCAACGCCAGACACATACTACGCAAGCGTGCCGTGCTGTTGACCAGACTGGCTAGTAGCAGGAAGACTATGATTGTTTTAAAGTATCTGTCAGTGAGCAGCGCCAGACTACCGCCCGGCCACATTGACAGCGGGATGGTCAGTACAGCCCACATTGCCAGCAACAGCACAAAGACGACACCAGCGGGATAGTGCAGAATGGGTAAGCCCTGCGACAATCGACTGCCAATCAGTGTTGTCACCGCTAACAAAACAGACAACATGGCGATACGCAGTGGTGCCAACACGGGAAAAATCTGCTGCGGCGCCAGAAACAGAATAAATGTGAACATCAGCAGCGCGTAGAAAGGCAGGTTATTTTCCGAGCGCGGCAGTGCAGAAGCTGCATTACCGGAAACTGCACTGCCCGAATTTACGTCAGAGGGTATCACGTTAGCCGGTAACTTTTTTCGCCACCATTCTTGTTCTCTCAAGGTTTGCATGGTGTGACGGAATAGCGGCTTGCAGTAATTATTATCACAGACTGATCACCTGGGCGTTGCCACCGGTGAGCCCGCGCATAGCGCCGCGCGTGTCTACAATCAGTGACGCATGTACCAACATTTGTTCAAAGTTGAATTCCTGATGGTCTGTGAGTATCAGAACACAGTCAGCGCTATGAAGTACTGCGGCATTCACCTGTTCCGACACAAAACTACGCTCGCCCAGCACAATCTCCGGCACGTGCGGATCAGAATAGAGGATATTCACTCCCAGCTTCATCAGGCTGTCCATGATCTGCAGAGCTGGTGATTCACGAATGTCGCCGACACCGCGTTTGTAGGCCACACCAATGGCAAGCACGTTGGCGCCATTCAGGCAAAGTTTGCGTGCATTCAACGCCTCGCTCACCAGATCAACCACATGTCCCGGCATGGATTGATTGATTTCTTCTGCCAACGGAATGAAGCGAGCTTGATAGTTGCTGAATTTCATTTTCCAAGCGAGATAGGCAGGATCGATGGGGATACAATGTCCACCAATTCCGGGTCCCGGATAAAACGGCATGAAACCGAAAGGTTTACTGGCAGCGGCATCGATGACTTCGCGTGAGTTTACTCCCAACTGCCGACACATCAGGGAAAACTCGTTCGCCAGTGCGATATTCACACTGCGAAATACATTTTCGTAAAGCTTGGCCAGTTCCGCTACGCGAGGGCTGGAGACCTCCACAACCTTACTTACAATCTGCCGATAGAATAGCGCTGCCAATTGTGTACAGGCTGGTGTGACGCCACCGGTAATTTTGGGGATATCTTTCACGGTGAACTGTTTATTGCCCGGGTCGATACGCTCAGGTGAGAACGCCAGAAAGACATCTTCACCCACAACCTGGGATTGTGCTTCAAACAGAGGTAACAACAACTCCTCTGTGGTACCGGGATAAGTTGTTGACTCCAATATGATCAATTGGCCAGGGCGCAGGTGTTTTACTACTTCTTCCACCGTCGCCAGAACATAAGATATGTCCGGGTCTTTCGATTTACGCAGTGGCGTTGGTACACAGATCAGTATGACATCGCTGTTCTGCAGAATGGAGAAATCCCAACTGGCTTCGTAGTATCCCGATGTACACAACGCCGAAAGAGTGTCACTGGACACATCGGGCGTTAGCGATTGCCCGCGATTCAATGTCCGCACCCGGTCCTTATCGATGTCAATGCCAGTAACGTGGAAACCCACCTGGCAGAACTCTACTGCCAATGGCAGACCAACGTACCCCTGACCGATAACCGCAATTCTTGCCGAGCGATTCTCAATGCGATCAGCCAAGCGTGTATAACTGGAGGCATCTTCGCCAAGGTCTTTTGCAATAAGATCTTTGGCGCCGAAGTCTTTCGCACCGAGGTGTTGTGCGCCAGGCTGTTGGCCACCGACGTATTGCCCATCGGGTTGTGCACGATTTAGATTGCTCATATCTGTGTTCCTGAGAGTAAGTTTTGTTGGATGGAGAGGTAGTAATCAGTAGCGATGCTCGTGACCCATCACAACAACCTTGATGGTTTCCAGCATGATCTTGGCGTCGAGCCACAGCGAATAGTGTTTGATGTAGTAGAGATCAAAGCGCAGTTTTTCGATCTCCTCTCCCAGATCATTCGCGTAGCGATACTTCACCTGAGCCCAACCGGTGATTCCGGGTCGTACCAGGCAGCGTAGATAGTAGTAAGGAATCTGGTCGCCACTTTCCGGGGTGTTGCGTGAAACAAGCGCATACAGTTCGTAGCTGGAAACCGGGTGCGGACGTGGTCCCACAATATTCATGTCGTTGCGTAGCACGTTGATGAACTGCGGTAATTCATCGAGTCGGAATTTTCGCAGTATGCGGCCGGACCGTGTAATACGAGCTTCGTTGTCGCATGCCCACTCGGAAGTTGTTTCGGCTGTGGTAAGCATCGTGCGAAACTTCAGCAGATTGAACGTCCTGTTACCCATTCCGACTCGTTTCTGTACGAACATCACAGGTCCCGGAGAATTCAATTTGATCACAATGGCAATCAACAACATGAGCGGAGCTAATACAATCAGCCCAACAAAAGCAAAGATAACACTCAGTGCTCGCGACAAATGCTGAGTCAGCACAGGTAGCTGGAAATCCTTGGAGTAAATGATGGACCGCTGCGACAACGTATCGATGGCCAGTTTGCCAGTGAGCTTCTCGTAGAATTCTTCGCCATCATCAACATGAATCTGCCGAAAGAATTTTTCTTCCACCAGGTTGTGACAGTGACGCGCCATAGTCTGATCATTCAGCGTAACGATGATACGCTCGGGTTTGTGTTCCAACAGAATTCTGCGCAGTTGACTGATGTCTCCCAATACAGGCAGATTCAGCGCGTGAACGCTACTGTGATCAAGCTCGGCTACCAGCCCGATTATACGAAGACCGCATTGTGGTCGGGTGGAAATTTCGTTGGCCAGCTTAAGTGCAAACATACCAGTGCCCAGGATCAGCACCCGTTTTCCTGAAAGTTTGCGAGGAGCAGTTCGGGCGACGGACTCGTTGTGCAACTCAGTGTACATACCGTTCGCCATCAGTCTGTTGGCATCCATTGAATACCAAACCAAGAACTTTCTCCGGCACCATAAGATCAAGACACTCTGCTAGTTGCCTGCGTGTAGTCATTCCCGCCGTGACTAACACGATGAACTGATCAACCCAGCGTGAGATCAGCTGCGTATCCGGATATAACGTGACAGGAGGCGTATCCAGAATAATGTAGTCGTAGCGAAGTCGCGCCTGACTGATAAGCTCTTCGAGTTGCGGAGAGTTCAGAACTTCATAGGGTGATTGGGTTTTCCGTCCGGATGGAATCAGCGTGAGATTGAACTCTGGTACGAAATGGGCAATCTCCTCCCACTCGATCGGGTTGTCGGCAGTATTATCCAGCACATTATCAACAACGCCCTGAGGCGACCATTTTCTGGCGCCCAGGTAATCCTTCAATGTGCCTTGCGTGGAGCGCAGATCCAGCTCGATCAGCACCACTTTGCTGTTTGGGTTCTGTGCAAGAGCACCAGCAAGATTTATCGCAGTAAGTGTCTTTCCCTCCCCGGTGGAAGGGCTGGCAATAGCAACAACCACGCCGCCATCCTGGTGCGGGATCTTTTCCACCGCCAGCCGCAAGCGCTCATAGCGTTGGGCATCGGCAGAGTTAGGGCGCAGCAGGTTTACCAGCCGCGAATTCAGAGAGCGTTTTGCGGGTAGTTCAGACATAATCACCCGCCGCCAGCCAGACCAGACCTTTTGCTGTTTGTCCATTGCTGTACATGAAGTACGCCAGCGCCAGCAGGCTGAGTACATAAAGAATGACAACTGTCATGGTGAGAATGCCTCCTTTGATACGTTCACTTGATGTATACAAGTGACTAATGCTGGCGATCACCGGAACGGAACTGAAGTTCCTGAGCTCGCCTGCAGTGTGAAAGTTTTGCCCCATTTGCTCCAGCACAAAGACCAGCGCCGCCAATCCACCGACGGTCAGCACAAGAGCCGTGATCATGAGCTGCAGACGATTGGGGGCTGCGGCCAGACTAGGTGGCAACGCCATCTCCAATACCTGGAACTGTTGTGTCTGTTGCGACTCCAACGACTGGGCAAGGCGGGCATCCTGATAACGACGTAACAGCGAAAGGTGTTCCTCACGAATGGCGTTGTATGAGTTATTCATCTGTGTGAGAGCCTGCTCGATTTCAGGCGACAATTGCAGACGCTGCTGCAACGACGCTATCGCAGCACGCAACCGAATGTCTTCATCGCGAAGTTTCAAGTGTTCTTCAGTAACACTGATAGAGGGAGCGACTGTGTTGGTGTTCTGGGGGGAGGCCTGCGCTGATTCAAGTTGACGAATTTCATTGCGCATACGGATCATGCCAGGATGCTGTTCGTTGTAGCGAGCACTCATCACGCTCAGTTCACGGCGCAACAATTCCAGACGTGATTCTCCAGCCGTACCCACGACTGCACGAAACTCACCCGCCGAGTCTCGATTTGGTCGATTCAACAGTTGTATCTGGCGCTCTCCGTTCAAGCGCAGATCGGTATTGAGGCGCTCCAGCGACGCCAGATTTATGCTTTCCTGCTGGGGCAGTTGTCCCAGATTTTCATTGCGGAATTCGTTGATCTCCAACTCTTTTGCTCGTAGCCTGGCTTCTACCTCACTCAGTTGTTCGCGCAGAAAATCTGTTGTGCGGTTCGCCTGACCAACACGAATACCTTCATATTTTTCGCGATACGTATCGGCCAACGCGTTTGCTATCTCCGCTACTTCGTACGCGGACCAGCCCTGATAGCCGATACGTACTTCCATCGGCGCCGACTGACCCCGTTGCTGACTGACCTGACTGGTGGTGGATTGAGAAATATGGATATCCCTGCGCATGCGATCCAACAATGCTTCTGTGGGCACTGTCTGACGCAGACCGTCATATAGATTGAAACGCTCGATCAACGACAACAGTTGCTGTCTGCTCAGCAACTCCTGACGGATGACGTGTAAGCGTTGATCCAACTGACTGGTACTTCCATCGGAAATAAAAGCGCCGACGATTGCATCCTGACCCACCAACACGGTTGTTGAGCCACGGTACAAGTTCGGCAAAGCAAAAATCAGACTGGCACTGGTGGTCATCGCCAAAATCAATCCGGCAATCAGCCACCATTTGCGACGTGACCAGATTAGCATCATGTTCTCTATCAAGATCTCACCTGTACATTTGGTTGGTAATAAATAGTTTGTTAGAAATAAGCAGTTCGTTAGCAACGATTGGTAAAAACAAATAGCCTGTCAGGTATGAACAGTTTCAATGCATGGCTTGTCATCGCACTACAATGATGTCGCCCGGATATACTGTCATTTCCGCCGGGGTCGAACGACCCAGCTCGACGCGCCTGTAATCAAACGGAATGCGTTGTGTAACACCGTTGACCTTGCGCAGAATCACTACATTCGATTTGGAGGCAAACGGAGTGAAACCGCCGGCCTGTGCAAGCACATCAATGATTGTTACCTGGTTCTGAAAACTGAAACGACCAGGTTCGTTGACCTCACCCATAACTGAGACGGTGTAACTGTGGATTTCATCGACACCTACAGTGACCTCACTGAGCATGATGAGAACGTAGTCCTTAAGTCTTTCAGCAATAAGATCCCGTAATTGCAACGGCGTCATTGACGCAACCATTATTTCGCCAAGCAGTGGATAGGATATGTATCCATCTGGCCGGACCGTTACTGTGCGACTCAACTCAGGTTGTTGCCATACAGTAATTGTCAGTATGTCGGAGGGACCAATGCGATATTCGGTGAAAGGCGTTTCTTCCACTGCAGTGAATGGAGACGAACTGCCTGTCGACGCAACACAACCCATAGAGAAAATGACTGCTGTTAACAGGAAGCATGAGATAAACGTTTTTACTACGGACATGAATTTCTCCGAGAATTTTAATCCTGGGTTGACTGACTTGCGCTCGTGATTCGGAATCAGCGATTAAAAGTCACTGGCGTTGAGCGGCGCGGATAAGTAAGTGTTAATGCCAGCATGGCGACATTACGCGGAATGTTGTCGGTTCCCGACGCCCCACCAACGCGCTGTTCACTGAAACTGTATGATGCTGTTACGGATGCGTAGGCGTTCACCCTGTAGATTGCACTGAGCGTGGCGCGGACGATGCGATCATCAGAGAAACGATCGTCATCGCGATTTACCTGACCCAGACTGGCACCTGCGCTGACTGCAAAACTGTTGCTGAAATCATGAGTAAGCGTTGCGTTCAAGGCGTTTAGTTCGACCAGTCCGGTTTCGCCAATCAGGCTGCCTGCACTGCGGTTGTAACCGATTGCGAATCGCCCCGAGCTATAACGCCGGTCGACTTCCACGGAGAAATTCACTCCCACATCATCCTTGCTGAAGCTGGGTCCGATCTGTGCGGTGAGACTGGTGAACGGGCTGAAATTATGTAAAAACCCAACTCTTGGTGCATGCACGAAATCAGTCAGATCAAAGACACCTATCTCGGGGTTGTCGAAGTTGAAATGCGAGTAGGTATAGCCGTAGAGCATCTGTGTATTGCTGGAAAGCTCGTTTTCGTACTCCGCATTGATTGCGTTGGTATCGTTTTCGACACCATTTGCCAGCCGGTCACGTGCGTGGAGATAGTCCAATTGACCGCTGGAGGTTGCACTGAAGCGATAGTTGAGTGCCGGATTGATTTCCGTACGTTCACCTTCTATTCGGCCTTCTCCGGCACCTGTACTGACATTCAACTCGGAGGGGAAACGGGACTCTGTGTAATTGGCATTCACTGACAACAGTATGCGTTCGTTGAGCCGGAACAGGTACTCACTATCCAGATTGCGACGCATCTCGTTGGAATCCAGCTCGGGGTTGTCTTTATATTTTTCTATGTCCTGGCTATAGCGAGCATTGAATATTATGCGCTCGGATTCAGTGCCAATTTCCAATCCTGGACTTAAGCGGGTGATCACATCCTTGCGGCGATCCACACTGCTGATGAGAATGTTGTCATCTGCCAGTACTGCTGCCACGAAAGTAGGAACAATGTAGGGCGCTGCTTCTGCGGAGGATGCCAGAATTGCTGCGGCGATGAGTCCGCTGGCTAGTTTAAATTGTGTCGGCCTGATAATCATAGGGGCACCACATCTGTACAATTGACTTCCACTGCCACGCTGCGGTTAAGCAACGAAACGGATACAACCAGCAGTCCGGTGTGTTGATCATTTCTTACTAATATGCCTTGCGTGTTCTTCAAACTGCCCCGTGTCATTCGCACCTTGTCGCCCTGGCTCAGATAGGAGTGACTGGTCACGGGTGAATTACAGGAGCAGAGCTTCCTGATGTCATTGATTTCCTGATCAGGGATGCTGGCCAGCTTATCCCAGCGATCTCCCAGGATACGCACTATGCCTTTGGTATTGCTGATATCGATATAGTCATACTTTCCAATGGCATGGCGGATAAACAGATAGCTGCGAAACATGGGCACGCGCACTACATGTTTGCCTTTCTTGTCTGCAACCCACTGATCCATGCTCGCGAAGAACAGTTCATAGCCTTTTGCGCTCAATTCCTCATACACGGCGCGCTCATGATTGCTGTGTGTCCAGAGCACATGCCAACTTGGTTGTGCAGGCGCGCCATTGTCATGGCGTGTGTTGTGATAATCATATGAAACAGTCTGCAAGGCTTCGCCCCTTCCGCATCACAGGGTGGATGCATATTGAATTCTTTCGAGGTGGCTATCATAGAGAATACGCGCTGTATTACGCGATGCGTGAATACCCTGAATTCGAGCGGATAAAGACCCCTAACAAGGAAATACTTCGTGAATGTAAAAGGCGCGTAAACCGATTGTCAATGCAGGCTGCTCAGGGCGTATAGGGTTAACCCCTGATAGCCAGAGGCAGTTTCTTTGATTAGGCTCAGTACATTATTCAGCTTGCCGCGGGGGGACTTCAGAATGAACGCTGTTGTGGTACCAGGGGCGGCGAAGGCAGTTGATGTAAATGCAGGCAGAGTGGCATGGGTCGACTATGCCAAGGGTATATGTATCATCATGGTTGTCATGATGCATGTGACCTTCGATTACGCATCTGCCGCTGGCAGTGAAGGTTGGTTGCACCATGTAGTAGCTTTCGCGCGACCTTTTCGGATGCCGGATTTCTTTCTTCTGGCAGGCATTTTTCTTTCCCTTTCCATCAACAGTCCGCTGCGGGAATACGTCGATCGCAAGTTCGTCCACTTCCTTTACTTCTATTTGATCTGGCTGACAATTCAGTTGTCGATTACCGAGGCTAACCTCTTGCTGGAAAATCCGGCGAACTTTGCTTACGCGTTTCTCATGGCGTGGATTGATCCCATCAACACGCTGTGGTTCGTGCATATGCTGGCGATTTTCTACATGGTGACCAGAGCGCTCAGACGTGCACCGAAACTCCTGATATTGGTGCTGGCCGGCTGCCTGCAGATTGCCTTTGCGTTAGGGTGGATTGACACGGACTGGAGTGTTGCGAATCGCTTCTTCGATCGCTATGTGTACTTCTTTGCAGGCTATGCTGTCGCGCCCTGGATATTTGCATTTGCGCGACAAGTGCCGTCATGGCCCCGCATGGCTTTGGCAGGTTTGCTGGTTTGGGGGCTGGTGAACTGGCTGTTCACCAGAAATGGCAGTGATATGTTGCCAGGTGTCAGTCTTTTGCTGGGCTTCGCGGGGGCGGCCGCCATTGTGGCAGCTGGTAGCCTGTTGGCTATGCAGTCATGGTCGCGCTGGTTACGCTATTGTGGTGCCAATTCCATTGTTATCTATCTGAGCTTTTTCCTGCCGATGAAAGTGGGAATAAAACTGTTGGCAGTGACCGGTTTGATCTCTGATGTGGGAACTGCCAGCGCGTTGATCACTCTATTTGCGGTAGCGCTTCCGCTGCTGTTCCATCGCGCCATCAAGGAAACCTGGTTAATGTTTCTTTATGAGCGACCGCGATTTTGTGGGGTGACGAGAGAGGTTCGGGTGGGGTTGAGAAAGTGACGGTGAGAAAGAGAGCATAGGGAATAGGGAAGTGACGGCAATCCGTGCCCTCAGCAATCCTGGTTCAGGTCATGTGGAGAAGCCGGCTGGTTACTCCAATTGCTTTTTTCGCATAGCGATTTGCGTGCCAAGGTCTTTGATATTCAGTTTGGATTTTTCCACCTTAGGAAACATTTCTTCCTCTTCTTCCTTAACGTGATGTTCAATCTGTTCGGACAGAACCTTCACCTTGGTATCAAACAGCTCTTCATCGCCTTTCATGCCCTGAATCTGTTTGATCAGCATTTTCGCACCCGCGTGCTCGACAATACCCTCATTCACAATATCTTCGGCGTCTTGCACGTTTTCTTTGATGTCTGGATAGAAAATTTCTTCTTCCACCGTCATATGTACAAGCAGTTCATCACAGATATGATCAGCCAGCTTCTTCTTGCGGGCGTGTTCCCCTTCAGGAATCTTCTCGTATTCTTTAAACGCTTTTTCTACAGCACGATGATCACTTTTTAATGCAGCGATAGCATCCTTGAATGAAGACGCGTCTGAATATTTGGTTTTTGCAGCATTCGTTGTCATGATGGGTACCTGATAATGATGGAGAAGTTATGGAGAAGTTAGTGGAGAAAATGTTAAAGCAGTATTGCAATGAGGATGATCAATGGTATGGGTATGCCGAGAAAAAGTAATAATAGTGAGCGCATGAAAATCTCCTGAAGACCTGCATTAAAATCTATCGTTAACAACGAAGTTTGAATCCGATGATGTTGTCTTGAATTGCTATAGGATCAGCTATGATGGTCTGTATTCGTTGAAAGTAATAGCATCACGCTGCCTGCCACCAAGCATTGCTAACAGGCTTGCAAAGAACGCTCCGCATAATAGAGCGACAAACATCCATAGCGCTGAAGCAGCGGCTGCCTCGCGGGCGTCATCAGCTGCTTCTCTTGCCGCTTCTTCTCCTGCAATAGCAGCTTGCTGGGCGTCTTCGAATATCTGTGTTACTCGGTTTTGCGCCTGATCCTGTCGCAGTCCGGTATGTCTACTGACAACGCTGGCAAGGTACTGGCTGTCCTCTGTGCTCAACTCGCCTGTGCCAAGGCTATGTAAAAGAATCGTGGTAAGTTCCGCGCGCACATTGTCGTCTGCAGAGTCCATAGCTGTAGTAGATTGTGTTCGCAATAGCGCGTCACTGAAATAACTGTCTGCTGCCGAGGCCACGCCAGGCACCATTTCTGCTGCGCCTTCAGCGGCGCTCCCAGCGATTTCTGCGCCCATCTTCAGGCCGCCACCGAGTACTGTAGTTATGGTAGAGGTGAGTAGTATGGCTGCAGCCAAAGTGGCAATTGACCACGCGATTAAACCGTGCGCAGTGTCGCGAAAATATACTTCATCAGTGTCGACATCAACCCAACGAACCCGCAGGCGACCTGCGATGTAACCGCCCAGGCCGGATGCGGCTATCTGTGTGAATGCAACCCAGATTATGCTGGAGATGCCTATTGCCGCCAGACTGGCACCCGTGTTGGACCATGGCGACACTGCAGACAAGCCCAGTCCGAATCCGAGTATCAGCAATATGAAAGACAGAGCCGCTGCACAAGCGGCGCCAGCGATAATGGCACCCCACGAAACTCCTGCAGTGTGATCATTAGCAGTATGCATTTTTCCCCCGACCTTCCAGAATTTGCATTCGAAGTAAGTTTCGAGTTCTGTAACGACATTGCCAAATCATGGTCGCGTTTACCGTGCGTTATCGCGCTTATACGCATTCGGGAGTTTAATATTTTTACAATCACCATTAGGGCCCAATCAATCATGTAACAAAGCCAATTATTCACTCCTAAGAGCTCACATATAGGGTATCTTCCAGCTACTGTAGATTTAAGTATTGGCTCATTTCATCGCCAGTAATGACTACGGCAACCTTTAATTATCAGGAGCTGATCATGAATCACGATACAAACAGCAACGGCAGTAATTTTAACAGACACAGCAACGGTGGAAATCCACGCCTGATGAGTGTTGACTCACTGGTCGGTAACAAGGTGACCAACAAGCAGGATGATGACCTGGGTGGTATCAAGGACATGATGCTTGACATGCACAGCGGACAGGTAGCTTATGTAGTGCTGAGTTTTGGTGGCATCTTCGGGATGGGCGAGAAGCTTTTTGCAGTGCCGTGGAATGCATTAAGCCTGGATACAATAAATAAGTGTTTTGTACTGAACGCAGATAAGGAAAAACTGAAGAATGCACCCGGTTTCGACAAGGATAACTGGCCCAACATGGCGGAGGAGAGCTGGGGAAAGGATATACATGCATACTATGGTACTAAGCACTACTCAGAGGGTATGAGTCGCCGGAATGATTAATGGTTGCGCAGACAAAGTTTGTCTGCCATCGCACCGACTGTGCAATTAAATACATAGACAATGCACGAGCAATCTCTCCGTAATTTTACGGAGATAATTTACAGCAGAGGAATTCCCATGCAAAAGAATACTGAAAACGGCGGAGTAACAGGAGCGTTCTCTCGCTCGGTCGATAGTGCAAGTGATAATGTTCACAATGCCATAGATACTGCGTCGAAAAAAACACATCCGGCAGTTGAATCAGTGGCCGGAAGTGCGCATAACGCAGCAGACAGTGTCGCTGGCGCAGCCACCAGTGCGGCAGCTGCGATCGACAGGAAAAGTGAGCAGCTGATGGATGCTCAGGCTCAGATGATGGAGAGCACCCGTGCTTATGTACATGAAAAGCCCCTGACTGCACTCGGTATAGCAGTTGGTGTTGGCTACTTCCTGAACTGGTTTATGCGCAAAGGCTGATGCGCGCACGCGCAGGATAATTGGGGTCAGATAATTGGGGTCAGAGTAAAAATACAGTACTGTATATTTACTCTGACCCCATTTATTAAACTACGAACACTGGAGCAAAACCCCCGCCCGGGGTGCGAAAGTTTGTGGTCTGTCCCTGATATAGCCTAGCGGCAGTCAGCAACACTTTGCCGTTATAGACATACAAACGAATATCTGCTTTGCGTGGCTCCTTTCCTGCGCTGGTTTCTATCATGCGCTCGGATGGCGCCGCATAATCCTGTGCCACATAACCCCCTTTGAGAATTTCGTTCCACACCCCACGGGTCAATTTGTCTCCCCGGTACACGGCTTTGCCGCCATAACCAGCCATCGGTTTAAAGAACAATTTTTTCCGTTGCGACCACAATTCTTCAGCACGCTCCGGCGTCACGATCTGGGTGCGCAAAATATTCCGGATAGCCTCTTTGTGCTGTTCTGGCAATCCCCATGCGCTTAGCGTATCGACATCCGATAGCAGGGTAAGATTGCGTTTGTCTGCCAGTAATGCGTGTAAGTGAGGGTTGGGTGTCACCACTACTGCCTTATCCAGATAGGCCTTTCGTAAAGCTTCGTGTCGGGTCTCACTCAAATCGAAGTCAACAAGTCGGTTATAGACCAGAGAAATTTTCCGACCCTTCGCTGTCAATTCGTCGGCCTCATACTTTAGCTCCGCCGCATCCACGACTAGCGCGCTCACACCGCGTGTCGCAAAAAAACTCTGGGCAAGGCCAAATTCGGGCGATAAATACTGAGAGGCGGGATCATCATCTACGATAGCAATAGTATACGGGATCCCCGTCTTACCTTGCGCCTGCCATTCGTCCATGAACATGCTCCAGAATGACTCATCATATTTGGTGCCGGGGGCATAACAAGTGAAAAAATCTTCCACCTCAGCACAGCATGCCCGTTGCGCAGCAGCCAACCGGGCATTCAGAAACCCACCACCGGCATTGGTATTGATTTCTATAAGGCGTGGACCGTCGGCTGACAGGTGAAAGTCATAGCCCATGAATACGCCATGAGGTCCGAAGTCTGTGCGGGCAATGTCGGGGCCCCAGCCCAGGACTCGCTCGCGATATTCCGGCAAGCGTGCTGCGGCTTCCACGGCCAGAACGGTCGCGTGCATCTGTTGATATAACGACGTTGAAACGAACATCGGAATATTGGAAAACAGGTTAGGGCGCTCACGCAGCAGCTCTTCGGTCAGAGTGTCTCCCGAATTAGCCAGAAGCGCAGCATTCAGGTTTTCCCTGTCCAGTGTAATGCAGAAGCAATCCTGGTTCAGGGTGTTCGCGATGGAGGTGGAGAGTATGTTTGTCATTGGCACGATTTCTATTTAATAATTGTAGTCAGGATAATTGGGGTCAGAGTAAATATACAGTACTGTATTTTTACTCTGACCCCAATTATCCCAATTATCGCCCCCAGTTCTCCTGACTTCAGTAACATTGAGAGGGTTTGACCGTTTGTTATGCACGGTGCTAAGCTCCTAGCACTAATTGTTCTGAGTGTGAACCGTGTACACAAAGATTGTTTTTGCCTTGCTGCTGATCATGCACTACTCCCTGGCATTGGGGGCCATCGAGTCTGCCGCTATGCCAGACGAACTTCACCCATTCGGCAAAGCAATCCCGCACGATCACCATTCCCAGCACTCGCATGAACACGAACACGAACACGAACATAAACACGACCATGATCATAACCACAACCAGAGCAATTCCGTAGATCAAAGCGATGGCGTACAGCATGAAAATGCCGGCGACTTCCACGACCACCAACACAAACACGGCATAAACTTTCAACTGAACATGGATGTACCTGCATTGTTCGCCTTTGATTTTCACACGCCCGATACCCATCCGCTCACACCCTACAGGCTTGCTCACAACTCGCCCAGTTACGCACCAGCCGTCCCGCCCCCTGTGCAACTGTAGTTCGGGGTTCCACCCCGTTTCTTCGATTCAATTGAGCCCAATTCAGTGCGACTGCCTTTACTGGCAGCGATGTGTATTGGTTTGCTATCGCACAGCTTTCTTGTTGAATAAGGAGCCCGTCATGCGAGCTCGAAAACTGATTATCGCAGTTGCGGTGTCCACCGCTTTGCTTTTCGTGTCCGGTCTGTCAGCAGGCGCGGAGAGCATCACGCTTGAACAGGCGATCAGCAACACCTTAACTGATAACCCGGACCTGCACGCATTTGGCTATGAGATGCGGGTGCAGGACAGTGTGATACTGCAAGCCGGGTTGTCCCCAAGACCAGAGCTGAATGTATCCGTTGAGGATGTGCTGGGCACAGGTGTGGCGCAGGCGCTATCTGGTGCACAGACCACCGTAAGCATCAGTTGGGTACTCGAAGGCCAGTTGCGGCAACGTCGAATTGACGCCGCACGCACTGGATCTCTGGTACTGGCCAGTGATGCAGAAGTCATGCGCCTTGATGCCGCCGCACAGACTGCGCGTTACTACACCCAGGCTCTGGCGCATCAGGCAAGAGTGCAACTCGCGGAACAGGCGATTGCTCTGACTGAAGAAGCTGTCGCTACCATCGACCTTCGAGTTGAAACTGGCAACGCGCCGCGATCAGACCGGGCCCGGGCACGGGCAGAGTTAGCCATGCGCAAACTGGTACACGAAGACCTCAGCCACGAGTTGATCGGACTGTATCACCGCATCGCAGCGCAATGGGCAGAACTCCAACCAGAATTCAACCGTGTTGAAGGCGATCTGCTGCAGCTGCCCGAAATTGAGGCCTTCTCCGTGCTCGAAACGCGTATTACTCAGAATCCTGATCTGACGCGTTTTTTGTCCGAGCAGCGTCTGTACGAGAGCACCCTGCAACTGGAACAGGCACAGCGAAACCCATTGTGGCGATTCAACGCAGGCGTGCGACGGATCGAAAGCAGCTCCGACATGGGATTCGAAGCGGGCGTGACCATTCCGTTGCACCGCGGCAACCTGAATCAAGGTCGCATTGAAGAGGCTCGCGTAAGACTCCAGCAATCATCTGCGCAGCAAGAAGCAGCGCGCATTCGTATCATGACGGCGCTGTTTCTGTTTCATCAGGAGCTGGAACACAGCCTGCACATTACCAGCCTATTGCGCAGTGATGTTATTCCTGAGTACGAACTGGCATTGACCGAAGTCCGGCGAGCATATGAGCTGGGCGGTGCCAATTACATGGAGTGGTTACAGGTGCAAAACGATTTGCTTACAGCGCGTGAACAATTACTGGAGGCCAGCGTCCTTGCGCATCAAAAAATGATTGAAATTGAACGATTGACCGGCGTGCGCGTGGCGCAAGCGGGATCTGCACAGTGAGGTTGACCATGTATTCAATAATAAAGATTTTAAAATCCATGTCGCTGTCTCAGGTAGCCGCATTTGTATTAACGCTGTTTTTGTCCGCTTGTGGTGACTCGACAGACAGTGCGGCAACAACTGATATTGACGATGGCACGTTAACTGATGAACGCGGCCCTAATAACGGACGACTGTTGCGCAGCGGCGACTTCGTTCTGGAACTCGCTATTTTTGAAACCGGTGTGCCACCCGAATACCGGGCATGGGCGACGGTCGCGAATCAACCCGTCAATCCAGCCGACGTAAAGCTTAACGTTCAGCTCACACGCCTTGGTGGTATTGTGGATGACATAAACTTTGTGCCAACCGGCGCTGCGCTGCGCGGGGATATGGTGATCTATGAGCCGCACTCATTTAACGTGTCAGTTTCTGCGACACACAACAACACGACACACCGCTGGGCATACGACAGCTTTGAAGGGCGTACGTTGATAGAACCCGTCGTAGTTGAGTCCCTGGGAATTCTTACTGAAATCGCCGGACCTGCTGTGATCGAGGAAACCATACCGGTATACGGCCGCATCGTAGCAGATGCGCAAGGTATCAGTGAGATTACTGCTCGCTTTGACGGACAAATTGCATCGGTGTCCGTCGCATTGGGTGACAGCGTCAGCGCAGGTGACAGACTTGCCACTATCGAAAGCAATCAGAGCCTCACCGTTTACGATATTGTTGCGCCTATCCGTGGTGTGATAACCGCAAGAAATGCCTTACGCGGCGAACAAACTGCAGGACGTGTTTTATTCACTATTACCGATACCTCAACCGTGTGGGCTGATCTTGCAGTATTTTCGACTGACCTGGCACGTATTGATGTGGGATATCCGGTGCGCATTAACACGTCGGTAACCAGCACGCCGATTGCAGGCACCATAGCAAGAATACTTCCGGACACTGCCGCCAATCAGGCCGTGACCGCCCGAGTCATATTGGAAAATCCACAAGGTGTGCTGCGCGCTGGCACCTGGGTTCAGGCACAAATCAGAATTGCTGAGCACGCAGTGCCTCTGGCAGTAAAACGCGTAGGCCTGCAGGCGTTTCGTGACTTCACCGTGGTGTACGCACAAATCGGAAATGAGTTTGAAGTGCGGATGTTGGAGATGGGACGTCAATCAGACGAATGGGTGGAGATACTGGGAGGCCTGGAACCGGGGACGCGTTATGTCACCGAGAACAGTTACATCCTGAAAGCGGATGTAGAAAAAGACGGCGCATCTCACGACCACTAAGGAATCATTATGCTTGCAGCAATCATTAATTTTTCGTTAGAGCGTCGCGGTTTGATTCTTGTATTGACCCTGATGTTGGTCGGTTTGGGCATTTGGAATTTTAATCGCCTGCCGATTGATGCCGTGCCGGATATCACCAATGTGCAGGTGGCTGTCAACACACCGGCGCCCGGCTATACACCACTGGAAGTGGAACAGCGCATCACCTTTGCGTTGGAAAACGCCATGAGTGGTATGCCCGGCTTGTCCTATACAAGATCTGTCTCACGTTATGGTCTGTCGCAAGTCACCGCCGTGTTTGCAGACGGCACCGATATTTACTTTGCGCGCCAACAGGTCGGTGAACGCCTTTCCAGAGCCCGCAATGACTTACCCCAGGGACTCGAACCGGAAATGGGGCCAATTGCAACAGGTCTTGGCGAAATATTCATGTTCACTGTGGATGCTGAGCCCGGCGCAACCAACGCCGATGGTTCGCTGGTAACACCAATTGATTTGCGCAGCGTGCACGACTGGATCATCCGGCCGCAATTATTGCGAGTACCCGGTGTGGTTGAGGTCAATCCCATTGGCGGTTTCAAGAAGGAAATTCTGGTGGCACCCGACCCCTCCAGACTGCTCGCCTACGGAGTCAGCAGTTCAGATCTGTTCGACGCCCTGCAACGCGACAACAGCAACAGAGGGGTAGGATTTATCGAGAGCAACGGCTCACAGCTGCTGATGCGCGTGCCCGGGCAGGCGACCAATCTTGATGATCTGCGCAATATTGCCATCACTCAGCGCGACAGTGTGCCGGTGCGGGTGAGTGATGTTGCCACGGTATCTGTCGGGCAGGAGCTGCGTTCCGGCGCTGCAACACAGGACGGACGTGAAGTGGTGATGAGCACAGTGTTTATGTTGATCGGTGAAAACAGTCGTGAAGTCGCCAATAACACAGCCATTCGTCTGCAGGAGATTCAGGCGAGTCTGCCACCTGGCATAACAGCCACGGCGGTTTACAACCGGACTACATTGGTCGACAAAACCCTACAGACAGTGCAGAAAAATCTGCTGGAAGGTGCCTTACTGGTAATTGCTGTGTTGTTTTTGCTGCTCGGCAATATTCGCGCTGCCATATTGACGGCGGCTGTGATCCCCATCGCGATGCTGATGACCATTACCGGTATGGTCCAAAGCCGTGTCAGCGCCAATCTGATGAGTCTGGGTGCGCTTGACTTTGGTCTGATTATTGACGGCAGTGTGATCATTGTAGAGAACTGTCTGCGGCGGCTCAGTGAAGCCAGCGTAAACGGCAGGTTGGAGCTCAAGCGCCGACTTGAAGTGGTATCTGAGGCAACACGCGAAGTGATACGTCCGGCACTGTTTGGTGTGTTCATCATCACTGCTGTTTACATCCCGATTTTTGCTCTGGAAGGCGTTGAGGGCAAAATGTTCCACCCGATGGCAATTACTGTTGTGATCGCACTGCTCAGTGGCATGCTGCTCTCCATCACCTTTGTTCCAGCCTGTGTTGCCATGCTGTTCAGCAAACCGGTGATTGAGAAGAAAAACCCGATCATGTTAGCGGCGCGTTCTCTTTACCGGCCGGCATTAAATATTGCCTTGAAACTGCGTGTGCTTGTGATCGTGTTGGCGGTTGCCCTTGTTAGCGTGTGTGCAACATTGGCTCTGCGTATGGGTACCGAGTTTGTGCCCAATCTGGATGAAGGCGATATAGCCATGCACGCGCTGCGTATTCCCGGTACTTCGCTGGAACAGGCCATTGCGCTGCAGTTTCAGTTGGAGGAACAAGTGAGCACCATGCCCGAAGTGGAGCGGGTATTTTCCAAAATTGGCAGTGCTGAAGTGGCAACTGACCCCATGCCGCCCAGCGTGGCTGATACCTTCATTATTCTGAAGGAGCGTGATCAGTGGCCAGATCCGTCGAAACCCAAAGCACAGGTAGTAGCCGAGTTGGAGGCGATTGTTACACCTGTCCCCGGTAACCGTTACGAGTTTCTGCAACCGATACAGATGCGTTTCAACGAGCTCATTGCCGGAGTCCGCAGCGAATTGGCTATTCAAGTATTTGGTGATGATTTTGATCAATTGATTGCACTGGGTGGGGACATCGAAGATTTGTTAGCGGATATTCCCGGTGTTGCCGATCTTGCTTTAGAACAAACCACCGGTCTGCCAGTGATGACACTTGAGCCGCGACGAGAGATGCTGGCGCGTCTGGGTCTCAGCATAACGGAATTGCAGGACACGCTAGCCATGGCGCTGGGTGGTGCTGTAGCAGGACAGTTTTATGAGGGCGACCAGCGCTCCGATATCGTAGTACGTCTGGCGGAAGATTTACGCGGCAACCCGGATGCGTATCGGTATCTGCCTGTCTTATTGGCGGATGGGAGCTATGTGCCGTTGGGGGAGCTCACGGATATCAGCATCAGCACTGGCTACAATCAGGTCTATCGCGAAAACGGTAAACGCCGGGTGGTTGTCACAGCAAACGTGCGCGGCCGTGACCTTGGCTCCTTTGTAGCGGATGTACAACAGGCCGTTGCCAGTAATGTTGAAATACCGCCGGGTTACTGGATAGAGTACGGAGGTACGTTTGAGCAACTTCAATCAGCGTCTCAACGTCTGCTGATTGTGGTACCCGCTACCTTGTTCCTGATTGTCATGTTGCTGGTTATGGCGCTGGGGTCTATTCGCGACTCTGCAATTATTTTTACCGGCGTGCCACTGGCGTTGACCGGCGGCGTGTTGGCCTTGCTTGTGCGTGATATCCCTTTATCCATTTCCGCGGGTGTCGGTTTTATTGCTCTGTCTGGTGTTGCCGTGCTTAATGGTCTGGTGATGCTGTCATTTATTCGCGACTTGCGCGCACAAGGAAGCGGGCTTGACCATGCCATCATCGAAGGCGCAATCGGCAGGCTCAGGCCGGTACTGATGACGGCATTGGTGGCATCTCTGGGTTTTGTGCCAATGGCACTAAATACGGGTATTGGTTCAGAAGTACAGCGCCCGTTGGCAACGGTGGTGATTGGGGGAATTATCTCGTCCACCTTGCTGACGCTGTTTGTGTTGCCTGCGTTGTATCGGCTGGTGCACGGAGCACGTCACATGTAGATAAATGGGGTCAGAGTAAATATACAGTACGAATAAATGGGGTCAGAGTAAATATACAGTACTGTATATTTACTCTGACCCCATTTATTCCCAACTCATTTATTCAACGCGTGATTGTGTCCCAGTTCTGCGCTAGGTGCTCGGCCGTTCTCCATGCCAGTGCTTGCGCCGTCAGTGTGGGATTCCTGGCGCCGCTGGTGCCCATCACGGATGCACCAAGCACGCCCAGGTTCTTCACCTCGTGGGCAAAGCCGAAGCGATTAGTGACATTGGTTTGCGGATTGTCACCCATGCGCGTGCCACCATAGGCGTGCGTCGAGGCGCCCATCGCGCCACCGAGTCCGGAGCGAATTATCTGTATCGCTCCCGCTGCTCTATACCATTCCTCCATCCTGTCCTGTGTGAATGCAGCAATGCGTTGCTCATTCTCGCGATACTCGCCGGTAATGCGGATGACGGGAAAGCCAAGTTTATCTTTTACCAATGGGTCCAGATCCAGGCGGTTGCCGCGATAAGGCAGTGTGGTTTTCTGAACGTAAGAGCTGTTCGTGCGGTCAGCATTCTCGCTGATGAAAGCTTTCCATTTCGCGCCCCAGTTCGGCACCTGGTCGAAGGTGGACATTTTCGCCGCTGCGATAGGTCGGCGATTGGTGTGCACCCACAGATTGCCGCCGCCGATGAAATCCAGATCGCTATGATCGAAGTTGTCATCGGCCCACTCATCAATGGCAACTCCCTGCGCGGGCAGTCCGTACCAGTTGTGCAAATCGCGAGGGAACAAAGCGGTAACCGGCGAACCTTGATGATGGCTGAGATAATGCTCCCCCACCTGACTGCTATTATTGGCCAGCCCGTTCGGAAACTGACGCGACCTCGACAACAAAAGTAAGCGGCTGTTCTCATAGGTATGGCTGGCCAACAACACCGCATCAGCAGGCTGAAACATCACCTGATTACCCGCCAGATACTCCACCCCCGTAGCACGACCATCTGCATCGTTGACGATTCTGAGCACGCGCGCATGCGTGATCACCTTCAAGCGCCCCGATTTTAACGCCTCCGGAATAGTAGTGACCGCCGTGGAACTCTTGGCTGCCACGTGACACCCGCCCCGGTCGCAGAATCCGTGATACAAACAGCCGGGGCGATCCCCATAAACTTCAGAATTTATAGCGGCCGGCCCCTGAAAAGGATGCCACCCAAGTTGTCGCGCAGCATCACTCATCAAGTCGGTGAACACTGAACTTCGCAGACCCGGCATGGGATAGGCCCGTGCCCGTGCTCCCTCAAAACGATTGCCATTAGGTTGCAACGCACCATTAATATTGCCCGCGTTGCCGGAGACTCCCAGCGCGTATTCCACGGTATCGTAATAAGGTTCCAGATCCTCGTAGCTGATCGGCCAATCCTCGATCGTGGAATCCACAGGCAGGCGATGGGCACCATAGCGGCGCGTGGTCTCACTCACCGTTTTGAAATCCCACGGATTCAGACGCCAACTCTGCGCCCAATAGTGCAGCGAGGTGCCACCCACGCCGTTCATCATGGGATGACCGCCACCTTGCACCGCCTCGAAGTTAATGTTGGCGCGCACAGTGGGAATTTCGTTCTTGGCTTTGGGCACTGCCTGCGGCCAATCACGCATATTGTTGCGGACTTCATCGGGCGCGAAGTCGCGTGTCGTCATCCAGCCGCCGGCTTCCAGACCAATGACATTCAGGCCAGCGTTCACCAGCGGCAATATTGCCACACCGCCCACCGCACCCAGGCCGATCACCACTACATCCGTGCGCGCATTTTCATTGGCCATGAGCGGGTCCTCCGGTTGCAGAGGATACCGAAGGGTCAGCCGGGTCCTTGGTGTAAGAAGGCATGTCGTAAGCGGATTGTCGGCTTGGCGCCAGCGCACGGCCCTGACGGATCTCCTCTGAATTTGCCACAGCACGCACACCGGGATAGCCGATCATGTCCCAGCCCACGAAGTCGCGGTTGCCACCGTAGTACGGATCACTGAACGTGCCGTCGATGGTGTGATTGCGGACCGTGTTGAAGAAACCCGTGTTCAGCATGGGAAAGCTGGGGATAGCGTTGCGGGTCATCGCGTCGATGATGGCATCCTGCGTGCTGGTTGGCAGCCTGTAAAATGGGGTGCCGCCAACCTCCATGGCATGGGCATCCAGTGCAGCGAGGCCTGTGGCGTACATTTCTCGTGATGCCGCCATGGCGCTGGTCAAACCACGATCGATGTAGTGTACGGCGCGCGCTTCGTGAGCGCCGGGTGTGCCGTCATCGCTGGGCAGGATGCGGGAGGCGAAGGCGTCAAGTGCATAGCTTTCTGCAGCGGTTAGTGTTTCGAATGCTTCGGTGACACGGATGCGAACCGGGCTGGTCTGTACATCAGACAACTGGTCATGGGACACCTGGTCATTGGTTGACTGTGTATTGATTGACTGGGCGATGGCCGGGTTGCTCGCTCCGGTTAGCAGAGCCGCTCCGCTCAGGCCGACACCTTTTAACAAGTCGCGGCGGGACAGGGACGTTTCATGTGTCTGTGTCAGTTCTGAGCCGGTTTTATTCTTATTGTTCATGCTCGATGCTCCGCGTAAATAACGATCACTCCGTGAATTGATAATTCCCCGTAAGAAGCCCTGTGGCCAGAATATGCCCCTCCATCGCCTGCAACAGACTTTGCTTGTTATAGCCGTCAGGAAGGTTCAATGCGTAGTCCAGCGCATAGAGACGAAAGTGGTAAGTATGCACCTTGCCATCGGCGGGCGGACGCGGCCCAAAGTAACCAGTGCGGCGCGTACCATTGGCACCATTAATCATGCCTTCCAGTCCGGGATGACGCACAATCGCGTCCGTCGACAACGCTTCCGGCAGGCCAGTGGCAGTGACAGGAATGTTGTAGGCAACCCAGTGCACAAAAGGCTGAAATCCAAACACCGGATCATCAAGAATCAGCGCGAGTTGGCGCGTGCCTTCCGGGAGATTGAGCCAGGAAATATCGGGAGAGATGCCCTCGCCGTAGGCAGAATAGCGCAGAGGGATATCGGTATTGTGCTCAAAAGCCTGGCTGCTGACGAGGATAGTCTCAGGCGGCTCGGCGGACCAGGCAGACGCACAACTCAGCAGCGTCAGTGTCACACCCAGCAGGTAGGCGAGCGCAGTGCGCGAAGCAGGCATTTTGAATCTCCGTTGTAGAAGCGGCGTGGCGATAGTATGTCGGTTTTGGGGGTGGGTCTCTACCCCGGATCATCAAAAATTTTGTCAGCCACGCAAATAGTGGGATTAGTTTAATGCTCTCATTTCAGTTTCGAGATTTGACCTGTGAATAAATAGCTGACAATTCACTTCCGGCGGATATTTAAGCGTCTGACTGCAAGAATGGAATTTATCGATTTCAGCCCCTTTTTTAACCCGTCCGTAAAATCGGGGTAGAACCCATATCAGGGTAATACGCAGTAGCTAAGAAGCAGCGTGATTATGAGTCAGCAGAGCCGGTTAAACGCCTCTAAGCAACTTAAATCTAACGGGAAATTGCAATAATTTCGACGGATTCTTAATGGTTTGACAATGCCGTCGATTAGCCGGGAGGGGCGCTTTCGTGTATGTTGGTAAGGCTAAACGCACGCCACCCACCGGAGGCAACACATGCAAAAAGATCCTCAAAAGGGATACATAGCCCTGTTAGGCTGGGCTCCAAGCGCGGTCGAGGCTGCGGCAACATTCGATAGACGTTATGTTGTGGTCGCGCCTGAATGGGCCGCCGAATACTGCGAAACGCACGATATCCCCTTTCTTCCCTGGAACTTCGAACGGTTGAATGAGCGCTCTGTAGAGATAGCGCAAACGCTTCAGGAAATGGGAGTGGATGTTGCCATTCCCCTGTTTGAAGAAACCGTCGAGTGGGCAGGAGCAATCAACTCGGTACTGCTGGACAGTCCGCGTCTGTTCGGGCAGGCAATGTTAATGCGTGACAAGTCGTTGATGAAACGCCGTGCACAGCTTGGCGGCATTCGCGTAGGAATTTTTGAGGAAGCGCACGATCGCGAAGATGTGATCCGCTTTCTGAAACGGGTAAATCAGACACTGCTTAAGCTCGATGGTGATCCCAATGACCCCATTCACTTCAAGGCATTTGATAAAGCGGGCTGTCTGGGACACCGGGTGATCAGAACGCCAGATGATGTGGATGCAATTCCCGATGATGAGTTCCCGTCATTGATGGAGTCGCATCTTGATGGCTGGGAGTTTGCCGTTGAGGCATGGGTTCATAACGGCAAAATCTGTTTCATGAATATTTCCGAATATGTGAGACTTGGTTACTCTGTTTATGTGCCGGCATCACCAGATCTTGAAAAATACCGACCGCGAATCGAGGAGCAGATCAATAAGCTTATCAAAGCTTTTGATATTGAATTTGGCATGATTCATCCTGAGTATTTTGTAACCAGTGATGGTGAAATGTACTTTGGCGAGGTGGCCTATCGACCGCCGGGTTTCAAGGTATTTGAGTTGCTGGAGAGAGTGTACCCGGGGTTCAATGCGTATCATGCGACGATGATTGTTTTCGATCCCAAAACAACTGAGGAAGAGATAGCAGAGTACTTTCCAAAGGCAGTGGTTGATGCAAAAGGTTACGCCGGATGTTTTGGTGTATATCCGCGCCGACGGGTAGTCAACACGCTGGCGATTCCGGAAGAAACCGAAGATCACCCTTATTTTGAATCACATGAATTAACGACACCGCTGCAAGAAATCGTTACCAAACGGACTGCCTTTGGCACCCACTGGGGATTGGTTTATTTTGTGGGTGATGACTCGAAGCGGATGCACGAATTGTTAAAACGCCAGGAAGAGTTGGATTTCTATGTATAGTGAAGTGAAGCTCACTGGGAGAGTAATTGCTTGACAGGTGATAATGCCTTATTGATTGACCGGCTGGACGATGCGATCAATGTGTTGGACAACGCGCCAGAGTTTGCCAAAGCAGGAAAACTCAATCGTGTGTTTGACGCTGCGCGTAAAGTAATGCTGATTGAGGGCGGCTGTGAAATCATTGAGCAGCGCGCCAGTGCTCTTGAGAATGCAGGTACTTTTGCAGGCACTGACTGGTCAGCCCCGCAAGCCCTGATTCCTTCCTTGACCGTTGCTACCCTGGGCTGCGGCCAGATCAATACACTGGTGATCGAGTCACTGAGTCTGTTACGCATACTGGCGGTGGCGAATGAGCGTTATTCTCACCCGACAATGAGCGCGGAACAGGCACATCACTTTTTGACCCAGGTGCTGGCTGCCAATCTGTCGCGACTGTTCAGCCCGCCTGGTGAGGCCGAGCGGGAGTTGCAGGGTCGACACGCGGTGATACCAGGCATTGTGCTCAACCACCTGGCGCATGTAATAGGTTATGAGAATATTGTCGATCAGCTGATCACCGAGATCTGGCGAATACTGCAGCAGCGTCCCATTCAATTGACGGGCGTCAAAAGCATGATTACGCAAATTGCCATCTGCCTGCACAATCCGGATATCGATCTGGCTGGTAGCGGTCAGGGCGCAGACCGTTTGGTGAGTAGTTTGTTTGGTCCTACGCAGGCCTCGAGAGAAGATCCCGGCATTGAGCTATACGGCGAACGCCTGGAGTATATGGACAGTCAGGCCTTGCAGGGTGAGGCGAACGGCTGCGCGCGGGCGATGCACGACACCGGGCTGGTTTCAGCGTACCACGCAGTGCTGATCAGGCACCTGGCGCAACATGCGGAGCATCTGCTCTCGGATGCGATGGGACTTTCTGCAACCGGACGCGACTGCATGATCTGTTATCGTGAACTGGTCATGACGCTAATCGACAAAACGGTTCATATAGCAACCGCACAGGCGGTGTATGGCCTCGCATTGATGCTGGAGCGCGGCATACTGTATCAGTTGCCGGTGGCCCCCGCACTGTGGCGACAACTGGGCCTGAGACTTTCGGAAACCTCTCAGCAGCAAATCATACGGGCATTCGGTGCCGAAGTGACACCGGCAACCCGCCTGTTGGAAGGAGTGCTGTGTATGCTGGGTCTGCCCCTGGGCGTGGGGCAGGGCAATAATCCTACCTGTCAGTCAGCCAGAGCACTCTCGATGTGGGCCTATAACGATCCGGATTATTTGCTGCAGATGGTCACATGGGCGGGGCGTGACGATGAGATCATCATGCATTTTGAAGGTCAGCCGGTCTCTTCCATAGAGAGCGAAAGGGGCGTCGCACAAGTCATCGCATTGGATTTGGATCCGGTTTCCCTGTTAGTAGTGCCACATCTTGACCGGATTTACGCCGAGATGGGACGACGATGTGTTGGCCGCGAGGGCGACCCTCACCGCTGGGTGAACCCCGAGTTTCATGGCTGGTGGGCCGGCCGCGGTTTCCGCCTGAATGTGGATGTGCCAACTGGCGCGTTACATGAGCTGGAGGATTTTATCCGTCATTTCTACGCTGCATACCATCCGTACTACAACGGCAATCAGCCGCTCATCCATCCACAGCCCGCCGGGATTGCAGTGACAGATAGTTCAGCCCGGTTTGTAGGCTGGCATGCAATTACCATACTCCGGGTATCCCTCGATCCCAAAGACACCATGCGGGTTTATTTCTTCAACCCCAATAATGACAGCGGACAGAACTGGGGTGACGAGGTGCTGGTGAGTACTGCAGGGCACGGCGAGCGCTTTGGTGAAGCCTCTTTGCCCTTCGAGCAATTCCTGTCACGGCTGTACATTTTTCACTACGATCCGCTGGATTGTAATTCTCTGGCCGATGTCCCTACAGACACTATAGAGACGGTGACGGCTTTAGTAGAGCGCAGCTGGGGGGCTGGTAGAATAGCCGTGGCCAGCGTGGCAGCGTCAACCAATCCGCAGGACAAGGAAAGCCAAAAGTAATACTCGCTACATCGGGTATTCATGTATCACTAGAAAGTTGTATTCTGGTGCCGGCAGCGCTGTTGATCAGCGCTCTGGTCTCAGGCGACCGGCGCAGCAGTTGGTTCGCGCGGCAGCCGCACGGTGAAATCGGTTCCGTCTTCGGGCGAAGACTTTACTTGCACTGAGCCGCTATGCGCGTTCACAATTTCTTGAACTATGTATAAGCCCAGTCCGATATTCCCGGGTTGTTTTATGCTACCGGGGTTTAGCAAATGAGATATTGGGCGGAATAACGACTTAATGCTCTCCGGCGGGATGGGATTGCCCTCGTTGTGGATATTGATTTCCACGTCGTCCCCCTCGCCATTAACAGTGAGATCAATCGGTGTGTTATTCGCGCCATGCCGCATCGCATTACTTAGCAAGTTCGTCACGAGCTGCCAGAGGCGCCCGGAGTCCCACGTCCCGTCAAGGTCGCCGCATGCCGAGTAGCAAAACGTGCGGGACGGGTTTGCCGTCTGCATCTGGGCCACACAACTACGACAGAGTGGCTCGAGGTTTATCTCCGCTGTAACAATCGGTATGCCATGGCCCATGTGGCTTACTGCGAAGTCCAGGAGATCGTGAATCAAGCTGTCCATCCTCTCAACAGTGCCGACCATTTCGTCGGCCATTTTCGACGATCTGACATCAAGGTTTTCGTTTTTTGACAGCACATATGCACCGAGCTTTATTGCCGCTATTGGGTTGCGCAGGTCGTGTCCGAGGATGGCCAGGAATATTTCCCGTGTTTCGTCGACTTGCTCCGTGTAAGACTGAACGCCCTTAGCCGTCGACTGGTCGATCGCTTCATTGAATCGCGTGAGGTCGTCCATGTCGTCCCAAACCAGATCCGCTACACTCTCACGCCAAAGCCGGATCACACTTGCCCGCAGCGCGCGGTATTCAGACATCAGATCCATCATGTCGAATCCTGACTTCGCTCGCCCTACCGCATGCTCATCCGACACCGAGTCAACGACCTTGCTCTCTTTTCCTTCGTCGCCTTCGCCTTTCGATTTCTGTGAACTCTGCTGGCTGGTTTGAGATTTTTTCATATCCTTTGCCACTGCCCGCAGGATGTCGGGGGCGTGATCGCGAAGAATGGTGACATCTTTTTCAGGTGTGATGGTGCGGGCGAAGCTCACCCATTCTTTAAGAATCGGTTCAATATTAGCGAGAATAAAGTCGGCGAGACGCATGCGCGATCCGTTGTGCTGATTTGTATTGAGAGGCTATATGCTTAACGTTTGAGCGTAGCACGACAACACGGCGAAAGCCCGGATATAGTCATACCAACCCTTGATGCTCCAGGCGGTGACTGCGGCATCGTGCATCGCGCGGCCAAGCGCGCAGGTCTTTGGTGCGTAATAGAATTACAACATCATGCATTAACTCGTTGCAAATGGGTTCAGGCGGCCTGGGCGATCTCGATATGGACACGGTTCTTGCTGTCGCCTTTGACCTTGTACATCAACTCATCGGCGCCCGCGATCATGTTGTCCACCATACTGGGAGCGCTGAGATAAGTGATGGCGCCAATGCTGGCGGTAACACCGCTCCTGCTGAACTCCTCGTTGCTTGCCAACTCTTCGCGGATGCGTTCCAGTATCGGCAATGCGAGCTCGACATCAGTCTCAGGAAGCAAAACGACAAACTCGTCGCCGCCCATGCGGGCACAAACGTCACTGGCGCGCAGGTGTTTTCGAAAAGTCCCCGCAACCATCTGCAGAAGTTTGTCGCCGTGTTCGTGACCCAGCGTGTCATTGGCTTTCTTGAAGTTGTCGAGATCGATGTAACCCAGCGTCACGGGCCGCTGATTGCGACGACACAAGGCGACAACCCGCTCGGATTGCTCGAAGAAGTAGCGGCGATTGGGCAGCCCCGTCAGCAAGTCTGTGCGACTTAGCTTCCGTTCACTTTCGATTACGCCCTGCAGGGAGCTGACCAGCAGGGAGACTATCAGGAATGCCATAGAGTGTGTCACGAAGTTGATACCCCAGATATAGCCTGTTGAGTACTCCCGGCCACTGAAGTACATGATGAGAACCCATAGGAGGCTTGCGTTCAACGAATATGCGATCGTGGTGGATCTGTTCAGCTGCCAGGCAGCCAGCATAAGCGGCAGGAAATATAACGGGAATACCCGAATCTCTATTCCTGTCATGTAATCGATCCAACCAACACTGACCAGCCCGAGGACCACCAGCAGGTTCACGAGCGATTTGGATAAAGATGCGAACATTGTTACCTACCTGGCTAAATGCGGGTTTGGCTGAGGGGGGGGGTGTCTGAGCGAGCTCAGTACAGCACTCTCGCAGCCATTCAGTCAACCCGGAGAGGCAGGAGATGTGGCAGTTGGCACTGTATCCGATTCGGACTTGCGCGGGGTTGTCGTAGCAGCTGTGCTGCTGTACTCACGATAACGTCGACAAATCGCATGATTGCAGGCACGAAGCAGAACCTGGAAATTCCCCAAATCTTGTCTGTGAAGAACGGCAAGAGAGCCATTATTTCCGGGATATTTTTGGACTTCCTCAGACATGGGTGACCATCCTTGGAGTGCCGCGACATCGGCGCGGCTACACCGTTTAACCGGGTACCAATCTCGCACCCGGCGCATCAACTATCGTCACATCAACAATTGCTTACGGAGAATCTGCTCACTGAACAACAACCTGGTTTCGTCCTTGCCGCTTTGCCTGATACATGCGGTTGTCTGCCATGCTGATAACGGTTTCATAGCGGTCTCCGTCAATACCGTACTGCGCAACTCCCAGACTGGCTGTGAACCGTAGTTGCGTAGCGGCGATCGTGACGACTTCGCTTTCAACTTGCTGCCGCAGTCGCTCCGCCATTGCGGCGGCACCCTCGCGTGCGATCTCCTTCGCCGCCCTTGCCTCGAATTCCCGGCGATTGGCGGCACCGGTCAGTATGTCTGTCGCGGCGAGTGTTTCCAGCTCCTCATGCGCGCGCTGCAATTTCACCAATGCGTCTTCAGCGCGCACCTTCTCCATTTTGATCTGTTCCATCAATTCGGCCTGGCTGAAGACTGTGGTAAAGGATCCCGTAGTCAGAAACGCCTGGATAACTCCGTAGCTCAACGCCATGAATCCGGTTGCAAATATCCCGTGCGCAAGCCACCACATATGATTCCAAACCGAACTCAACAAGAAAGCGAGCGAGGATTGAGCGAAAAACAGCAGTGACAGCGCGAAGATTGTCATCAGAGGCGAGCGCGTTCGGCGCATGACAATGATCAGCGCACAAATCAACGTCAGGCACATAGCCGTTACTTCCATCGCCCACCGGGACATGGGTCCCCAGGACGAGGAAGCCAATATGAAGACAAGGACATCGATGGCTGCGAATGCGCTAAGCCCGGCCAACCAGTAGCGGCGCTGGTAGCGCTGGACAACGAGGTGTGCATGCTGTCCCTGGGCGAACAAACCTGCGAGCAAGCAGGCCGCCATCGTGGCCCGTGCAGCCGGGCCATACAAAATGAACAGCATCAGGTTATCTTGCGAGAGACGGGTGAATACACCATGCAGGCAATAGATGACGGTAAATGCCAGAAAGCTGAAGGTGAGCCAACGGAACAAAGACTCTCCAACGTGCAGATAGCAACGCCATGTTACATACGCAATGAATGCACTCTGCAGCAGAGAAACACCGATGGCAATCTCATGAAAGCCGTGTTGCTCGAACCGTAGTGAGGGATCCTGAAAAAAATATATATAAGCAATGGCTGTCGACGGGAGTAAACAAATCAGTACCAACAGCAGCACCGTGTAGCCCTTGGCCAGGGTACGGATAAACAATGGAGATTCGGTCTGACTGACAACTGCCATGCAACAC
Organism: Pseudohongiellaceae bacterium; assembly: GCA_041751425.1. Taxonomy (GTDB): domain Bacteria; phylum Pseudomonadota; class Gammaproteobacteria; order Pseudomonadales; family Pseudohongiellaceae; genus JAVVEG01. The sequence goes on along the minus strand of JBGSXL010000008.1, from coordinate 342 downwards.
GCTCAACTTTTAATACAAGATCAAAAAATTACCATCTGCTTTTGCAAGTATCGCAGATGAGCTTCTATTGGTTGTGTAATCCCCCCATTTAAAGAGGCATCTATTCGTAGAAACTTTATGCTCCGCGTTAATAACGATCACTCCGTGAATTGCTAATTCCCCGTAAGTAGCCCTGTGGCCAGTATATGCCCTTCCATCGCCTGTAACAGACTTTGCTTGTTATAGCCGTCAGGAAGGTTCAATGCGTAGTCCAGCGCATAGAGGCGAAAGTGGTAAATATGCACCTTGCCGGCGGCGGGCGGGCGCGGTGCGCGAAGCAGGCATTTTGAATCTCCGTTGTAG
>JBGSXL010000007.1:0-333195 GCA_041751425.1 Pseudohongiellaceae bacterium | reverse complement strand
GGGTTTGTAATAATGGGGGTCTGAGTAAAAATACAGTACTGTATTTTTACTCTGACCCCATTTATTCCAACCCCATTTATTGATAACTGACATACAGGAGCACTGTTATGCAACGACAAACCAATCTGTTCTGGCTGAATGGAACTGCGAACGCTGCATTGCTCTTGCTGTTGTTGTGGGCGCCTGCTGCGTTGGCGCAGACTGCCGAGGAGATGGCGCAGGCGGGGTCGCGGCTCCTGGGGGCATTGACTCAGGAACAACAAGCAACTGCTACTTTTGCGTTCACAGATGAGGAGCGGTTACGGTGGCATTTTATTCCGCCGGAGATGCATCCCCGGGGTGGAGTTGCTCTCAGAGAGCTGGATGGAGCGCAGCGGGAATTGGTTCGTGCCTTGTTGATGACGGGGTTGAGTCAGCGCGGGTATATGACTTATACCGATATCGTGACGCTGGAGCGTCTGCTTAATACGCTGGGGCAGGATCAGTTTGCGCGTGATCCGGAGGAATATTACCTGGCGGTGTTCGGCGAACCGGAAGCTGGTGGCACCTGGAGCTGGCGCTTTGAGGGACACCATATTTCTCTGCATTTCACTGTGGTGGCCGGCAATATCACAGTCAGTACGCCCACGTTTTTTGGCGCTAATCCGGCAGTTGTGCGCGACGGTCCACTGAGGGGTTTGCGAGCACTAGGGTCTAAGGAAGATGCCGGGCGTGCTTTAATGACCGCATTTAGTACGGCACAACGCGAGCTGGCTTTGATCAGCGACGTGGCACCTCGGGACATCATCACTGGCAACAATTATCCTGTAGATCCGTTAACGCCTGTCGGCATTTCAGCACAGGGGTTCAATGCCACACAATTGCAATTATTGCGCGAGTTGCTACTCACCTATACCTCGCAGATGAGTGATCCGATTGCGCAATTGCGATGGCAAAAGATTACTGCTGATGGCATTGAGAGTCTCACGTTTGCGTGGGCAGGTGTATTGGAAGTGGGTATGCCGCATTATTATCGTGTGCAGGGACCGTCATTTTTGATTGAGTACGACAATACGCAGAATGGCGCGAATCATATTCATGCGGTTTGGCGTGATTTCAAGGATGACTTCGGGCGGGATTTGTTGCGGGAGCATTTTGAAAATTCGCATGCTCATTAGAGAGTCTGGGATCTCCGAAACTTGTCACAGACTCTGGATGAGCACTCTGCCACTCTTTCACAATAATCTCTTCAAACGCCTGCCCAAGCGCACTTTGCAGATCCGCTACGGTAGGGTTCATGATCGGTGGCTTCCAGAAAATCCGATGTCATATGACACCCGTCAATAAGTGTCACCGCTCCTTTGCCCAGTACTTCTATGTCTGCACCTCGTTCGACACACAACGCGGTGTCTTCATCGATACCAACGCCTAATAAATATGGATTCTGCGCGACAATACCGAGGCTCCCGCGCTGGTGCCCGCGATACAAATTCCACGAGTACGAAAGACCTTATGCATGGCACGAACTGTTGAGGTTCCGCCTACCGAAGCCAATAACCGTTTTTGATCACCGCCTGTTATTAATATCCCATCCGCCGCCATAATCTCTTCGGTAGGAACCGGACCTTCTGCCTCCTTCCGGGTACGGATATCTACATGCACTCTTTTTCCAACTCCCAGCTTCTTGAATACGCGATCGTAAGTTTTCCACATAGCGTCCGGTGCAGTGCTTGCTGCAGTCAGTACCAAAATTCTCGCGGATGGTCCTCCTGCCAATTCTACAAAACGGGACAAGATAGTTTTGTTATCCAGTTTGTCTTCGCCGCCTCCGATTATCAGCAGGTGGGCTTGATTCTCATCACTTTGATTTTTATTTTTTTATAGTTTGACATGATGTTCAATATGGCACGGCATTGAGCTATTGGTAGCGAAAGATGCTTCCTTGCGAGTAATGGCGATGATGCCTGTTTCTTCCAGATCGGAGAAAAAATACATACCGGATTGGAGCGCATCATCCAGTGGTGCGCCGTTGGCAAAAAGATCATAAACAAACTTGGATAATAATTTGGGCACTATCGTTTCACCCTTGCCAGTAACGGTGACTGCACCATGAGGTCCCGCCCAGTATCCACAACCCAGAATCGGTGTATCTCCCACCCTGCCACGCAGCGCGGGACCACAACCTCCCGTGGAGCAGGCAACACCGAATTCTCCCAGACTGTTTCGCGCAACGGCTCCGACGGTATCGCATGCTGAGGTACATTTATATGCAGCCTCGCCAGGTTCAAGATTGCAGGTTGGGTGCTCGTACCTCAATGCAAATTCGAGAGCCCCTTCACCGCTTAGCAGCCAATGCGGTGACGAAGAAACCTGCAAAGCAACCAGCACAGGATTGCGAATATGCTGCAAACACGCCACCGCTCCCAATCTACCGAGCGAATCCATGACAGCTGCGTCTGTTTCAATTGTGCGCCCATCCGAACGCAATATCGCTCCAATACCCGCGTTGTAGCGCGGATCGTTTTCCAATGCCACCACCGCCGCTACGACAGCAGCAATAGGATCGTCATGGGCATGCAGCCTCTCCATACCTAGTGACGCAGCGTTCCTGCATCCATCTTCATAAGATTTACAATTGCCGGCGCCACCGTGTACGACGATTGCCGGAGTAATAAGATTCGTGTTGAGTGCAGGTGGCATAGTTGACCCGTCAGAGAGCGATATCTGAACTAAAACACAAAGTGTTCGGCAGCGTCGGTCAGAGTAGATGATCTACTGTATGCTCGTATGTTCGGTTTCGGACAGTAGGGAAATTTTATTCCGCGAGCGGCGCAAACTTAGTGATGGAAAATTCTTTGACATGAGGAAGTTTTTTCGGAGTAATTGCGTCCATGGATGGGTTCACGGCGTGTCGTGCGCGGTGCACCTGCCTCCTCAACTCGGCCTACAAAGCACAACAAAAAAAAGAGGCCCGAAGGCCTCTTTTTAGTGGATCACTCGAAACAACGAATTAACGTGGACGAGTACCAGTCACTTGAACCTCCACCCGACGATCAGGCGCCAGACAAGGTATCAGCTGTGCGCGCGTCAGTTGCGATCCACACTGAGCAGCTGTAGTTACAGGCTGTGAACTGCCAACACCGCGGGTGCTGATACTTCCTGCAGGAATACGGGCTGAGCTGATCAAATAGTCTCTGACGGCATTTGCACGACGATTTGAAAGACCCTGATTATAGGCTGCGGAGCCCATGCGGTCGGTATGACCAATCACCAGGATGGTGTCGTAATTCACGCCACGCAGATCAGCTGCCAGTCTATCCAGCTCCGCGCGACCAGCAGATGATAACTCAGCGCTGTCAAATGTGAACAAGGAGTCGGCTGATACAGTGACACGAACTGGTGCAGGTGTCGGAGCAGGTGTCGGAGCAGGAGCAGGAGCAGGAGTTACTGCGGGTGCCGGTGTTGGCGCTGCAGAAACTGGTGTTCTTACTGGTGCAGGCGCAGCCCGACCGAAGCGATAGACCACGCCTACAGAATACAGGTCAACGTCACCGCCCATAAACATCGCGTCCTTGTCGATGTCATAACGTTCTACTTCCAGACGCATGGCAAAATTGTCTGTGAAATCATACTGCAGACCCGCGCCGTACTTGTGGCTATGGTCGTAGCTTTTCGTGTTAAAAGGATTTACGGCAATCGCGCCATAGCCTCTATATTTGTCCTTAACTTCTGTGCGGGTCACACCAACTCGACCGAAAGCAGAGAGTTTCTCACCCAGTGGCAGAAACCCCAGAAAATCAAGATTCACTCCGCGCACTGTGCTCGCGCCAGTGTATACGGCCCAGGCAGGGTTCCTCATAAAGCTGCGATAGCTGAATTCACCGAGGTCGAAGTACCCGCCCTCAATAGCAAAATTAGGACCAAACTGGTATCCGGTAAATAATTTGTAGCCAGTTTTATCCTCTTTTGCGTCTACGATAATATTAGTGAACCCAGCAGCAGTTTGGCGGCTCACGACAGTGTCGGTATTAATGTCGGTCTTTGCTTCACCAACATTGCCACCGAAGTACCAACCCGGTTCAGCTGCAGTTGCGACTTGCATGCTTGTCAGCGTCAGGGCCAGCAGGGCTAATTTCACGGGCAATTTATTGCCAGCAGTAGTTGTTCGTTTCATTGCATTTTTCATGTATCTCTCCAGGATGATTCGTACTTTTTTCTAATGAGTATATTAGGGGTATTCGGCAGTGTGGTGGCTGCTTATGCCGCGCAATGGCGGGCCGCGCTTAAGTCAACGGCGTATTCTCAGCGATAAGCTGACTACAGTCTGTGTGCTACCGAACCAAACTAGTCAGGGGAAATAAATGTTTTTACCAGGTTAAAAGGCAACTGAGGGAGGGTATTATAATTGACAATTCATTAAGTTGCGAACAATTCTGTCTCAATGCTGCGGAAGGCTTTGAACTCGAGTGCGTTGCCTGACGGATCTACAAAGAACATGGTCGCCTGTTCTCCCGGCAGTCCCTTGAAACGGATATAAGGCTCTATCACGAACTTCGGTACAAAGGTGCGCACCTTCTCTGCGAACGCTTCCCACTGCTCCATTTCCATAACTACGCCGAAATGGGGCACCGGGACGCCGTGGCCATCGACGTGGTTGGCTGCTTGTCCCACTTTGCCGTTGGGGCCAAGTTGCGGGTTTACGTGCACGACCAATTGATGGCCGAACAGGTTGAAATCTATCCACTGCTCCGAACTGCGACCTTCGGGCAGGCCCATTTTGATGCCATAGAAATCGCGCGCCTCGGCGAGGTCGCGTACCTGGATAGCAAGGTGGAAGGGAGTAAGCATAAGTAGAAGGACCTGATTTGAGCTAAGTAAAAGGTTACATGTTTGAGCTTATCGCACTGGTACAACTTAATCATCATGCGAAGGTCGACTTCGCATCGACTTTATCTTGCCCAGTTTTGTTTTTCCATCAACCCTTTTGATCTTCGAGGACAACGTGGGTCGGGTTGCTCTGCGTGGTGGTTTCGTCTTGCAGGCTTTTTCTATCAGTTGCTGCAATCTTTGCATGGCATCATCACGGTTCTGCGCCTGAGTGCGATAGGTTTGCGCCTTGATGACCACGATGCCATCGGCTGTGATGCGGCTATCTTTGCGCGCCAGCAGTTTAGCTTTGACTGTGTCGGGCAAGCTGGAAGCGGGCACGTTGAAGCGCAAGTGAATCGCGCTGGAAACCTTGTTGACGTTTTGTCCACCCGCGCCCTGTGAGCGAATGGCACTGCATTCAATTTCTGATTCTTCCAGCGTCCAGCTTTCCACAGTATCTCTCCTGAATAAATGGGGTCAGAGTAAAAATACAGTGCTGTATTTTTACTCTGACCCCATTTATTCAGGAGCATAACCGCACAAGATGAGTGCAGCAATCACTAATCATGCCACCTGATTGTTCAATTCGAGGCCCGGTTTGCAGCATGGAATTGAATTGAAATTTGGTAAGTTACTGTATTGCAATGAATTACCGATGTTGGCCTGATTCTTGATAACACTTAGGCTGTACACCTCCTGTACGTTGATTTGAGACCGCGCTAATTTTTAGCTATTGGATCTCCGGGTAATGAAGCCTGCACTCCTCACGGATGCAGGCTTTTTTTTCCGCACAGTTATAGTGCGCTTTCTAAAAATGGGAACCAAAAGAGACCGGTTGAACCGCTTTTTCTGTCTGACTAAATATGTACAAATACCTCAGTCCCACTCATGAAAACTGGAACTCACGCAATCAACGACTTTATATCCCCATGATTTTTAAATAGATATCAAATGTGTGCGGGTATTTCCCAACGCCATTTGGAAATCTGGCACAGCAAATGCATTGTCTCAAGCAGGCTTTAGTGCTCCAAACCAAAGCTTATTGGAAAGGAAGATACTCCCTCCCGTCTTGCCTTTCTCGGGTGATATTGCCCACGTAGTTGCTCTGCAACTCGTGGGCTTTTTTTTGTAACATGCTCAGCCAAAGGACAACACGGTTGTTGTCGAACTGCGGGAGCACTGAGTGAGTTCAGCACTACCTCCACAAATTCAAACCACATGCCCCTATTGCGGTGTTGGCTGCGGTGTCACTGCAACCATCGACAAAGGCCGCGTAACGGCTGTGAGTGGTACCCAGGACCATCCTGCCAACAAAGGCCGTTTGTGTGTCAAGGGTTCGGCACTGCATGAAACGTTAGGCGAACATGGCAGACTGCTGCACCCACAGATAAACAGCTGTCGCACCGATTGGAACACGGCACTGGATGTGGTGGCTGCCGGCTTCAGCGACATTATAAAGCGACATGGCCCTGACTCGGTGGCGTTCTATCTTTCCGGTCAATTGCTGACTGAAGACTATTACGTCGCCAACAAATTGATGAAGGGCTTTATTGGCACCGCAAACGTGGATACCAATTCGCGTCTGTGCATGGCTTCAGCTGTAGCCGGTTATCAGCGAGGCTTGGGGGCTGACGCAGTGCCGTGTACCTATGAGGATCTGGAGAATTGTGACCTGCTGATTATGGTTGGTTCCAATGCCGCCTGGACTCATCCTGTTTTGTTCCAGCGTATCTCCACCGCGAAACAACAACGCCCGGAAATGAAAGTGGTGGTGATCGATCCGCGGCGCACTGCAACTTGTGAACTTGCTGACCTGCATCTGCGAATTGCGCCTGGCAGTGATGGCTTCGTCTTCACCGGTTTACTGCGCTTTTTGAGCGAGAAAAAATGCCTGAACGAAGATTTTACTGCCGCTCATACCGAAGGGTTTGCCGCAGCCATGGACTGCACGCAGGATCTGGAAACCACTGCCAAAAAAGCGGATGTGGATATTGGCGAACTGGAGCAGTTCTATCGCTGGTTTGCGCGCACGGAAAAAACCGTGACGTTCTATTCGCAGGGTATCAATCAATCTGCAACAGGCACCGACAAATGCAACGCCATCATCAATTGCCATCTGGCGACCGGCAGAATCGGCAAAGAAGGCATGGGACCGTTCTCCATCACCGGACAACCGAATGCGATGGGTGGTCGCGAAGTGGGTGGCCTGGCCAATCAACTTGCCGCCCATATGGATTTCGCAGAAGAGAATGTGGACCGTATGGCACGTTTTTGGCAATCGGATAGCATTGCAAACAAACCTGGCTTGAAAGCTGTGGATATGTTTAACGCCATCGACAGCGGTGAGATAAAAGCCATCTGGATAATGGCAACGAATCCTGTCGTAAGCCTGCCGGACCCGCAACGCGTACGTGCCGCTTTGAAAAAGTGCGAACTGGTTGTCGTATCAGACTGCATTGAGAAAACCGATACCACCGTTTGTGCGCATGTATTGTTACCAGCCTCGGGCTGGGGAGAAAAAGACGGCACCGTGACCAATTCCGAACGCTGCATCTCGCGACAAAGAGCATTATTGCCAGCAGCAGGAGACGCTAAACCGGATTGGTGGATGATCTGCGAAGTTGCGAAGCGTATGGGCTTTGCACAACATTTTGCCTTCACTTCCCCTGCAGAAATATTTCGCGAACACGCACGCTTATCCGGCTTCGAAAATGACCCACTCAGCAATGCAAGGCGCGTCTTCGATATCAGCGCATTGGCAACTCTGGATGATGAACAGTTTGAGCATCTCTCACCCATACGCTGGCCTTTACCCGCAAGTTGTAATGGCAATCAACTTTCCACTCCGCTGTTGAACGACAATCGTTTCTATACCGCGAATGGCAAAGCTCGCTTCATCGCAGTGACTGCGCAAATGCCACAGTTACCAACCGAGCCGCTACCCTACACACTCAACACCGGCCGGGTGCGCGATCAATGGCATACGATGACGCGCACTGCAAGAGCACCACGTTTACTTAACCACACCGATGCGCCCTACCTCGCTCTGAATCCATTGGACGCACTCAGTACCGGCATTGGCGATGGCGATCTGGTACGCGTGAAAAACAGTCAGGCTGAGCTGATGATGACAGCAGTGCTGGATACGGGACAACGGCCTGGCGAAGTGTTCGTTCCCATTCACTGGAGTGCACAATTCGCTGCGCATGGACGAGTCAATGAATTGATAAGCTCGGTAACCGACCCGCACTCGGGACAACCAGAAAGCAAGTTTGCGCAGCTGACTCTGCAATTGGCACCAGTTTGTTGCTGGGTACATCTGATCAGCCGCGAAGAACTGGATGTGTCTGTATTTTTTTACTGGGTGAAAATTCCCGTTGCCAAAGGCTGGCGCTATTTACTTGCGATACGCCAGGAACCAAATAAAGAGTCGCACAATTCAGCAACAAATATTTTGCAGACTCTTAACGATTTTCTGCTGCCATCTACGAGCGGATTGCAACGCATCGAGTTGACCAACACAGCTACAACTGATTACCGGGCGCTGTTCTGCCAGAGGGACCAGATTCACATCGCAGCGTTCAGCGCAGTCAAACGTAACAGTCTGCCAGACACCGCACGTATGAATGCATTGTTGGACCATCAGGTAGGCGCTGATTCCTGGCGCCTGCTCAATGTCAGCGGAAGTGGCCCGGGGCGCATTATCTGCAGCTGTTATCAAGTCAGCGAATCAGCAATAGTCAACGCAGTACGCAATGGAGCAAAAACGCCGGCTGAATTGGGCAGGCTACTGCGTTGTGGAAGCAATTGCGGCTCGTGCATTCCGGAGCTGAAACAACTGCTTCATCGCACCGAAAAATCCACTGAAAAATAGTCGCAGTTCTTCCGGTTTTTGAATCGTTTTGCGTCAACTCACCGCGTATTCCTTTCACTTCAACTTTGGTCTTTACACCCGTCGGGATAACTTGATTCGCGCAGCGGTCTGGGGTAATGTCATGCCCCATTGCTGGCATAATTCAAACCGTTATCAGGCCCTTTTGTTATAAGCTGGAGTGATAACAAACATAAACGGCAACTATTATACAAGAAGCAGGCCTCATGAATATTCAAGCAAAACTACGCTCCATATCTCCACGTAACGCTGCTCTTGCCGCAACCTCTCTGGCCGTCGCAGCCGTGGTAGCAACTATTCTCCTGACTCCCGCCCCCATACATGCGCAGGAACCCATCAAGATCGCATTCATCGATCCGCAGTCGGGTACCTTCGCCGCACAAGGCGTCAGCGGATCACTGCAGATGAAATTTGCCGCGGAATATCTCATCAATTCCAAAGGCGGCGTACTCAATGGTCGCCCCTTCGAGATTGTAGTGCTGGACAACAAAAACAGTGCTCAGGACACACAGATTCAATTGCGCCGCGCTATCAGCGATGGCATTCAAATCGTTTTCTCCGGCAACAGTTCGGCGGTGGCCAGCGTTTTGAGCTCTTCCATTGAACGCCATAATCGCCGTAACCCCGACCAACGCATGGTTTACTTCAACTACTCCGCGGTGGACCCCATTCTGACGGAGGCTGAATGCAGCTTCTGGCATTTCCGCTTCGATGCCCATGCCGACATGAAGCTGGATGCAATGACCACACATATCGCCATGAACCCGGATATCACCAAGGTTTACATCATTGGCCAGGATTATTCCTTCGGCAACGTAGTGGCCAACTCAACGGTCGAGCTGCTGAAGCAGAAGCGGCCGGATATTCAGATCGTGGGCAATGAATTGCACCCCATTGGTCAGGTGAAGGATTTTACTCCCTATATCACCAAGATTGTCTCCTCTGGCGCAAACGCTGTTATCACAGGCAACTGGGGTGCCGATATGGTTTCCCTGGGCAAAGGCATCATCGATGCCGGACTGAATGTACCTATTTACACATTCTATGCAGCATACGACGGCATCACCTCTACGTTAGGTGCTGCAGGCGTAGGCAAGATCCGCTTGGTTCATAACGATCAGGGCAATCCAATAGAAACCGAAATACGCAAAGACTACACCCGCAAATTCAAAGCACAGCATCCCAACAATGATGTGACGCAACCGCGTATCGCCAATGCCTTGATGATGCTGGCTGCCGCTATCGAAAAATCCGGCAGTGCTGACCCTTACGATATCGCTGTTGCCATGGAAGACATGCGCATCACCAGCTTGTCAGGTGAAGAAATCTGGATGCGGGCAGACGATCACCAGATATTCCAGTCACTGCACATCTCTGTCCATACCAACGAAGGCGTAGAGTTTGATGCTGACAATTCAGGCTATGGGCTGGTTACTGAGTTCACTGTTCCGGTAGAAGATACAATTACAGAAACCAGTTGTCGTATGAATAGACCGTAACAGTAAAAAAACAGTCTGATCGCAAAGAACCGCTCCAGACTTCCTAATAATAAAAGTGATATTCCGGGCAATTGCTTTGCGAATTTCCAGGCGAGAGACACGATAACGCACCATGATTGAAGTTCTTACGTTTGCGACCTTGAACGGTTTAGTGACAGGTTTGTTGTTGTTCATGCTGGCCAGCGGCCTGACCTTGATCTTCAGCATGATGGGCGTGCTCAATTTCGCCCACGCCAGCTTCTACATGCTGGGCGCCTATTTCGCCTACTCCATCAGCTTATATATGGGCTTCTGGCCTGCACTGATCATTGCCCCTCTGTTGGTTGGCGTGCTGGGTGCTTTGGTGGAACGCTATGGCTTGCGACATGTGCACAAGTCAGGACATGTTGCCGAGCTGATATTTACTTTCGGTCTGGCTTTCCTGATTGAAGAAGTGGTGCAATTCTTCTGGGGGCGTGCCACCAAAGATTATCGCCAGCCAGAACTTCTCGACTTCCCGCTGTTCACGTTATTCGGTCAGAATTTTCCTGCTTATAAAGCTTTCATGATTTTCATTTCTGTGGCTATTTTTATCGGCCTGTATTTCGTGCTGACGCGAACACGTATAGGTATCATTATTCAGGCAGCAATCACCCATCCACATACAGTTGGTAATCTGGGACACAACGTACCATTTATCTTCATGGCAGTGTTTGGTGTTGGTTCGGCACTGGCAGGTCTGGCAGGCGTAATTGCCGGTCCTGTGCTGACCACATTCCCTGGCATGGCTCTGGTACTGGGCAGCATCGTCTTCGTTATTGTCGTGATCGGCGGCCTCGGCTCCTTGATAGGTGCACTGGTTGCTTCACTGCTTATCGGTCTGCTGCAGTCTTACGCCATCGCTTCCAATAAAGGCATGCAGGATCTGCTGAATCTGTTTGGCATCAGTTTCGAGCGCGACCACATGTTGAATGATCTCTGGACTATCACGTTGCCACAAATAGCACCGATATTGCCATTCCTGTTACTGGTGCTGGTGTTGATCTTCAAACCCACTGGCCTGTTCGGCAAGCGGGAAACATGATCATGAAGAAATTTACTATCTGGATTCTGTTAGCCGTCACCCTGCTGATTCTGCCGGAGATTTTTGACTCTCTGCTGTCCATTTCGATTTTCAATCAAATGGCCATCATGATCGTTTTCGCACTTAGCTATAACATGCTGCTGGGCCAGGGCGGCATGCTCTCTTTTGGGCACGCGGTTTACTTCGGTATGGGCGGTTTTCTTGCGGTACATGTGCTGCGTATGGTGGAGTACGAAACCATCATGATGTCCACCACCCTGATCCCGCTGGTCGGTGGTTTGTTTGGCTTGCTCGCAGCTATTTTTATCGGCAGCTTCTCCACGCGCAAAGCAGGAACTGTCTTTGCGATGATCTCGTTGGGCATCGGCGAATTGATTGCTGCCTCATCTTTGATTCTGGTGTCTTTCTTTGGTGGTGAAGCAGGCATCAGCGGCGATCGAACTTTTGGTCCTCCCCTGTTCGGTATCGAATTCACGCAAGACCTGCATATTTATTATCTCGGCGCGGCCTGGATGTATGTTGCTATTTTGTTCATGTACCTGTTCACGCAGACACCTGCTGGTCGTATGGCTAACGCAGTTCGAGATAACGCTGAGCGCGCGGAATTTATCGGCTACAGCGCCCGCAAAGTTCGTTTCATCTCCTTCTGCGCCGCTGGCTTTTTTGCCGGAGTGGCTGGCGGTTTGTTTGCCGTCAACTACGAAATCATAACCGAAGAGAATCTGAATGCCATCACGTCCGGACGCGTGTTGCTGATGGCTTACATTGGTGGGCTGGGTTTCTTTATTGGCCCTATTGTTGGCGCCATCGTATTGACTCTGGTGAACTCCGTACTCAGCAACTACACCGAATTGTGGATGCTGTATCTGGGCATCATGTTCGTGTTGACAGTCATGTTCCTGCCGCGTGGCCTGGCGGGTTTCATGATGATGCACCGGGTTCCCTGGCATCTTGGCAAACTGCAGACTCTGGCGCTTCCGTACACCATCACATTCATACCTGGTACCGTTTTCGTATTGTCCATGATTGCAATGCTCGAAATGTCGCATGTCAGCAGCAATGAATTCGTTTTCCTTGGCATAACGCTGAATCCATCGGGTGCTGGTAGCTGGGCACTTCTGGTCGTGGTCACAGGCGCTTCCTTTTATGCATTGCGACGCACTCTGCCTCAACTGCGCGCTGCCTGGGCTGCCGCTACAACCATCCCAGAGATCAACAAGGAGGCGAACTGATGGCTATCCTCTCCTTGAAGAACATCACCAAAAAATTTGGTCAGACTGAAATCATTCGCGGCGTAAGTCTGGATATTGAGCAGGGTGAGAAGCACGCCATCATCGGCCCCAATGGCGCCGGCAAATCCACTTTGTTCCATTTGATCAGCGGACGCCATAGTGTTAACTCTGGCACCATCGAGTTCAAAGGCAATGAGATTCAGAATAGAGCGCCCTACGAAATAGCTCGCATGGGGCTGGCACGCAGCTTTCAGGTAACCAATATTTTCCCACTGATGAGCGTGTTCGAGAATGTGCGCTGCGCATTATTGTGGTCGATGGGTTATCGCTATTCGTTCTGGCACCTGGTAGGCAAGCAAAAAGGCTTGAATGAAAAAGCCGAGCAGACTCTGCACGAGATTGGTCTGCTTGATCGCCGCAATTTCCCGGCAGGCGAACTGGCTTACGCTGAACAGCGCGCGCTGGAACTTGGCGTAGCCATTGCCAGCGGCGCCGAGATGATACTGCTAGATGAACCCGTGGCGGGCATGAGTCTGAGCGAAGCACGTAATGCCGTCGCTTTGATTCGCAAGATCACAGAAGGCAAAACCCTGATTATGGTTGAGCATGATATGAATATTGTTTTTGACGTAGCTGACCGGATTTCTGTTTTGGTGTATGGCGAAATTATTGCCTGCGACACGCCTGACAAAGTACGCAGTAACCCCAGAGTGCAGGAAGCGTATTTGGGCGAGGTGGCTACCAGTGCTTGAAGTTAAAGATCTGCACGCCTATTACGGTAAAAGCCACATTCTGCGCGGCGTCAATTTCCGTGTCGGCGAAGGCGAGATTGTCAGCCTGCTGGGACGTAATGGTGTAGGTCGTTCTACCACCGTTAAAACAATTATGGGCGAAGTGGAACCCAAGGGTTCCATCCTGTTCAAGGGCCAGGAGATTGCCGGTAAGCGCAGTTTCGAGATAGCTCACCTGGGTATCGGCTATGTGCCGGAAAGCCGCGATATTTTCCCGACCTTAACGGTTCGGCAGAATCTGACTCTGGGCATGAAGGGCAGCAAATCCACCGGGCGCTGGAATATCGATGAGATGTTCAAGATGTTCCCCAACCTCGCCGAGCGCGCGGATGTACCCGGCGGTGTGTTGAGTGGCGGCGAGCAGCAGATGTTGTGCATGTGCCGTACTTTGATGGGTGACCCGGAACTGATCATGATTGACGAACCCACCGAGGGGCTCGCTCCCAAAGTGGTGGAACAGATTGGTGAGTTGTTGCAGGAGATCGCCCGACGTGGCGTTGCCATCCTGTTGGTAGAACAGAAGCTGACTATTGCTCTGCGAATTTCGCATCGCTTGTATGTCATGGGCCATGGTCATATGGTCTACGAAGGCACCCCGGATAGTTTGCTCAAGGAAGAATCCGTTCGCAAGGAATGGTTGGAAGTGTAAGAGTTTCTCATCATGAATTCAGCATATGTTTGGTTCAGGACACGAGCAGGTTCAGTGTTGTTCTGCGCCTTAGTCAGTTTCTTATTTTCCGTAAACCTGCATGCATGGGATGCCACCGGGCATCGTCTGAATGCAGGCATCGCTTTCGAGTATCTGCCCGCGGAACGTCGCGATGCGCTGTTATCGATATTGTCACAACACCCACGCTTCGCTGAGGACTTCCGGGAAAGAATGCCCGCTGCAATAAGTCGCGGCAGCAACGCGGAGCAGGACCGCTGGCTCTTTGGTCAGGCAGCGGTGTGGCCCGACGTGGCGCGTGGCATCCTGCCCGAAAGCGAACGCAACATATATAATCGTGCCAACTGGCACTTTATAGATGGTCGCTGGGTACCTGCCCCGGAATTGGGTAACTCTTCTATACAGGGCAATGTCTATGTCGGCATGGTAGCACTACCGGATATTCAAGGTGAGCATCCGGATACGATTCATGCTGCAAATCAAGTCACCAACATGATGCTCGCACTATACTATTCATTGCATCGTCTGAATGACATTAACGTTGCTGAGTCTGAGCGCGCCATCGCTCTGTGCTGGGTGATGCATCTGCTGGGCGATATTCATCAACCCTTGCATGCTGGCTCTCTGCTCTCTGCAAAGTTGTTCGTCAATGGTGACCGTGGTGGTAATGACATCAATACCCGGGGCGGCAATTTGCATGCACGATGGGACCAGGCATTGAGTGATATGCCTTTCGCGGAAACACAGGAGAAACTGACCGTTGCAGCCGCACGCATTAGTCTGGACAGAGAACTGCTGGCAACAGATAACAGCGCATTGTGGCTGCAGGAAAGTCGCGATATCCTGCAGACACTTGTCTACACTGATGACATGCGCGAAGCCGTGCTGCACGCCGAGAGATCAGCAACTGAATTGCCAGTGTTCATTCTGGACGCTGAATATGTAACCCAAATGCAAAGCGTCGCCGAGCAACGCCTGGTACTGGCAGGTTTACGATTGGTACATGCACTGGGTGACCCGGCGCGATAGTTACAGCGTATACTGACGGAAGTTCTAATTCAGGAATTCACCGCATCATGTTTAAATTTCTTGCGCCAGCCATCATGCTGAGCAGCGCTTCGCTGATTACCTCCACGGTCCACGCCGCGGATGCCGGCGATGAAAAGCCGCTATGGGAACTCGGTGTTGGCGCCGGCCTGTTATTGGCACCCGACTATCCCACCTCATCCGAGCGCCATGTGCGCGGCCTGGGGCTGCCCTATATCATCTATCGCGGTGAGGTTTTTCGGATGGGTGATGGGCAAAACGCCCGCGCTGTCGCTTTCGAGAATGAGCGCCTGGAGCTGGATCTGTCTTTCAGCGCGGCTTTTGATGCCGACAGCGAGGATAATGAAAGCCGTAGTGGCATGCCAGATTTGGACTTCATGTTTCAGATTGGCCCGCAACTGACTATCAAGTTGGCCGACTATGCCTTTGCTGACACTAGCAGATCCGAGCTTAAACTCGCGTTGCAGGCGCGCAGTGTTTTTTCCAGTGACTTGAGTCGCATCGACCAACGCGGTTATGTCTTTGAACCCATGCTGCAGTACAAACATTACGGCTTTATCAACCCCAAACTGGAGGCAACTGTTTCATTGCGACCATTATGGGCATCGGAAAAGCTGCACGCTTATTTCTTTGATGTTATTCCGGAGTTTGCCACGCCACAAAGACCCGTGTACGAAGCGGAGAGTGGCTATTTCGGAACCGGGCTGAATTTCTACGGCAGCTATCGCGTCAATGAAAAAGGTCGCTTATTTCTGGGCATACAGACCAACTCTCACCATGGTGCCGCCAATTCGCGCAGTCCGTTGCACGAAAAGGATTTTACTTTTGGTTTTGGCGCCGGTTTCATCTGGCTGCTGCTGGCCAGCGAGAAAATGGTTAAAGAATAAACAAGCAAGTAATACGTCAGACCCCTTCTTTTATGACTCGCCCCGTAATCACACCGCTGGTCATCGCACCACTGACATTAAGTGCCGTGCGCCCCATATCGATCAATGGCTCAATGGATATCAACAACGCCACCAGTGCGATTGGCAGGCCCATCGCTGGCAGCACAATCAACGCAGCGAATGTCGCGCCACCACCAACACCAGCCACACCGAATGAGCTGATGGAAATGATAGCGACCAGTGTGAAGAGAAAATCTGGTGCCAGCGGATTGATCCCCATGGTTGGTGCAACCATCACCGCCAGCATGGCAGGGTAAATACCCGCACAACCATTTTGTCCTATTGTTGCACCAAATGAAGCCGACAAACTGGCTATTGACGGTGGCACATTCAGTTCTTCTACTTGAGTTTTTATGTTCAAGGGTATTGTTGCTGCCGAACTCCTTGTTGCAAAGGCGAATGTGAGAACCGGCCAAATCTTGCGGAAATAATCCAGTGGGCTGACGCCGGACAGCGACAACAGCAAGCCATGGAAAATAAACATGATCACAATGGCGACGTAAGATGCCACGACAAAACCAATCAGATTCAATATGTCAGAACCATTGGAGCTGGCTACCACATAAGTCATCAACGCAAGAATACCGTATGGTGTCAGTATCATGATCATTTTCACCAGACGCATCACAATAGCCTGTATGGTTTCCATGAAATCGCCGATCCGTTGGGCATACTCAGGCTTCTCGCGACTCACCAACAGCGCAGCCAGACCAAAAAGCATTCCGAAAATGACAACAGCGATAATGGAGGTGTCCCTGGCGCCTGCAAGATCCGCGAATATATTGGTAGGCACAAACCGAACGATGACATCGCCAATATCAAGATCGCTGACAACCTGTTGCCGTACCTCTAAGGTTTGCGCGCGTGCAGTTTCACGATCGCCAGCTACCAGGCCTTCGGCGGTCAGACCAAACGCACTGGCTATGATAACGCCGACAAGCGCCGCAACCGCGGTAGTAAACACCAACAGACCAATCACCGAGGCGCCGATCTTGCCCAGCGCAGCCACCGCCTGCAAGCGCACCACAGCAGCAATCATGGTGACCAGCACCAATGGCATGATGATCATACGTAACAGCGCGACATACACATCACCAACGACACTCGTCCATGACAGCGTCTGTCCTATCGCGGCCGCATCGCCGCCATGTACAAACTGCAAATAAAACCCAAAAACTACACCCAGCACCAGACCAACAAACACCTGGCGAGACAGGGTCAGTTCCTTGTTGCGTAATTTGACTAGCAGAAACAGTAAACCGGCAAAGATGATCAGATTAACAGCAGTCAGTATTGTCATTATTATTATCCATGCTAAGGCCCAAAGAGCTTTGGTGAAAAGTAGGCTACAATGCGCACGATTACAAGCCCTTGGCTTAGTTCATTTAATGCTTTGCTAGTTCAAAATGGCTATAAGTAGCACGGAGAGTCTGCATTTTGATTGAAAAACCCTGGATAGATTTGCGCAGCGATACGGTAACCCGACCCGGCAAAGCCATGCTTGCTGCCATGATGGCAGCCCCCGTGGGTGATGATGTCTACGGTGAAGACCCAACGGTGAACAAACTGCAGGAGATGCTGGCGGAGCGTGCCGGTATGGAGGCAGGCCTGTTCATGCCCTCCGGTACGCAATCCAATCTGGTGGCGCTGCTGACACATTGCGGTCGTGGTGACGAGTATATCGTCGGGCAACAGGCGCATACTTACAAATATGAAGGCGGTGGCGCTGCAGCGCTGGGTGGTATTCAACCCCAACCACTGAACTTCAATGCTGCCGGCGAGATGCCTCTGGATGATATTCTGGCCGCCATCAAACCAGCCGATGATCACTTTGCCCGCACCCGCCTGCTATGTCTTGAGAACACGGTGCATGGCAAGGTGCTGGCCATGGATTATATGGTGCAGGCAAGGCAACTGGCTGATAAGCAAGGTTTGGCACTGCATCTGGATGGCGCGCGGGTATTCAATGCTGCCGTTGCTCTGGGTGTGGAACTCGCTGCCATAACAAAGCCATTCGATTCTGTGTCCATATGTCTGTCCAAGGGCCTTGGCGCGCCGGTCGGTTCGGTATTGCTGGGATCACGGGATTTCATAAAGAGCGCACATCGCTGGCGCAAGGTGACCGGCGGAGGTTTGCGACAAGCTGGCATTCTGGCTGCGGCAGGTATTTATGCGCTGGAGAATCAGGTGCAGGATCTGGCGGCCGACCATCGACGTGCGCAGCATCTGGCTGATGGTCTGCAGGCTGCAGGCTATCGGGTAGAGCCGGTGCAAACCAACATGGTGTTTGTGGACGTACCTAACGGACCCCGACAGGCGTTGGCCGATGAGCTGGATAAGCGCAGCATCAAGGCTGACCGGACTTATCGCACACTGATGCGGCTTGTCACACACAGAGATCTGAGCGATGCGGATATTGCAACGACCATTTCTGCTTTCGGGGCTATCAGGTCCTGATAGCCAATAGTCTTAGTGACCCGTGCTTTTAATGAACAGAACCGCCCTTGTCGAAAAGCATATCTATCTCACCGGGACCGAAGTTGTACTCCGTCCCGCAGAATTCACAACTGATGGCAACGCCGCCCTGCTCCGCGACAATGCTGTCCACCTCATCCTTACCGATGGCCAACAAAGCTCTGGCCGTGCGCTCGCGCGTGCAGCTGCATTGGTACTTCACGTCTCTGACAGCAAACAGACTTAGTGTCTCCTCGTGATACAAACGGTGCAGAATCGTTTCATTGTCCAGACTCAGTAACTCGGAGTCTTGCAACGTCCTGGCCAGATGCACGGCATGCTGCCATTGTTCCTCACGCAACTCCGGTTCTTTTTGCAATTGCGCAGGCAGTTGCTGCAGCATGATAGCCGACACTCTGTTTTCATCTACCGCCAGCATGATCCAGCTGCCCAATTGTTCGGACTGGTAGAAATAGTCCTGCAGGCACTGCGCCAGATTGTCACTCTCCAAGGCAACCACACCCTGATAGGGATCGCCGCGACTGGAATCTACGGTGATAACCAGCGTCCCCTGCCCCACCAGTTCACTGAACTCTGTCGCATCAGGCGCTTCCTTGAAACGTGCAATGCCGCGGATCTCTCCGGCACTGGTGAATTCAGACATTAGCAAGGAGATCTGACCATTGCCCCGCGCCTGCAGCACCAGTCGCCCTTCGAATTTGATTGTGCTGCCCAGCAAGACTCCCGCTGCCAGAAACTGGCCCAGCAATTGACTTACCGCTGGCGGATAACCGTATCTGCCCACAGCTTCCAGATAACTGCTTGTTAGTGTGACCATTTCACCGCGGATATCAGAATCCGCAAAAATGAAACGCTGACTGGTGTCCTGTTTAGACATACTCGTTGCTTACCTGAAGTGGCGTGGTTTGCGCATGGCGCGCCATGCGGAGTGAGAGAAAAGAACGGTCAAGAGCCATAGACTATCTAGTTGATTTTGGGTGCTGGTTCACCTGCCTTTACCGGGTGCGCCGTTTCAACTATTTCTTCGACCTCGGGCGCGCGGGATGGAAAGCGGACGAACCACAATATAAGGGTCAGCACGGCGAAAATACCTGCGAGGAAAAAATACATGTTGTGCGGGGCGGTGGCGGCGTCGGTTGCAGCCGCAACGGAATTGCCCAATGGACGCCCGACATTGGAGACGGCCATGTAAAGCGTGAACTGCGTGGCGGCGACGCGTGGATCGCACAGTCGCATCGCAATGGGGACCAATGAGACGACCAACATTGTAGCGAAAAATTCGGTCTGCCAGAAAAATGCGGTCAGAAGCGATGCGTTGGTCCAATGATCGCGCGCCAAACCGAAGCCTAGCGCGAACAGCCCGATCAATATGCACTGGATCAATGTCGCTCCTTGCGCCCCGATCTTTGCGACAATCCAGCCGCCCAGCGTAAGGGCGAAGATGCCAACAGAAAATTGCGCCGCCGCAATAGTGTTGGTGTAATCGGTCTGCGACCAACCTCCTATGCTGGTTGCCAGTCCGGGGTGATAGGCTTCGGAAATGCCGCTTGGCATTGCGCTGAAGAAGAAGAAGACAACTGCAATCAGGCTTATCGGGGCGAACATTGCCTTAGCGCTGCTTATCAAGAGTGGCTTCCACGACTCGACCTGTATGGCGATGTTGCGCGGATGGGCTTTGCCGCCACTCCAGGGAAATCGTCCTTCGCCATCGCGTTCGAGAATGCAAATCCCGAAGATGAGGACGCATGTCACCACTAGGGCAGCGGCGAGATAGCCTGCCACTGTGCCATAAACGGCGATTAACTGTCCGCCGACAAAAGTGGTCGCCGAAATGCCCAGAATCTGTCCGCCGAACATGATGCCAGCCGCTTTGGCGCGCTCGTCTTCATTCATGATATCGACTGCCAGGCTGTCGATGGAGACATCCTGAAACGCAGTCCCGGCATTCGCAAGAAACCCGAGAATCGAAAGCAGCCAGATTTCCTCCGCCCCCGGTGACATTATGGCCGCGAATAGAAGCATAGCGACAATTGATGCTTGCGCACCGATGATCCAGATGCGGCGTCTGCCCATCGGCAAAAATGTGTATCGATCCATGATGAAGCCGAGGAAGAATTTAAGCGTCCAAGGTAGGATCGACAGACTGACGACGCCCGCGATTGCGGCGGTCGAAGCACCATTCGAGGCGAGCCAAGCCGGAATGGCGAAGAAAAACAGTCCGACCGGCACGCCCTGGGTAAAGTAGAACAGAAATACAGTTAGCAGCCGCAGCTTTGCACTTCGTTCAAGGATTAAGATAAGCTGCCCCCCCGCCTATGTATCGCGAATTATGTTCGGATGCGGAAGAAAAGACAAGAGAGTGTTGGCAAAACCAAACTCATAGCACGCCCGATGTCTACTGCGCTGCGAATCCTACTGTGGCAAAACGAGTGGCATTTTTAGCTGAATGACAGCAGCTGGATTGATGCCGGCAACCAGGGCTCCACCCGCGTGTTGCACCTGGCTGGCTTTACCGTATAGCGCTTCTTCATGTCCAATCTCTTCTTCAGGGGTATTGGACTCTAAATCGGATTGCTACTCAATTACGGGGTGACGTCGATCAGAATCCGCAAAAATAAAACGCTCACTGGTGGCCGGCTTAGACATACTCGTTGCTTACCTGAAGTGGCGTGGTTTGCGCTTGGCGACCCATGCGGCGTGAGAGCGCGTATTGTACAACATTGCCCAGCAATTGGTGGCCTGCATGTGCCTGCAGACTGAGAATGGACTCCGGATGAAACTGCACAGCCATGATGGGCAATTGCTTGTGTTCCAGCGCCATCACTATGCCATCGTTACTATAAGCGTTCACTTGCAGACAACCTGGCACCCGCGTGGCATGCAGCGAATGATATCGACCTACTGTCAACTCTGGATTGATGCCGGTAAACAGGACTCCACCCGCGTGTTGCACCTGGCTGGCTTTGCCGTGCATCGGGTAATCCAGTACGTCAAGCTCGCCACCAAAGTATTCCACGATGCCTTGAAGTCCCAGGCAGACACCGAACACCGGCACTTGCTTCTGTAGGCAGATATCCAGCGTCTCATGCATCGCAAAATCATCAGGACGACCGGGCCCGGGTGACAGGACAACCAGATCGACTTTTTCATCGCGTAGAAACTGCCGCGCCAGCGCGGGACGCATGGTCTGCAATTGCACGCCGTGCGCCCGGAAATAGCTGGCCAGGTTATGCACAAAAGAGTCGCGGTGATCAATCATAAGCACACGTAGTTGCTTGGCCGCTGGTACGGCGCTGAGCACATCATTGGCAGCCTGCTTTTGGGTCAGAACCGGATCACCACGCACGGCCGCAAGCATGGCTGAGGCTTTCAGGCGTGTCTCCGCTTCCTCCGCCTCAGGATCAGAATCCATCAGCAGCGTTGCACCAGCGCGTACCGCCGCAATACCGTCCTTGATGCGCACTGTCCTGAGCGTCAGACCGGTATTCATGTTGCCATCAAAACCAATACAACCAATAGCGCCGCCGTACCACAGTCGTGGTGATTTCTCGGTGTCTTCGATGAACTGTATCGCGGCCTGTTTGGGCGCACCCGTGACTGTGACAGCCCAGGTGTGCGCCAGGAAAGCATCCAATGCATCGAACTCAGGCGACAAGACGCCCTGCACGTGATCCACGGTATGAATCAGACGAGAATAGAGTTCAACCTGTCGCCTGCCAACCACCTCAACACTGCCCGGAACGCAAACCCTGCTCTTGTCGTTTCTGTCCACATCAGTGCACATGGAAAGCTCCGCTGCATCTTTCTCGGAATTCAGCAGCGTCAGAATTTGTTGCGCATCTGCAATCGCGTCGGCGCCACGCGCAATGGTGCCGGAAATAGGACAGGTCTCCACCAATGTACCGCGCACGCGCACATACATTTCCGGCGACGCTGCCACCAGATACTCCTGTTCTCCCAGATTCATCAAGGCGCCATAAGGTGCCGGATTACGCTGCTGCAAACGCAGGAAAATATCGGCAGGTGTATCGCGACAGGATTCTACAAACACCTGACCGGGAACCGCCTCAAACAAATCGCCGCGCCTGAAGTACTCCTTTGCCTTACGCACAACATTCGCGAATTCACCCGGCAGATGATCCCCACTGGCCGCAAGAATTTCTTCTGGCGGCACGAAATCACAAAGCTCTCCCGTGCGCCGCAGACCACCCGTCGTTTCGATCGTTAACCCGCTTTCTGTTTTGCAGACAAATTCGTAACGGTACACCGTTGCCGTCTGCATGTAGTGATCGGCTACCAGGATTTCATCAGGCAGGTACAACACCATATCGCGCTGTGCGGAGTCACGTGTTTGTTGAAAAGTAACGGGTTCAAACTGGAATGCAAGGTCATAACCGAACGCGCCATACAGCCCCAGATATTTGTCCTTGTCACTCCTGAAATGCTGCACCAACGCCCGCAATGCAGAGAATACACTGGGTTGTCTGCTGCGAGCTTCCTCGGGAAAATCGGCGGCAGAGTGCTTGATTTTCACATTGATTTCGGTGCCAGAAAAAACTAACTGCGCAATCGCAGCATTACCCTGCAACGCACGCAGAAACTCTGGCAATATTATCTCGCCACGACGATTCAGGGCCTGAATCTGGATGCTGCGACCACGTGTAGTGATGACGACCGGAGGATTGACGAAGCCGATATCCCAGCGCGTATAACGGCCGGGATATTCAAACGAGGAACTGAGCAGCACACCGCGTGCGGCATTCAATTGCTCGCGAATATTGGTGATACCGGTCTCATAGGAAACGCGCTGCTCCGCTCTCTGAATGCGCACGCCAGCGGCGGAAATATAATGCAGTTGTTCAATGGTGTTCACGGTCAAGTCCTCGCGTTCAACGCCAGACTTTATATGTCTGGCAACGACTGATCCCTACAGAGGGCGGACTTTTTCGGAACTGGAAATTTCAGAATAGTAGAGGCCGCCTTCCTGTCGGGGCAGCCAGTGAGAGTCAGCTTACAAGTGTGTCAGACCTGTCGCTTGCTGTCTGGCAACCCTTGGAAACTGGCCACCAGTAAAAAAAGACGTTCATATTCATAGGGCGGGGATAATGCCGGAGGTATTTTTTGTTGTCAAGCATCTTGCGTAACGCTTATTTGAACGGTGCTTGTGCCTGGTACTTGTGCCCAGTACTTATGCCCTATACTCATGCCTTATACTCATGCCTTATACAACGTAAACGCGCCAATCAGGATGAATCCTACACCAGCCAGATAGGACAGTTGTCTCTCGCTGACGTAAGCCGATAGAAAGCTACCCGCAATAACGCCTATGCCTGCGGCCGTAACCAGTGCAGCAGAAGCTGCAAAAAAAACCATCCATTTGGAGACATCCTTGTCTGCCGCGAACAGCATGGTTGCCAATTGCGTCTTGTCGCCGAGTTCAGCAATAAACACCACGGTGAAGATCGTGAAAAATAATTTGATTGCCAATTCAGTTTCCTTCGTAAAGACATAACAGCGTTAAAAGATTTGAACGTTCGCGCTGAATCTCAAAACCCGTGCAATGTGGCAAATCGGTCCCGATGAAAAGCCGCATCACCCAGACACTGCTGCGCCACGCGTGCGCGTTTCATATAGAACCCGATATCCAGTTCATCGGTCATGCCGATGCCGCCGTGCATCTGCACCGCTTCATTGCTGACCAACTCGAATACTTCAGACAATTTTGCTTTGGTTATGCTGGCCAGTTCAGGAATATTTTCCTGTGCACCATCCAGCTCACTCAGCGCTTTGCGCACTGCCGATTTGCATAGCTCTATCTCGCTGTACATGATTGCCGCGCGATGTTGTAACGCCTGAAATGAGCCAATCACAACGCCGAATTGTTGCCGCTGCTTGAGATACTCTATGGTCGTGTCAAACGCTTGTTGAATACCGCCAAGCATTTCAGCGGCAAGACCAATGCGTCCGATATCCAGCACCTTCTCCAGCACGTCACTGCCATTGTCGATGTCACCGAGCACACAATCTGCTGACACATTTACGTTGACTAGTTCGATATTCGCCGCGTTACGACTGTCCGCCATTTGCGTACGGGTTATTTTCAATCCGGCAGTATCACTGTCTACCAGGAAAAGCGTTATGCCCTCACGTGAAGCAGTAGCACCGGAAGTGCGGGCAACAATGATCAGTTTGTCCGCAACATGACCATCCAGCACGAAAACTTTACGGCCATTGATCTTGTAGCCATCTGCGGATTTCTCCGCCTTACAACTGATAGTCGTTGGATCATGAAAAGGAGTTTCTTCCAAGGCCAGTGCGAGTAACAACTCTCCATTCGCCAGTGCGGGCAACAAACTTTGTTTTTGTGTTTCATTTCCCGCCAGATTCACCGCAGTAGCTCCCAACAGCACCGTAGCCACTAAAGGCGAAGGCACCAAGGTTCGACCGGTTTCTTCCAGAACGATACCCAGACCACCATAACCAAAACTGAAACCACCAAACTCCTCGGGAATTGCCATGCCTGCCCAGCCGAGCGCTACCATTTTCTGCCACAGATCCTGCGAATATCCAAACGCATCCTTGTTGTCGCGCAGTTTGCGCAGCACTGATACCGGCGCGTTAGCCGCGCAGAAATTGCGCGCCGCATTTTGCAACATTTCCTGATCTTCGTTGAGTACTAATGTCATCCTTTCACTCCTGCCAACATACTGGTCATATCCGGCAAACCCAGCACGCGCTTTGCGATAACATTCAATTGCACCTCATAGGTGCCGCCTTCAATAGAATTGGCTTTGGAGCGGAGCCATTCTCGGGTTATTGTCAACTCCTCCGCAACAAAATCGTTGTCACCCGAAGTCTCCCAGCCAAGCGCCTGGGAACCGATGGCGCGTAACAAAAGTTCATAACGGCGTTTGTTCAGTTCGCAGCCATAATTCTTCAGCATGGAGGATGTGGCATTAGGCCCCTTACTCAGTTTTGATTCCTGCATGGAGCGTTGCGAGGTAAATGCGAAGGCCTCACTGTCGATTCGGTACTGGGCAATCTGATCACGCAAAACCGCGTCGGACAGTTTCTCCGTATCGCCGCGATACTTCATCGCCGCTGCCTCTATATTGCCACTCAGAGTGCTGCGCGCGGAACGCCCACCGCTAAGGCCAAAGCCAGAGATCATGGTGCGCTCGTGCTGTAGCAGACGTTTAGCTATGGTCCAGCCATCGTTGAGTTTGCCAATAAGATTGCAGGCAGGTACGCGTACATCGTCAAAGAAAGTTTCGCAGAAAACGGAACTACCGCTAATCAATTTGATCGGTTTGGTTGTCACACCCTTGCTCTGCATATCGAACAAAATAAAACTGATGCCGTTATGTTTGGGCACATCGGAATCGGTGCGAACCAGACAGAAAATCCAGTCTGCTTTGTCTGCGTAGGAGGTCCATATCTTTGAGCCATTGATAATGTAATCATCACCATCCAGCACGGCCTTGGCGCCAAGTGCTGCCAGATCAGACCCGGCACCAGGTTCACTGTAACCCTGACACCAGCGAATCTCGCCGCGTACTATGCGTGGTATATGTTCCGACTTCTGTTCATGGGTGCCGTACTCCAGCAACACGGGGCCCAGCATGCTGATACCGAAACTGTTCAACGGGTTGCGGGCATTTATACGCTGCATCTCTTCGGCAAGAATCGCGCTTTGTGCCTTATCCAATCCCCCACCGCCGTATTCAACCGGCCACGTGGGACAGGTCCATCCCTTCGCTGCCATTCTTTTCAGCCAAAGTTTGCTGTCGGGGTTCTTGTAAGTGGCATTGCGCCCGCCCCAGACAACCTCATCTTCCGGCATCGTGGTGCGCATGCTGGCAGGACAGTTTTCCTCCAGCCACGCTCTTGTATTGACTCTGAATTCTTCCATTGCTTGGACCCCCTCTTGAGGCTTGAGCTTCTTGCTTCTGATTTTTAAATTCGGACTCTCGATTACATCTTGCTACACGTGGCAGATCGGTAGACATAAGGCCCAGTTGCGCCTGCGGACTGATTCTACTTTTTTATATGGCCTAAATGCCAGTAGTCCGCTGCATCAATGCGCAACCGGGTAATCAACACTGGAGATTTGCAAGCAAGCACACAAAATTCCCAATCAAACTGCAGGTTGCAGGCTTGTCACTTGATAGACCAGTCTGTCCAGCCTATCATTAAGCTTGAATTGGAATCACGGTTGTAAGGTAAATCAACATGCCCGCGCCCGCTTTACCCGCAGATGAAGAAATAAGACTCGAGAAGCTCAGGACACTGAAGATTCTGGACACCGCGTCAGAAGAACGCTTTGACCGTCTTACTCGCATGGCCAAAAAGATGTTCGGGGTAGATACATCGGTGGTATCACTGGTCGACGAGGGGCGACAGTGGTTCAAATCCCGGGCTACGGATAGGGATCTTGGCGAAGAAACCACTCGGGACACCTCCTTCTGCGGGCACACAATACTGAATGAAGATGTCATGATTATCGAAGATGCCATGCTTGATGAGCGCGTCAGTGACAACCCTTTGGTATGCGGAGATCCCAGTATACGGTTCTATGCGGGCTACCCTCTGAAATTTGCCGGAGGTAGCGCTTTGGGGACTCTATGTATTTTCGACAGCGAACCAAGAACCTTTTCTTTGGATGACGAACAATTGCTGCGCGACCTGGGTGCTATGGCAGAGCAGGAAATTACCGCTCTGCAATTGGCTACTCTCGATGACTTGACCCTGATATCCAATCGCCGTGGCTTCCTCGAATTGGCTCAACATGGGCTGAATGTTTGTAAACGCAAGGGTTTGTCCGCATCTGTTTTATTGATTGATCTGGACAAATTCAAACCAATCAATGACAAATATGGTCACGCTGAAGGCGACAGAGCGTTACTCGCGTTCGCCGCTACCATGCGCGAAGTTTTCCGGGAATCCGACGTCTACGGACGAATAGGTGGCGATGAATTTGCAGTGCTGCTGATGGACGCTAATGAAAATGAAACGCGGGAAAGTATTGAACGTTTTAAGAGTGCTGTCGCTGCATACAATGCGCAGGCAAGACGCGGCTACGACATAGAGTGCAGTATCGGATGTGTGACTGCTCAGTTACCCGAGGAAAGCGATATACACACTCTGCTGGATCGAGCAGACAAGGAGATGTACAAATTGAAGACGGATTCAAGGCTATAAACAGCCTCGAATCCCAACCTGCCCGACTCCGTTGTTAACTGGTTCTCCTGACGCTAATCGATAATCGCCTGATTTACAACATTGTGGAAGTTTTCCCGCAGACCCAGATGTGTGTAGGGACGAATCTGCGTCAGCATGATGCCAATCAATTCTTCCTTCGGGTCAATCCAGAAAATAGTGCCGAAAGCGCCACCCCAACTGACTGATCCTTCAGTATCAGACGTATTGGCAACTGCGCTGTCCAGAACTACAGAGTAACCCAGACCGAATCCCATGCCCGGCCCACTCAGCCACAAAGGTAGATCACCGGTATGGTTCTTGAAAATCTGCTCCACTGTTTTTCTGCCCAACAGCCGAACGCCATCAAGCTCGCCACCGTTCAGCATCATTTGCTGAAAGCGAATATAATCTGCAGCAGTGGAAACCAAACCACCCGCGCCGGAAAAAAAGTTACGTGGCTCTCTGAAATAATTGCTATTGGTGTTGGTGCCTCCCGTTTCGGTGAGGCTGATTCTGTTTTCATTGCTGGCATCCGGCCCATACAGAGAGGCGAATCTGTGCAGTTTTTCTTCGGGTAGATAAAAGTAAGTATCGGTCATCTGTAAAGGTTGGAAGATTTCTTGATGGAAGAATTCATCCAATGTTTTGCCGGAAATCACCTCTACCAGACGGCCAACAACACTGGTTGCCGCCGAGTATTCCCAACGCGTGCCGGGCTCATAGCGTAATGGCAGAGTTGCGAGGCGCTCAGTCCAGCTATCCAGCGCTTCATTGTCTCTGACTGCCATGGTGGATTGATAGCCGGGTATGTCACCTCGATAGCTGTTCTGGAATCCTGCTGTGTGAGTAAGAACATGCATGAATGTGATTGCTGTCTGCGCGGGTTCCAGCAAAACGATGTCGCTGCCTGGCGTGCGCACTTCAATATTCATATTGCTGAATTCGGGCAGCCAGTTGGAAATAGGATCGTCCAGCTGAAACCAGCCCTGCTCATAGAGCATCATCAAAGCGACTGAGGCAATGGGTTTGGTCATCGACGCCATGCGGAAAATAGTATCCGTCGTCATCGGTTGATTCTGTTCAACATCCTTCAAACCCAGCGCCTGAAAATTTACCACTTTGCCCTTACGAGCTACCAGCGTCACTGTACCCGCTACCAGATCGGCATCAATATAGCGTTGCATCAGCGCATTGATGCGATCAACGCGCTCGGAAGACATACCAACACTCTCCGGACTGGCCATGGCAAGTCCCGAAGCAGGAGCATCAGCAAAGCTCAACGCTGTCGAAAAACACAGGAAAATAAATAGAATTGAACGAGTAACCATGATTGTGACCTCTGTCGTTATTGTTGGTCTTTAAATATTTCTGCTTATTTTTTTGCGCTTGCTTTTCTGCTTGGCTATTTTTGCCTGGCTATTTCTGCTTGGCTATTTCTGCTTACCCTTGAAAGTCAGCTCCAGCATGCCACCCTGATGTAACACACTATGTTTCACATCAAGAATATTGAGCTGCTCAGCCAACTTCGAACGCGAACGTGGAATCATCCTGGGCCGCCGCAAACCGGGCGGGCGAAAAATTAACTGATCCCGGTTGAGCACGCCATATTCTCTTTCGGGTATCACGGTGGTGGTATTGGAAACCGCAAAGCAATGAGCCAGGGTGTCTTTGTTTACATAAGGGGACAGAGCACGCACGAATCCATTCAGTGCTTCTGTATCAAGGTAGCTGAAAAAATCCCAGAACAGACAAAGATCGAAGCGGGTGTCGGGAGGATAATCCATCGCTTTCTGAAAAATCCCAAACCAAAATTCTTCCAGATCAACTTCTTCGACCTTAGCCCCTTTCGCACCTTCCAGCTCACTATTCAGTTTTTTAGGGCCGAGTAGCTCATAAAAACCACTGAAATGCAGCCGACAGCGCCGCTCACCAAAGTAGGCAACTGTCTCTGCAACGCCATAGCCCACGTCAAGCAGAAGCAAGGGGCTGCATTCTTCTACTTGATCGATCAAGCCACCCAGAAGTTGAGTGTGTAGGTAATGGTGTTCCAGCGTACGAGCGTTCATGAGTGCATCGTGATCAGTTCAGCGCGAATCTTAGTTCGCTATCAAGAGACAGGGATAAAAGACCAGTTCAATCTGTAGTCGTCCTACATTGCAGTTGTCTTATATTCCGCCAGGCTTACCATCACGACCGGAAAGATCCGCCAATTTGCTGCCGGAATGGTCTGCTGCACCTGATTTGCTGTTATGCACGTTAGGGTCGATATCGATGCTGCCTTTGAAACGCGCACCATCTTCCAGAGTCATGCGCGGAGTTACCACATTGCCTCTGACATTGCTGGTACTGGAGATAATGACATTTTCCTTACCGGTGACATCACCCTGCACGTCGCCATTCACACGAATGACTTTGGCTGTCAAATCAGCAACTACCTTGCCTGAAGGTCCAATGACCAGTTCATGAGCCGGCAGATTGACGGTTCCCTCAACGGCACCTTCAATACGCAGATTCTCATCGCCACTCACATCACCCTTAACGCGAATGGAGGCGCCAATGGTAGATATATCACCGCTTTTGCCGGCATTGCCTGCAAAGCTACCTGCACTGGATTTATTAGATTCAACCGCTGCCATTGAAGATGAGCCGGGTTGATCCTTGTTGTCCTTGTTGCCACTAAACATAAATCACCGTAAAAAATTTGATTGTTGTCGGAGCCACAGAATAATGATCGATGGCCTCTATGTCTACCTCTAAACGGGCTACACCCCCTTATCGAGATACCCTTGCGAACCCGCGCGAGCTACGTTCCCGCCTCGCACAGGCATTTAGGTCGCAACCTGTGTAGACAGTTTATTCCAGCGGCAGTTCAGAATACTTCTCGAAAAAGCGCTCGTACAGCTGCTGTTGCGTGCCGTACAAGTCAATCATGCGTCCCTGAATGAATGCCTGTTGTACCTGGCTGGTGCGCATATCCAGCGCATCGCCTATAGCGATGAAGAAAGTCGCATCCTTACCCGCCTCCAGCGAGCCCACGCGATCATCCACGCCCAGTATCTGGGCATTGTGCAGGCTGATCATAGACAGTGCAGTCTCCCTGTCCAGTCCGTAAGCCGCTGCAGTTCCGGCATAGAAGGCCAGATTGCGCTGAGAATCCAGTGCTGTCTCCCCACCTGCGATACCTACCTTGATACCAGCTTCGTGCAACATAAAAGGTGTTTTGAAGGGCTGATCAACGTCATGCCATTCGCGCGCTGGCAGCGCGTGCACCCGTTCATAGATCAATTCAACTGACTCAGCCAACAGAAAATCCACGACTTTGGTTGCATCCCGTCCGCCGACCACCACAATATTCTCTACACCATAGGCACGCGCAAATCGCACACTGCTGATGATTTCCTTGGCGGCGTTAACATGGATGAACAGTTTCGCATCGCCACTGAACAATGATTGCATCGCAGCCAGATTCAGATTCAGCGGCGCTCCACTGTAATTGCGGGCGTTCTGAAACAAGGAGTGCAACATCTGCGTCTGCCCTGCGTAGTTCTCATTGGCGACAGTTTCCTCGATGCCAGTTTGCTCGTTAGGTCGGCGCGTAGTCAGTGACGGCCAATGCAAATGCATCGCTGCATCCGCTTTCAGCATCGCATCTTC
This sequence comes from Pseudohongiellaceae bacterium, assembly GCA_041751425.1. Lineage (GTDB taxonomy): Bacteria > Pseudomonadota > Gammaproteobacteria > Pseudomonadales > Pseudohongiellaceae > JAVVEG01. The sequence goes on along the minus strand of JBGSXL010000007.1, from coordinate 301,879 downwards.
CCAGTTCCAGCCATCCAGCTTCACCACAGATGAGCGACCTGACACCAAGCCACCCTGCGGCGTAATCTGAGCGGTCAATATGCCATTGAACCGAAACGTTGGAATCAGTTCCGAGTCGGTATTGTAGGCAATGGCCGAGCGTACACTTGCGTTGATATCACCCTCCTCCACAACATCATTGGTCGCGCGAAGATTGGCAACTTCCAGCAGGCCAAGAGACGTATTGGGCAATACGAATCCGGGGTATACATGCATGCCTTGAATATCGACCACCCGATGATTGAACAGATCGATACTGTCAGCACTGGTTCCTATCGCGGTAATCACGCCCTCATTGAAGGCAATAACACCATTGGTAATCACATTGCCGTTACCAACATGAATAACGGCGTTGGTGAGTGCTATGGGCTCGCTTTGTTCTGCAGCGGGTTCCGGAACCAATGCTTGCGTTAACGAAAAATCCATCACCAGAGCTGAAAGCAGAACAAGTTTGATTAGTTTTCTCATGGTCTTACTCCTGGTCGCTGTTTGCAGCAGTGGGGTTGGAAGATTTACCGCCATTTTTACTGGTAATGGCGGCTATGATTCTGGCGCGCTCATCCCTTATCTGCTGCCTCAGCAATCTGTCGCGCTCCCTGTTGTAATATGGGATACCGTCCACCCACGTAGTTTCCGCCAGCGCATAAACCGACAGCGGATGATCCGACCACAACACCAGATCTGCATCCTTACCCACACGAATGCTGCCCATACGGTCATCCAGGTGCAGCAATTTCGCTGGATTCAGCGTGACCATCTTCCAGGCATCTGCTTCGCTCATATTGCCGTACTTCACGGTTTTGGCGGCTTCCTGGTTCAGGCGTCGCGACATCTCGGCATCATCGGAATTGATGGCGACAACAACACCTGCCTGTTGCATCAAAGCTGCGTTGTAGGGAATCGCATAGCGCACTTCCCACTTGAAAGCCCACCAATCGGCAAATGTGGAACCTCCGGCACCATGCGCTGCCATCTTGTCTGCTACCTTGTAACCTTCCAGAATATGGGTGAAAGTATTGATGTTGAAATCGAAACTGTTTGCCACATGCATCAGCATATTGATCTCTGATTGCACATAGGAATGGCTGGTGACATAGCGCTCACCGTTCAGAATCTCCAGCATCGTTTCATCCACCAGATCGCGACGTGGTCGTACCGCATCGCGACGTTGAGCATTAGAGAGTGAGTTGAAGGCATTCCAGCGTTGCTCGTACTCTCTTGCCTGACTGAAGGCGTCTATGAAAACCTGTTCCACGCCCATGCGTGTTTGCGGATAGCGAACTGAGGCAGGGTTAGTACTGCGTTTAACATTTTCGCCCAGCGCGAACTTGATATATTTGTCTGCGCCCTCGATAGCGAGTTGCTCCGGTGTCGAACCCCAACGCATCTTGATGAGTGAGGATTGGCCACCAATTGGGTTTGCTGAGCCGTGCAATTGCTGAGCAGCAACTACGCCGCCGGCCAGGTTGCGATAGATATTCACATCCTGCGAATTCACCACATCCTGCATGCGCACCATACTGGAATTAGTGGCACCTTCATTGATACTGAACAGCGCAATATGGGTATGTTCATCGATGATACCTGCGGTCAGATGCTTACCACTGCCATCCACTTCAATGGCATTGGCCGCGGAAAGATTCGAACCCACAGCGGCAATCCTGCCATCCCTTACGAGTACGTCAGTTATCAGGATGCCGTCATCTTCATTGGTCCAGACTGTTGCATTGCGTATAAGCGTATCCGTGCGTACAGGAAGCGTTTCACTACCATATGCTGCAAAGGGATAGATAACCGGGGCAGGCAGCGCAACATCACCGTCCGCAACTTCTGTACTGGCGACATCCGCTGCGGCTGCTGCTGAATCTTCCAGTGGACCGGTGTACGTCAATTGCCAGTTGATAGGAGTGCCATCTGCGGCTAGACCAGTACCTTGCCAACCATCTTCCACCGACCAGCCATTCAAGCGTGTGCTGCCATTATCGTTGGCCAGTTCAAAACGAAGACTGATCAACTCGTCAAACAGCGTGATGTTGGCATCGACATTCTGTTCCGCAATTAATCCGCCTACTCCGGGAACCTGCAAGCTGCCTTTCGGAGTGCCATCGTCGAAATCCAGCTCCAGAGTCAGACTGCGATCACCGGCAGTTAATTGATACTGGCCGCGACGATCATCGAAATCAGATGCCAGAACGAAGCGCTCGCCACGAATCCAGTTCTCCAACAGTCTGGATTCGTCGGCAAACAATGGACCGGAGCTGATAACCAGATTAGCCAAAGCCCCAGGTACCAACTGTCCCACATTTGCCTCCGCGCCAAGCATCCGCGCCGGCACCTGCGTCATTGCCGCTATGGCTACTTCTCTTGGCAGACCGTTAGTCACCGCTTGCTTGAGATTCTTCCAGAAATCATTTCCCGCACCATTACTGGTCACAGCGAACGTAATACCTGCTTCATTGAGCAGGCGCAGATTGAATGGAGCCAGTTCCCAATGCTTGAGATCAGCGAAACTGACTTCATCGGCGTCAAATGCATCTTCAACTTTTGGCGCAGGTGGGTAATTCACAGGCACGATGAATTGCGCACCGCTGGCGGCCAGCTCATTGGCGCGTTGATACGCATCGTTACCCGTTTTGATTATGTACTGTATGCCGAACTCATCCCCCACGTTGTCCACCGTGAGCGTTTGGTGCCAGTTGTCTGCTTCCATGATCTGCGGCAGAGATTGACTGCGCAACAATGCTTCCAGTGACTCGTCGGCGTAAGGGCGAGGAGATTGGCTGGCGAACCATTCCGCATCCAGATACGTCTGCCGCAGAAGCGCAACCGCACCCATCATTGAACTGGGCAGAGATTGTCTGGAGCTGCCTTTCTTCAAGGAGAAATGTGCCGCAGCCTCCGGCAGCACTATGGATTGATTAGCATTCTCGTCACCCAGAGTCACCAGAGCGGAAGTTCCTCTGGCTATACCATCGGCGTGCAAACTAAGTACAGTTGAGAAACCCTGATCGCGCAGCTTCTTGCGATCATCCTCGTCTGGCCTGAACTCGGTGCTGGCACGAAAGTGCGCTCGAATGGCATCGTTGACGTTAAGTGCAGTATCGCTTGCAAACAGCGTCTCCGCGCCACCACCCGGCGCTGGTTGGCCCGGTTCCGGCAGCCCATAGCCGGTATAAATATCAATGAAACCGGGATAGATGAAACGCTGCGTCATATCGATGGGGAAATAACTGTCTGGTGCCGTAGAACCCGGGCGAATATCGACGACTTTTCCTTCCCTGATCAGTATCGTGCCATTTTCCAGGTACTCTCCGTCTGGCAGATAAATGGACGCGCCCGTTAATGCGATAGCATTGTTACGAACATCGGTCACGCCATTGGGCGTTACGGTTTCCTGCGCTACTGCAGGACCATTCACCAGGAGAAAGGCGACAGCTGCGCTCAGCAACACATTTATTCTTTTGTTATTCATAACCAGATTCCGTTTTTTTATTTAAACTTCATCATAATGACTGCAATTCATGTTGAGTCAATCTATTCATTCTTGAATACAACGCCACCTTTCATGACGAATCCTACGCGCTCCATCACGGTAATGTCATCCTCGGGGTCGCCGGGAACAGCAACTATATCTGCCAGTTTACCCGCAGTGAGGGTTCCCAACTGATTTTCTACACCCAGAATCTCAGCGGCTGTCAATGTTGCTGACTGGATTGCTTCCAATGCCGGCATACCAGCCTCTACCATGAACACAAATTCTCGTCCATTGTCACCATGCGCAGGAACGCCTGCATCCGTGCCGAAACCAATGCGCACCCCTGCTTCATAAGCTTTGGCAAATGTCCCTTTGATCTGCGGACCTATTGCTTCGGCTTTCAGGCGAATCATTTCCGGAAAGTATCCGGGAATCTGTGACTTCTCGTAGGCAAACTCACCGGCACTGATTGTGGACACATAATAAGTGCCATGTTCTTTCATCAGCGCTATGGCTTCATCATCCATCAAGGTGCCATGTTCTATTGTTTGCACTCCGGCACGAATTGCGCGTTTGATTCCCTCGGCACCATGAGCATGTGCTGCCACATGAAAGCCGTAATCGCGCGCAGTGGTTACAACGGCACGAATCTCCGCTTCGCTCATATGCGGTCCTTCGCCATTGGGTGCCATGCTGAGCACACCGCCAGTAGCAGATATCTTGATCAAATTAGCGCCATCTTTATAACGCTGCCGCACAGCCTGTACTGCATCTTCCGGCCCGTTTATTATGCCTCTGTCCGGCCCCGGCGAACCCATGATGTCATCTCGAAAGCCATTGGTGGGATCACCATGACCGCCTGTGGTCGATACGCCACCGGCAACATGCATACGCGGACCAACCACCATGCCCTGATTGATCGCGTTACGCAGAGCCACACCAACAATATTGCCGAGATCGCGTACAGTCGTAAAACCAGCCATCAGTGTGCTCCTGGCATGTACGCTGCTGCGAAACGCGTAGTCCTCGGGATTCAATGTAAAGCGCTCGACGGTCGCATTGGGACTCTGCTCACTGGCCAAGTGCACATGCAGGTCCATCAGACCAGGCATACAGGTTTGATTGCGCAAATCCACCACCGTTGAATCCGCGCTGGGGCTATTGTACCCGGCAGCGATACTTACGATACGATCCGCTTCCACAGTAATGCTGTGTTCACCCAGCATCCGCAAATTCTCTACGTCGACAAGATTGCCGCAGTGCAAAGTAGTCTGTTGCGCCATCGCGTTGGAAGAAATTGCTGCCAGACCAACTACCAGTATAATTCTCGACATTTGAACTCCTATTTTTTTTAGTTGTAAACCACATTACGAACAACCGCATAAAAATCGCTGACGCCCCGGACGAACGCCGCCTTTGGCACACGTTCGTCGTTGCCATGCACACCGGTAGCTTCTCCCTGATCTGTGATCAACGGATTGAAACCGTAGCTGATGATTCCCAGGTCGCGTGTGAAATGACTGTCTGTGAAACCCGTGCTGACCGACGCCAATACGCGAGAACCGGGATGCAGTTCACCTGTCACATTTTCGATGGCTTCGTATAATCTTGAATTGGTCGTGGAGATTGCCGGCGTAAACGCCATGATCACATCAACCTCTACACCAAATGGCGCAACCAACTCGGTCAACTCCGCCACAAACTGTGGTGCAGGTTTGTCTGGCAGAACACGACAATCGAGTTCCGCCCAGGCTTCCGGCGGAACGACATTGATCTTGTTGGAGGCCTCCAAGCGCGTCATGGAGCAAGCATCACGCGTCAATGCATGATGACCGGGGCGTTGCTCATGCAAACGTTGCAGAAATTCCGGGTCCTGAATTGCCCGGCTCATGTCAGCATACGCTGGTCCCCATTCATCACTCAAGCCTACAGCAAGACCAGCAAAATACTCGGCAACCGGTGGAATAATGCGTGCCGGAAACGGATTCTCGAGCAGATTATTCAAGGCCTGCACAATTCGCGTAACTGAACTGGTTGTGCGTGGCGAAGAACCGTGGCCGGGCACGTCAACCGCGGTGAGACGCAACCACACTGGAACTTTTTGTGTGACCTCAACACCAAACACAATCTGCTCTACATCGCGACTGCTGCCGCCACCCTCATTGAGCAGTATACCGATGTCGGCAAAAATCTCCGGGCGATTATCTATCAACCAGCCGACGCCAAACTCACCACCGGCTTCCTCGTCTGCGGTCGCCAGAAAAACCACATCACGATTCAATGGCACACCCGCTTGATGCAAACTTAGAAATGTCACCAGATGCACAATACCCAAACCCTTCATGTCTCTGGCACCGCGTCCGTAAATATAGCCATCTGCCAGATCACCCGACAAAGGCTCGAAACTCCAGTACTCTCTTTCGGCAGGAACCACATCTGTATGTTGCAAAAGAATCAGACCCGGCTCGTCACCACCTTCGAGTCGAGCCCAAATATTACCTCGTCCCGGTGCGCTCTCCGCAGTTTCATATTCAATACCGGCTGCCTCAAATATTTTTGCGTAAAACTCAACAGCGCGATATTCGTTGCCGGGTGGGTTGATGGTGTCTACGCGAATAAACTCCTGCAACCAGGCTACTGCCTGCGCTTCGATATCTTCTGCTGATTGCGCTGCAACCTGTCCATGGTATAAGGACAACAATAAAAGCAGCATGATGCGCTGCTGCAGAATTCGCGTAAGGTTTTTAAATAAACTCAATTTTAACTCCCAAAATTACAGATTAATCAGACTGACCAAAGCTGCCAGAACCAGCGCGAAAGAAACCATAATAGAGTACAACACGCCCAATACACAGTATTTCCATACTGTCATTGGCCACCCCTGGGCGTAAACCCGTTTCTGCATCAGCAGCAAATAGACGGGAATCCAAAGCGGCACTATCTGCACCAATATGTTCACGATAAGACCGATCACAATGACATCTTGAAAGATACGCTGCAAAGCCAACAAACCTGTGCTAACCAGAACTGCCAAAAAAAGGAAGCTATGACTGTGCAGAGCAACCAAAAGATGCTCCATATAAAGACGGCGTTTGAATACGTACATAATTTTCAGCAGTAGCGCAAAAATTGGCATCATGATGAAAAGAACTATGGACAAGAGGCCCAGCATATCTTCCACCAGCTGTCTTGGGTTATCGCCTACCCGCTCTACATTCCTGATAGCCTGTTCTATCCACGCATTCAGCTGCGCATTTGCAGCAGATGGCAGCCAACCAAATGCCAGAGGGTTGTCGTCCCGATCCCATGGGCCACCAAAAAATACCACTTCCACAGGTTCGCTGTCGGTATCGCCTTCAGGAATGTCAAGTTCCTCCAGGATACTTTCCAATTCCGTTGGTACCGCCGGGGCGTCACTACCAGTTTGCTCAGAAGTATCGGTTTGAAAAGATTGAACTCCCGTTGGTAACGCGGTTATTTGCAGCGCTAAAAATGCCAGAAGGCTAAGAATGAAAAATAATCGGAACGGCAGCACGAATCGCATGCGTTTGCCCGCGATAAAATCGTTGGTCATGCGCCCGGGCTGGAAGTAAAGGGGGATCAACGTGCGCCAGATACGGTTGTCATAGCCAATGACGGTATCCAGGAAATCACCAAAGATGGAGTGGAAATGGCGGATCATACCTTTGACAGGCTGCCCGCACTCGTGACACCAGGCACCTTGCAAAACTGCATCACAGTTCGTGCAGTTCATTAAACCAGGAGGAATTCTTGACGATTCCTTTTCAGTCATGTTTCTGACGCTCGCTAGGTCAGTTTAAAAAATTCATTACTTAAGGCGTCAGTACAACCCGCCCCTGCACCTTGCCTGCCTTGAGATCGTGCAGCGCTTGCGTGACCTGACTCAAAGGTCGCTTTTCAATCTTGATAGGCGCAATTTTGCCCTGCCGTACCAGAGCCATCAATTCGCCCATTTCCTGCAGGCTGCCGACATAGCTGCCCTGGATGATGCGCGCGTTCATGGGAATAAATGGTATAGGTATATTGAGCGCGCCGCCATACAAGCCAACAATAATCAATTTGCCGCCCTTGCGCAGACAGGATAAACCAAAATTGACTGATGCCTCCGCACCAACGAAATCAAGCGCAGCAAAAATGCCACCACCGCTCAGTTTCTTTATCTCCTTAACCACAGTTTTATCGGATGAATTGAACACAGCCTTGGCGCCCAGCGCTTTGGCAGTCGCCAGTTTACTATCATCAATATCAGTCACGATAGGCTGTATACCCATGGACAAGGCAACCTGCAGAGTCATCATGCCCACGCCGCCTGCACCGATGATTAAAACCTCATCACCTGCCACCAGGTCTCCCACTTTTTTCAAGGCACTGTATGCAGTCAAACCTGAACAGGCATAGGTGGAAGCCAGAGAGTCTGCTACATCGCCCTTATCAAACAGGTAGCGACTATGTGGTACCAGCACATGATCCGCAAAGCCACCATGCACCATGGTGCCAAGTCCCCGGCCTGGTGTGCACAAATGTTCCTCACCTCGTTTGCAGGATGCACATTCGCCGCATCCTATCCAGGGAAATACCACGCGTCTGTCACCAAGCTTAGTACCTGCGGCATCGGGCCCGACAGCAACCACTTCGCCAAATATTTCATGACCCAACACCATACCGGGTCTGCCAACTTCCAGCATTTTGTCGTTGCCAAGATTGAACTGACCATCGTGCAAATGAATATCCGAATGGCAGACACCACATGCCAGCATTTTAATCAAAACCTGTGTCCCTTGCGGGATCGGGGTTTCCGATTCCGTACGAACCAGATCATCGCCAGGTGCTGCTGTCTGCCATGAGATCATGCCTGTGCCCTCGCCCACTCAGCAAAGGTTTTGCCTTCTTTGGCCAATTTCTCCAGCAATGGTGCCGGCTGCCAATACTTCTCGCTGCCGTTATCGCGATACTCACAAATGGTGTCATACACTTTTTTCAGACCAACCTGATCTGCGTAAAACATCGGGCCGCCTTTGGCTGCCGGGAAAGCGTAGCCATAGAGATAAACGATATCGATGTCACTAGGGCGTTGTGCAATGCCCTCTTCCAGAATCAGTGCCCCTTCGTTGATCAGCGGATAGAACAAACGTGCCACGATTTCCTCATTACTGATGTCACGCTGCTTAATGCCCAGCTTGGCAGCCTGCTCCTTGATCAATGCCTCAACTTCCGGGTCTGACTGGCGAGCACGTGTCTGCGGATCATACTTGTAATAACCGGCACCACTCTTCTGTCCGAGTCGGCCACCTTCCACCAGGGCAGACGCGATGCAATGCGTGCGCGGATCATCAGGCAGATCCTTGCGTGCCTGACGTGCCTTGTAGCCCACATCCAGACCTGCAAGATCGCCCATTGCCAATGGTCCCATCGCCATGCCGAACTCTTCTGCCGCTGCATCCACCTGCGCCGGTGTAGCACCATCAAGCAAAAGCATATGCGCTTGACGACCATAGCCGCCCAGCATGCGATTACCTATAAAACCATAACAGACGCGTGAGACCACGCCCACTTTGCCGATCTTCTTGCCAATCTGCATCGCCGTTGCCAGTACTTCATTGGATGTCTTGGCGCCACGTACCACTTCCAGCAGCTTCATGACATTCGCAGGGCTGAAGAAATGCATACCCACCACGTCCTCAGGACGCTTCGTGGCAGCAGCTATGTCATCCACGTTCTGGTAAGAGGTATTGGTTGCCAGAATCGCTCCCTGTTTGCAGGCAGCATCGAGTTTGGCGAACACTTCTTTCTTGATATCCGGATTCTCGAATACCGCTTCAATCACCAGGTCTACATCAGCAATATTCTTGTAGTCTGTTGTGCCACTTATCAGCGTCAGACGTTGAGCGACTTCCTCCTCGGTCATCTTGCCTTTCTGCGCGGTGATACTGTAATTCTTGCGGATGATGCTCAGACCACGCTCCAGCGCCTCGTCATTAATCTCCACCATCACAACCGGAATACCAACATTGGCAAAACACATGGCGATACCGCCGCCCATTGTGCCACCACCAATGATGGCCACTTTCTTGATATCACGGGTTTTGGTGTCGGCAGGCAGATCTTTTATCTTGTTGGCTTCGCGCTCCGCAAAAAAGGCATGACGCATCGCGGCGGACTGAGGTGAGGTGACCAGTTCCATGAACAATTCGCGTTCTCGCTTCAAGCCGGCATCCATGGGTAAATTAACAGCAGCCTCAACGCAGGAAACAATGCGATCTGGCGCTATTTGTCCGCGTGCACGCTGGGCAATCTTCTTACGGTAACTGTCAAAAAATCCCGGTTCGATGCTGGACGCGTCAATGGTGATATCACGAATACGTTTCAGTTTGGCACCCGAATCCACCAGGTCTTTAGCATAAGCTACAGCCCCTGCCTTCAGATCGCTGCCGTCAATGATTTCATCAACCAGACCCATCTCGCAGGCTGCAGTTGCAGCTATCGGATTACCGCTGGTAATCATCTCCAGGGCAGCTTTAACACCAGCAATGCGAGGCACACGTTGAGTACCACCGGCACCTGGCAGCAAGCCGAGTTTGACTTCGGGCAAACCCACCTTGGCAGATGGCACAGCACAACGATAATGACAGGCCAGCGCTGTTTCAAAACCACCGCCCAAAGCTGTACCATGAATGGCAGCGACCACCAGCTTGTTGGAATTTTCTATCGCAACCAGCACTTCATGCAGGCCCGGCTCTCTGGGAGGTTTGCCAAACTCGGTGATATCCGCACCGGCGATAAATGTGCGACCTTCACAGAACAGCACGATAGCTTCAGAGGCGTCCGACTGAGCGGCTTTAATGGCTTTTTCAAGACCTTCACGCAAAGCATGGGAAAGCGCATTGACTGGCGGGTTGTTGATGGAAATCACACCAATATTGTCGATGATTTCGTAGCTGACTACTGTAGACATAAAGTACATTCCTGTGTTTTTTGCTGTGTTTTATTTTGTTGCTCTATTTATGCAGTTCTATCCAGAGCGCTCAATCCAGGCGTTCAATAATTGCCGCAACACCCTGACCAATACCTATACATAAACTGACCAGTGCGTAGCGGCCACCGCTGCGCTCCAATTGTCTGACAGTGCTCAGGGCGATGCGCGCACCAGAGGCTCCCAATGGATGCCCTACCGCAATGGCACCACCGTTCGGGTTAACTCGTGAATCACTGAAATCGACTTCCAGTAATTGCAGACAGCCCAACACCTGAGTGGCGAATGCTTCATTAATTTCGATGATGTCCATGTCTGCCAATGTCAGCCCGGCACGCGCCAGAGCCTTTTTGGCCGCGAAGACCGGACCCAATCCCATGACTCGCGGATCCACCCCTGCTACTGCACCGGCAATGATTCGGGCCCGGGGCTTAGCGCCGTAGCGTTCTCCGATAGCAGCATTGCCGATGATGATTGCGGCAGCACCATCATTGATACCGGAGGCATTGCCAGCGGTCACAACGCCACCTTCAAACAACGGACGCAAACCAGCCAGTGCCTGCAAGTTTGAATCAGCACGCGGGTGCTCGTCAGCATCTACAACAAGTGGCGGGGCCTTGCGACCCTGTGCCACTTCTATCGGAATAATTTCACCTGCAAAGAAACCAGCCGCTCTGGCGGCTTCATATTTTGCCTGCGAGGCCGCCGCAAAAATATCGCTTTGTTCGCGAGTGATACCCAGATCGCTGGCAATATTGTCAGCCGTCTGTGGCATCGTATCTTCACCAAAACCTTTGGCAATACGCGGATTCGTGAACCGCGCACCCAATGTGCTGTCTGCTATCTGCTGACCACGATCGAATGCACTTTGTGCTTTGGAAAGTATCAGCGGCGCACGACTCATGGATTCGACACCACCAGCCAAAAACAACTCTCCTTCACCGGCTTTGACACCGCGGCTGGCATCCAGCACTGCTGCCAGACCACTGCCGCACAGGCGATTGACTGTCAAACCCCCTACGCTGGTAGGCAAGCCTGCCAACAAGGCTGCAAAGCGTCCCACATTGCGGCAATCTTCTCCTGCCTGATTGGTGTTGCCTATGATAACGTCTTCGTACTCGGCCACCGCGAATGTATTGCGGCCTACTACTGCCTTGATGACATGAGACAGCAGGTCATCGGGGCGAATAGAAGAAAGCTTGCCGCCGTGTCTGCCGAAGGCTGAACGGCCTCCATCGTAGATAAACGCATCCGTGTTGTTCGTCATGAATTCGATCTCTTTACAAAAATCTGTTGGAATAAGGCTGGCCATACTAGCATAAGCTCCAGACATGGGGAATTCGACTCGAGCGCTCGTTCTAAGATATGATTGCGCCGCTACGAGCGGCCTGAAACGGGCTTGCCCGACAGCCGGAATTGGTGACATTTTAAGGGGTTAAAAAAATGATACGCGACCAGGAAACTCTGAATCAACTCGTTGATATAGTTGATCGATTTGTCAAAGAACGTCTGATCCCGGCTGAACAGGAAGTGGCTGAAAACAATAAGGTTCCTGATGACATCATCCGGGAAATGAAGGAACTGGGACTGTTTGGCATGACCATTCCAGAGGAGTACGGTGGCCTGGGCCTGACCATGGAAGAGGAAATTTATGTCGCCATGTCGCTTGGGCGCACATCGCCAGCATTCCGCTCCATTTTGGGTACCAATAACGGTATCGGTTCAGCTGCAGTGGTTTTTGATGGTACCGAAGCACAGAAACAGAAATACCTGCCTAAATATGCCAGCGGCGAGTGGGTGGGTTGCTTCTGTCTGACCGAGCCGGATGTTGGCTCTGATGCAGGTTCCGTAAAAGCGACAGCGCGCCGTGACGGTGATCATTACATTATTAATGGCACCAAACGCTACATCACCAATGGCCCGGTTGCAGATACCTTCAACGTCATGGCGCGCACCGACCCTGCTGTCAAGGGAGCTCGCGGCGTCTCCGCATTCATCGTCGAGAAAGGTACACCTGGCATAACATTGGGTGCCATCGACAAAAAAATGGGTCAGGCAGGTTCACTCACCTGTGATGTGATATTCGAGGATTGCCGGGTACCCGCGGACAATCTGATCGGTGAGGAAGGCCAGGGATTCATTACAGCTATGAAGGTGCTGGACCGCGGCAGACTGCATATATCCGGCGTCAGCGTTGGCGTGGCTGACCGACTGATTGAGGATGCTCTGAAGTACGCCATGGAGCGCAAGCAATTTGGCAAACCGATAGTGGAACATCAGCTGATTCAGGCAATGCTGGCCGATTCTAAAACCGAGAGCTATGCGGCCCGCTGCATGGTGCTGGAAACTGCTCGCAAACGCGACGCCGGCGATAATGTCAGCACCGAGTCGGCAGCCTGTAAGCTATTCGCAACGGAGATGGTAGGACGGGTTGCTGACCGTGCTGTGCAGATACACGGCGGCGCAGGTTATATCTCCGAGTATGCGGTGGAGCGCTTCTATCGGGATGTGCGGCTGTTCCGTCTGTACGAGGGTACCAGCCAGATCCAGCAAATTATCATTGCGCGCAATATGATAAAGGACGCCAGCTGACGCTCATTTAAATTCCTGTTACCAAAATGTCATAAATGAAGTCAGAGGCGTTATTTAACGCGTCGCGCTACCGTTTTGCAGCAAAAAAATTACAGATTTCTCTTGTATTTCAAGTAGAAATACTTAAACTGCTCTCCCTCTGTCGACAATCTGCCTTGCGCAGCGACGATACACCCAGCAACCCACGCTTGGCGCGGAGGCCTATAGTCCGAACTGACATTATTTCCTGGAAATACAGAAGGTCTATGGGCGCCCACATCGCCACACTTTAAGGGCCCGGAAAAATGAGCAAAATCTCCTCCCTCAAAGCTTCTGTCAACTCAGCTAGCCACAGTGCTAACGAGCACGATTGGCCGACATTCAACAATCAGATTGACCCTTTGCACAAAGACCATTTCATCCACCGGAATGGTCTGGAATTCGCTGGCACGCATTTATTGATCGACTTCTGGGGCGCAGAAAATCTGACCGACATCGATTTAATGGAAGCCAAGTTCAGAGAATGCGTTGAAGTCTGTGGTGCCACTTTATTGCATATTCATCTGCATCATTTTACGCCGAACGGCGGAATCTCGGGTGTAGCTGTATTGGCCGAATCACATATCAGTGTCCATACCTGGCCTGAGCGTGGCTACGCAGCGTTCGACATTTTCATGTGCGGCGACGCGCAGCCGGAGAAAGCGGTTCCCGTTCTTAAAGGCGCCTTCAAACCACGCAGCGTAACCGTGGGTGAGCAATTGCGCGGCCTTACACAGCCGTTGGCTGATCAGGCTGATCCTGCAAGCATCTGATGACCAAACCTGTCTGGACAGAAACCCTCTATCCTGCATACGGGCAATCACTCACCATCGATGAAATGCTCTATGAGCAGAAATCCGATCATCAGCACTTGCTGATATTCAGGAATGCCCTGTTCGGTCGCGTGCTTGCCCTCGACGGTGTCGTCCAAACCACCGAAAAAGACGAATTCATCTACCATGAAATGCTTACCCACGTGCCGCTGATTGCACACGGGGCCGCCAGACGCGTCCTGATTATCGGCGGCGGTGATGGCGGCATTCTGCGCGAAGTCTGCAAACATTCGGAAGTTACCCATATAACGCAGGTTGAGATTGATGGCGCTGTCATCGACATGGCCAAACAGTATCTGCCGGGGCATAGCGCCGGAGCCTATGATGACCCGCGTGCCAATATCGTCATCGGCGATGGTTTCGATTTTGTCCATCAGTGTAAGGAACAGTTTGACGTCATCATTTCCGACTCCACAGACCCGCATGGCCCCGCTGAAGTTCTCTTTTCCCAGGATTTCTACAGAGGATGTCGTGAAAGGCTGAATCCCGGCGGTATACTGGTGGCGCAAAACGGGGTCGCCTTCATGCAAACCGAAGAACTCCTGCGCACAGCTAGCCGCTTGCAGCCGGTTTTCAGTGACTGGGGCTTTTATAGTGCTGCCGTACCGACCTATGTTGGCGGTATAATGTGCTTCGCCTGGGCCAGCAACAACGCCGGTTTAAGGCAAGTACCATTAGCTGCTTTGCAGGAACGCTGGCATAAACTCCAGGTGCGCAGCCGCTACTACAACCCGGCTCTGCATTGCGCAGCTTTCGCCATGCCGCAGTATATTCTGGATGCGCTTGGCTGATTAACACAGGTCTCAACCTTGCAAGACAGGAGCAACGCCAGGCATGAAAAGTATAAAGAGGTTACTACTGGTACTGGACCCTGATGCTGATTCAGATTTTGTTGTCCAACGCGCCAAGCTGATTGCTGAAAAATACAATGCCGGTGTTCTGTTATTCATGAGCAAACCCAACGCCGTGACACCGGAGTCTGTTGGCAAGGGACTCGGCAGTCTTTTCTTCAAAACTCAACATAAGCTTTTTATCGAGCATTACGAAAAAATGCTCAAGGTGCTGCGAGGCGAGTTTGCCGCACAGGGCCTCAAGGTAAAAGCAGAATTCAGCGCTGATAAAAACAGTGCCGATGCGATACTCAAGAAGATTCTGGAGTACAAACCGGACATCACCTTGAAAAGCGTGCAGAAGCACAGTGGTTTGAAAAGTATTCTGATTACCAACACCGACTGGCACCTGATTAAAACCAGTCCATTCCCTCTGTTGCTCGTGAAGTCGCAGGCCTGGCATAAGGACGGCAGCATTATCGCCGCTGTTGACCCCTTGCATGCTAAAGCGCAGCAGAACCAGCTGGACCACCTTTTAATTGATGCTGCTGAGAATCTTGCTACCCGCATGAGTCTCTCTGCCCATATCTTTCACAGTTATCTGCCGGAACTCAGTACGATGTTTCCTAAAGCACTCGATGCTGGCGACTACATCAAGCAAGTGAAAGCGAAACACCAGGAAAAAATTGCCGAGCTGCTTGACGAGCACAAACTATCGACTACGCAGGTGACAATGGTCAGAGGCGAGTTGATGCGCACTTTATTGAATTGCATTCGCAAGGAAAAAGGTAATGTTCTGGTCTTGGGTGCGCTATCCCGCAACTTCGTAGAGCGAGCGATAGTTGGCAGCACTGCGGAAAAAATTCTTTACGATACCCCCTGTGATGTACTGGTCATGAAAAACGCCTGAACAAGTCGAATAGCTATGCCTGTGGAAAATTTCCGCGTACTGACTCTGAATATACACAAAGGCTTCTCAATAGGTCCGCGCCGCCTTGTATTGGAAAGTATTCGTGAATGTTTGCGCAGCAGCGGTGCCAATATCGTGTTCCTGCAGGAGGTGGTTGGTGCTAACCAGAAGCATGAAAAAAACTACCGTCATTGGCCGCAAGACAGTCAACTTGAGTTTCTGGCAGATACTGTTTGGTCGCATCACGCTTATGGCAAGAATGCCATTTATCAACATGGACACCATGGCAACGCCATTCTGAGCGAACATCCGTTTATTGCGTGGGACAACATCGACGCATCATTCATGAATTTTTCCCAGCGCGGCTTCCTGCATGGCACAATAGCCGGCAATATCCATCTGATCTGTGTGCATCTTGGCTTATTCGAACGGGAAAGGCGTTTGCAGGTTTTTCTATTGACTGACTATATCAATCGCACTATACCCGCCGATGCTCCTTTGATTATCGCTGGCGATTTCAACGATTGGCGTAAAGTAACGCACAGACATCTGAAAAGAAATCTGACCATGCTGGAGGGGCATGAGAATGCCCATGGTTTTTGCGCCAGTACGTTTCCGGCTTTTTATCCCCTGCTGCCCATGGACAGAATCTACCTGCGCGGTTTTACCATCAACCACTGCAGCAGCATAGCCGGTGAACATTGGCGGAAATTCTCAGATCATTGCGCGCTGGTCGCGGATGTCGAATTGATATCCGCAAAACAAAAGGCAGGTTGAAATGGAAGAAATTTTCTTAGTATCGATAGTATCGTTTCTATGGTTATCCGCTGCCATATTCGCTGCCGGTCATGCGCTGCTCAACAAACGCGATTCAAAAGCCGCCTTCGGCTGGATTGCACTCTGTATCATCCTGCCGCTGGCAGGACCCGTCATTTATCTTCTTTTTGGGATCAATCGTGTCAGCTTGCGCGCCAAGAAGGACTACCACGTCAAAATAAGCAGAGATTCCCTGCCAACTATCACCGAACCGGTTGGCACCGACTTTCGCCCTCTTTCAAGCGTGGGAGAAATGCTTACCCGGAAAGGACTCAGTGCCTGCACTGAAGTCAAGTTACTTGAAAATGGCGAAGAGCTTTATCCCGCCATGCTGGAGGCGATCAATGCTGCTGAGCACCGCGTTCTTCTGGCTTCCTACATTTTCGACAGCAATGACACCGGTCAAATGTTTATCGATGCACTCTGGCGCGCCATACAACGCGGTGTGGAAGTGAAAGTTCTTCTTGATGGCATGGGAGAATTGATGAGTCTGCCGCGGATTGGTGGGCTGTTGCGTAAACGCGGCATTGAATTCGCAAGGTTCAATCCGTTTACTTTGCTACCCCCGGCACTTAATTACAATATGCGCAATCATCGTAAATTACTGATTGTCGATGGAGTGTACGCGTTCACCGGAGGGCAGAATATTGGTGATCGCCATTTGGCCGAGCGCCTTGAGAATGTCGACCGCGTTCACGACATCCATTTCCGCTTAACCGGGAAAATTGTGGATGAATTGGAGTGGGCTTTCTGGAAGGACTGGTACTACTGTACTCAATGTCCGGATATACCCCAGTTTCAGGGTAGTAATCTCAATCTGACCAGTGCTCCTATATGGAGCAGACTGGTTCTTGATGGCCCGAACAAGGATCTGGACAAGCTGAATAATCTGATGCTGGGTGTGATCTCATCTGCCCAGTCTCACGTCAGAATCATGTCGCCCTACTTCCTGCCTACATTCGACATGATAGGTGCATTGATTGCGGCATATTTACGTGGCGTGAAAGTGACGATCCTGTTGCCCGGCAAAAACAATATCATGCTGGCACACTGGGCATCACAGAATATCCTGCGCCAGATTCTGGAGCAGGATATTGAAATCTATTATCAACCCGCCCCGTTTGTGCACTCAAAAATTATGCTGATAGATGGCCACTACAGTTTGATTGGTTCAGCGAATATTGATCCTCGCAGTCTGCGCCTGAACTATGAGCTGGGTGTAGAGTTATTCAGCGAACCACTGAATAAACAGTTAACGGAATATTTCGAAAAACGCAAAGAAAATTCCGTCCGGGTCACGCGCGAGGAAATTAACGCGCGCTCATTGCCTGTGCGTATTCGTGATTCGCTGGCGTGGCTGTTCTCACCCTATTTGTAGGTTGCAAGAGGCAGCCTATTTCGCTTTATCTGCAGAAAAACCTTCCGGTTTCAGAATCAGCACATCCTGCGCAACAGCGTCGAGCAATTTCTCAGCAGTACTGCCGATAAAGAAGCGATCAAGCCTTGAGCGGGAAATGGCACCCATCACCAGAATATCTCCGTTGATATCATCCATCAGTTGCGGCAATGATCTTTGCACTTCGGTAGCAGACAGATGCAGCTCGCCGCTGTCTATTGCTGCATCGTGTTTCAGTTGCACCAGCATTTCCCGATACTCAGTCTCATCAACCTGCACGGGGTAGATGCCGGACACAGGCGGTTTGTAATAGGAATGGAATAAGTGCAATTCCCCAGCGGATACTTTTTGCAGGTAGGCACCGGCCGCCAGCAGGCTCTGGTCCAGATTGGCTGGTTTATCATTGGCATGAGTTGGGTCTACGGAAACCACGATGACTGGTTTGTTTTGCCATTGCTGGTCTTTCACGAGCAGAAGCGCACACGGGCAATGACGTATCAACTGCCAGTCCTGATGCGACAGTAACAAACGGGATATTTTCTCGTGATGACGCGTGCTCTGCACCAGCAAGTCTGCATTGGCCTGCAGCACCTTGGCGACTATCCGCTCCCAGGGCGGATTGCCCCACAAGGCATCCACGTCCACCGTAAAACCCTGAGCACGGATGACAGCAGCCATATCTTCCAGCAACCGTGTATTGCTCGCCAGATGCTCCTCACGCAGCTCCTGTGCCTTCGGCGGATCAAAATAATAGCCGTCTTCCAGATAGGTGTTGTGATCACAGATCAACAATTCCATCGCTGCGCCTGTGTATCTTGCGATTTTCAGAGCCTTGTCCAGCGCCAGCTGTGTATCCTGTTCGGGATCTATTATTACCAGCAGTTTCCTGATTGCTTGCATCTCGATCTCTCCTTTTCCTGTCCCGTGTGCCCGCGCTAACCTATGATCTGCCTGCGCTGTTCTATAATCTGAGAGTAAAATAAACCCATGGCTTAATCAATCCACCCATACTTCTCTTGCGATAGCTTTTAACTTACACTCAACGCGACTACGCGGCAGTACCAGGCTGCAATAACGAATTCAGGCAGGAGGAACAGTATGATCGACTATAGCAACTTATTGGTCGCGATCGATCTTTCCAGCGAATCAGACAAGGTTATCGAGCGAGCAATCCAGATTGTTGGCGGAAACATCAACAAAATCAGCATAATGCATGTTGTAGAACCAGTAGCGGCTGCCTATCCAATAGATGCATACGCTATCAATATGAGCGAGTTGCAGGAAGAATCGATGAGAATTTCTTCTCAGCGTCTGGCTGATATTGCCGATAAGTTCGGTGTAGCAGCACAGCGTTGCCATACAGTGGTTGGATCAGCAGCTACCGAGATTCGCAGCAAGGCAGATGAAACCAGCGCGGACCTCATTGTCATTGGCAGTCACGGTACATCAGGGTGGAAACTGTTACTTGGCTCCACTGCCAACAAAGTTCTGCATGGTGCCAACTGCGATATTCTTACCGTTCGTGTAGGCGAATAACCAGGAACCCTGTATGGCAAGTCTCCAAACCGCTGTTCGCATATGTCCGCATAACCCGGCCGTTAGTTGCTCAAATTGTCGACTCAGCGATCTCTGCCTGCCTATTGCCCTTAACAAGGCAGAAATCGTTCAGCTGGACGATATCATTGAGCGCAATCGCCCCCTGCGCAAAGGCGAACATCTTTACCGACAAGGTGATCCTTTCCGATCCGTTTATGCCGTTCGCAGTGGCAGTTTCAAATCTTATATTCTTGGCACCGATGGTCAAAGTCGCGTCACCGGTTTTTATATGCCCGGCGAAATCATGGGCATGGATGGCATTGGTAATCGCCAGCACGGTACATCCATCATTGCACTGGAACACTCATCCATTTGCGAGATTCCGTTTTCGCAACTGGAAAAGCTCAGCCAGCAGCTGCACAATTTGCAGAGCCGTTTCTTTGCCATCATGGGCAATGAAATAGTCAAGGATCAGCATATCCATACGTTGCTCAGCAGCTACACCGCAGAGAAGAAACTGGCATCTTTTTTATTGAGCCTTTCTGCACGGTATGCTCGCTGTCAGCTTTCTCCGGACCGCTTCCTTCTACATATGACGCGCAGTGATATAGGTGAGTACCTCGGGCTTACATTGGAAACTGTCAGCCGGGTATTTTCTTTGTTGCAGAAGAAAGACATTCTGAATGTGGATACCAAAGAGATAACTATTAAAGATATGTCAGGCCTCCGGGCCCTGATCGCAGAATAAGTTCACCTGAGACAGCTAAACAATTGCACAAATTCCATTAACGCAATGCGCGCCTGAGTTGATCACGATGAAACACCGAAGTTTCATCGATATCTGAGATCAGCCTGCAGACGCGCACCGGAATATTGCTGCCGACTGGTACTTCATCCCGACACACAATCCGATCCTTCGGTTCCACCTGGGCATTGTATTGCTCAACTTCAGCATCAGTTGGCAAGCGGCGCTCCACCGTATTCCGATTTACAGCGTCATTCTGACCCGTAGCACAAGCGCTAACCAGAAAAACCAGCACTGTACTGACAAGCAAAGATCGTTTCATGTTTAGTCACCTTTCGTTTGGCTCATGCTCTTATGTTCTAAGATGCAGGAGCAGCTGTTACTGCAACCTATTCGACTAATCAGCGAAAACGTACTGCACTGTGACATCCTGTACGTTCACCGCTTCCCCTGCAAGAAGTATAGGTCTGAATTGTATTTGTGCCAGTTCCGCCAAAGCGCTGGCCAAATCAGTTGCGGATAATCGGGTATTGTCCAGCGCCGCGATGTCAGTGGCCTGATAATTGAAATCACTGATCCGCTGGCCACGCACAACAGAATCAGCGCCGGTAATCTGTAATGCGAGGTGCATATCGACCTGTTTTGCGGCACTTCCCGCTATCCCTGAACCTGCTTCATTCAGCATTGCAAACGGATGCATTTGCGGAGCTTCCACGCCCGGTAATACCTGCGACCAATGTTTGAAAACTGTAGCACCAGACTGGGATGTTGATCGAGTTTCAGGAAACGCCAGATCAAGTGTCTTTACTGGCAGTACACTCAATTGCGAGAAGAAACTGCTTAGTTCGTCATCGGCAATCTTCGCCGCGTGCAACTGATCATAAGCCTGGTAATATCCTGCCAGTGCGTCTGCACCTCTTCCGAAAAGCAAATTCCAGTCGGCGAGATACAACAATGCCATGCCATCCATTTCATTATCCGACTGCGAATTAGTGGCCGCGATGCTTCTGATTCGCTGCAACAGTTCCAGGCCTATTTCATAGTTCTTGCGCAGCGCTTCAGTACCACGCTGAGACCACCCACTGATAAACGTCGGAGTGTCTGTTCGCAATTCGTAACTTGTAATGCGACGACGTTGTGTGGAGCGGGCCATATAGTAATGGTTGAGTGCTATCTGATATAGCAAAGGCAACAAGCGAGGGTCGTTGCGACCCGCCTGGCCTTCAATCTGACTGACCGCAAGCCAGAGAAGGTTTCTGGACTTGATGAAATGCCAGACGCTGCGTTCCTGATCCATCGCCGCAGCCGCTGCGAGATGCCAGCCACTGAGAGACTCCAGACTTGCGAGCTTGAGATCCGGATTGTTCGCATACAACTGCATACTCAATCTCTCCAGATATTCGGCCCGACGCAAAAAGTCTTCCCAGTTGCCACGCTTCAACGACGCGGCCATGATGTATTCGAGAATGGGTATCTGTTCGGCGTTGTAAAAACCGTAATTGGCGCGACTCGCCTGGAAGGCTTCGTAAAATCTGTTTTCCGCTGCCGCGAATTGACCTGCGCCTAACAGTTGCTCACCACTTTCCAGTAGTTGAATCGTTTCCAGTGCTACAACAGAGTTCTGCGCGAGAGTGGGTCCCGTTATTCCGACAGGGATCAGAACCGCAACAGCGAGAAACTTAACACTGGTCAAAATTGACATTTGCTGTCCTGGAAAATGAGTATAGGTGCATAAAACGTTAATTTGTCTGGAAACAACTGTTGCAAACAACAGGTTGCTGCAATCAACTTCTTAAAGCTTGGCTGCAGCTTCCAGCACAACGTCCAGCTCCGGGCGCAAACGATAATCCTGGTCGGAATATTTATGAACGATCACGCCATTTCTATCAACGAGGAAAATTCCCGGGTACGGTATCCCATAGGCACGATGCCCTGGCTCGTATTGACTGTTCAATATTCCCATAGCCTTCACATGCTTCGTATCTGCATCGTAAAGCAATGGAAAATCTACATCATGATCAACGGCAGCCTCTGCCAATGTCGCAACCGGATCATATGTCATGGTGGCAAGATTCACTCCAAAGGCTGCAAACTCCGGTGTCGCTTCAACCATCTGTTGCAGCTGACGAATGCAATATGGACACCAATCGAAAGAGCGACTCATTACCAGTAACAACCCTTTCTCTCCAACCAGATCATCAAAGCGACGCACTGTACCGGTGTGATCCAATGCCTCTATAGCGGGCAATTCGGCACCTGCGGGCAACTCTGGAGCCCATACCCACTCCTGAGCTACAGACTGCTGTGTCGAGACCAAAATTGTAATCAGGGCAAAAGCTGCACATCTGAAAAGGTGAACTTGCCGCGCCAGGAATATCATGTTTAACCTCTTTACATTTATGTGATATGGCGCCTTTAAACTGCATCGCCAATGCTATTTCAATACGGTTGACCCTGACTCCCCTGATCTTTCTCTTCCGATGCCGATGTCTCCAGGTTTGGACACTCGCGCAACCATAGCATCCTTCAGAGCATTTGCTGTGACATAAACAACCGGGATAAACACCAGCGTGATAAGCGTTGATGCGGTCAACCCACCGATCACTACGCGAGCGAGAGCCGCCTGCATCTCGGCGCCCTGACCGATACCCAGAGCCAAAGGTAGCAAAGCCAGAACTGTCGTCAGGGTAGTCATTAAAATGGGCCGCAGTCGTAATCGACCAGCTTTGACCACCGCCTCTCTGACATCCAGATTCTCTTCACGACGCAGCAGATTGATATAATCCACCAACACAATGGCATTGTTGACCACGATGCCAATAAGCATCACCACGCCCATGAAACTCTGCATGTTCAACGTGGTACCCGTCAGTAACAACGCCGGCACAACACCAATGATGGCCAAAGGGACTGAGAACATGACTATCAGCGGATCCAGAAAGCGTTCGAACTGCGCGGCCATGACCATATAGATAAGCACCAGAGCCAAAACGATAGCCATGATGAAATCCTGCTGGGCGCGCTGCTGCTCTTCAAACTGCCCCCCATAGACTATCGAGAAGCCGCTGGGCAATGGCATGTTGATCAGGTCGCTTTGTATCAACTGCATGGCATCGCCCAATGCAACACCGTCTTCCAGGTTGGCATAGATATAGGTTACTCGCTGACTGTTGATGCGACGAATGTCCGTTGGGCCACGGTTGTAGGAAGTATTGATCAGCGCAGAAACGGGTATCACTTGTCCGTCAGCCGCGCGCACGGAAATGTTCTCAATATCCTGAACGTTCAGGCGATCTTCCGGACGCAGGCGCACGATAATATCGATTTCATCACCACCATCCCGGAATACGCCGGCGCGGGTACCGCCTACACTGCTTTGAATAGCTTGGCTGATATCCGAAAGACTGATGCCCAGATTGGCCAGAAGCTCTCGATCGAAACGAATATTCTGTTCCGGTCGGCCTTCCAATCGACTGAGATTGACATCGACAACACCGGGCAAAATCTCCACCCGCTGACGAATGCCTTGGGCAATACTCTCTGCCATCACCAGATCATGACCGCGCAACTCAATCTGTACAGAATCTTCACCGCTGGAACCAAACATGCGGTTCATCATGCCCATGCCCGAACGAGCCTGCACGCGCACCCGCATCCCCGGAATAGCATTCTGTATCTGACCCCGCATTTCGTCAGCCAGAGCATTGCTGTCAATACCACTGCTTGTATCCAGGGCCAGTTCAATCTCGGCGGAACTATTGCCAACATCGCGCGTGTAGTGCAGAACGGCATCTGCAGGAATGATCTCCTGGACAACGGCATCCATCTCCATCAGATAGGAATGCAGAATGGCGATATTGGTGCCCTGATCCATGGACATGCGCACCCGAATCGTATCTGCTGCGGTTTGTGGTGACAGTTCAAGCGGAATAAATTGCACGCTGTAAACAGCGCCGGCCATCAGGCACGTTGTCAAACCAACCACTGCCAGGCGTTGTCGCAAAGCCAGTTTCACCAGAGCCTCATACTTCAGCTCCACTTTTTTCATTGCTCCATCAAACAGTGACACCCGGCTCTTTTTGATTATTTCCGGTCTAATCGTTTCCGGTTCAACTGAGTCCGGCTTGATTGTCATGAAGCGGCTCGCCAGCATGGGCACCAGGGTAAGTGCTACCAGCAACGAACATAGCAGGGAGAACACCACGACCAGCGCCATTTCCTGAAACAGCGTGCCTGTCAACGTTTGCATAAATACGACTGGCAGGAATATGACACAGGTGGTCAGCGTTGACGCGATGATGGCTCCACTCACCTGTTTAGTTCCGGTCAATGCAGCTTCTCGGGGAGATTTGCCACCTTGCCGTAACCGGACGATGTTCTCGATAACCACAATGGCATTATCAACAATCAACCCAACGCCCAGGGCCAACCCACCAAAACTCATTTGATTCAGGGACAAGGCATTCATGTACAGAAGAGCAAAGGTAGCAATAATGGAAATTGGTATCGCAACTGCAATGATTGCGGTGACTGAGCCATTGCGAAAGAAAGACATAAGAATGATCACAGCCAGCAAACCGCCCCAGATGGCAGAATTGCGCACGCTGTTAATGGACTCTTGAATGAAGACACTTTGATCACTGACAATAATCAGATTCAGATCATTTCTTTCGCTATTGATCTGATTCACAACCCGATGCACAGCTTGCGCCACCGCAACTGTATTGGCTCCCGATTGCTTGCGCATGCCCAGGCGTAGTGTAGGCACACCATCAACTTCTATGTAGCGCCAGATATCAGCACGGTCGTACTGCACTTCCGCCACATCAGAGACACGCAGCGGTACGCCATTGACTGTGCGAATAACCGTGTTGCGTATTTCATCCACATTGAGGTACTCACCCAGCGAGCGGATATATACATCACTTAATCCGCGCTGAACATTTCCCCCAGGGCGATTGCTGTTGTCGCGATTGATCGCCTGCACTACATCGTTGGTGGTTAGCCCGGTGGCCAACAAACGGTCTCTGACCACATCAATTCGAATCTCGCGATTGAGTTCGCCCCAGACGTCTATAGCACCCATACCGGCAATCTGCTCAAAACGGCGCCGGATGTCCCTGTCAAGAATGGTAGTCAATTCCATCAGGTCACGATCCGACTGCGCGCCAACGATAATTATGGGGGCATTGTCAGGATCGAATTTGTTTATTCGTGGTGGATTGGCATCTTGCGGTAAGGAATTGCGTAAACGATCCAGTGCCTCGCGCACTTCGTTGGTCGCTTCGTCCAGATTGGTACCTCTGGCGAAGCGCAATGAAACGTTGCTGTTTCCTTCACTGGAGTTGGCACTGACCCGCTCCAGATTGGCGACGATGGAAAGCGCATTTTCCAGCGGTTCAGTGACCAGCAACTCCATTTCTTCCGGGCCAACGTTAGGGTAGCTGACGCGCACATTCAGCTCGGGAATTTCTATGTTGGGAAGTAGATCGACGGGCAGATAACGAAACCCAATCACACCCAACGTCACAATGATCAGATAGATCATGCTTGTTGCGACGGGTCTGCTAATGGATTTTTCTGTTAGTGACATAGCTGAAGCCTTTTTTTAAGTGCCGTCACTGCGCGCTTGTTGCTGTTGTCGATCAATTACCTGAAAAATATCCCGGCTCT
This sequence comes from Pseudohongiellaceae bacterium, assembly GCA_041751425.1. Classification (GTDB taxonomy): domain Bacteria; phylum Pseudomonadota; class Gammaproteobacteria; order Pseudomonadales; family Pseudohongiellaceae; genus JAVVEG01. The sequence continues at coordinate 276,025 of JBGSXL010000007.1, read as the reverse complement.
GCATCTGTTGTAATTCCATCATGCGCTCCCAGGTAACCAGTCTGGTTTGCGTCTGCGGCACATTATCTGTCAGCAGATTTTGTCCCACCGTCACAACCAGATCGCCTGCCTTCACTCCGGTAACACCACTTGCCATCCGTCCGGTAGCGAGCACGCGAACAGGGACAAAGGCTACTGGCAATGGCGGTGTAATCTGATCAGTGCCTACCAACGGTTCGATTTCCTGATTCGGAGCCGAGACAACATAAATACCTTCCACGCCAGTGCGGGGATGGCGGTAAAACGCACTGTTAGGAATCAATACGGCTTCTTCGCTCTGGCCATAGAGAATATCAACCGTAATGAACATACCGGAACGCAATAATCCGTTGGGATTACCAACGTCTATATGCGCCACTGTGCGCATGGTGGTGGTATCCAGAAACGGCGAAATGCGGGTAATTTCCGATGGGATTGAGGTATCTGTCCAGCTCTCCGAATACAGGTTCACCGGTGTGCCCACTTCGATATAAGACAACATGCGTTCTGTCAGCAGCACTTCAATCTGGATCTGACTCAGATCGCCAATTGTAAACAGAGGCGTACCGGTGGTGACTAATGAGCCGCGCTCGGCATTGCGACGGCCGATACGACCGCTGACAGGTGCACGCACTGTCGTGTTCCGCAACTGCAAACGCCGTTCTTCCAGCACAGAGGCGGCTTGATTCCGCTGAGCTACACGCAGATCCAGATCAGCCCGCGCCACTGCTACCTGGGACTGAATGGTCTCCAGCACAGACGCCGTCTCCAGATTGAGATCTCGCAAACCCTGAATGCGATTCATCTGCGTGGTCAACAACTCCAGATTGGCTTGCGCCTGACGTTGCTGTGCCTCGGCTATTTCCAGCCCGGATATCGCTTGCTGATGACGCTCCGCAATTTCCGAGTCGCGAATTTGCAGAAGTGGTGTCCCTTCCTCAACATAGTCGCCGTTTTCAGCGAATATTTCGGTGACGGGCCCGGACACTTCGGAGTAGATTTCTGTTTGATTCTTGGCAGTGACCCGGCCAGTGAGACGTTCTTCCAGAGGCAATGTGCCCAGTTCAGCGCGAACAACTTCAACAGCGGGTATCATGTTCTGGGCGAATTGACCTGGTCCTCCTGGTCCACCTGGTCCACGGTTACCCTGCTGTCGACCTTCTTCAGTGCCACTCTCTCCACAGGCTGTCAGGACCAGTAAAAGCCCCATAAAGCTAATGCGATTGCAACGCTGTAAAATACCAAGCAACTTCATACTCTGTGCTTCCGGATAAATTTATTCTGTTAATGCAGGGAGTTACGCCAGCAACCATATATCGGTTCATCTTGTGACTGCTTCAGCTATGACCCATTGTTTATACAGGTAATTTCATTGGCGTGACAAATAAAACAGCTCACTTTTGCATCGATTTGCCGAATCTGCGGCGTTCTGCTTAATTGAGCAGGTTTGCGGGTGAAAATTGGTCAGTAAGAATTCGCTTGGATTCATCCCAATCCGGCCTGGTAGTCAGGCGCGCCGGGTACTCCAGAATTGGCACATCATAGACCCGCAGTCTCTCATGCAGATCTCTGGCAGGCCCGCGCAATGCTGCCTGAGACGGGACGCCACCGGCCTGTGCAATAATGACCCGATTACCACTGCCGGGAAGTTTGAAGTTGTAAAACTCGCCGTAGACAGCCGCGTATGTGACTGATTCATGATCATACAGATTACTGCTGGAGAATGTGTTGGCAACCAGAACACCCTCAGGCGTCAGTATCTGCTTAACTTCCTCCAGAAACTCTCTGGTCAACAGGTGCTCGGGGATGTATTCCCCGGTAAAAGCGTCCAGCACAATATAATCGTACTTTCTGCCCTGCAGGGCTGCACGTTTGACGAACACTCGCGCGTCGATGACATGAACTTTCATGCGTTCGTTGGCTTCGAAATCGAAGAAATCCTCCGCAACCGTGACCACGGCGCGATCGATCTCCAACACATCGATGTTCGCGTTGGGAAACAGTTCGTTCATGGCCACGGGAATGGAACCACCACCCAGACCAGCCACCAACACATTGCTTGGTTGTGGGTTCAGCAACAGTCCGGCAAAACTCATGCGCGTATAATGAAACACCAGTTTTTGGGGATCACGCATATCCATGCAGGTCTGATTGCGGTCTCCCCGGTTCTGATTGAACAGCATGCAGCGTCGGCCATTGGCTTCAGTCACCGCAATATTCTGATACAGCGAGCGCTCTTCATGAATGATCGGCAGGCTTGTCTGCGCCGATACGGTGGCGGGAACGCCAATGCCGGTGCATATAACAGCAAGTCCCAGCAGGCCCGCGAAAGAAAATCTGGAATCACTCATGCTGACTGCTCCATGACTTTGGTGACTGCAAGTGGATTGCGGTACGCAGCCAGAACACTCAGGCCGCATAAGATAAGAGCGATGAATAAGCCCCACATCACCTGATTAATCTCAAACCACAACACAAAATAAAACGACGTTGCCAGCGTACCCAGAGCACTGCCGAGGGTGGACACGAAATACAATAGACCCGCTGTGCGTCCACTTGCTTGCTCAGACTGCACCAACAGGCGAATAGCATACGGAGACACCACACCCATCATGCATATTGGCAAAAAATAAAGCAGCAGAGCAGTCAGCAGTGATCCATAGCGTGGATCGTCGATCGCAAGGAAAATTTGCGTCATGGTCCAGTCGGCAAAAAATATGATGGGCAGCGATAAAAGTGCTGACGTGAAAAAGAACAATGAAAAACTGACTGGGTTGGGATTGCGCATGGACAAGCGTCCACCCAGCAGATAGCCAAATGACAGAGACAACATGAATACCGTGATGATACTGCCCCATACATACACGCTGCTGCCAAAATACGGCGCCATGATTCTGCCACCGAGCAGTTCAATGGACATGATGACAAAACCGTTTACGAAAGCGACAACCATCACCACAGCGCGTATCAGATTTTTCTGCATGGACTCTATCACGGTGTGTTGTTTTCCTTATTTGTTGCTATCGACCTGCCAGTAAAAAGTCAACGTGGATAAATAATCATTTGTGTACACCGAAACAGCGCCAGTTTCTTGCCACTTTTTTTATCGGTGACTACAACATCCCACAATTGCGTTGTGCGACCACTATGGACTGCTTCAGCTACACAGACGATTGTGCCTTCGGTAACTGTGCTCAAAAAATTGGACTTCAGCTCTATGGTAGTAAAATTCTTTGCGCCTTCCGGCAAATTGGCAACACAACCATAGCCTGCAGCCGTATCTGCCAACGTAACTATCGCCCCTGCGTGTAAATAGCCGTTAGGAGCACGATGGTGCTGTTCAACGTCCAACTCGGCAGTGATCTTGCCTGCATCCACGGCAACTACTCTGATTCCCAAGTGGGTAGGCAGAAACACATTATTCAAGCTATTGAAATGCTCAGGGGAGAAACCGGTAAAGTGGTTCGATCTTTCAGGCATGCATTCACTCCATAAAGGGTCGGCAGGGGCTGAAAGTACGTTATCTGCTGAAGGCGGTCAAGCGCCCACCATTGCTCTCTAAAACTGCTGATAACGCATTTTGGCCATTATCAGGGAATTATCTTCACAAGCGCATTGCCTATTTGCGAAATGAGAGGAAAATACGCTTCTTTTTTAATCCCTCTTGTTCACTCCAAGGCAAAGGACATGTCCGCAGCACCTGCCCCTTTGAAGCTTAGCCTATTGAAGTTAGCCGGCCCCACCATCCTGGGAAACCTGCTGCTATCGCTGGTGCATTTGGCAGCCATCAAGATTGTTGCGAGCCTTGGCGCAGAGGCGGTAGCCGCTGTATTGGCAGCGGATCGAATCTACATGGCCATTCAGCTTATCGTGTTTTCCATTACCGCTGGCACTACCGCTCTGGTGGCCTATGCCTGGGGTGCCAGGGATTATGAGGAAGCCGACCGTGTACTGAAACTCTCCATACTCCTTTGTGTGCTGGCCTCGCTGGCCCTTTGCGTATTGATCCCATTCATAGCCAAACCGCTGGTCGGCATCTTCGGTTTGCAGGGTGAAAATCTGCATGATTCGGCGCAGTACTTATGCATATTAGTTTACTTCAATGTGTTCTTCTCTTTCCTGGCTGTGATCGGGGCGGGTCTGCGCGCAGCGGGCGATGCGTTCACACCGGTCTGGGTTGTAGCCATTGGCAATCTTATTAATATTTTCCTGGCTTATGGGCTGGTGTATGGGCGTTTCGGATTTCCGGAATTTGGTCTGCAGGGGGCTGCATACGCGACCGGCATTTCTTACTTGTTGGTTGCTGTCGCTTTTCTTCTGATGTGGCAACGCAGACGTCTGATTCTGTTGCCCGTAAAACAGGTTTTCATGCAACGCGACCGTGCTTCCCACCTGATCAGAATCGCAGTACCTGCCGGTATCGAGCAAACCATCTTCAATGTCTCCATCATTGCCTTCATGTGGGTAGTCTCCCTGTATGGAACCGAGGCGTTTACCGCCTATGGTATCGGGGTGAATATTCTCTCGTTATCGATAGTGATTGGCATGGGTTTCTCCATCGCGACCTCAACCATGGTAGGCCAACATCTGGGAGCCAAACAGGCTGAACAAGCTGAGCTGACAGCATGGCGCAATGTGAAGGTTGCATTGAGCGCCATGTTAATTATCGGACTGGTTATTGGATTGAACGCGCGTCGCATCGGCGAGTTTTTCATTGAGGGTGACTTGTTGATGGACTATCTGGTGGCGCTGATGGTGATGCTGGCATTCGTGCAGCCGTTGATGGCCATCGAATTTACGCTGGGAGGAGCGTTGCGCGGTGCAGGCGATACCAAGGCACCTGCGAAAATAACCGGCATTGGATTTTTGTTCGGCAGAGTTTTGCTGACAGCTGTTTTCTATTTGCTGGGGATGAGCGTTTACTGGATTTATGCGGCATTGATCGCGGACTATCTGATCAAGGCCTGTTTATATTTTTATATCTTTCGCCAGGGCCATTGGAAGACGGCTTTCGAAAGGAGTCGTCGTAAAACTGTGTTAAAAAGCTGATGGGTAATTTACTCGCCACTATTTTTCCGATACTCGCACTCGCTTTCACAGGGTATGTCGCCGCGCGTTCTGAATTTCTGCGGCGCAGCGATTGTGAAGCATTGTCGCGTTTCACATTCAACCTGGTTATTCCCTGTCTGCTTTTTATCAATACAGCGAACTCGGAGATTCCGCAGGATCTAGGCTTCAGTTTTCTGTTGGCATTTTACGCTGCTGTGCTACTCATGTTTCTGGTAAGCATGCTGATTGGGCGATTTCTGTATGCTTACTCAGCAATACAGCAGGCGACTTTTGCTATGGGAGCTTCCTACTCCAACACAACCATTGTTGGCATTCCATTGGTACTGCAAACGCTGGGGCAGGAAGCGTTGCTGCCTCTGTTCCTGATCATTGCCATTCAAAATCTGGTGCTGTTCAGTGTTGGCACCATTGCAGCCGAACGAGAGAATTTTGAACTTACAGCCTTGCTGAAAACATTATTTAATTTGTTTAGGCAACTGCTCAGCAGCCCGCTCACTGTCAGTCTGATTGCAGGTTTGCTATTCAATTTGTTGGATATCCCGCTGTGGCAGCCAGTACAGGATTCCATTCGTTTGCTGTCGAACGCGGCCATACCATTAGCGTTGTTTGTACTGGGCACGTCATTGCATCAGTATCAGGTGAAGGGGCAGATAAATCCGGCGTTAATGATGACTTTATTGAAGCTGATGGTGTTGCCGCTGTTGGTTTGGTTCTCTATGTTTCACGTCTTTACTATTGACCCGATGTGGGCAACAACTGCCGTGCTGGGTGCAGCCATGCCGGTGGGTATCAGTGCTTATGTTTTTGCGTCACGCTATCAGGCATGTCAGGCAACTGTTGCTGCCGGCTCGCTTATATCCACGGTCGCTTGCTTGTTACCTGTGCTGATTATTTTGGCGTTGTTGGGATAAGGCTGAAAAGAGAACCGCCTTAAGCGGGCCAAGATGAATTACTTTGTAATCACAGATCAGATTTTTTGATCAGCAAATCACACATGGATTTGAGGCTGTGCACCTTGTCTACCAAACGACCGAAACGCGGGTCCCTGGTCAAACCCTGATGATAACGATAGTAAATCTGCTGACCAATAACCGCCAGGCGGAACATCCCGAAGCAGAAATAGAAATCAAATTTAGCCACGGAAAGACCCGTGCGCTCACTGAAGCGTGCGACGATCTCTGCGCGTGTCGGAGCCCCCGGGGCATCACTTGGCATGGCACGGAACTGGCGAAAGAATTCCGGATCGCTTTCCTCTACCCAGTATCCCAGTGTGCAACCCAGATCCATAAGCGGATCACCAACAGTTGCCATCTCCCAATCCAGCACACCGATAACCTTTAGTGGGTTATCTGGCGCCCAAATGACATTATCCAATTTGTAATCGTTATGGATTATGCTAGCTATTCCACTCTCGACTGGCATGCGATCGTGCAGCCACTGCATGATGTCGTCGAAGTTTGCTGTATCAGGAGTTACTGCATTGACGAAACGGTTACTCCACCCTTCAACCTGGCGGGCAACATATCCCTCAGGACGGCCAAAAGTATCCAGACCGGCCTGCTTCAGGTCAACGGAATGCAATTCACCCAACACATCGAAAAACGCGTAGAACTGTTCACGCACCTGCGCTGAGCTCAATTGCAACTCTGGCGGATACTCTCTGCGGACAACGATACCTTCGATATAGGACATGACATAAAAATCACAGCCGAGTATCGCATGGTCTTCACAGAAATGAATGGGACGTGGACCGTAGGAAAATACTTTTTCCAACGCAGACAGAATGCGAAATTCCCTGCCCATATCGTGTGCGGATTTTACTTTGCTGCCAAACGGTGGGCGGCGCAGCACCCATTGTTCGGTGCCAGCTGTAAGCAGGTAGGTAAGATTGGAATAGCCACCGGGAAATTGTCTGACCTGCAGATTTGCAGCCTGTGAACCCAGCACCGGGCGCAGATATTCACGCAACAGATCCAGATCCAGCTCTTCTCCCACCCGCACTGCCTGTGCTTGATCAATCAGCTTGTCATTACTCACAGTTTCGTCCTGGCCAACTTGTTATTGGTCTGGTTTTTTTGTATCCCTGACCATTTAACGGAACGTAATCAGTTCCTGATGTTCCGGTTTCTCAAGATGCGACAATCCATTGAACAAGCTTAATGACATTCTGCCCGCGCCGTAGCGTATGCGTGTTACCGAGCTGTTGTTCACCATCCAGTTGACCGCCAGAGCGTGGCGATCCGGCAAATTCAAAACGTGCTGCAAAGCCAGCGCTATAACACCGCCGGACGTGGCAATCAAAACCCGGCTGCCGCTGCCATGCGATTGCATTAAAGCGTCGATGGCAGCACGCACACGTACTTTGAAATCGCTCCAGGTTTCAAACTCCGCATCCAGTGCGGTTGCGATTAACTCCCCGGCAATCCATTTGCCGGTTGCTGCCTCAAACACCTGTTGAAACAGTTTGCGCTCATGGATAGAGCCTGTAATGCCGGCTCCAATTCCTTCTGTTGCCGCATGATCACGCAGATAAATCTCCATGATCGGACCGCCATTATATTCATTAAAACCAGGCTTGACAGTTGCTTGCGTTGGATGCCCGTTCACCAGAGACAGCAGGCCTTCCGCGGTTTCTTTCTGGCGCAACAAATCACCACTGTAGACATGATCAAACTTTTCGCCAATGCTTTGCCAATAGTCAGCAAGCACCTCAATTTGACGTACTCCCAAGGGACTCAGTTTGTCATAGGATTCAGCGCCAAAAGACGCCTGACCATGACGGACGAATACCAGTTCACTCACGGATGCTTGCGAACCGCATTGTGTGAAAGTCAGTGTTGCCAAACAGATGTTCGATGGTAGTGACGCGCTTGAAGTAGTGCCCTACATCCAGTTCATCGGTAACTGCTATTCCACCATGCAACTGTACGGCTTCCTGGCCCACCTTACGCATGGCGCGACCTACCTTGCTCTTCGCTGCGGAGACACTGCGTGCCTTATCAGCTGCCGAATCATTTCCATCCAGCTTCATAGCCGCCATGATGACGATGGATTTGGCCAGTTCGCATTCCACAAACATGTCCGCCATGCGGTGTTGCAGGGCCTGGAACGTGCCAATGGCCGTACCGAACTGCTTGCGTGTCTTGCTGTATTCCACGGTTTTGCTCAACAACATACCCATGGCTCCAACCGCTTCAGCGCAAACTGCCAGCGTGGCACGATCTATCGTGTTTTGCAGTGCGGGTAAGGCCTTGCCTTCCGCGCCAAGCAATTGACTGCCAGGCACGGAGACTGAGTCGAATTTGATTTCGGCGGCGCGATGACCATCGACTGCGCTATACGCTGTGCGCTTGATGCCTGCGGTATCTGCAGCAACGACAAAAATGGATATCCCTTCGTTGTCCAGATTACTGCCGCTGGTGCGTGTCACAACCAGAATCTTGTCTGCAGCCGGTCCGTTCAACACCAGAATTTTTTCGCCATCGATGACATATTTATCGCCATCTTTGCGCGCAGTAGTCGCAACGTTGGCAAGGTTGTAGCGACTGCCCGCTTCAGTATAAGCACAAGCCAATTGCAACTTGCCTTCCATGATGCCTGTAATCAGTTCGTCTTTTTGCTGCTGATTTCCCAACACACTGATCAAGCCGCCAGCGATAACTGCTGTTGGCAAGAAAGGCTCGACAACCATGCCCTTGCCAAACTCCTCCATCATAACCATCAGGTCGACAGCAGAACCGCCAAACCCCCCATCCTCTTCTTTGAAAGGAACGGTCAACCAACCCAGTTCAGCAAACAACTGCCAGTTCTTTTCACTAAAGCCCTGCGCGCTTTTTAGTACGCCCTTGCGGGTTTCAAAATCATATTGGTTGTGCACAAACTTCTGAACGCTGTCCTGCAGCATCTGCTGCTCTTCGCTATAAGAAAAATCCACGATACATCCTCTTGAATCAAATCCTGGCCTTACAGACCCAGAACAGCTTTGGAAATTATGTTCTTCTGAATTTCATTGGAACCGCCGTAGATGGATTTCTTGCGGTTATTGAAATACGTGTTCGATGTGGCAGCAGCCGTGCCGGTACCAACGAACTCTCCGTTGAAACCTTCCGCAAATTGCTCCGGCACATGCGGCAAACTGTGATACGCGGCTACTTCCATGAAAAGTTCATCCAGATACTGTGCTGCTTCGGTGCCAACAATTTTCAGAATGGAAGACTCCGGTCCTGGCGCTTTGCCTACACTCACCGCTGCCAGTGTCCGCAACTCCGCGAACTCCAATGCCAATACCTGAATCTCGGTTTCCGCCAGTTTTTTGGCAAACACCGGATCGTCCAGCAGAGTGCCACCGAAACCGTCGCTGGCTTTCGCCGCCAGTTCTCGAAGTTTTTTCAGTTTAAGCTTTGAGTTAGGAACCTGAGCGATATTGGTTCGCTCGTGGGTCAGCAATACCTTGGCATAGGTCCAGCCCTTGTTCTCTTCGCCTATCAGGTTATCCACAGGTACGCGCACATTGTCGAAATGCACTTCGTTCACTTCCGGTTCGCCGTCCAGCAAATAAATGGGTGACAGTTTAATGCCAGGTGTCTTCATATCGATCAACAGAAAACTGATGCCTTCCTGTTTCTTGACCGTGTTGTCTGTGCGTACCAGGCAGAATATCCAGTCGGCGTGTTGCCCCAGGGTATTCCAGGTCTTTGTACCGTTGACGACATAATGATCGCCATCGCGTAAGGCTGTCGTCTTCAACGACGCCAGGTCTGAGCCGGCATTGGGCTCTGAATAGCCCTGACACCACCAGACATTGCTGGCCAGGATATCCGGCAGGAAGCGTTGTTTTTGCTCGTCATTGCCGTAAGTGTAGATGACCGGAGCAACCATTTTCATGCCAAAGGCAACCGGCTCCATAGCACCTATCAGGCCCATCTCCAGGGCGAAAATATATTTTTGTGAGTGAGTCCAACCGGTACCGCCGTATTCTTCCGGCCAATTCGGTGCCGCCCAGCCTTTCTTGTAGAGAATTTTTTGCCAGCGAACAAAATCATCCTTTTCCAGACGAATGCCGTTATCCACCTTGTATTTGATATCTTTCGGGAACTCTGTTTCCAGAAAATCACGGACTTGTTTCTGAAACTCTAACTCATCGGCAGTAAAATCTGCATTCACAGGGACTCTCCTGAAAACATAATAAAATCAGCAATCTGCAAAATTGAAATCGTGTTTTGATCCGCAATCGGAATGCAGTTACTACGAGTGAAATACGCTTTTAACTAAGAATGCACACACGTGCAAAATCAGGAGGGCAGAGTACAGGGTTGGGCTATTTTCAGCCAGCACAAAGCCACCCGCCTCAATAAAGCAGGGCGACTTTAACACTTTTTAATGGCCATGAAAATAAAATATCGAGCAAGTGTTCGGGCAATTTTCAAGGCGGCTCGAGCAAGGCCTATTTATGCAGGTAAGTCAGAACCGGGTCTTCGTAGAATTCATCAATACCTTCGTATTTGATTGCGGCCAGGCCAGCACTGAAAGCTGCAAGTGGTGTTGTGTACATTTCGGTCCATTCAGTCAATTGGCCGCGTTTGCCTACTATGCGCAGCAACCATTTCTCCGGATCCGCGGCTTGCACCTCTATACGGACTTTCTTGCCACCTTGCTCTACGTCTTTCGTGAACAGTGTTTGTGGATGATCTTTTTCTACCAAAGACTCACTGCGCTCCATCGCGGATGACTCCATAGTCAGAACTCCTTCATCGGTTCCGGAATCTGGCATGCCACTGAATATGACAGCCATTACAAACAGGTTTAGATGGTTCTATAAGGTTTGTCCAATTTTAATCGTTCCATGCGCCCTTTTACCTCATCACGAAAGCAATGCTTGTTTGCGTTGGCAGCGGCGGGTCATAATCGCTGCCAACTATTTTTGCCGGGAATTTTCATGGATTGGCTGCAAATTGTCGTTCTAGCCTTGGTACAGGGACTCACCGAATTCCTGCCTGTCTCAAGTTCAGCACATTTGATACTGGTTCCCATTTTGACGGGTTGGGAAGATCAGGGGCTCGCCTTTGATGTCGCCCTGCATTTCGGCAGTCTTGCGGCAGTATTTATCTATTTCAGACACGAAATAATCAGTCTGAGTAGCAACTGGTTGCGCTCATTGCCCGGCCTGTCTAAAACGATGAATAGCAAACAGGATGCTGAAGCCCGCCTGGCATGGGCAGTGATACTGGGAACAATTCCCGTGGGGATACTCGGTTTTATTTTCGAGGAACTGATTGGTACGGTACTGCGCTCCCCTCTGTATCTGGCAAGCGGCTTGATTGTGTTTGGTTTGGTATTGGCCTGGGCTGATTATCAGCACAAGGGAGCGCGTGACGAATACACCCTCGGCTGGAAAGAGGTCCTGTTTATTGGTTGTGCTCAGGCCGTCTCGCTGTTTCCCGGGACTTCACGCTCAGGTATAACGATGACTGCCGGGTTGATGCTTGGCTTGAGCCGGCAATCTGCCGCGCGCTTCTCGTTTCTGTTGTCGATTCCCGTAATTATCGTAGCCTGCTTTCTGGAGACTGCGAAATTGTTGGAAACCGGTGAGTCGGTTGCCTGGGCCCCGATACTGGCGGGTACCTTATTGTCCGGCCTGAGCGCTTACCTGTGCATTCATTACTTTCTGGTATTTATTCAGCGCGTTGGCATGCTGCCCTTTGTGATTTATCGCATCGCCCTCGGTGTGTTCCTGCTTTGGCTGTTCCTGTAGTCCCATCACTGCCCCATACGGTTTAAGTCAGGAAACGGTCTAAGTAAGGAAACGGTCCAGGCTAAAAGATGGACAAAGCCTTGTTCAGGCGGTCGCCCGCTTCCCGGAGTGCATCCATCCCCTGCTCTATGCCACCGGCAAAAGAGACGAAGGCATGAATGACGTCCTGATAACAAAGATGCTCTACAGGTACGCCCAGCGCCAATAACTGATCAGCAAAGGCCTTGCCTTCATCGCGCAAAGGATCGAAACCTGCCGTAATGATGAACGTGGATGGCAGTTTGTTCAGGTGCGGCGATAGTGCGGGAGAAAGCAGCGGATTGCTCGCCTGAGATTCATCTTCCAGAAATTGTTCGCGAAACCAAACCATACCAGCCTTGGTCAGGAAATACCCGGTAGCGAATTCATCCAGCGAGGCTGAGGTAAAGCGCCAGTCAGTGATCGGGTACAACAGCATTAAATGGGCAGGGAGGGGATATTCGTCCTGCACGCAACGCAGGCTGGCAGATATGGCCAGATTGCCACCGGCACTATCACCGCCCATGGCGATACGTTTCGCATCCAGACCCAGCGCTGTTGCATGTTCGCGCACCCAACAAAACGCTTCGTAACCATCATCGATGATGCCAAATGCCTTGGCTTCCGGGGCCAGCCGATATTCCACAGAAATGACAACGCAGGACGACAGATTGGCTAATTGCCGGGTTACCGTATCGTGCCCTGCAACACTGCCAAGCGCAAAACCACCACCATGAAAGTAAACCAGCGCGGGCTGGAAGTCTTCCATATCTGTATGTGGTCGATAGATACGGGCCAATAACTGACCGGAGGAGGCAGGAATATAGATATCTTCTATCGAGCGCAAATCTGCGTCAGGTGGTGCAAACGGATTGCCCCTGCTTTCCCGCAGCAGACGCGCTTCTTCCGGAGTGCACTCCTCCAGTGGCTTCTGTCTTGACGCCAGCTCAGCTATTTTTGCAGAGATACGATCAAGCTCCGGCGCACGAGCCGCTACTTCGCTTTTGTAGTTCACGGTAAACCTCAGTTGAATCGGACTTCAGTTGAAACGAATAGTTCGGACAGGACGTATCCCGGCAGTCCAGACTACGATGGTGAAGATAACTAAGCAAGGTATCACGAATATCATCAGCGAACTGATCCGTTGCTCTACCAGTCCGAAAATACCCAGAATCAGATATACGAAGATGGCCAGCAGATGCACCAGCAGGTACACGTTGATCAGCTGAAACTTCCCGGAACTGACGGTAACCGCCTTACCCAGAAACAGCCAGCGCAAAGCGATAAATGCACCAATCAGATCGGTAGGCCAGAAGAGCAGGAGGTTCACATTGTGATGCAAATCCAGATGGCCTGAGAACAACCACCCCAGAGACATCATCAAACCGTAAATTCCCCCTGCCAATCCAATCAGTACACCTGCCAATCCCAATACTCTGAAACTTATACCTGGCGCCTTTAATGTATATCCCGGAGTACTGGACAATGTGTAGATTGAAATGCGTTGCAGGCAGAACATCAATGCTACCAACGACAAAAACAAATAGACGGCGTAATAATAAGCGTTCGGAAAACGCTCCGGCGATTCGAACTGCATAAGTATCTGCTGCTCGGATAATAGGTTGAGTGGCTGTCCTCCTGCAGAAACATCAGAAACCAGGGGCGCGATTTTCTGACGCAACTGCCAGGGCAAAAACATGTGTTCCCACTGTGTCATATTGCGATCAATGCGACTGTTCATCAAAACATTCAACGAGAATGCAATGGGCGGCAGACTGGCATAGTGCAACTGCACTTCATCACGGAAACTGCGTTGCGTGAACGCACGAGTCTGATCAAAAATTTCTCCGCCGAGTGCCTCGTTCAGGTAGTCCCGCACCCGGGTTGTACAATTGTCGAAAAAATAATCGTAAGCGTAGACTATGTTTTCCTCGCGCATATTCCAGGCCAGTCGCTTGTACAGGATTTCCTTCTGGGCGTTGGTGAGATTGATCTTGTCCTGCCAAACAGTGCGTTGTTCACGTTCGTAGCGACTGAGTTCCCATGCAGTGGGAGAGATACCCAACTGATAATCCATAATGCCACGCAGGAAATTTGCGGCGAAGACTACATTACCAACACTTGCATCAAACAGCCCCCAATTGAAAACCAAATCCGAATTGCTTTCCTCGTCCACGACGCGCAATGCTGTGTGGCCAAAGTTATCCCAGACATGATTGCCCACATCCACTGTAATCAGATAAAAATCGACACGGTTGAAATTGCTCGGCAGTCTTATCTGTTGTGCATTATCTATTACAGACAGTTCGGGTTGTTGCAGTGGTTGAGCAAAAACCAATGAAGAGAAAGGATACTGTGTTGCTGCCAGAACAAGCAGTAACAAGACCTGCAACACGAACTTTGTTGCAGGACTGTGTTTTGGCGATTCGAGATGAATTGGCGATGCGATGGAAGTCAATGATCAACGAGCTTCTTGTTATTGGACGATTTGTTGAAGAAATATTGGCTGCCAGCTACAGGAAACACCGGGCCTGCGCCGGATAGAGGCCAATCATATCAAAGAAACAAATCCAATCAAGCTGATCAGTGAATCTTCTCCCAGGGCATAGGTAAACCCTTTGTGGCCCGTAGTTTACAAACTTTCACCCAGTAGTTCATGGCGAAACTGCGATCTCGGGACAAACTCAGAATCTTGCGTTTGACCTCGGTAAAGGTTGCATAGGGCAGGCAGGCGACTATCCGCCAGATATCGAGATCCTGTAATTCAGCTGCGGGCGTGGCTCTGAAGGTTGATACGCTTCGTGGAGCTTCTTGTAAGGCTAACTGCGGTGCTTCGGATATATTAATATTGCTCACTTTTTATCCCTCTTAACTGTACTTTTCTTTTATTTGTCTTTCATTTGTCTTTCATTTGTCTTTCATTTGAAACCGCTCACAAACCACTATTCAGAGTTATTCAGCAGTAATGCTGTATATTTATACACTGGTTATATGAACAGTACAATAGAGGGCGAACACTTTTTTTAGAGGTATTGGTCAGAGTTGTTTATCAACGCTTGCCATCAATGTATATGATGATAATATACACGCATGATTGAACTAGCGCAGATTACAGGATTTGAATGGGATGCTGGAAATTCCAGGAAAAGCACACAAAAACATAATGTTATCCAGTCCGAAGCTGAACAGATTTTCTTCAATCAACCCCTGCTTCTTCTGGACGACTACGCGCACAGTCAAAAAGAAGTGAGATACCACGCTCTGGGTAAAACTGATGATGGTCGGCAACTCCATATAACTTTCACCTTACGCACCAAGGACACATTGATTCGAGTTATTTCTGCCCGGGATATGAACCGAAAAGAGAGGACCATATATGAACAAAGCCAAAACTGAAGTACCAAGCTTCAAGACCGAAGCTGAAGAACGAGCTTTCTGGGAAAAACATGATTCAACTGACTATGTTGATTGGAGCAAGGCGAAAAGGTCTGTGCTGCCCAACTTAAAGCCTTCTACCACAACCATTTCCCTGCGCCTGCCTGAGTCCTTGCTCGACCGAATAAAGGTTGAGGCCAACAAGCGTGATATGCCTTATCAGTCTCTCATCAAGGTCTGGCTCGCTCAGGATATCGAAGAGCATCGCGGGGTTTGATTGCACGGGTAATACAAGCCATTAAAAAACCCGCTTCATTGTCAATGACGATGAAAGCGGGTTGTGGAAATCACGAATTCTTCCTTGCGAGCCGTGATGGAGTCAATTTAACCCCTGGTGGCTGAACCGGACATGAATGGTTTCCGGACGCTACAAGTTAGTACTCAATAACATGGCAGGCACTATAGCTTCTGCGCGCTTGCCGTATGCCTGAGCAATACCTATGATATCCCCCTTTTAGCGGCTCACTTTGTTTGGCTGCCTGCCTTTTAACTGACTTCCTTATCGATGTAGAAATTTCGGAGTACTTGCTATGAATGGCGCTCAAGCCCTGATTGAAACTCTTGCCGATTGTGGTGTTGACCTTTGTCTGGCTAACCCCGGCACCTCCGAAATGCATCTGGTACAGGCGCTGGACAAGGTACCGCGTATGCGTTCCGTGCTGGCGTTGTTTGAAGGCGTATGTACCGGTGCTGCGGATGGCTATGGCCGCATGACAGGCAAGCCTGCTGCCACCCTGCTGCATTTGGGACCGGGCCTGGCCAATGGCATCGCCAATCTGCATAACGCGCGCAAGGCAGGTACGCCAATCATCAATATTGTCGGCAATCATCCTCAGTTCCATATTGGCTATGACGCACCATTGACCTCTGATATCGATACGCTGGCGCGCAATTATTCCTCCTGGATCAAGTCTTGCAGCACCGCTGCCACGCTCGCTCAGGATGGTGCTGACGCTTATACCGCGACGCTTAGTGCAACCCCAGGGTCACAGGGCCAGATAGCTACATTGATTATGGGGGCTGACGCGGCATGGGAAGACTCTCCCGGACCAGCTTCAGCAAACGCGATCCCCAATCGCGCGAAAATCGATTCAGCAAGCATAGAGAAAATAGCCAAGGTGCTGGAATCTGGCGCAAAGACAGTGATTATTCTTGAGCATCATGGTGTCTGCACACAGGCTCTGGAAGCTGCCAATCGCATCAGCAACAAAACCGGCTGTCGCATCATGACAGGTACCTTCCCTGCACGCGTGGAGGGCGGTGCCGGCGCCCCACAAGTGGAAAGGATGCCTTATTTCCCGGAGCATATCCTGGCCGCATTGGAAGGCACCCGGCACTTGATTCTGGTGGGCGCACAAACACCTGCCAGCTTTTTCGCTTACCGCGCCACACCAAGCCGTCTGGTACCTGAAGGTTGTGCCGTGCATACACTGGCGCGTATAGAAGAGGATGCGGTGGATGCACTGAACAGTCTGGCGGATCGTTTGCAGGCAACCGAGCAGCCAATTACCCGCTTTGCGTTAGCGGATATGCCCAAACCACAGGGTGCTTTGACTAACCGCAGCATGATTCAGGCAATTGCAGCCGCACTGCCCGAGAACGCCATCGTTACCACGGATTCAGGAGCAGGCAATGCGGCCCATCCTGTTTGTCAGACAGCCGCTCCACATTCATGGCTCAGCCTCACTGGCGGCTCAATCGGTCAGGGTGGGCCTGCGGCAACCGGTGCCGCATTGGCGTGCCCGGATCGCCCTGTACTAGCTTTGCTGGGGGATGGTGGTGCTGGGTATACCATTCAATGTTTGTGGACGCAGGCGCGTGAGCAACTGAATGTAACTACCGTAATCTTTGCCAATCGCTCCTACAATATTCTCAATGTGGAATACGCCCGTCTGGGAGTTACTGAGGTAGGTAGTATCGCCGCCAGTCTGTTTGATATCGGCAATCCGGAGATCAATTGGGCAACGCTGGCGAAGAGCTTTGGTGTACCCAGCGCAGTTGCTACTACCGCGGAAGAGCTGCACACCCTTATCGCGCGCAGTGTAAGAGAACCAGGCCCCTTCCTGATACAGGCACAATGCTGATTCAGGCGCAATGCTGATTAGCATGGCGAAAACAGACAATTGCTGCCCTGAATCACCAACTATTAGCCTAATCCTGGCAGACATTAAGTGCCAGAGTAACGTAACCAGCTGAATTTAATTAATTTCTCAATCTGGCACGAAAATCGCTATAACTAAAGCGTAGTAGCTGAAAAACGATTCATTCACTCAGGAAACGCACATGAACTTTTTTACCAACCTTTTAGCTTTTGTCGGTGCCATTGTCCTGGTAATACTGGCGCTGCCTTTGATAGGTGTCAGTGTTGCTGTACTGATCGCCTTCGCCGGTTTGTTTATCTGGTTGCTGCCGATATTGCTAATTCTCGGCTCGGAAAAAACCACTGGCGGTGAAAAAGCAGCGTGGATTCTGGCCATTATTTTCCTGTCGTGGTTTGCCTGGATTTTCTATTTCCTGTTGGCGCCAATCAAACCGCGCAGCAATTTCAGCAGATACTGATATTCAGCGACTCCAAACAGCCATACTCCGTTAGGTCCCTTGCGCTTGTCACAGGCCACAAACCTCGTGACAAGTTTTTTATTGAGTGATTGAAAAATCAAGCAGCTTTCTTCTGCAAATCTGCATAGAACTTTTCAGAGATAGATCTTTCAGTGGTATCGGGATACAACAATACCAGAGCCGGAATAACAACCAAAGGAATCAACGTGGCTGAGAAAGTAGGGTCAGACCATTTACCCAGATCGCGCTGTAATTCATACCAGAATTGCGAGAACCCACCCGTCGCTGCGTTCTCTGCCCCCTTGTAAAGTGTGTTCAGTATC
The DNA here is from genome assembly GCA_041751425.1 of Pseudohongiellaceae bacterium. GTDB lineage: Bacteria > Pseudomonadota > Gammaproteobacteria > Pseudomonadales > Pseudohongiellaceae > JAVVEG01. The sequence continues at coordinate 257,851 of JBGSXL010000007.1, read as the reverse complement.
CAATGCAGCAAACCGCAGGAGTATCCAGCCAGTATTCCGAAAAACGCGGCACGCTCGCTGGTACGTTGCCAATAGAAAATGAAGACAATAGCGATAGCCGGCGGCACAACCATTGCAAATCCGAGCAGCAATAATTGCAGCACAGAAGTTATGTTCGCCTGCCAGGCAATGATCGTTGCCACTGTGCCGAACACAACGGCGCTGATCTTGTAGAGCTTGAGCTTTTTCTCGGGCGTAAAATCATCCGAGCCCGGTATCCAGTCATTTACGAACATCGTTGCGGTTCCCAACAGAATTGGCGCTCCTGATGAAATCAATGCGGCTAATATTGCAGCGATGGCAATCCCACCCACATAAGGACCGGTATCGATGGCCAATTGCGTGATATTGCGATAACTGGACAACCCACTCTCCGCCCCGTAACGCGCCATGGCTTCGAGTCCGATAAAACCAGCGAGCAGTGGCATGATTGCCGCCAATGTGCCGGCCAGAAGAAACGCGGGAATCAGGATGTTCTCGGACTTGGCAGATGTTGAATAATTGGCGTACACCGAGGCCGCTGGTGTATGCAACGTAGCTGAGAAAAACAGCGCAATAATCGTTATCCAGCCGATGCCCGTAAAACTCCACCAAGTGGCCTGATCCTTACCGGCAGTTACAAGTGCGGCGTCCGCTCTGGCCATTGTGGCGTCCCAGCCACCCATATCCTGCATGGCGAACATGGCGACCAGGAACAAACCGAAAATGATAGTGGTGCAATGCACCATATTTGTTATGGCGGTTCCCTTCAAACCACCGGTCACGGTGAACGCGACTATCACAAACCCGCCAATGAACACGGTGTAAACGAAAGGCAAACCTGTCACGCCGGTGATGATCGAACCTATGACAAACGGTTCGATGACATTGATAACCATATACTCAGTTTGCACGCACAAACTGGTTAGCCATTGGCTGCGACGGGAACCAAAACGCTTGCTGAAAACCTGCCCTACACTGGAAAGCCGCAGTCTTCGATAAGGAATCGCGAAAAACAGACCTACCAGCGCCAACGCCATAAAGGTATTAATGCTGTACCACAGGTTTCCCAGGCCACTCATCATCACATCGCCCGCAACGCCGTAGGTGCCAGCACCACCAATGCGGGTGCCCGCCACACCGGCCGCGAGCATCCAGATGCCCATCGTTCCGCCACCCACAGCCCAGTCATTGGAGTTCTTGTTGCTGCGGTTCAGGTAAAAACCAAACAGGGTAAAAAAAGTCAGATAGGCTACGATAACGAGCACGGAAATTGTCATAAAGCCCTCTCTGGCTTTCGGGTTTTTGGCTTTCACAGGATGTGGTTAGAGATGACGCTGGATCATTTCGCGCGGGCAATACTACACCATTTGCAATGGCGAAAAAAAGCCACCCGACAGCAAACGCATACGCTTTGCCAAAATAAACTTTGTCTTAGAATAGGGCTGAGAGTTGCGCTAGATCAAACCTGTGCTCGCCAACTGAAAAACAACATTCACTTTGGCGGCACACAGTGCTAAGTTCCCAGCAATACTTGCACGCATGAGAGCTCACCGAATGAACTTACCCGAACACAAACCAAGCCCCGGTACTGATGCCTGGCTGGCGCAGATTAACGAGGAAATCATCGATCCGGAACGTCCGATTATCGATCCGCACCATCACCTGTGGAAAAAGCATTTCGCTACCAAGTATCTGCTTGCCGACTTCTGGAAGGACACCACCTCGGGGCACAACATCGTCAAGTCTGTTTATGTGGAATGCCGATCTTTCTACCGTCGCGACGGTCCGGAACATTTAATGCCTTTGGGCGAAACGGAGACTGTGGCGGGGTTAGCACGCGAAAGTCTGGAAGCTGCCATTGGCAGCGATACGGGGTTGACACATATCGCGGGTATCGTTGCACATGCGGATCTTACACTGGCCCGGGAACCGGAAAAACTGGAGGAATTGCTGCAAGGCCATCAACAGGCAGGCGCTGGCCTTATTAAAGGCATCAGACACTCGGGGGCACGAGACAGCCGACCTGAAAACCTGATAATACCTGGTCGGGCGCCTGCGTATTTATACGGCCGTGAAGATTTCCGAGCTGGGCTACGCACTCTGGCCAAGCACGGATTTACCTATGATACCTGGCACTTTCATCACCAGAATGAAGATTTCCTGGAACTGGCACAAGCGGTGCCAGAAGTCACGATGATTCTTGATCACTTTGGCACGCCGTTGGGAGTAGGCATATATCGCGGTAACCAGGATACCATTTATCAGCAATGGAAACAGGACATCGCGCAGATTGCGAAATGCCCCAATGTTTATGCCAAACTGGGTGGGCTTGCGATGCCGGACAATGGTTTCGGCTGGGACAAACGCGATTTGCCACCCGACTCTGATGAACTGGTAAAGCGCCAGCAGAAATACTACATGCACACCATCGAATGTTTCGGCCCACAGCGTTGCATGTTCGAAAGTAATTTTCCGGTAGACAGATTGTCACTGCCTTATCATGTGGTCTGGAATGGCTTCAAGAAATTGGTTTCTGACTTCAGTGAAGAGGACAAGCACGCGATGTTCTATGGCAATGCAGAGAAGGTTTATCGCCTGACGTAATTAACGGCACGCGTTTTTAACACGGCAATGGCAACGCAGGTCTTTTTAAACGGCTTGTTACCTGTTGCGCAGGCGCTTGACCACACCGCTGGAAGTCAGGATAATTTTACCATTCGCTTCCAGGGTTACTCGTGTGAATATCAAAGAGCCACCCTTGCGCGTCACTTCACCACGACCGAGTACCAGGTCACCCTCGTAAGCCGGGCCAATGAATTCATTGTTACAGGTAACTGTGACAACGCTTTCCTCTGAGCTACCACGCGTTGCCGCTATGCACAGTGTGTAGTCGGCAAATGTCATCAACATACCGCCGTGCACTACCTGATGAGCATTGCAATTATGTGCTTGTATTCGGAAAGCCGTGTGCGTGAACTCCCCTTCCGTTCTGAAAAAGAATGGCCCGGTGTAATCTTCGAAGGCATCGCCAACCCAGTGTTGATATTCGGCAGGGATGTTTAAATCTTCTGGTTTCATGCGGTTTTGCATAGTGTCCTCATTGCATTCAACGCTACAGACAGGTAGTTAATCCTTATCTTTATCATCGTCATCGGGAATGGCGACATCCACGACAGCGCCCGCCACCTTGAATGGAACTTTTGCGACTTCGAGGGTGACATCAACTGCAGTTCCAACAACCGCCCCCAGGCAGCCGTGCATCATCAGACAGATAACAACCAAAATAAACTGTTGCTTGTATGTGCGATTCATTGTTCAACTCCTGATCTTGAATTTGACGCATAACGGGCGCCGGGTTCATTTTGCAAAGGCCTGAGATGTTTAATGATTTCCCCACTATCCAGAATCTGCGCAAATTCGGCTGCCAATTGTTCGCTTTCACTTAAAACCTGCGCCCAATACTTTTGCCTGCTTGCGAAGTCCAGATGCTCAAAATCCTTGCGATCTGGTATTTTCCCATATGGCAGTTGTGCGACGAATTCTGCAGATGGAGTAAGCAAAACGACATTGTCAAAATTCGCTGGATTGCTCTTGCGCCAAGGCAGCAGCTTATCAAACCAACCCGGTATCAACTGCCGGTAAAAGTGCGGGTACATTACCAGCCCATCTCCCTGATGGAAAGGCATATCAAAATGATAATCGGTGATACCCCCGTCCCGATAGACGCCTTGCGGCGCGCCGGCAATATTCTTTACACCCTCCATAGCTATCGGTATTGAGCCACTGGCCATCAGTGCTTCACGCAGATTAATTTCGTGTAAAGCGACGTATTGCGTTGGCATATCATCTGGCTTGAATGCGCTATCACCTGCAACCGCGTTATGGAAAATAATTCTTTCGAAATACCATTGCAGCGCTTTTCTGCTAACTGAGTTACTTACGCCACAAAGCAGCAAGCCCAGCGCAAGCAAATGACGTTGATCAGAGCGAATTATGCCGCGCGCCCTGTCTGCAACAATATGTAGTTTGAAGACAGGGTTGTTGACCACCTGCTTCGTCCCTTCATCGCTTAAAACAATATCGAGCAAGCGGCGTGCCTCACGGCTGATTTCGCGCATGTTCGGCTTTTCTGAATAGCGTTGGCGCGAGTAGTGATGCGCCAGACGTTCAATTGCCGCCACCGGTTCATCCTGTGCCAGACAAGCCATGCGCCAGGCGCCCGCCGAGGACCCCATAAGATTTAAAGGTTGTTGACGGCCCTTGAAGAATTCACCAAACAGATACTTGTCCAACCCGAAAAGAACAAACCACTTCGGACCACCAGAAGCACCGATCATGGCTTTGATATCGTCAGCCTGCAGGCCATGCTGATTAATGTGTGCTGTTGCAGCCGCACCTGCATATATGGACAAAGCTTTCATGTATTCACGTCTCCTAAGCAAACCGGTACGACTGACAGATATCTATGAACTGCCTGGCACCTGTGGAAAGTGGACGCCGCTTACGGTAGTACAAACCAAATGTGAGCTCAATCTCCGAAAACCCCAGCCCCGGGAGCTTTACGAAATCTGCACAGATGGCATTACTTTTCAGTACACGTTCATCTACGTAGCACATGCCGATATTCCTGGAGACCATGTTCAGGCGCAGGGTCAGATTGCTGATTTCCCAAATGGTACCGAATTCATTACGCAGTTTTTCGATCGCCGGTCGCTCATCCGGGTCTTCAAGATGCGACACCATCAAGGGTATCTCCTGAATATTATTTTCAGGGTCTTCCAATAGCCTGGGCAAACTTGGATGGGTGTTGTTAATGACCAGCTTACGTGATTCGGTGAAGAGCGGGATGGTTTCCAGCAAATTCGGCATCTGATGCTGGAATGGACCAAAGCCCAGTTCAAACGTATCTGTCACCACGCTCTGGATAATTTTGCGGCTGGGCATCACGTCCACCTTCAGCCGGGTGAGCGGATTACTGTCGCAGTAATCTTCGAGTAGCTCATTTCCGTATAACTGGCTGACGGAGCCGCTCATGGAAATCTGCAGACTGGAGGCAACTCCCTGACGAATATTGCCTATGTCGGTGAGGACATTGTGTTCTTCTTCCAGGCTGCGCGCTGCATAGTCCAGCAATCGTTGTCCGGACTCCGTCAGACGGATAGGTTTGCCACGCTCTATCAGCAACGCACCCAGCTTACGCTCAAGGCTGGCAATAGCCTGACTGACTGCCGATTGAGTGACGTAGAGACGATCCGCCGCTTTCTTGAAACCACCCGCTTCGCAAACGGTTTTGAAGACACGCATTTCCTGCGTATCCAAGTGTGTGGACATGTTTGAACGCCTGTTGACTGCCCCAAAGTGATAAGCATAACTTATGCACGAATTAGAGGCACTAATTTTACCGGGTAATGCCCCATTTCTATAATAGGCGCCAATTCCCTCCCCGACCCGGAACCTCCCATCCTGTTTCCCGGTCCCAAATTGACAATGAATAAAAGTAAAACCTTAACCGTACAGTGAAGAGGCAAGATCATGAGCGCAGAATTCTCCAAAGGTCTGGAAGGTGTCATAGCAGACGAAACCAGTATCAGTAATGTTGAAGGTGATATTGGTCGGCTCAGTTATCGTGGTTATACCATCGAAGATCTCGTCACCCTGAAATTCACGAAAGTGATGTGGCTGGTGCTCTTTGGAGAGCTGCCGAACGTAGAACAGGAAACGAAGCTGACGAATTTCCTCAAGATGAACGGCGCGCTTGCCGGTAATGAAATCAATGTCCTCAGCGCCCTGCCGCGGAATCTGCATTCCATGTTGATGCTGCAGTCCATGATTCCCGTTCTGGATACTACGCCTATCGGCCCTAAAGAGCTGCCGTTTGACAATGAGGAGGGTTACAACGGACTGGCAATCGTTGCCAAGATCCCAACGCTGTTGGCCAGTTTCTTCCGTTTGCAACAGGGCGATGCAGTGCCCTCATTCAACAGCAACAAAGAATACCTGGATAATTTCCTGTCCATGTTCCAGGGGCAGAATGCCACTTCTGATCATGTCCGCTGTCTGGGGATGCTGCAGATTCTGCAACTGGAGCACAGTTTCAATGCCGGCACATTCACCTGTCGCGTCGCTGCCAGCACGTTAACGCCTGTGGAGTCCGCACTATCCTCGGCTGTAGGCGCTCTGTATGGAAAATTGCACGGTGGCGCTGATGAAGCAGCATTGAATGAAGCGATCAAGGTGGGCTCACCTGCCAATGCCAAAGCGTATGTTCTGGATCTGTTGGCGAAAAAAGGTCGCCTGATGGGTATGGGACATCGCGAGTACAAAAAACTGGACCCACGCGCAGCCATTCTCAAGCCCATGGCCGAAAAACTTTGCCAGGGTACAGACTTCGAAAATGTGTTCCTCACATTAAAAGAAATCGAAAAAGAATTTAACGCAGAAATGCAGAAGAAAGGTAAAGAGGTCTGGGCTAATCTTGAGTTTTACAAGGGTCCCGTCAATCTGGCTATCGGCATTCCCGCCAGTTATTTCACGGCCGGTTTCGCAATGTCGCGCAGCGTAGGTTGGCTGGCACATTTCCTGGAATCGCGTATCGACAACAAAATCATGCGACCCGGCGCGCACTACACCGGTCCGGCAATTCGTTCTTTATAAGCGCCTGCCCAAATTTCCCACTCAAGGCCAATGACTATGAAGCAAAGCAGTATTGCTCTAGCGAACAATAAGTGCAAAGGTAGCCAGTGGCTTTTTTTGAGAACGGCTGTTGCGATAGCGCTTCTGCTGACGTTCAGCGCAGGCAATGTCAGTGCGCAACCCGGCCCACCCTCCGCTGAGTTGGAAACAACACTAAGCAGATTGGCCGGCATGAGCAGCATGGAACGCAATAGTGCCAGTATCGACGCAGAGCTTGCCGCACGTCATAACAGACGTGGCAATACTTATAACAATCTGGAACGTTTTGACGACGCCATCACCGAATACAACCTTTCTATCGCTGCTGATCCCAATCACGCTGATTCAATACGTAACCTGGCGAATATTTACTATTTCCAGGAGCGCTTCAGCGACGTGATTCCGTTACTTGCGCGATTTATTCGCCTGCAAACCGAACTCAGCACGCCATTGGTTGCCGCACAGCACACGCTGGGACAATTGCTGCGCGATGCCAACCGCTACGATGAAGCCATCGAGGTCGATTTGCGCGCCATCGAACTTGAGCCACACAACGACTCACAAATTTATGTGATGGGAAATACCTATCTGAATGCGGGCCGCACAGATCTGGCCGTCCGCGTTTACGAAAAAGGAGTTGAGATTATTCCAGCCAATGCTTTCCTGTATCGCACGCTGGGTCGCATCTATGAACAGGAGCAGCGCCTGGAAGAAGCCTTACAGCAATACAGGGCAGCGGCTGAGCTTGATACCGGGTCGCAATTTTATAAAGATCTGGTTACTAATCTGGAAGCGCGCTTGAATCCCTGATGCGGAGTTGCAACAAGACTCTGGCGTTGCGTGGTATTTCCTTACTCAACAAAATTGTTACCAGGTTCCTGAGCCATTACCGCTAAACGAAGTCTTCTTTCTTCGCTGGGCAATCGCGAAATTTCCAGAGCTTCAGTATAGAACAATTCCAGATTACCGTTCTGTCGCGCAAGCAAGCCAGCAAAGGCTGGTACCAGATCATTGTAGGAAGACACCGTCGCCAGTTGCGCATTGTTCAATGGTCCTGCGAACCAGCCATCATAACCGTAGTATCCCCACGTTTCCCGTTGCTGTTCGTAAGCTTGTCGTAATTCCTGCTGAATGCGTTGCTTGTCGGCAAGCTTGGCCTCTTCATCCAGTTCACTGGTGTACAGCGCGCCCAGGCTTTGCCGAAATTCCTGCACCAGAGCAATGAATTTGACTTGGCGCTGGTTATCGACAATGAATTGTTGATACGCAGCTTCATCTCCGTTAGCCACCATCCAGCGCCGTAACCCTTCCCGCTCCACAAAAGTGGCGAAACCTTCGTTGAAACTTGTGTCATCCGGCACGTACAGCAATTGATGCGCAAGTTCATGGAACAACAATGCAACCAACCGGGAATCAGAACGACGTAATTGTGCGCTGGTGATAGGATCATTAAACCACCCGAGCGTTGAATAGGCATCCACACCGCCGGTGAAGACATCCATGCCCTGACTCCTCAGCTGATCAGCATAAGTCTCAGCATTCTCCTGTGAAAAATAACCGCGATAGGAAACGCAGCCAGCGATGGGATAGCACCAGTTGACCAGACTATTGGAAAGCGCGGGTGCGGCGAAGACGTTCCAGACGACAAAGGGTCTTTCGAGTTCGACATAACTGCGGTAACTGCCGTTTACCGGAAGACCCAACTCCTCTGCGGCAAACTCACGCGCTTGCATAATCAGCAACAACTTATCGCGCTCAGCTTGCGGCAATGACTCAGCGCGCAATAAACGCTCGATATCCTGACGCTGCATCAACAGGGAGAGTTGCCCTTTTGCCGCCTGACCGTAATAGCTGATGCTTTCGCAGGCCACCATCAGGACCAGTACAATGCTGACCAATGCCAGTCGAGCCACCTGCTTTTTCATCGCTTACTCGCGCAACACCAGTTCTATTTCAAACAGGTCGGCCCACAATTTGCCGGTGACGAATATCCTTTCCTGCTCAGGGTCCCAGGCGATGCCATTCAGAACATCATCGCTGCCACCAGTGGTAGTCAACCCTTGCAGCATGGCCAGATCTATGATGCCAAGCACCTTGCCATCGGCCGGATCGATGCGCACTATTTCATTGGTCATCCAGACATTCGCCCAAACTTCGCCATCGATATATTCCAGTTCATTGAGGTTGGGCAGCGGCTGATCGTAGACGGTTACATCCACTTCGCGCACTACCTGAAATCCTTTCGGATCTATGAATTGCAAACTGGATGATCCGTCACTGAGAATCAGATGTGACCCGTCATAGGTCAGGCCCCAGCCCTCGGTAGGGTGATAATGCGACTCGATATTGGCAAAGGTTTCCAAGTCATATTCAAAGACAATATTGGATTGCCAGGTGAGTTGGAAAATACGTTGATCGACAATGGCAATGCCCTCACCGAAATAGCGATTGGCCAGACGCTTGTTCTGTACAACTGCGCCATCTTCCAAGTTGATCCTGCTCAAACTGGATTGCCCAAATCTGCCCGTGCCCTCATACAGATAGCCGTCGTGGAAAAGCAAACCTTGAGTGAATGCATTGGTGCTGTGAGGGTAAGTGTTTACCACTCTGATGTCATAGATAGGCACATCGGCCTGAGCGCAGGCGGCCAGAAACAGCAACGGCAGAAAATAGCGGAATAATTTCACCATGAGAACCTGAGTTAACCTGTCGTCTGAATAAATGTTATCTTGGCATCAACAAAAGCGCCAAAGCCCGAAACCGCTGGCGCTCTCAAGTCTATGGAGGATGCCTGACAATGGCAAGTGAATGTCTTTTCTGCCGCATTATCGCCGGTGAAATCCCGTCAACCCGTGTTTACGACGATGCAGATGTCTATGCGTTTCGAGATATCAACCCAGTCGCGCCAAGCCATATTCTGGTTATTCCCAAAAAGCACCTGGAAAGTGTGCAGACAGCTCAGGCTGAGGATGAAGGATTGCTGGGAAAACTGTTGTTGAAGGCGAACCAGATTGCCGCCGCAGAAGGGTTAGCCGATGCGGGCTTTCGTTTTGTAATCAATACCGGTGAGCACGGTGGTCAGACAGTGTTCCATTTGCATCTGCATATTGTTGGCGGTCGCTCCATGACCTGGCCACCCGGCTGACGCATGGTGCTGCACTATTTGGTCACGTGCTTCGTTGCCGCATTTTTTATAGCTGCGAGACCTGCAGGTGTGGCGGGAAAAACACCTTGCTCCGTAATCAATCCCGTCACCAGACGCGCCGGTGTCACATCGAAACCATAGTTACTTATGCGGGTTCCGGACGGCGTAACCTGAACCTGATGCATCTGTCCCTGCGCATCCGGACCCTGCATATGTGAGACTTCCTTACTGTCACGCTCCTCGATGGGAATCTCCTTTATGCCATCGTGCATCGTGAAGTCTATTGTCGAAACCGGCAGCGCCGCATAAAAAGGAATGCCATTGTCGACTGCTGCCAGTGCTTTCAGGTAAGTGCCAATCTTGTTGCAGACGTCGCCGTTGGCTGTAGTGCGGTCGCTGCCCACAATACAGACATCCACCTGCCCATGCTGCATCAGGTGGCCTCCTGCATTATCCACAATCACGGTATGCGCTATACCCTGACGCTGCAGCTCCCAGGCGGTCAGGGACGCTCCCTGATTCCGCGGGCGGGTCTCATCCACCCAGACATGCACCGGAATTCCCTGCAGATGAGCTTTATAGATGGGTGCCAATGCTGTTCCCCAATCAGCGGTTGCCAGCCAGCCCGCGTTGCAATGGGTCAGGATATTCAAGCAAGAAACAGCGCCGGATGACTGAGCTGATTTGTGCTGCCACAGATCCTGCAGTATTTGCAAACCATTCTCACCAATGGCGCTGCAACTGTCTGCATCTTCCTGCCATAACTGGCGGGCAATGTTCAAAGCGGAGGCGGTTTGCCTGCCAGGGTCCTGTGCACTCACTTCGGTTAAGACACGCTGCAAGGCCCAGTGCAGATTCACGGCTGTAGGACGGGTCAGCAGCAAGCGCTGGCAGGCCGTTTCCAGGTCTGCTTCCTTATTTCGCAAGGCAAGATATACGCCGAATGCAGCTGTAATACCGATCAATGGCGCTCCGCGCACCTGCATGCTGACTATCGCCTGCGTAGTGGCGGCTAATGAATCCAGTGTCAGGCTGACGAATTGATGCGGCAGCAGCGTCTGATCAATTATTTTGACCTGCTGTGACCCTTCGTCAAACCAGATGCTCTGGCAGGTTTCGCCATTGACTCTCATGTGCTGCTATTCCCGTTTTGATGCTGCTGCAGAACTGTATTCATATGACCCTCTCGTTGCCACCGTCGACAGCAACCTGAGCACCCGTGGTTCTGGCAAAACCGCGACCAGCCATGCTCAGGGCCATGGCGGCGACATCGGCAGAGCTTACTTCGGTTTTCAATAAGGTATTGCGCTTGTAGGCATCCACACTCAAGCCATAACTGGTTGCTCTGGCTGCCAACACCTCCGGTGTCCACAAAGCGGTATCGAATACGGCGTTGGGATGGATGGTATTGACGCGAATACCTGCTGCCGCCAATTCCAGCGCAGCAACCCGTGCCAATTGCGCCAGACCAGCCTTGGCGACAGAATATGCCGCTGCTCCCGGTCCGGGTGCCGGCACATTTTTCGAACCTATCATGATGACGGCGGGATCGATACCGTAACGCAGGTAGGGCGTGCAGGTACGCAGCAAGCGCATGTGGGCACTCAGATTCAGGTTCATGGATTGCTCCCACAGCGTATCGCTCATCTCGTCGATGGTCTGGCTGGGGGGAAAGAACCCTGCATTGCTCAGTAGCACATCCAGCCCCCCATAAGTGCTGATTGTTGTCAGGACTGCAGTGACCATTGCGTTGTCATCGGTAATATCACCGCATAACCCCAGCACCTGATCACTGGAAAACTGTGTAGTTATGGCCGGGTTGATATCCAGCGCGACAACGCAGGCGCCCGCTTTAACAAAGGCTTCCACGCAGGCCTTGCCGATTCCTGAGGCCGCACCTGTCACCAGTACCACTTTGCCCTCAAATTCCAGCCGCGACTGGCTGGTTTTAAGTTTTGCCTGCTCCAATTCCCAATATTCCAGATCGAACTGATCCTGCTTTGGTAAAGCCGTCCATCCACCCAGCGCCTCGGCTATTTGAATGGCCCGCAGGGTATGGCGATAAATGTCTGCCACAATCTGTACACGTTTCCGCGTCGGCGCCAGATACAGCATACCCTTGCCCTTCCACGCAGCCACTCTTGGCATCTGATCCAGACATTGATGGTGGGGTTTGGCGTACCGGGCGAAGTAGCTTTGGTATTCTGCGCAAAATTCCTGCAGTTCGGCAGCAGGATCATGCGTGAAAACCGCGGCAAAAGGTTTGGTGTGAATGCTGTGGTCGGGCGTCAAAGGTCCGCGGCTGACGACATCGGCTACGTTGCTCAGACTGGCAAAAGCAGTGCTGGCTGCATCATTCTGCCAATTCACGAGTACAGGTTTACCGAAAACCTTTGCGGCCGCGTTTCGCAGCGTAGCAATTTGCAGAAAATCTTCGTCCTTTGGCGAATACGCCGCAATAGCGCCCGCATTATTGTGCGTGCGCGCTGCCTTCCCGGCGTTGGCGTGCAGGCTCTGCAGACAACCTTCAGCTTCCGAAACCAGAGCTATCATATTGTCGTAGCTGGTTTTGGCATCATCGGCAAAACTGATAATACCGTGATGTAAAAGGACAATGCCCTGTAATGCCTGCCAATCCAGCTGGCGGGTAGCCTCATGCACCTGTTGCGCAAGAATGAACCCGGGCATGATGTAGGGCAGAATCAATACCCGCTCGCCGTACAATTCGCGCAACAGCGCTTCGCCATTTGGAGTATTGCTCAATGTCACGACCGTATCTGCGTGCGTGTGATCCACGTAGGCATGCGGGATAAGTGCGTGCAGGATGGCTTCCACGGAGGGTGTAGGAGCGGAGGGATCCAATAAAGCGGTGCGCAGATGTTGCATCATTTGCATATCTGTCAGGGCTGGTAGTGCGCCCAGAGCACGCAGATAGTCCAGTTTCACAGGCGCAAAGCCCGGTGCGCGGATGGTGCGCAAATCCCAGCCGGAGCCTTTGACAAACAGAACCTGCTCGGTTTCCCCGAAGATATTCTGCCATTGGCCTTTTACCGAAGTATTGCCACCGCCATGGAGAACCAGATCAGGGTTACGACCCAGTAGCTGCGAGGTGTACACCCGCAGACCGGTAATTTTGTCCGCAGCGAAGTGCTGAGCTTCTGAGTCTGACCACAGGTTTTCCATGCTATGTCCTGTTCTTCACAGCGGCTTCGTAGGTTCAGCCCGATGAGTGTTGCTGCAATGGTGGGACTTACCTGACGACGAGATTATCCGGTTCACAAATGAAAACGCACCCTTTCAGGTGCGTAATTCGGTATCGATTCTTCTGCCTGCAAACGGCTGCAGTCAATCGGTGTCTACCAGGGTTACTCTATCAGGGCTCTACGATTGAGATATTCGCGATGCCAGCCTGACGGGCCGAGTCCATAACCAGAACCAGCGTTTCCACGTTGGAGCGTATGTGTGGACGCAGGATCAGTGATGCAGCTGGGTTTTCCGCTTTCAGACGGTCGATATTCGAGCGAATCTGACCGACAATTATAGGCCGTGGCTCGCCATTGAGAATAATCTCGTTATTGGCCGTCAACTCTACCAAGATGTTCTTCTTGTCATCATCCTGCTCTGGCGGTGTTTCGTTGTTTTCATTACTGGCAGCGTCAATCGCTGTTTCAGACAGGAAAGTTGCTGTAACCACGAAGAAAATCAGGAGGATAAACACCACGTCAAGCATTGGCGTCAGATCTACATTGCTCTCATCCTTCTTTCTTACACCTGCAATCTTTTTCATTGTTAGTTCCCGATGGTAAAGGTTCGTGCTTTAAACTGGCCTTGAAGTATACCTGATATCAGGGATGTCACAATAGGTGGAAAACACTGAACTATAAAAAAGAGAGTCAATCCGGACTCCCTTTTTTATAGCGAACTACTGTTCTCAGACTGCTGATCAAAAATCTGACAATGACAGCTTTATTTCAGAGAAGCCATTGTAAACGCAATGATTTCAGCAAGTTGCTTGGCAGTCTTGCCTTCACGAGAATTCACTCGCAAGCCATGCAGAGCATTGATCAACACTTCCAGAGCCAGATCGGCCGACAAGCTCTTCCTCAGGCTGCCCTCGTTCTCCGCCTCTTTCAAACGCTTCAGCAGCGCTTTACGGATATGGCCGTAATAGCCTTTCACAAGCTTCTGAATGTCTTTGTCATAATTGATACTTTCACACAGGGAATTGACCAATAAGCAGCCCATGCCACGCTGTTTGTTGCTTACATCAACAACAGCCAGGTTGAAATACTTTTCGATAGCATCCCAGGTTGACAGTTCGGCCTTGTTCAAAGAACCGTCCAGATCCTTCTCAATCAGCTTGCTGTAATGCGCCAGGCAGGCTTTGAAAAACGTATCTTTGTCTCCAAACGAGTTATACAGCGTCCCTCTGTTGATTCCTGTAGCATCCAGTAACTTTTGCACGGAGCTGGCTTCAAATCCTTCGCGCCAGAATTGTTCCATTGCATTGGTTAATACATCGTCATATACAAATTCAACTGGTCTCGCCATAACAAATCACTCAATCCTTAACAAGGTTAATTACTTGAAATAAGTAAGTAGGGTTATTTTCTGGAAATTAATGCAGTAGCGATTACTGACGTAGCTCTCCTTAGGGGAGGGCCGAGATTTCCTGCAAATGCTGCGATACTGATTGTATTACACCGACCGGTGTTTTACACCCAAAGATACAAAATAACACAATTTGACCAATCGGCACCGTAAAAAATATTTCAGCAAAAGTATTTCGCGGCAGTAGCGCACAAAACGAAATGCTGGGAATATTCAACAAAAAGTATAGTTTTTTCTAAATATCCGGTGATTGTATGCCAGCGTACAGACTTTTTCTTTTCGACTAATCAGAGAAACCAATTATTCATGAATGCGACCATAAATCCCATTAAACCACCCAGAACGCCACCCCAAACAACTAACCAACCGAGATGTCTGGCTATCATTTCCTGCACAATTTCTTTCACCAATCCAGGTGTAAGTTCATCCAGCCTGCGATCAACAATCTGCTCAACTTTTCCGGCCAGGTCTTCAGCGGCAGTTGCGCTGGAAAGCCCTGCGTTCAGCTTGGTGCGAAATTCCTCGGTATCCAATGTCGCATGTAGATAGTCCCGCATCTTCACTATAAATGGTTCGCGCAGGGCTTTTAGGGCACCCTTTCCTCCAATAAGCCCGAGCATACTGGAAAACGAAGAACTCATAATAACGTCGAGTAACGAATCGAACGCGCCATCCAGATCCAGTTCATCAACTATTTTTAATAACTCTTTATCCAGACTTGCAGCAAGATTTCCCGATTGTGATACGAAGCTATCAATATTTTCCTGATTAAAGAACTGCTGCATGATTAACTTTCGAATTCCTGCTTTGAACTCTTGAAAGTGCAAAGGAATAACGCCTGATCCGTAAAAGCCCGGCACTTTTTCAAATAACATGTGTACAGCAAGCCAGTTCGTCAAGGCTCCGGATAAAGCAAACAATCCTGCGCTAAGCGCATAGGTTTGCAAAGGTTGTGGTGTAATCAGACCGAGCAGCGTTAGCCCGCCGGCACACAGATTTGTTGCTAGACTTTTATTGATACGCAATCCGGATTTCCTTCCTGACTTATGTGGCGATTTTACTGATTGATGTTAGAGCCTGCGATGTTTAGCTACAGGCATGCGGCGGCGTAAATCATGTAATTTATCCAGATCGATGGGCGCATGTACCACACCTTCCCCTCTGGCAAGGCAGGCAATAACTTCTCCCCAGGGATCGATAATCATAGAATGCCCATAAGTTTCTCGCGTTGCATTGTGCACACCGCCCTGATTGGCAGCCACTACGAAACACTGGTTCTCGATTGCCCTTGCGCGCAACAGTACTTCCCAGTGGGCAGCGCCGGTTACCTGAGTGAAAGCAGAAGGCACGGTAATTAATTCTACCTGCAGGCCCTGCAAGCGACGATACAGCTCAGGAAACCGCAGATCATAACAAATACTCAAGCCGAGCTTGGCGATTGGCGTGTCAACTGCAACTACCTGATCTCCCGGTTCGAAACTACGCGACTCCTTATAAGTTGCCTGCTTATCAGCCACCTCCACATCGAACAGGTGAATCTTGTCATAGCGGGCAATCTGTTTTCCTTGTGGGTCGAATAATAACGATGCCGGGCGTACCCTCCCATCTGTAATCAGCGATACCTCGGCAGAAAAGTTTCCCTCTGCTGAGAATTGTACCGGGCGTGAAACTAACGGAATGGTTCCAGCAACCAGAAATATCTGATGCCGCGCAGCCTGTGTCGCCAAAAATTTCTGAATCTGCCCGTTACTATCGCCTTCACGCTCTGCAAACTGAGCCAGTGGGCCACCATCCAATACCGCGAAATTCTCAGGCAGCACAACCAGCGCGGCGCCGGTGTTTGCTGCTGCGGCAATCAAGCGACCGGCTGTTTGTAAATTTTCGGTAACGTTTGCTTTGCTGACCATCTGAACGGCAGCAACTATAGTCGATTTTCCTGTCATGGTTGTAATGTTTCCTGATTTTTTACTGGCTTTGTGGCAAAGGCGCTGCTGCTTCAGATACCGGGGTTGGTACCCCCGCGTTTGCACCAGACGTGAACACCTGATTCAACGTAGGCTCTACGGTATCCCATGGCCCTTGCAACAGATATTGCGCGCTGGTCAGATCTTCCATCTGTTGGGAAAACAAACGGTCGAAAATAAACACACCAACGGCTACCTGCCAGTTAATCAGATTATTCAAAGCTGCCAGACCACTCAGCCAGGGAATATTATCACTGACCGGTAAAGTGATATACATGCTCCCATCTACAGTTTCCTCGTGCAGATCCAGAGAGCCACGGAACTGAAAGAGGCTTGATGGCCCTATGATCTGTAAGCGATCCACGATACTGACTGTTCCATCAGCAAACGCTAATGAACCATTAATTTCTTCGTAGGCGAGACCGCTGCGTACCAGATCATCACTGAAGCGCAAGCGCCGCACAAGCGCATCGAAATTCAGAATGCTGATCAACTTGAGCGCACTACTGCCTGTACCAGCCCCTCCTTGCAGAAAACGCCCTTCCCTGATGCGTAAGTCGACATTGCCCTGCAATGCTGAGGCAGCAAAAAAGCCTGGGCTGCCAATCCAACGCACGTCTGTATCAAAAATCGCCTCGCTGCTTTCCAGATAGGGAGCAAAGCCAAACGCGATCAATACCTCTCCCAAATTTGCAGCCGCCACCTGACCCAATAAATGACTTTCGTGTTTTTGCCCGTCAAAATGCCAGTCGAATACTGCCTCCTGTCCTTCAGCTCCCAATTGCAGTCCGCGCGAGTTGATCAGCAGATCCGAAGCCCTGACGCCTGTGCTTATGGGGTCCAGCAGCAAACGCCATTGACCATAATCTGCTTCGCCTAGCCGCATATCATCTATCGCTACCCGCAGCCGTGGGAATGTTCTGGGGTCTACATTGACGAACGGATCTTCGCGCAAAGGTTCGTCTGTCTCGATTTCCGGCGCCGTATCCTCATCATCACCTGGCAAGTGCAAATGGGTAAAGTGCACATCCATATAGTCACTGCCATCATGAGGAATGCCCAACTCTCCGGCAACCAATTCGCTATTCAATTCCAACAGCAGACTGTCTGCGGTGGATGATAATTGTACGCTGAGATCCTCGATACTCTGCCCCAGTATCAGCAACTCCTCTATCTGCACGTCACCCAAACTGACAAACCTACTCAGCGTAGCGCCTCCCGTTGCGCCGCTGGCTGCCACTGAACCAAAAAAATCCGACCATTGTCCATAATCTATGCGCCCCAACTCACCAAGCATTTCGATACCCGGAGCATTGGTGTTGAAACGGCGAACCGGCAATGATTCATCGCGCGCGCCCAACAGGATCAGACCCCGTTCAACGCTTCCACCATCCTGCAACTGCAAATCAGCATTGAGAATATTATTGATTGTGCTGCGCACTCTGGCGCCATCTGCCAGAAAGTCTATATCCAGGGTCATTGGCAGGTTGACGCCGCGCAATTTTTGCAAAGGTGCCGGGAAATCCAGATTGACCGACTGCATGTCGGAACGCAAACTGAAACGGCTGAGAACCTGTTCCGCATTAGGGGAGCTTTGTTGAGGAATTTCGAAACGCGCGTCATATACCAGAGTGCCTTGCGCTTTATTCAGCAACGCATTACTCAACGCGGTATTCAGCGGCCAATGCGTAAGCTCTGCAATTTCCGCACGGCCTGCCAATTCCACTACTGTGGCTGGCGCCTCCGCTATGCGCCCATCAGAGCGCAACTTGACTGCCGCTTTGTCGCCGAAAAGTGTGGCATTCAACCCTTCACTTTGTAAGCCAATATCCTGCTGATAAGTCAGTCTCCCGCTGATATCGCCGAATTGAAGCTCCAGTTCGGGAATGAACAAACTATTGTCCTGCAATTCGAGCTGTATATTAACCTCGGGGACAGTGTTCGGCATGAACAATGGGATGTTCAATGCCAGTTTCATATCCACATCGCCGACAGCCTCCCAGTCTGACAAATAGCCGGCAAAGCCCTGCGTCACCGGAGTGTGTTGCAGATACTGCAAACCTTGTGCAGCTGTGCCATTACCGCTGCCCTGAACGGTCACCCAACTACCCTGACCATTTGCGTTGCGTCGCACTGCCGCAGTGGTGGCATTGAATCGAATGCCCAGCGATTCGCCATTCGCAACAGCGACATCTACGACACCGTCATCAATCTGCACCAAACCCGAGAGCCTATCCAGGGTTGGCCAGGCGGGGTCGAATGCGAACTGCCCCTCCTCCACGCGGAGGAACATTTGCAATGTTTTTTCGGCAGGCGCAGAACCGCGCAATGTCGATCCACGATAAATGAGACCACTGTTGCTGCCGTCGCCTGCCAGCACTGCAGAGTCCACCCAGTTCATGACACTTTGAATGGAAGCGGGGGCACGGTCCGACATAGGCAGATATGCTTTTTTATAAGCCACATCAGCCTGCAGCGCACCTACCAATAGTTCCAGCGTAGCAATGGTGGGAGTCTCCGGTTTGCGATCAACATTAACGGCAAACTGTGCGCGACCTTTGATGATTTCTGATTCCGCATGAATCACACCGCTGACCAAACGCAAGTGCATTCCCTGAGAAAGATCGAGACTGTAATCAACACGTCCATTTACCGATTGATATGACCATGGATCCTGAAATAATCCCGGCAAATGCAACATCAGGTCGTTCGAACTGACTTCCAGAAATCCGCTAAACTTATCGGTACTGTCATCCAGATTCAGTTCGCCGTATCCGTTAACTCCCCAGATTGCCGGCGCGCCCTGATACTCGTTCATACTCATTTCCTGCAGATTTGCAGCTACGTGCAACGATGTCAGTGCGGGAATTGTAGAGTTTTCCTGCGCTGCAAGATTGGCGATCAGTTCAAGATTACGCAAATGGCCTCTGAGACCCAGAGCCTGGAGCGTATTGCCAGTTGGTTCCGGCATTACTTCAGCAAAGTCGATAATGGCATGTAGCAAGCCTACATTCAGCTCCTCCGCCTGCCACACGATACTGCTGTTCTCGCGATACTTCATCAGCATATCGCCTTCGGGCCACTGCGCTTCCTGCCAATTGAATCCAATGTCCCGCAAAACTACATCCCAACCGGCGGATGTATCTGCAGAATTGCGTTGCAGCGCGATTTTTCCCTGCAGGTTCTCAATCTGCACAAACTCTTCCTGACGAGTGTCAGCAGAGACGTCTGCGCTATCATTAGCGGTGCGCAGTATGCCTAACAAAGGAAAATCGATATTGCCCTGTAAACTGGCCAAGCTGCCGATTTCCAGGCTAAACCAAAGCTCAGCTTCACCGGTCAGATTGCGCACATTGAAATTGGCCCCACCCTGGCCGACTACAATCGCGGAATAGTCGTTGGCTGGTAAACGCAGGTGCAAATTACCACTAAGCCGGCGCAACTCGTTTCCCTGCAGCTCAGCAGAAACACTCAGTGGCTGCAATGCATCGCCCCACCACGCATCAAGATGCAGGAAATGCTGGATACCCCGGCTCTGGAAGCGAACACGCCCGTCATTCAAGGTTTGGACCTGGCCGTTCAGGAAATGGAAGTTCAGGCGTGTTTCGTTCAGTTCCAAATTGCCGAACCGTGAGGCGATTTCGAATACCTGATCTGCTGTCAGATCGCTTGCGGTGCCCGTGTTGACGCCCGCCAACTGCCAGCCGCCACCACTCTGCTCCATGAATTCAAAGGCGAGACCATTGATATTTACGGTCTGCAAGATTAACCGCCAGCCCAGAAGGCTGGCCAGAGCGTCCAGTTCCACCTCAATATTATCTATCTCTACGGCGGCCTGTGGCGCTGAACTCTCTGTGCCGACTGCTGCCATCAACTGTACCTGCTGCAGATACAAGACTGGATTCAATTGGTTCCAGGCGCCCCGCACTCCAGCCAATTGCACCGGCATACCAAGGCTCTGCGACAAACGTGACTCAATATCACTGCGATAATTCTGCACCAGTGGAATCAATTGCTGCCCCAGACTTACATAGACAGCCAATAGAATCAGCAACAGGGTCACCAGCCAGAACAACTGGCGGGAAACCGCTCTGATGATTGACAGTGCTGATACGGCTGTAGCCATGGCATTTTAAGCCTGAGCAAGTGAAATTGGTCCAGATGGTTGAAGCGTCCCTTCAGACAGCTACTGATCGGCCTGGCGACTCCAGTGTCTCTAACAGAGCCTCTATTTTCCGGGGCCACTGGTCAGTATCACGTCATATTGCTCCGGAGTATACATGGGTTCAACCTCAAACTTGACCGTCTTGCCCAGCAATTCTTCCAGATTTGCTAATGCATCGGACTCCTCGTCAAGTAAGCGATCTACAACAGTCTGGGAGGCATTGACCTGCAAAACCGCTTTCTCAGATGTGCGGGCTACACGCATGAGCTCCCGAAAGATCTCGTAGCAAACAGTTTCTGGTGTTTTCACCCGCGCTCGTCCCTGGCAAACCGGGCACTGACCACAAAGGATTTGTGCGAGACTTTCACGGATTCTTTTGCGGGTCATCTCGACGAGCCCCAGACTGGATATTGCGGAGATACTGGTTCGCGCTCGATCTTTTTCCAACGCCTTATGCAACGCTCTCAGCACTTGACGCTGGTGTTCAGGGTCCAGCATATCGATGAAATCCAATATGATAATGCCGCCGATATTACGCAACCGCACCTGCCGGGCGATGGCCCCTGCAGCCTCAAGATTGGTTTTCAGAATGGTATCGGCATGATTACTGCCGCCGACAAAAGCACCCGTATTCACATCGATAGTTGTCATGGCTTCGGTTTGATCAATGATAAGATCACCACCGGATTTCAGCTTCACCTGACGCCCCAGCGCCTTGTTGATCTCATCATCAATACCGAATAAATCAAACACAGGCCGCTCACCAGAATAGTATTCCACACCGTTGCCATACTCCGGAATAAAGTTCTGCAGAAACCGGGATATCTCCGTATGCGATTCCTCGTTATCCACTCTGATTCTTTGGGTAGCAGGTGTGATCAGATCTCGCATAGCGCGTAAATAAAGCGGCAAATCACGATAAATAACATTAACCCTTTGCTCATTATCCATCTGTTGCCTGACGGTTTCCCATAGTCGTTTCAGAAAATTTATGTCTTCCAGGAGCTCTTGTTCCGAGGCACCTTCGGCAGCGGTGCGAACGATGAACCCACCGTTGTCCGCCAACCCTTCCTTTTGCATGCACTGTTCAAGCAGCACCAACAGCCGCTCACGCTCCACCTCATCTTCCAAACGTTGCGAGACACCAATGTGCTTGTTACGAGGCAAGTAAACCAGATTTCGCGAAGGCAGTGACAACTGTGTGGTTAACCTGGCGCCTTTGCTGCCAATAGGATCTTTCTGTACCTGTACTACCAGCATCTGCCCTTCTCGCAGTAAACTGGAAATTGAGGAGCCTTCCACTGTAACTTCGAAGCCTTCCGGTGAGATGGCGGCTATATCAGCACAATGAATAAATGCAGAGCGCTCCAGGCCTATATCGACAAATGCTGCTTCCATACCCGGCATTACGCGCAACACTTTGCCAACGAAGATATCTCCGGCGTGGCCACGGCCATCATTGCGCTCGATGAAAATCTCCTGCAGAAGACCGTTTTCTGTCAACGCTACCCGCGTTTCCATCGGCGTGACATTGACAAGAATTTCCTCGCTCATGAATGGCCCTGCGAGATACTGTCAATCTCGGCTTCCCTGACAGACATAGCTGTGCGCACTTCAAAATGTTCCAGCAATTGGCAGGTTTCGTAGACAGGCAGACCCACGACGCCGGAGTAACTGCCTTCCACGTTTGTCACAAACATGGCGGCCTGGCCTTGAATCGCATAGGCACCGGCCTTGCCTTCAGGCTCGCCGGTTAGCCAGTAGCGCAGACATTCTTCGGCGCTCAGTGCCCGAAAGGTGACTTTGGTGGTGGACATCTTTACCGCGTGCTCGTCACCCAGACAGATAGCTACCGCAGAATAAACTATGTGCGTACGACCCGACAAAGTCAGCAACATCCTGACGGCATCGTCGCGATTCCCGGGTTTACCCAGTATCTGGTTTCCGGCTATCACAATAGTGTCCGCGCCAAGAACGGGAGTGTTGCGCCATTCGACAGCTACTGACTCAGCTTTGGCAAGTGCCAGGCGGCACACATAATCCTGTGGGTCTTCGGCAGGCATTGGGGTTTCGTCAACTGCATGAACAAGCGTTTGGTATTTGACACCGATTTGGTCCAGCAACTCTCGACGACGCGGCGACGCGGAGGCCAGAATGATATTGTCAAAGCGCGGCAACATGATTCCTAAACTCTCTAATAAGATTTTGAATAATTGCTATCTGACGCCGAAACCTACACGCAGCTGGCGCAAAAAAACAAAAATCCAGGGCCACAGGAAGGCGCTGGCAAGTGCGCCCAGCAGGAAGAGAAGATTGGATGACACTGTCTGGTTGGTGGCTATCTTCATCCAATGCACCATCATCATGTGCAGACCAATCAAGGCCAACACCAGCCCGCTTTGCTGGACGGCGGAGAACATACGCAAACGTTGGTGCAAACTCAACGCAATGTAAGCCACAATAGCGAATGCCAGAGCATTCAGCCCCAGCATCGAGCCTTCCAGAATATCCAACAATAAGCCTGCAACCCAGGCAAAGCCCATCCCTACTCGGTAGGGCAATGCAATGGCCCAATAGATCAACACCATCACGACCCACTGCGGACGATAGTTCAAAGCCCAATCAGGAATCGGCACTATCGCCAACAAGTACGCGACAGCAAAACTGAGCAATATTACCCAGGTACCATGAGAACGAGACTGCATCAGTTATAGCTCCTCCTCTGGCGGGGGTGCTGCCTGCACTTGATCTGGCGCTGGCCCGTAATCAGGTAACTGCTCCAATTCTTCTTTCACACCCTCTTCCAAACCTTCTATCAAATCAGGCTCCAATTCCTGCTTGATCACGAGCGCATCTGGCAGCACAGGTTCGTCCGGGATAACCAGCATCACGTGACGGGTTCTGTCCAACTGCGCGAGCGGACGAGCGCGAATAGTGGCGAAAGGTTGGCCGGGATCATGACGTACATTGATGACTTCTGCGACCGGATAGTCTTTCGGGAAACGTTGGCCCAGACCGGAGCTCACCAGCAAGTCGCCGACAATAATATCTGCGGTATCCGGTACATATTCCAATTCCAGTTCGGGTGCGGCACTACGGCTACCGCGGGCAATGGCACGTTCTCCATTACGGTTTACCTGCACCGGTGTGCCGTGGCGCGAATCGGTGATCAACATGACCCAACTGGTAAAAGGCAGCACTTCAATTACCTGCCCCATCAATCCATGCGCATCCAGCAAGGCCTGCCCCATGACCACACCATTGACTGCGCCGCGATTGATCAACACGCGGCGGGAACCCGGGTCGGAGGAAACATTGATTATCTCGGCAGTCATTACCTGCCCGGCGACTGCCTGGGAAGCTTCCTGTAACGCACGTAACCGACTGTTTTCGCTGGTTAAGCTAGCCAGCAACTGCAGCTCACGCTGCGCCAGCAACAGCTCTTGCCTCAGCTGGGCGTTTTCTTCCAGAAGATCGCGGTGGGAGACGAAGACGTCATCAATCCAATAGGACATGCGTGCGGGCGTATCGGCTACCCAATACAGCGGGGAGGTAACATAGGCGAGTCCGTAGCGCACACGGTCAAGGTAGTCGAAGCGGCTGTCCACATACATGACAGCTACCGACAGAACAACGAACGCCGCTGCGCGATACTCAAGTGAGACTCCTTTGATGAATAAGGTTTTGATAAG
Organism: Pseudohongiellaceae bacterium; assembly: GCA_041751425.1. Taxonomy (GTDB): domain Bacteria; phylum Pseudomonadota; class Gammaproteobacteria; order Pseudomonadales; family Pseudohongiellaceae; genus JAVVEG01. The sequence continues at coordinate 233,581 of JBGSXL010000007.1, read as the reverse complement.
GGAACCTCAGTTAATCGAAGTCTATTCCAGCGTCAACGAGTCCATATCGTTGGCATCCATCAATTCCATGGCTTTACCGCCGCCACGCGCGACACAGGTCAGAGGATCTTCAGCAATAATGACTGGCAGCCCGGTCTCCTCCGCCAGCAGCTTATCCAGATCCTTCAACAAGGCGCCACCGCCTGTGAGCACCATGCCATTTTCGGCGATATCGGAAGCGAGCTCAGGTGGCGATTGTTCCAATGCACTTTTAACAGCCTGCACGATGGCGGACAGAGTCTCCTGCAAAGCCTCCAGTATCTCGTCACTGTTTAGCGTAAAGCTGCGTGGTACGCCTTCGGCCAGGTTGCGGCCGCGTACGTCAATCTCACGGAGCACGCCCTCGGTCGGAAAGGCACAGCCGATTTCTTTCTTGATTCGTTCCGCAGTCGCTTCACCAATCAGACTGCCATAGTTCCTGCGTACGTGAGTGATAATGGCCTCGTCAAAGCGGTCTCCGCCAATGCGCACAGACTCCGCATATACAATACCGTTCAGGGAAATAATAGCGATTTCCGTAGTGCCGCCACCAATATCAACCACCATGGAGCCACTGGCCTGCTCTACCGGCAGACCTGCGCCGATGGCAGCTGCCATGGGCTCTTCAATCAAACGGACCTCACGGGCGCCAGCACTGATAGCTGACTCACGTATGGCACGGCGCTCCACCTGCGTGGATTTACAGGGAACACATATCAACACCCGGGGGCTGGGCGGGAAGAAACTGTTTTCATGCACTTTGCTGATGAAATGCTGCAACATCTTTTCGGTCACTTGGAAATCCGCAATCACGCCATCCTTAAGAGGACGAATCGCTGTGATATTGCCCGGTGTTCTGCCGAGCATACGCTTCGCATCAGCACCTACTGCAGTAACGATTTTCTGGCCATTATGACTTCTGATTGCCACCACCGATGGTTCGTTAAGTACGATGCCTTCGCCGCGAACATAAATCAGTGTATTAGCTGTCCCGAGATCGATAGACAGGTCATTGGAAAACATCCCTCTTATCTTTTTGAACATCGACTTTTTGATAACCTCAATTGATGCGTTCTTACGTCGCGGAGGATTCTCTATGAAATGCGAGAAACCCTATTAATTTAATGTCTTATTTTGTTGTCCCAAAGCGACGATAATCCCGTATAATCGCGGCTTCTCCGGGCGGCCTCCCGGTAAATAGATACGCACTCTAACAACGGCACGTAATTAGGGCAAGAGTCTATTTTGAGAGACTTTCAAGGTCCTTGCGTCAGGTAAATTGAAGAAACTTGATCAGGTTGCGCAGTATCGCACAAATAGCAAACTGGCACATAGCTGTAACAAACCTCTTTTGGAGAAAGTTGATGCCCTTAGACAACTCGGATGTGGAAAAAATTGCACATCTCGCACGCCTGCATATCAATGAAGCTGAAACACGCGAAGTGACCAGCCGCATTTCAGCGATTCTGGCGTTAATTGACCAGATGCAAAATGTTGAGACCAAAGATGTCGCTCCGTTGGCGCACCCCTTCGATGCAGTGCAGCGACTGCGTGCCGATGAAGTCACCGAGACCGATAATCGCGATTATCTGCAGCGCATAGCGCCTGCCACGCAAGACGGGCTTTATCTGGTACCAAAGGTGATTGAGTGAGTCACCATCCATTGCCACAAAGAGTATAGACCAAGGATACAGACAAGCATGTTAAGTAAAACCGTTGCCGAAATAGCCCGCGCACTGCAAAGCAGAGAAGTTTCCAGCCTGGAGTTGACGCAGGACTATCTGCGTCGCATCAAACTGCTCAATGGCGACCTCAACGCTTTTATCACAGTGACCGAGGATCTGGCTCTGGCACAGGCCAAAGCGGCTGACGCAGTGTTGGCCGCTAAACAGGGGGGGCCATTGACTGGCGTTCCGATAGCGCACAAGGATATTTTCTGTGTGCGCGATGTCCGCACCACCTGTGGCTCTCGCATGTTGTCCAATTTCATTTCTCCTTACGATGCAACCATCGTGGAAAGTTTCAATCAGGCAGGCGCAGTGACGTTGGGCAAGACCAATATGGATGAATTCGCGATGGGTTCATCCAATGAGACCAGCTACTATGGCGCCGTTCGTAATCCATGGGATATCAGTCGTGTGCCAGGCGGCTCCTCAGGCGGCTCGGCAGCAGCGGTGGCAGCAGACCTTTGCGCGATGGCAACCGGCTCTGATACCGGCGGTTCCATTCGCCAGCCCGCGGCCTTCTGCGGCATTACCGGATTCAAACCCAGCTATGGTCGCGTGTCACGCTGGGGGATGATCGCCTTTGCGTCGAGCCTCGATCAGGCCGGTCCACTGACCAAGAGCGCTGAGGATGCTGCGCTGGTGATGAATGTCATGGCGCAAGCAGATCTGCGCGATTCAACCTGCCTCGACAAACCAACCCCAGACTACACAGCAACACTGAATGATTCGCTGCAAGGTCTGCGCATCGGCATTCCGAAACAGCATTTCGCCGAAGGTCTTGGCAAGGATGTCGAGCAGGCTTTGCAGGAGGCATTCAAGGTTTTTGAAAATCTGGGCGCTTCGTTGGTTGAAGTCGATCTGCCCAACAATCACTTGTCGGTCTCTGCGTATTATGTGATCGCCCCAGCTGAGGCTTCAGCGAACCTGTCGCGTTATGACGGTGTGCGCTTTGGTCATCGCTGTGAAAACCCTGTGAATCTGGAAGACATGTATAAGCGTTCCCGCAGTGAAGGTTTCGGTGCTGAAGTAAAGCGCCGCATCATGGTAGGCACTTACGCGTTGTCGGCTGGTTATTACGATGCCTATTACATCAAGGCGCAGCAGATTCGCCGCCTGATCAAGCAGGATTTCGATGAGGCCTTCAAACAGGTGGATGTCATCATCGGCCCAACGACACCGCATACTGCTTTCAAAGTGGGCGAGAAAAATGATGACCCGGTGACCATGTATCTGGAAGATATTTATACCATCGCCGTGAATCTGGCCGGCCTGCCGGGAATTTCTATTCCGGTTGGCATCAGCAAAGGTTTACCAGTGGGCATGCAGATTGTCGCGGGCGATTTCGCCGAAGCGAAACTGCTGAACGTTGCGCATCAGTTTCAGCAGCACACGCAGTGGCACCAGCAAAAACCGCAGGCACTGACACAGGGAGAAAACTCATGACCTGGGAAACTGTCATCGGCTTAGAAGTTCACGTGCAACTGGCCACCAAGAGCAAACTATTCTCCGGCAGCAGCACCCGCTTTGGTGCTGCTCCTAACACACAGGCCAGCATCTATGATCTGGCAATGCCGGGCACTCTGCCCGTTCTTAACGAAGAAGCGCTGCGCATGGCTGTGCGTTTTGGTCTGGCTGTGGATGCGGAAATCGGCAGACGTTCGGTATTCGACCGCAAGAATTATTTCTATCCAGATTTGCCCAAAGGGTATCAGGTCAGCCAATTGGCATTCCCTACCGTTGGCAAAGGCAGCCTGACAATTACATTGGAAGATGGGAAGGAGAAAGTTGTCGGTATAACACGTGCGCACATGGAAGAGGATGCGGGCAAATCACTGCACGAAGACTTCCATGGCTTGTCCGGCATCGACTTGAACAGAGCGGGCACCCCGTTGCTGGAAATCGTTTCCGAACCGGAATTGCGCAGTGCCAAAGAGGCAGTCGCCTATCTGAAAAAACTGCATTCACTGATCCTGTATCTGGAGATCTCTGACGGTAATATGGCGCAGGGCTCCATGCGCTGCGATGCCAACGTGTCCATCCGCAAGAAAGGCACAACAGAGTTAGGCACACGCACCGAGATCAAGAACATCAACTCATTCCGCTTCGTGGAAAAGGCCATCCTGCATGAGACACAGCGCCAGATAGAACTGGTTGAGGATGGCGGCCGCGTGATTCAGGAAACACGCCTCTACGATGCGGACAAGGATGAGACCCGCTCCATGCGCAGCAAGGAAATAGCCAATGATTACCGCTATTTCCCGGAGCCGGATCTGCTGCCTATCGTGATTGACGAAGCGTATATCGAAGCCGTTCGTGCCACGCTACCGGAACTGCCCGACAGTAAACGCCTGCGTTTTGTCAGCCAATATGGCCTTAGCGAATATGATGCTGCCGTGCTGGCAAGCAGCCGCGCGATGGCCAACTATTTTGAAACGGTAGTGGAGTTGTGCGGCGACGCGAAACTTTCCTCTAATTGGGTTACTGTGGATTTGCAGGGCTTCCTGAACAAGAACGACCTGGAGATAGAGCAGTCGCCAATCAGTCCGCAGCGTCTGGCAAGCCTGATCAGTCGCATCAAAGACAATACGATCTCCAGCAAGATAGCCAAGACTGTTTTCGACAGCATGACGGAAGGCAGTGAAAGCGTCGATGAGATTATCGACAAGCAGGGGTTGCGTCAGGTGACGGACAGCGCCGCAATCGAGAAACTGGTGGATGAAGTGATTGCTGGCAACCCGGAACAGGTAGAACAATATCGCGCTGGCAAGGAAAAGGTGTTCGCGTTCTTTATTGGTCAGGCGATGAAAGCCTCAAAAGGCAAAGCCAATCCGGACCAGTTGAACACCCTGTTACGACAGAAGCTGAACAAAGAGTAGGACGCACATGAGCGAAGAGAAGAAAACCGGCGCTGAACGGACGCAAAAAGCGGTACGTGATGAATTCTGGACCGACGAACGGGTCAGGTCATTCCTGACCATGCAGGCACCTGAAGGGACACCTGGCGATTATCATATTCTGTTACGCGCCTATCGTGGCATGCTGCCGGATACATTCGCGCGTTTCGTGGAATTTTTCATTAGCGAGGGACATGATCTTAATGCCCGTTTGAGCAACAACACCACGATACTGGATCATATTCTGCAACATAGAAAATCAACGGAGTACGTGCAGGTGTTGGAGGCGGCTGGTGCGCAGAGCTCAACGCCGCGGCGGTCTACTTCCGCCTGAACGACCATCTCCACGCTTGTCACCACTGCCACCCCGACCGCCAGCCGTTTTGGGTGGTGCCGTGAACTTGGAGGGCCGGATAAACGCGGGTGGCTCTTGCAAGAGTTCTTCAGCAGGTTGCACACAGGCCAAAGGCTTGCCCAGTTTCGCTTCAATATTGGGCAGCAGGAACGAGTCTTCTTCACAGGCGAAACTGATTGACGTGCCTATCGCGCCAGCGCGGCCGGTACGGCCAATTCTGTGCACATAATCTTCCGCCTCTTCCGGCAGACTGTAATTGATCACATGACTCACATCATCGATGTGCAGACCTCTGCCAGCTACATCGGTGGCAACCAGCACCGGCAACTTGCCTTCGCGAAACGCTTCGAGAGTTTGCACGCGTTTATTCTGCGCCACCTCACCGGACAACAGTCCCACATCAATGCCATTGCGGTATAAATTATCTGCCAGCTTGCGCACCTGATCGCGACGATTATTAAAGATGATGACCTTGCTGGCCTTCTCCTCGCTGATCAGATTGTAAAGCAGTTTGTATTTGTCCTTAGTAGTCACCAGATACACTATCTGTTCCACCGAATCGGTGGCAACCTGTTCGGGTTCGATATCAACCGTGATGGGATCAAATACCCAGCGCTGGCTCAGTTCAATAATTTCCGGCGTAAAAGTAGCACTGAACAACAGTGTCTGCCTGCAGTCTCTGGCAGGCGTTCTGGAGATGACACTGCGCACCTGCGGAATAAAACCCATATCCAGCATGCGGTCCGCTTCATCAATCACCATTAACTCAATCAGGCCAAGATACAGCTGATCATTCTGCACGAAGTCGAGCAGGCGGCCCGGAGTCGCTACGACGATATCGACAGGCTTGCGATCCAATGCCCGCAGTTGCTTCTGATAATCTTCGCCGCCGACTAAGGTCACCACATGCAGATCCGCATACTTGCAAAGGCCGACCGCATCATTGGCAATCTGTATCGCCAGTTCTCGGGTTGGTGCAATGACCAGCGCTCTGGGTTCGGCAAGAAAACGTTCTTCGGTTTGTGGGTGTTTGAGCAGATCGTTAATGATGGTAATCAGGAATGCGGCTGTTTTGCCGGTTCCGGTCTGGGCTTTGCCTACAACATCATTACCTTCCAGCGTGTAAACAAGACTCTGCGCCTGGATAGGCGTGCAAAACTCGAAGCCAAGATCCGCGATGGCTCTATTCAGCGGTTCCACCAGGTTTAATGTAGAAAAAGGTATTTTCTTACTTGAATCAGTTGCTTGCATAGTTCACGGTCCAGTTAAGAGCGCTGGCATCATAGCCCTCAATGCCGGCAACATCAAGAGCCGTGGATTCTCAGCGCATGCCGCAGGCCTCGCAGTGCGGGTCACGCGGCAAACGCAGCTCACGCCATTGCATAGCTTTAGCGTCCAACAGGAGCAAACGCCCCTGCAGACTATGGCCAATACCGGTAAGCACTTTGATTACTTCCATGGCCTGCACGGCGCCAATAATGCCAACAACTGGCGCCATCACACCATTGCGGGAGCAGCTCGCCTGTTCGTCATCACCTGCCGCGTAAAGACATTGATAGCACGGGCTGTCTGCAGAGCGACTGTCAAAGACAGCCACCTGACCCTCCATGCGAATCGCAGCACCAGACACCAGCGGCACACGATGCTGCAGACAAGCCGCGTTGATGACAAACCGCGTGTTGAAATTATCACAGGCATCCACCACCAGGGTGACACCTTGCGTTAGCAATTCATCCAGCAATACAGTATCCAGACGCTGTGCAATTGTGGTTATTTCCACGCGTGAGTTCATGGCCTGCAGAGTCGTGAGTGCCGAGTCAACCTTAAGAGTACCGATGTCACTCTCGCTGTGTGCAATCTGGCGCTGCAGATTGCTCAGTTCCACCTTGTCGTTGTCCACGATAATCAGATGACCAACACCGGCAGCAGCCAGGTACATCGCGACCGGAGAGCCCAACCCCCCCATGCCTACTATCAGCACCGTAGCCTGCAGCAGTTTCTGCTGCCCTTCAATATCCATCTCAGGCAGCATGATTTGGCGGCTATAACGCAAGAGCTGATCGTCTTCCATCGTCTTACTCCCGATTACGGATATTCCAGACTGCTTAGGCAGCACGAAAACTGGCCATTGTCACTCGTTCATGACCCGCCAGATCCTGACAACTTTTGATGTCGCTGTATTTGTTGCGCTGCAATATTTCACGCACCGCAGTCGCCTGATTATAGCCATGCTCCACTAACAGTAAGCCATCATCGTACAAATAATTTTTTGCCTGCTGACTGATGGTTGCAATGTCCGCCAGACCATTGTTGGCAGCCACCAAAGCTGTTGCAGGTTCGAAGCGCAGATCACCGGTCTGCAGGTGGGGATCGTCGGCATCTATATAAGGTGGGTTGCTGACGATCATGTGAAATTTCTGCGCGGGCAATCCTGCACACCAATTGCCCGATCTGAATTCAATATTGTGCAATCCCAGCTCCACCGCGTTGGCTTTGGCCAATTGCAGCGCTGCAGCACAGCTGTCCACTGCAACCAACTGACAGGCTGGCCGTTCGCTCGCCAGAGCCAGAGCTATCGCCCCACTGCCCGTTCCCAGATCCGCTACCGAATCATTTTCGCCCAGATAACTCAGCGCCAGCTCTACCAGTATTTCGGTCTCCGGTCGCGGGATCAGCACATGCGGATTAACCTGCAGATCGAAATTCCAGAACGCACGGCGACCAGTAATATAGGCGACGGGTTCACCGCTTGAGCGGCGCTGCATATATTCAGAAAAAGCTTCTGCCTCATTTCGCAATAATATCTGCTCTGGCCAGGTATATAAAAACGTGCGCGGTTTTTGCAAAGCGAAGGCTAACAGAATTTCGGTATCAATTCGTGCACTGAGGCTGGTGGCTTCCAATGCACCAGCGCGCAATAACGCATCTTTTATGGTCAACATGCGATGTACCATCTACAAGCAGAAACAATCTGCACGTTGCGTTGCTCCCTTATTCCGCTAATTCAGCCAACAGGTCAGCCTGGTACTCGTTGATCAGCGGTTGGATAACAGACTCAAGATCGCCACTCATGATCTCGGTGAGTTTATACAAGGTCAGATTGATACGGTGATCAGTGACGCGGCCCTGCGGAAAATTATAAGTACGAATACGCTCCGAACGATCACCACTGCCTACCAACTTACGGCGCGTATCAGATATCTCTTTATCCGCTGCCTGTTGCGCAAGGTCGTTCAGCTTGGCCGCCAGCAATGACATCGCACGAGAACGGTTTTTATGTTGCGATCGTTCATCCTGACATTCCACCACAATGCCGGTAGGTATATGCGTTAAGCGAATTGCCGAGTCGGTTTTATTTACATGCTGACCACCCGCACCACTGGCACGGAAAGTATCAATACGCAGGTCCGCTTTATTGACTTCTATTTCTTCAAGCTCATCCGGCGCGGCCATGATTGCTACCGTACAGGCAGAAGTATGAATGCGCCCCTGAGTTTCCGTCTCGGGAACCCGCTGCACACGATGCGCACCAGATTCAAACTTGAGCTGACCATACACATTGCGTCCCTCTATACGTGCAATAATCTCCTTAAATCCCCCGTGCTCGCCGGGACGCTCACTCATGACTTCCAGGCGCCAGCCCTTGAGCTCGGCGTAGCGTGAATACATACGAAAAAGATCGCCAGAGAAAATAGCTGCCTCATCACCACCGGTTCCGGCTCTCACCTCCAGGAAGACGTTGAAGCTGTCCTTCTCATCCTTGGGCAGCAATAGTTTTTGCAGCTCCAGCTCCAACTGTTCCAACTCTGCGCTGACGCGTTGCACTTCATCATCGGCCATCGCGCGCATTTCACTGTCAGTATCTTTCTGCATCTCCCTGGCCTGACGCATCTCATCCGTGGCTTGCTGAAAAAGTCCGAACCCTTTGACCACAGGCTCAATCTCGGAAAACTCTCTGGACAATGCGCGAAAGCGTTCCTGGTTATTGATTATTTCGGCATCACTGAGCAGCGCTTCCAGCTCCTGGTAGCGATCCTGCAGATTGTCCAGCTTATTGATTATGGATTGTTTCATGGGGCCTTTTTTATACAGCTGGTTTTATAAAGCTAGCATTTTAATTCTGCATGCAGCATTCAACTGCTTTGATTTTCGTCATCCAGCTCGAACAGTTCACGGGCAATCTTCTGCAATTCATCGCGCCCTTCTGCACTGGCTTTTTTCATCTGCACACTGGGCGAGTGGATAAGTTTATTGGTGATACCTCGAGCCAGACCTTCCAGCACTTCCGCAGGTGTGGCTCCTTTGTCGAGCGCACGAATGGCCTTCTCCAACTCCTGCTCTCTGATTTTATCGGCCTTGTCTCTGAAGGCGCGCAATGTAGCGACTGCATTCAGAGAACGTACTTGCTTGATATATTCTTCCACGCCACGCTCGATGATGGCGCTGGCCTGCTGTGCTGCTTCTGTGCGACTTTTTACGTTATCTTCAATAACATCACGTATATCATCGATGCTGTACAGGTAAGCATCGCTGATCTCACCCACCTCGGGTTCGATATCACGCGGTACTGCCAGATCTACCAGCAGAATGGGTTTGTGGCGCCGCTTCTTGATCGCCCGCTCAACCGCGCCTTTCCCCAATAGCGGCAACTGACTATTGGTAGAAGATACGACTATGTCGGCAAATTCCAGTTGCTCAGGAATATCAGACAGCAACACCCCTTTTGCACCGAACTTTTCACCCAACTCGACCGCGTTCTGCAATGTTCTGTTCGCCACCACAATGCGGCGCACCCCTTTTTCCGTCAGGTGTCGTGCTACCAACTCGATGGTATGCCCGGCACCAATCAACAAGGCGCCAAGACTCCCTAAATCAGAGAAAATCTGCTCAGCCAGAGACACGGCCGCATAAGCAACGGAAACCGGATTCTCACCAATCGCCGTGTCGGTTCTCACTTGTTTGGCAATGGAGAACGCTTCCTGAAAGGCGCGACCAAGTTGCGTGCCGGTTGCACCCAATTCTTTGGATACCGCAAACGCGGATTTTATCTGACCGAGTATCTGCGGTTCACCCAACACCATAGAGTCCAGGCCGCAGGCCACGCGCATAAGATGACGAATCACATCTTCACGCCAGTGGAAATAACTGCATTTGCTCAGCGCTTTGTTATCTAATCCGTGATACTTGCTGAGCCAGTCCAGCAGTTTTTGTTGTTGAGCTTGAAGTGCTTCGGGCGTTATTTCCTGCTCAGCTTCCAAGCTGGAGTTCTCACCCATATCCATCTGCACGTACAGCTCGGTGCGGTTGCAGGTGGATACGATAACGACTTCTTCAACCTGATCCAGACTCTCCAGCTGCTTGATGGCCTCATGCATTTTCTCAGGTGGAAAAGCCACCTGCTCGCGAATAGCAATATCCGCGGTATTGTGATTAATGCCGAGTAAAACCAGCGCCATAGCAACCCTTACAAGCAAATGAGCAAATCAGCGGCCAAAAAAAGCGGCTATCTTACCTCAATTTCGTCCGTATTATGCGCTTTCGGCATAACCAATTGTAGCCCTTGCAAAAAGCCGTGTTGCGCACTGGCAATCTTGCTACAATCGGCCGCAGCTACTGGGCGATCCAAGCTCAACCAGAACCATATTTCAGCGCAATATCTGGCGGGCCTGCAGGGTCTCTACCTTCTATGTCATTAGTTATTCGAACACTTCTTATCCTCACTCTGCTGGTTGTCAGCGGATGTGCAACATCTGTGCAGGACTCTGAACCTGTTATTGCAGATATATTGCCAGCCACACAAAGCGTCGCCGCCGAAAGCGAACCTGTGGAATATGGCTCCTTTACCCGTGACCAGCTGACGCAAGCCATCCTCAGCGAGCTCGGTGGGCAACGTGGCGAAATGACCAGCGCCACGCAAAATTATTATCAATTGGCGCGGGAAACCCGCGATGCCGGCATTATTCGCAGGGCGCTGCAGTTTGCGTCCGCCACTGGTGAGACGGCTATCGTAGTGGAACTGGCGCAGATGTGGAGCAGCATTACGCCGGACAGTATCGAACCGCAACTGCTGCTTGGTTACCAATTTCTGGAAGCCGGCCGTCTGGATGAAGCATTGGTCCACATGAGTCGCGTAATGGAACTGGGTGGCAATGTCGATTTCACGGCATTGAGTGCCCGTACACAGGACATTCCGGCACAGCAGAGGCGGGATCTTCACAATAAGATCGCAGTCCTTTTGCAATCCTATCCTCAGGAGTCATCCCTGCATTTCGCCCTGGTGCAACTCCTGGATCAGGACGGCGACACGCGTGCCGCTCTGGCTGAATTGGAAAATCTGAAAGAAGCATATGGTGTGTCATCACGCACCTATCTTATTGAAGCGCAGTTGCTGCATGAAATTGGACAAGTAGACGAGGCACTGACCCTGTTCCGGGAAGGCGTCGAGCGTTTTCCGGATAATCGTCTGCTGCGCTTCACCTTTGCTCAGATGCTGGTTCGCGAGAATGAACTCAGAAGCGCGCGCGAACAATTCACCACTCTTGTCCGTCAGCAACCGGACGACTTCGAAACGCTTTACTCACTGGCGCTGCTGAATCTGGAAATGCAGGAATTGGAGAACGCCCGCAGCATTTTCAATCGCATGCTGGATGTCGGCTATCGCAACAACGAGAGCCATTTTTACCTTGGCTATATCAATGAAGTGCAGGGAGAAGCCAGTGCAGCCATCGGTCAGTATCGACAGGTGCAGATGGACTCCAGTAATTTTCTGAACGCACAGCGACAGGTCGTGCGTCTGTTGATTGCGCAGGGGCGCTACGCTGATGCGCATCAGTGGGCCGTGCGCTTAAGTGATGGACAGCCCCGTCTGGAGGCCCTGTTTACCAATATTGAAGCGGAAGCCCTGTTAGCGGTGAATCAGAATGATCTGGCAGAACAATTGCTGAATGACATCATCGCCCGTTATCCGGAAAACACAGATCTGCTGTTTACCCGCACGCTCATGCATGAGCGCAACGGGAATATGGCTGCGGCAGAAGCAGACCTGCGCGCCATCATTGCGCTGCAGCCCAACGACGCCAGAGCGTTGAATCACCTGGGCTACACTTTGGCCGACCGCACCGACAGGCACGAGGAGGCACTGCATCTGATTGAGCGCGCCATCGCCGTAGAACCCGATGACCCGGCAATCATAGACAGTCTGGGATGGGTGCAGTTCAAGCTGGGCCGTTATGAGGAAGCGCTGGCAAATCTGAGCAGAGCACTGGCTCTGTTCCCCGATCACGAAGTAGCCGCTCATCTTGGTGAAGTGCTGTGGGTGATGGGACGCAAAGACGAGGCTATAGAAGTGTGGGATACAGCGCTAGAGCAACGCCCGGATAGTGAACTGCTGCGCGATGTCATCGACCGGCTCAATCCGGATGCAGACTCTTGAAACTCTCCGGTGCGTTACTGATCATGGGTTTGCTATTGAGCAGTTGCGCCGCGCGTATGGATATCCCTGTCAATGAGGATTGGGAGCGGCGCTCGCAGGTTCTGCACTCTCTGCAGGCATGGGACTTTACTGGCAGAATTGGCGTGCGCGACGAGAATGAATCACAAAGCTCGCGCATACGCTGGCAACAGCGCGGCGATAATTATGTCATCAACTTATGGGGCACTCTGAATATAGGTGCCACTGAAATAATCGGTTCGCCAGACCAGGTACGTCTGCAGCAGGAAGGCGAAGCGCCGCTTATAACCGATACGCCCGAGCAGTTGATACACGAACAACTCGGTTATGAGCTTCCCGTTTCCAATCTCAATTACTGGATCAAAGGTATACCCGCACCCGGATCTACTGCGACTCCCATATTTAACGAAGATAATCAGCTGATCAGCCTGCTGCAATCAGGTTGGCAGATCGACTATCTCGGTTATACCAACTACGGCATCGAAGCCCTGCCCACCCAGGTGCGCATGCAAAAGCCACCGTTACGACTGGACTTCGTGCGGCTGAGCTGGACACTTCAAGGCCCGGAACTCAGCGCTGCACAAGACTGAACAGGTTACTTCATGTCCGCGACCCAACTGACTCTGCTGTCTCCCGCAAAATTAAACCTTTTTCTGCATATCACCGGGCGCAGAGCAGATGGCTATCATCTGTTGCAGACCTTGTTCCAACTACTGGACTACGGCGACACGATGCACTTCGAACGTCTGGACAGTGACAAACTGGAACTGGTCTGTAATCAACCTGCATTGCAGACGGAGGACAACCTGGTCCTGCGTGCCGCAAAAGCCTTGCTGGAAGCTACTGATCTCAAAGCGGGTATGCGCATCACACTCGAAAAACGCATACCCACCGGTGCCGGTCTGGGCGGCGGCAGCTCCAATGCCGCTACCACCTTGATCGCGTTGAATCATCTGTGGCAGACGGATCTGGACAATAAAGCGCTGCAAGCTATCGGTCTGCGTCTGGGTGCTGATGTCCCCGTATTTGTGAATGGCAAAACCGCCTGGGCCGAAGGCATCGGCGAACTACTGACAAGTGTGCAATTACCAACCCGGTATTACCTGGTCTTGTGCCCGCCATGCCATGTCGCCACAGGACAGATTTTTTCACATCAAGAATTGACACGGGACTCAACTACCATCAAAATGGCCGCCTTTCTCGCTGGGCAGTCCAGAAACGACTGTGAAGCGCTGGTCAGAAAGCTCTATCCGGAAGTAGATATTGCCCTGAACTGGCTGAATAATTACGCCAGCGCCAGAATGACCGGGACCGGAGCCAGTGTGTTTGCGAGCTTTGACAGCAAAGAGTCCGCTCAGGCAGTTTTGCACGAACTGTCAGCCAGCACGGATGCTCGCATCAACGCCGGCACAGTGACAGCGTTTGTAGCCTGCGGAATCACGGAGTCACCCGTATGCGCGTTCTGAAACGTCTCAGCGTTACAACGACCGAGATCGAGGACGCGACTGTGCTAATGCACGCAACTGTGAGCACGCACCTGTGAGCATAGACCTGTGAGAAAGAACGTTGAGAACACAAGTTTTTGGGGTGTCGCCAAGTTGGTAAGGCACAAGGTTTTGATCCTTGCATGCGTTGGTTCGAGTCCAGCCACCCCAGCCATTTTTTCAGAGTCTGTCGCGTGACAGACGTCGCCGCCAAAACTGCAAGCTTGCAGACTGCTAAACCCAGAGAGCCTACAGGTAATAGATTCATGGCAAATAATTTGATGGTTTTTTCCGGCAATGCCAACCGCGCGTTGGCCGAAAGTATTGCCAGGCATATCGGCATTCCTTTGGGCGATGCGGCCATCAGCAAGTTCAGTGACGGCGAAGTTTCTGTAGAGATTAAAGAAAATGTGCGCGGCAAAGACGTCTTTATCATCCAGTCTACCTGCGCGCCTACCAATGACAGTTTGATGGAACTGCTGCTGATGGCCGATGCGATGCACCGCGCTTCAGCGTTGCGCATCACTGCCGTTATACCTTACTTCGGCTATGCCAGACAGGACAGACGTGTGCGTTCGGCACGAGTTGCCATCAGTGCCAAAGTGGTTGCAGACATGATTGGTACGGTAGGTATCCACCGCGTACTGACTGTGGATCTGCATGCCGAACAGATCCAGGGTTTTTTCAGCATTCCGGTGGACAACGTATACGGCTCACCCCTGCTGACCGATGATATCGAAAGACAGCATTACGACAACCCCATTGTGGTTTCTCCGGATGTGGGTGGTGTGGTCAGAGCAAGAGCAGTGGCCAAGCAGTTGAACGTGGACCTGGCGATTATCGACAAACGTCGCCCCCAGGCCAACGAAGCGCAGGTCATGCACATTATCGGTGAGGTCTCTGGACGCACGTGTCTGATCGTTGACGATATGGTCGACACTGCCGGCACATTGTGCAAAGCGGCTACCGCATTGAAAGAACACGGTGCCGCCAAAGTTGTCGCCTATTGTACACACCCGGTCTTGTCCGGTAATGCACTGGATAATGTGGCAAATTCAGATCTGGATTCGCTGGTTGTCACTGACACCATTCCGCTTTCCACAGAGTTTGCAAAATGCAAGCGCGTGCGTCAATTGAGCATGGCCAAATTGCTGGCTGAATCAATTCGTCGTGTCAGCAACGAAGAATCCATCAGCGCGATGTTCGACAACACTTGATCGAACATCCGTTGCAGGACCCGCTCCATGCGTCTTTAAAATTCGCACGGAGCAAAACAGGACCCGCATGTGCGGGTCTTTTACTTGAACCTGTTGTCACGTTGGTCGCAAACTGACAGCAGTTGAAATCTGGAGAAGACATTATGTCTAACGAGTTTGATTTGAATGCAACAGGCAGAACGGATCTGGGGAAAGGTGCGAGCCGCCGCCTGCGCCGTCTTGCTAATGAAGTGCCTGCCGTCATTTATGGCTCAGGCAAACCTGCTGTCTCAATTTCTATCCCTCATAAGGATATTCTGAAAGCAGTCAGCAACGAGGCTTTCTTTTCGCACATCATCAACCTGATAGTGGACGGCAAAAGTGAGCAGGTAGTTATCAAAGACCTGCAGCGTCACCCGGCCAAGCCGCGCATCATGCATGCCGACTTCCTGCGTGTCAGCGCCAAGCAGACCATCCATGTGAATGTGCCAGTTCACTTCCTGAACGAAGAGAAATGCAAAGGCGTCAAACTGGGCGGTGGCAGCATCATCAAGAGCATGACGGAAATCGAAGTCGTCTGTTTGCCTAAAGATCTGCCTGAGTACCTGGAAATTGATATGGCCAATGTTGGCGTGGGCGAAACTGTCCACATCTCCAGCATTGTGTTCCCGAAAGGCGTCAGCAGTGTAGACCTGGCCCATGGCCCGGACAGCGACAATGCGGTAGTGACTGTACAGCCTCCACGTGGCCCAACTTCTGCTGAAGAAGGCGACGACGATGACGAAGCAGCAGTAGAAACTCCGGCAGCTGAGTAATCTCTGCCACCAAGTCCGGAATAGCGATGCAAGGCAATGTCTTGAAACTTATTGTGGGTCTGGGAAATCCGGGCCCGCAATACCGGGACAACCGGCACAATGCCGGCGCGCAGTTTCTTGCGCAACTTTGCGACCGCTATAACGGCGAACTTCGAACTGAAAGCAAGTTCTTCGGCGAGACAGCGCGCATTACCATCGCCGGTCAGGATATCCGACTTTTATTTCCCACCACTTTCATGAACCGCAGCGGTCAGGCCGTGAGTGCGATGTGCAAGTATTTCGATATAGAACCGGAAAATATTCTGGTTGCTTATGATGAAATTGATTTTGATATAGGCACTACGCGCTTCAAGGAAGGTGGCGGCCATGGCGGTCACAATGGCATTCGCGACATCATCAGCGCCTTAGGAGACCAGAAAAATTTCTACCGCTTGCGCATTGGTGTAGGTCATCCGGGCAACAAGGCTCAGGTCGCCAACTATGTGTTGAGTGATCCGTCCAAAAAAGAAGCCGAGATCATTCAGGCAGATATGGACAAAGCCATCGCAACCATACCGCTGGCCGTAACAGGTCAATGGCAATCGGCTATGCACGAACTGCATACAGACAGTAACGCTGACAAAGAATAAATACCGATTACGAAATTAAGGACACCACCATGGGCTTCAAATGCGGCATCGTCGGACTACCTAACGTGGGTAAATCCACACTATTCAATGCGCTGACCAAGGCAGGAATTGCCGCCGAGAACTTTCCATTTTGTACCATTGAGCCAAATTCCGGCCTGGTGCCGATGCCGGACCCACGTCTGGACGCATTGGCTGCGATTGTAAAGCCGCAACGAGTCGTACCCACCACCATGGAGTTTGTGGATATCGCCGGTCTGGTCGCTGGTGCTTCGAAAGGGGAAGGGTTGGGCAATAAGTTTCTGGCCAATATTCGTGAAACTGATGCTATCGCTCACGTTGTACGCTGCTTCGAAGACAGCAATATCGTGCACGTGGCTGACAAAATAAATCCGGAAGCGGATATTGAAACTATCAATACAGAACTGGCGCTGGCCGATCTGGAAAGCGTTGAGAAAGGCATTAACCGCATTACCCGCATCGCCAAAGGAGGCGACAAGGACGCAGTGCGCCAGCTCGCACTTTTTGAGCGAGTGCGCGTGCATCTGGATACAGCTAGACCAGTGCGCACCATGAACCTGAACAAGGAAGAGCTGGCAGACATTTATGGTTTGCATTTATTGACTGTGAAACCAACCATGTACATTGCCAATGTGGATGAAGAAGGTTTCGAGAATAATTCTTTCCTGAATCGTGTCGCAGAGATTGCTGCTTCCGAGGGCGCCGTTATTGTACCCATCTGCAATAAGTTGGAATCCGAGATTGCGGAATTGGAAGACGACGAGAAAGCAGAATTCCTGCAGGATCTGGGCATGGAAGAACCCGGCCTGGACCGTGTGATTCGTGCTGGCTATCAGTTACTGGGTTTGCAAACTTACTTCACCGCTGGCGAGAAAGAAGTTCGCGCATGGACGGTTAAAGTGGGCGCTACGGCACCTCAGGCGGCGGGTGTTATTCACACCGACTTCGAACGCGGTTTTATTCGCGCTGAAGTGATCGCATACAGCGACTTCATATCATTCAAAGGTGAACAGGGCGCTAAGGATGCAGGAAAATGGCGCTTAGAAGGCAAGGAGTATATAGTCAAGGACGGCGATGTAGTGCATTTCCGGTTTAACGTCTAGAGCCAAAAAAGGAGTCAAACATGTTGATCGCACGCGCTGCTTTAGTTCTGACTTTCTCGCTTTGCTGCAGCACAGTGGCAAGCGCACAGGACCTTCCGGTCGCCACTCCCGAATCCACCGGACTATCCAGCACAGGTTTAGCGGCGGCTACTGCTGCTCTGCAGGCGCATATTGACGCAGGCAACATCGCTGGCGTTGTCGCTGCTGTGGTACGTGACGGCAAACTGGTATATCTGGAGGCGCTTGGCCAACGCGATATCGAGTCGCAAAGCCCGATGCCGCACGATGCCATCTTCCGCACCTACTCCATGACCCGACCTGTCACCAGCCTGGCAGCCATGGTGCTGTGGGAGCAAGGCAAGTTTCAACTGGACGATCCAATCGCCAAATACCTGCCGCAGTTTGCCAACCAACGTGTCTTCGTCGATGCATCCGCGCCTGACATGAAACAGACGCGCGAGCGCGCAGGTGATATCACTGTCGCAGATCTGATGCGACATACCTCAGGCCTGGGCAGTCGCAGCTCCGCCATCTATGTCGCCGAGGGCGTGCGATTACGTTCCATCACACTGGAGCAAATGGCGGACAACGCTGCCCGCGTGCCTTTGTTCGAAGACCCGGGCACGCGTTTCCGTTACGGACTCTCAGCCACCATCCTCGCACGCCTGGTTGAGGTGTGGTCCGGCATGCCGTATGACGAAT
Source organism: Pseudohongiellaceae bacterium (assembly GCA_041751425.1). Classification (GTDB taxonomy): domain Bacteria; phylum Pseudomonadota; class Gammaproteobacteria; order Pseudomonadales; family Pseudohongiellaceae; genus JAVVEG01. The sequence continues at coordinate 215,190 of JBGSXL010000007.1, read as the reverse complement.
TTCTGGCGCAACATGTCTTTGCGCCACTGGGCATGACTGATACTGTGTTCTGGGCTGATCCAAGTCGTGTTGACCGCCTTGCAACTGTGTATCGCCCGGATGCGGAAGGCGTGCTGAGGCAGCACGAAATGGAAGATATCCCCTTCACCGTTGACGTGCCTCTGAAGGAAGGCGGTGTGGGCTTACTTTCCACCACGCTGGATTACGCGAAATTCTCCCAGCTGTTTCTTGCTAAGGGTGAACTGCACGGGCGCCGTATCCTGCAACCGGAAACCATTGCACTGATGATGGAGAACAGCATAGCGGACGCACTGCTTCCCATTGGCAGTGGCGGTTATATGAGTGCATCCGGATGGACGCTCGGCGGCTTTGCCTATGTGCTGGACCCGGACAATTACAACCATACGGTGAGCACCGGAGAAGTCTGGTGGGATGGCTCCGCAGGCACCCGTTTCTGGATTGATCCGCAGCAGAACATGGTGACCGTGATCATGGCACAGGTATCGCCGGCCAGTGGCGGCGGGTTCCGCGAAGAGTTCAAGAACCTTGTCTATGAGGCGATAACTGAGCGGCGTTGAAACCGGTTCAACAACTTGACAAACCACCCTCAAATGGTGAGAATTCGCATCCTTCGCGAAGGCTGGGTTCAAATCCGGCGCGATGCGATACAGAAAGTTTCAGTTCGATGGCTATGTAGCTCAGTTGGTTAGAGCACAGCATTCATAATGCTGGGGTCCGTGGTTCAAATCCACGCATAGCTACCATATCTCAAAGGGCCTGCCAGGTATTTCACAAACTCTCTTTCAAAAAGATCAAGCTTTCAACTGGTGGGTCACCTCCCTTTCAAGTGCGAGCGAATTAATCGTTGAGTCTGACCTACCAGATACATGGGCAATGAGAGCAGCTCATAATCAATTGATGAACCATCTGTTAACTTTCGATTGTCACGCCACAAGTTAGGAACATCGGCGTTAAACCGCAGGGCGAAGTGGCGCCGCTTTTCTTTTAGAAATTGATGCAGTGATTTCAGTGTGCCAGTGGTGCCTGCTTTGATTTCCACTGGAATAATATGCTGGCCACTGGTTATCAGATAATCCACTTCTGCCGCCGCGCTTTTCGCTTCGCGCACCCAGTAGTAAAGCATTGGGGCTTCAAAATACGAACCACTGTGCAGCAGTTGCTGCCCGATAAACTGCTCGGCCAACGCGCCATCATTCACCAGGGTCAAACCCTCTTTGCCGAGATCCAATATGTTGAGGTTTAACGCAGAACACATTAAGCCTATGTCCATATACAAAGTTTTAAACATACTTGGTTTACTCTCGGCCCCGAGGGGTACGCCATTGGCGGATGAGTGAATTATTCTCGCAGTAACTCGCGCCATACATAATTGTTGCAAAGCCGCCTCCAATTCCACGGAGCGATGCTCGCGGCTAATGTGCGCATACTTAAACTTGCGCCCTACCATCATAGGAAGCCGGTCGAACACCAACTGCACACGATGTTTTAAACTGCCCTGACTGTATTTATTAAAGTCATCGCGATAGGTGGCCACAATACTATGCTGAACCCGACTGACTTCCGCAAAATCGCCCGACTGGGCATAGGCAGACACGGCCTCCGGCAGGCCGCCGACAATCCAATACTGTTTTAGCAAGGAAAGGCACTTTTCATGGACAGGTTTGGGCAAGCGTTGCGCCTGGATGTCATCCAATGACAGTTGTTGCAGATAACGCACCAATTCCCCTTGCCCCATTGCCTGAACAAAGTCTTCAAATTGCATTGGACCCAGGTGGAGGTACTCGACCCGACCGACTGGCATTGAGAACTGAGCATCTTCCAGCGCGAATTCCAACAGAGATCCAGCTGCCAGTACATGCAAATCCGACGCTTCTTCATAAAAGTAACGCAGAGCGGTCAACGCCGCCGGGGCAGCCTGTATTTCGTCCAGAAATAGCAGGGATTGACCGGGAACAATTGCCTCCCCGGTAAGCAGCTTTAATACAGTTTGAATCTGTCCCGGATCGTTACTGGCAAACGCTTCGATGTATTCCGGGTTACGCTCGAAATTAATCTCAAGCAGAGACAACCCGACAGCCTCAGCAAACTGACGCACCAGTGTCGATTTGCCCACCTGCCGAGCGCCGCGAATAATCAGGGGTTTACGAGAGACCCGCGCAGCCCAGTCGACTAAATAATCCAGCTCTTTACGGTATAGAAGTCGAGGCATAGTTGTGCTCGGTCATCGCCAAAAAGGGCAGAATACGGCCAATAATGCTATTTTACAACCTTGTTTTAGCGAACTATTTGATATTTTACAACCTTATTTTGATGATTCCCGTCGTTGCGTCACCCGAATTTCTGCTTCTTAGAGCCGGATCTCTGTGGGTTATTGAAAGCTCAATCCCATCGAGTACACGTTAAGGCAACGCCATCGCCGTCAACGTACTGCCTGTCTGCAGCACAATATACTGTTTACCCTGATGCACATAACTCATCATGCCGTAGCGACTGGCGCGCGGCACCTGCACTCTGCCCAGTGATTCGCCGGTGCTTTTATCTACGGCAAATAAATACGGATTGGCATCGCTGCCGATCGCCGCGTACACCAGCATATCCGGCAGCACCATCATCGTGGCCCAGTCACCGCTGCCGGTATTTCCCAGCTCAATACCTGCAAGTGCCGGGTGTTCCAGAATATTTTTCGGCGTTTCGGCAACCGGTATCCACCATAGATGTTCGCCCGTGTTCATGTCGATTGCCGTTATGCGGCTAAAGGGTGGTTTGAACAGCGGTAATCCCTGTGGACCGCGCACCAGCGCATTGCGCAGGTTCGCATAAGCGGACAGCGTGGTGCCGGTCAGTTCCACAGCCATCATGCTATCGCGCTCCTGAGCCGGAGCAAGCACATGCGCGCTGCAGGCTTTGCGTGAGGTAACAAAGAAGACTCCTGTTTGCGGGTCTGCCACTGGTGGCGCAAAGATATTGGCGCCGCCTGCATCGCTGGGGCAGGACAGTGCTGCCACTTTGCCTAACGGGTTATCGCTATGCAGTGGGGGCAAAAACACAGGACCCATCTGAAAATCAGAAAGCGCGGCAATCGCCTGCGCGCGCAGTTCCGGCGTGAAGTCTATGAGATCTTCCTCGGAGATACCCTGCAGTTCAAAAGCGGCCGGCTTAGTAGGAAACGGTTGTGTTGGCGAGGTCTGTTCACCAGGCACCATTGACTGTGGCACCGGGCGCTCTTCAACAGGCCACAAGGGTTCTCCGGTCAGGCGGTTGAAGCCAAACACAAAGCCGTGTTTGGTCATCTGCGCTACCGCAGGAACCTGCTGGCCGTTCTGTTCGATGTCCAGCAGGACGGGCGCAGTAGGTATGTCGTAATTCCAGATATCGTGATGAACCAGTTGGTAATGCCAGACCCGTTCGCCGGTGGCCACATCCAGCGCGACGATACTGGTGCCAAACAGATTATCGCCCGGCGCGAAACCACCGTAATAATCGATTGTTGGCGGGTTCGTTACAAAATAGACAATGCCAGCTTCAGGATCTGCCGACAGCGGCGCCCACGGTGTCACTTCGCCGGTAAGGTCACGCGGGTTACCCGGCACGTCCCAGGTATCGCTGCCGAACTCGCCTGGCGCAGGAATCACATGGAATTTCCACAGGAATTCACCGGTGCGGGCATCGAAGGCAAGTACATCTCCGGGGATATTTTCGATGCGGGTCTGGTTATAACCCTGTTCGGCTGAGTTGCCGACAATGACCACACCGTTCACGACGATAGGAGGCGCCGAGGAAGTTATATAACCCGTTTCCAGCGGAATGCCGTAATAGGGATCGAAATCATAGTTCATGTATTCGGCAATCTGCTTCTGCAGATCCACGACGCCTGTTGCGGGAAAACCTTCCAACGGAACCGGTTCGCCGAAGCCCGGTAGTGGTGCTCCGGTGTCGGCATCCAGTGCCGTCAGGAAGAATGCCGGGCTGACAATATAGATAACGCCACGCCCATCGACTTCCGCGTAGGCCACGCCCTTGCCATAATCCTTACGCATCGAGTACTCATGCCGAAACGTGTGCGGTTCGCGCCACGACCAAATGGTCTCGCCGCTGGCAGGGTCCATGGCAATGACATGGCGACGCTCGCCTGCCACCGTATAGAGCATGCCATTGACATAACTTGGTGTTGAACGGCCGCTGAGCGCCTTGAAGCTGGCTCCGTCCCAGACCCAGGCGGCCTCCAATTCCTGAAAGTTATCCCGCGTGATCTGGTCTGCTGTTGTGGAGCGGGTATGCGCGTAGTCAGACCCCAGCGTCAGCCACTCCACGGTGTCCTGAGCAGTAGCCGGGGAACCCGCGAGACTTGCCGCAACAAAGATCAGCAAGGCGTGGGTCTGAATAAATAGGAATGTGGGTTGTGGCGGTACAGAGCTTGGCTTATTCATGGTGCCTGCCTCATTGTTATTCATTATTCACAGCGATTCTTCCACAAAACCCGTGTGCTTGCCATCCTCCTCAAGATCATTAGGTTCAAGCCAATATTTTACGTATACTTGCCGATCGGAAATTTTGAGGTTTTCAGGGTTATGACACAAAGCAGTACAGAGAAGAAAACGCCACCGAAAGGTGGCTTCCTGGCAAACCTGGCTTTCAATATTGTTATCCCCGTGCTGATTCTGAGCCGCCTAAGCGGTGAGGACAGTCTGGGGCCATCATTGAGCATCGTGGTGGCGCTGGCCTTCCCTATTGGCTACGGACTCTGGGATCTGCGTCAGTCCGGCAAGATCAATCCCTTTTCAGTATTAGGTGTCGTCAGTGTTTTCCTCACAGGCGGCATCAGCCTTCTGCAACTGGACCCGCAATACATTGCCATCAAAGAGGCGGCTATTCCTGGCTGCATAGGGTTAGCTGTTCTGTTTACGCAGAAGACGCGCTTTCCACTGGTAAAAATGCTGATTCTGAATGCACAACTGGTGAAGGTAGACGAGTTGTATGAGGCGCTGGCAAGCGAAGGGAATACGGCCATGTTCGAGAAACGTCTGGCGCAGGCGTCGATGATAGTTGCCGGTTCGTTTTTTATGTCCTCTGTCCTGAATTACGTTCTGGCAAAGGTCATTCTGGTCAGCCCGCCGGGCACCACGGAATTTAGTGAGGAACTCGGCAAGATGACTGCGCTGAGTTATCCCGTTATCGCGTTGCCCAGTATGGTTGTCTTGCTGCTGGCGATCTGGTTCGTGTTCTCGCAGATCAAGAAATTGACTGGCAAGAGTCTGGAAAATTTTCTGGTCGATCCTGCCGGTTGATTTCAGCAGGTTTTAAACTAAGCGGGGATAGCAGTCAGCGAACTCAACGGAAACACAACCAGGTGATCCATATCCAGCCGGATACGCAGTTTCTCACCCGGCGCGTGGGTAAGATGGCTGGGCACCAGACTTAACACCTGCGCGCCACTGGCCAACGCCAGCGTGTAAAGATAACCCGCACCCCGGAACGCTTTCTCCAGCAGCGTGACTTCGGCGGAACCCGCCTCGTCAAAGATCACATCGTCCGGCCTGATCAGCACAGACACAAGTGTCCCAACTTGGTAACCATGTGCATCGCTGCCGGCGAGCACGCCCAGTTCCGTTTCTACTTTGCAATCATCCAGTACGGTTCCCTGCAAAAACATACCCTCGCCGACGAAGTCCGCGACGTAGGCATTGGCGGGTTGGTGATAGAGCTCAAATGCGGTGCTCCACTGCAGTAATTGGCCAGCGCGCATCACGCCTATTTCATCGGCCATCGCGAATGCTTCATATTGATTGTGACTGACCAGAATGGCGGTTATACCGTCCTGCTTTAATATCTGACGAATCTCCCGCGCAATCTGTTCGCGCAATTCAACATCCAGACTGGCGAAGGGTTCATCCAGCAACAATACACGTGGTCGCGGCGCCATCGCTCGCGCTATTGCCACACGCTGCTGCTGCCCTCCGGACAGGCGGTGCGGAAAAGCGTCCAGAAAATCCCCCATGGCGAGCATTTCCGACAGTTCCTGCACCCGGTTCTTCCTGTCTCGCACGTTCATGCTGCTCAAACCAAAAACTATATTCTGCGTAACAGTCAGATGGGGAAACAGCGCGTAATCCTGAAACACCATTCCAACCTGCCTTTTTTCGACAGCAAGATTGTTAGCGCCAGCACTCACACATTGTGAGTCCAGCCATATCTCGCCACCACTGACGGGTTCGAAACCTGCTATGGCGCGCAATAAAGTTGTCTTTCCGCAACCACTGGGACCAAGCAGACACCCGATATCTCCCGCACGTAATTGCATGTCCACGTGTTGAACAATGGTGTTACCTTCCAGGTCAACCGAAACGTTTTTCAGTTCAAGTGCGTAAGTCATTACCGGGTCTGGATCTCGAAATGGAGTAGCTCAGGATAATAACAGGAATGATACCTACCAGCACGATCATCAGAGCGGAGCTGGCGGCTTCGGCCAGGCGTTCCTGATTCGCCAGTTCATAGGTACGTATCGCCAGAGTATTGAAATTGAAGGGACGCAGAATTAGAGTTGCCGGCAACTCCTTCAACACATCAACAAATACCAGCAACCCGGCTGTGAGTATGCTGCCGCGCATGATAGGAATATGCACACGTCGCAGAATGGCAAACGGTCGCAACCCCATGGAGCGCCCCACATCATCCATGCTGGGTTTGATCTTGCTAAGCCCTGCATCCAACGTATTCATGGCAACCGGCAAAAAGCGCACGGTATACGCGAACAGCACGGCGATTAATGTACCGCTGAGCAGCAAACCGGTTGATATGTCGAAACGCGCGCGCATCCAGGCGTCAATAGTATTGTCGAACCAGGCGAAAGGTATCAGGACGCCCACGGCGATGACAGTGCCCGGTATGGCATAGCCCAGACCCAGAACCCGATACGCGCTGCGCATGAACATGTCCCGCCGCAGTCTGCGGCAATACACGATCAACAGTCCCAGCACCAACGCAATCAATGCGGCAATGGCAGCCAGACGCAGGCTGTTGAAGGTCAGACTCAGAAACGCTGCGCGATCAACAATATGCCAGGTCTCCCATGTCCACAGGCACAACTGCACAAACGGAATCAGGAACCCTGCCAATACCGGCAGCACGCAATAGAGCAACGCACCTGTTATTTTCCAACCGGTCAGTTTCAGCTTCGGCAGGCGCGTGTATTTATTGCTGGTGTGGTGATAACGCGCTTGCCTGCGTGACCATTGCTCAGCCAACACAAGAACAAGAATGAACAACATCAACACCGCAGACAGCTGCGCGGCTGCCACACTGCTGCCAAGACCAAACCAGGTGCGGAAGATTCCCGTGGTGAACGCAGAAACTCCAAAATACTGCACAGTGCCATAGTCGGCCAGCGTCTCCATCAGCACCAACGACAAGCCGGCGATGATAGCGGGTCGCGCCAACGGAATACCAACGCGGAAAAAAGCTTTGCCAGGGCTGGCACCCAGTGTGCGCGACACTTCGAGCACACACACGGATTGCTCGAGAAACGCCATGCGCGACAACAAATACACATACGGATATAGAACCAGCGAGAGCATGGTCACGGCACCACCCAGTGATCTCACCTGCGGAAACCAGTAATCACCGTAACGCAATTCGAAAGTGTCGCGTATAAAAGTCTGTACCGGCCCGGCCACGTCCAGCAAACCGGTATAGGTATAAGCGATGATATAAGCGGGAATAGCCAATGGCAGTACCATGGCCCACTCCAGAATCCGGCTGCCCGGAAACTTCGTCATGGTGAGCAGCCAGGCGGGGAGCACACCCAACACAAGAACAGAAACACCAACGCCCAACATCAAAAGTGCCGAGTCTCGCACATAATCCAGAAGCAGAGTTTCGTACAGATGTTGCCAAACGCCACCACTGCTGTTGGTCACTGAGGAAAGCACGGTCAATACGGGAATGCTGAGCAGCAGGCAAAGCAAAGCGATGCCCAGCGTAGTGGAATGCAGCACAATCCAGTTTTTCAGAAACGACCAAGCCCCTCTCGGGGCTTGATGTACCAGCGTTGTCATTCGGTTATTTCCAACCTGCCCTGTCCATCAACATCACTGCATCTGCGTTGTGGATGCCTAGTTGCTCCAAGGCAATGTCATCTGCTTTGAATTCGCCCCAGGATTTCAGTATCGCGCTCGGCTCTATCCCCGGACGAACCGGGTATTCGTTGTTAGCTTCTGCGTACCAGGATTGTGCCTCCTCGCTGACCATGAATTCCAACAACTTGATGGCCGCTTCCTTATTCTTGGCGTATTTAGTGACACCTGCCCCACTGATGTTTACGTGAGCACCGCGATCATCCTGATTGGGAAAGAAAACACCAACACTTTCCGCTGTGCGCTTGTCATTGCCGACCGTTGATTGCAGCATACCGGCCAGGTAATAAGTGTTTACCAAAGCGAGTTCACACTGGCCCACGGCCACTGCACTTATCTGGTCACGGTCGCCACCCTGCGGGTCACGGCCGAAATTGGCAACCAGTCCGCGCGCCCACTGCTCTGTTGCAGCTACGCCTAAATGATCCACCATGGCTGCGCTCAGGGATTGATTGTAGATATTGCTTGAGGAGCGTACGCACAACTTACCGCGCCATTTCGGGTCGGCAAGCGCTTCATAGGTGGAAAGGTCAGCCGGGTTTACCCGTGCTTTGTCATAAACAACGACACGCGAGCGCAGGGAAACGGCATACCAGTAGCCATTTGAATCGCGATACTGAACGGGAATATTCGCAGCAAGAATATCCGACTCAATCGGTTGCAATAAATCGGCTTGCTTGGCGCGTAGCAGACGCCCCACATCCACAGTCAGAATCATATCCGCCGGAGAGTTAGCCCCTTCCAAGCCTAGCCTTGTTATCAGTTCATCCGCACCACCGGTAATCAGATTGATGGTAGTGCCTGTTTGCGCGGCATAGCGATCGAGGATGGGTTTGATCAGATTCTCCTCGCGCGCCGAATAGATATTTACTTCGTCAGCAGCCTCAACGCATGCCGTCAGCGCCAACATTGTGCTTACAACCGACGCCAGAACCATTTTACTTAAACCGATGTGATTGATGACAACCATTGCATACCACTCCTATTCAAAGTGGCTAAATGATAATTGATCTCATTTAGATTTGCAATGTATCGTTTGCGGGTAAACCAGTGGCTAAATCGGGCTCGTAGGGGGATGTTCAACGGGCATTATAGAAAGCAAATCCGCGCCCGGAACTTTTAGCTGATCGCATGGCCATATCGGCCTTTTTCAGCAATATCACACGGTTATGCCCATCCTGCGGGGATACTGATATACCAATGTTGACACCTATTTCCACAGCAACACCTTCAATCTCAATCTTGCGCTCTAAAGACTCCAGTATCATCTCGGCAACTCGTTCGCAGGATTCCTGCTCCCCGTTGGGCATCAACACAGCAAACGCTTCACCGCCATAGCGGGCTACCACGTCCGACTTGCGTAAGGTGTCCCGCAAACGCCCTGCAATCACTTTCAGCACTTCATCACCCACCTCATGCCCCATCTGGCTATTGATTTCCCGAAAACCATCCAGATCCAAGAGCATGACACCAAACGGTGACGCCTTGGGATTGGCCAATGCCTCGCCATCTGCGCTGAGTTTGTTAACGGCTTCTTCAAATACCCGACGGTTAAGCAAACCCGTCAGCGAATCCACGTGCGCCAGAGTATTCAAGGGGCCTACCATGCGACGTGTAACCGCGAATATGGCGAAAGCTGTGATCAACGATCCGGCAATCACCCACATCAACAGCGTACGTTGCAGTTGATTGAATGGCCGCATGGCAGAATCCAGCGATTTACCCACCATCGCCGCCAGCTCAATATCCGGGTAACGGCTGAGCGCGAATGGCATCACCAGAAAGTCACCCGATTGACCGGTAAGAGATTGCGCCGCTACAAATTCACGTTCGAATTGTGGCAACAGAACCGCTGAGTCCTCACTGCGAAATGTGGATAAATGTTCGTGCCATAGACCGCCTGTCTGGCGCGACAAAAAGGAGTATTGAGTATTGGCTACATCCTGCAGGGTCTGCAGTGCGCTGTCAGTGAGTGGGATGGCTATGGTCAACCAGGCGACCGGCATGTTGGAGGAAACCGGCACGGTGATGACCTGATAGATCAGGTCGCTGTTCCTGTTTATCAATGCCACCAATGTTTCGTGCGAACCTGCGGCAAATTCTGCTGATCGCAATTCGATATTTGCAGGGGACATCTTTTCCGCCGGGCCGGAAATGTTGACCAACAGTTCGTCCTTCATTGAGGACAATAAAACAGCAGCCGCGGGAAGACGACCTTCGTGTGCGAGCAGAAGCGTTTCTGCGCGCAGGTAATCCTGTCTTACGATAGCGTCGCGCAGCTCCATATCTGCCGCAATAACACGTGCAGATTGTTCAAGCTGACGGTGACGCAGACGCAACCACCGGTACAGCACTTCAGCGCCACTCTCCAGCTCTATCTTCAGAGTCTCACGGGCAATTCTCTGGTTCTGGTTACTCAGGCCAACGAAAACCCCCGCTTGAATCAGCGCGAAAACCAGCACCAGCACATATATTATTTTCCATTCGTAAGAACGATAACTCATGGTTTCCCTGTTGTTTTTGAGTGAGCGGCAGGAGCTGACTGGTCTGCATTATCGTCACTGTTTTCAGTCTGACTTTTGGGTTCAGCTTCTGTCCGCGGATCCAACTCCAGAGCCATGGGCGTGATAGTTTCGACAGCAGCTCGGAATGGACCAGTTTCGTCATGCACAGGCAACACGTGCACACGACGGCGCAGTGCAATCAGCAGAGCAAAGATCACCAGACACAAAAGCGAAAACAGGAACAAACCCTGCGGCCCGGTAATGACCATAACCCTTGCGGCCAGGAAGGAGCCCAGCGCAGAGAACAGCCCCATAGTGAGCAACATGACACTGCCTACCATCACGAAGTCTTCGGGTGCAGCCCGGTCATTGGCATGCGCAAGACAAATCGCATACAGTGTCATCACACAGCCGCCCCACAGGAACGCCAATACACTCAGCGACCATTGGGTGAAAAATGGCACGATCACCAACAGCAAAGAAATTCCCGCTCCTGCCAGCGTAATAAAGAACACTATCAGGCGCCGGTCATAATGATCTGATAAACGCCCCAGTGGTAACTGAAACACCGCACCACCAATCACCACAACACTCAAAAACATCGTCAGAGAAAATCCATCCAGACCGATGCCGCGCGCATACAGCGGCCCCAGGGACCAGAATGCGCCGGTGACAAGCCCCGTAATGATTGCGCCGCCCAGTGCAACCTGAGATATACGCCATACCTTGCGCACGTCAATCTTCACATTGTGAATCGGCGCCGGGGCAGAATGGCTTGTAAGTGAAACCGGGATTATCGCTACCGACAACAGAATCGCCGTCAACGCAAACAGCGTATGACTATCGATTGGCGCAAAATTGACTAACTGCTGTCCCACCGTAATCATGGTCAGGTTGATCACCACATAGATGGAGAGGATGGTGCCGCGGGTTCTGGCCGTGGAACGCTCGCTGAGCCAGCTTTCGATAATCATGTATAAACCGGCTATAGCAATCCCGGCGAAGTAACGGATCAGCAACCAGGCAAGGAACCACGGAGCCTGGAAAAAAATCAGTGCCAAAGCGGAATAAGTGGTTCCCAATACAGCAAATGCGCGGATATGACCAACGCGCCGCACCATGAAAGGCGTTACCAGACAGCCGGTTACAAAACCGGCAAAATAGGCAGACCCAGTCATACCAATCTGCGCGGGGGTGAAACCGTTCAGTTCGGCGCTCAGGGGCAACAGGGTTAATTGCAGACCATGGCCTATCAGCAACAAAGCATCTGACAGCAACAGTGCCGCAATGGGAATTAACATTCTTTTCATGCGGCAAAGGTACCACTAACTGCAGAACAAGTTCAAAACTTCGCCGCTATTGAGCTTCGGCGGCATCCATCTCGGCACGACGTTCGCCAGCGAGGATTCCTGGTAATCCGTAATTGCCTTCGTGACAGGCATATTCATAGATACGCCCTTCCGCCGCATTGAAACTCATCTCGCCGCGCCAGGTTTCGGTGTAGTACACGGGGTCCTCCACCTCGAACTCATAAAGCACCTGAGAGTCAGACCAGCGCGAGAAACGTTCGATAACACGTCCTTCATCAGACAGAGCTATGGAACCACTCTGCGCCTGTTGCGGATGCAGGTGGCGGGTTTCCACAACCAGCGTGTCGCCTTCCCACCAGCCAATGGAGTCGCCCAGCCATTGCTTCAGTTCTGTTGGACGTCGCTCACCGTTGATGGGAATAATCCGGGCATCCTGATTCATTTCCACCATGATCATGAAGTAATCGGGTGTCTGCACGAACTGGTAGTGATTGTTGTACAACACATTAAGCATGGGTGGTCCGCCGGTACCACCGAAGCCAATCAGACAACGCTCGCCCAACGAGCGACCTTCGGGGCCATCATTGCCACTGAATTTTGCGCGATAGGTACTCATCAACTCGCGGCCCCGCTCGGAGTATGGAATGCGTCCGTTTGCCGGCTCCGTGATCCATGAAGTGCGGTATTCTCCTTTAACCAAACCAAAGGTTGTGCCGGGATCAATCCAGAATGCGTTGTAGCCACGCCCCATCCCCAGGTCAGAGCCATCCAGCAATTCGCCTGGCTGCAGATTATCGTCGGTAGCCTGACGCACATTCTGCGGGTGCGCAGCAGTGGCTGCCTCCAACTCGTCATTTGACAACACCAGGTTAGGATACTGGCTGGGGCGCTGCAAACTGGAGATCGAAGCGTTCGTCCAGATGCCCTGCAGATCGGGTTTGCCATCAGGGGTGCGGGGTGGCTCATAGGGAGCATCCACCGCATGAGTCACCAATGGCGCGCTCAGCAGGACAACAAAATACAGGGGTGCCAGAATTTTTTTCATGGTTGTTGCTCTTCAATTTTATTGTTATAAGCGGGATAACTGAGCCCTAAAACTAAACCAGTAGCCGGGAATAATCAAGCCAGCCAGGTTACAACGCCAGTGTAGACCGGTATAGCGACTTTTGCGCCGTAATACGCCTCATTCAGAATACAGCAACTTGCAAGCCCACTTATTGATGTAGAATGCAGCACAAGAATCCAACACCTGGCGACAGCCACAAACAAGCAGTAACAGAGGACCGCACAATGAAAACGAACCTGATTCAATTCAGTTGCAAAGGCCTGTTGACTGCAGCGCTGCTCTCTCTTGTCGCATGTGGTCAACCCGCACCGGATGCAACGGTCGATAGCACCACAAGTACGCAGTATGATCTGAGCCTGGATATGCTGAATTTGATGAACACGGTGCTCGAACCCGTTGCTGACTCGCTATGGCAATCTGCAGGGTGGGTACTGAGTGAGGAGGACGGATATCAGGAGCTGTACCCAACCAATGACGAAGAATGGCTCAGGATGTATAACCAGTCCGCCCTGATCGTTGAGATCGGCAATATGCTGGCATTGCCGGAACGCGCGCAGGGCAGGGAGAATTGGCTCACTTATGCCAAGGCGACCAGTACAGTTGGTTTGCTGGCCATGAAAGCTACACAAGAGCAAAACCAGGAAGATTTTTTCCAGGCCGGCGCGCAACTTTATAGCGTATGTACCGCCTGTCACCAGGCCTACAACACTGAATTATCCCGTTTCGTTTCCAATTGATGACCAGACTGTTGCCAGACGCAAAATGGAAAATAGCGCTTGCAGTTACGGCGCTTTTTCTACTGCCCGCGTTGGCATTTGCGCATAGCATTGCCGGCAATGATGCCAACTTCGTACAGGCCATCGATGGCCCGGCTGTGTTCGCATTCATGTATCTTGGTGGCAAGCACATGGTCACAGGATACGATCATTTGCTCTTCCTGTTTGGCGTTATTTTCTTTTTGTATCGTCCTTCGGACGTCATAAAATACGTCACACTTTTTGCAATTGGACACAGCATAACTCTGCTGGCCGGTGTGCTGGGAAATATTCAGGCGAACGCTTATCTGGTTGATGCCATTATCGGTCTTTCCATAGTTTATAAAGCGCTGGAGAATATGGGCGCGTTCAATTCGCTGGGGAAATTCAAACCTAATACGAAAGCGGCTGTTTTCGTTTTTGGCTTGTTTCATGGTTTCGGACTGGCCACCAAGTTGCAGGAATTTGCACTCTCGGACAACGGCCTGGTTACCAACATCATCAGTTTTAATATCGGTGTTGAACTGGGGCAGATTCTGGCGCTGGCAATTATATTTATCGCGCTGACTTATTGGCGGGCCAGCAAAAGTTATCTGCAACACGCGTTTATTTCCAACAGCGTTTTAATGACGGGTGGCTTTATCCTTACTGCTTATCAATTGAGCGCATGGATTCTGCTTCCCGCGTAATCAATTTGCTCGATCAATTTATTTGGCTTGAGAAATCAGGAGTCAGCAAGTGAACGACACAAACAACACAACATTGAATGCTTCACCACGCAATATTGCGATAGCCACAATTGTAGCTCTGTTGGTGAGTGGACTGGTGCTGGTGACAATCATTCTGCCCGCCGAATTTGATATCGATCCATTGGGTACAGGTGAATTGCTTGGACTGGATGCGTTGGCAGGTGCCAGTGACCAGCCGCTGCAAATTCAGGCAGATGCGTTCAAATCCGATTATGCCGAATTTATACTGGAGCCTTTCCAATCCGTGGAATACAAATATCTATTGGATTTCGACAGTTCCATGGTCTTCAACTGGCAGGCGGAATCAGCAGTTTATTTCGACTTTCACGCGGACCCCGCAGGTCTGGATGTAGATATTTATGGCGTGAGCTTTGCTGCTGGTGAGGCCAGCGAACAATCGGGCACTTATCACGCGTTATTTACAGGAATTCATGGTTGGTTTTGGGAAAACCGTGGCTTTCAACCGGTGACGATAAAACTGCACAGTTCTGGTTTTTACATCAATAGTACTGTTTATCAGGACGGCGGCAGTTTCGAGCGCGAACTTCGCAGTGTTGCGGATTGAAAGTAAAAAAAACCCGCGTCACTGGGCGTTACCAGCTTCGCGGGCGTTTTTCGAGCAAGTGTCACAGACACTATACCCGGGAGTGCTTATTGCTCAGTGAGATCCGAACCGTCGCGTGGTGCGCCAGTACCTGATGAACCCATGAACAATTTGCGGCCATCAGGGAAAGTGATATCACGGCCATTGCCACGACAGGCTGGAGTACAGATTCTGTCTTTGCTCTGGTAACCTGTTACCACAATCTCGGTGCCAATTTGCAGCGTGTCACGTGTAATACCGCGACGCAGCAGCGTGTTTGGCGTACCACCCTCAACCATCCATACCTGCTCACTGCCATCTTCATTGGTGTGTCTCAGATGTATCCAGGAATGCGGGTTGATCCACTCAACGCGTACAATCGGACCGCGAACGGCGATTGGCAGATTGGCATCAAACTCTGCAGAAAACGCATGGTGAGCATCGGCTGGCATTTTAACTGCCATAACACCAGCAACCGCTGCGACTGCAGCTATAAGTAATTTAACTTTCATAATGTCACCTCTTTTTCCTATAACTTGTTAACCAGATACTTCAGTGTTTTTTGCTGTTGGAGCTGGGTCTAATTACCGATACCTAAATCCATGATATCGCCGTCACGCCCTTTTCTGAATCTTCCGTACATCATCTCTTCCACAAATTCTACGCACTTGAATTGGGGCAGCTCAAAGCCTTCTTCAAGTCTGCGGTATATCGGCATACTGATTGTCCAGGGCCGCTCGAAAATATCCGCATCTTCTATTGTTGCCGAATATTCGATCACATTCTCGCTAACCATGTTGTAACGTTCTGTGACTTTCAGCTTATATGTGTGATAGTTGCCTGCTCTGTCAAACCAGGTTCTGTCGTCCAGACCGGTAACTTCGACAACAAACGTGTCGCCATCCCAGTAACCGTAGGACTGTCCCATCCAGGCGTCCAGTGGTGCCGGACCCGGATCTTCCAGGTAAACGTTACGCACAGCACCTGCAAATGAGTAAGCGATGAAGAACGCGCTATTGCTTTGAAAAATCTGGAATGGGTGCGGAATATACGTCGCACGCGGCACACCAGGCATATAGCACTTTACTTCCGGATCACTGGTCAGCCAGTTTTCCTGATTCTGTATTTTTTGCGCCAGCGCTTCGGGCTTATAAGGTATTGTACCCCCCTCTACCACGCTATAACTGGCTGGTACCGCACCAACTGCACCCATCGCGACTATTTCAGGCGCCGGAACCGGGACGAAATCGCCAGGTACCAACTGAAACGCAGCCTTCGCAGGCGCCGATTCCAGGTTGTTATTGGCGGTGCTCAACACTTGCCAGATGCCGTTGAAGTCGGGCTTGCCATCTGGCGTACGGGGAATGCTGCTCTCCGGGGCAGTTTGCGCCGTGGCAGTAGTCCCTGCGTTACCAGACTGATTTTCAGCCGGAGAGCAGGCAAAGAACGATACGGCAATAGCAACGGACATTAATTTTAATTTTTTTGCGCCATTAAACATCTTTTAACACCTCCCAATTGGTCGTGCGATATAAACACTAACGTCTTTTAGTGTCAAGCCTGAACAGGCAGTACGAGCCTGCAGCCCCTATGAGCCGCAGGCGCGCCGCCTGAACATGCCCCACTTTCGAGACACCAATCGCTAACATGTTTTTAACGTGAAGTCGCGCAGCCGTATCAGCCGGATTTCTTGCCTGTGAAAGTGCCACTGGCCATACCACCCAAGTCCAGCGTACCTGCTACCGAGCCATCTTCCTGCAGAGCACCTTTATAGGTCACGCTGCCCGCATCACTGCTGATGACGAACTCGAAATCATTGCCAGCTGCCTTGCCTGTGAGCGGTGCATTGCCCAGCTGACCTGCGTATGTGCCGGTAATGCCACCTTCCGCATCCTGCACCATGACCACTGTAGGTGTGCCGCTACCCATGCCGGCAATATCAACTGTGAACGTCCAGGTGCCACTGACATCTGCACTGGCCATGCTGCTGAACCACATGAATACGAACGCCAGGATCACACTTGCTGATCTTGCTTTGCTTGATTTGAACATTACTTTTAACCCCCGTTAGCACAAATTGATACCGAGCAAGAAGGTATCACAAGCCATACCGTGTTGCAGAGCGTCTTGCGAATCCTGGCGCAGTATTTCATGCATTGGTCGCAACAGGTGTCAGCGTTAGCTAATCAGCTTTGCTCTTCCATGAGCTGCCGGGTTTCTGTCAGTTACTGCGGAACCATCCGGCGATACTGTAGCGGTCACGCTTGGTGGATAAAACTTCATGGGGAACGGCATCGCTCAGGAATACAACCAGCGTTGCATAGTTAGGTGTCACTTTCAGGATGGGTTGTAAACCGGTCTCATCATAGATCAACAGTTCGCCACCGTTGTCCGGTAGCCAGCCGGGATTGAAATAGGCCACCACCGAGATGATGCGATTGGCTTTCTGGGTCAATCTGTCGGCTTTAAAAGCATCGACATGCCTGCGATAGAAATCCCCTGCGCTGTAATGCGCAAAATGGGACTCAAACGTGAACAGCCCCAAATACAATTCGCGATTGAGGAAATCGCGCAGGTTCTCGTTCCACTGCAGCCATTGCTGCTCCGCCGCTGTCTGACCCGTGATCCAACGGATGGCGTCGCGGCGCACCATCTGGTTTATGGTGTGCGCCTGGTCGCGACCCACACCGGCAGGCGTGAATTGAGACTGATTGAAGCTTTGGATCTGTGCGAAAAGCGCTTCGCTTAGCGGCGCTGGTACAGCATTGTGGTGAACGCTGAAACTCCTGGCCCGCAGATCTTCAGCAATACGAGCAAACAGCGGATCGTCGCCGCCAAAACTGCTCGTCTCGGAAACTGGTATGGCACTCATGTTGGTAACGCGCTACCTCAGGAAAAGGACACGATGAAAAGATAGAACAACTGGCTGCTGCGCAAGCGCGCGAATTGTGCGCCGAAAGCAGAATTCCGTAAAGAGATTTCCATGCAGTCCATAAGTTAATCGCTGGTGTTCATCCGCAGCAGGTTACTCTATAATGCGCGGCTTTCTTAACGGACCTCATCGTGATTAACGCAGCCAATGTCACCATTCAGTTTGGTGCCAAACCTCTTTTTGAAAACGTTTCCATGAAATTCGGCAATGGCAACCGCTATGGCCTGATTGGTGCCAATGGTTCCGGCAAATCCACCTTCATGAAAATTCTCAGCAGAGAGATTCAGCCGAGTTCCGGCAATATCAGCGTGGATGCCGACGAAAGAATAGGAGTATTGCGCCAGGATCAGTTTGCGTTTGAAGAGTTCACCGCCATCGATACAGTGATCATGGGGCACGAGCGCCTGTGGAAGATCAAACAGGAAAAGGATGCCATTTATAACCTGCCCGACATGACCGAAGATCAGGGCATGCGGGTTGCGGAACTGGAGATCGAATTTGCAGAGCTGGATGGTTATGCGGCTGAAGCCAGCGCGGGCGAACTGCTCTTGGGCCTGGGTATCGAACTTGAGCAGCATTACGGGCCAATGAGCGCTATCGCACCAGGCTGGAAACTGCGCGTATTGCTGGCGCAGGCTCTGTTTGCAGACCCGGATATCATGTTGCTGGACGAACCCACCAACAACCTGGATATCAACGCCATTCGCTGGCTGGAATCCATACTCAATCAGCGCAGTTGCACAATGATAATCATTTCGCACGACCGCCATTTCCTCAACAGCGTGTGCACACACATGGTCGATCTGGATTACGGTTCGCTGCGTCTGTACCCCGGCACTTACGACGACTTCATGCTGGCCTCCACGCAGGCGCGTGAACGCATGCAGTCGGACAATGCCAAGAAGAAAACCCAGATTGCCGATCTGCAGTCTTTTGTCAGCCGTTTCTCTGCCAATGCCTCAAAAGCGCGCCAGGCTACTTCGCGTGCAAGGCAGATAGAGAAAATCAAACTGGAAGAAATAAAACCTTCCAGCCGGGTCAATCCCTATATTCGCTTTGAACAGGAAAAGAAATTGCACCGTCAGGCCCTGGAAGTATCCAAGCTGGGTCTTTCTTACGAAGAGCATCCGCTGATCAAAGATCTGAGTATGATGATCGAAGTTGGCGAGCGCGTCGCGATTATCGGTCCTAATGGCATCGGTAAAACTACTCTGCTGCAGGCACTCACCGGCAACTTCAACAAAAAGTCCGGCAAAATGGCGGGCACCATAAAGTGGTCCGAGAATGCCACCTTCGGTTATTACGCGCAGGACCACAGTGCTGAGTTTGACAGCGACATCAATCTGTTCGACTGGATGTCGCAATGGGCCAAACCTACTGATGACGAACAATCTATTCGCGCAGTGCTTGGCCGCCTGTTGTTTTCCAAAGACGACAGCCTGAAAAAAGTACGCGTGCTTTCCGGCGGCGAGAAAGGTCGCATGTTGTTTGGCAAAATGATGATGGAGAAACCTAACGTACTGATCATGGATGAACCCACCAACCATTTGGATATGGAATCTATCGAGTCGCTGAACCTGGCACTGGAGAACTATCCGGGCACATTGATATTTGTCAGTCACGACCGCGAGTTTGTATCATCACTGGCAACCCGGATTCTGGAAATCAGTGCCGGTCGCATTGATAACTTCAAAGGTGATTATGACGAGTACTTGCGTAATCAGGGTATCGAGTAAAACCTGTCACGGACTTGCATGATGAAGCGTGCGCACTGCGATCAATGCAAACGCCCTGCAGGAAGCTGCTATTGTCATCTATTGCAGCAACATGACAACGATTGTCCTGTCATAATTCTGCAGGATGCACGAGAGGCGAAGCACCCGTTGGGCACTGCACGAATCGCTAAGCTTGGTTTGCGCAAATGCGATTTGTTTGTGCTGGAAAACTGCGATAGGTCTGACCCTGTTGCTCAGGCAATTATTGACAGAATACTCAGCTGCAATCCCATCCTGGTTTATCCGGGCGGCGACAATATGAAGTCCGCCTACTCTCAAACAAAAAAGCCGCAACCCCTGCTTTTCATTGATGCTACCTGGCGCCGTAGCCGGAAGATGCTTTTTGAGTTTCCACAATTGGCAAGCCTGCCGCGATTTGCGCTTTGCGACACGCCAGCTTCACGCTACCGCATTCGCAGTGCCCGCGAAGAAGGGGCACTTGCCACACTGGAGGCCATTGTCTACTCCCTACAAGCTATAGAACACCATGCAAAAGATTATCTGCAACTATTGGCAATTATGGATTGGATGATTTCTGATCAGGTCAGCCGCATGGGAGAGAGCGTTTTCGCGCGCAATTATCGCCACTGATCGGTCCACAAACAGTAGCCCTGCGCAAAGTTGATTTGTCACCAATTCCGATTGTACCCTCAGGAAATCAGGTGTAGTCTGAACAGCAACAAGAACAGTTAGAGATGCGCGATGAAAATAGTTCCCAAGCGCAAAGCTGCTGAAATTACCCTTATCTACCTGGTAATAGGCGTCCTTTGGATCTTCTTCAGCGATTTCCTCTTATTGCGATTCTTCGATACAGACCCGAATGCTGAGAGCATCTCCTTTTATCAGACCTTCAAGGGCTGGTTTTACGTCCTGTTCACCGCACTGGTTTTATACATACTTACTCGTGGTGCCCTGCGAGATCAATCTGTCGCTCTGCATAAACTCACCGATGCGGAAGCTGAAATTCTGGAATCCCACACATTAATCGAGCACTTGCTCGAAGCCAGTCCGACAGTACTTTATGCGCTCGCCATCAAAAACCAAACTATTGAAACACTTTGGGCCAGTGAAAGTCTGCAGCGAATATTTGGGTATACCGATGCTGAATTTATGAGTCCGCACTGGTGGAGTGAAAATCTCCATCCGGAAGACAAAGAGTTAGCCTTGGCTCAAGCTGTCCGGCTGATCAGAGAGGGACATATAGATCACCAATATCGGTTTCGCAGCAGAACCGGCGAGTATTACTGGACACGCGACATCGCACGCGTTCTTTACGATAAACAAGGCAATCCCTATCAAATAATCGGTTCATGGACCAACGTCACCAGTCAGCATGAAGAAGAAGAGCGCATGCGTTTATTCTTCACCGCGTTTGACGGCATTGGCGAAGGTATTCTGGTTGCCGATATGCAACTTCGTATTACTTCCGTCAACAAGGCTGCTACGGCCATATTCGGCTACGAAGAACATGAATTACTGGGAAAAAACCCCTCGATTCTGAGCTCAGGTAACCATGACGAGTATTATTTCAAAGTCATGAAAACTGCATTAAATAAGACCGGCGTCTGGCATGGCGAAATCTGGAATCAAAACAAAATGGGAGACATAATCCCTCTATGGTTAAGTATATGCATCGCAAAGAATGTCGCTGGTCAACCCGAACAATACATCGCCATTTATACCGATATCAGCGAACTGAAGAAAACCGAAACGGAGCTGCAATATCTGGCTCTGCATGATGCGCTCACCAATCTCCCGAACAGAACCCAACTGCTCGCGCACTTGCAGCACTCTTTGAACCAGGCCGCACGACTCAAGAGTCAAATTGCTGTGTTGTTTATTGACCTTGACGACTTCAAGAATGTCAATGACAGCATGGGTCATACCATCGGCGACGAATTGCTGATTGCCGTCACGAAAAGACTCCTGCAAAGAGTCAGGGCGGAAGACATGCTCGCACGACTGGGCGGCGATGAGTTTCTGCTGGTGTCCGGATTTATCGACAACGCTGACAACGCGGCCGTGATTGCGGGTGCATTGCTGGACGTGTTGAGACCTCCATTCCAATTATCCAATGGCCTGGAAGTTTTCGTGGAAGCGTGTATTGGCATCAGCATTGCCCCGAATAATGGTCTTACGCCCGACGAGCTGCTGCGAAATGCGGATACGGCCATGTATCGCGCCAAAAGTCTGGGCCGTAACAGTTTCTGCTTCTATGAGGCAGAAATGAGCAATACAGTTATCGAGCTGCTGCAAATCGAAACAGACATGCGCATGAGTATTGAGCGCAATGAGCTGCAATTGTTCTACCAACCCAAAATAGATTTGCGCAGTGGAAAAATTTCAGGAGCAGAGGCATTGCTGCGCTGGTCACACAGCCAACTCGGCATGATTTCACCCGCCAAATTCATCCCGATAGCCGAGAAGTCTGGCTTGATAGTACCGTTGGGGCGCTGGGTTATTCGCGAGAGTTGCCGCAGGATCAGTCAGTGGTTGGCAGAGGATCTGGACCCCATCAATGTGGCAATCAATATTTCCCTGGCACAGTTTTTCAGGCACGAACAGGAGTTGGTGGATCTCATACGTGACACGCTGAGGGAGTTTGAAATTCCGCCTCACTATCTGAGCCTGGAAATTACCGAGTCGGTTCTGATGGACAATTCAGGATTGGTAAATAAGGTATTACAAGAGATGAACGCATTGGGGGTACAACTGGTACTTGATGACTTTGGCACTGGCTATTCCAATCTAGCCTACCTGGCGAAGCTCCCGCTTGACGTTCTCAAGATTGACACATCGTTCACACGTGGCGTTGGTTGTAATGACCGGAACCGTGACAACCTCGTGAAATCCGTTATCAATATGGCTCAGAACCTGAACATGAAAACGGTGGCCGAAGGCGTCGAGACTGTTGAGCAAATGCAGTTTCTGCGCCAGCACGGTTGCGACGAGCTGCAGGGTTATTTATTCAGCGCACCTGTTGATGCGGATACTTACTCCGAGTATCTGCGCAGCCAGAAAACCCTGGCGCTGGACTGATAAAACTAAAAGTTTCACAGTAACCAGTTCACCACTGCTGCCTTTCTTCTACTGCGGATTAGCCCTGCACAATACTGAGTATGGCGCCAATACAACCGCCCAATGCCAGCACAGCCGATGGCAGTATAGTCAACAGAAATCCCAGCGAACGTGACTTCGGGTCTGATACATAAGCACGCAAATAGAGAAAACGCCCAACGATGAAGACCGCTCCGATAGCAGCAGCCAAATCAGCGCGCACATAGGTTGCGAACAACAGAATAGACGGAATAAAAAGTATCAGACTTTCCAATGTGTTTTGATGCACACGGTAGTAGCGTTCGAATACCGGATGCCCGCTGATGGACGGCGCTTCCACGTTATATTTCATACGCGCCTTGCCCACCAACGCACCAAAAAAGGTGTACTGAACCAACGCCGCCACAATCACTATCGCTACCAGTTCCATATCTTCTCCTGTTTGGCTCGGCAGAGCCTAGTTGTTATAAACCTTCTTGTGTATTTTGAATAATCTGATCGAGATAGGCGCCGGTGCGAGTCATTTCATAGCGCTTGAATTTTATGCGCGGGTGCAACTCCCGCATTCGCGAACTGAGCAGGCCATGAGCGGAGTGAACCTGCGCATCGAAGATAATATTATTGGTGTCGCATTCTTTAGCCAGTTTCAGCAGGCGATCAAAGTTGACGATGAAATTATCCGTATGCGTTGAGCGTATCTGTGTGCCGTAAAACAAAGGCTGCAAATCGATGCCTTTGCCAGCGAGAATTAAAAAACGCCTGGAAAATATTTCGAAGTCACCTGTAGCAAACATATGCCACATCTCCATAAACTCGGCTTCCGTAAAGGTTTCGTCACCTGCCGGGCCCTTGCTGGACTGCAATAACAGGCCGGAAATACCGCCGAGCTGGCGGCGGGTGTTATCCGCAATTTTAAAAAATGTTTCCTGGCGCGCATTTAGTTCAGTAGCAGCAATAGCCGTTGCCTGTCGCTCCGAAACGATATTGCTGTCGCGTAATTCTCGATTGTTTTCAGCCAGAACAGTCTGTTGAATGAAAAGCCCGATTACCAGCCACAGAAACGCCAGCGGAGCAAATGCACCTTCCAGAAAGTTGCCCATCTCTTCCATCGGCATGCGTGCGAAATTAGCCCAGCTAACCGTATGGGAAACATACAAGGTACCCAGCAACAGCCAGACAACGGTGACAACCAACCCGAAGAGAATTCGCAGGTCATGAGGGAAATATCTGGCCAGTATTTTTCGCATCATCAGGATCAGTACAGCTGCCACTTTCGTTGATTGTTATTCTGGTGGGCGCTAGGTTACTGCCACAGTCAGGGCAGGTCAACGGGTGATTCGGCGGGGTCTGGGGGTCTGGGGTTCTAAGATTAGGATTACCTGGGTTCGGGTTATCTTGGTCTGGGTTACCTGGGTCTGGGTTACCTGGGTCTAAGCTGACTGGGTCTGAGATGGTATGCCAACAATAACGACATCTTGTCTGCCAGCAGCTCATCCAGCTTCCTGGTTATCTGTGAGTTGTAATCGGAATCCGGATCGGGACTTCCACCATAGGCATAAGGATAAGTGCGCAGATTCTGACTCAGGAATGGCAGTTGCTCAAAAAAGACACTCAGTGTCGCTTTATCAGCGACTTTGGCGTTTACGCCGTACCCCAGTTCCTCCAGACAAAGCGCATTCAATTGCTGTTCGAACTGGCCATGCATTGGAAACGCGAGATAGGGCTTCTGCAGATAAATGGCCTCACTGATCAATGTGAAACCTGCAGTTGCTATCACAGAATTCGCCTGCGCCAGATCGTTCAGAAAACCTGCGCTGCTAAACTCACGGTACTCCAGATTCCCGTCTGTCTCATTCTTGTTGTAGCCATATACGCGAAACTGCCGCTCAGGAAATTGTTTTAATACATCCATCAGCCCATCATATTGGCTGGTCAAATAAACCAGATGGTGATTACCAGTTTCAGCGCGCTTGGCCAGCACTTCATTGCGTAGAATTGGCGGAAACAGAAAGGTCTTGTCATTCATTAACTCACCACGGAAGAACGTGGTTGCTAAAGAGACATCCGGACTAGGGATCAGGGTTCGAATCACCATTTGCGTCAGCCATTGGTCCAGCCGCAAGCGCCGCGGTGCGGTGAATTTCATGTAGCGCATGCGATGCTGGTTATCCAGACTGATCAGGGGGATGCGCCGTCGCGATGCCATCCACGCAGTAGCAGGTTCAAAATCGGTGATCACACAATCGGGCTTGAAATCCTGAAACAGCTCGCGCAATTGCTGCAGTTTTTTTCTCGCTGATTGCAATCGTCCCAGATTATGCAGCAGAGTTTTGAACAACCTGACCCGGTTGTTGATACTGACAATATGCAGGCCTTCAATTTCCAGGCAGTCAAAATCCACGCAAAGATTGCGAAACCCGCGATCGTAGCTGACTATCTTCACCTCATGCCCTGCGCTGATCAGATGACCTGCCATTACTCTGGCCCGCGAGGAATGCCCGGAACCCTCTCCCGAAACTCCGTACAGGATCTTGCTCATACGTCAGTTTGCTCCGTTTTGACTCTTTTACTGGCGCTACTTGCGTTGGACCCTGTGCACGAAAACACCCCTTTAGCCTGAGAAAGCCCACCAGAGAGTGCCGGGAAAAGCTGCATTATTCTATAAATTTTTTGTGACAGTTTCATAAAACCCCGCGTGCGTTGCTATTGTGCCGGAGAAACTCGATAATTCGACATCGCAAATCAGAGGTCAGCCGTATGGCCAAAAAGAAAGATAAAGCATTCGACTTCGAGAGTTCATTAAGCCAGTTGGAAGAGCTGGTTACCGCCATGGAAGATGGCGAATTGAGCCTGGAGGAATCTCTACAGGCCTTTGAATCCGGCATCAAGCTCACCAGAGAGTGCCAGGCAGCCTTACAGCGTGCTGAACAAAAGGTCCAGATTTTGATGGATAGCCAAGGCGACCCTGAAGATCTGGACGCTGAAGCTGATGAATGAAGTTGATGATTGGGTTAATGGCTGGGGTTTAAGACTGGAGTTGATGACTGGGGTTTATAAATAGTCGCTATGCTATTTGATCTGGAAACCTATCTGTTTACCTGCCAACAGCGCATGCTGGAGCAATTGGAACAGGCCCTGCACGCCTTGCCGGCACACAGTCCCCGGCTATTACAAGCCATGAGTTACGCCTGTCTGCAAGGCGGTAAACGTATTCGTCCAATACTCGTGTATGCCAGCGCTCGTGCTGTTGGCGCCGGAGAACAAGCTTCCGCGGCAGACCCGCTGGCCTGCGCGGTAGAGCTAATACACTGCTACTCTCTGATCCATGACGACTTGCCCGCCATGGATGACGACGATTTGCGACGCGGGGTGCCAACCGTACACAAGGCGTTCGATGAAGCTACAGCAATTCTTGCCGGAGATGCGTTGCAGGCCATGGCATTCCAATTGGTTGCTACCGCCCCTACCCTTAGCGTACCTGCAGAAACGCGGCTGCAGATGCTTGCTATATTGAGTATGGCGGCGGGTTATCAGGGTATGGTTGCTGGTCAGGCAATCGATTTTGCCGCCACAGGTAAAGATATTGATATTCAGCAGTTGGAAACCATGCACAGCCTCAAGACAGGGGCTTTGATAGCAGCCAGTGTGCAACTGGGAGCACTTTGTAATCCAGAGGTCAACGCGACGCAACTGACAGCATTGCAGACCTATGCAAATAGCATTGGTCTGGCCTTTCAGGTGCAGGACGATATTCTGGATGTAACCAGCGATACCATTACGCTGGGCAAACAGCAAGGAGCCGACCAGGCGTTGAACAAACCTACCTATGTGTCTCTTTTGGGATTGGAGGGTGCTCAACGCAAGGCGCAGGAATTGCTTGCGCAGGCTGAGGCCAGTCTTGGGCAGTTCAATGCTGATGCAGATGCGCTTCGCCATATCGCCCGTTACATTGTTGCACGCAAGAGCTGATTTTATCGAAAAAACAGAGCCTTAGCCGAATGGATACAAGTGCTTACTCTGCCGTTTGCATTGACGAATCCCGCGTGGTGCTTTACCGTAGCGCACCAGATTTTATTATCACTGCCAGATTGTTTTCAAAAGAAAGACATCACTAATGCTTAACGAAATACCTATAGACAGACCTGATACCCCGCTGCTGGATCAGATATTGGTGCCGGCGGACTTACGCTTGATTGACCCGGAACAATTCCCGGCCCTGGCGCGCGAGATCCGCCAGTTCCTGCTCTACTCCGTTGGTCAGACCGGCGGACATCTGGGTGCCGGGCTCGGCGTGGTTGAGCTGACCATCGCGCTGCATTATGTTTTCGATACACCGCACGACCGGTTGGTCTGGGATGTTGGTCATCAAAGCTATCCTCACAAGATTCTGACCGGTCGCCGCGAACGCATGTTGAGCATGCGCCAGGCTGGTGGTCTGGCGGCGTTCAATAGTCGCGAAGAAAGCGAGTACGACAGTTTTGGCGTCGGTCACTCCAGCACATCAATCAGTGCTGCACTGGGCATGATGCTGGCAGCCAGGGATCAGCAGATTGAGCGCCGTACCATCGCTATCATTGGTGATGGTGCCATGACAGCGGGTATGGCCTTCGAAGCCCTGAACCATGCCGGTCATCTGGATGAGGATTTCCTGGTAATCCTGAACGACAATAATATGTCGATCTCCCGCAACGTTGGCGGGCTATCCAGTTATTTCGCACGCATGTGGGCAAGCAAGCCTTATAACTTTATTCGCGATGGTGGCAAGAAAGTGCTGTCGCATATCCCTCCCGCATTGAAGGTAGCTCACCGCGCTGAAGAGTACATGAAGGGTATGGTGTCACCCGGCACCTTGTTCGAAGAGATCGGATTCAACTATATCGGATTAGTTGATGGTCACGATACCGCCGGGTTGATTGAGATGCTCAGCAACATCAAAAAATTGCGCGGTCCGCAGCTTCTGCATATCGTTACCCAGAAAGGTAAAGGCTACGAAGCATCCGAGAACGATCCCTTTGGCATGCACGCCATGAACAAGCTGGAGCCACCGAACCAGCAACCCAAGATCAAGAAAGTGGAAACACCAACTTACTCCGCTGTTTTCGGTGAATGGCTGTGTGATATGGCGGCACGCGACAGCAAGCTGGTAGCCATTACACCAGCTATGAGCACAGGTTCCGGCATGGACAAATTTGCCGAGCAGTTTCCCGAGCGCTTTCATGATGTAGCTATCGCGGAACAACACGCAGTTACGCTGGCAGCAGGGTTTGCCTGCGATGGTATGAAGCCAGTGGTAGCCATTTACTCGACGTTCCTGCAACGCGCTTACGATCAATTGATTCACGATGTTGCACTGCAGAACCTGGACGTGTTGTTCGCGATAGACAGAGCTGGGCTGGTTGGTGAAGATGGTCCTACCCATGCTGGCAGTTTCGACTTGAGTTATCTGCGCTGCATTCCCAATATGCTGATCATGACCCCTAGCAATGAAGATGAGTGCAGACAGATGTTGTACACCGGCCATCAACACGTTGGTCCTGCAGCTGTTCGTTACCCACGTGGCAAGGGGCCAGGTGTAGCTATCAACAGCATTATGGAGCCACTCCCTATCGGCAAGGCTTTGTTGCGCCGCAAGGGCCGCACTGTTGCCATTCTCGCATTTGGCAGTCTGGTGAATGTTGCGATGGAAGCAGGAGAGTTGCTGGATGCAACAGTCATCGACATGCGTTTCGTGAAGCCACTTGATGAGGCTCTGATCGGAGAGATGACTACCCGTCATCAACTGATAGTCACGCTGGAAGAGAATACACTGATGGGCGGCGCGGGTGCTGCTGTCAATGAGTTCCTGCTACGCGAGGACTACCACATCTCCGTTCTTAACCTGGGCTTGCCGGATCGCTTCCTTAGCCATGGCGCCGTGCCGCAAATGCTGGAGTCTGTTGGCTTGGACAGGGATGGCATAGTTACATCCATCAGGAATAAACTCGCTAAAACACAGATTCACTCCCGCGCAGTTTGATTGACTCCCGAGAGCCCTGTCAGTACACTGCGCGCATCTCTATTCCCGAAAGCAGTTCTCACGATTCGGAATTCTGATACTGATTAGTTGTTCAGGTACCTGTCTTTTCCGTTAAGGAAAGCCGGGATAATTGGGAAGCTGGTTCAATGCCAGCGCTGCCCCCGCAACGGTAAGCGAACAGATGAACGTCTGCCGCAAGCCCGATACCAGCCTGACGACGAGTAACACCCATGATGAAGCGGAGGGCTCCATCGGTGGTTGGTTCAGTCGTCTATCACGATTTCTTTACCTGCCGCTTCCCCTCCCTCATGAAATATTTTTCATAGAGGAAACCTGTAATGCAAACTTTCAAGTCAAAAGCATTGAGTTGCGCTGTATCAACTGCGTGCTCATCTTTCTTTCTTTTTTCACCATTCGGCCAGGCGCAGGAAACCGCAGCGCTTGACGAGATTGTGGTGATCTCCAGCCGCATAGCAACACCCTTGCGCCAGATAGGTACTTCCGTCGCTGTGATCAATGAAGAAGAAATACGCGCACGCGGCAGTCTCTCGTTGATAGACATTCTGCGCTCCATGCCATCTGTTGCTGTTTCCAACAGCGGCGGCGCGGGTAAAACAACCACTCTGCGAATCCGCGGTGAGGAAGGCTTCCGCACCATTGCATTGCTGGACGGTTTAAAACTTTCTGATCCCAGCATCACCCAGGTACAACCGCAACTGGAACATACATTGAGCACAGGCGTTGAGCGTGTGGAAATACTGCGTGGACCTCAGGGATTTAATTACGGCGCTGATGCAGGTGGCATAATCAATATTGGCACTCGTGCTACCGGCACAGATGCTAAAGAGTTGCGTTCGCAGATAGATGCACAAACGGGCAGTTTTGGCACACAGCAGTTGGCAGCAAATGTGAGTGGTGGTAATGACAGAGCGGACTTCTTTGTTGCGGGTGCGCGGTATACAACTGACGGTTTCAATATTCTGGCCGCCGATAATGTGCTGGCAGACAAAGATGGTTACGAGAACACAAGCTTCCACTCGCGAGTGGGATTCAATGCATCAGATACCTGGCGCTTTGATCTGGTACACCGCGATGTTGCAGGAGCAACTGAATTTGACAACTGCTTCGATCCCGTTACCTTCGCCAGCGTACACGACTGCGATGGCGACTATGATCAGCGCGCGACACGCCTCTCGGCCAAATACGACAACGCTGGTCTGATGCATAGCCTGGCCTGGTCAAACACTGCAACAGACAGAGAGAATTTCACTTTCGGAAGTTCAACTTTTGTTTCCAATGGTGAGTTGGAGCGAGTCGAATACCTGGGAAACTTCTCCCGCTTCGCTGGTGCAAATTTCGTGTATGGCATCGACAACGAAAAAGAGAATAACAACGGCGATACTCGCAGTCAGCTGGGTTATTACTTCGAATATTTAAGCGACTTCTCGGAACAGTTCTTCGTCACGGCTGGCGTGCGTCATGACGACAATGATGATTTTGGCGACCACACCAGTTATCGGTTAACTACTGCCTATCTTGTTCCCTTGCAGAATGGCGACACGCTGAAACTGCGCGCCAATTACGGCACCGGCTTCCGTGCACCCAGTCTGTATGAGACTTCGTACAACAGCGGACCGTGGGCCAGCCCGCCAGCATCCAGCACTGTGCTGACTGAGGAGTTGAGTAAAGGTCACGAAGCAGCCATCGAGTATTTTGGTCAACAGGGTCTGCAACTGTCTTTGGTTTATTTCGATCAGAGAATTGAAGATGCTATTTATTTTGATCTCTCCACATTTAGTGGCTATCTGCAGGATATTGGCACCAGCACATCGCAAGGCTTCGAGATCTCTGCGGCTGCGCCGTTAACTGACAAACTGTCGCTAAGCGCCAATTACACCCGGAACGAAACCGAACAGCCTAATGGACAACAGCGACAACGACGCCCGAAAGACCTGGCGAATCTGGGGCTGAACTATCGCGCGCTGGATGAGCGGCTGAAGCTGAATCTCTTCTATCGCACGTCGCGTCGCGCGATAGATATCGTTGGCAACAATGTCTTTGACCTGGACAACTACGATGTGATTGACTTCAGTGCCAGCTTTAGACTGAGTGAAAATATCGAGCTGTATGCACGCTTGGAGAATGCTGCCGATGAGCGCTATGAAGAGGTGGTGGGATACAACAATGGTAAGCGCGCATCCTATATTGGGGCGCGCGTGAATTTCTGAAAAAGGAAGGCCTTGATGGAAACTGCAGAACAGCGCAACGCGCGCCACAAACGCGCGATGCAACGCAAAAAAGAACACGTGGACCAGCGGATAGCAGCAGCGACAATCGACAAAGGATTGCTGGTTGTGCTCACCGGCAATGGCAAAGGTAAAAGCTCTTCCGCCTTTGGCATGCTGGCGCGCAGTGTTGGCCATGGCTTGCGTGCCGGTGTTGTGCAGTTCATCAAGGGCCAGTGGGAATGTGGTGAGCATTTGCTTTTCCACAATCACCCGCTGGTGGAATTCCACGTGATGAACACGGGATTCACGTGGGAAACCCAGGACAGGGACAAGGATATTGCCGCAGCAAAAGCGACCTGGGAGCATGCGAAACGTCTGTTGCAGGACCCGGCATGCCAGGTTGTTATTCTGGACGAACTCACCTATATGCTTACCTATGGGTATCTGGATGCAGAGGAAGTATTTACCGCGCTGCGTCAGCGTCCCGCCTCACAGCATGTGGTTGTAACAGGCCGCAATGCGAATCAGGGTCTGATCGATCTTGCTGACACCGTAAGCGAAATCAATGATGTCAAACATGCGTTCAACAGTGGCGTAAAAGTGCAGAAGGGAATCGACTATTAGCAGTCTAAGGAGTATTGCGATGCAAGTGGCACTTTTATTCAGTGCCGTCGTGTTGTTTCTGACTTTTTCAGCGCCTTCAGCGGCTGGGCAAGCGTTGGAAATTCAACGTTCGCAGGATTCCACTCAATCGACAACACCTGTACAAGTCACCGATGACTCTGGCAGGCAGGTCAATCTGGATGCGCCTGCGCAACGCATAATAAGCCTGGCACCATCCATAACCGAATTGCTATTCAGTATCGGCGTGGGCGATCGTGTCGTCGGCGTTATTGATTACAGTAATTTCCCGGAGCAAGCCAGAGAACTACCCATCGTAGGCAGACACGACCTGTTGGACATGGAAGGCATCATCGCTCTACAGCCGGACTTGATTGTCGCGTGGCAAACAGGTAATCCGCGCTCTTCTATTCAACGTTTGCAAGAGTTGGGATTTGCCGTCTATATTGCCGAGCCCAGTTCACTGCAGAGCATTGCCGTGCAACTGGAGAAACTGGCAATACTCACCGGTGTGGATGCGGATGGCATTGCCACCGCTGACGAGTTCCAACAGGAACTGCAGGAAATTGCAGCGCGTTATACGGCCGCGGAGAGGGTTTCGGTTTTTTATCAGGTATGGCATTCGCCGCTGATCAGTGTGGGCGGTGAGGAACTGATCAATGACATCATCAGTCTGTGTGGCGGCGACAATATTTTTGCTGAACTGGGTGTTGCACCCAAAGTAAGTACGGAGGCTGTTCTGCAGCATAACCCGCAGGTCATAATCGCCAGCGGCATGGACATTTCACGACCTGAATGGCTGGACGACTGGTTGCGCTGGCCGAGTCTGCGCGCCGTTCAACAACGGCATTTGTATTTTATTCCACCGGATCTGGTACAACGGCACAGCTTGCGAGCGCTACAGGGAGCCAGACTGATGTGTGAACATCTGGACAAGGCAAGACAGTAAACTGCAGACTTTATGGCATCAATGCTTGAACAGATGCCCCATCTTGCTGCCTTTGATTGCCATATAACCTTCGTTGTGCGAATTCAAACCGGTTTCAATCGAAACACGTTCAGTAACCGCAATGCCCAAAGACTCCAGCGCTGCCACCTTCGTCGGGTTGTTGGTCATCAGCCGTACATTTTTCACATTGAAATGCTCGAGCATTGGCTGGCAGATTTCGTACTCACGCCCATCGGCGAGAAACCCAAGCCGCACATTGGCTTCCACAGTATCGGCACCACCATCCTGCAATGAGTACGCGCGAATCTTGTTCAACAAGCCAATACCGCGACCTTCCTGACGCAGATAAAGAATCATTCCGCAGCCCTCTTCCGCGATCAGCTCCATCGCGCGCTGTAACTGAGGGCCACAATCGCAACGTAGACTGAACAGCGCATCGCCGGTCAAACACTCCGAGTGCACGCGACACAGTACGGATTTTGCTGTTTGCACGCTCCCCATCGTGAGCACGATGTGCTCTTTGCTGGTGGCGATCTCTTCGAAACCGTGAATGGTGAAATCACCCATTGTCGTTGGCAGCGTTGCTGACGCAATATACTTAACTTTCACGCCTTACCTCTCTCACTTAACCCTTAAATTCACCTAACCCTTAAACTTACTTCACCCTCAACCTGACTTTTCAGAGCAGAAATGCCGCAGTCAACTGCAGGCAAAACATTGCCATCAATCCCGCAAGCACATCATCTATCATAATCCCCAGACCGCCATGCACGTTCTTGTCAAGCCAGCGAATCGGCCAGGGTTTAACAATGTCGAAGAACCGAAAAAATATAAATCCAATCACTATCCAGAGCAATCCCGGCGGCGCCATAAACATGGTCAACCAATAACCAACGAATTCATCCCAGACTATCCCACCATGATCGTGCACACCGATATCTTTGGCTGTGCGATCACAGATCCAACACCCCAACAAAAACGTTACCAGCAAAAACAATGCAAAAACCAGCGGCGACATGGAAGGTAACGCCAGATAAAGCAACACAGCAGCAAGAGTGCCGAAGGTGCCGGGTGCCACGGGTGCGGCACCGCTGCCAAAACCAAAGGCTGCGAAATGCACCGGGTTACGCCACACGCTGGCCGGAGCTGTATTTCTGCTTGCCGCCACTATTCAGTGCCTCCCTGTTCCTTACCCAAAATGGGTGTATCCCTGCACATCCAGTTCAACCACATTGCCGTCGCTGGCAAGCCATTGCAAATCTGCGCCGGTATTTATCTCGCCTATCCTGCTCACTGGCACACCCAGTTGGCGCAGACGGGATTCCGCTTCAGCAAAATTTTTCTCAGCTACAGTAAAACACAACTCATAATCGTCACCACCACCCAGCGCCAAAATGACTCTATCAGCAGTAGGAGTCGCCGAGCAAAAAGCGGAGGACATTGGCAAAGTGTCCAGTCTGACTTTTGCTCCTTTGTTGCTGGCTTTCAATATATGCCGCAAGTCAGAAGCCAACCCGTCAGAGATATCTATCGCTGAGGACGCCAGCCCTCGCAAGGCCTGCCCTGCTGCTACACATGACTTAGGAGTGTAGTAAGCCTCTAACAGTGATGCCTGATCAACTTCAGTCAACGTGTTGCTTTTGCCTTGTATTACCGCCAGTGCGGCTGCGGCATCGCCCAGGAAACCAGTTACACAAATCAGGTCTCCCGCTTGCGCGCCACTGCGTTTAAGCGCTTCCCCTTTGGGTACCCAGCCATGCACGGTTATACAAACTGACAGCGGGCCGCGTGTCGTGTCTCCACCTATCAAAGGACAGGCATGTGCCTGCGCAACTTTAGTTAATCCTTTGCAGAATTCCTGCAACCATTGTTCGTCTATCGCAGGTAAACTTATTGCCAACGTAAACCCAATTGGCGTTGCGCCCATCGCCGCCAGATCACTAAGATTCACCAACAGACTACGCTGTGCCAACAGGAATGGATCAGCTGTTGCAGGAAAGTGTACGCCTTCCAGCAGCATATCGGTAGAAATTGCCATCTCGGAATTTACTGGCAAGGAAAGCAGCGCGCAGTCGTCGCCAATACCCAGAGCAATGTTTTGCGTCGTAAAGCCCAGATCAGCTTGTGCGAAATAGCGGGCAATAATATCAAACTCGGCCACGGCCACGTTGTTTAATCCCGGAATGAGAAACTCAGAGAGGGCGTTGTTCCAGTGCACGCAAAGTCTTGGCTGCACGGTCCAGAATACCATTGATGTACTTGTAGCTGTCTGTTGCTCCGAACACTTTCGCCAACTCTACCGTTTCGTTTATCACTACCTTGTATGGCACATCGATACGATGTTCCAGTTCATAAAGACCCATGCGCAACAGCGACAACTCTACCGGGTCCAGAGATTCTACGGCCCGATCAAGCAAGGGTCGCATCTGTTCATCCAGCTGCGCCGCCGATTTTACAACTGCTGGGAACACCTCATTGAAAAATTCCCAATCGATTTTACCCTGATAGTACGCACGAAATTCCGCCTGAATATCACTGGCTGATGCCTGCGCCATCTGCCACTGATACAAAGCCTGCAGAATCATCCGTCGCGCCTTGTGGCGTTCAGACAATTTCTTTTTCTTCGCCGCAGGTTCATCACGAGCCGTAATGGTTTTCATCTGGCCTGCGCCAGGCAAATCGGTTGCGACCACTCAGGCCCCCAGTTTTTTGATAACACTGACGGTCTCAATGGCGCTGAGAGCGGCTTCAACACCCTTGTTGCCCGCTTTGGTGCCGGCACGCTCGATAGCCTGCTCAATCGTATCAACAGTCAGTACACCGAAAGCAACCGGGATACTGCTTTCAAGACTCACATGCGCCAGACCTTTTACACATTCACCAGCGACATATTCAAAATGTGGCGTACCACCGCGGATGACAGCACCCAGAGCAATAACCGCATCGTAGGAGCCTTTGGCAACCGCTACCTTGGTCACGATAGGCAATTCGAATGCACCTGGCGCTTTAATGATAGTGATGTTCTTGTCTGCCACGCCATGGCGACGCAATACATCCAGCGCACCTTCCACCAGTTTATCTACGATAAAACTGTTGAAACGGGAAACTACCAGTGCGTAGCGTCCTGCGGAAACTGCCTGAAAATCTCCTTCTATTGTTTTGATCGTACTCATTGCTATTCCTACCTTCTTATACTGATTAACTTTTACAAACTGAATTTGATGAAACTATCACAATACTTGTATCAACAACTAAACTGTTTATTTAACCGGAGCTTCAAATTGCACAAACTCCACAACTTCAAGATCGAACCCGGAAATCGCATTGAATTTGGCCGGGTAACTCAGCAAGCGCATTTTACCTACACCCAGGTCGCGCAGAATCTGCGAACCGGTACCAATGGTCATCCAACTGCCGGCATTACCGGGTCTGGTTGCGCTGCGCTCAGAACCAAAAGCATCCACCAAAGACTTCTCAATATCTTCGTGGTAGTCATCGCCGGACAACAACACGGCTACACCCTGCCCTTCCTGCGCGATACGTGCAAGTGCACCGCTGAATGACCAGCTGGCTCTGTCCGAAGCAAGTACATCACAAACATCACGCAGTGTATTGCCAATATGTACACGCACCAGCACGGGTTGTTGCGGATTGAATTCACCCAGCGTGAACGCCATATGCGTGCTGCCTTGAATAGTATCTTCAAAGGTATGCAGCGTAAACTCGCCGTGCTCTGTCTGTACCTGCCAGGTATCTTTCCGCACCACTGTGCGTTCGTTGGCGATGCGGTAATGAATCAGATCAACAATAGTGCCAATTTTCAGACCATGCTGCTCGGCAAACACTTCCAGATCCGGACGTCGGGCCATCGTGCCATCTTCGTTCATGATTTCAACAATCGCTGCAGCTGGCGAGAAACCGGCAAGCCGGGCCAGGTCACAACCGGCCTCTGTATGTCCTGCCCGTCGCAGCACACCACCGGGTTGGGCCATGATGGGAAATATATGACCGGGTTGCACAATATCTTCAGGGCCTGAGTCACGCGCCACAGCTACCTGAATGGTGCGTGCGCGATCCGCTGCAGAAATGCCGGTGGTCACGCCAGCGGCAGCTTCAATCGAGACGGTGAAGCTGGTATTGAAAGGCGTGTTGTTACGGCTCACCATCAAAGGCAATTTCAAATACTCGCAGCGCTCTCTGCTTAAAGTAAGACACACCAACCCACGCGCGTAGCGCGCCATGAAATTGATATCTTCTGCGCGCACGCGTTCCGCAGCGATAACCAGATCTCCTTCATTCTCACGATCTTCATCATCCATCAGGATAACCATCCTGCCCTGACGAATGTCTTCAATAATTTCTTCAACCGTGTTGAGCTTCATTCATTTCCCCAATTTTATTTCGTGTGCGCGAAGCCGTGTTCCATTAGAAATTCGCGACTCATGGCACCTGCTTTACTGCTGTGCTGTCTATCCGTGCGTTGGCTATCCGTGCGTTGGCTATCCGTTTGCCGGCCGTCCGTTTGCAACTCACCTGCCTTGTCTCCCAGCAGCAACCGTTCCAGATATCTGGCAATCAGATCCACTTCCAGGTTCACCTGCTGGCCCGCAGTATAGGCATGCATGATTGTCTGCGTTTGCGTATGCGGAATTATATTCACGCTGAACTCAGCCCCTGCTACTTCATTAACCGTCAAACTGGCACCATCAATGCAAATCGAGCCTTTCTTCGCGATATAACGCGCCAGCTCTGCAGGCGCGCGAAACGTCATGCGAATACTGCCACCATCGGGTTTGGCACTCAGTAATTCTCCAACGCCATCCACATGGCCGCTGACAATATGTCCACCCAGTCTGCTGTTCGCCAGCAAGGCTTTCTCCAGATTGACCGGTGAGTTTCTGCCGAGTTTATGCAGTGTGGTCAGGTTCATCGTTTCCGCGGAAACATCCGCTGAAAAACCGCTGCCATGCAATTGCACAACGGTCAGACAGACTCCGTTCACGGCGATACTGTCACCCAGATTTACATCGGCAAAACTCAAGGTCTTGCTGTCGATGTGCAGCCGCCATTCTGCATTACGTAATTGCAGATTGCCGACGGTTCCCAGTGCTTCGATAATTCCTGTAAACATGCCTTATCTATTCCAACTAACATTCAACTGTTGATAACGCGTGCAGTAACCCTGCAATCCCCTGCGATGGCTCGCACATCTATTATTTCCAGACCAATATGATCTGCCATGTGCTGCAAACCCGGCAGGTTGAACAAGGGCAATGCATCGCTGCCTAAAAACCGGGCGCCAATATAAACGATAACTTCGTCTACCAGACCGGCCTGAATCATCGCGCCGCTTAAGGTTGGCCCTGCTTCCAGCATCACGTCATTGCAGTGGTAATCCTTTGCCAGACAGCGCATCGCAGCCACCAGATCCAGTCGCCCACCTGCCAACACAGGAATCTGGCGAATTTCCGCCTGAGTCTCAGCGAAACGCTGATACTGTTGCGCATGTGGCGAACCCACCAGGAACAGCACCTCACCTTCTAAGCTCACGATCTTGGAGTCCGGTGGCGAGCGCAACGCGGAATCGATAATGACCCGGCGTGGCTGGCGCTTGCCAATGGCCAATACATCGGCCTCCAGCAACTGATCCGGACGCAGGTTCAGCCCCGGGTTGTCACTCAATACTGTGTTGACACCTGTCACTACCGCACAGGCACCTGCCCGCAGGCGTTGCACATCCGCTCTTGCTGCCGGGCCGGTGATCCACTGGCTCTCACCGGATGCCATGGCCGTGCGGCCATCAAGACTCATCGCCATTTTGCAGCGCACAAAAGGCAAACCCTGTTGCATACGCTTGATAAAGCCGGGATTCAGGGATTCTGCAGACAACTCCGGCCACGGTTCATACACCGCAATACCTGCCTCTCGCAATCGTTCCACGCCTTTGCCTGATACCAATGGATTAGGGTCCAGCATGCCGATATATACTTCCGCTACACCTGCTTCTATCAATGCGTCTGTGCAGGGCGGTGTCTTGCCGTGATGGCAACACGGTTCCAGCGACACATAGGCTGTCGCGCCTCGAGCCAACTCACCCGCCTGCAGCAAGGCATTAACTTCGGCATGTGCGTAACCGGGTTGCTCATGCCAGCCTTCGCCAACCACTTCGCCATCGCGAACAATCACGCAGCCAACCCGCGGGTTGGGCGTGGTGGAATAGACGTTGGCCGCCAGCGCAATAGCACGCTGCATGAATGTAACGGCATCGGGTTCCATCACGGTCTCCAACCAGGATTATTCGTTAGACAGCCGGTCAATCTCGGCACGAAACTCATTGAGGTCTTTGAAACTGCGGTATACCGACGCAAAGCGCACAAATGCTACCTCGTCCAGTTCCCGCAGTTCCCGCATCACCAGCTCACCCAGTGTGCGCGAAGGTACCTCACGCTCGCCGGTTGCCCGCAATGTATTCTTGATACGGTTGATCGCCTCATCCACTCTCTCGATGCTGACGGGACGCTTCTCCAGCGCCTTCATCAACCCGGCGTGCAGCTTGAGATCATCGAACGGTTCGCGGTTGCCATTCTGTTTGATGATGCGCGGCATCACCAACTCGGCAGTCTCATAAGTGGTAAAACGTTCGGCACAGGTGATGCACTCGCGCCTGCGCCGAATCTGATCTCCTTCGGCCACCAGTCTCGAGTCGATAACCTTGGTATCCAGCGCCCCACAAAATGGACAATGCATAAAATTTACTTGTAGACAGGGAAACGCGCGCACAAGGCAAGAACCTTTTTCTTGACCTCATCGATTGTTCCGTTGTCGTTGATGTTGTCGAGAATATCGCACATCAAGCCGGTCAGCTGTGCCACCTCGGTCTCGCCGAAACCGCGACGTGTCACTGCCGGTGAACCGATGCGCAGGCCACTGGTCACAAAGGGTGGCCGCGGGTCATTAGGCACGGCATTCTTGTTCACCGTGATATTGGCGCGACCCAGTGCTGCATCAGCATCTTTGCCCGTGATGTCCTGCTTGACCAGACTTAACAGGAACAGATGATCGTCGGTGCCGTTGGATATCACGTCATAACCGCGCGCCATGAAGCCTGCGGCCATAGTCTGTGCGTTCTTGACTACCTGCCGCTGGTATTTCTTGAATTCGTCGCTCATCGCTTCTTTAAAGCAAACGGCTTTGGCGGCGATGATGTGCATCAACGGGCCTCCCTGACTCTCCGGGAATACCGCAAAATTCAGTTTCTTTTCCAGCTCCGGATTAGCGCGCGCCAGAATGATGCCACCGCGCGGACCGCCAAGCGTCTTGTGCGTTGTGGACGTAGTGACATCGGCGATATTGACCGGGCTGGGATAGACACCAGCGGCCACCAGACCGGCAACGTGTGCCATATCGACAACGAACCACGCACCTACTTTATCTGCGATGTCGCGGAACCGTTGCCAGTCGACAATGCGAGAATAGGCTGAGAAGCCCGCCATGATCATGCGCGGCTTGTGCTCCAGTGCCAAGGCTTCCACCTGGTCATAATCGATCTCGCCCGTCTCACTGTTCAGGCCATACTGCACGGCCTTGTAGATGCGGCCGGAGAAACTGACGCTGGCGCCATGCGTCAGGTGGCCACCATCGGCCAGACTCATACCCAGCACGGTCTCGCCCGGTTTCATCAGCGCCATATACACGGCAGCATTGGCCTGCGAGCCTGAATGTGGCTGTACGTTGGCGTAATCGGCTTTGAATAGCTGCTTGGCGCGCTCG
The DNA here is from genome assembly GCA_041751425.1 of Pseudohongiellaceae bacterium. GTDB lineage: Bacteria > Pseudomonadota > Gammaproteobacteria > Pseudomonadales > Pseudohongiellaceae > JAVVEG01. Next base: position 174,725 of record JBGSXL010000007.1, on the reverse strand, counting down.
ATAGCCAGTGTCTCTACAACGTCGACATGTTCGCAGCCACCGTAATAGCGCTTGCCCGGATAACCTTCGGCGTATTTGTTCGTCAACACACTGCCTTGCGCTTCCATGACCAGCGGGCTGGTGTAATTCTCGGAGGCGATCAACTCGATGTGATGCTCCTGCCGCTCACGCTCCGCCTCGATAGCCGCGCTTAAATCTGGATCGTAGTCCGCAATGCGTATGTTGCTGTTAAACATTCAATACCCCGTTTTATCAGGCCAATGAAGGGCGCTGCAGCCCCCCGATTTTCAGTGGAGCCGTATTTTACATGATGAGCCCTGTCAGAGCATCCAGAATGTCACATTCACCCGAATTTTTCCCTTTCCCACCACCGACTGTAGGCACAAAAACCGGTGACTCTATGCCATAATAGCGCGCTCTTGATTGCCAGCTTCCGGTGGCCGCCCTGGTAACCTCTGCAGCCCCTGCTCACGCAATCACGCCTGTTTTTCACAAGATTTCGGAGATTTACCCGCTTATGGCACAGTTCGTATACACCATGCACCGTCTGGGCAAGGTAGTTCCTCCCAAGAAGGAGATTCTGAAGGATATCTCTTTGTCGTTCTTTCCCGGTGCAAAGATTGGCGTGCTGGGCCTGAATGGTTCCGGTAAATCAACGTTGCTGCGCATCATGGCCGGCGTGGACAAGGACTTTATTGGCGAGGCGCGGCCGCAGGCTGACCTTAAGATTGGGTACTTGCCCCAAGAGCCCGTACTAAACACAGACAAAGACGTGCGTGGCAATGTGGAAGAGGCTGTTGCCGAGACCATGGCGTTGGTAGAAGCCTTCAACACCATTAGCGACCGATTCGCAGAACCCATGAGCGATGACGAGATGAATGATCTGCTGGAGAAGCAGGGCGAACTGCAAAACAAAATAGACGCCGCGAATGCCTGGGATATCGAACGCACGCTGGAAATAGCCGCCGATGCGCTGCGTCTGCCACCATGGGACGCCAATGTCAGCACGCTTTCTGGTGGTGAGAAACGCCGTGTTGCACTATGTCGTCTACTGCTTTCCAACCCGGACATGATTCTGCTGGATGAGCCAACCAACCATCTGGACGCCGAGAGTGTCGCTTGGCTGGAACGCTTCCTGAAGGAATTCCCCGGCACTGTGGTTGCTATCACGCACGACCGTTACTTTCTGGACAACGCCGCTGGCTGGATTCTGGAACTCGACCGTGGCCACGGCATTCCATACGAAGGCAATTACACAGACTGGTTGGAAGCCAAGGACAAACGCCTTGCTGTGGAAGCCAAACAGGAGGCTGCGCGCGACCGCACTATCAAGTCCGAATTGGAATGGGTAAAGGCTAATCCTAAGGGGCGACAGTCCAAGAGCAAGGCGCGTCTGGCTCGCTTTGAGGAACTTAACTCGCAGGAATTCCAAAAGCGCAACGAAACAACAGAGTTGTATATTCCACCGGGCCCGCGCCTGGGTGATCTGGTGGTGGAAGTGAATAATCTGTGCAAGAGTTTCGGCGATAAAACGCTTATCGATAATCTCAGTTTCAGCATACCCAAAGGCAGCATTGTTGGCATCATCGGCGGCAATGGTGCCGGTAAGACCACTTTCCTGCGCATGCTGGTCGGTGCGGAAAAACCGGACAGTGGCACCATTCGCATTGGGGACACAGTAGATCTGGCTTATGTGGATCAGAGCCGCGATGCGTTGCGCGGCGAGAAAACTGTGTGGGAGGAAATCTCCGATGGTCACGATATTCTGCAGATTGGCCGTTACGAAGTAGCCTCACGCTCGTATGCGGGTCGCTTCAACTTCAAGGGTGGCGATCAACAGAAATTCGTCAAGGATCTCTCCGGTGGTGAACGCAACCGTCTGCATCTGGCCAAGCTGCTCAAGCGCGGTGCCAATGTGTTGTTGCTTGACGAACCTACCAACGATCTTGACGTTGAAACCTTGCGTGCGCTTGAGGAAGGTCTGTTGAATTTCCCCGGCTGCGCAATTGTTGTTTCGCACGACCGCTGGTTCCTGGATCGTATCTGTACTCACATACTCGCGTTTGAAGGTGACAGCCAGGTGATATGGCACGAAGGCAATTACAGTGATTACGAAGCTGACAGGAAGAAGCGTCTGGGTGATAATGCTCAGCCAACCAGAATCAAATACAGAAAACTGGCGTAACCAAGGTCTACAATTGCAGTTCGTCGCGTAACTGTGCCATCCGGCGCTGTTGTTCCTCGGTATCGAGCACTTTGCCCGGATTTTTCGGCAACGCCGGTGGTACCGGGTCTCCGAGTTCTTCGCCGCGCATCACGCGCTGACAAAGTTGCTGATAGTAACGCGCGAATACGGGAAACACTTTATCTTCCGGTTCCGATGCCAGGAAATACCAATCAGTCGCCTTACCTGCCAGATAAACCGCTGCATGACTCCAGGCGTATCCCGACTTGGGCTCCGGGGCCCGACAGGCTTCTGTATAAGCATCACGCGGCGCTGGTAGCCCGAACAGTGCGGTGCCTTCCTCACAGGCGCGCACTACGCTGGAAATGGCAGGCAGGAACTCCTGCGTCATCACCAACTTGTGTCCCGCCGCCACGATCTGTCGTGGGCTGAACTCAGAAAGACAGTTCAACCAGTATTTCTTGGCCATGATCAGGCGGTCTTCTGTGCTGTACGCTTTGTAGTATTGGTTGTGATAAGCGAGCTCGAACTCGGCGAACAACTGATTGATGGCATCTACGCGGTCCGGACCGGAGCCGTCAGTATTGTCTTTGCTGCCGTGCTTACTCTGCCCAACTGCGGTCTGTGAAGCGTTGGAAGCTGGCTTCGATGCTTTTTTCAGCTTCTCTTTGTTCAGACCCTCTTTGCCCAGCCCCTCTTTGCCCAGACCCGGGCTGGCCAACCCCTTGCCCGCCGCGTCCAGTAATGGATTTATTTTTTGCATTACCTGTACCCACAACTTGCAGCTCTTCCAGCCGCTTTGCCCAATTGAATTTAATGTATTTCAGGAACTGCGTATTCCAGGAAGCATTTGGTTGCCCGGTATCGCGCCAGTACAGGACAAACTCCTTCACTTTCTCTCTGGCATAGTCTTCGTCAATCTCAGCCAACCGCAGCACATCGAAACAGGCGGCGCTGGGCTGCCAGTCAGCTGCAATGGGGCGTGGCATACCATCATGCTCAAGCGCGGCATTGTACTTGGTCCACTGGCGACGAATGTGGTCGATGAATTTACTGTTCCAGGCCGCATCCACGATACCGCGTTCGCGCCAGTAGAGTACGAACTCCGGCACACAATCTTCAATAAATGCTGTACTGATGCCCGCGTTCTGCAATATCTCGATAGCATCTTCACTGGGCCACCACTGCGCGGACATCGCTGAATCAAGCTGATTGGCACCGCGCCGTGTCTGCTCCTGACGCCATTCCCGCAAAACATGTTTGGAGAAGACGTTGCCCCAGGAGAATTGTGACTGCCGGCGTTCACGCCAGTACAACACAAAGCCCGGCACTTGTTCGTGAATGAAGTCCTCGGGAATGTTCTTCTGCCGGCATTGCTTGATGCAATCGTTGCTTGGTTGCCAGTTGGCGGGGATATAACTGGCGCCCTGCCCGGCATTCGCAAAGCGGTCGATAGTGTTGTCAGCTGCGCTGGTATGTGTCGCATTGTTGTTTGAAGCATTGGGGTTTGCAGACAAGCCGACCCGAGACACGGTTGGCCCGGCGCTGTGTGTCTTATGTGATTCTCTGGCTTGCGTCTGATTGATGGCGTACCAGCACGAGTCCGGTTTTGCTGATGCGGGATCGAGCAAAATCAGGCCCAGATCGAGCAGGCTTTTCTGTACGCGCTTTATATCGATCAACGCCCAGAATGGCATGGCCTTGATCAAGGCATCCTGATCCAACTCAATCCAGCACAGCCCGTCTCTGGTTTCGCTGTCGCGATGCGCCACCAACTCGGCGAAGACATGCAGCATAACCGCTTCCTCCAGCCCGATGGTTGCGGCAAGCGTAGGCGATATAATCAGTGGTCTTTCAGGTACCAGAGAGGACTGCATGGTGTTACCGAATTTGTATCTTATTAGTTTGCTGAGTGGGGAATCCTACCACAGGGCTCAGGCATTTCGACAAACCTTTTGCTTGCTACTTCCCTCTTTGAATCGGCTTGTGCTTTCCGCATGAATCAGGCTTCTGCCAGCTTGATGGCAATGCCATGGTTTTCTGCTTCCACCAGGTCTGCGTGCAGGCACTGTATCGCTAATTCGTAGTCATCCTCTTCCAGAAAAAATTGCATATCCACCTGGCGCATGGATTGATGCACCGCCAGTATCGGAACACCTGCGTCTGCCAGTGCAGCAGCAGTTCTTGCCAGCATTCCCCTTATCTTGATGTCACTGCCGATGGCAGAGACGATACATACTTTACGTACATTGATCTCGGCATCCGGAAACAAATCCAGCAGACTGGTTTGAATGCGTTTAACCGTTTTGATATTGGTCGCCAGATAATGCGTGATGGTATTCGCGTTGAGATCTTTATTAATTACCTGTGCTTTAAAACGGGTAATCTGCTCGAGAAATACTTTCTCGTATCTGGGCAAATCACCGACCATGTCCTGATCAAACAACTCAACGGAGTACACCCCGGAGCGGCCAGCAATAATTTCCACGCAGGGCGATGCACTGACATAATCCCGCGTTATCAACGTGCCTCGATGCTCCGGTTCGAAGGTGTTCTTCACACGCAAACGAATATCGTTCTTGCGCAAGCCCTTGGCAGCGCGCGGATGAATGGCCTCCATGCCCAGGTTTGCCAGCTGATCCGCCACATCGTAATTGGTGCGGCCAATCGGCACCGCCTTGTCGATACCAACCACGCGTGGGTCAGCGCTGCTCAAGTGATATTCCTTGTGGATGATCGCTTCCCTGGCGCCGGTCAGTACCGCAATCCTGCTGAATATCATCTCACTGTACCCGCGATCAAACACTGCCATCAAACCGCCTTCGCAATGGCTGTAACCCGTCACAATAGGCAATTGCGTTTGCAGATCTATCTTCGTAAACGCTGCCTTGATGTGTTCATCCAACGACACATGTTCGTCGATATCCCAGCCGGAGAGATCCACAAAGCAGGCATTAATGTCCTGCGCCCGCAATAGTTGCGTTGTGTTGTAAGCGCTGTGTACTTCACCCAGACTGGCCAGCATTTCGCGAACAGTCTGCAGATAATCTTGCAGGGAAAAGTGACCATGCTGACAAAGGCTTTGCACATCATTCAGAACGCGTTGCGCATCCTGCAATCGTTTCTCAAGAAACAGGTTTGCCAACTGCAATTGTGCATCGTCATTGAACAGGTTTTTGTTGATCCCCAGCATGTTCTCGCGCAATTCAGCGAACGCATCCTGCCAACTCTGTGATTCTTCCGCATCGGAGAATAAAGCATATACGCCGGGCTGTCCGGTTTTCTTGTGTTCCAGCAGTAGATTGGTGATACCACTGTATGCCGACACTACAAATATGCGCTGGTAGTATTTTCCTTTCAGGGCCGGATTCAGAAATATGTTCTTGCTGACAGCATCGAACTGACTCATCGAGGTACCGCCAATTTTCTCGACAGTATGTTGTCGCTGAATTGGCAAAACCTTAGCTGTATTCTGTGTCATAAATTACCTTTTTCTAATCTGCTTCAGAAAATCAATCGTCACACTATTAATTGTCACACCGCAGTAGCATAAAATCGTCGCTATTTAATGGTTAATCTTAATAAAGAGCCATGTCACACTTTAATCGGATGTACTTTTTTTGAGTACCTTGATTATTGTATGACGTTTGACTATTCAGGGAAGGCACAGAGTATAACCTATCTGGCAGGAGATTTCAGGGAGCGCCGCTCGTATGAGCGCCGGGGTTCCATCTCCTCCGCAGCGCTGTTTGCCTTGAATCAGTAGACTTCCACGGCCCGGATGATTAATCTGGCCGTAAATTAACGTGGAGGCATTACATCATGTTCACAGGAATACCTCGTTTAAAACTTCTCAGACCAGCCTCAGCACTGCTTTTAACGGGCATGCTGGCTATCCTGTTGAGCGTGACAGCCAGCGCTCAGACCTCGCAGACAGTCATGGTGCCCATGCGCGACGGCGTGAATCTGGCCACCAATATCTATTTGCCTGCGGGTGAGGGCCCCTGGCCGGTAGTGCTGACGCGCACGCCATACAACAAGAACGGCGCCAACAACAGCGCAAAGACCTATAACGACCGCGGCTATGCGCTGGTTTCCCAGGATGTCCGTGGTCGCTATGAGTCCGAAGGTGTGGATCAACCATTCGAGGTGGATATTCCCGATGGCTACGACACGGTGGAGTGGATAGCCGCGCAGGAATTCAGCAACGGCAAGATCGGCATATTCGGCACCTCAGCACCCGGTATTACGTCCAACCTGGCTGCGGCAGCGGCCCCTCCGCATTTGACGGCTGCCTATGTCACAGTGGCGCCGGACAGCCTGTTCTACCGTTCACGCTTCGTCGGTGGGGTATTCAAGGAGAGCCATTCGGGTGGCTGGCTGCGTGGGCAGGGCATCAGTGAAGAAAAAATCGCCGAATACAAAACACGCGCCGTGCTTGACGAAGGCTGGCGCGCAACGGATTTCCTGTTTCATCGCCACAATGTGCAGATTCCCGTGTACAACGTGGGTGGCTGGCACGATATCTACGCCGAAGGTTCGCTGTACAACTACCTCTATCTACAGAACGAAGGTCATGAGAGCGCACGTGGCAAGCAGAAGCTGTTCATGGGCGCTTTCGGCCATGGCGCATTGCAGGGGGATCTCTCCTATCCGGACAGCGGCCTGATCAGCGGTGATATTCAGGAACAGCTGCGCTGGTGGGATTACTGGCTGAAGGATATCGACAACGGCATTATGGATGAACCACCTGTCAGCTATTACATGATGGCTGCGGCGCGCAAAGGGGCATCATCAGCAAACAATCGCGTGATCAAAACAGATACATGGCCACCTGCGCATCAACTGACTAAATTCTATCTGCAGCCCGGTGGCTCTATCAGCACTTCTGTGCCCACCGCTGACTCAGCTTCATTGAGCTATCAGTTTGACCCGGCCAATCCAGTGCCAACTGTTGGTGGTCAGAATCTGGGTGCCGATGTGGGTCCGCGTGATCAGCGCGAGATTGGCGAGCGCCAGGATTATCTGCGTTTCCGGACGCCGGAGCTGCAGGAGGATGTCATCGTCGCGGGTCACATCGATATGGAGCTGTATGTATCCACTGATGTGCTGGACACCGACTTCGTCGTCAAGCTGGTTGATATTTATCCTGACGGTTACGAAGCACTGATTCTGGATTACCCCATTCGTGCGCGTTTCCGCAATGGTCAGAATCCCGAAGATGTTAAATTGATGACACCAGGCGCCATTGAGAAGCTGACCATCAATATGTGGAGTACGGCGCAGACTTTCGAGAAGGGTCATCGCATTGGCGTACAAATCAGTTCCAGCAACTATCCCCGTTTCGCGGTTAATCCAAATAATGGCGCAGCACTGGACGATCTGAACACACCGGCTAAAGTTGCGAACAATACGGTATATTTTGATGCACAAAGACCGTCGGCGATTATCCTGCCCGTTGTGACTGAGTTGTGATTAACTTGCCCTAAAAATAATGGCAGTAAGGGAGGTAGCAACCATGGAGCGCAGTCGTTATTTGTCTTCACCCACAGTATTTTTCATCCTGTCACTGCTCGCCTTTGCCACAGAGGCGCAGGCGCAGCCGCAGGTGGAAGCCAGGGTGCTCAATCCGGTCGCTTTTCTGGAGCCCGGCGCATCCGATGAGTTATTGATTGAACTAACCAATCCGACCGGGTCAGGCATCACCGTTACCGGGGTGAGTGGCGGTGGCTATTCGGGCGGCTACATTGGCTATACACCGGGTTTCGCTCCCGGGGAGCCCATTTTCTGGTCTATTGATAACCCACCAAAATTTGTACCTATCACGCAAAGGCCGCTGGGCTGTGAATCATTTGCTTGCCTGGAATCCGGAGAATTTCCATTGCGGCCGGGAGAATCTTTAGTCCTGCGCGCATGGCGCATTACTATGGGTGACATGGCCCCTGAAGACACCCTGATATTCTTTACCATGATGCGCCTGAGTTTATCGGGACTGCCCGGACAAGAGCCATCCCAGTATCTTTATCTCGACAAGAATGTGGTCAGGATTGCAGGCTCTCCGGGAGGCGAATACCCAGCGAAGTTTGCTGATCTCACCATAGACAGTGAGCAGGCGGGATTCCCGTCAACGGATGTACAGGGGCAACTACACTATCCAACAATATTGCGCGCAGGCGATCATTTCAACGTAAGCGCCACATTGAAAAACAATGGTGAACACAGATTAACGCAACTTAGACTCATGAGTCTGTCTGCGCAACATGGTGAGCATGGGGACTCGTATGACTATCGCAATTGCCGGACTGATTGCCAGTTGACTGGCCCAGCCGTTTTCAACAGTGGCGTCGAAAGGATGCTCGATCTGGGAAATTTCTATTACAAGAATGAACTATTGAAGCCAGGTGTGTTGAAACTTTACCCACCGGTATTTTATGCGTTGGATCATCTGGGACGTCAGGTCACCTTTAACATTGATGCCACTGCAATCGAGATCATGGTAACCACCGAGGATAGTGGTGTTTCTCCAAACCCTGCGACCGCCGAAATCCCGCAACGCCAACCACTACGCAATGCAGATTTTGCAACAACAGGCGATGCACTATTGTTGCATGATCCTAATACCGGCAACGACTGGATGCACTTGTCGCAGTCAAAAAGCATGTCACTGCATGAAGTACAACAGGAGACCAGCCCCGGTGGTCGCTTCGCAGGCTTCAGCATTGCCAGCTCGATGCAAGTAGAGACTCTACTGCTCAATCACCTGCACGCCACCGGTATCAGTGCTTTCGGATATATGCTTCACACCCCGCGTGAGTCCGCCGTTAATCAGGCACTGTTAGATTTCATGGCAATGATTGATGAGGTTGAAACTTCAATCTCCAGTCCAGTTCTGCAGGCCGTTGTCAGCGATCTGCCGGCGCAGTCTGAAAACTTTTCGGAACAAATCTCGGTGTTGTATCTGCGACCCAACAGACCCGCAGGCTTTTTATTTGTGGAACCCAGTGGTTTGTACAGAGAAACATATACCGCAGCACAATATTATCTTTTCAGCACCTGGTTGGTACGCTCAGCATCAGAGAAGCCGGAACGCCCGCTGACCCAAACCAGTTTTTTCGAGAGGACCCTGCATATACCCAGCGTGGCAGTTGATGGGAAGCGCTACACGGTAAATCTGGAGATGCTGGATGCGGTCAGCTACAGGCTGAAACTGATTTCACTGCAGTCACTGCCAGATGACGCAATCACGAGTGAGACAGTTGTATTCAGCAATGCCACGGGGCGTGTCAGAATTCCGCGGGCGTCCTTGTTACTAACTAGCGAGGAAACACAGTACTACGAGATCGAATTGGAGTTTTTACCCAATTCCAATCCCGCAGTATTCGATGTGATTGATTTGAGGCCTATCAGCCCCCCAACTTCAGGAAATTAAGAAACTGGCGTCGCGTTTTCGGACCATAAGTCTGGAAATGCGGTTGCGGGTTTTCGGCGTAGGCCAGGCGCTGCTGCGAGAGTTTATCCTTGCTCAGAATCGCAGCAATCTCTGTTGCTGATATCTCATAGGGTTTAGCCGCATTCAGACCAAACACTTTGCGCCGCAGTTCCGGTGTTATTGCCGGATAACCGAATTGCTCCTGATACTCTGTGGAAATCTGGAAAGTGCGGAATGCCTGAATCTGATCCTGCGGTGAACCATACCAGATTGAGTCCGTGCCCCAGAGCACATTATCCTCACCCACATACTTGAACAGTTTACCCAGCGAATGTGCGGCGTTATCCGGATTCTGCATTAATAAGCGCCAGGTACTTCCCAATTCCGCATACACATTGCTGTTCTTCTCCACCTCATTGTCGAGCAGAGATTGAATCAGGGAGTCAATGCCCATACGATTGGCGCCGGCAGCAAACTCCTGCTCGGTAACCGAATTGTCATAACCTGAGTGATAAACGAGGAAATTCATATCGGGATACATTTTTGCGACGACGCCGATATCATCACAACGGCTGTGCTCGATGGAACGTGGTCCGAACGGCAGGCCTTTATGAATACAGATATTCTTCACGCCCAGACTGCGGGCTTTCTCGATCATCGCAAGGCCCGGATCTTCGTGCAGCCAGAAACCAATGCCACCTGGCCCGAATTGCGTGTAAGTCTTGAACGCGCAGATGTCCCAGTTCGCGGCAAGCTCGTCCATCGCTTCTATATCGCCATCCTGATTAGGGTTAACACGGCCATGAATCATCAGACGCTTACTGCCGTCCAATTGCGCAACAATATTGCGGGTTTCATTAGCGTCCTCAATCGTTACCGGCTCACTCTCACGCGTGGAGGGCACAAAGCTGAGCACCATGATGTCGGTGTCGCTGTCGAGGAAAATATCCTTGATAAACTCATCGGAGGTCAGACAGTTCAGATAGCTGCGATCGCTGGGATTCGTGTTGAGATCGCAACTGGCTTTCGGCATGCCTGAGTAGGGACGCGAGGTTTCTGGCAATAACTGCAGCCACGCCCCGTTAGGATTTACGTAATGACCCTGCACATCGAAAATGAACTCATCGCCCCCCACTTCGGATTCTGCCAGATGCGGGTCCAACGCACTGCTTGTGCTGATGTCGTAGAAACCGCCTGTTCTGCCCACGGCGGCATTCGCTGCATTGAAAGCCAACAGGGTGCTGGCTGCTCCACAGCTGGAGACCAGGAATTTGCGTCTGCTGACGCCGCTGCGTCTGGCATTCTCGCTGGCCCATTGATGCGCCAGCTCGTTGCCACGAATATTGTGGTCGGAGAGTGGCATGGGCGCGTATTCGCCGTTGGAGGTGCTGTCTATCTTGATGGGAAGTCGGGTGCCATCCTGATCTTCTATGCGGTTCATTGCGAACTACCTCTCACGTGTTGTTGTTTTTGAATGAGTATAAACAAAAATGACAGGGCCAACAGGGGAAAACTTCCCGGTCAACGCTGTCATTTTCTGTACTGCTGCCTGGTTGCAAACCCGATGCTGATAAACACGCACTTAGTCCGCAACCTTTGCAGGTTTGTTTACAGTGATACTGCGGTCAATGTGCTGCCAGTTTGCAACATGATGTACTGCTTGCCCTTGTGGACATAGGTCATCATGCCGTAACGGCTGTTTTCCGGTACTGCCACTTTGCCCAACTGCTCGCCAGTCGACTTGTCCACCGCAAACAAATGCGGAGAACCGTCGCTTGCTTGTGACGCATAGATCAACATGGTGGCAGTCACAGTCATCGGTGCGTGGGCACCCGTACCTGTATTGCCAATGTCGATGCCGGCAAGTGCCGGGTGATTTCTGATACGGTCAGGCGTTTCGCCGACAGGAATCATCCACAGATGCTCACCTGTGTTCATGTCGATAGCAGTGATACGGCTATAGGGAGGCTTGAAAAATGGCAGGCCCTGCGGTCCGCGTGGTCCACCACCGCCAATGCCCGTCGCGTATTGAGATAACGTGACGCCAGTCGTTGTTGTGCCACCATCAGTCGCGTAACGCAGATCAGCTTCTTCGCCAGTCACCACTGTGCGTGATGTACAGCCACTCAATGAAGTGACATACAAAACGCCAGTGTTGGGATCTGCCGCAGCAGGACCACTGATATTCACGCCACCAACGTCACCAGGACACCACAGTGAACCGCGCTTGCCCTCTGGGTTATCGCGATGCAGTGGTGGCTGGAACAACGGGCCGATATCCCAATCTGCGAGCGCAGCAATTGCTTCAGCACGCAGCTCGGGCGTGTAATCGATCAGATTGTCTTCGTTCAGACCCTGAATATCATAAGGCGCGGGTTTGGTCGGGAATGGCTGTGTAGCAGCCAGTTTCTCGCCAGGGATCTTTGATTGTGGCACAGGACGATCAACAATCGGCCACAATGGCTCACCGGTCTCGCGGTTGAATGCGTAAGTAAACGACTGTTTAGTCACTTGCGCGACAGCAGGAATAGACTGGCCATCAATGGTCACATCCAGCAACACAGGTGCTGTTGGTGTGTCATAGTTCCATACGTCATGGCGTACTAACTGGAAATGCCACTTGCGCTCGCCGGTTTTCACATCCAGTGCAATCAGGCTGGTGCCGTACAAGCCATCACCGCCACGGAAGCCGCCGTAGAAATCGATGGTTGGTCCATTGGTGGGGATATAAACTATGCCCAGCTCGGCATCGGCCGACATTGGCGCCCAGGAAGAAACTTCGCCTGTTAATTCTCGTGGGTTCGGGTGATCCCATGTCTCAATGCCGAACTCGCCGACATCAGGAATAACGTTGAACTTCCACAGAAACTCACCGGTCTTCGTATCATATGCAAGAATATCACCTGGCACGTTTTCGATACGTGACTGGTTATATCCCTGCTCAGCCGAGTTGCTGACTATCACAACATCACCAACAACGATGGGTGGCGATGAAGAAGTGATGTAACCGACTTCTTTAGGGATACCGTAGTACGGGTCATACTCATGACCCAGGTCTGCCAGCAGGTCAACAACACCGTGCTCGGGGAAACCTTCTACCGGAACCTGCTTGCCGAACCCTTCCAGAGGAGCACCAGTTTCAGCGTCCAGAGCGATCAGGAAGAAGGCCGGTGTGGACATATAAATAACGCCTTTGCCATCCACTTTGCCATACGCAACGCCCTTGCCGTAGTCGGCGCGCATTGAGTACTCGTAACGGAAGGTGTTGGGCTCACGATAAGACCAGATGGTCTCGCCGCTTTCTGGATCGATAGCTATTATGTGACGACGAGGACCAGCCACAGTGAACAATTTGCCATCTACATAGCTGGGCGTTGAACGACCACTGGAAGCGTCGAAACTGGCACCATCCCAAACCCAGGCTTCCTTCAAGTTTTCGAAATTTTCAGCATTGATCTGTGAGGCCGGGGAATAGCGGGCATGATCCGCATCGCCACCCAGGTGAACCCACTCTACAGTCTCCTGCGCATTGAGAGTACCAGTTGCCACAGCGGTCAAGCTGAGTGCAACCATTGTCGCCAGGCGCTGGCCACGAGACAACCACTGCGGTCTGGTGCTGTCTGGCATAGCTCCCAACTCACCATGTTTTCTTATCATTATACTTCTCCTCGTTGAGTCGAATTTCGTTGCTTAGCAATCTTGTAAAACGCAGCTCCTGGAAACGCTGCACGATCAATCCCATTCATCTTTTCAGCATGAAATAGAACGGTCGAGAATACCCCAGCTATCCGGGCAAGTCCAACAAATAGGCTGGTTTGCGGGCTGGGACAGCTATGTAGCAGAGACCTGTGAACAGCTTGTTTCAATTCAGGATTTGTGTGGCGAAAGCGTGACACGCGGTCACAAATCGTTACATGTCTGGAGAGGAAGTTGGGCGAGGGTTGAGAGTGAACTGAGAGAGATAAGAGAAATTGTCGAATGTAAACATCCCGGCATCGCCAGCGGCCACCCCGTGGGGTGACCACCAGCTATGTCGAAGTTATATCAAGGTTACGGCAAAGCCATCGCAGTCAATTTGCTGCCAGTCTGCAGCATCACATACTGCTTGCCTTTGTGCACATACGTCATCATGCCGTAGCGGCTGTTGGCCGGGGCGGTAATTTTGCCCAGCTGCTCACCCGTCGCTTTATCCACCGCAAACAATGAAGGCGTGCCATCACTGCTGTCAGCGGCATAGATCAGCATAGTAGCAGTCACCACCATCGGCGCTTGTGCTCCGGTGCCGGTGTTACCAATGTCAATACCAGCCAAGGCCGGGTTATTGCGAATGCGATCGGGCGTTTCGCCAATCGGAATCATCCACAAATGTTCGCCGGTATTCATGTCCACTGCTGTGATACGGCTGTAGGGCGGCTTCCACAATGGCAGGCCACTCGGATGACGCGGAGAACCTGCGCCAGGGCCATTGGCATACTGGGAAAGCGTAACGCCTGTGGTGGTTGTACCACCATCGGTTCTGTAACGCAGATCAGCCTCAGCACCTGGCAATAGTGTCACAGCACTGCAGGCACTTTGTGAACTCAGATAGATGATTCCGTTCACAGGGTCTGCCACTGCGGGACTGGTGATATTCGTACCACCACCACCGCCCGGACACCAGTAAGCGCCGCGTTTGCCCAAGGGGTTGTCGCGATGCAGAGGTGGGTTATACAACGGGCCAATCTGCCAGTCTGCCAAAACTTCCAGTGCCTGTGCTCTGAGCTCCGGCGTGTAGTCTATGAGATCATTCTCGGTCAGACCGTGCAGATCGTGTGGCAGCGGTTTAGTCGGGAATGGCTGTGTTGGCGATAATACCTCACCGGGCACCATGGTAGGTGGCACTGGTCTCTCTTCTATCGGCCACAATGGTTCTCCCGTTTCGCGGTTAAAGGCGAACAACAGAGTCTGCTTGGTCGCTTGCACAACAGCAGGTATCTCACGTCCATCCACCGTCACATCCAGCAATACAGGAGCGGTCGGGATGTCGTAGTTCCACACATCATGATGCACCAACTGGAAATGCCAGCGCCGCTCGCCGGTCTCCACGTCCAGCGCGATCAAGCTGGTACCAAACAGATTGTCGCCAGGGGCGTGACCACCGTAATAATCCACTGTGGGCGGATTCGTGGGAATATAAACCAGACCCAGTTCAGGGTCGGCCGACAAAGGCGCCCAGGGTGACACTTCACCTGTCAGGTCACGCGGATTGCCGTCGACTTCCCAGGTATCGCTGCCGTACTCACCCGGGGCTGGAATCACGTTGAACTTCCACTTGAACGCACCGGTTTTGGCATCATAAGCGAGCACATCGCCGGGCACATTCTCGATACGGGATTGGTTATAGCCCTGCTCTGCAGAGTTACCCACCACAACAACACCGTTGACCACGATGGGTGGCGACGACGCTGTGACATATCCTATTTCCTTGGGAATTCCGTAGTACGGGTCATATTCATGGCCCAGATCTTTCAACAAATCCACCACACCAGTTTGCGGAAAACCGTCAACTGGTACCGGCTCGCCGAATCCTGGTAATGGCGCTCCGGTATCTGCATCCAGAGCCGTCAGGAAAAACGCGGGGCTGATGATATAAACGACACCCTTACCATCGACTTCAGCATAGCCAACGCCCTTGCCGTAGTCCTTGCGCATGGAGTATTCGTGTCTGAAGGTGTTGGGCTCACGATACGACCAGATGGTCTCACCAGATTCGGGGTCGATGGCAACAACATGTCTGCGCGCTCCTGCCACAGTGAACAGCTTACCATCCACATAGCTGGGCGTTGAGCGACCGCTGGCGGCATTGAAGCTGGCACCGTCCCAGACCCATGCCTCACGCAACTGGCCAAAATTATCCTTATTGATCTGTGCGGCAGGCGAGTAGCGGGTATGATCCGCATTGCCACCTAAATGAACCCATTCGATAGTCTCCTGCGCCTGCGCCGAGAGAGCTGCCAAACCGGCACACAATGTGAGTATCAACCGTTTGGCTGTCCTGCCCATCGGCATTCCTGCCTGTCTTATCGAGCCTGTCCCGCTCTGAACTTGCTTATTCATGGATGTCACACTCCTTACTGAGTCGAGCCTGTTTTTTTTATTTTGAATAATGCAGCACGCCGAGGTTAGCGCAGGCTTAAATACATGTCCAGCGGAGAACCTGTTTACGGTGAATTCGGTACAGATACGGCGGGTTTTACTTGTTCTCAGTCAACCAATCGACGCGTGACGTGCAACCTGCCCCCAATAGACGAGCCACCTCCAACAAACTGTCCCGCATTTGCAGGTCGAGTTGCCAGGGCGCATTGACCAACAACATGCCGGAGCCATGCATCCCGGCGTCCTCGGATTGTTCCTGCACCCGCAGCTCAAGACACAGGAGACTGGTGAATTTCTTCTGTTCGAATTTGTCCTTCAGCCAGACGCTGCGGTCGCGTTGACGCCCCAGCAAAGGGTACCAGATGGCGAGGATGCCCTGAGCCCAACGCTTATGCAGTTTCTCGCAGGTTGTCAGCACCTTCTCATAGTCACTCCTGACCTCATAGGCGGGGTCAATCAAAACCATGCCACGGCGCGGTGTGGGTGGCGTCAGAGCCAGCACACCTTCGAACCCATCGCGGTGATGCACGCTGATGCGCTTATCGTGTTGAAAATTGCCGCGCAGAATCTCAATTTCGTTATTGTGCAGTTCCATCAGCAGCATGCGGTCCTGCTCACGCAAATTGCCCTGCGCAAGCGCAGGCGAGCCCGGATAGCGCCGCAATCTGGAACCCGGATTCAAGGCTTTCAGCAAGATCAGATAGTCAGTCACCCCAGCGTCGGCACTGTTGAGCTGCCAAATTCGTCCGGCGCCTTGCTCCGCCTCGCCCGTTTTGCGCGCTTCGTCGCTCTGCAAATCGTATAAGCCGCAGCCGCTATGGGTATCGATATAAGTGAATGGCTTGTCTTTGTCGCACAGTTTCTTCAGTAGAGCCAAAAGGGTCAGGTGCTTCAAAATATCCGCATGATTCCCGGCGTGATAACTGTGGCGATAACTCAACATGGATACATTCCTGTGGACAAGGGCGCATTGTCACCGCCTGCACTCAGACAATCAATCCCTGCTGTTTCGTAGTATGATTGCCGCCTTTTCAGTTTACCGCTATTCATGGATCCTCAGATGCAACACAGTTTTTTCGCCACCTGCTCCAAAGGGCTCGAATCTCTGCTGGAACAGGAACTGCTCAGCTATCAGGGCACCGCAGTCAAACAAACCGTCGCGGGCGTATTCTTTGCGGGCACGTTAAGCACGGCTTATCGCGCCATCATGTTTTCACGCCTGGCTAACCGCATCATTTTAATTCTGCAGCAAGCTCCGGTAGTCGATGCCGATGACCTGTACCGCGTCGCCAGCGCCATTGACTGGACGCAACATCTTACGTCAGACCTTAGCTTTGCCATTACCGCAGTGGGCAGCACCGAGAAACTGAATCACACCCAGTTCATCGCGCAAAAAATCAAGGACGCAGTTGTCGATCAGTTTCGCAGCAAAGACATGCTGCGCCCGAATGTCTCGCGCATTGATCCGGACGTGCTGATTCATGCTGTGGTGAAACAGGACAAACTGACATTAGGCATTGATCTGGCGGGTGAGAGCCTGCATCGCCGCAATTACCGCAAAGAGCAGGGTGAAGCACCGTTGAAGGAAACACTTGCGGCCGCGCTTCTGCTGCGAGCCAACTGGCAATCTCTGGCGAAGACACCAGACGCCATGCTTTACGATCCCATGTGCGGGTCAGGTACTTTGCTTATCGAAGGTTTGTTGATTGCGCTTGATATAGCACCCGGCTTATTGCGTGGTATCAATTTGTCGAAGTGGCTGCATCACGACTCTGCCGCGATGAGCGACATCGAAGCTGAAGCCCTGCAACGCAAGAGCGCGGGCGCCAACTGGCAGGGCCGCGCCTGCGGCAGTGATAACGATGAACGCTCGCTGGGCATGGCAATCCGCAATGCAGAGCGCGCCGGAGTCGAAGGGTTTGTTGAGTTTCGTGCGCAGCCTGTTGCCGAAGCAGCACCACCAGTACCACCCACATTGATCATCTGCAACCCACCTTACGCTGAACGTTTAGGAGACGAACCCGAAGTGGCATTGCTTTATGGTGAACTTGGCGCTTTGCTGAGAAACCATGGCAACGGTGCAACCGCAGCTATCTTCACTGCCAAACCGGAATGGGGCAAATTACTGGGGATGCACAGCCACAAACAATACGCCTTTTTCAACGGCGCACTGCCCGCCAAACTGCTGATGTTCAATATCAGCCCGGAAAGTATTTATCAGAAGAAAACCGCTGCCGTATCCACAGACGCCATCTGGAAAAAAGCGCAGCGCTCAACGGAAAAGCTAAGCATCCCGGAAGCGGTACAGATCGAATTGGACGCGGGTGCCCAGATGCTGGCCAATCGCCTGCGCAAGAACCTGAAATCGATCGGGCGCTGGGCGGAGCAACAGGGGCACGAATGCTATCGGCTATATGATGCCGATATGCCGGAGTACGCATTCGCCATCGACATCTACGCTGGCCGTGTGCATATGCAGGAATACAAGGCGCCGGCATCGGTGAGCGATGAAGACGCCGCCCTGCGCAGACGGCAGGCGTACAATGCTGTAGCCCATGTCCTGCAATTGCAACCGGCAATGATTAGTTTGAAAGTGCGAGAGCGCCAGCGTGGCACGGATCAGTATCAGGCCGCTGCCACAGCGGGTGAAGATTTCGTGGTGCACGAAGGCCCGGCGAAATTCGAAGTCAATCTGGAGCGCTATCTGGATACCGGTTTGTTTCTGGATCACCGCCCTATCCGCAAGTATGTCCGCGAACATGCGCAGGGAACCCATTTTCTGAATTTGTTCTGCTACACCGGCAGCGTAACCGTGCACGCAGCGTTGGGCGGCGCCCGCAGATCGGTCAGTGTGGATCTGTCGAAAACCTATCTGGCATGGACGGCACGTAATCTGGAACTGAACGGCCTGAGCTCAACACAACACGAGCTGGTGCAGATGGATTGTCTGCGCTTTCTGAAGCAATGTCGGCAGAAGTTCGATCTTATTTTTCTGGACCCGCCCACGTTCTCGAACTCCAAAAGCACGGACAATGTGCTGGATATTCAGCGCGACCATAAAGAGCTGATTGATCTGTGCATGCAGACCCTGAACAAGGATGGCTTACTGATTTTCTCAACCAATCACCGGCGCTTCAAGCTGGATGAGTCGATAGCCGAACAATATCAGGTGGAAGATTATTCCAGACAAAGCATCGACAAAGACTTTGCGCGTAACGAGCGCATCCATCGCGTATGGCTGTTGCGGCCCAGATAATGACAAGCCGCAACAGTTTTTCCTTCACCTAAATACAATCAGTTTAATAACAATCTACCTGTAGAAAGCTCACGCGATAATAATAAATCCTACAAACGCGATTGCGGCCGCAATCAGCGCATAAGGCACCTGGGTGATAGCGTGACTCATAAGATCACACCCGGCTCCTTGTGCTGCCAGTACAGTCGAGTCGCTGTAGAAACATGCCTGACTGCCAAAGGAGCTGGCAGAAAGCAGCGCACCGATTACTAACGGAATATTGGCATCGACGGCGAAGGCCAGTGGCATCACAATCGGAATGGAGACTGCGAAGATTCCCCAGGAAGAACCGGTGGCGAATGCCAATACTGCCATGGACAGGAACACCAGCGCAGGCAGCATCTTTGCCGACATGTATGGGGCCAGGTTCTCGATAACATACAGCGGCAGCCCCAGCAGATCGCAGACTTCCTTGAAGGTGAATGCGGCAATCACAGTACAGATGGCCGGCAGCATGGTTTTAAAACCATTGATCATCACGTCCATCATCTCGCCAAGCGACATCAATTTCTGGAACATGTACATGGGCAGCGTGACGACAAAAGTCATCAATAAGCCCATCCAGATATCGGTTTCGAAATAAATGGTGAAACCCACCAGCATCAGCATGGGCAGCAGGAAATTATGCAGGCTACCCTTACGGTCGGCATCGTCAAATTCTTCTTCAAATGAGCGCACGGCACAGTCATCTGCTGATTGCCCTTCATCATACGGTGCGTCTATCACTTCCTTGGTGTTTGCCTGTGCTGCCAGCTCCGCGCGTTTCATGGGACCGAAAACTGGCACTATGCCAATAGCTACCAGGAACACCATCAGAATGGCCAACCAGGCGTAGAACATATAGGGAATGGCAGAGATGTAAACACGCAGCCCTTCTCCTACACTGGCCACTTCGTTGGCAACCAGCAGGCCGCTGAAAAATACCGACCATGTTGACAACGGAATCAGCACACAGATTGGTGCTGCGGTTGAGTCCACCACATAAGCCAGCATTTCACGGGAAACCTTGAAACGATCCGTCACCCGCTTCATGGTTTCGCCAACAGTAAGAGCATTCAGATAATCATCAACGAATATCACGACACCCAAAAAGAAAGTCATCAGCAGTGATGCTTTGCGGGTTTTGGCCAGAACCAACGCTTTGCGACCGAAAGCGAATGCTCCCCCCGTGTGTACAAGCAAACCAATCAAGGCGCCGAATCCGCCACATACCAGAATCAACCAGCCAATAGTTTCATCCTGCATCACCGTCAGCGTGGTGTCGGCAAAATTAGCCAGCGAGTCCATGGGCGAATAAAGCAGGAGACCGGCAATACTGCCGATGACAAGAGCCAGTATTGGCCTGCGCAGCCAGATGGCGAAAATCAGAACAACGATGGGGGGGATCAAACTGATAGCGCTGGGGGAGGTAGCTACTTCGGCAAGTGCCGACACTGCATCCAGATCATCTGATGCCATATCATTTTTCTCATGATAGCGCCGGCGGTCCGGAGGCTATTGGTTTAGGTGTAAGAGACGCTGAGGGTCAGGCGCGGGGCAATAATAGCAAATAATTTTTCCAGCACAAATAATTTGCGATGTCCTTTCTACGTGCCTCATACTCAGCCCAACTCCGGAATCTGGAAGCCACTGAGGTACCTATGAGAAACAAGAACAATACCATGAAATTTGCACTGTTTTTGTGCGCTTTGCTGTTGGGCGCCTGCGAACGAGCAACCGATATTGTCATTGCCGAAAACCAACTGGACGAGGCGACAGTCAGTGAGCTACAGGCAGCCATGACAGCTGGTGAATTCACTGCGGTGGACATCACCGAATATTATCTGCGCCGCATACAAGAGCTGGACCCTATGCTGTATGCGGTCATTGAAGTTAACCCTGACGCCCTGCAAATTGCGGCAGTACTGGATGCAGAGCGCGCTGCTGGTCAGGTGCGCTCGCCTCTGCACGGCATTCCCGTAATGCTGAAAGACAATATAGACACCGCAGACAACATGCTGACGACAGCGGGCAGCCTGGCACTTGTTGATGCGCCAGCGCCCGCGCAGGATGCATTCCTGGTTACGCGTCTGCGCGCTGCCGGCGCAATCATTCTGGCGAAAACCAACTTGAGCGAGTGGGCCAATTTCCGCGCCAGTAATTCTTCCAGCGGTTGGTCGGCCCGCGGAGGTCAGACTCGTAACCCCTATAACACGGACAGATCACCCTGCGGCTCCAGCGCAGGTTCCGGAGTTGCCGTGGCAGCAAACCTGACTATGCTGGCAGTGGGTACGGAAACCAACGGGTCCATTATCTGCCCGGCGGCCAACAACAGTAACGTCGGTATCAAGCCGACACTGGGTCTGATTTCGCGCAGCGGCATAATTCCTATCGCGCACACTCAGGATACGGCCGGCCCGATGACGCGCACAGTTACGGATGCAGCCATCATGTTGACAGCCATGACAGGAGCGGACGCGGAGGACGCCATCACGGTGAATGAGCACACGGCTACACCAATAGATTACACCGAACACCTAAGCAGGAATGGTTTACAAGGCAAACGCATTGGCGTGCTGCACCAACTGTTTGCGCGCGACCCACGCGTTGGTTCACTGATGGCTGCGCATCTGACACTGCTGGAGCAGGCCGGTGCGGAATTAGTCAACATTGAAATCGCGATGCCGGAGGGATATGGCGCCGCCAGTCTGGAAGTTCTGCTGCATGAGTTCAAACACGATCTTAATGCGTATCTGAGTAAACGCGGAGGCGAATATCAAAATTTGCAAGAATTAATCGATTTCAACTTCGCGAATGCCGAACTGGAAATGCCATACGCCGATCAGCAATTATTTCTGGATGCGCAAAACAGAGGTGATCTGAACGCAGCCGTTTATATCGACGCGCTAAGATTAGTCAAGCAGGCAACGCAGGAGCAGGGACTGGATGCTGCGCTGCAGGAAAATAATCTGGATGCTATCGTTGCACCCAGCAATGGCGCCGGTTGGCTGATCGATCCGCTGGATGGCGACAAGTCCGGACTCTATGTCTCCAGTGCAGGACTGGCAGCGGTGTCAGGCTACCCCAGCATTACCGTTCCCGCGGGTTACATCAATGGACGCCCTATCGGTGTGTCCTTCATGGGCGCCGCTTTTTCAGAACCGGTTTTGCTGGGTATCGCTTTTGATTTCGAGCAACGCACGCTGGCGCGCCGCGCACCTGTGGTGATGCGGGCGCAATAAGCTCAGCGGCTCTCTTTATCAACGGCTCTCTTTATCAACGGCTCTATCTGTTAACGGCTCTCTACCCAATAATCCGACACAATGCCATTGCTCAACTCAATGGCCAGCGTTTCGGAATGCTCTCTTTCCACTTTCACATTGAACAGCAGAAACAAGCCCACCCTGGACTCGCTCTCGCTGCTATTATCGTAGCGCCAAACCTGGGTGCCATCTGTGTAGGCAGATTCGCGCCGTGGTGTACCAAACGTTCTTCGTACCCAGTCAGCATCCGTTTTACCAATCTGCATACGATCGATCTCCGAGCTGTTCCACTGTGAGTGGCCGGATTTTTGTTTCGAATCGACGGTGAAAAGACAACCGGTTAGGGTCAGGCACATGGCCAGAGCAATTACTTTTAACATGAATGTAGATCTCCCTTGATAGTTCTGTGTTTTTTGCAGCTATTGAAGAAGTGTGAGTTAGCGCACATTTCTTCTGAAGCTGCAGGCACTTTGACAAGTGCCTGCTGAACAGAACCTGAACGGGAGTTCCAGCTGCGGGAATTATCTTACTTTGATGCGGGATTTGTACTCGCCGGTGCGGGTATCGATTTCGACGAAGTCGCCTATCTCACAGAAGTCAGACACTTGCATTTCGTGTCCGCTTTTCAGTCGCGCCGTTTTCATGACCTTGCCGGAAGTATCGCCGCGCGCAGAAGGCTCGGTGTAGACAATTTCACGCTTGATGGAATTGGGCAGGTCGATGGAGATTACCTTGCCATTGTAGAACACCGCCGCACAAACATCTTCCATGCCATCTTCGATGTAGTCGATCACGTTCTCCAGATCATCTTTCTCAATCTCGATCTGTTCGTATTCTGCATCAACGAATACATACATCGGGTCGGCGAAGTAGGAATAAGTCACTTCCTTCTGTTCCAGGATCACCATCTCGAACTTGTCGTCGGCTTTGTATACGGTTTCGGTGGCCACTCCGGTCAGTAGGTTCTTCAGCTTCATTTTCACCACAGCCGAGTTACGGCCGGATTTGTTGAATTCAGCCTTCACGACTTTCCAGGGTGAACCATTAATGCTGATTACCTGACCAGCACGAACTTCTTGCGCAGTTTTCATGACTATTACTCATTTTTCAGGGTTCAAAAACAATTGCTTTTGCAGGGGGCAAAGCGCTTTCTAAAATTTGGCGCCATCATAGCGTATTTTCATAAAATTTCATCAAATTTGATGCAATATCGCCGTGCAGAAGTAACTTTTCGCGCCAACCATGGGCGTTAACCCGCAAGTCCGGTAACTGAGCCAGAAACGCCGGCCAGCTGGCACTGCAATCCGCGCCGTTGTTCCAGTCCAGCCAGAACTTGCGTACCGCCTGCGCCTGCTCGTCATCCAAATCGCTGGTGTACAGATCCAGGAACGCGAGCAATTTTTGCAGATGCGCGGCATCCTGTTGCTGGTAGATATGCCAAAGCGCGGGTTTGGCGGCCCATTGCGCCCGCACAAAGGAGTCTTCACCACGCACCAGATTAAGGTCGCACACGGACAGTAGCTGATCGTAGTCATCCTGACACTGAAACGGCACCACCTGCACAGTCAGGTTACCCAGTTGCCGCCTGTCGCCAACATTGATCAGATCCAAATCAATATCCTGCAAAGTCCTGCCAAGCGGGATAAGACACAATACGGCCGCAGAACCTGTCGCCAGCAGTTGCAGCCACGCGGATAAGGCGGCGGTTTCGTAGGTAAACACCGATATCAGCAGACTTTCAGTTGACGTCTGCAAGCGCCTGATATCAGCCTCACTGACGCCCAGGGCTGTCAGCACTTTCTTGCGGGTGTCAGTCTGTTGCGCCTGCCAATGATCATGCCGGACCAACAGATCATTCTCACGGATCAAGCCCCCGGTTGCTGGCGTAAAGCCGGGGAAAAAGAACGTTTTCTGCATGCCGGTTTGCGGATGCGCTGAGCTCAGGCCATGGCACTGTCCCACCCAATGCTCGGCGCTCAGGTATTCCAGATTGATCCACAACGGTGGCTTCGCCTGTTGCGTCAACCAGGCCTGATACTCTGCGGGCAGTTCACAGGCGAATGCCTCAATGACTATATCAACCAACGGCAGCTCTGCGATGTCTGGTAAGGGCTGCTGCCATTTGCACACGCGCAGGCCGGGCAGCAGCTCGAAACCATCTGTTGCAGAGCTATTCCGCACTGTGGGTTGTTCAGCGAGTGGCAATGAGTCCTGCGCAGGAAAGTCACGCGGTAAGCTATCAGACAACGGAGCAGGCAACAGATCCGGTAATGCACGCCAATCATCCAGCCACAAAGTCACTTGCAGACCATGTTCACTGCGCAGTTGTCTGGCCAGGCGCCAGCACACACCCATATCGCCATAATTGTCGATGACCCGACAGAAGATATGGCAGACGATATGGCTCTCTTCCGCCTTAAGAGCACTGGATAGAGCGCTTGTCATGGCTGTTGTCAGTGCGGAATTCACAGGATTTGCCGGCTCCGGCTCAAAGGGATTAACAGGCCGGACAGGATAGCGACAGCAGTAGCCGTGTGACAAGGAAAACCCCGCGTCTCTGGATTTTAGCGGTCAGTTGTTTTATTCTTCCGCTCCTCCTCCGAATTGCACTTTTCATAGTGCCGCCATCAGTCGCAAACAAGAAGCACAGGGAACATGAAAAAGACAAGCAAAAGCAGCTCAGCACAGGGCAAGACCTCCGCCACGACCACACAATTCGTCTACAATTTCGGCCGCCAGACCGATGGCAACTCCGGCATGCGCGAACTGTTGGGCGGCAAAGGCGCCAACCTGGCGGAGATGGCCGCAATTGGCTTGCCCGTACCCCCCGGCTTCACCATCAGTACTGAAGTCTGTACCTGGTTTTATGCCAATGGCCGCAAATATCCCAAATCGCTGGCTGGCGACGTAGAGCAGGCCATCGGCAGCCTGGAAGACCAACTCAAGAAGCAGTTCGGCGGCGCGAAAAATCCGCTGCTGGTATCGGTTCGCTCCGGCGCCCGCGACTCCATGCCTGGCATGATGGATACCATCCTCAATCTGGGGCTGAATGATGTCACGGTGGAAGGCCTGGCCAGCATCTCTGGTAACCCGCGTTTCGCATGGGACTGTTACCGCCGCTTCATCCAGATGTACGGGGATGTTGTGATGGGTGTGCAGGCTGCCGACGAAGAGTCGCACGATCCTTTCCACGAGTTACTGGATGACCTGAAGAAGTCTCTGGGTAAAGTATTTGACAATGAGCTGACCGCAGACGATCTGAAAGTATTGGTGGACCGCTACAAGTTGCTGATCAACAAAACCACCGGCAAAGATTTTCCTCAGGATGTGTACGAACAATTGTGGGGCGCAACCGGCGCCGTATTCGGCTCCTGGAAAAACGATCGCGCCA
Organism: Pseudohongiellaceae bacterium; assembly: GCA_041751425.1. Classification (GTDB taxonomy): domain Bacteria; phylum Pseudomonadota; class Gammaproteobacteria; order Pseudomonadales; family Pseudohongiellaceae; genus JAVVEG01. The sequence continues at coordinate 149,048 of JBGSXL010000007.1, read as the reverse complement.
TTCTTTATCGCCAACAATACGGTATTCCTGCCGAATGGGGCACAGCCGTCAATATTCAGGCCATGGTGTTCGGCAACGCCGGTGACGACAGCGCCACTGGCGTGGCATTCACACGTGACCCTGCCACTGGTGAGAAGGCCTTCTATGGCGAATACCTGATCAATGCTCAGGGCGAAGATGTCGTTGCCGGCTTGCGCACGCCCAAACCAATTGGGGCTATGGCGAAAGAGATGCCGGAGAATTTTGCGGATCTTGAAAAAGTGCGCGCCAAACTGGAACGTCACTTCAAGGATATGCAGGACTTCGAGTTCACGATTGAAAAGGGACGCCTGTTCATTTTGCAGACCCGCAATGGCAAGCGCACCGGTTTGGCAGCAATCCGCATCGCGGTAGAAATGAATCGCGAAAAATTGATGGATCAGCGCACTGCTTTGTTGAAGATTCCCGCTGAGTCTGTCGACAGCCTGCTGGTTCCCGTGTTCGATGAGCGCGCACAGAAAGAAGCGAAGGTTATCTGCAAGGGCTTGCCTGCCGGACCCGGCGCTGCGACAGGTCGCATTGCATTCACGGCTGCACAGGCAGAAGTAGAATCGCGCAAAGGCAATAAGGTTGTGTTGTGTCGCACCGAGACGTCGCCTGACGATCTGAAGGGCATGCTGTACTCGCAGGGTATTTTGACTACACGTGGCGGAGTCTCCTCGCATGCTGCATTGGTGGCCAGGCAGTTAGGCAAGGTGTGCGTGTGTGGCGCTGGCGATATCAGCATCAACTATGAAAGAAAGACACTGACAGCAAATGGCATCGTGTTGCGTGAAGGCGACTATATATCGATCAATGGCAGCACGGGTTTTGTCTACGTCGGTCTTATCGAGAGCGCCGACTCTGAAGTCAAGCGCGTACTTGAAGGCACACTGAAACCAGAAAAAAGTTACACCTACGAATTGTTCAACACTATCATGGAATGGTCAGATAAATATCGGCGCCTGCGCATTCGCACCAATGCTGACACACCGGCGATGGCGCAGACGGCAGTTGCCTATGGCGCCGAAGGTATTGGTTTGTGCCGTACGGAACACATGTTCTTCGAAGGCAGCCGTATTGATGATATGCGTCAGATGATTCTCGCGGTTGATGGCGTACAGCGCCGTGAAGCACTGAAGAAACTGCTGCCCTTCCAGCGCAAGGATTTTGTTGGCCTGTTCAGAGCCATGGCTGGGCGACCTGTCACTATTCGCCTGCTGGACCCTCCTCTGCATGAGTTCCTGCCACAGGACGATGCTGTTCGTCGGCAGCTTGCAGACAAGCTGGGTTTACCGCTGGAGTTTGTAATCGACCGCATCAAGGCGTTGCATGAAGAGAACCCCATGCTGGGTTGCCGTGGTTGCCGTTTGGGCATTCTGTATCCAGAGATTACCGAGATGCAGGTACGTGCAATATTCGAAGCAGCTGCGCAAGTGATGACAGGCAAGGACGCTATCGATGTGCAACCGGAGATCATGATTCCTCTGGTAGGCTTCAAAGCCGAACTGGCTGACCAACTGGAAATCGTGCACCGCATTGCCGAGGAAGTGATGGACAAACGCAGCATCAGGATCAAATATATCGTCGGCACCATGATAGAAGTACCACGTGCCGCCATAACCGCGGATGAGATTGCCGGTATCGCAGACTTCTTTAGTTTCGGCACTAATGACCTGACCCAGACCACTTTAGGCCTTAGTCGCGACGATATGGGTCTGTTCTATGAAGAGTATCAGAGCAAGGAAATCTACAATAAGAACCCGTTTGCCAGTCTGGACAAAACCGGCGTTGGTAAACTGATGCAGTTTGCTGTCGAGAATGGCAGGAAGACACGCAAGGATCTGAAGCTGGGTATCTGCGGCGAACACGCAGGTGATCCGGATTCCATCGATTTTTGCCATAAGCTGGGCCTGCATTATGTCAGTTGTTCACCACCACGCGTGCCTATTGCCCGTCTGGCAGCTGCCCAGGCGGCGCTGCGCGATGCGCTGTAACATATCATTTTTGCAAAACTTATCGATCGAAGGAGACCAACTCGCCAATGAATACTGAAATCATCAAAGTGGAAGACTTCTACACCCAGGAAACCTTTGATCGTATCAAGGCACTTGCCGATACGAAGGAAACACCATTCGTCGCGATAGACCTGCAGACGATTGGCGAGCAATTCGACACCCTGATTGAGCACTTCCCTTATGCCAGTGTTTATTACGCGGTAAAGGCCAACCCGGCAAACGAGATTCTGAAATTGTTGCGCGACCGGGGTTCCAATTTCGACGTGGCATCAATCTATGAGCTGGACAAGCTGCTGGCACTGGGTGTGGCACCCGAGCGTTGCAGTTACGGCAACACCATCAAGAAGAGCAAAGACATCCGCTACTTCTACGAGAAAGGCATTCGCATGTTTGCCTCGGACTCGGAAGCGGACCTGCGCAATATCGCCAAGGCTGCTCCTGGCGCGAAAATCTACATACGCATTTTGACAGAAGGCAGCCACACAGCAGACTGGCCTTTGTCGCGCAAATTCGGTTGTCAGACAGATATGGCTATCGACCTGATGATCCTGGCCCGTGAACTGGGTCTGGAGCCGTTTGGCATATCGTTTCATGTGGGCTCGCAGCAGCGCGACATCGGCTGCTGGGATGCCGCCATCGCCAAGGTTAAAGTCATTTACGAGCGCTTGTTGAATGAAGATGGGATCAAAATCAAGATGATCAATATGGGTGGCGGCTTCCCTGCCAACTATATTACCCGCACCAACACGCTGCAGGTTTATGCGGAGGAGATTACGCGTTTCATTCAGGAAGACTTCGGCGAAGATATCCCGCATATTATTCTGGAGCCAGGCCGCTCACTTATTTCCAACGCTGGAATTCTGGTGTCGGAAGTGGTGTTGATTGCGCGTAAATCGCATACGGCATTGCATCGCTGGATTTACACGGATGTCGGCAAGTTCTCCGGGCTGATCGAAACACTGGATGAATCTATCAAGTACCCAATCTACACAGAGAAACAAGGTGAACTGGAAGAAGTGGTGATAGCCGGCCCCACGTGTGACAGCGCCGATATCATGTACGAACAGTACAAGTATGGGCTGCCGCTGAATTTGGCTATAGGTGATCGTATGTACTGGTTCTCAACCGGTGCTTACACGACCAGCTATAGCGCTATCGAATTCAATGGCTTTCCGCCGCTGAAATCGTATTTCTGCTGACGCTTAATGCCGGCAGTCAATTCAGTCAGCTAATTGCATGAAGCTCATGAGAATTTTTCCTCATGACGCTTCATCAACTTGCAGACGAGAGGTCTTCAGCCAGGGATTTTCCGTTAATGATATTAACTTTGGCAAATTCCACTAATTCCTCGTAAGGCATTGGTTTGGCCAGATAATAGCCCTGCACAAAACTGCATCCCAGTTTGCTGAGGAACGCAAGTTGCTCTGCCGTCTCCACACCTTCTGCCACCACGCGCAGGTTCAATTTTCCGGCCATCAGCACCATGCTCTCGATCAATGCTTCCTCTGTTGCAGACACACCAATTTTATTGATGAACGAACGATCAATCTTCATTGAGCTGACTGGGAACTGTGAGAAATAACTCAGCCCCGAATACCCGGTACCGAAATCGTCGATGGAAATATTTACGCCCAACTGATGCAGTTCATCCAGAATACGTCTGGCACTTTGTGCATCCTCAACCAGGATTCGCTCGGTAATCTCCACGGTCAATTTCAGACCCTGCAAGGTTCTGATATGAGCCAGCCAATCCTGCGCAACCAGATCGCGTAGATGCAGAAGACGCGAAGACACATTCACTGACAGGCGCAGATCCGTAATTAAAGTTTTGTTCAATTTTTGAATGGACTCGCACGCCGATTGCAACACCAGAAAGTCAATCCTGTTAATGATGCCGCGCTCTTCAGCGACCGAAATGAACTCCTCTGGTGACACCCATTGGCCGTCCTGTTTTTGCCAGCGCACCAAAGCTTCGCATTCCGAAATGCTACCGGTACTGACATCAATAATAGGTTGAAAATAAACCTGAAGCTGGTTCTCATTGAGCGCATTCAACAGTTCATTATAAAGATGATGCCGGTACTCGGACTCAATCTTCATTTGTGCCGTATAGAACTGCCAACCGTTTCTACCATCTTTCTTAACTTCATACATGGCCTGGTCGGCTTTGATAATCAGGGTCTCTACATCATCCGCATCATCCGGGAACAGCGAAATGCCAATACTGACGGTACAATAAACCTGACGTTCTGTCGGGTGAAATGGTTCATTCATCATTTCAGACATATCATTCGCTATGCGACCGACAACCGAGGTTGAATTGATATCACCAATGATGACAACAAACTCATCACCGCTGTACCGAGCCACCGTATCGGTTTCACGAATACAGTCCTGTATCCGTTGAGAGACTTCTATCAACAGTGCATCGCCCGCATCATGCCCAAGGTTATCATTAACGGATTTGAAATTATCGACGTCGATAAACATGACTGCCAGCTTGGTGCTGTGACGTTGCGCCGCAAGCAAAGCTGTGTCCAACCTGTCACGAAACAGGGCACGGTTGGGAAGCCCGGTCAACGCATCGTAGTTAGCCTGATACTCGATAAGACTCTCTGCCTTCTTGGCCAGTGAAACGTCCTGAATGGCGCCCATTAGTTCACGATCTTTGCTCGCAGTATCCAAAACTTCCGCTTTCAGGTGTAACCATTGAGTACTGCCATCCAGCAAGTGCATACACATTTCTGTATCAAAGCGCTCGCCAAATTTAATCGCATTAACAAACTGGTTGCGCATAACCTCTGCACTGCTTTCGTCAAAGGCTGAACAAAACGCCTGCAATGACACCATCTCGTCTCCGGCAGGCAGGTCAAGGATACTGCGTGCCTGATCTGACAATTCTGTGAACATCAGCTTCGAATTCATGCGCCAGCCGCCGACATGTGAAACTGTTTCCACTGCTCGCAGAAATTTTTCGTTGCGAAAAATAATCTGTTTGAACGCTTTATCGCGATCCACCTGACGACGCGCCAACCCCAGCATAATCAGAATGGCGAGCACCGCTATCGTTGTAAAAACACGCACCACTGTCACCAGTGGATTCCCTGCCAGCATGTCCTGGGTGGGGATCGCCACTATTTCCCAAGAGCCGCCACCGATATTCACAGGCATCGAAACGAGCCGCGGATTATTGACTATTTCCTGGTCGCCAAAAAAGAAATCTCCCTGGTTACCTAAACCGTTTCTTCCCCGGATAGCAATACGAATCTCCTGATCATCGTCCAGCAAACCGGCATCACGATAAATATTCTCCGCAAGAATGGGCGCTGAAACTATTCCCCAGAGTTGCTTCTCGCCATTAGCAGCAGTCACGTATATGGGCGCTCTGCCAACAAAGGCGAACCCTCCCTGCACCAGCTGCAGAGGTCCGGCAATAACCATTTCGCCCGATTCCACAACGCGCAGTACCGCGTCGCGTTGATCTGCATTCTGCAGATAGTTGAGTCCGAGAGCTGCCTCATTGCCTGCAAGGGGATAAATCTGACTTACCACAAGATTCGGAGCCAGCGCCAGGTTGACCAAAGAGGGTTCACGCGACAAAACTGTCTGTGCATAGGTCTGAAACTGCGCGGGAGTAAAATCCGGGTACGAAGATACAAATGCTGCAACGCCATTGATCAGTGAAAGATTGTTCGTGATCAGACTTTCCAGCTGATAGCGTACATTGCCCAGTCTTTCCGTCACCAATGCGCGTTCTTCAGTACGCACTGCATCGATGTAGCGCAAACTTAGCGTGTTCTGTGCCGCGTAGCCAAGAATAAAAATCACGAGCAGCGATAACAGAAACGCTCTACCGTTGAGTAACCATTCCGTCACTATCTATAACCTCTACTGCTACGCATTCGGAAGATCATCCATCAGGATTCCCAGGGTATCGGACTTGTATTCACGACGATAAAGCACGGCGATTACCAGCAGACAAAGTGCCAGGAATAGCCACGTGTTCAAGAACCAACCCAGCACAGCCATACTGAAATAATAGGTCCGCAGGCCATTATTGAAATTTCCCGCTGCCTTGGTTGCCATTTTGGAAATAGCATCTACATGGCGTTCCACTTCTTCCGCACCAACTTTCTGAGAAACCTCGGGCGCGGCACCGATCATGACGGACACCAGACCAAACTGGCGCAGGCTCCAGGTGAATTTAAAGAACGCATACACAAACAGGCAGATCAACAACAGCACTTTGATCTCCCACTCGCCGCGCGTATTTTCGGTCGCAAATGGAATGTCTGCCAGAATCATGATGACTGCTTCAGAAGAGCCCAGCGCCGTCATCAAACCAGCCAGAATTAGAATAGATGTTGAAGCAAAAAAGGAAACGCTGCGCTCCAGGTTGGCGATGATATTAGTGTCGGTTATCCGGTTCTCGCGTCGCATGCAGGTACGAATCCACTGCTTGCGAAAAAGATGCATGGCATAGGCCAGGGATGGGGTGTTGAGACTCCTGTTGGCAGTGAAGCGCAGGTAGCCGCGGAAACAGGTAAAAAACCATACCAGCGCAAAGAAGTTCATCGCATTGGTTTGCAGGTAGTTTATTGCCAACTCGAATGTCATCTGTGTATCCGCATCCTTTTTCCAACCTGCAATAACGTTAATCCAACACGGGGTAACTTGCAATCGCTCAGTTTCTAATATGATAGCCAGTTTTGAATATCCACCAGATTACTCCCAGACACGCAGCCAGAAACGCCAGGATCATGCCCACGCTTATCATAATGGGCACATCGCCCAACTCGTAGAAGCTCCACCTGAAGCCGCTGATGAGATACAGCACAGGATTGAAATAGGTGATTGTCTGCCATACCGGAGGCAGCATGTTGACCGAATAAAAACTGCCGCCCAGAAAGACTAATGGCGTTACCACCAAAAGCGGAATTAATTGCAGTTTCTCGAAATTATCCGCCCAGATACCAATAATGAATCCGAGCAGGCTGAAAGAGACCGCCGTCAACACCAGAAAGGAGAGCATCACAAAAGGATGCGCAATCTGCAGGGGCACGAAGAATCCCGCCGTGGCCAGTATAATGACACCCAGTATCAGGGATTTGGTTGCTGCCGCCCCGACATACGCCAGCACTATCTCCCACATTGTTATCGGCGCAGACAGCAGTTCATAAATAGTGCCGGTGAACTTGGGGAAATAAATACCGAAGGATGCGTTGGAAATGCTGTGCGTCAGTAATGACAGCATGATCAGCCCGGGCACAATGAATGCACCATAGGCAACCCCATCCACCTGTTGAATGCGACTGCCAATCGCGGCACCAAACACGACAAAATAAAGTGAAGTAGAGATTACCGGCGCAACGATACTCTGCACCAGGGTGCGACGCGTGCGTGCCATCTCGAACTTGTAGATTGCTTTGACGCCATGAATATTCATCGCGACTCCTCCACTAACTTGACAAATATTTCTTCCAGCGAACTTTGCGTAGTCTGCAGATCGCGAAACTCAATGCCTGCACTGCGCAGGTCGTCCAACAACGATGTGATGCCGGTTCTCTCGCCCTGCGTGTCATAGGTGAAGGTCAATCGTTTGCCTTCTTCGCTCAATACCAGATCAAACGCCGACAGGTTCGCTGGCAATTCCTGCAAATCCTGCTTCAATTCCAATATCAATTGCTTCTTGCCCAATTTGCGCATCAATTCTGATTTCTCTTCAACCAGCACCAGCTCGCCCTTGTTGATGATCCCTATCCTGTCGGCAATCTCTTCAGCTTCTTCGATATAATGCGTAGTAAGAATCACGGTGACACCTGACTCGCGCAATGAGCGCACCAGTTCCCACATGTCTTTGCGCAACTCGACATCTACACCAGCGGTAGGTTCATCCAGGAATAGTATCTTTGGTTCATGTGACAGGGCTTTGGCAATCAGCAGGCGGCGTTTCATGCCGCCAGACAGAGTCATGATCTTGTTGTCTTTCTTGTCCCATAGAGACACACTTTTCAGTACTTTTTCTATATATGCTGCATCTGTTGGCTTGCCGAACAAACCGCGACTGAAACTGACCGTAGCCCACACGGTTTCAAACGCATCCGTCGTCAACTCCTGCGGTACCAGACCGATAAGACTGCGCGTTTCACGAAACTGAGTGATGATGCACTTGCCGTCCACATGCACCGATCCTTCCGTAGGGTTCACAATGCCGCATATTGCAGAAATCAAAGTGGTTTTCCCGGCACCGTTCGGCCCGAGCAGCGCGATGATCTCGCCACGGCGAATTTCCAGGTTGACGCCACTCAATGCCTTGAAACCACCGGCATAGGTTTTCGACAGATTTTTTATTGAAACAATGGATTCCATAAGTAAAACTTACTCCTACAAAGCCTCAAGGGCCTGCGAGATCTTGCTCACGCCGATAACTTCCATTCCCGCAATTTTATTCTTCGGCAAATTCGCTTTCGGAACGATCGCACGTTTGAAGCCATGCTTTGCAGCTTCCGCCAAGCGCTCCTGGCCTCCCGGCACCGGCCTTATCTCACCGGCCAGCCCTACTTCACCAAATACAACCAGATCGTGCGAGACAGCCATATCGCGGAAGCTGGAAACGATGGCCAGTATCACTGCAAGGTCAGCACTGGTTTCGGTAACCTTCACGCCGCCCACCACATTGACGAACACATCCTGATCCGCCATGAACACGCCACCATGGCGATGCAGCACGGCCAATAACATGCCCAGGCGGTTCTGATCCAGACCTACTGCAAGACGACGCGGATTACCCAGTTGCGTACCATCCACCAGCGCCTGAATCTCCACCAACAAGGGGCGGGTGCCTTCCCATAGCACCATGACCAGTGAGCCGGGGCTTTCTTCTTCGGTGCGCGCGAGAAATATCGCAGAAGGATTCTTCACTTCCTTCAGACCTTTCTCGGTCATCGCAAAAACGCCCAACTCGTTCACGGCACCGAAGCGATTCTTCTGGCCGCGCAGAATGCGGTACTTCGTATCGCTGCCGCCTTCCAGCATGATGAAGCAATCAATCATATGCTCCAGCACTTTGGGGCCGGCAAGATTGCCATCCTTGGTTACGTGGCCCACCAGAAACAAAACCGTACCCGTCTGCTTGGCATATTGAATCAGATACGCGGCGCATTCACGCACCTGCGACACGCTACCGGGGGCAGATGGCACATCATTGCTGTGCATTACCTGAATGGAATCCACCACCAGCAATCGGGGTTGATGCTGTTCGGCAACCTGACAGATCTTCTCGACATTGGTTTCAGCCAGCATTTTCAGATTCTTCTCGGGCAACCCCAGACGCTTGGCGCGCATACCAACCTGCTGCAGAGATTCTTCGCCGGTGACATACAACGCGTCCATCGATTGCGCCAGATGACACATTACCTGCAACAGCAAAGTACTTTTACCTGCACCGGGATTACCACCGATAAGAACAACCGAACCCGGCACCAGGCCGCCGCCCAGCACGCGATCCAGCTCGCCAATGGTGCTGGAGAAACGCGGCAGCGCAGCCAAATCCAGATCACTCAGGTTCTGCACACCTGAGGTGGTGCCGGCATAGCCTTGTTTGCGGAAATCGGCTTTAGCAGCAGGCGAAGCAGAAGCGTTACCCAGACTGATTCTGGACAACGTATTCCACTCTTTGCAGGACGCGCATTGCCCCTGCCACTGACCATGTTCGGCACCGCACTCGGTGCAGACATACGCTGTCTTCGCCTTCGCCATGAGAAATCTGCTCTTGAAATACTTTCAATATTTACTGCAATAAAATGCTAACCGGGAATTCATTACTGATAAATAAAATGCACGCGCGCAGTAACCTTGCAAAACAATTCATAGGAAACGGTCCCGGCCTGTGCGGAAACTTCATCCGCCGACAAACCCTCGCCCCACAAAATCACTTCATCGCCAATAGCTGCTTCCCTGATGTCGCTGAGATCAATCGTAATCATATCCATCGACACGCGACCTATCAGCCGGGTGAGACGCGGTTTGCCAATAATATTAGCAGCGCAGTTAACCAGCACTGGCGTGCCGTTTGGCGCATGGCGCGGATAACCATCACCATAGCCAATGGACACAACACCCATCCGCTTGTTGCCGGCACAGACATAAGTAGCGCCATAGCCAATCGCATCACCTGCAGGCACATCCCTGATGGCAATAATGCGCGAGCGCAGTGTCATCACCGGCTGCAGCCCTCGTTCAAGACCTGTCTCTTTGATTATAGGCGAGCTGCCATACAGCATGATGCCGGGGCGTAACCATTGGAAATGGGTTTGTGGCCAGGCCAGGCCACCGGCTGACGCGGCGACGCTAATCTGAAATTCGCCATTGCGACCGTCGCCATCCAGCGAAATTTTCCCCTGCTTAAGATACTTCTTGAAATAAGTGAGCTGGCGCTGTGTGGCGGGACTGATCAGATTATCCGCACAGGCCAGATGCGTCATCAGAATCAATTGTTTCACTGCGGGCAAATCGCGCAGCTTCGCAAGCGCTACAAGGAATTCATCGCCACTCAAACCCAGGCGATGCATTCCGGTATCTATCTTCGGCCACAGCGTCAATGAATTCGCAGCCGTATCCGGATGATCGCCCAGATAATCCAGCAGCAAATCTACCTGATACAGAGAATGAATAACCTGATGAAAGCCGGCCGTGACAGCGAAGGCCATCTCTTCCGCGTTGATGACGCCTTCCAATAACAGAATGGCGCGGCCGCTGTTGAGACGCTGCAGACTCACCGCCTCCTCCAGCGCTGCGACGCCGAAGTAGTCCTGTGCGCCCATCACGGGGTGCAACGCACTGGCGACGGCCAGCATGCCGTGACCATAGGCATTGGCCTTGACCAATGCAACCATGTTGCAGCCCGGGTGCAGAGCCTGCGCCTGTGCGAAGTTGTGTTGCAATGCCTGCAGATTGATTGTTGCCCAGGCACGGAACGGGGCTGATCCACTCACTGAAACTTTTCCTTTTAGAACTTGATTTGAACTGCGCGTCCGGGGATCAGCCGAATTGCGTATAGCTTTCGTCGTAGTCCGGGATGGACAGATTCTCAAAGCGCGTGTACTGACCAACAAAACTCAGTCTTACTGTGCCAATTGGCCCGTTTCGCTGTTTGCCGATAATGATTTCAGCAATCCCTTTATCGTCGGTATCCTGATTATAGACCTCATCCCGATACACGAAAGCGATGATATCCGCATCCTGCTCAATTGCACCCGATTCCCGCAGGTCTGACATAACCGGTCGCTTATTGGGCCGCTGTTCCAGACCACGATTCAGTTGCGACAGCGCAACCACCGGACAATTGAATTCACGCGCCAATGTTTTCAGAGAGCGCGAAATTTCAGATATTTCACCCACCCTGTTATCGCCATAGCCCTTGATCTGCATCAGTTGCAGATAGTCCACAACGATCAGTCCCAGTTGACCGTGCTCACGCGCAATGCGACGTGCTCTGGAGCGTAAATCCATGGGGCTGAGGCCAGCCGCATCATCAATAAACAAGGGCCGGTCCTTTAGCTTGCCAACCGCCGCTGTCAACTTAGGCCAATCTTCCTCTTCCAGCCTGCCATTACGCAGACGTGACTGGTCAATACGCCCCACTGAACTGAGCATACGAAACACCAGACTTTCCGCCGGCATCTCCATGCTGAACACCAGCACGGGTTCGCTGCCGTGAATGACAGCGTGTTCCACCAGGTTCATCGCGAACGCCGTTTTACCCATCGAAGGCCGGCCCGCGACGATAATCAGATCAGACTTCTGCAGGCCCGAGGTCTTGTTGTCCAGGTCTTTGTAACCGGTGCTCAGACCGGTGATTGCGCCCTTCGCCTTGAACAACTCATCGATGCGTTCAACTGCTCCCTTGAGCACAGGATTAATGGGCTGCGGACCTATATCGACGGCGCGATCATCAGCAATCTTGAATACTTTCTGCTCGGCAAGATCCACCAGTTCGGCAGATCCGCGTCCGGCAGGATTGAAGGAGTCATCGGCAATTTCATTAGCAACGCGAATCAGTTTGCGCAGCATGGCGCGTTCGCGAATGATGTCGGTATAGGCCTCAATATTGGCGGTGCCGCGGGCGTGACCAGCAAGATCACCCAAGTACTCAAGCCCACCGGCATTGTCCAGTTCGTTGAGGCTGTCCAGCGCTTCCACCAGCGTGACCACATCCAGTGGCTTGCCCGCCTCCGAATGTTTCATCATCACCTGGTAGATCAGTTGATGCTCGTGGCGATAGAAATCTTCATCCAGCAGTTTGTCGGCCACACGATCCCAGACTGTGTTGTCCAGCATCAGCCCGCCCAGCACCGCCTGTTCAGCTTCCACGGAATGCGGCGGAACTTTGAGCATGCTCAGGTTGCCGGTATCGATGTTTTTCTTGTTCTTGCCCGGAAATTCAGCCATGCCCAAAGTGGTCCATATAAAAAGTGTGGTCCATATAGAAAGTCTGGTTCGTTAAAAGTGCATTCCAGATGAAAATTGAGGCTCATTTTGGAAAGCTGGCAGCCATAAAAAAAGCACTGCTACCGGTAAAGTAGCAGTGCTTCATTGTCACACTATGCTGCGCTTCTCACAATCCCGCTTGCGCAGAAAGTGATGCAATTCCTTAAGCAGGTACCTTGCGTCGATACTTAAGCAGGTACTACAGCAACAGTAATAACTTCTTCAACTTCGTGGCCCAGGTCGATAGTGATTGAGTACTCACCCACTTCACGAATCACACCATTAGGCAGACGTACTTCAGACTTGTCGATCTCCGCGCCCGCCGCAGTCACTGCATCAGAAATATCGCGTGTGCCGACTGAGCCGAACAATTTACCTTCTTCGCCAGCGTTCACAGCAATCGCAACACGCAGATCTTTCAGCTTGACTGCACGAGTCTGAGCTTCTGCTACTTTCGCATTGTGAGCGGCCATCAGTTCTGCACGGCGCGCTTCAAAGTCGACAAGATTGGTTTTCGTGGCAGGCAGCGCCTTGCCAAATGGAAACAGGTAATTGCGCGCATAACCCGCTTTTACATTGGCGGTGTCGCCGACGTTGCCCAGTCTGCCTACCTTTTCCAGGAGAATTACGTTCATTTTTCGTTCCTCATTTATTAGACGCAGTGTTTGTCTGCATCCTACGGTTTTATTCGGGCTCTGAAGTTGTACCAACTGTCGATCAGAGCAGCTATCGTCAAAATCTGTGCGGTCAATGGGTTCAGCAAGACCACGTAAAACACTACCATCCACAGGCGGGAGATTTTCTTCAATCCCGCAATGCCGTGTACCAGAGCCAGTCCTGCAAAAAACAGCGGCAGGAAAAAGTAAATAACCCAACTCTGTATGACTGGTATTCCGTAACCAGCCAGAAAAATCAGTAACATCAACGCTGCAGCCGCCCTGTAGTCCAACCGCAGTTGCTGAAACTCGGCTCCGAACCCACCCGGGTTGTAGAGCAGAGCCTGCCACCATCTGGCAAGCATCAGCAGGCAGATTGCCAGCAACATGCTCATCGTGCCAAACAGGCTGCCCAGAAAACTGCGTAAATCTGTGGCTTCTGCCGCCGCCAGTTGTGCCTGGTTGCCGTTGCTCAGCAGCAGATCCAGTTGCTGCCTCAATATCTCTGTAAAGGCCGGGTTAAGCAGCAGACTGTATTGTGCTGCTATGCCAACCAGTACCGACGCCAACAGCGTAATCTGCCAGGATGCGGTTCCCCGCAGTATCACCGCCAAAGCGGTCACTCCCAACAGCACTACTAAGTGCGTCATATCACCCAGCATGGCCCATGCTATTGCCGGCAATATGGCCCAGGCCAGCATTTTGGAACCTTCCTGCCAACCGTGACGCAGAATAATCAACGCCAGAAGTGCAGGGCTGAGAAGCGTGTTGGCTACAGGAATCAGGCCAGTGATAAACACCGCCATAATCGCCTGGCGCCGACCTCTCATTGCGTATTCGGCCAGACTGCGCATAGTTGCTACCGCGCCTGTAAAAGAACTCTCGCCACCTGTGCGTTACCGCGGGTCAGCGAGAGAACGGGATCAGGCTGTGTGGCTATCCGTGTAAGGAATCAATGCCAGATGACGCGCTCTCTTGACAGCAACTGACAGTTGACGCTGATAACGCGCCTTCGTGCCGGTGATGCGGCTTGGCACAATCTTGCCAGTCTCGGAGATGTACGCCTTCAGCGTCTCGATGTCTTTGTAATCGATTTGTATGGTGCCTTCAGCAGTAAATTTACAAAATTTACGTCTGCGAAAAAATCTTGCCATGGTTACTTTCCTTCAATTCTGTTCGTTAATTGAAACGCGCTGGAAATCAGTCTTTGCTGTCGTCGTCAAGATCGTCGTCTGCATCAGCATCTGCAAAGCCAGCTTCTTCGTCGAAATCCTCGTCGTCTGCATCATCTTCAGCAACGCCGTCACGGATAGCCTGACGCTCTGCAGCATCTTCTTCCAGCTTGCGCTTCTGCTCAGCACGGGCACGACGCTCACGGCTTTCACGCTCGCCTTTCAGAATCAGGGACTCTTCAGTGACCGCTTCGTCCTGCTTGATAACGAGGTTACGCAGAATGGCATCGTTGTAACGGAACAGGGTGGTAATCTCAGTCAGCACTTCACTGCCACACTCAACGTTCATGAGGATGTAATGCGCTTTGTGGATTTTATTGATGGGGTAAGCCAGTTGACGTCGGCCCCAGTCTTCCATGCGATGTATCGCACCACCACTTTCGGTGATCATCTGGGTATAACGTTCAACCATCGCGGGCACTTGATCACTTTGATCTGGGTGCACCAAAAAAACTACTTCGTAGTGTCTCATAGAGACTCCTTCCGGGTTAAAGTCTTCCGTCGGGCAGCGGGTTGAGGGCCCGTTTGCGCGGTAAGACAAGGAGTTAAGGGGGAGTTCCCCCGAAATTAAAGAGCGGGCATTTTAGAGAACCTGCCCGCAACATGCAACATTTGTTTGCCGGGCAACAGGTTATACAGCAAGTTATGCAGAATAACCCCTCAGCCCCCCAGAACGTCCCTGACTTTGCGGGCCAGATCTGTCAGCCGGAAGGGCTTACTGAGCAGATGCACACCCCGGTCAAGACGCCCGTGATGCACGATGGCATTCTCGGTATACCCGGACATGTATAACTGTTTGGTCTCCGGAGCCAGCTTGGTGGCCTGATCCGCTACCTGTTTGCCCGACATTCCGCCTGCCAGCACCACGTCTGTCAGCAGCAGGTCGAAGCGCGTACTGGATTGCAAATGTGTCAAGGCGGTAGCACCGTCCGCACATTCAGTGACTTTATAGCCAAGGCTACGCAAGCTGTTCACGGCATGCAGACGCACCATGTCGTTGTCTTCAACCAATAGAATATGCTCCGAACCTCCGATGATTTGCGGTGTTCCCTCAAGCTGCTGATAGTCAGGGTCTTCGCCAACGTTAGCGCGCGGCAGATAGAGCTTGATAGTGGTACCCTCATCCGGCTCGCTGTAGATTTTCGCATGCCCACCTGACTGCCGCGCAAAACCGTAAACCATCGACAACCCCAGACCCGAGCCTTTGCCTTCGGTCTTAGTAGTAAAGAAAGGATCAAATGCCCGCGCTACTATCTCGGGCGTCATGCCACAGCCCGTATCGGATACCGCGATCATCACATACCGACCAGGCTGTATCTCATGGTCATCTGCATAATCACTATCTACACTGACGTTCGCGGTTTCGATGGTCAACTTGCCACCCTCCGGCATAGAGTCCCGCGCATTCAGTGCCAGGTTGAGGATGGCATTCTGCAATCCGTTGGGGTCGACAATGGCTTTCCATAACCCAGCTGCGCGTACCAATTCGATACTCACCGCTTCACCGAGCGTGCGCCGCAGCATCTGTCCCACGTCATTAATCAGATCATTAGCATCGGTTTGGCATGGGTCCAGTGGTTGCCGACGCGCGAAGGCCAATAATCGCTGCGTTAACTCAGCAGCGCGTTCACCCGCCTTCAAAATAATGTCCGCCTGGGAGCGGATTGCTGCCGGAGCGGTTTTCAGATGGTCAGCCAGCAAATCTGCGTTGCCCATGATGACCGTCAGCAGGTTATTGAAGTCGTGAGCTACGCCTCCGGTCAGTTGACCCAGCGCGTCCATTTTCTGCGACTGGCGCAGGCGTTCCTCCATGTCCTTGTCATGGGTAATATCGTGAAAATAAACAGTCAGTCCGTCCTTGTGCGGAAAGGCGCGAACAGAGAGCCAGCGACGCAGCGGCAGCGGATAATACTGTTCGAAGGTTACCACCACGTTTTCCGTACTAGCCTTTTCATACTGAATTTGCCACTGCGTCCCTTTCGCTTCCGGAAACTCATCCCAGATGCATTTGCCCAACAGCTCGTCTGCACTTTTATTCAACAGCCGTTCTGCTTCCGCATTCAGAAATGCAAAACGCCAATCTTTATCCAGAGAAAATACCGCGTCGGAAATAGACGTGAAGATGGTTTCTATTTCTGCCTTTGCTGCGGTGACCTGCGCCAGAGCAACTTGTTGTGTCACTAATGTGCGCTCAACCCAAAGCTGTCTGCGCTGGACATAATACACCGTGGCTAATGTGGCGCTGCCGAACAACAACATGATTAACAGACCAATACCCACCCTAAATTGCAAATCCTCTACCCAAGGCAGCAACACTTCAGCTTCAGCGATATTGGCGTACACAATCAACTGGTTATCCCACACATAACGATACGCCGACAGACGCGTTACTTCTTCCACCAGAAACACATCTGATACACGCCCTCCCTGTTCTGATACCGCTTCCCGGTTCAGGAACAGCGAGTTTTGTGACACATCACTGCCCAGCAACGTTTCATCGAAGGGACTGCGCGCAATCACCACACCTTCGGTGCTTAATATCCCTACCGCGCTTTGTTCACCGGGACGTAGAGCCTCATAAAAGGCCAGCAGGGAATCAATCGAGAGTGACAGTGATGCTACGCCCAACAGGCTGCCATCGGCGGCAGGAATCCTTCTGCTCAGATTGATAATCCACTGACCTTCTGCTAACCCGATCAGACCACGGCGGGGATAGGCGATGTAAAGACCTTGATGATTACCATTCTGCTGAATAAGAAACTCGGGGCGCTGGGACAGATCAGCAGGGTCCGGCGTGGGAGTGCGAGAAGTAGCCACCAGTTGCCCCTGTGCATCCAGCACGAAAAACGCATAAGTACTGGTCGAGGCTGCCTGACGATTTTGCAGGACTTGATAGATGGCATCGACATTAATGCTGTTGCCAATGCTTTGTTGATAAACCTGAAATGCCACTGTTATCAGGGCCAGGTCGAGCGCGCCTAAGGTTTGCTGCGTATGTTCAGCCAGCACAGCCGTCACTTTTTCAAGGTCGCGGTACGAAGCTTCGATAACTCTTCCGCGATCCCTGTAAATCTGCCCGGAAATCACACTGATCAGCACTACAGCGACCAGCAGATTGGCGAGCCACGCGGCTTTCTTCAAATCCATCTTGGGCACTCCTTCACTCGATCTTCCTTGCGTTGAGCGTGGCAATCTTAATTGTTGTTTTGATGCCTGTTCGGAGTTTGATTATGGGCGCACTTAGCAGGCGCTGTCTATCAGGATTGAACGGGTGTTGAAATGGGTTAGAGGGATCTTTGTCGTTTTGCTTCGAATAAGCAAACTCCAGTTGCCACAGAAACATTTAGACTGCTTAGTTGACCCGCCATGGGGATGGACATCAGATAGTCGCAGTGTTCGCGGGTCAGACGACGCAGGCCTTTGCCTTCGGAGCCCATGACGATTGCTGTGGCTGGTTTGAAATCCAGTTCGAATAGTGACTGCGTTGCTTCACCGGCAGCACCGGCTATCCAGATTCCTTTTTGTTTTAGTTCGGTGAGTGTGCGGCTCAGGTTGGTTACCGCGATTATGTTGACGGTTTCTGCGGCGCCACATGCCACTTTTCTTACTGTCATGTTCAAGGTGGCAGATTTGTCTTTGGGGAGGATTACCGCGTCGACACCTGCAGCGTCGGCGCTACGCAGGCAGGCGCCGAGGTTGTGGGGATCGGTTATTTCGTCCAGCACCAGTAACAAAGCGGGATGCTTTAAGGAATCCAGCATTGAGTACAGGAAGCGTTCGTCTTTTAGGCCTGCGCCAAGTGTGCAGGATGCGGCGACACCTTGGTGGACTGGAGGGCGTTGTTTACTTTGTGCGTTGCCTTTGCCGGTGATCTTTTTTTCGAGTTCGCGTTTGTCGAGCGCCTTCCAACTGATGCCGATATCGGATGCCAATGTTTTTATTTCATTGATGCGCGCGTCATCACGATCCTGCTGAATAAGCAGTTCGTGAATTTCTTCGGGGTGCTGTTTCAGCAGTTCCGAGACGGCGTGGATGCCGACTATCCATTCTTTGTCCGACACAGGTAACAAACTCCTTGGGCGGTTTGGGTTGGTGCCTGACTGGAGTGCCAACCCTGCCGTTGTGACACGCCGTGAATACGTCCGTGTAGGCTCGGCGTCAGCATCCATGCTGCCGACGGTCACAACGGCAGGGTTGGCACTCCTGTCTTGAATATTGTGCCGCGTTTTGGGTTTACGGGCATTTGGTTTTGCGTGTGTTTAACCTGCTGGCTTTTTGGGTTTGTTGCGGCGGGTGCGGCCGGCTGGTTTCTTAGCAACTGCAGCTTTTGGTGAGGTGCCACCGGGTTTAGATGTTGCGCCTTTTGGTGCTCCACTTCTGCTGGTTCCGCTTTTGTTCGCGCTGCTCTTGCCAGCTCCGCCTTTGCCCGCACTACCTCTACTTGCACCGCCGCGACCTCTCCCGCCTTTCTTGGGGGGCTTGGCTGCGTCGTTGGGGATCTCACCCGCCGCCAGTTTCTGGCGCAGGGTTTTGCTGGCTGGAGATTTGCGACTATTGTTGTTCTTGCCATTCTTCGACGGCGTTGAACCATCATCGGTCATGTGCAGATCAATCTTGCGGTCGTCCAGGTCTACGCGTACCACTTTTACTCTAACCGGGTCGCCCATGCGATAGGTCAGGCCGCTGCGTTCGCCGCGCAGGGATTGATGCACGGGGTCGAACTGATAGTAGTCGTTCTTCAGCGCGGTGATATGCACCAGGCCTTCCACATAGATGTCGCTTAAAGTGACGAACAAACCGAAACCCGTCACGCTGCTGACAGTGCCGTCGAACTCATCGCCCACGCGGTCCTGCACGTACTCGCATTTCAGCCAGTCGGTGACATCGTAACTGGCTCCATCGGCGCGGCGTTCGGTCATCGAACAGGTTTCGCCGAAGGATTGCATATCGCTGACCTGATACGGATACGCCTCTTTCATACTCAGCGGAGTGGCACCTGGCGCTTTGCGTACATTCTTCTTCTGTTTTTCGCTGCGCACCAGATAACGCAGTGCGCGATGCACCAATAAATCCGGGTAACGACGAATAGGTGATGTGAAATGCGTATAGGCTTTAAAGCCCAAACCGAAGTGACCGATGTTCTCTTCCTGATAAACCGCCTGCAGCATAGAGCGCACCAGCATGGTTTGAATCAGATGCGCATCGGGACGGTCTGCCACTTTCTGCAACACGCGTTGATAATCTTTCGGCTCCGGCTTCGCGCCGCGCGAAAGTACCAGACCTATTTCTTTCAGGAAAGTCCGCAGGTTTTCCATCTTGTCCATGTTCGGACCTTCATGCACGCGGTACAGCACCGGCAGCGATGAAGCTTCCAGAAATTCTGCTGTGCAGACGTTGGCTGCCAGCATGCACTCTTCGATCAAACGGTGTGCGTCGTTGCGCACAACCGGAACGATCTCTGCAATCTTGCGCGTCTCGCCAAACACGATACGCGTTTCTGTGCTCGCAAAATCCAGCGCCCCGGCGGCTTCACGCGCCTTGGACAGTTTCTTGTAAAGCTCGTACAAGGATTCCAGATGCGGCATCAAATCCGTGTAGCGTTTGCGCAAACGTTCCTGCGAACGCTGCTTGACGGCCATGGTCTGCTCTTCCAGCATCTCCGAGGTTTCGGTATACGTGAGGCGCGCGTGCGAATGGATAACCGCTTCGTAGAAAAAATAATCCTGTCTTTTGGCATGCTTGTTCAGATGCATCTCGCACACCATCACCAGACGGTCCACTTCCGGCTTCAGGGAACACAAACCATTGGAGAGCACTTCCGGCAACATCGGAATCACGTGGCCGGGAAAATACACTGAGTTGCCTCGATTCTGCGCTTCATTATCCAGCGGCGAATTTGGCAACACATAGTGGGAAACATCGGCGATGGCCACATACAATTTGTAGCCGCCATTGGATAATTTTTCGCAGAACACCGCGTCGTCGAAATCCTTGGCATCTTCGCCGTCGATGGTGACGAAGGGCAGCTTGCGCAGATCGATGCGGTTGACGGTGTCGGCATCCGCCACGTGCTCGGTCAAGCCTTTGACAGCCTGCGTCACTTCACGCGGCCATTTGTACGGAATATCGTGACTGCGCACAGCCACATCAATCTCCATACCCGGCGTCATGTGATCGCCCAATATCTCGGTGATTTTCGCGATAGCCTTGCGCCGATTCGTGGGATAGGAGGTGATTTCCGCCACCACAAACTGACCGTCTGCCGCACCACGGCTCTCGCCTTCGGGAATGATCAGTTCCTGCGAAATGCGTCGGTTATCCGGCACCACCACACCAACGCCCTGCTCCCAATAATAGCGACCCACAACCTGATTGCGGCGGCGTTCCAATACCTCAACGATCATGCCCTCGCGGCGGCCACGACGGTCCACGCCAGAGACGCGCGCCAACACGATGTCGCCGTCGAACACTTTCTGCATCTCCGCCGGCCCCAGGAACAGATCTCCAGAACCATCCTGCGGCACAAAGAAACCATAGCCTTCCTTGCTACCCTGCACCCGGCCCTTGCCCATCTCCATGCGGTCCACCAGGCCATACGCGCCGCGGCGGTTACCAATCAACTGACCATCACGACTCATGGCAATCAAACGGCGACGCAGAGCCTCCGTCTGGTCATAGTCCGCCAGCCCCAGCTCCTTGCACAGATCCGGGTGAGTGACAGGCGCGCCGGTTTTCTCCATGTAATCAAGAATATACTCGCGGCTGGGAATAGGATTTTCGTAGTTCTCCGCCTCGCGGCTGGCGAAGGGGTCTTCGCCCGGCTTGCCGCCTTTGTCGGATTTACCTGATTTTTTCACTGCTTTGTTATCGACGGGGGTGGCCGCAGTCTTCGCCTTGTTCTTGCCCGTGATAAATTGCCAAAAAGCCATAAAACGCCATAAATTGAATGAATTAAGGGCGCCAGTATACACGCCCGGCACTGCCTTTACTTAAACAATTAAAGCCGCCAATTGACAGCGCAGCGCAGTCCATATAAAGTGCGCGCTCTGAAATACCCCCTCCTGCCCAGGTGGTGGAATTGGTAGACACGCCAGCTTCAGGTGCTGGTGATCGAAAGGTCGTGGAGGTTCAAGTCCTCTCCTGGGCACCACACACTTCACAAATTTTGCTGCAAGCAAAATTTAGCTCGGCGCGATAAGCGCCGCAGCGTGTGAAGTGTAGTGCCACGCCGAAGCTTCAGCGAAGGCGGGCTGATCTACACTTCTCACCATCCGCCATATGCTATATCCGGCTCATAAACCGCCCACATCAACCGACACTGGCGCTCATCAAACTCTTGTGTCTTTGGCATAGGCAGATCGGTAATTTTCCTTAACCATTTCCAATTCCCTAACATGTTGGGCTGCCCGCTAAGATGAGCGTAGACTATGCGTACTTTGCTGCGATCAGCTCGTTGCAGAAATTCCCGGATTCTTTCAACGGTTTTAGAGAGCACTTCCCCGGTGAAAGGATTGTAAATAAATATGAGAGTCGCATCTGCCGGGATATCAAATTGAGTGGCATCAGTCTGCAGAATTTCGATTTCTGAACATTTAAGATTTTTCTTTGTCTTCTGAATATTCTTTCTCGCCACATTACACAACTCAGCCGATAGCTCCACCCCTATGACTTTGCGAAAAGGATAGGTGCCAGCCACAATCACTGCCCTGCCCTTGCCACTTCCGATATCTATAAACACCTCTCGTTCAAAATTCGGTTTCAGGTGTTCAAACATAATATCCAGGCAACCATAATGGATGGGTTCGTACTGATTGCACTCAGGTATGTACCCAAGCTCCTGGCTAGTTACGGTGGCTTTTGTTTCAATGTTCAACCGCCGCTCTCTGACAACTTCCTGAATACGATCCAAGTAAAGCCTTGCGGAGTTAGCTATGCCCCATCGTTTAATATTCACAGGAATGCTACGCAGCCTCGATAAGAGTGTTGGTTTTGTACCAGTTGCAGGTGTTATACGCTGAATGCTAAGCGCGCTTGGGTCACCGTTTGAGGATAGTTGCTCATTGCTGTATTCCTGTGGAGTAATTTTCTGCTCGCTACTCATACCATTCGGCCCCCAAGAGACGCTTCTTCAAAAGCGCGGCTAACGTGAAAGATTAGAATTCTGGACGTTACCGAACTGATACAAAGGCGACAATCAGGTAAAACCCTCCAGCGGAAATCCAAAACCCCTCCCAAAGGGGAATATCGCTAAGACTCCGACTGGCTGGATTCCCGATATCGGGGAATTTCCATAATTCTTAAGCCTCTTGATTTAAGAAAACCTGGGTTTGATCACAATCTGGTAAAGGGTTTCCCAATTGTAATGTAGGGTTCTTACTATAGTTCTTAACGAATCAATGACGTAAAGTTATTGGGCTGGGCTGTCACATTTGATCAGCCTTGATGTTTAACACAGACTGCCACGATCGTTGTATTGCTTACTCGCGACAGGCCAAAAGCATAACCGAAGGGGCGAAGCTTTGCCTGAAATCTGCTGTAAGGAAAAACAGGATGAGGTGGCTACGGAAGTCTTCAAATTAACGACAGTTGCTCAACAACAGGCTGGATTATAACCATGGGTAATATCGAGCGAACATTGGCAGACGGTTGCTCCGCACCACAGGCAGAGATACTCAATCTGCACGTAGTCAGGGCGGAACGCATTCGCCTGTGTAAGGTGATGACGAGCTATAGATCGGGTGGGACTGAAAAACAGGTGATAAACCTGGTCAAGCAACTGGATATGTCCAAATTCGATTTGCAATTCGGGTGCCTGGAAAAACGAGGCATCTATTTGGATACCCTTGAGCAGCAAAAGATAGGCGTTTCCGAGTTTCGCATCGGAAAACTCTATCATCCGTATACCTTCCTGCAGCAGTTCCGCTTCGCGCAATTCCTGCGTCAGCAGAAAACTCAGATCGTTCACAGCTATAACTTCTACTCAAATGTGTTCGCAGTGCTTGCAGCAAAATTGGCGGGCGTTCCGGTAGTGCTGGCATCCATCCGGGACCAAGGTGTGTACCTCTCGCGTGCCCAGAAACTGGTGCAGAAATGGGCATGCAAATTTGCGGACAGAATTCTGGTTAACGCCGATTCCATCCGCGATTGGCTGATCGAAGAGGGATACGATGCCAATCGCATCGTAGTGATCAAGAACGGGATAGACCTGACGCAGTATGACGGCAGTCGGGTCGACCCAACCCTGCGCGAGAAACTCGCTATCCCAGCGACGGCTCCGATTGTGGTCATGATCTCGCGGCTGAATCGCCAGAAAGGCGTTGGCGATTTAATCAAGGCGGCTGCGCTGATCAGGCGTCACCATCCTGAAGTCTATTTTCTGATAGTGGGTGAGAACCTTGATCACAAGAACGATAAATTCAGTCAGGATGCTTCCTACCATCGAGAACTGGAAACGCTGACGTTCGATCTAGACATGCAGGACAGAGTCATCTTCACTGGGCATCGCATTGACATCCCAGAACTTTTGGCCGAAAGCGCTGTGTCGGTACTTCCTACATTAAGCGAAGGCTTGTCAAACACATTGTTGGAATCCATGGCGGCAGGGGTGCCGATCGTCACGACAAATGTTGGCGGAAACGCTGAATTGGTGAAAGAAGGAATAACCGGTTTTCTTGTCAAACCGCAGGCGCCAGGCATACTGGCTGAAGCCATCAGCAAGCTGCTCGATGATCGGGAAATGGGACGCAGATTTGGTGAACAGGCAAGACAGGTCGCGTTTCAGAATTTTTCCATGGAAAGAATGGTTAAGCTGACGGAGGAACTTTATCTGGCGGAAATCGCACAGCGTCTAAATGATCATGGGCGTAACACATTAGCGGAATGGCAATGATTACGATTGAAAAGATTCAGGATACGTCCGGCTTTCTTGCGCTGCGCCAAGAATGGACTAATTTGCTGGAGTACTGTGATGACGATTGCCTCTTTCTGAGCTGGGACTGGATGTTCACGTGGTGGAGACGCTTCTCGACGCACCGTCAACTCTGCATTATCACCGTACGCAAAGCGGGACTGCTGATCGCTGTTGCACCTATGGTTACGAAGCCGACGGCCTTGATTCGGCTACAGCCATTCAAGGCGATAGAGTTTCTCGCGTCCGGAGATGTCGGATCCGATTATCTGACTCTGATCCTGCGCAAAGGCTTTGAACTGGAGGCCGCACACGAACTCATCCAGGCTCTGAAGGAAAAGGGCATGATTCTCGATCTGTCCAACTTTAACCCGCTGTCCGAGACCATGAAACGTCTTACCGGCCAACTGCAGGGGTCCGGATGGCGTTCAACCAAATCGAAGAGTACCGTATGTCCCTTTATAAACCTGAGAAGCCATGACTGGGAAAGCTTTATCAGTTCCAGAGGGAAGTCGCACCGCGCCAATACCCGCAAGAGACTGAGAAGGCTGAATGACTGTCATAACGAAATTACGTTCAAAGCCGCTGCCACGGATTCCGAACGCCGCAGGACAATGCAGTTGCTGGTGCACTGGCACCTTGCTCGCTGGAAGGAGCGTGGTGGTTCTACCGCCTTGCACCGAAAAGAGTTGGTACAGTTTCATGACGATTTCACTGATATTGCGATGGCCAAGGGGTGGCTCCGTCTGTTCCTGCTGTCGCTGGATGACCAACCCGTGGCTGCCATCTATTGTTTCAACTACAGGAAAAAGTATTACTTCTACCAGATGGGGTACGACGAGCAGCACAGCCATCTCAGCATTGGTCTCGTCGCTACGGCTCTGGCCATACAAAGCGCTCTACAGGAAGGAGCCGTCGAATACGACTTCCTGCATGGCGACGAGCAGTACAAGTATCTATGGGCCAACGAAGAAAGAGAACTGATCCGTCAGGATCTCTTCCCACCCAGTCTGACCGAATACCTCTACCAACTGTCCATGCAAGTCCGAGACGAACTCAAGGGCATCGTCAGAAGTAGGCCACACGCCCCACTCTAAATGCCAATGCAACGGCTCATTCGAACCGGCATTCTGGTGCCGGCAAAAAATTCTGCTCGATGGAAACTCTATGAGTAGCAAGCCAATGGAAGCTATATTCCGGCCCGCATTGATCCTGATGTTTGGCCGCGGACTCGGTTTCATTGCCACATTTGCGATACCGATGGTCCTTTCTCGCGTTTTTACCCTGGAAGAATTCGGCACTTACAAGCAGCTCTTCCTGATCTACGCCACCTTGTTCGGTATCGCTCAGGTGGGGATGGCAGAGAGCCTATACTACTTTCTGCCGGTAAAGGCGCGACGCGGCGGGGGCTATGTCATGAATACCCTGCTGATGATGACGGTCGTCGGTATGCTTTGTCTGCTGGGAATGTGGCTGGGTCAGGCGTATTTAGCCCGCTTGCTGAACAACCCCGATCTGCTCGAATACATTCCTTACGTCGGGCTGTATCTGCTGTTCATGCTGCTCTCGGTGGTCCTTGAGATCATCATGACGGTGAAGAAGCAACATAAAAGTGCCTCATTAACCTTTGCCTTTTCCGATCTCCTGCGGGCCATATGTATTGTGGCCCCCGTGCTTATGTTCGCTGACATGCACTGGCTCATGCTTGGCGCCGTCGGCTTTGCCATCATGCGTTTCGGCGCCACCCTGGCCTATGTTGGCAAAGAGTTCGGCCGCACACTGCGCCGCGATGGCCCTCTGATGCGTAAACACCTCGGCTATGCGCTCCCCTTCGGACTGGCCGGACTGATCGAAGTGGCACAGGTCAATTTGCATATGTATGCGGTGTCCTATTACTTCGACGTCGTTACCTTTGCTATTTATGCCGTTGGCTGTCTGCAGGTTCCGCTGATCGACTTTCTCTCAACGTCCACCAGCAACGTCATGATGGTGAACATGCGCGAGAAGGTCATATCCAAGGACCTGCCTGCGGTGCTCAACATCTGGCTGGACACCACCCGCAAGCTGGCACTGATTTTCTTTCCACTGGTATTCGGTTTGCTTGTCATCGCGCACGAGTTGATCGTGATGCTTTTCACCAGCACGTACGAGGCAAGTGTTCCCATATTCATGGTTTGGACCGTCAGCATGCTGTTCGGAGGGATACTGACAGACGGTGTGCTGCGTGTTTTCGCCGAGACTCGTTTTCTCATCCTGCAGAACTTAGTACACCTGGCGCTAATGGTCAGCATGATCCATTTCTTCCTGATGACATTCGGAGTGCTTGGTGCAGTGCTTGTCACGCTGCTCACGACTTTCCTGATCAAGGTCTTCTCCCTTTGGAGGATCAAGCACATTCTCGGCGTTTCCACCGCGCAACTGCTGCCGTGGAAAAGTCTGGGAAATGCGGTTGCCATAGCAGCCCTGGCATCGGTGCCAGCCCTGCTGGTCAAAGCCGCACTGGTACTGCCGGGTCCGCTGGTTCTGCTTGTGACCGGTGCCACCTATACCATCTCTTACTACTGCCTGCTGGTGCTCATGGGGCCGATGGATTCGCAGGAGAAGGACATGCTGATGCAGACAGTCCATGCTCCAGTTCACTGGTTGCTGCGTACCTGCAATTTGAGATTTTGACAGCGTTAACAGAGGAATGATCTATGTGCGGCATTGCTGGCATATTCGGACTAAATGGAACACCCGTCGCCTATCAGGAAGTCCAGGACATGTGTAATGTTCTGCAACACCGCGGCCCTAATGACGAAGGGTTTTACATCAATGACTATGTCGGCCTTGGCATGCGCCGACTGAGCATTGTCGATGTGGAGAACGGTCACCAACCGGTGAGCAATGAAGATGGAACCGTCCATGTCGTCATGAACGGAGAAATCTACAACTTCAGGGAGCTGCGGGCGGAACTGGAAGCGACTGGTCATGTTTTCTCCACACAATCCGATACCGAAGTCATCGTGCATCTCTACGAAGAATTTGGCGCAGACTGTGTGCAGAAGTTGCGTGGCATGTTTGCGTTTTCGCTCTGGGACGATCGACGCAAGCGCTTGCTGATAGCCAGGGACCGTCTGGGCAAGAAGCCTCTTTACTATGGCACCTTTGCAGGCCGTCTTGCATTCGCCTCTGAACTGAAGGCGCTGTTGCAGTTGCCGGACGTGGAGCGTGAGCTGAACTGGACTTCCGTGGGTCATCTGTTCTCCTACCTGACCACTCCGTCAGAGGAGAGCATCATTCAAGGCGTACACAAACTGCCGCCAGGTCACGTGATGCTGCTTGAAGCGGGCAAGGAGCCGCAAATCCATCGATATTGGGATGTGGACTTCAAGGCTGACTACAGCCAGACGGAGGAGCAATGGGTCGAGGGCCTGCGCGAGTTGCTGATGGAGTCTGTCAGGATTCGCATGGACTGCGATGTGCCCTACGGTGCCTTCCTCAGCGGTGGACTCGATTCCAGTGCAGTGGTGGCCTTGATGGCAAGGCAGTCATCGAGTCCGATCAAGACCTTCTCCATCGGGTTCACGGAGACAAACTACAACGAAGCCCCGCATGCCAGGCAGGTCGCAAACATGTTCGGTACTGAGCACCACGAGCTGATCCTCGAGCCGGATGTACTCAGCATTCTCGACGATCTGGTCTGGTACCTCGATGAGCCATTCGGGGATTCCTCTGCAATCCCGACTTACATGGTATCCAAGCTGGCAGCTCAGCATGTAACAGTGGCACTCTCCGGGGACGGTGGCGATGAGTTGTTCGCAGGCTACGATCGCTATGTGGTGGAACAGAAGGAGCGACGCTACCGTCACATCCCTTCTGCTGTTCGGAACATACTGGGCGGAGTCGGTTCGCGCATGCCGGAAGGAATGAAAGGGCGCAATTTCCTGCGCCATATCGCCCTGGATGGGATGGATCGTTATCTCGATGCCACCAATGTTTTCAATGTGGACGAGAAACGCTCTCTGTTCCGCCGCGAGATCGCCGATCAGGTCATTAAGGACGATCCATTCCGTGCGATGGCACTTGAACTGGAGAAGAAGGGCACGCATTGGCTGTCAGCCCTCCAGTACATCGATCTGCACGATTATCTCCCGCAGGACATCCTGACGAAGGTAGACAGGATGAGCATGGCCCATTCCTTGGAAACCCGCTCGCCGCTACTGGATCACAAACTGGTGGAGTACGCGGCCACCATTCCACCAGAGTACAAACTGCGGGCCGGCACAACCAAGCACATCCTGAAGAAGGCCATGCGAGGCATCCTGCCGGACACCATCATCGACCGGCGCAAGCAGGGTTTCGCTGTGCCGCTGGGGATCTGGTTCCGGGGCGAGTTGATGGAATTTGTTCACGACCTGCTGCTGTCGGAGACCAGCCGGGCTCGCAGGATTTTCAACACGGAGTACATCGAGAAACTGCTTGCCATGCATCAACGTGGAAGACAGCTGGATATGCAACTGTGGACCTTGGTGTCCTTCGAGTTGTGGTGCCGCCGCTTCTTGGACCAACCGCTGGTGCGCAAGACCGCGTTCCCCGGGACGATCACCCGGATGAGGCCCGCACCGATCCTTACGCCTCAGCGCGCCGCCATGGTCATTTAATTCATGCACACTCCAGCTGCCACAGAATACCAGCCCCCGGTTAACAATTTATTGAAAAAACAACCCGGTGCTGGCGCGCTTGGCTACGCCCTCTCAGTGCGGATCGCCACCCATCTTGACGAGATGGAGAGCTGGGGAGAAGGCTATCAGCATTTCCTCACTGCACTGGGGCCTTACGGGATTTTCTATATGCCCGGTTGGCTGCATGGACTCTGGCCCGCTTACTCCCTGCAACCTTCAACGCTCTTCTTTATAAGCATCTGGCAGAACGAAGAGATGCTGGCGCTGGCCCCTTTTCAGGTGTTGCAGAAGGGGCCGTTGCAAGGTTGGCGACGGATTGTTTCGCTGCTGGGAACCCATCATCCTACGTTGGCCAATCCGCTGCCGGATATCCTGGTCGTTGACGAAAACCTGCGCGAGACCTGTATAAGAACCCTACTGGCAACCCTCGAGAGGGAAAGCGGACGCTGGGACCAACTGGAGCTCAATCATTTCCCCGCGGCTTCGCCAGCCCTGGACTACCTCCGACGCGTCTGGCCTCGGGCGGATGTGGTGAATGACGAAAACCGGGTGGGCCTGGTCGACCTGAACGAAGGCTTCCAGGCCTATCACGCTTCGCTGAGCCGAAAAATGCTCAAGGCCCTGCGCCGCTGCCAAAGGCAGCTTGAAGGTGTCGGCAACGTCCGCTTCCACAGCAGCAATGGCGTGTCTTCTGAGCGCTGGAAACTCATCCGGGAGATGCACGTTGATCGTCAGCAGCGATTGAATAACAAGGGTGGTCAAGGTCACTACTCAGTCTTTGGTAACGAGATCGAGGCCACTGCCATGGAACACGCCTTCAGTTGGGCAGAGCAGACTGGTTGCGCGCGGCACTACTGGCTCGATATCGACGATAGGCCGGCCGCTTTCGCCCTCGGTCTTTTTCAACGAGACACCTATTTCTATTATTTTATTGGCATGGACCAGCGCGCCGAGCCTTTTTCCGGCGGTGTGCAGCTACTGCTCTTTCTGATAGAGGAAGAGGCGCGCCGCGGCGTGACAACAATCGACATGATGTTCGGCATGAGTTTCAACAAAGGCCGCTTCGCCAATGCGCAGAAGGTACTCTGCAATTACCGCATAAAAAATCGCCGGTTGCTTTCGGTTGCCAGAAACGGTTGGGTCGATCTTGCGAAGGGTCTGAAAAAGTCTGCATCGCAGCCAAGACGAGCGGGAGGTGAGACCTGATGCTGGAAGTCGTTACAGACTATCAGGAATTGCTGCGCTTAGAGAGTCCGTGGAACGAACTTATCGCTGAGGCTAGTGATACTTCTCCATTTGAGAGTCACGCCTGGACCTGTGCATGGTGGGAAGCATTCGGTGCAGCAAACCAGCTCCATGTGCTTATCTGGCGCAAAGGCGACAAGATATGCGGCGTGGCCCCTCTGATGTTTAGTCAGGAGCAGCGCTTTGGATTCTCAGTACGCCGGCTCGGTACGCTCTATAATACCCACCTGCAGCGCACCAGCTTTCCCGTGCTCGAAAACCGTCGGGCGGAGTTTCTCCAATTGCTGTGGCAGCATGTGCTCAGCGTATCACCCACCTGGGATGTGCTGGAATTGAGCCCATTCCACAGGGTATCGCCGGCTCTGGCCGTGGTTGAAAATTTTGCTGCCAACAGCGGGCTAACCCGCACCTACTGGACTGAGGGACAGTCTCCCTTTTTAACCATCATCGGCAAGTGGGACGATCATCTGAAGACACTCAGCAAGAACCGACGCGGCAATTTCCAGCGGCAATTCAAGAAGCTGGCCGAGCATGGTGGGATCACGCTGGAAGTCGTAACAGGTGGTGATCTGCTCGATGATGCATTGCAGGCCGGTTACCGAATGGAATCCATGGGATGGAAAGGCGAAAAAGGGACCGCGATCAGCTCCGACCCTGCGCTGAGGGCGTTCTACGGCAATCTGGCCGCGCGCAATGCCACAACAGATGGATTACGCCTCTACTTTTTGTGTGTGGGTGGCAGACGCATTGCGTTCCAATACTGTCTTGAAGCTAAAAACACGGTGTATGTGCTCAAAACGGGTTACGACACCGACTTCGCGCCCTATTCGCCCTCACAATTGCTGGCCTGGAAGGTTCTGGAGTCAGCCTACGACCGTGGCATCAGGGAGTACGATTTTCTGGGTGGTACTGATGACTGGAAGCGGGTATGGACGCAAGAAACGCGCGAACTGGTGTGGATGATTGTGTACTCAAAAACGCTGCGGGGACGATTGTTGCAGGGGTTGAAGCTGAAAGTGGTTCCGTGGGTGCGGGCGGCGAGGCGGCTTGTGCGGGGGAATCAAGATGCGGTTTGTTAGTAAACGGGTACATTGGATTCCCCCGCCAAAGCGTTAGCGGAGGTGGGCTGAACAACAATCAAGCCCCGACCCCCAAAACTCTTCCCACCTCAAATACCTCGTGAGCACGCCTGCTCGTCCCCACCCTTGAAACTCACGCTTACCAATACTCCTCATTTTGTAGCATAGTGCTCAATCAACTTGCTATTTACCAATTGGACACTATAATTACCACTTTCACGCAAAATTGGTAACCATAGTGATCACTAAAAAATCGCAACAAAGTCGCTCCGCTGTAGTCTTTCCCAAAGATCGACGCCTGCTGGAGCTGCTTGGCGAGAACATCAAACTGGCCTGTAAACGCAGAGGCTATACCCAAATCCTGGTGTCCGAACGCACAGGGCTTAGCCGCCTGACCATTCGTAAAATTGAAAAGGGCGATCCCAGCGTCTCAATTGGCCATTATCTTGCCGTGCTCAATGTCCTGGGGCTGGCGGGTGATCTCACCAAAGTGGCTCTGGACGATGAGTTGGGTCGTAAACTGCAGGACATCAAATTGATGAGCAAGAAAACGGAAACGCCATCATGAGCACCGAGGTTTTTGTTTTTGCGAACTGGGAAGAATTCGAGGAGCCCGTACTTGTGGGCACACTTCGCTCTTCTACTGTGCGCCAGAAGGAACACTTCAGCTTCAGTTATGACACTGACTGGCTGCAGTCGCCCTATGCGCAACAGATTGATCCCGGACTGAGCCTCTATTCCGGCGACCAGTACGCTGAAGACGATAAAAATTTCCGTGTGTTTTTGGATTCCTGCCCGGATCGCTGGGGACGCCTGTTAATGAAACGGCGCAAAGCGATCCATGCCCGTCAGGACGAGCGTCGCCCACGAGTACTGAATGAAGTCGATTACCTTCTGGGTGTTCACGACATTCACCGCGCTGGCGCGCTAAGATTCAAGCGTCAATTAGATTGTCCTTTTCTCGACAACAATGAACGTCTTGCCGCCCCTCCACTTTCATCCTTGAGAGAACTTGAACACGCAGCCCGCAAGGTGGAAGAAAGCGCCGATAGCGATGACCCCGAATACCTGCAATGGCTCACTATGCTCATGTCACCGGGCTCTTCGTTGGGCGGTGCCCGGCCCAAAGCGAGTGTGACCGATGAGGATGGGCACTTATGGATCGCAAAGTTTCCGAGTCAGCATGATGGTTACGACATTGCCGCCTGGGAATATGTTGCGTATCAACTGGCGCTGGACGCAGGAGTCATCATGCCCGAGTGTCGACTTGAGAAATTCGGCAGTCACCACCACACTTTCCTGACCAAACGTTTTGATCGCACCAAAGAACACCGACTTCACTTTACATCGGCGATGACTCAACTCGGGTATTACGATGGCGAGTATGAAACCAGCTATCTGGAGTTAGCACAATTCCTGATAAAGCACGGTGCGAATACAAAAGAAGATCTCGCGCAGTTGTGGCGCCGGATCGTCTTTTACATTGCGATCTCCAACACAGACGACCATCTGCGCAACCACGGATTTATTTACCACCAGGGCGGCTGGTTACTATCGCCCGCCTTTGACATCAACCCCGTCACGCCTGCCAATGGGTTGCACCTTAATATCACCGACAGCGACAACAGTCTGGACTACGGACTGGCCATGGAAGTCATCGAATTCTTCCAGCTCAATAGGGGACAGGCATTGAAGATTAAGGATGAAGTGTTGGCCGGTGTTGGCGGTTGGAGATCTAAAGCGAGCGATGTGGGGATTAGCAGGGGTGAGCAGCAGATTATGGGGGCGGCGTTTAATCTCTGAGGCCCACCAACATACAATTGGACGGTCTTTCAGCATACAAATGGACGCTTGTTTAACCAACAAATGGTCGACCAGAAATAGAAAAGCCCCAGGGGGTCGGCGCACCCTCAGGATAATAGAGGGGGCGTACTGCCAAGGGGCGGATGTGGGGCGAAGTGTTAACAACTCTATTTACCATGTCAACTGATTCGTCCATTTCGGACTGGTTTCTCGAGTACAGATTGATCGTTTTGTTGACGTCAACAAAATGCTCTGCGAGATCATTACATTCGAAAGTGACGTCAGTGTTTGAACAAGTTCCGTTTTCATGATTGCGCCACCCTGGCGTTTGTATTGTCAATCATGCGGTTAAATTCGGCTTCCACTTTGCGGGAGAAATCGTCTTTGCCAGCTCCGACTCTAGCCGTGACTCTAGCTGTGACTCTAGCCGTGACTCGGGCCGTGACTCTACCCCTCACTCTACCCCTGACTCTACCCCTAAATCGAGCTGTGGCCCGGCGAAGACAGATCACGCTTGAAAT
This sequence comes from Pseudohongiellaceae bacterium, assembly GCA_041751425.1. Classification (GTDB taxonomy): domain Bacteria; phylum Pseudomonadota; class Gammaproteobacteria; order Pseudomonadales; family Pseudohongiellaceae; genus JAVVEG01. The sequence continues at coordinate 115,417 of JBGSXL010000007.1, read as the reverse complement.
CAAGTGCCTTGCCTTTGGGAACTGTCGGGAGTTGGTCAATATAGCGCATGTGATCCGTCCCTTTACCTGCACTAGTCACGTCTAATACAGCTGAATCCTGACAATGCTCACTTAACACTGTAACATCGGCCATATACCGACAGGAGACGAATATGACTGTTTCAAAATCCAAAACGAAAAAGCCATCTCGCGCCAGAATTATCAGGGCTATAGCAACTTCTACTGCTATTGAGACGGGTCAGGATGCAAAAAAATTAGAGCAACTCCTCCTCACTCCAACACGCGCAGCCAGCAGCAAATACAAAGTACATTTGGCCTCCTAGACCTCAAGGACCGCCCGCTCAACCCAGCCTTCCAAGTCCAGCTGATCACATGGTGTAAACCGCTGCAAACAGTCTCTCTGGAAATTCACAAGTAACTTGGGTATCTGTGTAGCCGCTGCGAAGGCAAACCCACCTTTACTCAGGGTAACGGAACGTTCGTATCCTGCCCATTCATATACATTGCCAAGCCAGCGGCGATGCCATTCCTTGATTGTATCTACCGTGATCATACCTGAGGGTAAACGGGACTCCAGAACTTCAATATACAGCTGCTCCAATAGCTCCAATTCCACTTGATTCAACTCAGCAGGGTCAGTGATCTCGAGCTTGTTTGCCAAAACAAGTCCGTTAGAGCCGGGCTGATATGTTCCTTCCATACCCTTGACGTTATAACGATTGGTTTCATCGTTCACGATCTATTACACTCGAAATGTCTCGGAGGTGATGTCTATATAAAGTTTGTGGCTCTCCATGCCCTCAACCAAAGATTTAGCAAATCGTTTTAACTTGGCTGGATTTATCCCCAAAAGTTGTCCGGCCACGCGAAGCAATATCTGCCCATTGAACGCCTGAGACAATACAGCTCTGGAAAACGGTTTGCTGATTTGGGAGTTTTTGGTTCGGTGAAAGTTTGGCCCACTTTCCCCCTTTAGGAATTCAGCAGCCACAGCGTTGCACTTCACTTCGCTGTCATGGTGAGAGGATTCACTTCCATCAGAAACACCAGATATACCCATCCAGATATGACAGAGCTCGTGGATCAATGTAAATAGCCTGGCTCCTGCCGCATCAGCATGGTTAACGAAAATTACCGGAGCATATTCTTCGGCAATAGCAAAGCCTCGGAACTCTTCAACTCGCAGTGGCCTGGTATGATGATTCAGACTGGATTCCCGCATGACCAGCACACCAATCGCCTCTATACGGGTAATTAAGTCCCGATAATAATCTTCCCAGTTGCCGCGCTGCGGGTGAGCGGGCACACCCAGGAGCTGCCTCATATCATTCACGATGACTTCTGTCGGAGCACTTGGGTTGACACGCCCGACTGCTATGCCAGGACTTGCCAGCTCATTGGTCAGATAGTCCCGATACCATTGCTGACGTTGCAAAGTCAGTTTGATCAAATCGAGCAACTCTGCGCTTGGACGGTTTACTCCACTGCTACCAACGGTCCTGAGATCCGGGATTGGCAGTTCATCAACAGGTGGCTCATTGAGAAAGAGATAACCAAAAGGCACATAAGCCTTGTCTGCAAACTTCTGCGCCTGTTTAAAGGTTAACTGTTCCTCGCCATCTTCCCAGCGGCGCAAACGTTCTTCGCTGATACCACATTTGGCAGCAAACGCAGGCATAGAAATCCCGGAGCGCTCGCGCGCCCAAGTCAATATGCTGTGATTAATCTGTGCCGTTGCCATGATCACTCCGTTTATAGTGACACATTATAGAGGGCAAGGCGGCTTCAAACCACCAAGGAGATCTCCGCAATCAGCAGTTCCGACTAGCCGTGAGCACGCGCTTCTTCGAAGATGCGCGACACGCCATTCTTCATGCCCACTATCGTCAAGCACGGCATGAGTAGACGCCCAAATCCTCCGGGCGATATGACGGCTTTGTTATGTGCATTTATTTTTTGAATCGGTTGCCTAAAACACCATATATAGTGTATACAGTCTCAATTCGCACTATATATGGTGAATTTGTTATGGATCGCGCGCAAATACAAACAAAAGTAAAAGATCTGCATAAAGAGCTATGGCAGGCCAAGGAGTTACTTTGGCCCGATCAATCAGTGCAACCAATACAAATGCTCGAACCATGGGCAGTAGCTCAAATCCTTGGAATTCAATACGACGAACTACCTGGTTTAGGCAATACGCGATTCACCAACTTCAAGGTTGCAGGCTTACTAGACCGCCAAGCTAATAGAATTGCTGTATCTACTGAGTTTTCCCCAACGACTGTCCGGTTTACCGCAGCTCATGAAATAGGGCACTGGGAGCTTCATACTGGCCAAGTTATGCATAGGGACCGGCCTATTGCCGGATTAACTTTAGAGGCAAGACCCCCCTTGGAACGAGAAGCTGATTACTACGCAGCGTGCTTATTGATGCCTCCACAGTTATTAGCGCACTATTTTACTCAACTTTTCCAGACCAAAATCCCGTTGTCTATCGACGATACCGTCGCATTTCACCTTTCCCCTCACGATCATCAATCGCTTACTTTCGCGGATCAGGATTCACTCGCTCGAGAACTTGCTGTTGCTAATTGCCGTTCATTCGGTGGAATTCATTTTAATTCACTTGCTCAAATATTCCGTGTTTCAGATCTCGCGATGGCCTTGCGCTTAAAGGAGTTGGAACTGATTCGTTGGCCTTGAAAGTCGCTTGTCATATAGCTTCAGTTTATAACTTCACCCCTTTGAGTATGGCATTTGAAGAGGCCACTCTTTTCCTCGTCAGTTTGATTTGATAAATACCCAAGATAACAACCACTCCTGCTTACCAACATGCAATTGGACGCTTGTACAACCAATAAATGGACACTGCATTGGTTTATAAGTCGCTTTGATGTACATTCCCTGACAACAATTACAACGCAAGTTCAGAATGGACCACTGAGACCATGTCGGGCATAAACCAGACTTCTGAACAGCGTGCCGATAGCCGGCTCGATGCGGAACTGCAACAATGTTTCGAGAAATGGGACGAGAGATCCCACCAAAATGAATAAAAAGCAACTCTCCGAACGGGACATCTGTACCAAATTCATAAATCCGGCGCTTGAGCTTGCCGGCTGGGACATCACCACCCAGATACGCGAAGAGCTGTCTCTCACCAAAGGCCGTGTCATCGTTCGCGGCAAACTGCATACCCGCGCCAAGCACAAACGCGCTGATTATGTGTTGTTCCACAAACCCAACCTACCTATTGCTGTCATTGAGGCAAAAGACAACACGCACACAATGGGCGATGGTATGCAGCAGGCTTTGGGGTATGCCGACCTGTTACAGGTTCCTTTCGTATTCAGCAGCAACGGCGACGGTTTTTTGTTTCACAACAAAATCGCCAAAGATGGTGTGATTGAACGTGAGATTGGTCTGGATGAATTCCCAAGTTCTGAAACACTATGGCAGTGGTGGGCGGAACATCAAGGTCTGACGACTCAACAACAGGCGCTTGTCACGCAGGATTATTACAGTGATGGCAGCAACAAGTCACCGCGCTATTACCAACTGCTCGCCATCAACAAAACCATCGAAGCCATTGCCAAAGGGCAACAGCGTATTTTGCTGGTGATGGCCACTGGTACCGGCAAAACCTACACCGCCTTCCAGATCATCTGGCGGTTATGGAAGTCGCGCGCCAAAAAACGCATCCTGTTTCTGGCCGATCGCAACATTCTGGTCGATCAGACCATGACCAATGACTTCAAGCCGTTCGGCCCGGCCATGACCAAGATTCAGAAACGGCAGGCCAACAAGTCCTATGAAATTTACCTCTCGCTCTATCAGGCCGTGACGGGCACTGAGGAAGAGCAGAATATTTACAAGCAATTCAGCCCGGATTTTTTTGATCTGATCGTGATTGACGAATGCCATCGTGGCAGCGCCGCGGCTGATTCCGCCTGGCGGGAAATTCTGGAGTATTTTAGCACAGCCACACAGATCGGCCTTACCGCAACACCTAGAGAAACTAAAACGGTTTCCAACATCGACTACTTTGGCGAACCCATTTACACCTACTCCTTGCGTCAAGGTATAGAAGATGGCTTTCTTGCGCCTTACAAAGTGGTTCGTATCGATCTGGACAGGGATCTCGAAGGTTGGCGCCCCGACAAGGGTATGAGGGACAAATACGGCGAGGAAATTGAGGACCGCATTTACAACCAACGCGACTTCGACCGCACGCTGGTGCTGGAAAAACGCACCCATCTAGTGGCCAAAAAAATCAGCGACTTCCTGAAAGCCACCAACCGCTTCGACAAGACCATCGTCTTCTGTGACAACATCGACCATGCAGAGCGCATGCGCCAGGCACTGGTCAATGAAAATGCCGATCTGGTGGCACAGAACAGCAAATATGTGATGCGTATTACCGGTGACAATGAAGAAGGCAAACTTGAGCTGGACAATTTCATTTTCCCTGAAAGTACCTATCCCGTCATCGCGACAACATCAAAGTTGATGACCACAGGTGTAGATGCGCAAACATGCAAACTGATCGTACTCGATCAACGCATTCAGTCGATGACGGAATTCAAACAGATTATTGGTCGCGGCACCCGCATCAACGAGGATTTTAATAAATTCTATTTCACCATTCTCGATTTCAAAAAAGCCACGGAACTGTTTGCTGACCCGGATTTTGATGGTGACCCCGTACAAATCTACGAACCAACTGGCGATCAATCTCCCGTACCACCCGATGAGCAGGTTGACGACATGGCTGAGCGCGCTGAGCAGGAAGGTGTCTCCTATCCAGATGGAACCGAAAACGCATGGGATGAATTATCAGAGCCCGGCGGGGATGAGAGATGGGTGCGTCGCTACGTCGTTTCTAATGTAGCAGTAAAAGTGGTTGCTGAGCGTGTTCAATACTTCGACGCCAATGGCAAGCTGATCACTGAATCCTTGAAAGATTACACCCGCAAAATCATGGCACAGGAGTTTGCCTCGCTGGATGATTTTCTGCGCAAATGGAACCAGGCCGATAAAAAACAGGCGATCATCGATGAACTGGCAGAACAAGGCGTGTTTTTTGATGCGCTGGCCGTTGAGGTCGGCAAACAATCGGGAAAGACATTTGGCCCCTTTGATCTGCTGTGCCACGTAGCCTGGGATCAACCCCCATTGACACGCGAGGAGCGCGCGGAGCAGGTCAAGAAACGCAATTACTTCAGTAAATACGGTGAACAGGCTCAGCAGGTACTACAGGCTTTGCTAGACAAATATGCCGACGAAGGCGTGGCTGCCATCGAAGAACCGCAGGTGCTCACCATTGCGCCGTTCAGCCAGCTTGGCACACCGCTTGAGCTGCTCCGGGCCTTTGGCGGTAAAGATCAATACCAACAAGCCGTTCACGAACTCGAACGGGCTATTTACGCATCAATACAGGAATAACGCATGTCACTCAGTACCCTTATTAAAACCATTCAGAACATTATGTGGAAGGATGTTGGCGTTGATGGTGACGCACAACGTATCAGCCAGCTTTGCTGGCTGTTGTTTCTGAAAATCTTTGACGACAAGGAGCAGGAGTGGATGTTTACCGTCAAGGGCTACAAGTCTCCACTGCAAAGCAGGTTCCGCTGGAGCAACTGGGCCAAAGACCCGGAAGGAATTACCGGTGAAGAGCTGATCGACTTCGTCAACAATGACCTGTTTCCTTCCCTGAAAAGTCTGGCCACCAAGGCAGGCGTGCCGCCGCATGGCCGGGTGGTTGGCTCGGTATTCGAAGACGCCTACAACTACATGAAATCCGGCACGCTGTTGCGTCAGGTGATTAACGCAATTGAAGAAGACGTTGACTTCAACTCTTCCACTGACCGGCATCTGTTTAATGATATTTACGAAAAAATCCTCTCTGACTTGCAATCCGCCGGCAATGCCGGGGAATACTACACGCCGCGCGCAGTAACTCAATTCATGGTAGATATTCTTAACCCGCAATTGGGCGAAAAAATACTCGATCCGGCCTGTGGAACGGGCGGTTTTCTCAGCTGCACCATCGAACATCTGAAGCAGCAGGTGAAAACCCCGGAAGACAACAAACGCATGCAGGAAAGCATTCATGGCGTGGAAAAAAAGCCGCTGCCACATATGCTCGCCATCACCAATATGATGCTGCATGGCATTGAAGTGCCCAGCAATATCCGCCACGACAACACTCTGGCCAGGCCGTTGAAGGACTACGGCCCCAAAGATCGCGTTGATGTCATCATCACCAACCCACCGTTTGGTGGCATGGAAGAGGATGGCATCGAAAAGAATTTTCTCAAGAAATACCAGACGCGTGAAACTGCCGAACTATTTATGGCGCTGATCATGCACCTGCTGAAACACAACACAGGTCGGGCTGGTTTGGTACTTCCGGATGGTTTTCTGTTCGGTGAAGGCGTGAAAACAACGCTAAAACGTGAGTTGCTGGAAGAGTTTAACCTACACACCATCGTGCGCCTGCCCAAAGGGGTGTTCAGCCCGTACACCAGCATTGCCACCAATGTCCTGTTTTTCGAAAAAAATGGCCCGACCAAAGACGTCTGGTTCTTCCAACACCCCTATCCGGAGGGCTACAAGTCCTATTCGCGCTCCAAACCGCTGACCATTGGCGAGTTTGATCTGGAAAAGAAATGGTGGGGAGGCGCAAGCCGTAAAAGCCGCAAGACCTCTGAACATGCCTGGAAGATAAGCGCAAAGGCATTGGTAGAACGCAACTACAATCTGGATTGCAAAAATCCGCACGAATTAGATGTGAACCACCGCGATCCGGAAGAACTGATGGCGGAGTATCAACTGATCGTCAAGCAGCTTGAAGCCGCACAGCAGGCATTGAAAAACGAATTGATGACATGCCTGGGGGGCAAGGCATGACAGAGGCTACTCGCCAATTGTTGGAGAAGTACTTCGATACTGCTTTTGCCACACCCAACGGTATCGCCAAGCTGCGCGAACTGATTCTGACATTGGCGATGCAAGGCAAACTGGTGGAGCAGGGCCCGAATGATCCGCCTGCGTCGAAATTGCTGAAAAAAATCGAAACCGAGAAAAATCGACTAGTTAAATCAAAGCAAATTAAACAGCCAAAACCACTGCCGCCGATTAAGCCAGAGGAAGTTCCGCACGAACTGCCACAAGGGTGGGAATGGGTCAGATTAGGTGAAATCGGGATCATTAATCCCCGCAACGATGCCGATGACATCAAGCCGGCTGGATTCGTTCCAATGCCGCTAATCCCTGAGGGTTATTCCGAGAATCACAAATTCGAAGAGCGCACTTGGGGTGAAATCAGGAAGGGCTATACTCACTTTGCCGATGGTGACGTGGGCATGGCGAAGATAACCCCTTGTTTTGAGAATGCGAAGTCTTGCGTGTTTTCAGGCTTACCCAATGGGGTCGGTGCGGGAACGACAGAGCTTCACATTTTCCGAAATGCTTTCTCCGCTGTTTCGCCGAAGTTTCTGCTGTATTACTTGAAAAATCCCCATTACATATCCAGAGCCATCCCTCGAATGACTGGTTCCGCTGGTCAGAAGCGTGTGCCAACTCCGTACTTCACCGAACAACCTTTTCCATTGCCGCCAATTCAAGAGCAAAACCGCATCGTCACCCGCATCGAACAGCTGATGGCCCGCTGCGACGAGCTGGAAAAACTACGCAAAGCACGAGAAACTCAACGCCAGGCCGTCCACACTGCCGCAATTAGACAACTGCTCGATGCCCCGAACGGCTCAGCCTGGAATTTCATCCAACAACACTTCGGCGAACTCTACACTGTCAAAGAAAACGTCGCCGAATTACGCAAAGCCATCCTCCAACTTGCCGTCATGGGACGCCTCATCCCCCAAGACCCTAACGACCCTCCTGCTAGCGAATTGCTGAAAGAAATTGAAGCCGAAAAGCATCGGTTAGTGAAAGCTGGGAAAATCAAAAAACCCAATCCGCTTCCGCCCATCAAGCCAATGGGGACTCCTTCCGAACTACCACGCGGGTGGGAGTGGGTGAGATTAGGAGATATTTCACTTACAAATGATTCAGGATGGAGCCCACAATGTCTGCCGGAACAACGCTCCACCGGGAAATGGGGGGTATTAAAGGTAAGTGCTGTTTCTTGGGGGCAGTATAATCCAAATGAGAATAAAGCGTTGCCTTCAGATAAAGCACCTCGTCCTGAATGCGAAGTTAAAGCGGGAGATTTCCTCCTTTCGCGAGCGAACACCGATGAGCTTGTTGCAAGAAGTGTCATCGTAGAGGATACGCCAGAGAAATTGATGATGAGCGACAAAATCGTTCGCTTTGCGTTATCCAATCAGATCAGCAAATACTTCGTCAATTTCGTAAACGGTACGGATTTCTCACGCACGTACTATATATCAAATGCATCAGGAACCAGCAGTTCGATGAAAAACGTGAGCCGTCAAGTTATGGCAGAATTACCTGTTCCACTTCCACCGCTCCCCGAACAACATCGTATTGTCGCCCGTGTCGACAAATTGATGGCCCTGTGCAACATGCTCGACCAGCGCATCAATTCCGCCACCGGCAAACAAACCAAGCTTCTTAGCGCCGTGATGGCTCAGGTGTAGAGGGATGCCATGCGCCTGACATCGCTTTATATCGGCAACTATAAGAACCTTCGGGATTTTTCACTGAACTTCGACGGTAGCAGTTTTATTGATGTCTTTGTTGGCAAAAACGGCACCGGTAAATCTAATTTGTTTGAGGCTATTATCGAAATATTCCGTCATATCGTCGAATTCGACCGCGATAAATTTTCTTGTGACTTCAATTATCGCATCGGTTTCGAGATCGATGGCAAGGCCACTGAGATCGGCTGGAATTCGGAAAAGCTGACAATAAATGGCCAAGAACGAAAAACCATAGGCAAGACGCCACTTCTAGATAATGTGTTGATCTACTACTCTGGCCACAACAACACCGTGGCAAAGCTGGTCGAGCAGTACGAAGAGACTTTCCGCAAACGTATAAAACGCGCAGATTTTGACGAAACCCGCTTTTTTCTAGGTATCGGTCCGGAATACAAAGAACTGCTGTTGGCCGTGATGCTCATGCAGCCAGACACTTGCAAAGCACGGCAGTTCATCTGCGAGAAGCTTGGTATCGATCAAATGGGGTTGCCTAAACCCGGCACGAACGAGCGAACTGAGCCAGTAGTAAAAATTGTCTTTGATCGGCCGGAATATGCGAAAGGTTCAAAAAGCACCGATTTCGACATAGAAAACAATGATGAGAGCGACCGCTTTTGGAAGTCTGCAGGCATTACTAAAGTCTTCCTTGACAGACTTTCTAAATGCGTTGTCCAAGCTCCGGGAGGGATTACAGTCAACGAGGGATATTTTCGTTCTGAGGACCGCTACATTGCCTATCTTGATATTGTCAAAATCCAACAGGAATTCGCCGATCTCAGCCAGCAGAATCTGTTCCGCCAGTTCGACAACCTGAAGACATTGGGGATGTTGGCTGAGATCACCATCCCCTTACAACTCGTTAGCGGCGTAGAAGCTACCATTGCCCACTTCAGTGATGGTCAGTTCCAGTCTGTTTACATCTACTCGATAGTTGAGCTTTTCAAAGACCGCAACTGTATCACCCTGCTCGATGAACCAGACTCCTTCCTTCACCCAGAATGGCAGTTCGACTTTCTCAAACAAGTTTTTGAGATCACCGACGCCACCACTAAAAACAATCATGTGCTGATGAGTAGCCATAGCGCGGTGACGTTGATTCCGCATAACAAAAAGATAATCAAATTTTTCGACATCAAGGGAAATCAAGCTAATTGCTATGACCTGCCCAAGGCGGTTGCTATCAAGAAATTGAGTGCCGATCTCATCAAATATTCTGAGCAGGACCAATTACTCAGCATCATCAACGTCATCCAGATTGAGAACAAACCGGTTCTGTTTACCGAAGGCAGCACCGATCCGGTTATTCTCAAAGAGGCTTGGTACAAGCTCTATGATGTTGAGATCCCTTTCATCCCGTTTTATGCCTTCAGTAGCACTTATATCAAGCAGTTGCTGACCGACCACCGTATTCATGCCGAGATGGGAGGATTACCGATTTTTGCTTTGTTCGATTTTGACAAAGCCTATGACCAGTGGAACGGATTGAACGGCACCATCAGCGAAACAGACCCATTAAAAGGAATGATCAAGAAATGGGCGGAGGGAGAATCTTACGCTTTGATGCTGCCCGTGCCTGTTAACGCTGACATACAAAAGCAAGTTTTTCGCAACCCCGCTACAGGTGAAACCTTTGGCGGCGACTCTTGCTGTGAGATAGAACACTTGTTTTATGGGGTTAAAGGAACCAAAGATTATTACGTGGACGAACCTTGCGTCGGCGGCAAAAAGATTATCTTCAGATCAGACGGAGTGAAGACAGCATTTGCGAAGGAAGTTGTGCCCACGCTTGACGCTGCTTGCTTCGAAGTTTTCAGACCGATGCTTGAGTTCATAAAATCGAAATGTCCGATTCATGTGTGAGAATAATTGATATCAGGGGAACAAATATGTCTAATGCCGCGCTGCAAAACTCCCTGTTCGAGGAAGACTATTTATTGCGTGAGCTTGGTCAAGTTGCTCATGTCCCTCAGGTTGCATTAACGGAACTAGTAGCCAATGCTTGGGATGCAGGTGCTTCAAAGGTCGAATTAATTCTTCCCTCGGAGATTGATGGACTGCTAACCGTAACTGACGATGGTCACGGTATGACGCCTGAGCAATTTAAGAAAAGGTGGATGACCCTTCGCTATGATCGTGAAAAGCACCAAGGACCAAATGTTGAATTCCCCTCTGGCCAATCGAAGCATCCTCGTAAACCATACGGAAGAAATGGTGTCGGCCGACATGGATTACTTTGCTTTGCAGATGAATACAAAGTGGAAACTTGGCGTGGAGGAACAGTAGCTACTTTTGTTGTCGGCACAGAATCTGGACCCAGCCCTTTCGTTCTACGCGGCGAAGTTATTAATCAACGAGGTGGAAACGGTACACGCCTTCTGGTGCGCGTTACCAGGAAGCTGCCAGATCCGGATGAAATCCTGACTGTGCTTGCCGCGCGCTTCATCCATGACCCTGAATTTAGAATCCTTGTGAATGGCAAGCACCTTCCATTTTCGGCAATAGAGGGCCGAGTAAGTGAGGAATCTCTAAATCTAGGGGAGGGTAAACGTGCAACCGTTATTGTCATCGACTCGACTCGGCTTAATCATTCTTCGATACATCAAGGTATTGCCTTCTGGGTACGAGGGAGGCTCGTGGGAACACCTTCTTGGGCAGTGGGTCAGATCGCGAATTTCGATGGACGAACTCGCTTTGCTCGCCGTTACAAGGTGATTGTCGATACCGAAGGTTTTGAGTCAGAGGTGGAGCAGGACTGGACAGGTTTTCGACCAACGGATGCAGTACGAGATCTCTACCGAGCTACAGCCGAGCATATAGGGAAAGTGGCTCAAGAACTTGCCACGGAGATTGTCGAGGCGACTTCGGAAGATGCACTGACACAGAATCGTTCCGAACTGGAATCTCTGGGGCAAGGAGCACGTATGGAGGTTGCAGAGTTTACAAAAGCTGTGGCGCAGGAGCACCCGACGATCTCGCCTGACTTTTTGGCTACCGCAGTCAAGGCTGTTATACATCTTGAGAAAACTAAGAGCGGCGCAGCGTTATTGCAAAAGCTCTCAACCCTACCATCAGATGACGTAGACGGGTTGGATCGCTTGCTTACTGAGTGGACGATAAAGGACGCTCTGCGTGTGCTGGACGAAATAGACAGCCGCATAAGTGTATTGGAGACAATCAGGCGATTGGCGGATGACCCAGAAACCGATGAGCTGCATACTCTCCATCCTTTGATCCTGCGTTCCCGCTGGATATTTGGGCCGGAATTTGAGTCACATGAATACTGCTCAAATGTGACGTTGAAATCAGTAGCCAAGGAGCTTTTCAAGACCACAAATGCGCAATTTATCAATGAACGAAATCGACCTGATATCGTTGTACTTCCTGAACATACAACTTGGCAAATAACGGGCATTGAGTCTTTCGATCCATCTAACCCAGTGCTGACATATATACAAAATATTCTGGTTATCGAATTGAAGAAAGGTGGATTCGAGTTGAGCCGTAAGGAAGTCAATCAAGCTGATGGCTATGTACAAGATATATACAGCTCGGGTGCTATCTCTGGATCTCCTTACATTTGCGCTTGGGTTGTAGGACAGAAAATTGGAGCAGGTGTTGAGCGCGACAAGCGGCTTGGCACACCCGAATACGGTCGGGTAAGGGCTGCAACCTTTAGTTCTTTGGTTGATACCGCAAATGCTCGTCTGTTAAAACTGCGTGGGGTGTTGGCTGATCGATACGGTGATGTCTCAACAGATAGTCTTCTAAACCGCATTTTCGCCGCGCCAGCACAAGAACCCCTGAACTTTGAGCATCAAATCGTAAACAGCCCGCAGGCTGATAGCCTATGAACTCCAAACCTCAATCTCTCGAACTTTTCTTCATCGATGGCAAACCCGACGGAATGCTCACCGCTGAAGTGTTCAACTGGACTGGTCATGTGCTTATGACACCGCGTACGCAGTTGAGTGCTGCGCTTCAACGTACAGAGGCGCGTTATACAGGCGTTTATTTGCTGCTGGGCGAGAACGACAACGGCCCGCTGTTATATGTGGGTGAAGGTGAGGACATTAGAGATCGGATAAAAAATCACGACACGAATAAAGATTGGTGGACCACAGCAATCCTGATTATCTCGGCTGCAAATAACCTCAACAAGGCACACGCAAAATATTTGGAGTCGCGCTTGGTGGAAGAGGCGCGCCGCATCGGCAAGATCGCGCTTGACAACGGCAACACGCCACCGCGCCCTTCACTCAGCGAGGCAGCGCGCGCCAATATGGAAAACTTTCTCGAATATACTCTGATGGTGCTGCCCGCCCTGCGCATTGACTGCTTTCTGGCCAATACCCGCCCTGCTAAACCTGCAATCTCCGTTTTCCTGTCTGAGGCCGATGAACACCCTCTGTTGTTTGAATTGCGCACTCCCAAACATGGTATCGAAGCAACTGCCTGCCTGGAAAACGGTGAATTCGTCGTCCAGGCCGGCTCCATTTGCCGTCGAGAATGGTCCCAGGGATCATCTGATCATAATTACGCCAAGCTCTTCAATGAACTAGTGAGTACTGGCGTAGTGGTGATTAATGAGGGACGTGGTCGATTTACAGAAAATTATGCATTCAAAAGCCCTAGTGCGGCTGCAGCAGTTGTAAACGGCAGACCTGCCAATGGTACAACTGAGTGGAAAATCGTTGGGAGTGGCAAAACTTACAAAGAGTGGGAGGAGGAGAAGTTAGCGCAGCCGGAGTTATTTCCCCTGGAGGTAGACTGACATGGCAGTTCCTGCACAACTCAAGCTGTACCACATTTTGCATATGGACCGCTTGCCGTCTATTATTGCCGACGGACATCTTTGGAGTGATGCAAAGATGGCTGATCGACTCGGTAGTGGTACAAACATTGGCATATCTGACATCAAAAATCGCAGACTTCATGAGTTGAATCTGAACAGCTATCCCGGTTTATATGTTGGCGCATGCGTTCCGTTTTATTTTTGTCCGCGCTCAGTCATGTTGTATCTGTTGTATCAAGCGAACCATCACGATCTGGTTTACAGAGGTGGTCAAGGCCCAATTGTACATTTGGTGGTCGACCTGTATCAGACCGTATCTTGGGCACAGGATCAGCAGAAACGCTGGGCATTTACCTTGAGTAACGCTGGATCGCGCTATTTCGAGGACCGTAATGACCTGAACCAGTTGTCAGAGGTCAACTGGCCTGCGGTTCAGGCGCGTGATTGGCAGTCGTGTAAGGAAGGCAAGCAGGCGGAATTTCTTCTGGAGCATGCATGCCCATGGCATCTAGTTGAACACATTGGCGTTCACTCTCAAGCAGTTTATACTCAAGTCGCACAGACACTGGCTGCGGCAGCTCACAGGCCGCAGATGGAAATCAGACGCGATTGGTATTACTGATGAAGGAAAGGGCGATGATTGAATTCAAGTCTGGCGATATTCTGAGCGAAAACACCGATGCCATTATCAACACGGTTAATTGCGTAGGTGTTATGGGGCGTGGCATCGCCTTGCAGTTCAAAAAAGCATTCCCGGAAAATTTTGTTGCCTACGAGTCCGCTTGCCAACAGAAACTGGTGCAGCCGGGTCGCATGTTCGTATATGAAACCGAGCAGCTGACCACTCCGCACTTCATCATTAACTTCCCCACCAAGCGCCATTGGCGCGGCGCAAGCCGCATGGAAGATATTGATGCCGGTTTACAATCGCTGGTGGAGACCATCCGCAAATACAAGATACAGTCTGTGGCAGTACCACCACTAGGCAGTGGATTAGGCGGCCTAGACTGGAATGAGGTCAGACCGCGTATTGAGGCCGCGCTTCAGCCCCTGTCGGATGTGCGGGTAGTTGTTTATGAGCCCAGCGGAGCACCTGCGACTGGAAAAATGGTGAAAAACCGCAAAGTTCCAAATATGACTACAGGCAGAGCAGCTCTCGTGGAGCTGATGAACCGCTATCTGCGTGGCTTGCTGGATCCGACTGTCACGCTGCTGGAAGTTCATAAGCTGATGTACTTCATGCAAGAGGCAGGCGAGTCGTTGCGCTTGAAGTACATGAAAGCTTCTTACGGTCCCTATGCTGAGAATCTGCGACATGTTTTAAATGCCGTTGAAGGGCATTTAATATCCGGCTATGCCGATGGTGGTGATGCCCCGAACAAACCGCTGCAACTGGTTCCTGGTGCTACCGAAGACGCTGAGCAATTTCTAAAGCAGCACCCAGATACCCAAGCGAGATTCAATCGGGTTTCCGAGCTTGTGGAAGGTTTCGAATCTCCATTCGGGTTGGAACTGTTATCTACAGTTCACTGGATTATGACAACGGAATCTGCCACTTCACTGGAAGAAGTTGTTACTCACACTTATGCTTGGAATGACCGCAAGCGACAGTTCACCGAGCGTCAGATTGACCTTGCTCTTCGAGTGCTTTCAGACAAGAAGTGGGTCGAGGCCGTTTCTGCATAGGTGATTCGGTTAAAGCAACTCGTAGAACTGCAGGAATTGAACCAATGTCTAACACTGACCAAATCATTTGTAGAATCTGTGACGAAGGGCGCCTTGACACTCGCATTATGAAAAACACAATCGAGTACCAAGGGGTTCAATACAAACTGCAGGCGGTGTATTCTGTTTGCGATTTCTGCGGCTCCGAACAAGCCACCGGCGACGAGCTTCGAGTAAACAAGCAAGCAATGATTGAACTCAGAAAAGTAGTGCATGAATTGTTTGCTAGGTGAGAATTCAATTTTCTCAAAACTCCGTCACACTTCTCACCCTTCAATGCCTATGCAGCCCCACCCCCTCCTCCCGCCCAAACCACCCCGGAAATTCCGCTCCAACCCTCCAATACCACCAGGATATCCAATCATCAGCCACAACCGCTGATCTGTAAGCCTCCCCTAGAATATGGTGGACTTGGCACAGTGATGGACGTATGCAGATGAACAGGTAATAATCGGAACCACTTATGGTCGATCCCAGCAGAGTTCTCGCTATGCAAATGGGTTGATAATACCGGCAGCACGCGATTCAGAATAATTCGCGGACCTGCTTACTGATAAAGAGTATTCAGATAATTAAAATAATTTGTAGGCGACATAATGCTCGATCAGCAGGTTCATAAAGAACACTCGAGCGAATACCCCTCATCAGCACTTGTGCTGGACTTGGAAACCGCTCATGTCTCGGCGGATTCGACTCCCACACGTATTCATATGCTGGGAGCCATGCGCGTCGACAGTGGCGACGAACTTGAACTGAGGATCAATAAATCATCTCCCCTTGGACCGGCGCTGGAAAAGCTGGATAACTTGAGCAAGGGGGCTGATTGCTTGCTCGGACACAACATCGTTGCTCATGACCTGCCCGTTCTTGAACAGAACATCAAAGCACTCAACCTGTTCAGTCTGCCCGTCCTTGATACCCTTTTGTTGTCACCGCTGGCGTTTCCGCAGAATCCCTATCATCGTCTGATCAAGGACTACAAACTGGTTCGCGACAGCCTGAACTCTCCGCTGGCGGACTGTCGCTCTACCTGGGTATTGTTCGGTGATCAGAAGCAGGCGTTCAGGCATCTCGGTCAACATCGGCAATCGGAGTTACTGTGTTATCAGGGTTTGCTTGGATCGGATATCCGCAGCGGTGTTGGTGCATTTTTCTCGGCAATGACAGAGCGGCCGCCACTGCCACTAAAAGACATCGCGGCATTAATTCCGTCATTGTTACAGGAATCGGATCAAGCCTTATCTCGAGACCTCAAGGTATGTCGCACTCGCCTCAATGTGTTGCTAGAGAACGATCTATACAACCCGGATTGGCACAGCGCCATTGCTTACGCGCTGGCGTGGTTGCGAGTATCGGGCGGCAACTCCGTGCTGGCGCCCTGGGTCTATCATCAGTATCCAAAAACCGGGCAGTTAGTGCGGGAACTCCGTGATATTCCCTGTGGTACAGCCGATTGCACGTATTGTCTAAGCACACACGACCCACGACACGAACTCAAGCGTTACTTTGGTTTTGACGATTTCCGCCATGAGTCAAAAGAAAAAAAGGAAAGCTTGCAGCACGATACGGTGCTCGCTGGTATGCGCGGCGAGAATGTACTCGCCGTGTTGCCCACGGGTGGTGGTAAATCGTTGTGTTACCAACTTCCCGCATTGAATCGATACCATCGCAATGGGAGTTTGACGGTAATCATCTCTCCGCTGCAATCGCTGATGAAAGACCAGGTAGATGGTTTGCTTGAGCGCAACATAGAGTGTGCAGCCGCATTGAACGGGTTGCTTTCATTGCCGGAACGAGCTGATGTTCTCGACAAACTCCAAATGGGTGATATCGGAATTCTTCTGGTCTCTCCGGAGCAATTCAGGAACCAGGGGTTCCGGAAAGCGATTACTCAGCGCCGCATCGGGGCGTGGATTTTCGATGAGGCGCACTGTCTGTCCAAATGGGGCAACGACTTTCGACCTGATTATCTGTACGCCGCCCGCTTCATTCGGGAATTTACGGGCGAGGGGGAACTGGCACCTATCGGTTGCTTTACAGCTACGGCCAAACCAGATGTGCTGGAAGACATTCAGCGCCATTTTCGTGAGCATCTTGATATCGAGTTTCAATCCTTCATCGGAAGCCCGGAACGCACCAACCTCAGTTTTGATGTCGTGCCATGTACCCGTCATGAAAAATCGGGACGGGCGCTTGAGTTGTTGAATACGCACTTGAGAGACAATGATGGCGGGGCAGTCATTTTTGTCGCCAGTCGACGTAAAGCTGAAGACATAGCCGGATTCATCGCAGAGCAAGGATGGGCATGCGAACATTTCCACGCGGGACTGGAACCTAACGAAAAGAAAGATATTCAAGACGCGTTTAAAGCGGGAAGGTTGCGGATTATTGTGGCCACCAATGCCTTTGGAATGGGTGTTGATAAGGCGGATATCCGTTTGGTGGTGCATGCTGATATTCCCGGCTCTCTGGAGAACTATCTGCAAGAGGCTGGTCGTGCCGGGCGAGATCAAGAGAATGCACGCTGCGTACTGCTTTACGATCCCAATGACATCGAAACACAGTTCAGCTTGAGCCAGAGATCCAGATTGACATACCGGGATCTCCAGCAAATTCTGCGCAAATTGCGTTACGAGAGCGCCAAGCGCAACGGTGAAGCTCTGGTCATTACCGCCGGAGAAATACTGCGAGATGAAACTGTGGAAACCAGTTTTGAAATTGAAGATCTCGACGCTGAAACCAAAGTCAGCACGGCCATTTCATGGTTGGAGCGTGGCGAATATCTGAAACGCGAAGCTAATGTCACGAAAATCTTCCCAGCCAAACTGGGCGCCAACGAGAAAGAAGCTGAAAGTGTGTTGGCGCAAGCAAAACTTCCCGTTCGTAAACAACAAGAATTCCAGTCCATTCTAAATTTCTTGCGATCTACCGCCGCTGACCAACGAGTAAGTACCGACGAATTATTGCAGTTGACTGGTCAGTCGCTTGATGAAGTCGTTGGCGCCCTACGTCAAATGGAAACATTGGGCTTATTGGTCAATGACACCCAACTAACTCTCTATTTGCGTCACGGCGTCTCTGAATCGGCCGATAAGCGCATGCTGAAAACAAGCAGACTTGAGAAGGCAATGTTTGAACAGCTTGCGGAGTTAGCACCGGACGCTGCCAATGGTGAATGGCAGGATTTAGGTTTAAGCTCTCTCACGTCCGGCTTGAAAGTCCGGATGGAGACCGATCTTCTGCCGGTTCAGGTTTTGACGTTGTTAAAAAGTTTGTCGCGCGATAAATCCAGCGCAACGGGTCAGCGCAGCAGTTTTGAAATCAAGACTATTGGTCAGGATCACCTGAAGCTGAAAGTGTTGAATGGATATAGTTGGGTGCAACTTGAAAAACTGGGGGAAAAGCGTCGGGCGCTTGCGGGTATTCTACTTGCTTTTTTGATTGGCAAGCTACCGGCAGATCTGCGCAGCAAAGATGCCATGGTTGAAACCAGCTTTGGTGAACTTGAAAATCTGATTGCAGGAGACATGCACCTTGGCGCATTGATTCCTCACGCGGAACGCCGTCGTGCTATTGAGCATGTACTGCTCTATATGCACCATCAGGGTATTCTTGTTGTAAACCATGGTATGTCTGTAATGCGACGCGCCATGACCATTGAGGTTAACGAAGACAAAAAGGGACGTTATCTAAAAAGTGATTTCAACCGACTGGATGAACATTATCGCGAACGAATCATTCAGGTTCATGTAATGCGCGAGTACGCTGAGACAGCCCTTAAAGAGATGGCTGCCGCTCTCCTTCTGGTGATTGATTATTTCAGTCAAAGCAAAGAAGAATTTCTCCATCGCCACTTTCCCAATAAAAAACAAGTTCTAAATAGGGCTACCAGTGAGGAATCCTGGGAAGCAATTGTGGGTCCGTTAAGTTCTGGACAGCGAAATGTCGTAGCGGATGATGAAGACCAAAACAGACTTATTCTTGCCGGGCCGGGGTCAGGCAAGACACGTGTGATTGTTCACCGCATTGCCTATCTTCTTCGCGTAAAACGTGTTCCTGCGCGCGCTGTCGTAGCTCTGACTTTCAACCGTCACGCCGCCAATGAAATTCGCAAGCGCCTGTATGCACTGATTGGTCCGGATGCTTACGGTGTTACCATATTGACCTATCACAGTATGGCCATGCGCATGACTGGAGTCAGCTTCCAACGCAATGAAACTGTCGATGAACAACGCCTGCAGGAAGTTCTTGCTCAGGCGGTGGCCTTATTCGAAGGAGAGAGTATCGTCAGTGGCGAAGATGAGTTGCGTGATCAGTTGTTGGGTGGTTATCGATATATCCTTGTAGACGAATACCAGGATATTGATGAAATGCAGTATCGCCTGATCAGCGCCTTGGCCGGACGTCATGTCGATCCGGAGCAAAGACTCTGCATTCTCGCTGTAGGCGATGACGACCAGAACATATATGCGTGGCGTAATACCAGTAATCGCTACATAGAGCGTTTTCGTGAAGACTACGAAGCAAGGATTGAGTACCTGGTGGAGAACTATCGATCAACACGACATATCATCGATGCTGCTAACCTCCTCGTGGCTAAAAATTCCAATCGCCTGAAACAGGAACATCCCATCAGTATCAATGCTGCGCGGCAAAAAGATCATGCAGGCGGTTTGTGGGCGACGCGTGATGGAGTAGCCCACGGGCAGGTGCTGCGCTTGCTCCTGCCTGACTTCGACATCACCGAGGGAAATCTTCAGGCACAGGCTGCTATGTCCCGATTGCAGGCTCTGATGGAGGCAAGCAATTTTGATTGGACTGAATGTGCCATTCTGGCTCGTAGCCACAAGTTTCTCGTCCCCGTGCAAGCGTGGTGCGAACAAAACGGAATCGCTTATCATTTGGCTGCAGACAAAGGGCGAGCGCCTGCTTTGACCCGACACAGGGAATTCGTTCGTTTCATTGACGCAGTTTCTACTTGTGAGGCACCAACCGATGCCGACGCGTTGCATGACCTGCTCACGAACTTGAGAACTGATACTTACTGGTTTGAGTTGCTCTTTGAAGCAATTGAGCAGCTCAAGCTTGAGTTTGGAGAGGCCCGACTCAGGGGAGCGTTATTAACTGATTGGTTCTACGATTATTTCAGGGACATTCGCCAAAAGCCCGCCAATGGACTTTATCTGGGCACTGTACATTCCGCCAAAGGATTGGAGTTTCTGCACGTGGTAATGCTGGACGGTGGCTGGCACACAGATATGCAAACGACAGAAGATGAGCGTCGTCTTTTTTATGTCGGAATGACACGTGCCGCTCACACACTGACATTGTGCGAGTTTGCGAATAGCAATCCATTCAGTACAGCTCTGACGTCAGTAGCACTGGCAATTCCCTGGCAGGGTGACTACAACCCCGACCTAAGTAAGCGTTACCTGACTCTCGCCCTTAGTGAGATTGACATTGGCTACGCTGGCCGTCAGTCCGATAGTGCGGATATACATCGCAATATCGCTAAGCTTTGTGCGGGCGACCCGTTGTACTGGCAGGAAGACAATAACCGTTACCTTCTACTGGATGCTCAGGGAAACGTTGTGGGCAGAACTGCTGCATCTTTTGAGATGGATGGTCAGATAGAATCGAGCACGGTGAGTGCAGTGGTCGTGAGATACGCAGAGGATTCAGAGGAGTTTCGCGAGAGGATGAAGAGCAAACGCTGGGAAGTAGTCGTGCCAAAGGTGATTTGCTGAAGGAACTCCATTGCTGGATATTTGAGCAATGTACACAAGATCAATCTCAACGCAGCTTAACAAGTGCTGCCTAATGAACTTCCTCTATCTCCACGGCTTCGGCTCGCTGTATCAGTCATGTCGCCAGTCCATTGAACCTATCCTGAAACATTTGAACGCACTCCAGCACCTCACCGAACTCGGGAACCTCACCGAACTCGGGAACCTCGCCGAAGAACATCTCGCGCTGCATATTGTTGTAATCTGCTTGCCATTCGGTTAGTTGCGAAGAGTTTGGTACAAAACGCATGCTGCCTGGCTGATATGTCCTGTAGTCAACCCAGGTATATCGAAAATACTGCCGTCTATGTTCAGCAATGCTATGGAAAAGTTCGAGATCCGATAGTGCCTTTTCCGCAACACCCGCGTCGATCAGGCGATAGAGATCATAGTAGTGCCTGGCCATCGATTTTCTACGCTGCCTGCCATCTGGACGAAAGCTCTCCTCGTGTAAGAGCATCGCTTTTTCCCAGAAGGTACGAACTGGCAGAATAGCTCGAACACCAACGCTGGCATCCGTAAGTACGTCAGGAAATACCTCAGCAACATAGGGACGTATGTTGACCTGATCGGACGGCTCAACTTCAGCACGACCTCCCAGTTCTATCTTCACCCAAGGGCGCAGATATTCTGCCGGGCTTGGCAACACGCTCGGGTAACCAAACAATAATGACTGGTTGTCTTCCGGGTCAATTTGCAGTGACCATGATTTTCTATCTGGCAACGTTTCTGCGATAGCCATCGCAAGTTCAGTCCGTAGTATATCTGCGATGTATCTCTCACATGCAGCCTTCAGGGCCTCCAATCGCTTCTTGTGTTGTGTTTTGCTGAAAGCTGCATGGGGTGCAAAAACTCCGCCAAACCCTAGCGCCTCGCGATGAATGGTGATATCGATATCTTCGGAAAATCGTTCTATCAACTGCCAGCACTTGGAGAGTGAAGTGCCTCCCTTAAAGGTCAAGTGTTTGCCACAGGGCAGGCCGAAGAGCTTGCCCAGAACCCAGCAAACCCAAAAGTCCTTTTCCACACCTACGTCAGCCAGATTCATTTTTGTAGCTGTCTGCTCGAAAATGAGCCTGCGACGTTCCGGCGTCATGTTTAGTAGTTGATTCATTTTTCCTTCCCTGGAAACTTTATTTAATCTTCAGATTCCGTTGGCACTTGAGCCAAGCTGCGCACGATGTCTGCTATCCACGCAGGCGCATAACGAATATCTTTTATCAACTGGGTGCGGGCGCTGCGATCCAGGCGACGATCAAGCTGGGAGATGACTTTACTATCAACCTGCTCGCGACCCAGATGGCGGAGTGCCTGGAAGACCAGCCCGCTGATGGTTCCGGCCGTAGCCATATTGCGTGGTGTGGTCTGCTTCAAAATAATCTGACGTTTGCCAACTTGCACTGTGCGCGAACGGCCATCTGTCAGATACACAACCTTCATGGGTACTTGCGTTGAAAGTCCCAGCAGGTTGGCTGCATAGGCACCCGAGGGCTGCAAGCGGGTTGCGTCTCGCCCTGCCAGCGCATTTGCGATTTCGTCTGTTGATGGTTCCAGCATTCCCAGTTGTTCGTCGATTCTAGGGTAGTCATACACCCCGCGAGCAAGCTGGCGGATATTGCCATCATCCCTATAACGCATCAGGGTCAGATCTATAGCTCTGCGCGTACCCAGATCTTTGAAACTATCCGGGGTAAAAACCCACCCACGTTTCTTGGCATGAATCCGCTTTATGATTCTGGCATCAGTACTATCTGCGTGTTTTCCCATAATTTTTGAAAGATATCTGTATGTTTATTTCTTTCAAAACTATAGCACAACATATTGCCGTGTCGAGCCCCGCGCACCCTATGAACAAGACATATCCAGAGAAAACGAGGCCCCTGAGAGCACCTTATAATGTAAAACTAATATTTATTAGTATTTGACAATGTAATATTCCGAGACGTAAAGTCCAACCACACACTGTGCAAACTCGATGCTATAAGTGAGGGTGATCTCATGAAATACGAAAGCCTGGAACTCGCCGGGCTGGCCGAGCGGTTGATCGCGGCAAGAAAAGCGGCAAAATTAACTCAGGAAGAAGTGGCTACTCATTTGAACATGAGCCGACCAACTTTTATTGCCATGGAAAAAGGGACCCGGCGCCCAAAGCGTGACGAGTTAACGAATCTCGCAGCACTTTACGAGACCCCGCTGAATAATCTGTTGCGCAATGCTGCCCGACCGCAGCCCCTGACTCCTCATCTGCGCGCTGGTCTGGACATATCTGCCAGCGACCAACCTGAACTGCAGTCTGCTATCGAGTTGCTTTCAGCCTATATTGATGATTACAGCTATCTGGAAACTCTGCTTGAAAGCAAAGCGGTGGCTTCGTTTCCACCTCGGGTAAGAATTGTGCCGGGTTCTGTTGAACGATTTGCTGAGCATTGCGCACAGGAAGAGCGCGCACGTTTGAATCTTGGCGCCCACCAACCTATATACACTCCCCGTCTGGTTCTTGAGGAAGTAGGAGTGCATGTCTTTATGGAAAAACTGAATTCCAATCTGTCTGGTCTTTACGTATTCGTGCCTGATTTTGGTTATTGCATTCTGATAAATCGTGTTCACCCAAAGGAGCGCCGCAACTGGACTATTGCACACGAATACGGTAATTTTCTGATGGACCGCGACCGACCCGGAGTGGATTACCTGACCCCCATGCAGCGCAAACCAGAAGGAGAACGCTTTGGCGATGCTTTTGCAGCAGCCTTCCTGATGCCGGAGTCAGGTGTGCAGCGCCGTTTTTACGAGGAGATAGAGCGCAGTGGTGATTTCAAAGTTGCTGATCTTTGCCGCATGGCAGATTACTTTGCGGTATCAATGCCTGCCATGGCTGTGCGATTGGAATATTTGAGTCTGATACCCAAAGGAAGCTGGGACGTCATCAGCGAATCACGAGTACCTGTAAAGGCGTTGAAACAGGAAGCGGGTATCGAACCATCCTCCAACCATGACTCCGTAGAACCTTACCCGCAACGATATAAGCTTCTGGCTGTCGAGGCTTTTGAAAAAGAAATGATCACTGAAGGCCAGTTGGCCAGACTGCTGCGCTGTTCAAGAATTCAGGCGCGGGAGGTCGTTGAACAATGCTCGAAAACACCGAATGACAGCGATGGAGTGCCCTCTTTAGTTTCTTTCTCGCTCTCGCATTCTCTGTTGTCGAACGCTGCGGGATGAAAGGATGTCGGGAAGAATTATCGATTGCTGCTCTCTGATTAACTTGTTCACCGGGTGGGGAGGCCTGCGTGAATTATCGAGCCTGAATTGGCAGTGGTATCTGTGTGAAGCTGTCTTGAGGGAAACTGAATATACACGCGAGTATGGAAAGGATGGTGTGCCGGTATTGGTCGCATTGGATTTCGAACAACTCACGCGAAGTAAACTTTTACAGCCCATTGCTGCTGTCAGCGACGAGGAACTGGAGGACTATCTCGACTTTGCCAGCGAGGTGGATGATGGTGAGGCGCAGGCATTGGCGATTGCCAAGCATCGCGGATTTACGCTGCTTACTGACGACCGGAAAGCTATGCGCTTGGCAGCTCGACCTGATGTGTTGGTTGCTACGGTATCTACTGCAGAAGTGCTTCAAGTGTGGGCGAGTCTGAATCAAGATAACGAAAAAAGACTGCGTGAGGTCATTAACCGTATTGAAACGCTGGCAAGATTTACTCCCCGTTTGGACTCACCGGATTACGCCTGGTGGAGTCGGTTTCGAGAACAAAAGTAAAACTATTGAAAATCTCGCTGGCAACGCCAACAAACCAATGGATGTTGAACATTATCTAGCTGGCAGCTACATGTATAGAAAAACGCCATTTTGTATACACATGCTCCACGACATGTATATTTATCACGGCTTTTTTAACAACACTGTGATCCTCTGTTATACCTAAACCCTTTGTCTTGCGTGGGCTCACGAAATAGAGGAGCGCGTTGCGGCATATGATCGCGGCGAGATTCCATTCCCGCTTTAGGATGCGCGAACTGGACACCAACCCTCTTTGAGTTCCACTTTGGCCACTACCAGGCCGAATGGGTTAAGCTCTGCGAATAAGCCACACGACTAGAGCGATAACAATAATAGTTCCGAGAATGCCGCCACCAAATAACATGAGAGTCACCTTTAAAAGTTGCTTGATTCTCATTAAAGCATGACGGTTGTGAGCTGTCCGCGTGCAACCGCACAAAGCGCTTATTCAATCGGTCTGCTGGGGTAATTCCCCCAAGAAATCAGGGTCCTCATAAGTTAAATTTTCTCGTAACATTGCATGAGGAATTTCTTTTGAAAAGTCACGTTTTGGCAACAGCCGGATTATGGCGATTTTGACAGAAGCTAAGTCTGGTACACTGATTTTGCATCTGTGCCGTGAACACATCATGAGAGAAGAAAGACAGCTCCGCAGATTTATTCTGGATGCCGAGTCAGGCAGCTAACAATTAATTGCACGCGATCAGCAAAGCGGGTGCATGAATACGGGCGTTCGGCTGTGTATCACATACGAGTGACTGAGGTGCCATTAGCGTGAAAGGGCTATTGTTCAAGTTCTGGAAACGCGTTCGATCCAGTTTTTGGTTCATTCCGACGCTCATGACCGTCGTAGCCGTGGCGTTGGCGTTTGTGAGCGTCACCGTGGACACATCGGTAACGCGTTGGTTGACGCTCAACCTGGGCTGGACGTTCACCGGAGGAGCGGAAGGCGCGAGCGCCGTGCTGGGAATCATCGCCGGATCGATGATCACCGTTGCCGGCGTGGTTTTTTCGATGACATTGGTCACTCTTTCGCTAGCTTCGTCCCAGCTTGGACCCCGTTTGCTGCGCAGTTTCATGCGCGATTCCACTACCCAGGTGGTCCTCGGCACTTTCATCTCCACGTTCCTGTACTGCCTGATCGTTCTGCGCACGATCCGCCGCGTAGAGGAAGTCACTTTCGTTCCGCACATATCGGTCACCCTCGGTGTTCTGCTTGCGGTAGTGAGTGTGGGGGTGTTTATCTACTTCATCCATCACGTGTCTGTATCCATCCAGGCCAACGAGATCGTCGCGCGGATCGGCAAGGAATTGATCGAGGGGATCGACCGGCTGTTCCCGACACAGATTGGACAAGGAGCCTCAGAGATCCCGGTGAAGCCACCCGACCCTGGCTTCCTCGAGATGTTCGAGCGGGAGGCTCGGCCGCTCGGTGCGCACGCGGACGGCTATCTCCAGTTCATCGACACGGAGGTCTTGCTTGAGATCGCGGAGGAGGAGAACCTGATCATTCGACTGGAGCAAAAGCCCGGCGACTATGTCGCCGCCAGTTGTCCGCTGGCGCTGATCTGGCCAGGGAACCGAGTGACCGACCAACTCACGAAACAATTGCATTCCCTCTTTATCCTGGACCACCAGCGCACTTCCGATCAGGACCTGGAGTTCGGCGTGAATCAGTTGGTGGAGATTGCTGTCCGGGCTCTTTCCCCAGGGACGAACGACCCCTTCACGGCGATCACGTGCGTCGACCGTCTGGGGTCCGCGTTATGTCGTCTGGCTTCACGAGAAATGCCGTCACCTTATCGCCATGACAGCCAGAATCAACTCCGGGTGATTGCGTCGGCCGATACATTCTCGGCATTCGTGGATGCAGCATTCAACCAGATTCGGCAATATGGCCGCTCCAGCGCCGCGGTAAGCATTCGTCTGCTGGAAACAATTGCCTTGGTCGCAAAATTCACACATCGGCCAGAGGACCGCGCCACGCTCCTGCGGCAAGCTGAAATGATTACCCGAGGAGCCGTCGAGGATCTGCCCGAAGACATGGACCGCCGGTCGGTGGAAGTGCGCTGCCAGGCGGTGAGGATGTTGTGCAGCGAACCGGCTTAGTCTTGTCGCCAAAATCACTGAAGTGCGGGCAGTTCTGTCCGCGAGCTACCGTCCGCGAGCTACCGTATAAGACGCTTATTCAATCGGTCTGCTGGTATCGAGCAAATCTGTTTCTGAAGATTTTATGCGTTCGCTGTTCACTATGTTTTCTATGTGCCTGTCCGGCGCCACATCCGTGAGCATGGCCTTGTCTATCGGCGGTGTAGACGATTTGTCTTTTTTCAGATCTTTGTTTTTCTGTGTCCCAGGGTTGACTGTTGCTGACGCTTCAGAGCCGACGGAAGTGTCAAACAATCCGCCTGGCTTTTGATCAAACCGTAGTCGATAAATTGGTTCAGGCAAGGTAAAACCATTTTCCTCTAACGCGATCTTCGCGGCCCTGATGGCAAGACTGCGCGCTTTTTGAAATTCACTGTATTGCTGGTTCACCCAGCCAGTGAATGTAATGAGTATGTTGGAGTCTCCCACTGCGTTAATCACGGCGTCGGGCTTGGGAACTGTTAACACGAAATCGAGTTTGCAGATTGCCTTCAGGCCAGTTTCCATCGCAGCCAACGGATCGTCTTCCGCATCGACGCCTAGCTCAAACTTGAAGCGGCGCTCAGGGTTGCGGGAATAATTCAGAATGACGGCCTTGAATACAGTCGCATTGGGAATACGCAAATGGTTGCCATCCAGTGTCATAAGGTCCGTCGCTCTGGAAGTGAGTCTGACTACGCGGCCTTCATAGTCATTGATAACCACATGTTCGTTCGCGCGGAAAGGCTGCCTGCGGCTGAGCATGATGCTCGAGATGTAATTTTCCATGGTGTCTCGAACGGCAAAATCGACAAGTGATGTGTATAGAAAAACGCTGTTTTGTATACATATGCTTCACGACATGTATAGTTGCGACTACTTTCTACAAACACTACCTGACCTAGTGCAGCCGGTCCGCTAACTACCATCATCCTCCTCACCACTCGCCCCCACATCCGGCAACGAAACACTCCCCTCCAACGAATTAGTAAACGCCGCAACAAACGCATTCCTCAATATGCTGATCAAACCCCGAAACGTCCCAATCTCCGGATCATCCAAAGTACCACTCAAAGGTATCCGGGCTGCAACCTGCGACTCTTCCTGATTCTCAAATAACTCAGCGGCAATATCCACAATTGCTTCCCAGGCATCTCTCAGCAAGTTTCCCGATAGGTCATCCAAGCTGAAAAAGTTTGCATCTGCCAATATAGGTTTGGCATAGCCGGTAAATTGTCCGTCCGCTGTCGCGATTTCCAGATACAGCTCGAAAGTGCCGGCGTCGGCATCGATCTTCAGGTATTCATTCAGCCACGGATTGAGCTCCGGCAGTTGCACCTGTTCCATGGTCAGGTCGACATCGAATAAGGGGACAGGTGACTGCGGATCGGCTCTGCCCTGAATTGTCAAAGGCGCGTCAAGTACTGACGCTGTGAAGTTGAAATCGGCAAACGCTTCGTCAGCCAGGTGAGCGGTGTTGGTGAGGTTGTGAAAATAGCCATCGATGTTGACGGCTGTCAGCACAGCTTCGGTATCCAGGCCGGGAGTGCGAAAACTGAGAGTGCCGTTGACTATTTCCACCGTGTTGAGTCTGAACGGAAAGAGTTCTTCCAGGCGCTGTTCCCAGTCAACCTCCTCTCCCGTTTGCTCGCCTTCCACAATGTTGACCTGCAGGTTCTCAAACAGCACCTCACCAACAATGGCGCCTCTGAACAGGCTGCGCCATTCGAGTGAAAGGTCGATGTACTCGCTGCTGAGAAATGGTTCATATCTGGAATCGGCGTCAGCACCAGTTTCTTTCTCGATCACAAGTCCTTCAATTTCGTATGCGCCGCGCCACAGCGCTATATCGATATCCGCAACGCTGCCGGTGTATCCATCCAGTTCCTGCAGTCGATTATTAACGTAGTTTTCTACCAGCGTTGGCAAAGCCAGGCGCAGTATTACCAGAACGGCCACTGCCGTTCCTACACCAATCGCTAGTTTGCTTTGCGTTTTCATATCTCAAGACGGGTCAGGCCTCACGCTCTATGCAACAAGTGCTAAGCACCAGGCACTATTCTCCAGGCACTATTCCCCAAGCACTATGCACCAGGCACAACGCCACAGGCGACCCGCGCTCCTCCTCCGCCGGATGAGTCGGGTTCGTTAGTATAGGTGTCGCCGTCTTCGTGTATTACCAGGGCGCGACCTCTGATGTCATCTAAGGTAATGCCGGGTTTGAATACTGAATGATCCGCAGCGCCCTCATCGCTTACATAAAGTGCCGGCAGGTCGCCCAGATGTCCGTCCCGCCAAGGGGAAGCATGGTCATCGTGAGACATGGGGTCCAGATGATCCCCGGCCGCTCCGGCTGGCGTGAGTTCACCGTCGATGTCTGCTGGCTCGCAACTGGGACTCTCGTGAATGTGAAATCCATGTAAGCCTGGTGCCAGGTCACCGAGATGCGGCCGGAATTCAACGCCTGACCCAACCTGCCTTATACCTACTCGGCCGATGGTATTCATTGTACCGTCATCGTCGACAGCGTGCATCGGCACCCATATATCAGGCTTGTACTCATCCGCGGCGTAGGAGGCGGTGGTGACAAGCGATGTGAGAAATAGCAGTTTCCAGATATGCAAACTCAACTGTGAGCGGCGCTCTGAATTAATCAATGAACTAGGCAGCGAACCGAACATAGAAATCTCCTCATGTAAAAAAGCGGAGATTCCAAATTTCCCCGGGACGATAGAAATGAACTTGAATTATGACACCCGGTACTGTTCAACCAGGTACGAGAGGCATTTTTTTATTTTTGAACTTTCTTCATCTGCTTGTCGCAGCAAATCTCAGAGTGAACCTGCTTATCGTTTGGACAAGGGCAGGATTTTTCATAAACGAGTTCTGCATGACATTTTTCGCATTGATATCGGTCACCGGCTTGTCTGCTCATGATGCACTCCTTGGGAAAAATAGAAATTGGAAATGTATCTTGCAGAATCAAAATAGCAATAATCGACAACAGTTGTCATCACATACTTGCCGCTGTTACTCGATTCAGGTCAACGTGTAAAAAATTAACCACTACCCAACGGAACGTGAGGAAAACCGGTCTCGGGGCGTTCGGCTTCCAGCATTCTGTCGCGGCGCTCGATATCGCGGTTACGCTCATCAAGCATGATACGCGCGGCATGACGGTCGCTGGCAATTTGAGAACGCGACCTGCAGGTAGTTTTGCGGATATTGGTGCCAACGGGAACCTCGGTTGTGCAGACACGGCCAGTTGCTCTGGATTCGTTCTCACCAACTATTGTTTGATGCAGTTCGTCATTCATGGTCATCACATTGGCCAGTTGCTCTGCATCCAGAGAATCCAGAGTTTCAATTCCGCTCAGCGCTGCCAGCAGCTCTCCGTTGATTTGCGCAAGTCTTGCCTTCTCTCCGGGTTCAAACGAGCGCTCATCGGCGTTCGCCAGTGTGCTGCGCATTTCTACCAGATAGGTGCGGTAAGTCGGCAGGTCAACAACGGTGATTTCGGGTGGGGACGTATTCACGGCACATGAGGCAGTGATTAAAAACGCAACAAGCAGGAGAGATCGCATGGTGGGGCTCCTTCAATATTGTTTTGCTGTTACTTGAATGGCCATATTACATACAGCGTAGTCAACAAGCCAAGTCATATCCTCATACCCAACCCAACTTGGTCAAATTCCACAACTTTTGGTGAATTCGCCACGCCACCTGAATTGCAACCCATTGTTTTTTAAACAACTTTATGGTTGGCACAAGCTTTGCTTCAGCCTCTGGTAACTATAAAAAAACGGAAGGTCAACACGTGGCAATGGATAAGATTATAACTAAAAAAAGAAGACCGCTATGGCAGTGGGGATTAGCAGCGGCCATTGCTGCTGGTTTATTGTGGGCAATGGGACAATGGTGGGCGGATGCAAGTATCCGCACTTACCGCGCGCCCGCCAATCAGTTGATCATCTCTTCTGTGAGTTATGGCGCTTTTGAGGACATCACGCCTATTCGCGGCACCATTCAACCCTTCAATAGTGTCTTTCTGGATGCAGTGGATGGTGGCGTCATCGAAGAAAGATTTGTAGAGGAAGGCAGCTATGTAGAAGCGGGTCAGCCGTTGCTGCAATTGAGCAATACGGATCTGCGCTTGAATGTTGCCCGCAACGATACGTCTATTACGGAGCAGTTGAATAATCTGAGCAATATATCCAACAGTCTTGAAACGACGAAGTTAAGTACCGAGCGTCAGCTTATTGATATCGAGTATCGCATCATCACATTGGAGCGGCAGAAATCCCGCTCCACCCGCCTGGCTAATGAAAATTTTGTTTCTCGCGAACAGATCGACGCCATCGAAGACGAGCTGACTTATCAGCGCCTGGTGCTCGCTAATACGCGTGCGCGGCAAGTGCTGGAGGACAAGATTCGTGCAGAACGTACGCTACAGATTGCGGACCAGATAGCCAAACTGGAGGAGAATCTGACGTTGGCACAAAGCAGCTTCGAGAATCTGCTGGTGCGCTCTCCCATCGCGGGACAATTGACTTCTTTACTGGCGGAGATTGGCGAGAACAAGGTGCGCGGTCAGCGCCTGGGTCAGATTGATGTGATTGAGCAGTACAAGATTGTTGCACTTGTGGATGAGTTTTATGTGACCCGCGTTGCTCCGGGTCAGACTGCTCGCTTTGTATTGGCAGGACAAACTTACGAAGCCAGCGTGCTGAAAGTCTATCCCGAGATCACCAGTGGCACGTTTACGGTGGACCTGATTTTCAATGGTGTGACGCCGGACAATATTCGTCGCGGCCAGACCCTGCAACTGGACCTCACGCTGGGCAATCCCGCTGACACCTTACTGCTGCCGATTGGCGGTTTTGTGCAGGATACCGGCGGCAATTGGGCGTTTGTGGTGGACGCTGATGGCAACTTCGCCACGCGCCGCGATATCCGCACTGGTCGACGCAATAATCGCTTTATAGAGGTTCGGGAAGGTCTGGAGGCTGGTGACAGAGTGATCACTTCCAGCTACGGCCAGATGAGTGACATGCAAAGAATTCAACTAACGCAATAGGAAAAAGGGAGCACGAAGCAATGATAAGACTGGAACAGCTATGCAAGGTTCACCGAACCGACGAAATAGAAACAACTGCATTGAACAATATCAACATGGAGGTCAGGGAAGGCGAGTTTCTGTCTATCATGGGCCCTTCCGGTTGCGGCAAATCTACCCTGCTCAATATCATCGGCCTGCTCGATACACCCAGCAGTGGCAAATACTATTTCAATGACGAAGAACTGGCGCGTTACAACGAGACGCAGCGCGCCAATGTACGCAAGAATAATATTGGCGTGATCTTTCAGAGCTTTAACCTGATTGACGAGTTGACCGTGCAGCAGAACGTGGACCTGGCGCTGTTGTACCAGAAAGTTCCCGCGGCAGAGCGCAAGCAACGCGTTGCAGAAGTGCTGAAGCGTGTCGCCATCGATCATCGAGCCGGTCATTACCCGCAACAACTTTCCGGCGGTCAACAGCAACGTGTCGCCATTGCCCGGGCCATCGTTGGCAAACCACACCTGCTGCTGGCTGACGAACCCACTGGTAATCTGGACACTGCCAACGGCGATGAAGTCATGGGTCTGCTGAAGACTCTCAACGAGGATGGCACCACGGTAATCATGGTGACGCACTCGGAACACTATGCCACTTTCGGAACGCGCATCGTGCGCCTGCTGGATGGCGCCATGGTCGATTCTGACACACATGTTGCAACTGACGCCCTGTTGTATTCCAACCAGTCGTCAACTGACAACCGACAGTCAGCCAACCAGTAGCCGTTCATCTAATCGCCAGCCGATTGATCGCCGGTCATCTAAACGCCAGCTAACTAGTAGAGAGTGCCATGTATTCTAATTATTTTTTGACAGCACTGCGCAACCTGCGTAAACAACCCGTATTCACCGCCATCAAGATACTCAGCCTGACCCTGGGGCTGGTGTGCTCCATTCTGGTGATCATGCATGTGCAGTACACGTACAGCTATGACAAACACATTCCCAACTGGCAGAACATCTATCGCCTGGTCACCAGCTTCACCACGGACCAGCGTCTGCACACGGGTATCGTTTCCGAAGCGTACATACCGCCGCTGGTGCAGGACTATCAGCAGATAGATCTTTCCGTGCGCATTTTCGAAAGCAATGGCATGTTCGCCCGCGGCGATGAAGCGGCCAGCAACTCGTTTTTCTGGGTAGATCCGCAGATCGTTGAGCTATTCTCGCTGCACTTCGTGCAGGGCGATCCGCAAACAGCACTGGCTGATACCAACACGGTGGTATTGGACCAGACTACCGCAAGCAAATACTTCGGTGATGCCGACCCAATGGGCCAGGTGTTGCGCATGGATAACCAATTAGACTTACGCGTGACAGGTGTCATTCGTGACATGCCGAACAATACCCACATTCAACTGCCAGTGATGATTGCTATTGCGACGGGCCAGCAGTTGCTTGGGCCACTGTTCATGAACAGCACGGCCTGGGCGGGTTTTAGTGGGACACGTGCTTATGTGCGCGTTCCCGATGCAGCCTCTGCCGCTGCCATCAATCAGGATATGGCGAACTTTGTGCAACGTAATGTGCCCGAGCAGCAGCGTGGCTTCGTCGAACAGATTGATATCACGCTGGAACTGGAACCGCTGGCTGATATCTACTTGTCACCCCGGCAATCCTCATTCAACGCCAGCGGCAGCAATCGCGTGCAAGTGCTCACCGGTCTCGTTATTTTTGCGCTGTTGATTCTGCTGACCTCCTGCATCAATTTCGGCAACCTGTCACTGTCGCAGGCGCAGCAACGCGGCAAAGAGATTGGCGTACGCAAAACGCTGGGGGCCAATCGCGCGCAAATCATCACGCAGTTTCTGTTCGAATCCGTGTTGCTGACATTGGTTGCGTTGCTGGTGTCTTTGCCACTGGTGTATTTGGCCATTCCTGTTTATACAGCACTAACGGCAACTGGATTTACTGCAGCACTATTATTGCAAAGCAGCACGTTAATCTGGTTGGTGATTTTTGTATTGCTCACGGGCTTGTTGTCCGGTCTGGTTCCCGCACTGACCTTGTCACGCTTTGAAGCGGTGTTGATGATCAAGGGCTTGTCGAGCAAAGGTAAACTCAGCCGTTATGTGCGAGCGGCTATTACTGTCGTGCAGTTCTCATTGGCTACTGCACTGGTGATTCTGGCAGTAGGCATCACCGTACAAATTAATCATCTCAGCGACATGGAGCTGGGGTTTAATCGCAGCAATCTGGTGATACTGG
This sequence comes from Pseudohongiellaceae bacterium, assembly GCA_041751425.1. GTDB lineage: Bacteria > Pseudomonadota > Gammaproteobacteria > Pseudomonadales > Pseudohongiellaceae > JAVVEG01. The sequence continues at coordinate 81,184 of JBGSXL010000007.1, read as the reverse complement.
ACTCCAGGTACAACCCACGCACTCCGGATGAGTTCAATTACGAAGCGCTGGTTAATGAGTTGCGTGATAATCCTGCCATCCTTAACGTAGCGCGCGCGCAAGTGCCACCGCCGAGCACCGGTGGTTATAATCCTGCCCGCCGTCCTGAATGGCCGGTGGCGGATTTGCGTCCCGTTAGTCACTACGGCGTTGATGAGTTCTACCTGGATACCATGCAATTCCAGTTGCTGGCAGGTCGCAATTTTTCGCGCGATTTCATGGCCGATTATATTGTTCCCGGACAACCGCCCGAGGAAGGCCGAACTTATGGTGCAATCATTACGGAATATGCCGTGGCAAATTTCGGATTTGGCACACCGGAGGCAGCGCTTGATCAGGAATTGTTGATCAATAATCTGCGTATGCGCGTTGTTGGTGTTATCAGTGATTTCCGCCTGGCCGGGGGCATGGAGGATGTGCTGCGCTCTACCAGTATTTTGCGTGCTATGGATGGACCTGCGCGCTCTATTCTTGTGCGAATTGACCCCGCCAGGCAAAGCGAAGCGCTGGCCCATATCGACAATGTCTGGGCGGTGCATCGCTCGGATGTGCCGATCAACCGCACCTTCTATGAGCAGACGTATGACCAGCTGGTCTACGATGACACCAATGGCATCAGCATGGCTTCATTATTCGCTGCGATTATCACGATCAGCATTGCAGCACTGGGTTTATACGCTCTGGCCTTCTATTCCACGCAACGTCGCACGAAGGAAGTAGGTGTGCGTAAAGTGCTGGGTGCCAGCTCAAAGTCGATCATCGGTCTGCTGACGTGGGATTTTGTGAAACCGGTCCTGATTGCCTGCGCGCTGGCTGCTGTAGGTGGCTACCTGGCCGTGGATTACTTCTTCTCACAGTACTCGTCGCGAGCAGAGTTGCCATTGACAGCCTATTTACTGGTGACATTGGGCACAGTGTTAATTGCTGTTCTGACGGTAGCGCTGCAATGTTATCGCACAGCAACATCAGATCCGGTCTTGTCCCTGCGTTACGAATAAACCTCCGGGGCCCCGCTACGGAAGCCACTTCTGCCATGTTTCGGCAAAGTGCCACACGTAGCGGGGCATCGACCGTGACGCACTGCTGCAAACCCGCTATGCTATGGCTCTCAATTGCATCTGCCCTGCATATCGAGCCAAAGCATGGAATTCAAGGATTACTACAAGATTCTGGGCGTCGCAGCCGATGCCGACCTGAAGGCGATCAAAACCGCCTATCGCAAACTTGCCCGCAAATACCACCCCGATGTCAGCGTAGAGAAAGACACCGCTGAGCGCTTCAAGGAAGTGGCTGAGGCCTATGAGGTATTGGGCGATGGCAAGAAGCGTGCGGAGTATGATGAATTTCGCAAGTATGGCGGCACGCAAAGGCGTGCCGGTGCTGACGGCGGGTACTCGACGCGGGGCGGTGGTAGTAACTACAGTGAGCAGGACTTCTCAGACTTCTTCTCCTCCGTCTTTGGCGAAGGCGCTGGTCGTGGGCGAGCTGGCGGGTTTGGTGGTGGGGGTTTCGAGCAAAGATCACGGGAAACACGCGGCAGCGATCTGGAAGTGGATATGCCGATATTCCTGGAAGACACCCTCTCCGAGGAATCCAAGCAGATAGCGTACAAACTGCCGCACTACGATGCGCATGGGCGCCGCCTGGAAGACATCAGCAAGAGTCTGAAGATAAAGATTCCCAAAGGCGTCAGTGATGGTGAGCGCATTCGCCTTAAGGGTCAGGGGTCACCGGGCATAGGTGACGGCCCGGCAGGTGATCTGTATCTGCGTATTCGCCTGGTACCGCACCCGCTGTTTGATGTTGAAGCGCACAATCTGCTGATAACTGTGCCACTTGCGCCCTGGGAGGCGGCTCTTGGCTGCAAAATCAACCTTCCTACGCTGCATGGCAGGATTCAATTGACTGTGCCAGCGAACAGCCAGTCCGGTCAGCGCCTGCGCATAAAAGGCAAAGGGCTGCCGTTGAAAGAAAATCATGGCGATCTTTACGCCGTGCTTAAAATAGTGATGCCGGATTCTGCCAGCGTGAAGAGCGCAGACGCAAAGAACGCAGACGCGAAGAGCGCAGACCCAAAGAACGCCGAAAAGCTCAAAGAGTTGTGGCAGCAGTTAGCCGATACCCATTCGTTCAACCCGCGCAAAGATTGGAGTTGAAGAGCCTATGTCATTAATCATTACATGTTATGAAGTAAGCCATGAAACCGGCCTGAGTATCGACATGCTGGTGGAGATTGTCGAGCACGGCATCGTGGAACCAGAAGGCGACAATCCCGAGCAGTGGCTGTTCCCCGCGTCTTGTCTGTGTACGCTGCAACGGGTCAGCCGCCTGCAACGCGATCTGGATCTGGATTGGCAGGCCATCGCATTGATTCTGGAGCTGACAGACCAGCGCGATCAGTTGCGGGAAGAAAACGCGGCGCTGTTGCGGCGCCTGGAAAGATTTGACGAATTGTAATCTTAAGTAAAAATCGCAGTCCTGCATAAAAAGGCTGCGTCTAAATGTACTCACGGGAAATAAACCAATGACACGCCTGCAAAGTTATGACAACGCCGCCCATGTGCTCAGCGAGCTGATTGGCTATCACGAACATCTGGCGGAAATCTATGACGATCTCGCCAGCGAAAGCGAAAACGAAATGTCGAAAATGCTGCTGGATTTTCTTGCTACGCGCGAAGAAAAATTGACCGAGACGCTGGAGAAATACGAGGACGGTGCGCCAGACAGAATATTGAAAACCTGGATTCAGATTCCCTACCCGGAAGACATGGATGCATTCCTGACAAAATTCGAGAAGCAGCTTTCCAACGATATGGACCCGCTGCAGGTTTACGAGTTGGCGAGCAAGGCGGATAGCTTTGTGGAGGGTCTGTTGTCTCATTTGCGGGATCGTTGCGAAGTGCAGCATGTAAAGGAACTATTTGCCGATCTACTCAAAGGTGAGAAGGACGAGAACATCGCGCTGAGCAAAGCCTATAATTCATTGCGGGAGATGTAATAGTTGTATGTTCCGCATCTCATTTACTTCAACGTCGCGTGCAGGAGTGTTTGCATCGCTGCCCGCGTTCCTGTTTGTTTCTCTATTAGTTTCTTTGTTCGCTTTGCTAATTACCTCTTTACTGGTCCAGCCTGCGTTTGCCCAAGCGCCAGATCGCATCAGTAACATCAGAACCCCCTGGTCCAACGTTGTGCAACCTGAGTGGTTGCAGCAAGTTTTCCCTGAAGCGGAAAGATTCTCCGATAAACAAGGCGAACCCCCTGTATATAGCGCGTATCGCAGCAATCCAGAAACCAGTGCCGAGGAATTGCTCGGCTACGTATTCCTCAGCGCAGATGTCCCACCCGAAGAAAAAGGCTACAGCGCCCCGGTAGCCATGCTGGTTGGTTTGCGCGTGGACAACACGCTCACTGGCATAAAAGTACTCAACTACACGGAATCCTTTCGCTATTCGTTGGGAGATTTCGTTGCTGATGAACCCTATCAGGCACAGTTTCGCGACAAATCGATCACCGATGAATTCAAGCTGACGCGTGACATCGATGGTTTATCCGGTGCCACGTTAACCAGTTTCGGCATGACGCGCGGAGTACGCAATGCAGCCCGGCGAGTAGCAACAGCCTATCTTGATTTTGAAGAAGGCGACGCACTGGCACGTGATTGGGAAGAGAACGCGCGGGAGCAACTGGATCTACTCTCTTGGCAGGACATGCTGGACTCAGGCATGGTTAAAACAATTACTATTCCGATGCCAGTGCAGACAGATTTACAACTGACTATCACCTATATCGGCCGCCGAGTGATTGGCGAGTTCTTTATCGGCAGTGACGACTACACGCGTGCGGAACGCGACGCCAGTGCGCGGCTAGGCAGTGGTGAGATGATGCTGTTGGCCGTGGGTGGTTCGGCTGCCGCGCAATACCGACAGGACAGATTATCGTTGCAACAAGGTGACGAACCAGCACGAAGGGTGCAGCAAAATCGTTTCGTTACTGCCGGCAATGCCGACGAGGGCATGATCGCTGGTCGCGCCACTTATGCCGGTGCCATCGCGATGGATGAAGACTTCGACATCACGCAACCCTTCACCGTTATCTATCGACCACCGGGCGTTACGGAGTCGGTCACCATCGATTACGAACTGGCGGGCATTGGATTACAGTTGGCCCGGAACGAACCCATTCTTTCTTTACAGGAAATAGCGTACAACGAACGAGTAGCTGCGGGATTTTTTGCACAATTGGCGTATGGTCCGCCATGGATGAACAGTCCAGAAGCGGATGCTCCATGGCGCGATATGCCATGGGGAAAAATACTGATGCTGGCAATCATTCTGACGTTAGTGATGACGGCGTTTCTGCGTAAAAGCGGCCCGCTACGCTGGGCGACTTTAACTTTGACACTTGTTTATCTGGGCTTCATCGATGGTGGCTTTCTGTCGGTATCACATATCACCGCGACCATCGCGCAAGGACCTACAACCTTCCTGAGTAATCTGCCAGTTCTGTTGATTGTGACTTTCACTATTGTCACTACATTGCTGTGGGGTCGGGTGTTCTGCTCTACTTTATGCCCTTTCGGCGCTGTGCAGGATTTTATAACACGCTTCTCACCAAAAAACTGGCAGATTCGTGTGCCGCAGTGGATTCATGACCGCGCGCTTTATATCAAGTATGCGATTCTCGCTTTGATTGTCGGCACTGCTCTGGCCAACAGCAACATCAGCATCTTCCAGTATTTTGAGCCATTTGGCACTTTGTTCTATTTCAGCAGCTCCTTTGTGCTTTGGGGTATTTTGCTTTTGATATTGATAGCCTGTCTTGTGATAGAGCGTTTCTATTGTCGCTATGTCTGCCCACTGGGTGCAGCATTGGGCGTGATGTCACTGCTGAGTCCGTTCCGTATCGCGCGCGTGCCACAATGCAATGTCTGCAGTTTGTGTGAACACGCGTGCCCCACTGGTGCCATCCGCGGACCAGCTATCGATTTCAAGGAGTGCGTGCGTTGCGATATCTGCGAAAACAAGCTGATCACCAAGGCGGGCAGTTGCCGACACAGCATGGCGGAGATCGACAGACGTTTCAAAGGTAAGGGCAACGTTAGTGTTATCTCGTCAAGCAATAATAGAGCGCAGGGTTGAAATGCTTGGAAAAACCGAACACACGCGATACTATCCGTAACACTTTTCCATGCAACACCCTATTGCTTTACCATTTATTGAACACACCAAAATAAAACACACCAACGGAGCTCCACCCATGTCGACAATTTTCAACGCGTCCAGAAACAAAACTTTTCGCATAAGCGCAGGCATTGGTGCCGCCGTGCTGACTCTTGGCCTGGGCGCGGCGCAGCTCAAAGCCGCCACAGGTGAGCCCATCGCCATTGACAACGATACGTTCGATTGCATTACGGCCATGACTGCTGTGCGCGGTTTCTTTGTGGATAATCTGCTGGGCGATCTGGATGCAACAGTGGCAGCGGCGAGCGCAGAGAATGGTGCTGTTTACCCAACCGGCTCCGTAGTACAACTGGTTCCTTCCGAAGTGATGGTCAAGCAGACACCCGGCACCAGCCCGGCTACCAACGACTGGGAGTTTTTTGAGCTGCAGGTAAGTGACGCCGGTTCCGAGATTGTCGCGCGCGGCTTCACCGATGTTGTGAATCGCTTCGGCGGCAATTGCTTTGGCTGTCACGTGAAAGCCGAACCACAATGGGACCTGATTTGCGAGACCGGTCACGGCTGCGACCCGTTGCCGATTGCGCGTAATGTGATTGACGGCATTCAGCAGAGCGATCCCCGCTGCAGAGCGCCTGAACAGGTTTAATTTGAATATCAGGAATCGCGGGAATAACTTTTGTTAGAGTTTGAGCACCTCATCCAGATAAACGACCCGCAGCAACCACAGATCCCTGTGATGAGCAGAGCGCATCTATGGGCGGGTCTGGTGCAACGTGCCAAGTATCCCGATCAATTCAATAACGCCATAACAAGTCGTCTGGAAGTTATCAGCGAGAACGAATTCATTCGCCACTTGCAGGTGGGTGATCAGGAAATACCTGACTCTGTGGTGTTAATGCCGCCCGATGAGATCCTCACGCGGCTGCATACCAGCAATCCACCGCTGCATGCCGAAAGCATCACCCGCATTGAAGAGCCTGAGCCTGGTTTTTTATTCGTGCGATTTATTTATCGACGCGACTCCGCCACTGTTCCCGGCGGACTGGATGTGGATGAGTATCTGAAGTCAGCGTATCTGTTGAACGACCGCGATGGGATTGCGCAGATACGGCAGGCCCAGTATCACTGATAAAAAGTATCGCTAATCCCACCAGGGATAGAACGGCGGCATATCACTACTCGTCTTGCTTTTAAAATCAGCGTCACGCTTCTCCAGAAACGCCTGCACACCTTCCTTGCCATCCTGCTGACTCGCATAAAACACCGCCAACGATTCCAACTTGTGCGCCTCAGCGGGATGCTCCAATGCAGAATTACGCAACAACATCTGGCGCGCCAAAGCAGTACTGACAGGCGAACGCTTATCTACATACCGATGCGCCAATGCATAAGCCTGAGTCAACAATTCTTCAGGGGCATAAACCGCCTTCACCAAACCTGCACGCAATGCTTCCGCGCTGCTGATAATCTCCGCGCTGTACACCCAGTCCATTGCCTGCGACAAACCTACCAGCCGTGGCAGAAACCAGGTGGAACACGCTTCTGGTGTAATGCCAATCTTGCCGAACACAAAACCGATTCTGGCCGGCTCCGCCATCAGCCGTACATCGGCAGCCAATGTCATGGTGGCGCCGATGCCCACTGCCACGCCATTGATAGCGGCAATTACAGGCTTGTTGCAGTTGAATATAGCCAGCGTGACGCGACCGCCGGTATCTCTCACCCCTTTTACCAGCGCAGGATCTTCGAAACCCTGATGCAGATCATCCAGCGTGGGCTGCAGCGTTTCATCCAAACCAAACACATTGCCGCCAACCGATAAATCCATGCCCGCACAAAAAGCGCGGCCTGACCCGGTTAACACAACTGCAGCAACAGCATCATCATTGCTGGCGCGCACAAAAGCCTGTTCCAGTTCATTCGCCATCGTAACTGTAAAGGCATTCATCTTGTCCGGACGCGCCAGCGTAATGGTGAGGATGCTGTCCTGCACCGAGTAATCAATTGTCGTATAGCTCAAGCGTTTACTCCCGCAGTGTCAGAGTGATCAGGTTTGGATCGGCCAGAATATCTTCTTCATAGAATGGTAACTGCAGCCACTCACCCTGCGAGTACAGTTCAGTCTGATCAGCAAAATGTGGCGATGCCGGATCTTCGGATTGCGAGTAACTCAGAATTGCCTGCGGATCAACGCGACCGTCTTCCTCCCAACTGATGACCTGCATATAGCTGTTGCCGTGCAGGATTGGTGTGTAGCCCTGCTGCGGCTGCATTTGCGTAGTGATCACGCTCCACATGCCGGTCCAGCCTTCTCCACCGGGGATGGGAATATGCACACCATTGCGATTCTCAAATTGCACTTCGCCCAGCGTGGCATCCAGCGCCAGACCGTTTGTCTGCAGACGCACCTGAGCCTGTGCCAATGCAGTCCGCAGCGCTTCTTTCACCTGCGCATTCGCGACATCGATTCCACGTGGCGTATTGACGGGGTCAGCATTGTCGAATGGAACCGTGTAAAGATCAGGGATGCGCTGTGCATCACGCCAGAACTCACGCCATACATGCGCACCTCTGCTGTCGATGGCGCCACGTCTGTCCCAACCCGCCAACACATCGCAGGCAGTGTTGATGTCCACTTGCGTGTCATTAATGGTTACCGGTGCCACCTCGCCCGCGCAGATTTGCATCGCATCATCCATCAACAGTTCTGCACCGAAATTACGGTGACTGAAAAGCATATCCTGCAGAGTTCGCGCATTTACCTTACCGCCGTTCTCCAGTGCTTCAGCAATAAAGTGAAACCCGGCACGGGTGCGAAGAGTGACTGCTGCATTCTCGCGTCCGATGATGGGTGAGTAACCCTCAAGCAATTCGTTCGGGTTGGATAGCCAGTAACTGTCGTTGGCATTGTGCACATAGTCGTCTCTACGCAATCTGGGCATCTCATCTGCCGGCATCGCGCCTGGTACTGCGGAGCTTGCATCCTCGCGCCATTCACATGCGGGGTCTGCGCCATTTAATACGACCAGTTGCGCGGAAACACCAATCGGTAATGTATAGCCTGTTGGCCCTCCCTCGGGAGTCAGACGGCATTGTTCAAACAATGTACTGTCAACGTTGGGCACGGTGCTGATATCCGCATAAAAAGCGGTACCGTGACGATCTGCTGCAATGGTGTTCACCCAAGCCACGCCCTGCAAGCTCAACGCTGCTTCCACTTCATCGATGGAAGTTGCCTTGCTCAGCGCATCATAGGTAGCAGCGGAGCGGTCGTTATACAGATTGACGTCGCGAATGGCGAAAGCCTGTGTGCTCGTCCACGGCAATTGGTTGGACACAACAACGGGGCCGTAATGGGTCATGTAAACCGCGCTGGTTTCGTTGGTGACAGCGCCATCTGTTCCTCTTACCGGCAACTCAATGTCCACCCGTGTCATGTCGCGATAAGTATCGCCATAAAGGTACTGGGTGGGATTTTCGGGGTTCAGTTGCAACGCGTAGAACGTGGAACGCAAGCCGGTGGATACCGTGTGAGTCCAGGCCACATCGTGATTGAAACCAATCCCCACACGGCTGGTGGTGTACAGGCTGACGCCCATCACATCCACTTCACCCGGGATAGTGGTATGGATCATGTGAAAACGCGAAGAACCCTGCCACGGATAATGCGGATTACCCAACAGCAGGCCCGAACCCGTTTCTGTCACCGCGCTGCCCATGGCGACAGCGTTGCTGCCGATACCCGCCGGGATTTCGAAATCTGTATCAATACTTTCTATACGGGCCGAATTGGCCACCTCCTGACCCGGAGGTGCCGCGTTGGCCATTTCCCGCTGATAGCGGCCCAATCCATAACGAATACCAACGCCCACCGTAAGACGATCCAGATCATCATTGCTGAGCGGCCTGACCCACTCCGCACCCGCACAGGCAGCGGGTAGCGCATCCATATGATCACGAAGGTAGCGGTTGTAACCTGCTACATAACCATCGGAGAAATTGTTGCTCTGTTCTGTCTGACCAGCCCGAAAGCCGCTGAGCATGGTGCTGTCCAACACGGCGCGGTGGAAGATGTCGCTGCTGCGATTGATGCCATCAGGACCGAAGTAGCGTGACATCTCGCCATTCACCATAACCACATCCGTGGCGATGGTGCAGACTGCATCTTTCGCAGTGGCGTAAGCGAAACCATAACCCAGACTGGCCCAGTCGTCCGCTTTGACATGGGGAATGCCATAAGAGGTCCAGCGAATTTCTGCGTTAAAACGGGAGGCGGATTCTGCCGAAGTTTGCACTGGGACATCGCCTATCGGTTCACTGACGTCGCTGTCCCCGGACGGATTGCAGGCCGATAATGCGAACAATCCTGCAACAAGAACTCCTGATCTGACAAAAGCATTACGCTGGTGCTGGCTCATCGTATGTTCTCCTGTAGCGTTTATTTGTTGATTGATGGCGGTAAACTGGTCATCCGATTTTTCAACTGGCATCCAGAATAGGAGCCTTGGCTGGCGAAGTCAAAACCAGATACTATTGACTCAACCCCCAGTGCACCCAACAAAGGTGCACTTAACAAAAGTGCACCTAACACAAGTGCACCCAACTAAAGACGCAGGAGCCATTGCACCAATGTCGACCGCAGATCCCAAACCGGCCTTTGGCTCAGGCATTGATGCAGGCGTTATCCATTCCGTGTATGCGCGCACAGGTCGGGTGCACATCCCCGGAATTCTCACAGCTAAGTCGGCACAGCGTGCGCTGCAAAGTCTGGAAAAAGAGCTGCCCTGGAAACTGCATTTCAACACAGCAGACAAGGTGTACGACTTGGACCCGGCGCAATACAAGGCATTGCCCGACGATGGGCGAGAAGCTCTGAACAAAGCCATCCATACGCGTGCAGCCCGCGATTTTCAGTATCTATTCGAGAACTTCCCTGTTTCTGACAGCCTGCAGGTAGCGCAATTCAAGAAATTCTACGTGATGCGAATCTACGATTTTCTTAATTCACCCGCGTTTCTGAAGTTCGCGCGCCAGATCACCGGCGTGAAAGAAATCAGCCTAGTGGATGCGCAGGCTACTCGCTATCAGCCCGGCCATTTCCTGACTTGTCACGACGACAAAGTCAGCGACAAGCAACGCGTTGCCGCCTATGTGCTGAACCTGAGCCCCGAGTGGCGCGCCGATTGGGGTGGCATCCTGCATTTTATCGATGACGATGGACATATCGCCGAAGGCTATGTCCCCAGCTTCAATGCGTTGAATATATTCTCCGTTCCACAAAAACACGCAGTCAGTTGCGTCTCGCCATTCGCCCCGAGCGCCCGATTGAGCATTAGTGGCTGGTTTAGGGTAAGCTGAGGCAGTCGAGTAGCTATTCATGCTCCATTATTCATGAATGCCCATTCATAAGTGCTCCAACAAAGAGCGCGCAACCAAAATTTATCGAGGAATCTGTAATGACATTCAGTTTGGCACAAGCCACCAAAGCAAAAGGTTTGACAACGCCGGCGAGCATTTTGGCGCTGGCTGTGCTGGCAGCATGCAGCGAGCCTGCACAACAGGAAACAGTTGGTGAGAGCGCGACAGCGCAGATGGAAGCTTCAGCAACGACCACGACAGCTGCAACTTCTACAGAAACTCCCGCAACAAGCCCGGCCAATGAATTCATGGCTGCATTCTCACAGCATTGCGGACAAGCCTACGCCGGACGCGTACTCGTCAATGAGCCACCAGTCGCGGATGATCCCTTTGCTGGGCAGACGTTGGTGATGCATGTTCGCGAATGTCTGCCAGGCGTTTTGCACGTACCATTCCATGTAGGCGATGATCACAGCCGCACCTGGGTGTTGACACGCACTGACACAGGCGTACGCCTGAAGCACGATCACCGTCATGAAGATGGCAGCGAAGATGCCGTCACCCAATATGGCGGCGACACCGCAGCACCAGGCACTGCCATCCGCCAGGAGTTTCCCGTTGATCAGTTCTCGATAGAAATGTTCGGGCGCGAAGGGCTGGATGTATCTGTGACGAATACATGGGCGATGGAAATAGAACCGGGCAGTCGCTTTCTATATGAACTGTCGCGTCCGGGTGGTCGCATGTTCCAGGTAGAGTTCGACCTGACCCAACCAGTCGACCTGCCACCTACTCCATGGGGTTGGTAAGAATCTGCAGGCAAGAAGATTAGCCGAATGCAAGATGAGCAAAGTTAAGCTTTAAATAAAAAGCCCGACGCATAAAAAAAGGAGCCTGTCGCAATTCAGCAACAGACTCCTTTTTACTTTTAACAGATACTGCTTTCTACTGCGTCAACAAACCTCTGCGACGCAACATGTGATCCATATCCGGTTCACGACCTGCAAAATCCTGGAACAATGTCATGGCATCCTTGCTGCCACCACGGGAAAGCAGTGTATTGCGGAACTGATCACCGTTCTCACGCAGCATACCACCATTCTCGATGAACCATTGCACGCTGTCGGCATCCAACACTTCACTCCAGATATACGAGTAGTAACCCGCTGAGTAACCGCCCATGATGTGCGAGAAGTACGGCGTGCGATAGCGTGGTGGTACCGGCGCATAATCCAGCCCGTAATCCTGCAGCACCTGCGCTTCGAATGCCATGATATCTGCGCCGGATGGAATCTCCTCAGGGGGTAACTGGTGCAGCGCCTGATCTATTATCGATGCGGCCAGATACTCAGTAGTGCCGAAACCCTGATTGAACTGCTCTGCAGCCAGCACGCGGTCCAGCAATTCCTGCGGAATACGCTCACCAGTCTGATAGTGCAGTGCATAGTTCTCCAGCACATCGGGCCATGACGCCCACATCTCGTTTACTTGCGAGGGAAACTCGACAAAATCGCGTGGCACAGCAGTGCCTGCGAAACGCGGATACTGCACATCGGAGAATAGACCGTGCAGCACATGACCAAACTCATGGAACATCGTGGTCACTTCGTCAAAGGTCAGCAACGTTGGCTCCCCTTCTGGTGGCTTGGTGATGTTCTGGTGCATCGCAATTACTTTGTCGCCACCCAACAGTCCGCTGGCTACGTTGTAGCTGTTCATCCACGCACCACCACGCTTGCTTGGACGCGAATAGAAGTCGCTGATCATCAAACCCAGCGGCGTGCCATCAGCATCGGTTACTTCGTGTACTATCAAGTCAGGATGGTACAAAGGCAGATCTTCACGACGCGTGAAGGTAATACCGAAAACCTGCTCGGCGGCAAATAAAACACCATTCTCCAGTACGCTGTTCAGTTCGAAATAGGGACGCACTTCCGCTTCATCGAAAGCGAAGCGCTCGCGACGCACTCGTTCTGCATAGTAAGCCCAGTCCCAGGCCGCCAGTTCGAAAGGCTCCTCTTCTGCCGCGTTGATCACTTCCTGGATGTCTGCACCTTCTGCACGCGCATTCGCAACAGCAACTGGCGCCAGACCGGAAAGAAGTTCGTTGACTGCCGCAATGGTACCCGCGGTCTGCTCCTCAAGAATGAAATCTGCATGTGTGTCATAGCCCAGCATACGTGCGCGCTCAGCACGCAGCTTCAACGTGTCAGACACAATGCCGGTGGTATCAAACTCATTGCCACGGCTGCCGCGCGCAATAGACGTTTTGAAAATACGCTCGCGCAGTGCGCGATTTGTCATATACGTCAACGGAGGTTGCCCACTGGTGTTCAGCAACGTAACCAGAAACTTGCCTTCATGACCACGGCTGGCTGCAGCATTGGCAGCAGCCTGAATCTGTGCATCAGACAAACCTGCCAGCTCCTCACGCGTATCAACCACCACAGCAGAATCATTCACTTCTGCCAGCACGTGTTGATTGAACAGTGTGCCAAGACGTGCCAGTTCGCTGTTTATCTCACGCAGGCGATCCTGTTGTTCTGCAGACAGCAAAGCGCCAGCTCGCACAAAATCTGTGTGGTAGCGCTCCAATACACGCAGGGATTCTGCATCCAGGCTCAGCTCTTCTCTCTGTTGATACAGACGATCAAGCCGCGCGAACAGTTCGGGGTTTAATGAAATGGAATCGTTGTGAGCTGAAAGTTTAGGAGCCATTTCCCGCTGCACAGCCTGCAGGGTTTCGTTAGTGTGCGAACCGGTAATGTTGTAGAACACGCGCAGTACGCGCGTTAGATCCTGGCCGGAACGTTCCATGGCTACAATCGTATTCTCGAAATTAGGCGTATCCGGATTACCGGCAATCGCTTCAATCTCTTCAGACTGCAAAGTCATACCACGCTCAATGGCCGGTGCGTAGTGTTCATTCGTTATCTGATCAAACGCGGGATAGCCATAAGGCAGACCACTGGCATTGAAAAATGGATTTGCTGCCTCTGTCTGCACTGGCGGTGGCGTAACAGTCTCAGACTCGGTGGACGCCGGGGTGGCCGACTCCTGAGAGCAAGCTGCCAGCAAAGCTGACAAACCCAACACGGGAATAGCGATAAGATGTTTCACAGAAGACTCCTGTTATTTAAAAAAATAAAATTCAATCTACCAATAACCTCAAAGGCTATTGAAAAACGCAATCGGGGCCGCAGATAGTTTTTCAATCGCCTTTAATCAGCGCCGTGCATTAGCTTCTTGATCAACGGCGAAACCAGCAACATCAACACAGCAATCACCATCGCGATGTAAGCAACCTCTGTATAGACCTCGGCGTACAATGCCTTGGCTGCTACCACATCGGTCAACTGACCACCGATGGTTTCAGCACCGGTTCCTGCGGCGATGATGCCAGCCAGATAGTTAGACAGGCCACTATACAGAAACCATGCCCCCATGGTCATCCCCACCGCTCTGGCGGGAGCCAATTTTGTTACAACAGACAGGCCAACCGGCGACACCATCAATTCACCCATTGTGTGAATCCAGTAGATCAGGAAGATGAAATACACAGCAGTCATGCCTGCCGCGCCGGAAACCGTCATTCCCGCCACCAGCGCCAGAAATCCCAGCCCCGCCATGAAGACACCTATAGCGAACTTGACCGGCGTAGAGGGGTTCAGATTGCGGCGCGCCAGAACTACCCATAGCCAGGCCAACACCGGCGCGAAAACCACGATAAACGCCGCATTCAGCGACTGGAACACAGGCGCAGGCACGGAGAAGCCAAGCATGGTGCGGTCCACCAGGCGGTCAGTAAACAGGTTCAGCGAAGAGCCTGCCTGCTCGAACAGAGCCCAGAAGGGTATCTGCGCCAGAATGAAATACATGGCCGCGAACATCTGCCCGCGCTCGTTGCCCTGACATCCGACCAGGGCATAAGCCACCATCCCTGCAAAAACGATCAGTCCCAACAAGCCGACATAGCCTTGATGCACAAGATGCGCATTCATCACCAGCAGCATGGACACCACGATGATGCCCAGGCCGGTTAAGTAACACATATGCTCAACATTCAATGGACCCAGCACTTTCTGCCGCAGCTTCTCCAGACTGGGTGGCTCGCCCCTGCCCTCCAGCCAATCCTGATAAAACAGGAAGATGGCCAGACCCGCCAGCATGCCGAACCCGGCCAGACCGAAACCGTACTTCCAGCCATACACGATTCCGAGATAGCCGCAAAGTATGGACGACAGGAAGGAGCCCAGATTGATGCCCATGTAGAAGATCGTGAAACCGGAATCGCGCCGCGTGTCTCCAAATCCGTACAGATCACCAACCATCGTGGAGATATTGGCTTTCAGGAAGCCTACCCCTGCGATGATCAGGGCCAGCGAGAGATACAGAATATTCAGATAGAACTGTTCAGTATCGATGCGCAGAGTATAAGAATTCGTGGGAATCTGTGCGGGTAAGCCAACGGCGCCAGCATTTTCAATCAGCATCAATGTGGCACCTTCATTGAAGCTGATCTGCGAAACGCCCTGCTCCGACACGATAATCTGATTGGCATCGCCGCCGCGACCGTCCAGCGTCAATTGATACTCACTGCCATTGAGCATCATGATCTGACGCGATCCGCTGCCTTCGAAGGCCATGCCGAAATGCCCCAGCACCAGCAGAATGGCGCCGAAGGTGACCGCTTTGCGGGAGCCCAGATAACGGTCGGAAAGCATGCCGCCGATAATGGTCATCACGAACACCAGGGCGGTGTAGGCGCCATATAAAACGGTGGAGCGCTCATCGCTGAACAGGAAATGCTGGGTCAGGTACAACACCAACAACGCTCGCATACCATAATAGGAAAAACGTTCCCACATTTCGGTAAAGAACAGCACAACCAGGCCACGCGGGTGGCCGAATATGGTTTTCTCTGTCGCGGGTGTTGCTGAGGAAGTTGGTGCAGAAGCTGACGAAGGAGTTACGTTACTGGGAGCGGTCATGTCGTTAACCTTGGAAGGGGGCGGTTATATTCTTGTTGAAACACCGCCAGACTTTACCCCTTCCAACCCCATTCCGGCAACTCTTGATAATTGGGGTCAGAGTAAAAATACAGTACTGTATTTTTACTCTGACCCCATTTATCGACTCTGACGCCATTCAATCACAGCGAATAGTGCAAATTCAGAAATTGCCGCTGACTTTTATCGACATGACGCGTCCCGAGTAACCACATTGATCTTCGGTCTCTATCACGATACCGCTGCTGATGCGTCCCTGAAAACGTTGCCGTTCGCGACACTGCTCATTATTGGTAACGTTGCGGGCGTCGAAACGAACACTGATACCGCCCGGCGTAATGTATTGCACGAAAGCCTGCACCATGGGGTCGCCCGCATACAACTCGATATTGTCGATGTCATAGCGCTTCATATTGCCGTCAAAGCGATTATTCCAGCTGAGACCATAATTCGTGCGCAGTCTGGGGAGATCGTGCCGGAATCCCAGCTCGAAGCGACCACGATTGTAATTCTCGAAACGTCGCTCGATACCGAGAAACGGGTCAGTCAACTCGGAATCCTGCACATTGAAGCGCGCGGTGATCAATAAGTTTGGCATGTTGATCATGTTCATACGCACAGAACCGTTCAGGTTCAGGCCGTACATGATGCCATCGCCGATATTGCCATTGGCTGACGCCAAACGAGTAGCAGATGGCGATACATCGATGCGTTCAATGATGTCGATGTGCTTTATATAAAAAATACTGCCGTCGATAACACCCAGATCGTTGGGCAGGCGGTACTCGGCTGCCAGATCTGCACGCCATACCTGCTCCTGGCGCAGATTCGTGTTGCCGGCCTGGGTGTTTGCATCGATGTCGCGATCATTACTGGAGGAGATGAAATCGCCAAAGCTCAGCTGCCGCACTACTTTCTCGACTACTGCTTTGATCTGCAGTTCAGCGGTCATATTGAAACGCCAGTCCAGCTTGGGCTTGATGAAGTCGAAGTCGCGCTGGTTATAGACATCGCCTGTCTGGGTGATCTCGGATATTTCATAGATCACCGAGCTTTCCAGTGTCATGCGTGGGCTTATCTGCCAGTTGTGCACCATGAATGGTTCATAACGAATTTCTTCAACTGTCGAATTCGCATTGTTCACATTTACCGGGACCAAGCCACCGTATGCGGGCGACGGGACACCTGTTGTGGATGCCACACCCAATCGCAATTGTGAGTCCAAAATGGTTTGCGCGCGCTCTACGCCGAACTCCAGACCTTGTGAATCGGACAGGTTCATGGAATACGAAGAGCGAATAATGCGCTCACGATTTATTGTGTGCGAACTCAGAAACAAATTCTTATTCTCGGTGGCAGAGTCCACCACTTCAAAACGTTCGCGCACACTGCTTCTGTCGTTCTGATTGCTGATACCCAGAATGCGAAAACGATTACCATTGGCAAAAACGTACTCGTAGTCGCTGCCGATTTCCCAGTTGTCATGTTCCACCGGGATATCTTCTCTTTCGATATACAAAGTGTTGGGTGTTACGCGCAGATTCTTGATTGAGCGGTCCACTTCGTTGTCATTGTCATGCAACGCGTATAAGGCATTGAACCGGATGCTGCTGGCAGCGTTCAGAGAGTAGCCCAGATTGGCCGTCACACCATATGAGGTCTGGTCACGCACGCGGTCTTCGCGTATTTCATCATTCAACGACCAATCACCCAGGCGGCTGGTCTCCTTGCTGAGATAAGCATCGTGGCGTGGCTCGATCTCCGCGCTCAAAACATAATCCAGGTCGCCATTCTGGCCGCTGTACGCCAACTTGCCACCGGGTTGAATGTGACCGTCTATGTATCGGTCTGTGTTGATCTCATAAGAAGTAGTGGAACTGGCTAATGCTTCCAGCAACACGATGTTGATAATCTGGTTACCACGCACGTCCAGCTCCGCAGTTGAGCCGCGGATAATTTCCACATGACGAACCTTGGATGCCGGAATTCGTGCCAATTGGTTGCTGGTTTGATTACTCTTACCCGCCACTCGCTTGCCATCAATCAATATCTGGTCGCCACCGCCGCCACCAAGGCCGCGGCCACCTCCTCCGCCACCGCCACCTGGACCACCACCGCGACCGCCGCCACCACCGGAGCTAACTCCAGGAATTCGGTTGACCATATCCTGAGCGGTCACGGGTCCCCATTCCGAAAAATACTCAGCAGGGTAAACGACCGATGCATTGTCATCCGCAGTCTGTTGGGCGAGACCATTACCGGTATAACCAGCAGCAGCAAGGATCAGGGGTAGCGAGATAAAGGTTTTGCGAAAAATCAATTTCATTCTTCTTACGCTCGTGGCTCAGAAATCAAGGGTTGTTCAGAAGTGGAAGGTGCAGGATTTAAGCAGACTATTCTGTGAGAGGGAACATAAAATCCTGTTTTCGCTGGATTTGTCACAATTTGTGATACTTTGAAGGATCTGCGCGCGGGCGTCAAACCGAATCAATAATGCCCAAACGAATCGCTTCAAGCGTCAATTCCGAGCGATTTGAAACCGCCAGTTTCGAGTAGATATTTTTAACGTAGCCCTTGATAGTATCCACAGACAGATGCAGCAACTTCGCCACATCCTCTACGCTGTAACCCTTACCAATAAGGCAGACAACTTCCGTTTCACGGGCAGTCAGATTGGCCTGCTGTAACGCATCCCCCTTGCTGTTGAAATGTTCGATCAGGCGCTGCCAGGATGCCGGTGAGAGTGCAGGTTGGTTTTTGCGAATGCCGCGCAAATAACTCACGATGCGATCCTTGTCCTGATCCTTCAGAATATAGCCCTTGGCACCTGACTTCAGCGCGGTGAACAGATTTTTGTCATCATCGTAGATGGTAGCTACCACGATATAACTGGGGTAATCCTTGCGGCTGAGTGCGCGGATGATATCCATACCGCTGCCATCCGGCAGTCCAAGATCAATAACGCCCAGATCATAATTGACCTTTTCCACAGTAGTCAGCGCCG
The DNA here is from genome assembly GCA_041751425.1 of Pseudohongiellaceae bacterium. Taxonomy (GTDB): domain Bacteria; phylum Pseudomonadota; class Gammaproteobacteria; order Pseudomonadales; family Pseudohongiellaceae; genus JAVVEG01. Next base: position 62,594 of record JBGSXL010000007.1, on the reverse strand, counting down.
TGGCAAGCGTGTCTGCCGTGTCTATCTGCATACCGGGAAATGCCGTCTGCACGCAAGTGATCAACCAGGCCCGCGTATCAGGGTTATCCTCAACAATCAGTGCATTGCCTTGTTCGGAGGGTATCATCTTCATTAACCAACGGTAGCCGGAGCCAAGTGAGGTGACTGTAGCGAGGCGCCCGTATTTTGTATACCCCCGAAAGGGGGGCATGCCGCTGGCGACAAGAGGCAACTGCTATAGCCATATTGTCAGCAATAATGCAGACTATTTCCCGCAAACGCTGATTCCATAAAATGCAGAAGCCCGATAGAGCTATGATCCAGTATCTTTCCGCTGTCACCCGTTTTTCTCTTGTCGGCATAGGCGCGTGGCTCTGCCTGGTGGGTCTGGTACATGCGCAGCCTCCGCAGCAGTCTCAAACTCAACCTGAACCACAGTCCATTGTGGCAGTTGAGTTTCTTTACAGCAGCACTGCGGCTATTCCTGATGCGGATGCAGACTGGCGCACGATGACATTGCCGTTCAATACCCGTGAAGACGTCAATACAAGATTCGACAACAATCTGCAGTCGCGCTACATCTGGTTTCGCTTCAATCTCGACCGACCCGCCTATGATCTCCGCTACAGCCTGTATTTCTGGCGTTTTAATTTATCTTTAACGGTATTTTTCAATGGCATGGAGGTTGGCGGCAGCCCAGTGAGAAGCGTTCGTGAAACAGTCTCCTGGAATCGCCCGCTGCTGGTTGAGATTCAGCCTGGTAATTGGGCTGCCAACGACAATCAGGTAACGCTGAGATTGCATCGTAGTGTTTGGGGCGGCAACCTGGCACCTGTGTTGTTTGGTGAGAGCAATCAGATACACGAACTTTGGTCAGCACGCATGTTGCGTCAGGTAGAAATTAATCAGACTCTGCTTGCTTTTGGGCTTAGCCTGTCGCTGATCACATGTATTCTCTGGCTGGTGAGGCGCCAGGATACTGTCTATCTATGGTTGAGTGGTATCGGCTTGAGTTGGAGCGTTGTCACAACGCATATGGTTATCCAGTTCAGTCCTATCCTCTATGAATATTGGCTGCCACTTGTGCACGGCGCTATCGATATCTGTATTTTCTGTATGTATGGATTCATCGGGCGTGTTGCCAATGTGAAGAAAAGATTTAGAGAAAATCTGTTACTGGCCTGGACGCTGTTTGCAGTTGCCGGGCATTTCCTGGTGTCGCACGAAAATTTCTTTCTGTTGGCTTACAGTTTCCACTTAGTCGGCACATTCGCTCTACTGGCTATTGTTGTGCGGGTGACTTTCGAAGCTTTGCGCAAGCGGCAACTGGAAGCCATTATCATTACCGTCGCCATGCTGACACAGATTGGCTTGTTCGTGCACAACATGTTCCTGATGTTCTTCGCTCCCGTCGAACGTTGGGAGGGGGCAATGTTTTACGCACATTTTGGTGTTCCGCTGCTGCTGGTCGTCTTTGCCTTTACCTTATTGATTCGCTTTATCAATGCACTCTCTATGGCGGAAACCTTGAATCGCGAACTGGAAAGCAAAGTGGAGAAAAGCCGCCGGGTAATTGAAAACTCTTTTGCGGAAAGACGCGTGTTGGAACTGAATCAGGCGGCGGAACAGGAGCGCTTGAAGATTTATCGGGATCTGCATGACGATGTGGGCTCCAAGTTATTGTCGATAGTACATGCCGGGCGCGAGAATAAATTGGGCGATATGGCGCGTTCCGCATTAGAGAGTCTGCGGCAGTCAGTATCCAGAGCGAACAACCCTGATCAGTTGTTGTCCGCCTTTTTGCAGGATATTCGCGAAGAAACCGAGCTACGCTTGCAGGGGTCAGGCCATGTTGTGGAATGGCAGCAACCTGGTTCCATAACGGAGAGTGTTGTACCTTCTGTGCGCGCATTTAACCTGAACAGAATCTTCAAGGAGCTTGTCAGCAATATTATCCGTCATGCTGGCGCCGACAAAGTGTCGGTGCTTCTCCATAACGAAGGTAATCAGTGGACTTTTTCTATCAGGGATAATGGTCGCGGATTTGATCTTGACGGAGCGCACGGCAATGGGGTTAATAACATCAATTCGCGCGCCAATGAAATTGATGCGGGTATTGATTGGCAAAGTGATAGCAGTGGCACGCTGGTAACTCTGCGGCTGGCTATTGATGGCGCATCGACACAAACAATCGAACTGATGAATACGGTCTGAATATCAGATATTGGACACTGTCCAGCTTCTGATTTAAGCTGCTGTTCAACTACGCAAACCAGCGCGGTTCTTTCAGGGAGACAAAGTTATGAAAACCTTTATTTTGGCAGCTTGTGCCGCACTTACGCTGGCAGCCTGCTCGCCACCAGCGGAAACTACCGCTACCGCACAAACCTCGCAGGCACCCGCATCCGCGATGGCGATGCCCGAGTTCACTATTTATCATTTGGAAGGCCGCCGTTCAGAGCGCTTGGTTTGGCTGATGGAAGAGCTTGGCCTGCCCTACAATCTGCAGTTTACCCGCGGCGACCTGGCCAGCTCCATGGCGGCAATTCGCGCCATTAACCCCGGCATGCCCGTTGCACCAACAGTGACTTATGACGGCCAGGTTCTGGTTGAGTCGGGCGCCATCATTGAGATGATCCTGGCACGGCATGGCGATGGCAGACTGGTACCGCCAATTGATTCGCAGGATTTCGCCACGCATCTGATGTGGATTCATTATTCGGAAGGCTCATTGGCCTCTCGCGCCATTGCCGACTATCGCGTCTGGCAGATAGCGCCACCACAGGCACGTTCGCCATTGGTCGATTCAGAAGCAGTGGTGCAATTTGCCGAAGACTTTCTGGATAACAATCCTTACTTCGGTGGCACGGAGTTTTCCGCTGCAGACATCATGATGGTCTTCCCATTGAACTTTGCGATGGTGCTCAATATTGTGGATCAGAATCAGTTCCCTAATATCCTGGCCTGGCGGGAAAGAATAGAGGCCCGCCCTGCTTATCAGGCGATGCTCGCAAAAGCCCGACCCGATGGCATGGTCGGTTCTTTGCCAGCACTGCCGCAACACGCGCCGCCCGGTCCACGTTAGATTTTATTTGTTGAACTACCACATATAGCTCCACAAGTATTTGTTAACGCAGCGAATACTTGTGGGGGCTTTCTACCCACCTCTGAATCACTATTTGGTATCCCCGCCCTGGCTGCTGCCGAAAGACCCAACTGATTGATTTTCCTGAACGCATTGAGCCGAAATTGATATGGATCAATGTATTTTTTCGTTACTCGACTACTATCTTTTCCGTGTGCGATTTTCAGCAACACTATCCCTCGTATTTCATCCCTGAATCCCTGCAAAGGTTGCAATCCAGATGATTGAACATCCCCACTATAACTATAAAGTAGTGCATCAGTTTTCCGTTATGACCGTAGTTTGGGGCATTGTCGGCATGCTGGTAGGCGTGCTGATTGCGGCGCAGTTGGCTTGGCCCGCGCTGAACTTCAATATTCCCTGGCTTAGCTTTGGCCGTCTGCGTCCACTGCACACCAATGCGGTTATCTTCGCCTTTGGCGGCTGCGCATTGATGGCCACTTCCTTGTTCGCCGTGCAACGCACTTGTCAGGCCCGGCTGATCTCCGACAAGTTGGCTGCCTTTGTATTCTGGGGCTGGCAATTAGTAATTGTGCTGGCTGCCATCACGCTGCCAATGGGCTACACAACATCCAAAGAATACGCCGAGTTGGAATGGCCAATCGACATACTGATTACTGTGGTTTGGGTGGCGTATGCCGTGTTGTTCTTCGGCACCATCATGAAACGCAAGGGCAAACATATCTATGTAGCCAACTGGTTCTTTGGTGCGTTCATCGTGGCTGTGGCAATTCTGCATATCATCAACAGCGCCGCGATTCCTGTGACGATGACCAAGTCCTATTCCGCTTACTCGGGTACCGTGGATGCCATGGTGCAATGGTGGTACGGCCACAATGCCGTTGGCTTTTTCCTCACAGCTGGCTTCCTGGGCATCATGTATTATTTCGTTCCCAAGCAGGCGGACCGGCCGGTGTACTCGTACAGGCTTTCTGTTGTGCATTTCTGGGCATTGATTGCCATTTATGTCTGGGCGGGGCCGCATCACCTGCATTTCACAACGCTGCCGGATTGGACGCAAAACCTGGGCATGGTGATGTCTCTGGTGCTGTTGGCGCCATCATGGGGTGGCATGATCAATGGCATCATGACCTTGTCAGGTGCGTGGGACAAACTGCGCACCGACCCGATCTTGAAGTTCCTGGTGGTGTCTCTCTCCTTCTATGGCATGGCGACTTTCGAAGGTCCCATGATGTCCATCAAATCCGTGAATGCCCTTTCGCATTACACAGACTGGACTATCGGTCATGTACATTCCGGCGCGCTGGGTTGGGTAGCTATGATCTCAATAGGTGCCATCTATCACATGATCCCCTTAATGTACGGCCGCAAGGCGGGTGATATGTACAGCGTCAAACTGATAGACCTGCACTTCTGGCTCTCTACCATCGGCACCGTCTTGTACATCGTCTCCATGTGGGTGAACGGACTGATGCAGGGTTTGATGTGGCGGGCGGTGAACAGTGACGGCACGCTTACTTACAGCTTCATCGAATCCGTTGAGGCCAGTTACGCGGGATACGTGGTGCGTTTTATCGGCGGTGCCATCTTCTTCGCCGGCATGCTGGTGATGGCCTACAACATCTGGAAAACACGAGAGATGGCGTTAGCCGCCCCCGCCAATGCGGAACCCACGTCTGAACGGGATCGCAACGCAAGGGAGGCAATCGCATGAACGATTTCATTGAGAAGAACATTGGTCTGATGATTGCGTTGATTATTGTTGCCGTGAGTTTCGGTGGTGCGGTGGAGATTATTCCGTTGATGTCGCAGCGTATGGTGACAGAACCCATCGATGGCCTGAAGCCGCTAACGCCACTGCAACTGGAAGGCCGTGACATTTATATTCGCGAAGGTTGTACCGTATGTCATTCGCAGATGATTCGACCCTTGCGTTCGGAAGTGGAGCGCTACGGTCACTATTCTGTGGCGGGCGAGCTGGTCTACGACCATCCGTTTGTGTTTGGGTCCAAGCGCACAGGTCCGGATCTGGCTCGTGTCGGCGGCCTATACAGTGACGACTGGCACCGTGTGCATCTGCTGGACCCGCGTGCAGTAGTGCCCGGTTCCAATATGCCGGCTTATCCCTGGTTGTTCGAACGTAAACTCGATCTTGAAGTTTTACCACGCAAGCTGATTGCGCTGCGACGCGTTGGTGTGCCTTACACGGATGACGACATCGCCAATGCCACCGCTGGTTTGGAAGACAGCACCGAAGCGGATGCCGTGATTGCCTATCTGCAACAACTGGGCACTTTGATTACGGAGCGTCGCTGAAATGGATATGACTGATCTGCGTGGCATTGCCACCGTACTTTGCGCGCTGGCATTCGCTGCTGTTGTGTGGTGGGCGTATGGACCCAGCCGCAAGAAGCGTTTTGAGGAAGATGCGAAGATGCCTTTTGCTGAAGATGATGATGTGGATGGAAAAGACTCTTCAATAAAAAGGGTTGAAGACTCTCTAACAGTTGAAGACTCAACCGACAACCAGGAGGAAAGAAAATGAGCAGCGGTTTTCACTGGTTTGTCATTATAGGGACATTGGGCTCCTTGCTGGCTTTCTTTTTGATTCTGTTTATGAACAGACATGTCAGCAATCCGGGTGAAACAACGGGACATAATTACGACGGCATTGAAGAGTACGACAACCCGATGCCTGCGTGGTGGTTCTGGGGCTTCCTGTTAAGCATTTTGTTTGCAATCGGTTATTTGATCTATTACCCAGGGTTGGGAAATTTTGCAGGGCTTGGTGGCTGGACGCAGGTTGGCGCGCTGGAAGAAGATCAGATGGCAGCCGATGAGCGCTTCGGGCCAATCTTCGCGCAGTATCGCGCCATTGCAGTGGACGAACTAGCTAACGATGTCACCGCGATGCGGATGGGTCGCCGACTTTACGCAACCAATTGCGCCGCGTGTCATGGTACGGCGGGTACCGGTAGCGAAGGCTTCCCGAATCTCACCGACAGCGAATGGCTGTGGGGCAACACTGCCGAGCAGATTCATACCACTATTATGGAAGGCAGGCGCGGCATGATGCCCGCGTGGGGTTCTGTGCTGCAGGATCAAGGCGTCAGCGAAGTGACCGAGTATGTATTGAAACTGGCCGGCAGAGATGTTGATGCTGAACTAGCGACTGCGGGTGCAGAAAAATACGGCATGTACTGCGCGGCCTGCCATGGCCCAACCGGAACGGGTCAGGTATTCCTTGGAGCGCCGGATCTGACCAATGAAATCTGGTTGTACGGCAATTCAAGGTTGCGTATCGAAGATGTTATTCGTAACGGTCGCAATGGCCAGATGCCCGCGTTCGCAGATCGTCTGGGTGAAGACAAAGTGCACATTCTGAGTGCTTACGTAAGGAGCCTGTCACGGGAGTGAGCCATGCTGGACAGAATCCCCGTGCAAGAGATTGATACAGAAGACCTGGACTCAAGGGTTTTCAATCTCTATGAGAAAAAAGAAAAGATCTACGTTCGCAGAATGGAAGGTCTTTTTCAGAACATCAGGCTGTTTACCGGTTGGCCTTTATTGCTGGGTTATTTTCTATTGCCTTGGCTGAATATTGATGGTCACCAGGCCATTTTGTTCGATCTGCCGGAGCGCAAGTTTCACATTTTCTGGCTGACGTTGTGGCCGCAGGATTTCACGTTACTGATGTGGACACTTGCCATTGCGGCGTTCGCACTGTTTTTCGTCACAACACTGTGGGGGCGGGTCTGGTGTGGGTATACCTGCCCACAGACAGTGTGGACTGCCATCTTCATCTGGGCGGAGCAATTGACTGAAGGTGAACGCCACCAGCGCATTAAGCTGGATCAAACGCCTTCGCTATACAGAAGGAATGGCTTTAACCGTGCCGGGTGGAACAAATTCTGGCGACGCGGCATGAAGCACGGCATGTGGTTAGGGTTTGCAGCTCTCACTGGTATCACCTTCATTGGCTATTTCTATGGTGTCCGTGAACTGATCGGAGATGCCCTGCGATGGCAACTGCCATTGGTCGCCGTTGCGTGGAGCATTTTCTTTACTTTGGCGACTTATATCAATGCGGGTTGGCTGCGCGAACATGTATGCATTTATATGTGTCCGTATGCGCGTTTTCAGTCGGCCATGTTCGACAAAGACACCCTGATCATCTCCTACGATGAGAGTCGCGGAGAACAACGCGGTACCAGAAAACGCAACGCGGACTACAAAGCCGCAGGGTTGGGAGATTGCGTAGACTGCACCTTTTGCGTGCAGGTTTGTCCAACCGGCATCGATATCCGCGATGGGCTGCAGTATGAATGTATAGGATGCGCGCGTTGTATCGATGCGTGCGATTCCATCATGGAGAAGATGCTGTACCCGAAGGGCCTGATCTCTTATACCACGCAGAGCAAACTGGCCGGTGGCGCGTGGACATGGAAAAGACCCAAACTGATTGGCTACGGTGTTGCGCTGCTGATCATGTTTCTGCTGTTCAGCATGGTGCTGTTCACGCGCAATCCGTTGCGTCTGGATGTCATTCGCGATCGTGGACAGCTTTATCAGCAGATACCAGGTGGTTTGATCGAGAATATTTATACATTGAAGATCATCAATATGGACAGAGTTGATCACCAATACCGCTTGTCGGCAGACGGTTTGAGTGGCGCCCGCCTGATTCCTGATGAGAATATTTTTGTGGATGCCGGTGAAATTTCTGATCTGCTGTTGCGGGTGCAAATGGATCCGGATCAGTTGACAGATTTCAACACCCGGTTTGATTTTGTGATCGAAACAGTGCCAACAGATTCTACAGATTCACAACGCTCACTGCGTGCGCGCAGTGAAAGCCGATACATCGGCCCAAGACCTTTATAGCTCAGGAGAAGAACGCTATGCCAGAACACCAGAAACCCGCGACAGACCATTGGTACTACCATGGCTGGCCCTGGGCATTGATGCTGATTCCGTTTGCAGCGGTAGTAGTTGGCATTGTGATGATCACCACGGTTATTTACTACCCCGATGATGTGGTGGTGGATACCTACTATAAGGATGGTCGGGCGATTAATCAGATTCTTGCGCTGGATGACGCTGCGTTGGAGCGTGGTTTGCGGGCCAGCCTGAGTATCGACTCCGAGTCCAGAATCAGTTTGATAGATCTGAACACCGACACGGAAACCGTGTTGCATCTGTTCGCCTATCATGTGACCGACAGTGCAGCTGACCGCGAGTTTATTTTTCTGCCTGAGCAATCTCAGGGCTATAGCAATGATAGTAAGGAAATACTGGACATACTTGGCTCTGCCGGAGTGTGGTACCTGGAACTGCGCGGCGACAATAACGACTGGCGCCTGCGCAAACGCATTCAAACCCCTGTGGGAAATCTGGAGTTCTGATGCTCGACAAAGTCAGACACAGTAACTGCTATCACTGCAATGCGCCCAACCCGGTCGCAACCGCATTGGTGGTGGATATTGAGGGCCAGCAACAAACAGTGTGCTGCCCGGGCTGTCTTGCAGCTGTGCATTTTATTCAGGAACTGAATCTGGAAAGTTTTTATCGGCATCGGGAAAAATGCAATGTCGATGCTGCACTGAATGCTGCCAATATAATACAGGGGACTGACGAGTTGGACATAGTCACGCGTGATCTCGGCAATGGCCAAAGTCAGCTTGATTTACTGATTCCGGATATTCGCTGTGTTGCCTGCGTGTGGCTGCTGGAGCAGGCATTGAACAAGCTGGCTGGCGTGACAAGCGTTACCGTGAACTTTGGCAGCCGTCGTCTGCAGGCGGTGTTCACACCTGCAACCAGTGCGCAAACCATTGCCCGTACGATACAACGCCTTGGTTACGAGGTAAGACCCGACCTGCCCGATGCCGCGCGCGAATCTTTCCAAAGTACACGCCGCACCATGCTAATACGCCTTGGCGTTGCCGGCATCGGCATGATGCAGGTAATGATGTTTGCCATCGCTTCTTATATAGCGGGACCTGGCACGCTGGAGAACCCGGCCAGTGGCATGGATCCTTTATTTGAAACACTGATGCGCTGGGCCAGTCTTGCTATAACTACCCCGGTGGTTTTGTACAGCGCCTTCCCCTTTCACCGAGGCGCGCTGTACGCACTGCGCAATCGCAATCTGACCATGGATGTACCGGTGTCAATCGCGATACTCGCCGCCTGGATCCTGAGCATACACAGCACGATTACGCTGGGCGCTGAAGTATACTTCGACACCGCCTGCATGTTTACATTCTTCCTGTTGATCGGCCGTTATCTGGAGCTGCTGTCCCGCCATCATTTCCAGGAAAGCACGGATCTTCTGCAGAGCCTGCTGCCGCAAATGGTGACGCGTGTTAGCGACAATGCATTCAACACAGAGCATCGAATTCGCTATGAAGATATGCGCGAGAACGATCTGCTGAAAGTGCAGAAGAACGAGATCATTCCTGCCGATGCCATCGTCGTGAAGGGCAGCAGCCAGGTCAGCGAAAGTACGTTTACGGGCGAACCTCTGCCCCTGGTAAAAACTGCAGGTTCACGCGTGCTGGCAGGCTCCATGAATTACGATGGCGAATTGCTGATTCGTGTTCGCACCGATCACCGGGATTTTTTGATCAAACAGATTTCGCGTTTATATGCGCAGGCCTCATCGTACCGTCCGCGCTGGTCGCAGTTGGCGGATCGCACTGCGACCTGGTTTGTCGGCGCCGTGCTGATTATAGCCGCAGGTGCCGGCACTTACTGGTATCTGGCCGGTGCGGGCAACTTCGCCGTTATTGCACTGACAGTTCTGGTTGTGGCCTGCCCTTGTGCTTTATCACTGGCTACGCCTGTTGCCTATACCGTTGCCACCACTACGCTGCGCAGGCATGGCGTAGTGATGAAGAATGGTGCGTTCCTGGAGCGTGCTGCCAATACTACCGCGCTGGTGTTTGATAAAACCGGCACCTTGACTGCGGCAGAGTTAAGCATCTGCGAAATAGTTTCACCTGGAACGATTGATGAGAAAATTTGTCTGCAAATTGCAACTACTCTGGAGCGCCACAGTGAGCACCCTATCGCGCACGCATTTCAAGCGGAAACGCAGTTGCTTGCCAGCGCTGTCGAGGTGGTTCCGGGAATGGGCGTATCCGGCACTATAGACGGTGTTGAGTATCGGATAGGACAACCCGCGTTCGCGCTCCCGCATCAACATCTTGCTGCGCCCGACCACGAAGGCCTCTGGGTACTGCTGGCCTCATCACAGCCGCTGGCCTGGTTCAGGTTACAGGATGAACTGCGTGAAGAAGCGCCAAGTGTCATGAAAGATCTGCAACAACGTGGTTTTTACACAGCTATCTTTACGGGTGACAACTCCGGCGAAGGCAAGGCGCAAGCTGAGTCGCTGGCTACTGATCTTCTGCAAACCAGTATGAGCCCGGAGCAGAAAGTTTTGGCTGTTCGCGCGCTGAGCGAATCCGGACAACGCATCATGATGATAGGCGATGGTATCAACGATGCCGGTGCCATGGCTGTCGCGGATACTTCAATCGCTATTTCCCCGCGCGATGCCTTTGTGCAGACCAGCGCGGATGCCACGCTGCTGAATAATTCACTGCATATGATCCCCGCCGTTCTCACTTTCGCCAGGAAATGTCAGCGCATTATTCGCCAGAACGTGACGTGGTCAATCGTTTACAACTTTACCGTGATCCCCTTCGCCATCATGGGATTGCTGCCACCCTGGTTGGCAGCACTGGGCATGAGCCTGTCATCCGTGCTGGTAGTTCTGAATGCCGGGCGCCTGCGCCGGATGGAGGTCTAGCATGGAAGTCATGCTGATACTGATTCCTGTCACGGTAGCGCTGGTGGCATTTGCATTGTGGGGCTTTGTCTGGTCCGTGAAAAATGAACAATTTGATGACCTGGACAAGCAGGCTTATTCGATTCTGTTTGATGAAACTGATGCCGATTCTGAGCAACCCGGTTCTACTGAAACACCAGAGACAAAATGATGGAATACTTCGTCGTATTCATGCTGGGACTGTTGAGCGCACCGCACTGCACCGCAATGTGTGGCGGGATTGCCAGCGCGCTGATTTTGCAGAGCAACCGCGCAACCAAAGCAGTATCAGAATCGACAACGATGAAATTTCATGCGGCAAACGGCACCTTTGTACAACACAGCACGAGCACATTCGCTGCAGCCGATTCCCGTAACGCGCTGAGCAGTGCGTTCTATTTCGGCACTGGTAAGTTGCTGGGTTATGGCTTGCTGGGTGTAATCGCTGGCAGTGCTGGGCTGGGTTTTCTCAGTCTGGATGTCACTGCAACAGGTATTGCCATGGCTGTGCTACGCAGTATTGCTGGTTTACTGATGATTGCGATGGGGCTGTATACCGCGGGTTGGTGGCTGGGATTACACAAGCTTGAGTCTGTGGCATTTCGCTTGTGGCAACCACTGCTCAAAGGAATAGGAAATCTGGATATGGGCAGCAGTACCAATAAAGTTGCAATAGGCGCTATTTGGGGTTTATTGCCTTGTGGATTGGTCTACAGTGTTCTGGCATTGGCTTTGGCAGCAGGCAACCCGGTTTCCGGTGCACTGGTGATGCTCAGCTTTGGGTTGGGTACGCTGCCCTTCGTCATGAGTGTGGGTGGCTTAACTCATGTATTGTTGCCAGCTTTGGCAAACAGGAATTTTCGCATCATCACAGGAATACTATTAATCGGCTTCGGTGTGATCAGTATCGGTATGGGCATAATGAGTGTGTTGGCATCGCCAGCTGACATTGGTATGCATCATTGACAACTTTTCAAAAATGATAATTTATTAAGAACAATGGCTTTATTAAAAAGATGAGCACAAAAAAACAAGCAGGCAGGAATCAGGAGAAAGCAGCATGAATCACATTTTAGGTATCATCACCAATCCGCATAAAGAGTGGGCAAGAATTCGCGACAAGAGCAGCTCCGTAACGGGCGTCTACTTACGCTATCTTGTTTGGATTGCGTTGCTGCCTCCACTGGCCTGGTATTTCGGTGCCACACAAATTGGTTGGGAACTCAGCGATCGGGTGATTCGTTTAACGTCCGCGTCCGCTGCGCAGATCATGGCGCTCTTTTATGTCGCGATTCTGCTGAGCATTGCGTTTCTGGGATACATGGTGCACTGGATGGCGAAAACCTACGATGCGAAGAACGATGACGTCGCGCATGGCGTGAGTATAGCAGCCTATATGTGCGCGCCGATGTTTCTGGTAGGTCTGGTGGGTCTGTACCCTGTGCTGTGGCTGGACATGATTCTGGGCACCGCCGCCGCTGCCTATACGTTGTACTTGCTGTATATCGGAATCCCAATTGTCTATGACATGCCCAAGGAGCGCGGCTTCCTGTTTGCCAGCGCTACAGTCGCCGTGGGTCTTGTCTTGATGGTGGCCCTGCTGGGCGTCACGGTCATCCTTTGGGAAATGGGAGCCATGCCGGTGTTCACGGATTAGGTTTTCGGCTTGCTATCGATCATCTCACGCACCAGTATCGCCAACTGAGGTTTGCGGTAAGGCTTATTGATAAAGGGAATAGGCGCCTCAATTTTGCTGTAGCGTTCAACAGAATCCTGCGCATAGCCAGAGGTAAACAGTACCGGTATGTCAGGCCACTTTATCTTGATGGTCTCCGCCATCTGCCAGCCACTCATATTACCCGGCATCACGATATCCGTGAACACCAGGTCGATATCCGGATGCTCCTCCAGCATCTGCAGACCTTTGGCGCCATCCTCGGCAGTCAGTACACGGTAACCCAGACTGCCCAAACAAAGCGTGGCGTGTGCGCGTACAAAACCATCGTCTTCCACAACCAGAATTGTCTCATTGCCGCTAGGCAGACCACTGGGTTGTTTGCGTCGCTCCGGAACAGATGAGGGTTCGTGCGACGAATATGCCGGCAAATAAAGGCGAACAGTCGTACCGAGACCGGGCTCACTGTAAAAGGTAATATGCCCGCCGGATTGCTTGACGAATCCATACACCATGCTCAGACCTAGACCACTGCCCTTGCCCACTTCCTTGGTGGTAAAGAAAGGTTCAAAGACACGCGCCCGTACTTCTGCACTCATGCCTTCGCCGGTATCGGTTACACCAATGACAACATAGTCACCAGGCAGCACTTCCAGTTGGATTTCTTTATAGGCCTGATCCAGCGTGATATTAGCAGCGCTGAAAGTCAGTACCCCGCCTTCGGGCATAGCATCCTGTGAATTAATGGCGAGATTCAGTAACGCTGATTCCAGTTGTGCAGGGTCCACGAAAGCGTGCCAGAGGTCCTCTTCAATGCGGTTTTCAATGTTGATATTTTCTCTCAGCATACGCCTTAGCATTTTGCCCATGTGCACGATCATCTGATAGCAGTTAACATCCTCTGGTTGCAACATCTGACGACGACCGAACGCGAGCAGGCGTCGGGTAAGCTCGGCACCACGGTCACCGGCCGCAACAATACTTTCCGCAATACTTTCAAGATCCGGCCTGGGTTTGAGTGCTTGCTGAAGCGTCTCAGCACCACCGATGATGACGGTCAGCAGATTATTAAAATCGTGTGCTATGCCACCTGACAGATGTCCCACGGCTTCCATTTTCTGCGCCTGCACCAGTTGCTTCTCGGTTTTTTTGCGCTCCGACAGATCATGGATAATGCCCACGTAGATAGGGTCACCTTGCTGTTGCGCTTCACCCACAGACAAATCCATGGGGAACTCAGAATCATCCTTGCGAAGGCCGACAACTTCGCGGCCAATACCAATAATTTTGGCTATACCACTTTCCTGGTAATTGGTGATGTATTGATCATGATGACTGCTGTAACGTGCCGGCATCAGCATCTTGACGTTTTGTCCGGCTACCTCGGCGGCCTTATAGCCAAACAAGCGTTCGCAGGCCGGATTGAACATCAATATGTTGCCCTTGGCATCAATCAGAATGACCCCATCCACCGCAGTACTGACCACAGCGCGCAGACGCGCTTCGCTTTCCCGCAATTCCAGTTCTGCCTGATGGCTTTGACTCAGATCATGAACAATGCCAACAAAAACCGGTTCCTCACCGCCGCTATCTTCGCCCACTGACAAATGCATCGGGAAAGTGGTGCCATCTTTGCGTTGTCCCAGCACTTCCCTGCCAATGCCGATAATCTTTGCATGGCCGGTTTTATGGTAGTTGTGCAGATAACTGTCATGTTCTTCCCGATAGGGATTGGGCATCAGGCATTTGACATTCTGGCCAAGCACTTCGCTGGCTTTATAGCCAAACAGCCGTTCGCACGCGGGGTTGAATACCAGGATACTGCCCTTGGCATCGATCAGTATTACGCCGTCCACCGCAGTTTCCACCACAGCTTGCAACAGAGTGGCGTTGTTCCGAACTATAGCCATTGAAACTCCATGCAGATTAACGCTCAGCTTTAGTTATTAGCTACTGGCACTGTATTGGAGTCATCGGATGGGGTCAACAGAACTTGGCGATGTGCCGGTACACAGGTATGATCAGGATAAAACTCAGGCCGGCAATGCAGGTCACACAATAACGACAGAGGCTTACCACGATGAAACTGTTTGAAACCAAAACCGCTCCTAATCCACGCCGCGTCCGCATGTTTCTTGCTGAGAAAGGTCTGCTTGATCAAGTGGAGATGATCCAGATTGATCTGCAGAAAGGCGAGAATCTGACGCCGGAATTCACAGCGCGCAACCCGATGAAAAAAGTGCCGGTGCTGGAATTGGATGATGGCAGTTGCATCGCGGAAACCATGGCGATTTGTCGCTACTTCGAGGAATCGTATCCAGAACCAACACCGTTGATGGGCCGCACACCACGCGAGAAAGCACACATAGAGCAATGGCTGCGCTGGCTGGAGTTTTATTTCTTCGTACCTACTGGCATGTGCTTTCAACACACCAGCGGTTACTTCAAAGACCGCATGAATCCCATCAAGGAATGGGGCGAAGAATGTGGCCGCAATGTCGAGAAATTCTTCGATCATCTGAACACGCATCTGGCCAACAACGAATTCATCTGCGGCGATCAGTTCACTGCGGCAGATATAAACGCCTTCACGACTGTCGAGTTCAATCGCGTCAATAATATTCGCATCAAGCCTGAACAGACTCATCTGCAGGCGTGGTTCGAACGTATCAAACAGCGACCTTCCAGCAAAGTATGAGCGAACGTTTGCATTCGTTTTCCCACGCCGTTTGACGCTTTGACAGAAAAGGATACCCACATGATTGATGTTTACAGTTCCGCCACGCCCAATGGCTACAAAGTCACCGTTGCTCTGGATGAAATGGGTGTTGATTACAATCTGATTCCGATCATTTTGAATGAGCAGCAACAGAAAACTCCCGAGTTTTTACGTATGAATCCCAACGGTCGCATTCCCGTTATCGTGGATCGCGACAACGATGACTTCGTAGTATTTGAGTCCGGCGCGATTCTGATTTACCTGGGCGAGAAATTTGGCAAGCTGTATCCCACAGATCCAAAGGTGCGTTCACGCACGTTGCAGTGGCTGATGTTTCAGATGGGGGGCATAGGTCCCATGATGGGACAAGCCAATGTTTTCTTTCGCTACTTCCCAGAGAAAATTCAACCAGCAATTGATCGTTATCAGAATGAGTGTCGGCGACTTTTTGAAGTACTGGATACGCGTCTGGGCGAAGCGCAGTATCTTGCTGGCGATGAATACACGATTGCCGACATTGCCAACTGGTGCTGGGTGAAAACCTATAACTGGTCAGGTGTCTCTATTGATGGCCTGGATAATCTACAACGTTGGATGACAGAGTTGTCTGAGCGTCCGGCCTGCAAGAGTGGTACACACAAACCGGAACGTAACCGCACGCCGGAGGATATTGTCAAAGGTGCACAATCCATTGTTGTTCGTTAGAGAGTGGCTATGAAAAACTGGCGCGACAATCGTTTGCGTTTACGGTTGTGCGCCGTCACCGGTATGAAGTTTTCTGTCTCTCTGTTGCTTAGCCCTCTGTTGCTTAGTCCTCTGTTGCTTGCTGTTTTTCTGTTGTTCGCTGCTCCCTTATGGCTATTCGCCGCTGAAAGATCTCTGATATTGGGCGATTTCAAAAATGATTTCGCGGAATGGTCCGAACGCTCCTTTGCCGGGAACACTCAATACGAGATCGTGACCCTGGATGGCGAGGAAGTTTTACAGGCACGCGCAAACAACACCGCCAGCGCGTTATACCGGCAAGTGCGCATTGATCTGAGCACGACTCCCATCCTGCAGTGGCGCTGGCGTATAGATAATACCTTCGGCACTGAAATAGACGAGCAAAGCAAAGCCGGCGACGATTATCCCGCGCGCGTGTATGTGGTCAAACGCGGCGGCCTGGCATTCTGGCGCACCAAAACCATCAATTATGTGTGGTCCAGCAGCGGCGCAACCGGACAGCGCTGGGACAATGCCTATGCCGGCCGCAACGCGCATATGTGGGCTCTGAACAGCGGCGCCGATGAACAGGGAGTGTGGATTGCACACAGCCGCGACATCCGCGCCGACTGGCTTACCGCCTTCGGTGAGGAGATCGATTCTCTGGATGGCATTGCCGTAATGACCGATGCCGATGACAGTGACGGCTCGGTGCGCGCTTGGTATGACGGCTTACGCTTCGTGGCCACTGGCCTTACCCGACCGTAACTGCGCTCCAGACGACACTTCCCGTAGCCACAAAAAAATACTTGCCAACCCGGAAAAGCGATGCTAATTTGATATCACAATGATATCTAACAATGCTTGCAGGGAGAGAAGACCATGTTGACAGAAAAGAAGGCGACTACCGGAAATGGCTACCTTTGGTTGCTGATTCTGTTGGTAGCACAATTAGTGACGGTATACACACTGTTGTTCGTTGGCGGCGGCCTGTTCAAGATCTTCGCGCTTGTGCTGGTGATAATTGTTGCTATCTGCTGGATAGGCTTCTACATGGTTGCTCCGAATGAGGGCAAGATCATGCAGCTCTTCGGCGCTTATGCCGGCACGGAACACACGCCTGGGCTGCGCTGGGCCAACCCTCTGTACAAAAAGACTCCCATCTCATTGCGAGTGCGCAACTTCGAGAGCAGCAAGCTGAAGGTAAATGATGCCAGCGGTAATCCTATCGAGATTGCTGCGGTTGTGGTCTGGAAAGTGGTGGATACTGCAGAGGCATTCTTTGAAGTGGACAGCTATGAAAGCTTCGTCAATATTCAAAGCGAGGCGGCGTTAAGAAATCTCGCCAACAGCTATCCGTACGAAGCCAAAGAGGATGGCGATCTGTCACTGCGCGGTGACCCGTTGCAGATTGCTGAAAAAATCAAAGAAGAAGTGCAGGACCGACTGATAAAGGCTGGCGTGCATGTGATTGAGGCGCGTATCAGTCACCTGGCTTACGCCCCGGAGATCGCTCAGGCGATGCTGCGCAAGCAACAGGCCAGTGCAGTTCTATCTGCTCGGCGCATCATTGTGCAGGGTGCTGTGGAAATGGTTTCCGATGCGCTGACCTCACTGACCAGAGATCACGATTTCGAACTGGATGAAGAAAGACGCGCAAGCATGATCAGCAATCTGCTGGTGGTGATTTGCAGTGAGCAGCAGGTGCAACCTATTGTTAACGCTGGCTCGCTGTATTAAGTTTTGCTGCTGAGGCTGTTTCAAAAAGTTTTACTGGAAGGCTGATATTTCATGGCAAAAAAAGCATATCCACTGCGAATCAATGAGCAGGTCGTCGCCGCCATGCAACGCTGGGCGGATGATGACCTGCGCAGCTTGAATGCACAGATTGAATTTGTGCTACGTGACGCGCTGGTGAAATCAGGGCGCGTGAAACTGGTACAGAAAGTGTTGACCGAAGTTGAAGAAATTGATCCCGAAGATCAGGAGTCACTTGATGAGTGAAAAGAAGATAGCATTGGTGACTGGTGCGGCCACCGGCATCGGTAAAGCCTGCGCTCTGAGTCTGGCCAAAGCCGGCTTCACTATCGCACTGAATTACCGCAGCAAGGAGAAAGAGGCTGCTGCGTGTCTGCAGGAATTAGCTGGTGATGGGCATCAATTGTTCAAAGCCGACATCGCAGATAAAGCGCAGGCACAGGCTTTGGTCGCCAACACAGTGGCTGCATTCAAACGTATAGACGTTCTTGTCAATGCAGCCGGCGCATTTACCAATCAGGATATTTTCTCGGAAGACTACAGCGCGTGGACGGACTCCTGGGAGAAAAGTCTGCGCGTGAACTTATTGGCACCTGTGAATCTGGCGCATCTGGTTGCGCAGGCTATGCTCGCTCAGAAAAGAGGCAAGATTATTAATATAACTTCACGTGGCGCCTTTCGCGGAGAACCTACGGCTCCAGCTTACGGTGCCAGCAAATCCGCATTGAATTCCGCCAGCCAGTCTTTGGCTGTAGCACTGGCCCCGCATGGTATCTGCGTCTATGCCATTGCGCCAGGTTGGACAGAAACCCCTGCCGCTTCGCCACGCATCAATGGGGATAATGCGAAGGAAATTCGCGCAGGCATTCCGCTTGGGCGGGTTGGTAAACCCTCTGAGATTGGTAATCTCGTTGCGTTTCTTGCTGGTGAGGAAACAGATTACTTGACTGGTGCGATCTTCGATGCCAACGGCGCCTCCTATTTGCGTAATTGAAATAGCCGATGCGCAAAGTAGAACGAACTACTGTTTATCCGAACAATATGGGATATAAAGAGGCAACCAGCAGAATAGCCATGAACCAATTGAAGCGTTGCAGTCGCTCACCAGTCTGCAACCAGCGCTTCAACGACGCACCACCATAGTTCCAGCTCACAATCAACGGGGAGCCTACCACAACGAACAGCACGGCGATTACCAACACGCTAAGCGCAAAATTTTCCGTATTGGTGTATGTCGCAATTGCTGTAACAAACATCATCCAGGCCTTCGGGTTGATCCATTGAAACAACGACGCCTGCAGAAATGTTAATGGCCTGGCATCTGCAATTTTCTCCAGCTTCGCCGCCTGTGGACGCACCAGAGAAACAGCCAGATAGATGATGAATGCGCTGGCAAAAATCTGCAAAGCCAGCACTGCCTGCGGATAAAGGCTCAGTAACTTGCCAAGACCCAACGCGACGCCAAGCAACAAAGTCTGACACCCAAATGTGATACCAAGAATATGCGGAATGGAACGTCGGAATCCGAAGTTTGCGCCGGAGCTCATCAGCATCAGATTATTTGGACCAGGCGTGCCCACCATGGCAATGATGAAGCCAATCAGTGGAATCAGTTGTTCGGGTTGCATTGTAGAATTTGTCCGAGTTTAAAAATTGTCCGTGTTTAGGAACCAGTCGGACTCCTAGAAAATAAAGAAGCCGCCATCAATCAAAAATTTATCGCCCGTATGATAACTGCTGGCATCACTGGCCAGATAGACTGCGATGCCGCCAAAATCATCAGGCGAACCCCAGCGTCGTAATGGTATGCGCGGCAGTATGGCATCGGCGAATTTTGCATTCTGATAATTGCTGTCTGTCATGTCGGTATGGATATGGCCCGGCAGAATACTGTTGGCAGTGATGCCAAAACGCGCGTACTCCACGGCCAGTCCCTGCATGATCGAGATAACGGCGCCTTTCGTACCCGCATAATGTTCGCCGCGCGCCATACCGCACAGTGCGCCCAATGAAGAAACACCAATCAAGCGACCACCTTTGTCACCGTTTTCCGCACGCACCACCATATGTGCAGCCGCGGCACGCAGCGTGTAAAACAATCCGTCCAGATTGACGTCCATCACGGCTCGCCAGTTTTCGGTGGGCATTTCATGGAAGCGGCTGAAACCCGAACCAACGCCCGCGTTGGCGATGCAGGTATCTACGCGCCCGAACTGTGCCAATGTTGTCGCGAAGCAATCGATTACCTCGTGCTCATTGGCGACATCACAGACTATGGCCTCTACTTTGACTGCAGGGTCACGTCTCAGCGCGAGCAACTCTGCTTTCGCACTCTCGTTTTTCTGTGGATTGCGGCCCCAAATGCACACACTGGCACCCGCGCTGACCAGCGCCCGCGCAAATCCGAGACCGATACCACCGTTGCCTCCCGTGATGAGTACTACTTTTCCTGTGAGATCAAAAAGATTAGTGGCCATGAGTAGTGTTTCCCTTGAGGTATATCAATGCGTAGACGCCGCCATACTACACAAGCCGCCGCTGTGCTGCTATCTTTACGCTCGTTGCCCCATTCTTGAACAGGATCAGAAATGCCAGTTATTACCTTTATCGAACACAATGGAAACCAACACGAAGTTGAAGCAAAGGAGGATCTCTCCGTGATGATTGCCGCTGTTTCCAACGGCATTCCTGGTATTGACGCGGACTGCGGCGGCGCGTGCTCTTGCGCCACCTGTCATGTGTTTGTAGACCCACAGTGGGTCAGCAAAGTAGGCCCGCCCGGCGAATACGAGGAGCCAATGCTGGACATGAGCCCGTTTCGGGAAGCCGGGTCGCGCCTGTCCTGCCAGATCAATGTGACCGAGGAACTCGATGGCCTTGTAGTTAGGTTGCCTGAGTTTCAATTTTGAGCCAGTTGCAAACACGGAGCGTGTCTTTCAGGACAAGCATGCATCATGAGTAATCCACTGAAGCTTGGTAAAGGCAACAGCATGGTTGGCCGGGATCCCTGGACAATCCCTCTGGAAGAGATCGATATCTCCCATCCCGGCATTTGGCAAAGCAATGAATTTCTGCCTTTCCTGGAGCGCCTGCGCAGAGACGACCCTGTGCACTATTGTCGCGAATCAGCCGTGGGCCCTTACTGGTCCGTGATGCGCTATCAGGACATCATGACCGTAGATACTTCGCCCGCGTTGTATTCTTCCGAACCTACAATCGGCATCGTGGATTCTTATGAGGATCACATACTGCCGATGTTCATCGCCATGGACCCGCCCAAACATGATGAGCAGCGTAAAGTTGTGCAGGGCGTAGTCGCACCTGCCAATCTGCAGAACCTGGAGAGTGTGATTCGTCAGAGAGTCGGCAATATTCTCGATTCTTTGCCGAGAAACGAACCCTTCAACTGGGTGGAAAAAGTTTCTGTAGAGCTGACCACACAGATGTTGGCCACGTTATTTGATTTTCCTTTTGAGCAGCGACACAAACTGCCTTACTGGTCGGATGTGGCTACAGCCATTCCCGGTGCAGGCGTCATTGAATCCTATGACGAGCGTTGGGAGGTGCTGCAGGATTGCTTGCGCTGTTTCACAGGTTTGTGGAATGAACGCGTCAACAAACCACCCGGTGATGATTTGATATCCATGCTGGCTCATGGAAAAGCAACTCGGAATATGGCGCCCATGGAGTTTCTGGGCAACCTGCTGCTTTTGATTGTCGGCGGCAATGACACAACGCGAAACTCTATCAGCGGGGGCGTTTTGGCGTTGAATGAAAACCCAGCTGAATATGACAAGCTGCGTGCCAATCCTGCTTTGATTCCCAATATGGTTTCCGAGATCGTTCGCTGGCAGACGCCATTGGCTTATATGCGAAGAACCGCAACGCAGGATACCGAACTGGGCGGCAAACAGATCAAGAAGGGCGACAAGGTTGTGATGTGGTATGCGTCTGGTAATCGCGACGAAACCGCGATTGAACGTGCCAACGAGTTTCTAATTGATCGACCGCGCGCCAGGCAGCATCTTTCGTTTGGTTTTGGCATTCATCGTTGCATGGGCAATCGTCTGGCGGAAATGCAACTGCGTATTCTTTGGGAAGAAATCCTACCGCGTTTTCACAGTGTGAAAGTTGTGGGTAAACCGGAACGGATTTATTCCAGTTTTGTGAAGGGCTACACCGTGTTGCCTGTGCAGATTAGTTAACCGGATACTTTCTCAGCCCGAGACTTCCTGCCAACGCAAACTCAGCCATGCGCCGGCCAGGCCGGTTACACCTAACAATGCAACTGTCAGTGGCACAGAATAGACGGCTGCGACTGCGCCAACCAAACCGGAAAACAATAACAAGAAACCAATCACTGTATTGCTGACCGCCACATAGTCGGTGCGCTTATTGCCGCCCGCCATATCCACCAGATATGTTTTGCGGCCCAGACGAACACCCGCATGGGCAATACCCAGACCGAAGAACATGAACGGATAGAACCAGAGAGAAGCTGCTGCTGGCATGGGCAAAAAAGCCCACAGTGCCACACTTAAAGAAAGCAATGCAGACATGGCGCAGGCTGTAGCAAAAACCAGTCTGCTAGACTTGTCAGCCCACCTTCCCCACACGGGTGAACTGAGCAGACTTGCCAGCCCTTCCGCTGCAATGAAAATTCCCAGCAGCGCTACGACACTGCCGGACTCTTCGCGGGCAAGCGCAATATAAAAAGGTGCAACCAGCCCCGAACCCATCGCTAACGCGCGTGCGATGACAAAACGACGAAAAGGCGCATCATCCCGCAGCAAGCTCAATCTGGCAAAAGCTTCAGTGAAACCGTTGGCGCCACCATCACTCGCACCGGGGAACTCGACAATGCGGCTGTAAAACCAAATAGCGATAAACCACAACACCGCCGCTGTCATAATCAGCAACGTGTAACTATCGCCGGCATCGCTCTCCTGCAGGGTTCCCATCCAGACGCCCACTGCTAAGGCACACAGCCCTGCCAATGCACTGATCCATCCGGACAAGCGGCCACGACGGGTTTTCGGAATGGTTTTTCCCAACACGTCTTTGTAGGCAACTGAACATGCACCACGCGCCAGGCTGAACACTATTAACAAAAGAATGATTGCGACGGCAACACTGGCGCCGCTCAACAGCAGAGCACTTGCCCCCATGGCAGCCAATGCGAAACCCTGCACAGCGCCACCCATCACCCACACCCATTTGCGGATTGCCTTGCGACGTACCACGGCCCCGATCAGCATTTGCGGCAGCATGGACCCGGACTCACGAATAGGCACTAGCAGGCTGATAGTCCAGGCTGGCGCACCAGCCTGCAACAATAGCCATGGCAATGTGGTCTTAGCGCTGGCGAGTCGGTCGGCAACATTACTCAAAACATTAGCCAGCAACGTACAAAAGAAGTTACCTGGCGTCTCCCGGCAGGCTTCTGCACTGATGTCTTTGCAGACGCGCCCTTCATCATCTTCAGCAAGGCGTTCATACAGGGACTCCATCCATGGCGAATGTGCCTCTGACTTGTCCCTCTGCTCTGTACTATTCGCTGCTCCCATGGCAACAAGCTTAGCAATATCCATGACATATCCCAACCCGCGCACTGCTTTTCGCTGGCATTATGTCAGCCAATTGCCTATTCTTTGCCCCACAGCCTTTCGGTTCCAATAACAATGACAAATGCGCAGCGCGGATAGCCGCTGGCAAAAGTACACAATAAAAGAGGATGCGCAATATGCCGGTAGATGAGTCATTGTCTGACACGCCCGAACGGTCGACACAACCATCCCCTGCCAACCCTTCCCTGACGCTCTCTGTCATTCCGCTGCTTATCCTTTTTACTCTGTTGGGTCTGAATGTTTATCTTTACGGCGATGATTCCCTGTCAGGCGCCAACCAGACTGCATTGATCATCGCTGCCGCTGTCGCCGCCGGCATGGGCATGGCCCGCGGCATTGGCTGGGCGCTGGTGCTGGAAAAAATTCTGGACAACATCAAGGCAGCGACTCCTGCCATTTTGATATTACTGATGGTAGGTGCGCTGGTGGGTTCCTGGTTGCTGGGTGGCATTGTGCCCACGATGATTTACTACGGCCTGCAGATTTTCAACCCGGCATTCTTCATTTTCAGTGCCTGCCTGGTGATGGGCCTGACCGCGGTGGTTATAGGCAGCTCCTGGTCGACATCGGCCACACTAGGCGTGGCATTGATGAGCATCGGTTACGCGCTGGGGTTTAATCCCGGACTGGTCGCCGGGGCTATTGTTTCCGGCGCTTATTTCGGTGACAAGATGTCTCCTCTATCTGACACTACTAACCTCGCATCAGGTGTCAGCAATGTTGATCTGTTCACGCATATCCGTTATCTCAGCTTGACCGCTCTGCCCTCTATTATCATTACGCTGACAATCTATCTGATACTGGGATTCTTCATCAGCAGCTCTGGCGAAGATAATACGACAACGGCAGATATGCAGGCGCTGTTAAGAGAGAATTTCAATCTATCGCCGATTCTACTGTTGATACCACTGACAGTTATTGTATTGATTGCTAAAAAAGTACCTGCGTTGCCGGCACTCTTCTTTGGCACAACGCTGGGCGTTATATGTGCGCTGATGTTCCAGTTACCCTTGCTGCAGGAAATGACAGCCGGGTTCGGCAGTATTTATCAGGTCATCATGCAGGCGCTGTATGGTGACATCAGTATTGCTACCGGTGACAGCGTGCTCGACGAGTTGCTTACATCCGGGGGTATGGCTGGTATGCTGAACACCATCTGGCTGATTGTTGCCGCGATGACGTTTGGCGGCACCATGGAAGCCTCCGGTTTCCTGGGCCGGATTACTCATGCGTTGATAAGCCGCGTGCGCAGCGACGCGGGACTGGTCAGCGCGACCGCTGGCACCTGTATGCTGACCAACGTGTCAGCTTCGGATCAGTACCTGGCCATCGTAGTGCCGGGACGCATGTTTACGGAAGCCTATGCCAACCGAGGGCTGGCGCCGCAAAACCTGAGTCGTACGCTGGAGGACACCGGCACGGTGACTTCAGTATTGGTGCCATGGAATACCTGTGCAGCGTTTCATGCCGGAGTTCTGGGCGTTACCACGCTGGCGTATGCACCCTGGGCGTTTTTCTGTTTGATCAGCCCGGCAATGACGCTGTTCTTCGCGTACGCAAAAATCAAGATCGCTTATCGATAATTTCAGTAAGGCAGCCACTGTAGATAGTTAATAGATAGCTAATGTAAAAGGAGCCGTCCCATGTTCAGAACAAAGCCCTGGTCTAAAACCCTTTTGTTAATACCACTCAGTATCATGCTGGCAGCCTGTTCGTCTGAGACGGAAACGGCTCACGACATGTCCACCATGGAAAACACCAATCTGGTCGCAGATCCCGTACAGGATTTGCAACTGCGACTTCTGGAAGCAAGTCCGGGAGACGTCATTGAGTTGCCGGCAGGCAGTTTCTCGTTCGAACGCAGCCTGACGCTGAATATTGACGGGATCACACTGCGTGGTGCCGGCATGAACGAAACTATTCTATCGTTCAAGAACCAGCTCGCCGGTGCTGAGGGACTGTTGGTTAATGCCAGCGACTTCACCATTGAAGATATCGGCATCGAAGACACCAAAGGCGATGCGCTGAAGATAGCCCGCGGCAACAACATCGTGGTACGCCGCGTGCGCACGGAATGGACCAATGGCCCGGACACTGCCAATGGTGCCTATGGTATTTATCCAGTGCAGACTGAAAATACACTGGTAGAAGATTCTGTGGCAATTGCTGCTTCCGACGCCGGCATCTATATAGGCCAATCCCGCAATGTGATCGTGCGCGGTAATCGTGCCGAATACAACGTGGCAGGTATTGAAATTGAGAACACCATCGGCGCAGATGTCTATGATAATGTCGCTATCAACAACACCGGCGGCATTCTTGTTTTCAATATGCCCAACCTGCCCATGGAGGGTCACTCTACCCGTGTGTATCGCAACCAGATAAATGCCAACAACACGGCAAACTTCGCGGCGCCGGGAACAGCGGTAGCCAGCGTGCCCTCCGGGTCAGGCATCATTATCAACTCCAACGACAAGGTTGAGATTTTCGACAACGATATAGCCGACAACAGTACGGCCCAGATTCTGATCTCCAGCTATTTCAGCGCGGGTTATTCTTCCCGTCAGATGGGTGAGAATTTCGACCCCTATCCGGAAACCATTTACATCTACGGCAACCGCTACGGCGCTGGCGGTCATGCGCCGGGACGTCCGGAGCTGGATCAATTGCGTGTCGCGCTTTTTGGCGCGGAAGGTGCGCTGCCGGAAATTCTGTGGGACGGCGTCACTCACCCGGACCGCACTGACCCGATGTATGCCATTTGCATAGAAGACGGTGATGCACAGTTACTGAATATCGACGCTGCCAACGCCAACGCGAATCCACGCATCGACATGGCAGGGCATATCTGCAGTCATGAAAAACTGACGGCTGTCGAACTGAATTTATAGCGGCTTCTGTCTTACGTGGTGTTTTAGATGATGAAGTGGTGGATGATTTCTGCGAGGCGCTTTTGCGCAGTTTCTTTGATGATGCTGGCAGTTAGCGCTTGTCAGACTGACAACAACGGCCCGCAACTGTTTACTGCTGACAATTATCCACCTTTGCTGTCGCAGTGGCAGTTGATGCAGGTACAGGACTCAGAAACTCTGCGCCTGCATGATTCGCTGCTTCCGTATGATCTGGCAACACCGCTGTTCAGCGACTATGCGTTGAAACTGCGTACCGTCTGGATGCCACCTGACACCTCAGCTAGGTATCACAACAAGGAGGTGTTCGATTTCCCGGTAGGCACTATCATCAGCAAAACGTTTTATTACCCACGTGCCCGGAATGTTTCCGATATAGAGAGTGATTCCAGTTCAGGGAGTGAATCAGGCGGACACAGCAACGCTGTTCTCGGGGGCGGCACCGACATGTTCGCGTTCGCTGACAACTCTCTGGATCTGCGCGCGGTAAGACTGATGGAAACTCGTCTTTTGGTGCGGCAGGCGGACGGCTGGGACGCGCTGCCATATGTCTGGGATGCACAACAGCAAGATGCCACGCTGCAGGTGACTGGCGCCATTCAGCGTCTGACATTGCAGAAAGAGGACAGCAGTGTGGACTTTGCCTATATCGTACCCAATCAGAATGAGTGTTCAGCCTGTCACGTTACTGATCAGAATGCCGGTTACATGCAGCCAATCGGCCCTGCTGCGCGACATCTCGACAAAGAGTTCCAACATTATCCGCAGGGACCTGCCCCCCAATTACAGCAATGGGCCGATCTGGGCAAATTGAAGAACGTACCCGAATTCCGACAGGCATCTGATGCGACTGCTGCGGGGACAGAACAGATTGCAGCTGAGATGGCGCAAACTGAAAATCTTGCCCGCGCTTATCTGGATATCAACTGCGGACACTGTCATCAACCCGGAGGCAGCGCAGATACATCCGGCTTATTTTTGCACGCCACAGAAACTTCGCTGCTGCAACTAGGAGTTTGCAAGCCGCCCGTTGCTGCCGGTCGCGGCACGGGAGGCAAGCGTTATTCCGTCGTCCCCGGCAAGCCAGAGGAATCTATTCTGCTGTTCCGTATGGAGAGTCAGGAGCTGGATATCCTGATGCCCGAACTTGGGCGTACGCTGGTGCATGAGGAAGGTGTCGTATTGCTGCGCAACTGGATAAACCAATTGCGCGGTCAGTGTACGGATTGAAACGTTCTGATTTCGGGAACCGGGTACTCAGGCCTCAGCGACTATTTCAAAATCATGCGTGACTTTAACGCCACCTTTTTCCAGCATGATGGTGGCCGAACAGTATTTCTCAGCTGATAGTGCGACCGCGCGTTCAACTTGCTTCTCACTCAGGTTTTTACCAGTGACTCGAAAGTGTAAATGAATGGATTCAAATACAGCCGGAATGGCATCAGCACGCACGGCACTGACATCTGTTTCACAGCCGGTAACTTCCTGGCGTGATTTTTTCAGAATACTGACCACATCATAGGACGAACAACCCCCTACGCCAATCAGCAACATCTCCATGGGCCGAATGCCGATATTGCGGCCTCCGCTGGTTTCGGGACCATCCATCATTACAGTATGTCCGCTGCCGGACTCACCCAGAAACATGGCATTGTCCAACCATCGAATGTTCGCTTTCATCTTCGCATTCCAACCTGACGCATTCCAACCTGAATAGACGGGTAAAAAACCAAGCGCAACTTTAACATATAGCCCTTTTTGCACACAGCTCTTTTAGCACACAGCCCTTTTAGCACAAAGCCTGTTAAGCACAAAGCGTGCCGAAGGGCGCGGGGCATTCACATTATTGTCGAAAGTGTGATATACATTCGGCACGATGTGACATCAGTAAAAAAAACAATCTGAATCTGCGCCAGCCCCGAGGAGAATAAAATGGCTCTGATGGCAATCACGCCTCACATTAAGGATGTAGACAATTTCCTGACTAACTGTCATCGCAGGCGCTACCCGAAAGGCAGCACGGTTATTTATGAGGGTGATACCTGCAATACGCTGTACTACATCATTGAAGGCTCTGTCTCCGTTGTGCTGGAGGATGATGATGGCAAGGAAGTCGTTATAACTTATCTGAATCCCGGCGACTTCTTCGGCGAAATGGGTCTGTTTGACAAGGGTAACTCCCGCAGCGCCTGGTGTCGCGCCAGAACCCCCTGCGAAATAGCGGAGATCAGTTACGAAAAATTCAATATGTATATCCGCACTCACCCGGAAATCGTCTTTACTATCGGCCAGCAGATGGCAACCCGCCTGCGCCACACCACACGCAAGGTCGGCGATCTGTCCTTTTATGATGTGACAGGACGTATCGCACGCACTTTAATCGAGCTGAGCAAGGAACCCGATGCAATGACCCACCCTGACGGCATGCAGATCAAGATAACCCGGCAGGAGATTGGCAGACTGGTCAATTGTTCCCGCGAGATGGCGGGGCGTGTACTCAAGACCCTGGAAGAGCAAAATCTGATTTCTGTGGCGGGTAAAACAATAGTGGTGTTCGGTACTCGCTAAGCCAGCTTAGCGCCCGGTGGCCAGCAGTAAATCCTTCCCTACTGGCAATCTCTGCCAGCACAGTGACCCCGTCAACACTGCTGACGGTGGCCGAATTACTTTAAAAAACGTGATTGTCATCAGGTTCTTTTTGACATATGCATGAGAGACTGACCGATATAGTATTGGCAAATCAAGGTGGAGACTCTTAGGGTACTACAGATGCTTAAAGAACGACGTTTGCACCCCCGCATCACGGCTGCCGGTTTCGTTTCCATGAGCGTTGCGGAAGACACTGTGGCTGTCAATCTGATGAACATTTCACCACAGGGTTTGCAGGTAGAAATGACGCAATCCGACATGACACTGCTATCCAACCATCGCAGTAGCGATGGCACCTGGCCAGAGGTAGTGATCCGCTTTGGCGCCACCGACCCGGACCCCAGCCTGGCGGGCATGTGCCTGACAAGTGAATTGATTTTCGCACGTAGGTTAAGCCAGAACGCTTATGTTGCGGGCTTCGGATTTGTAGCACCAGACCCCGTCATAACGCAGACTATTCAGGCTGTAGTGCAAACCAGGAGTTGACACAGAGAGTTGCAACGAGTAGTTGAGTCCAGCGGATGAAGCCAGGAGTAGCAGCAATTTAATCCGACAGAACAGTAACTATAAGCGGGGCAGCAGAATCAAGCCCCATACAAACGCCACCAGCAGCATGCTGATAAATACAGCCGCTGAACCGATATCTTTAGCTTGCCGCGACAAGTCGTGATACTCCAGGCTCACCCTGTCTACCAGTTTTTCAACAGCCGTATTGAGCAATTCCACCAACATCACCAGCACCATGCTGCCGATCAGTAAAATTTTCTCCACAGCATCTGCGCCAACCCATAAAGCCACTGGCGTGAATATAAGGAATATGCAGACCTCCAAACGAAACGCTTCTTCCGATCTGAACGCTGCCTGCAAACCAAAAAATGAATATCGGGTAGCCGCAATCAGTCGCGCCAGGCCTTTTTTTCTGGCTGGCGGTTGCAGATCAAATTGATCTGTATCACTGCTGACTTGTCTGTTATCCATGATCGAAGAATAACTCTCGCAATTTATTACCCGGATCTGGTGCGCGCATAAAAGTTTCACCAATCAGAAATCCATAAATACCTTTTGCCAACATTTCCTGCACGTCTTCGGCCGTATTGATACCGCTCTCGGTAATCAGTAATGTTCCTTTGGGCGCACGCTTTGCCAGACGCACTGTCGTTTGCAAATCGGTATGGAAATCATGCAGGTTGCGGTTATTGATGCCGATCAGGTCAAAGCCCTGCGCCAGCGCTGTATCCAGTTCTGCTTCGTTGTGAACCTCAACCAGCACATCCATCTCGATTGCCTTGGCGTACCCCGCCAAAGAATGCAATTGTTCCTCATTCAGCGCTGCGACTATCAATAGAATGCAATCAGCTTCCATCAACTTCGCTTCAGCTATCTGATAAGGGTCTACGATAAAGTCTTTGCGTAACACAGGCAGATCGCAGGCAGCGCGAGCCTGCTGCAAATAACGTGTACTACCTTGAAAAAACTCTTCATCAGTCAACACTGAAAGACATGTGGCACCTGCCTCTGCATATTGAGTGGCAATCTTTGCCGGATCAAAGTCTTTGCGGATCAGCCCTTTGCTCGGCGAGGCTTTCTTAATCTCGGCAATGATTGCGGGCTTTTTCTGCGCTATATTCCTGCGCAAAGCGCTGATGAAACCACGATTGCCATCACGGTCAGCGATCAGTTTCTCCAGTGCGGAGAAGCTGGTTTTTTCGCTGCGCTGACTAATCTCCAGATATTTTCTGGCGAGAATCTTGTCGAGTATTGTTGGGGTCTTCATGCTGCTGTCCATCACCTGCAATATTATTGCGATACCGGTTCCGCCAATGCTGTTGTGAAATCTGCCAGCGCCTGCAATTTGGTGAGGGCAGCTCCGCTGCGTAATATTTCCTGCGCCTTACTAACGCCAGCGCCAATGTCCTCAGTCAGATTGGCGGCATAGATTGCGGCACCCGCGTTCAAAGCCACAATATCTCCTGCCGCTTTATGCTCATAACCCAATGCTTGCCTGACCAGCGCCAGACTTTCCTTCGGGCTGCTTACCTTGAACAATGCGTAACTATCAATCTGCTTCAAACCAAAGTCACCAGGACTCACTGTATAGTGCGTAATGGTCCCGTTCTTCAATTCACCTACCTTGGTTTTTGCAGACAAACTTATTTCGTCCAGACCATCTTCCGAGCAGACCGTCAACACATGCTTGCTACCCAGTTCCTGCAGTACGGGCAACATCAGATCGATCAACTGCGGTTCATAAACACCCAGCACCTGATTGGGGGCAGATGCCGGATTGGTCAATGGCCCCAGCAGATTGAAAATGGTACGCACGCCAATCTCACTGCGCGGACCGCCGACATAACGCATGGCGCTGTGGTGTGAGCGCGCAAACATGAAACCCACGCCTAAAGTGGAGATACATTCCGCTACCTGCGCAGGCGTAACACTCAGATTCACGCCAGCCGCTTCCAACAGGTCAGCACTGCCACTTTTACTGGTAGCTCCACGATTACCGTGCTTGGCAACCTGAGCACCTGCGCAAGCGGCAACCAATGCCGACGCTGTGGAAATATTGAATGTGTCAGTGCCCGTGCCGCCCGTGCCGCAGGTGTCAACCAAGTGTTGATTTGGTGGCAGCGAAACCGGAGTAACCAATTCCCGCATCACCCGCGCAGCGCCCAGCAATTCCGTTGCAGTAACGCCCTTCATCTGCAGAGCCACCAGAAATGCAGCAATCTGTGCATCTGTGCACAGACCGCTCATGATCTCGCGCATCAATCCCGCCATATCGTCGGCATTGATACTCTGCTTCTGAGTTAATTGTTTGATAGCGGATTTGATATCCATGCTTGCTCCCGCCTAACGTCCCTGCAGAAAATTCTGCAACAATTGATGACCGTGTTCGCTGAGAATTGATTCCGGATGAAATTGAACTCCTTCAACAGCGAGGCTCTTGTGGCGAACCCCCATGATTTCATCCAGATTACCATGCTCGTCCCGGGTCCACGCCGTGACCTCCAGGCAATCAGGCAGACCTTCATGCT
Organism: Pseudohongiellaceae bacterium; assembly: GCA_041751425.1. Classification (GTDB taxonomy): domain Bacteria; phylum Pseudomonadota; class Gammaproteobacteria; order Pseudomonadales; family Pseudohongiellaceae; genus JAVVEG01. The sequence goes on along the minus strand of JBGSXL010000007.1, from coordinate 30,574 downwards.
CTATCACCAGAGAATGGTAACGGGTCGCCGTAAATGGGTTAGTCAGTCCGGAGAATACGCCGGAATCATTATGATGGATGGATGACAGTTTGCCGTGCATGACTTTTTTAGCCCGGATTACTTTTCCACCGAATGCCTGGCCAATGGACTGATGTCCCAGACATATTCCCAGCAGGGGAATCTTACCAGCAAAATGCTCGATAACGGCAACTGAAATACCCGCTTCATTGGGCGTGCAGGGTCCCGGGGAAATGACTATTTTCTCCGGCGCCATAGCTTCGATATCACTCAGACTCAGCGCATCATTGCGGAATACTTTTACGTCCGCACCCAGCTCTCCCAGATACTGCACGATATTCCATGTGAAGGAGTCATAGTTGTCTATCATTAACAGCATGGCGTAGTTCAGCCTCTATTGAAAGACCGCAAGTCTAGCACATTCGCGGAGGGCAATTCCTCCGCCTGCAGGGTGAAACACTATCAGAATCAGCGCCCGTTCTTTATGATGGACTGCCTGCGGCAGCAAACATAGCAAAAGCTGATGTTCTGATTTGTGATCCCAGACACGCCTGGCACCGTAATCAGAAATACTTGTTCAATCTGGCAGGAAATTATAATCACTAACTCGAACTCACCGCACTCAGACTCTAGTGAATCCGTCATCACGGCCGTTTGGTTCAGACAGGATCTGCGCCTGGCGGACAACCCGGCCCTGGTGGCGGCAGTTGCCGCGGGAAGCGTGTTGCCCATTTATATTCTGGACGATCATAACAGCGCAGAGTGGGCCATGGGGGCAGCCAGCCGTTGGTGGTTGCACTACTCCCTGCAGGCGCTGAACGCCGCTCTGGGTGGCAGGCTGTTGGTCGCCCGCGGCGATGCTTTGACCTTGATACCGCAGCTGCTGGCCACCGGTGACATTGATACCATCCACTGGAATCGTTGCTATGAACCCTGGCGTATTCAGCGCGACAAAGTCTTGAAGGAGAAGTTGAGCTCGGTAGGAATCGAAAGTAAAAGTTTCAACGGCTCCCTTCTATGGGAACCCTGGCAGGTTCTGAAAAGCGACCAGACGCCTTACAAAGTATTCACGCCTTATTACCGCCGCGGTTGCCTGCAGAGCCAGCCCCCTGCTCTGCCTCTTGCCGCACCTGAGCAAATACAGTTTGCCAAAATTCACCGGTTGCAGGCACCCGGAAAAACCGGATTCGCGCTAGGTGAAAACGCTATTGATTCGCTTGAACTGCTGCCAACCATTGCCTGGGACAAGGATATGCATGAGACCTGGGATATTGGTGAAGCGGCTGCGTTGCGACGCCTGCAATGTTTTTTGGAAACAGGGCTGAACGGCTATAAAACGGGCCGTAACATCCCCTCTCAGCAACATGTTTCCCGCTTGTCCCCGCACCTGCATTTTGGCGAAATATCACCACGGCAGGTGTGGCATCTGGTGCAGATTTATGGCCACGAAGCAGGTGCAGAAAACGATCTGGATTGCTTTCTTTCCGAAATGGGTTGGCGCGAGTTTTCCTACTATCTGCTGTACTACAACCCGGAGCTCATGCGCACTAATATTCAAAGCAAATTTGATCGTTTTCCGTGGTCGAACAATGCCGACGATCTGCGCGCCTGGCAGCAGGGCAAAACGGGTTTTCCTCTGGTGGATGCAGGCATGCGTGAACTCTGGCAAACCGGCTATATGCACAACCGCGTGCGCATGGTAACCGGATCATTTCTGGTAAAAAACCTGTTGCTGCATTGGCATGCCGGCGAGGAATGGTTCTGGGATTGTCTGGTCGATGCTGATCTGGCAGCCAACAGTGCAAGCTGGCAATGGATAGCGGGGTGTGGGGCTGATGCTGCGCCCTATTTCCGGGTCTTCAACCCAATCACTCAAGGCGAACGCTTCGATCCGCAGGGGAAATACCTACGCAAGTATTTGCCTGAACTAGCCGCGTTGCCGGACAAATATATCCACAACCCGGCGGCGGCGCCCGCACATATACTGAAGGAAGCGCATGTCTTACTGGGGGAAAATTATCCGTTGCCGATAGTGGATTTGAAAACGTCTCGGGAGCGTGCGTTGGCGGCTTTTAAAACGCTTTAGCAGTGTCTCTAACTGGGTGTCTTTATTTAAGACTTAAGTTAAGTCTCAAGCTGAGCCTTAAACTGAATAGCAGGCTGCCGATGTCGCCGGCCTTCACAATTGCAAACCGCGCTCAGCCAGAGCTACAGCGCGGAAAATAGCGCGCGCTTTATTCAACGTTTCTTCCCATTCCAGTGTGGGCACAGAGTCCGCTACTACGCCCGCACCGGCCTGCACTGACAGCACACCATTCTTGATAACTGCCGTGCGAATGGCGATTGCCATGTCCATATTGCCGCCCCAGCCAATATATCCCATTGCTCCACCGTAGATGCCACGGCGCACCGGTTCCAGTTCATCGATAATTTCCATAGCCCGCACCTTTGGCGCGCCACTGAGTGTGCCCACGGGTAACGTGGCTTGCAAAACATCCAGCGCGGTTTTATCTTCGCGAATCTCGCTCTCCACAATAGAAGCGATATGCATCACGTGTGAATAGCGTTCTACAAACATCTTGCGCGGCACATGCACGCTGCCGGTCTTTGACACGCGGCCGGAATCATTACGACTAAGGTCTATCAGCATCAGATGCTCGGCGATTTCCTTGGCATCTGCCAATAGCTCTTTCTCAAGCGCCAGGTCTTCCTCTTCAGTGGCGCCGCGCTTTCTGGTTCCTGCCAGAGGCCGCACTGTGATCTTGTCATCTTCCACGCGCGCTAGAATTTCCGGTGAAGCGCTGACCACATAATGGTCAAGCATATTGAAATACACCATGTATGGCGAAGGGTTCAGATAGCGCAAAGCGCGGTAAACATTTATGGGATCGCCTTGAAAGGGAATGCTCATGCGCTGCGCCAGAACCACCTGCATCACATCGCCAGCCAGAATATAATCCTTGATGTGATTCACGGACTGTTCATATTTTTCCTGCGTAAAGCTGGAGACAAAATCAGCTTCGCCAGTCTGACTTAATTGCGGTGTATCCGGGAGCACTACCGACTCGCGCAGATTTCCCTCTAAACTATCAAGCCTTTTGTTGACCGTGGCCCACGCGTCATCAAGTGCCGGGTCAACATTGCAGATCATCGCAATAGTGCCGCGCAAATTGTCAAACACCAACACTTCCTCAGAAACCATCAGCAGAATGTCAGGCGTGCCGATCTCATCTTTAGCGGGTGCGGCGCCCATGGTTTTTTCCACATAACGCACAGAGTCGTAGGAGAAATAGCCCACCAGGCCACCACAAAACTTGGGTCCGTGTTCCAGTGGGGCAACACGGTAATTCGCCTTGAATTCAGCTATGAAAGCGAAGGGATCAGCGCTGGTAAAACTCTCTACAGTTTTACCGTCAGTTTCAATATCGATCTGTTCACCAGTAACACGCAGAATTGTGTGACACGGCAATCCTATAATAGAGTACCTGCCCCATTTCTCTCCACCCTGAACGGATTCGAAAAAATAGGTATGCGGCCCACGGCCAAGTTTCAGGTAGGTGCTTAGAGGTGTTTCCACATCGGCCAATACTTCACGCACTACCGGTACACGGTTGAATCCCTGCGCGGCAAGTTCTTTGAGTTTTTCCGGTGTCATCTTGTGCATGGCGTCCAGTTTTTTTGTTTAATTATTCGCCGACAGGCAACAGGTGATCATTGAGTTTGTTGTAACTTTGAGCGCATCTTTGAGATGGTATCTGCGTAGCTGGGGCTATTGAATATTGCAGAGCCGGCGACAAACATATCTGCTCCTGCACTGGCAATTTCTGCGATGTTGTCCACTGTAACCCCACCATCGATTTCCAAGCGGATATCATAGCCGCTGGCATCGATCAGTTTGCGCACCTGCTGCAATTTTTTGAGCGCGGAAGGGATAAACTTCTGGCCACCAAAACCCGGGTTTACGGACATCAACAGAATAATATCCACTTTGTCCATCAGGTACTGCAGGCTATCGATACTGCTGCCCGGGTTGAAAACCAGACCCGACTTACAACCCTGGTCGCGTATCAATTGCAGGGAACGATCAACATGATTGGAGGCTTCCGGATGAAACGTGATAAAGCTGGCGCCGGCAGCGGCAAAATCCACAATCATTTGATCTACCGGGGTAACCATCAGATGCACATCAATCGGTGCGGTGACTCCGTGTTTGCGCAGCGCTTTGCAAACCAGCGGGCCTATCGTCAGATTGGGTACGTAATGATTGTCCATCACATCGAAATGCACAACATCAGCACCGGCGCTCAATACATTGTCCACTTCCTCACCAAGACGCGCGAAGTCTGCTGACAGAATTGAAGGGGCAATCAAATAATCTTTCATAATTTTGACCTGTAAATCAAAGTTCGCGGTATTTTACAGACATATGCGCCATCTGTACTGTTTTATCGTGCTTCCGTTAATTGCTTCTTTGTCTGTTACTGTTCTGCGAGTTACTACTTCATCGGCGCCTACGTTGCCCCACACTTCCTGTCCGCCAGCATAGCATCCAGCGCAGCCAGCCGTTCTGGCGTACCAATATCCCACCACTCACCGGTATAGAGCTCGCCAGTCACAGAACCTGTCTGCATAGCTGCCAGCAACAAAGGCAGTAAAGGCTGCGGTTGTTCGGGATAACCCGCGAATAATTGCCGATGCATCACACTGATGCCACTGAAGGTATGGCGGACCTTGTTAGTTCCAGTGGCAGGTGCAGTTCCGGGTATAGCGCCGGGTGCAGTGTCAGAAGACCCATCCTGTAACTGCGTGCTGAGTTTGCCTTCGCCTTGCAGATAAAAATCGCCCTGCGGATGGTGCGCTGCGTTAGGGACCAGTATTAAATGAGCCAGTGTTTTGTTTGCAGAATTTTCATGCTCCGACTTTTCGTTCTCAGACTTTCTTCCTTCAGACTTTCTACCTTCAGACTTTCTTCCTTCAGACTTTCTTCCTTCAGACTTTCTTCCTTCAGACTTTCTTCCTTCAGACAACGACGCGGCAAAACGTGGCAAAGAAGAGTAATCATAGTCAGACCAGATATCGGCGTTAACTACAATAAAGCGCTCGTCCTGTAGCAGTGGCAACGCCTTGATAATGCCGCCTGCGGTTTCCAGCCTGACGGCTTCGCGCGAATAAACAATCGGTACGCCGTAACGACTGCCGTCGCCCAACGCCCGCTCGAGTTGTTCGCCCAAATGATGGTGATTGATAACGACCTGCGAGATGCCCGCCTGAGCCAGTTTCAACAGATGCCATTCGATGAGTGCGTGGCCGCCCGCCTGCAGTAGAGGCTTGGGAGTGTGATCGGTTAGCGGCGCCATGCGCGTACCAAGCCCCGCCGCCAGAATCATGGCCTTCAAGTGGTTGCCTCTTTTGAATTCTCTTTGGGTGTCTCTTTTGCTGTCTCTCTTGCAGTCTCCGCCAGTTTCTGCAATGCCAGTGGGATCAGGCACGCCCGGAACCACTGCGCGAATTCCTGCAACTCGCTGTACTTGTCAGCAACGCGCAACACATAATCCATAACGCGCGGCAAGTCTTCCAGATAACGGGGCTTGCCGTCACGCAGGTATAGTCGACAAAAAATCCCCAGCACTTTCAAATGGCGTTGCAGACCCATCAGATCAAAATCCCGCAGAAAATCTTCCGCTTCATAAGAGTCAGGGACAATGCCGCGACTCTTGGCTTTTTCCAGATAGCTCAGCGCCCATTGTTGCACTTGTGGTTCTGGCCACACGATATAACAGTCCCGCAGCAGCGACACCAGATCATAGGTATAGGGCCCGGCAACGGCATCCTGAAAATCCACAACGCCTGGCGGCTGGTTTTCATTTTCTTCGCGCACCATCAGATTGCGCGAATGGTAGTCGCGATGCACACATACTATTGTCTGCTCCAGAGCAGACTCCTCCAGAAAGGCATAAGTGCGCTCCAGTAAAGTCCAGGCTGAAGTGTCCAATTGCAGCCCAAGAAACTGCTGGCAGAACCAATCATCAAACAGGGTAATCTCGGTGTGGAGCAATGCCTGATCATAGGCAGGAAAATTGTCGGGGTTGCCCTGCGCCTGCAGATCGAGCAACGCATCTATGGCCTGCGCATAAAACCGATCCGCCCTCTGACTGTCGTTATCCACCTGCGTCTGCAGCAAGCCCGGCAGATACAACGTGTCGCCGAAGTCCTGCAGCAACATAAATCCCAGATGATAGTCGACATCGTGAATAACCGGTGCGAACAGACCCGCTTCGCGCAACGCGTCTGCAACGCGGGCGAAGCGTTGGCAATCCTCTTTCTCCGGTGGCGCGTCAACCAGAATATAGCTGTCAGCAATGCCTGGCAAAGCACTGGCCTGAATTATCTGTGCTGGTAAGCGCATACGGAAATAACGTCGAAAACTGGCGTCGCCGGAAACGACTTCCAGGTGATTATTGCCGATATCTCTGCCCAGTAACTCCTCAAGGCACTCCCTACCCCAGGCTTGCAGGGCTTCTCGTCGCGGATCCGTCATAGTCTTGCCAAACTCACAGGTTAGTTGCTACAGCGTTCTCTCACCGGAATGCCAGGGGATATGCCGCCTGACGCAGCCGGATACATCCTTTGCAATCATCGGTCAATGAATTATCATGCCCCTCGACAGCCCATCACCCCGCGGCTCCCGGCAATATGGACCTGGAGCCAAGGAACCGGCAAAAGCATTCCACCGCTATTCTATTGGATTACCTGCAACAATGCAGTTCAGAAAATCTCTTTTATCATCCAATATCGCCCTGATACTTTCTGCTACCGGGCTGTTCGCGTTACACGCTCCAGTCGCCGTCGCTCAGCCGTCCACCAATACGCAAACCCCACAACAGTGGTCATGTCGGGCAACTCCCGGTGGTCAATGGCAGTGCGAGAGCAGCTACGGCAGTCCAGCCCCATCGGTAAGCAGCAATCGTGCAAGAGCTGCAACTGCCACGTCCGCGCGCGGGACATCTACTGGTAGCGGTGCCAACTACAACGAACTGGATTGGGTGAGCAGAGATCAGCTGACCGAAGAACAACGACAGGCACTCCCCGAGCAATGCTGTGGCATGTTTGTGGAGCCCCCGCGCAGTGGTCTGTATGCCGATCAGGACCCTACCGAAGCGCCAACGCAATTAGAAACACAGAATAATATCAGCAGCCCGGAACGCGACCGCTTCCTGATTGATGGCGGAGTTACGCTGCAGCAGGGCTTTCGAAGTCTGCAAGCCAGCGATACCACCGAGATCGATCAGAATCTGGATACCATCACCCTGAGTGGCGATGTGATTTTCCGCGAACCCGGCATGTTGCTGCGTGGTTCTTCAGCGTTTATCGATCAAAGCAATAATGTGAGCCAGATAAATCAGGCCACCTATGTCTTGCATGATGCGAACATACATGGCGTCGCAAACCAGATTATTTACAGCGGTGATGACGGGGCAATCATTATTGATAACGGCGAGTTCAGCCGCTGCGAACCCGGTGACGAATTCTGGGTGCTGCGTGCGCGCAGAATTGAACTCGACCCTTTGGCCGGAGTAGGACGCGCGACGGCAGTGTCGTTGCGCATCAGAGATGTGCCGGTTTTCTATTATCCATTCACGATGCCGTTCCCGATTGGTGAACAGCGTGTTTCCGGGTTTCTGGCACCCAGCATAAGCAATAGCAGCGATGAAGGGTTGGACCTGTCTATTCCTTATTACTGGAACCTGGCACCACATTACGACGCCACTATTTCACCGCGACTGATCTCCGAGCGTGGTGCAATGCTCCATACCGAGCTGCGTTACCTGGCCAGCTGGTCAATGAATACCGTCAATTTGGCACTGATGCCAGACGACAAGTTTTACGATCCTGCTGAAGCAAACATTCCTGGTTCGGATTCACCTTCCACAGACCGACGCTGGTTCGCCGGTTACGAACATCATGGCGCCTTAGGTGCCAATTGGTCCACTTTCATCGATTACGGTGCCATCAGTGATGAAGACTATTTTCGTGACCTGGGTAGCCGCGGCCTGAATGTGGAAAGCAGAACGCATTTGAACAAACAGGGGCAAGTCAATTTTCACACCGACAATTGGCGCGCAACCACCAAAGTGCAACGCATAGAATTGATCGACCCGTTAGCTGCCAGTATCGACATCAATAAACCCTACGACCGTATGCCAGAGCTGACACTGGCCGGTGACTTCCAGCTGGATTCCGGTTTCGAATATGGTTTTCAGGCAGCGCATACCAGTTTCGATCGCGGCCTGGATGAGTCCTTGCTGGCCGCGCAACAGATAGACAATGGCGCATTGGTGACTGGTAGACGAATAAACGTGGAACCCAGAATCAGTTGGCCTTTGCGAACTGCTGGCGCATATGTAGTGCCAACCGCCAAGTACCGCTATGCGAGTTGGACACTGGAAGACCAGGCGCTGACTACCGAAGCCGACCCGAGTATCGGTGTTGGCGTGTTCAGTCTGGACACCGGACTTATTTTTGATCGTCCCCTCAACTTTTCTACAAACAGAGGTTTCATTCAGACCCTGGAGCCGCGTCTCTTTTATTTGTACAGCGAGTTTGAAGAACAGGGGCAGCTCCCCAATTTCGATACCGCGCAGCTGAGTTTCAGCTTCAACCAATTGTTCCGCGATAACCGGTTTACCGGTGGCGACCGTTTCGGTGATACCAACCAAGTGACAGCAGCCCTGACCTCACGTGTGCTCGATACAGAAGGTCGCGAGCGAGCGCGCATCAGTGTGGGGCAGATTTTCTATTTTGAGGATCGTCAGGTTTCTCTGGATAGTCCGTTGCAGAACTGGCAGGTCCTGCAGCCCTTGACCACACCGCGTTCAGCGCTGGCAGCAGAGTTCGACTACCGTTTCAACCCTAATTGGCAGGTCACTACAGACCTGCAATGGAATGAGGATCAGCAGCGTCTGGACGAGGGCAGCTTTGCGTTCCGCTATCAGTCAGATGCCAACCATATTATCAATGTGGCATACCGCTATCGTGAGAATGTGGATATTTTCCTGCCCGCACCGCCGCAGATAGACCCGCGTATCAAGCAGACCGACCTGTCGGCTGTCTGGCCGGTGAATGATAGTTGGCGCGTTCTGGGTCGTTGGAACTATGATCACAGCAATAGCCGGAACCTTGAAACGTTCGCCGGTGTCGAATACAGTAACTGCTGTGCCACCATCAGGCTGATTGCTCGTGAGTGGATAGATCAATACGAGTACCTGCTGCTGGAAAACAAACCCAATACAGGCATATTTTTCCAGCTCACGCTGAATGGGCTTGGTAATGTCACCGGAGGCGGAATCAGCCGTTTGCTTACAGACGGCATAGCCGGCTTCAAGGAGTATGAACAATGAGTAAATCAATCGTCACCCGCAACACGCTGCTTGGCGTAGTGGTTCTGGGCATATTGGGCTTTAGTTTTGCAGCAAGCGCCCAGGCTCCTCAGCGCACTTCGCTGGACAAGGTGATCGCCATCGTTGATGAGGGCGTGGTGCTGCAGAGTGAACTGGATGCCCGCATTGAAGAAATATTAGCGCAGGCCAGAGTATCAGGCCGCGCACTGCCACCTATGGCAGAGATACGCACTCAGGTGATTGAAGCGTTGGTGGTAGAGAACCTGCAACTGCAAATGGCTGAGCGCATGGGCATTCGCTTCGACGATGACACGATCAACCAGGTTTTTGCCAGTCTGGCAGAAGCCAGCAATATGACCTTTGACGCGTATATTGCCGACCTGGAATCACAGTCGCGCTATCTGTCAACGCGTGAGCAGGTTCGCAAAGAATTGGCATTGCGCGAAATACAGCGCGGCATAGTCAACAGACGCATCAATATTACTGATCAGGAGATTGAGAACTTCCTCAATTCCGAAACTGGCCGCGTCACGATGGCGCCAGATTATCTGGTCGATCAGATTCTTGTTCCTGTGGGAGAAAATGATCCGGCAGAATTAGTGGCTGCAAAAGAGGCGTATGCGCGCTCGATTTATGACGCTATCAATGAGGGCGCGGATTTTCTGGAAGTACGCATGCTCGCCCAGCGCAATGCCGCAGCAAACCCTCCGCAAGGTTTCCCGGTTTCAGGCAGCGAACTGGGCTGGCGCAAAACCGAACAACTGCCCAGTTTGTTCGCAGACATCGTGCCCGGTATGCGCACAGGTGAAGTGCGCGAACCAATGCGCAGCTCGAATGGTTTTCATATTCTGAAACTCGTCAATGTGCAGGGCGATAGTACGCGCCTTGTCAATCAAACCCATGTGCGTCATATCCTGCTCACCCCCAACGAAATTCGTACGGAAGATGAAACCAGAGAATTGATTGAAAGCATTCATCAGCGCATTGTCGACGGTGAGAATTTTGGCATGTTGGCCCGACAGTATTCCGACGACACAGCCTCAGTTGTTGCTGGTGGAGATTTGAGTTGGGTGAACGAAGGTGGCGTATCACCCGATTTTGAAGCAGTGATGAGAAGTCTTGAGAACGGCGAATTAAGCCAACCTTTCCGTACCAGTTTCGGCTGGCATATTGCCGAGGTACTGGATCGTCGCGAGCAGGATCTCAGCCGTCAGTATCGCCGCTCACAAGCTGAGAATAATCTGCGCAGTCGCAAGTTTGATATCGAGCTGGAAAACTGGCTGATTGAAATCCGCGAGCAGGCGTACGTCAAGGTGCTTATTTAACTCACGGAAAAGCAGGCAACCCAGGCTAACGGAAACGGTCGAAAGAATGAGCTATCGTATAGCGGTAACGCCTGGTGAACCCGCGGGTATAGGTCCCGACCTGTGTGTGCAACTGGCGCAGACTCCCATCGCGGATACCGAACTGGTGTTTGTGGCCGACCCGCAACTGTTACAGCAACGCGCACACATGCTGCACCTGCCACTGGACCTCAAAGAGTTTGACCCGGCCACCTCTCAAATATCTGGCGGCCGCTTCAGTGTTATGCCAGTCTCACTACTTGAAGACAATATAGCGGGACATCTCAATCCGGTTAACGCGCCTTACGTGTTGAAAACCCTGGAGCTGGCAACGCAGCAATGTCAGGATGGCGTGTTTGATGCGCTGGTTACAGGGCCCGTGCACAAGGGTGTAATCAACGAAGCCGGCATTCCTTTTACAGGCCACACTGAATTTCTTGCGAAGCTTTGCGAGCAGGATTTAACTGTAATGATGCTGGCCACAGACGGGTTGCGCGTGGCACTCGTTACTACACACCTGGCGCTGGCAGACGTGCCGAAAGCAATCACCAAAAAATTACTGCACGATATCATCACGATTCTTGACGCGGACCTGCGCAACAAGTTCGGCATAGAACAACCCAGAATTCTTGTCTGTGGACTGAACCCACATGCTGGTGAAGGAGGCCATTTAGGCAAGGAGGAAATGTTGATTATCGAACCAACACTCAACTTATTGCGCGCAGAAGGGCTCAGCCTGATTGGTCCATTGCCCGCCGACACTCTGTTTACAGATAAGTACCTGCGCGATGCCGATGTTGTTCTGGCCATGTATCATGATCAGGGACTGCCTGTGCTCAAGTTCAAGGGCTTTGGTAATGCCTGCAACATCACTCTTGGTCTGCCAATTGTGCGCACGTCTGTTGATCATGGCACCGCACTGGATCTGGCAGGCACGGGTAAGGCAGATTGCGGCAGCATGATTACTGCGATTACAACGGCCCGCCACATGATTGCCCGCATGAAATCACCATGAGCAGTTTTACGACTGCAGATAATTCCAGTACTGAAAAATTTCAGCATAAGGCACGCAAAAGGTTCGGACAGAATTTTTTGCATGATCAGAACATCATTCGCCGAATCATCACTGCTATTAACCCGCAGGCTGATGATCATATCGTTGAGATCGGTCCGGGCCAGGGTGCGCTGACCAGGCATTTGTTGAGCAGTGGCGCCCGTCTCGATGCCATTGAGTTAGACCGTGATCTGGCCGCGCATTTGCAGGAGACGTTGCAACAACCCGGGGCAGGTAATTCAAGATTCACGTTGCACCAAGCGGATGTGCTGAAGTTTGATATGGCGCCTCTGGCCACAACAGAGCAACGCATGCGTGTGGTGGGCAACCTGCCCTACAACATATCCACGCCCTGCCTGTTTCATCTGTTTCAATATCACGCTCTGATTAAGGATATGGTGTTCATGCTGCAGTTGGAAGTGGTTGAGCGGCTTGCCGCGCAAAGCGGTGACGATGACTACGGCCGGTTGAGTATCATGACGCAGTATTATTGTCAGGTTGAACAGCTTTTCACGGTGCCACCAGGCGCGTTCACCCCACAGCCGAAAGTCAATTCAGCGATTGTGCGCCTGACACCCTATGAGACACTACCCATGCCTGCGCACGACCTGAAATGTTTTCGAAATGTAGTGCGTACAGCGTTCAATCAACGCCGCAAGACCTTGAAAAACAGCTTGCGTGGCCTTATAACTGCAGCACAGTTAACTGATTTATCCATTGATGTTAATAAGCGTCCGGAGAATCTGAGTCTGTCTGATTATGTTCTGATCAGTAATACAATCTCATCCGCTACGTAGCCCCCGGGTGATGACTGAGTTGGCAGACAACTGAATCCCCATTTCGTGATTGGAGAAGATCAATGATGATTACCGAGACTTTACCACAGGAAATTGATATTTCCGTACACACCCAGTACCTTCAGGAGCAGTCAGACCCGGTAAACGGTCGCTACGCTTTTTCTTATACGATTGGCATTGAGAACCGCGGTGAGCAGGCAGTCAAACTTTTGTCACGACATTGGATTATTACTGACGACAATAATCGTGTAGAAGAAGTTAAAGGATCTGGCGTGGTCGGGTTACAGCCCCTGATAAACCCTGGGCAGAAATTTGTTTACACCAGCGGTGCCATTTTAGCTACTCAGTTTGGTACTATGCAGGGTAGCTACGAAATGGTGAGTTCCGATGGAGAAAAATTTGCGGCCCCTATTCCTGCGTTCCTGCTTTCCAGGCCGCTATCGGTTCACTGAAAACGAACTTACAATAAAACCAGCAAGGCAAAAAGCGTAATGGCAACCTATGTTATCGGTGACATTCAGGGTTGCTATCAACCACTGATTTCTCTTCTCAAGAGCGCGAATTTCCATCCCAGCAAAGACCATCTGTGGTGTGTTGGCGATCTTATCAATCGCGGACCCAAATCTCTCGATACATTGCGCTATCTCCGCGATCTGGGTGATTCAGCAACCGTCGTACTCGGAAATCACGATCTGCATTTCCTGGCCATCTATTACGGTTGTGCGCCTATGCGCAGCAAGGACACGTTGGAAAACCTGTTGCTGGCAAATGATGCTGATGCGCTTGCCAAATGGTTGCGATTCCGGCCATTGGCGCACTACGATTGCATTCAGTCTGGCGATGAACTGCGCCACTATCTGATGATTCATGCAGGCGTTGCTCCCAAATGGAAACTCAAGAAAACGCTCAAGCTGGCTGCCGAAGTAGAGCTTGCCCTGCAAGGACCCAATTTCATGGAGTTTTTGCGGCAGATGTATGGCGATTTACCCGATCGCTGGTCGAAAAAACTGACCGGCTACGAGAGGCTGCGTGTCATTACCAATATTCTGACGCGTATGCGTTTTTGTGATGCGCGTGGTACGCTGAACTTGCAGGTGAAGGAAGGGCTGGCCTCAGCACCGGCAGGGTTTCGCCCCTGGTACGAGTTTGAACAGATCACGCCAGAGACTACTATCCTGTTTGGTCATTGGGCAGCATTGGAAGGCAAAACCGGCAACCCGTATGTTTTTGCGATGGACACCGGCTGCGTTTGGGGCAGACAACTGACCATGATGCGACTGGAAGACCACAAATTTTTCAGTGTTTGAACCTGCTATTGCGCAGACAAAAATACATCTGACGACAGCAATATTCAACAATGAGTAGGCTCCATGAACGTCTATCTGGTGGGTGGCGCAGTTAGAGATAAATTGCTGGGTCTGGAAAATGCAGACCGAGACTGGGTTGTGACCGGCGCCACCGTCAAGGATATGCTGGATCGCGGCTTTCTTCAGGTTGGCAAAGATTTCCCCGTGTTTCTGCATCCTCGCAGCAAGGAAGAATACGCGTTGGCACGTACCGAGCGCAAAAGTGGCACTGGTCATACCGGGTTTGTCATCAACGCTGACCCAAGTGTGACTCTGGAAGAAGATCTGCTGCGCCGCGACCTTACCATCAATGCAATCGCACAAAATACTGATGGTGTGTTAATTGATCCGTTTGGTGGTTGCACGGATCTGCAGAAAAGAATTTTACGCCATGTGTCCCCCGCGTTCTCCGAAGATCCCCTGCGCGTTTTGCGAGTGGCACGTTTCGCTGCGCGTTTTGCGGACCGCGGTTTCCGTGTCGCTGAGGAAACGCTGCATTTGATGCAGGAAATGGTCAACAGTGGTGAGTTGCAGCATCTGGTTGCGGAGCGTGTTTGGCAGGAATTGGGGCGCTCCCTCAATGAAACATCACCGGTAGTGTTTGTTGAGACATTACGCGCCTGCGGTGCACTGCAGGTAATACTGCCTGAGGTGGATTGTCTTTTCGGTATTCCACAACCGGAGCAATATCACCCGGAAATAGATACAGGTGAGCATACGCTGATGAGTTTGCGTCAGGCCTCCCGTTTGAGCGACGACGCCGTTGTGCGTTATGCCGTGCTCGTCCACGATGTCGGCAAAGGCGTCACCCCAGTGGAGAACTGGCCGCATCATTACCGGCACGAACAACTGGGCGTGAAACTGATAGAAGCAATCGGCAAGCGTCTGCGCGTGCCCAATGAACATACCGCCATTGCCAAACTGACTTCGCTGCACCATACCCAGTGTCACCAGTTAATGAAAGCGCGGCCCGGCACCATTCTGAAACTCTTAGAAGCCCTGGATGCATTTCGTCGGCCACGGCAGATGGAACAATTTCTATTGTGTTGCGAGGCAGATGCGCGCGGCAGAACCAGTTTTGAGGAGGCACCGTATCCACAAGCGGCACTATTACGCAGCGCCTATGCTGCTGCCAAAGCTGTAGATATCAACTGCCTATTGCTGGAGCATGGCTTGCTGGCTGATGGTGACAACGCGCAAATCAGTAAACCTGATCAGCAAAATAAGCACATTAAGATTCAAGAACTGGTAAAAAAACATAGAACTGACGCCATCAAGAAAATACTGAGCCATTGATGACAGCATCCAGCCCTGACTCGTTACCCGTTGTGTTGATCACTGGAGCCGCCAAACGCATAGGTGCGCGAATCGCTGCACAGTTTCATGCCGAGGGCTATCGCGTAATCATTCATTACCGCAACGCTGCCACCGAGGCATTGGCGTTGCAGAAAAATCTTAATGCTGCTCGCGCTGACAGCGCGTATTTGTTGCAGGCTGATTTAAATGACAGCGTTGCCGTTGCAGAGTTGGGTACGAAGGCACTTGCGTGCTGTGGTCGCGTTGATGTGCTGGTAAATAACGCCAGCAGTTTTTATGCAACTCCACTGGATAGCGCAACTGAACAGAACTGGGATGAACTTATCAACAGCAATGTGAAGGCAGCATTTTTTCTAAGCCAGTCTCTGGCTGCCAGTCTGCAGCAAAATCAGGGCTGCATTATCAATATCGTGGATATGCATGCCGACAGTGGATTAAAAGGCTTTCCAGTTTACAGCATCGCCAAAGCCGCACTAAAAATGTTAACCCATTCCCTGGCCAGAGAGTTGGCACCTTTGGTACGTGTGAATGGCGTAGCGCCTGGCGCTATACTGTGGCCGGAGCACTTGACTGACACGGTGCAGCAGCAACGAATTCTGGACACGATACCGCTGCGACGCCTTGGCAGCCCGGATGACATCGCAAGCGCAGTCTGGTTTCTGGTTAATGCACACTACATGACCGGACAGGTAATTAAAGTAGATGGTGGTAAATCTCTTGGATAGAATGCAGGCATCTTATACAAAGTGGATTCGTTGACGTATGTTGCTTGAAGCAGTCTGGATAGGTTTTGCGTTCAGTATCGGGTTACTGGTGCGGGTGGTTGGTCTACCACCCCTGGTAGGTTATCTGGCTGCCGGATTCGCCATCTCCACTTTTTCCTCGGATCTCGGTTTGCCTGGCGAGTCCGGAGAAGTGCTGGAACATGTCGCACATCTTGGGGTACTGCTCCTGCTGTTCTCGGTTGGGCTGAAACTCAATATACGCAACCTGATTAAACCGGAAGTGATTGGCGGCGGACTCATTCATTTCGGTTTATCCGTCCTGTTTCTCGCCCCAGCTTTTTATTTTTTCATGTCGGTCACCTTTTATACCGCTGTCATGCTGGGCGTTGCTTTGGCTTTCTCCAGTACTGTGCTGGCAGCGAAAGTATTGGAAAATAAACGCGAGCTACGCGCGTTCCATGGCCGAGTTGCAATTGGCATTTTGATTGTGCAGGACCTCATAGCGCTAGTCGTCATGAGTTTCGCCAGCGGGACGATACCTTCTGCATGGGCGTTACTGGTTTTTGCTTTGCCTTTTACCAGGCCCCTGTTCTTCCGTTTACTGGATGCCAGTGGCCACGATGAACTTCTGGTGCTGTTTGGATTGTTGTTGGCTCTTGTGGCCGGCGGTTATGGATTCGAGTTGGCTGGATTAAGTTCCGAGTTGGGAGCGCTGGTGTTCGGCGCATTACTTGCTAATCACCGGCGCGCGGGTGAGTTGGCCAAGTCACTCTGGGGAATCAAGGAATTCTTTCTTGTTGGGTTCTTCCTGCAGATTGGCATTGGTGGACTGCCGGACCAGCAGGCCTGGGTATTCGCTCTGGTAGTTCTTGCTGTGCTGCCCTTGAAAGGCGTGTTGTTTTTCTTCCTGTTAGTTGCATTCAAGTTGCGGGCGCGCAGCGCATTTCTGAGCAGTCTCAGCCTGGCCAATTACAGTGAGTTCGGCCTGATTGTCGCCAGCGTGGTGTTACCGGAGTGGTTGGTCCCGTTGGCATTGACTGCCGCTCTGTCATTTGTCGTCAGTGCACCTTTGAACCGGTTTGCGCACCCCCTCTATGAAAAGTTGAGCAATAAACTGATACCTTTTGAGCGCAATATCCGCCACCCGGATGAACAACCGGTTTCTTTGGGTGATGCCGAGGTACTCATAATGGGGTTGGGTCGCACAGGTAGCGCAGCGTATGAACACTTGAAAGATAAATGTCGTTTAGTGGCTCTCGATTCAGATCCCGCGCGCGTAGAGCTTCACTGCATGTTGGAGCACAATGTGTTCTTTGCAGATGCAGAGGATCAGGTGTTCTGGCAAAGCCTGGACCTGGGTGAGGTGAGGGCAGTCGTGCTGACCACTAATGATATTGAAGCGAAAATTATTGCTACGCGTAAACTCAGACAGAGAGGTTTCAAAGGTCTGATCGTATCGCACAGCATGCATCATGACGAAGCCGAGAAAATTATTCACGCAGGTGCTGATCAAACCTATCTCACCATGTCCGAAGCTGGTGTTGGCCTGGCAGAGCATGTTCATCAAAGCCTGAGCCCTGCACGTGATGCCACCAGTAAAAAATGAGCCAATTCACTTTCCTGCCCAATTAGCTTCCTGTATAACGTCTCTACTCTAATAATAATTCCAGACACGAGACAACACATGGCTAAAATTCGCGAAAACGGCGCTGTTCAACCCGGCATTAAATGGGGCCCCTTCACTCTCCGCATCCCTTTTATCCATATTCGCATTGCCATTCCTGAGTTGATGCAGGGCTTTGCTGTTGCCGGTGCCACGGGGCTTGCCCTGGTGCCTTTGCTGACCAGCTCCTTCGGCCTGACTTTCGAAGAAGCCGTAGTGATGTGTATGTTCCACAGCCTGCTGATATCTGCATCATGGTTCTTTTTTGGTGACCCCTATGCCCCCGGCTGGTTGACTCCGGCTTTACCATTTGTTTTTGCATTCGTACTGGGCGGTGGTGGCACACACGCTGAACAGTTTCAGGCGATGACGGCCTTGTCGCTGAATTTTGCAGCTATTCTGATCATTCTTGGTCTAACCGGATTGGGATCAAAACTGGTGCAATGGGTGCCCAGTGTTCTGAAGGGTGGCATCATCCTCGGTGCTGCCTTCGCGGCGTTCCTGCGTGTTTTCGATATGGAAGATCCGGCGAATGCGTTAGCGCAGGCACCTATCGCGGCCGGCGCAGCATTGGCATTGTGTCTGTTCCTGACCTTCTCCAAACCTTTTCACGCGCTTGCCGCAAACTTCCCTGCGCTGCAAAAACTGGCGAGCTACGGACTGCTTCCCGCATTTATTGCAGCAGGTATCATCGGTTTTCTGACAGGCGAGTTCGATTTCGTCATCCGCAACGGCATATTGGATGTCGCCGGTAATTCAGTCAGCCTGTGGGAAAAGGCATCACCGATGGTGATTGGTTGGCCTTCACTGCAACTGATGCTCACGTCACTGCCTTTGGCATTCATCACTTATATTCTGTTTTTCGGCGATCTGGTAACTGGCGATGAGATGGTTAACAACGCCAGCGCATTACGACCTGATGAGACAGTGGAAATCAATAACACCCGCGCCCATCTTTCCACGGGCATTCGCAATGCCGGCATGTCAATCGTGGCACCATTTTTCGGCACGCAGGGAATTCTGTGGACCGGTGTGCAGGTGGTGATTCTCAAGCGCTGGGTGCAGGGCAGAGACAAAATGGATTCTCTGTATGACGGCATCAGCAGCTATTATGTGCTGGGTATTCCGGTGTTGTTCATGGTTCTGCCCATAGTTACTTTATTGCAACCATTACTGCCTGTGGCGTTAGCCATCACGCTGATACTAACCGGTTTTGCGTGCGCCACGCTGGCACTGAATCTGGTGAAAGATGCCACTGAACGCGGTGCCATGGTGCTTACCGCAATTGCACTGTCGTTGTTTGAGCCATGGGTAGGTCTATTGATTGGACTGGCGGCAATCGTCATGATTGTTGGCCCACAGATATTCATCCCTGAGAAAAAAACAAGCAACGAAAAAAAACTGAAAAACTGAACGGCACAGGAGCAAGGATTGATTGCTGAACTTACCGCTTTTGTGCAGGAGAACCCCCGCCTGCTGGTGATCACCGGCGCCGGTCTTAGTGCTGGCTCCGGTATTCCCACCTACCGCGATAACGAAGGCACATGGCTGCGTTCCGACCCAATTCAACACCAGGACTTCATCAACAAACCCAGCAGTCGACAACGTTATTGGGCCAGAAGTATGGTTGGCTGGCCAAAGATGTCATTGGCAAATCCTAATTCAGGTCACCTGGCGCTTGTTGAATTAGAGAAGGCGGGTTTCATCAAATTCTTGGTGACTCAGAATGTAGACTGCCTGCACCAACGTGCTGGTCATGCGCGCGTAGTCGATCTGCACGGCAGCCTGGACCGAGTCATCTGTTTGAGTTGTGCAACAGTACTGCCAAGAGCGCAAGTGCAGGATTGGTTGATTGAGGACAATCCCCATATCGCAAAGGTTAATGCTGAGATGCGTCCCGATGGCGATGCAGATCTGGCCGATGATGTGATTCAAGGGTTGCAGATACGCCCGTGCCCGAACTGCAGCGGCACATTGAAACCCGATGTGGTTTTCTTTGGTGGAAGCGTGCCGAAGAGCCGTGTCGAACAAGTGTCTGCCATGGTAAATAGCACCGACGCGCTCTTGGTGATCGGCTCGTCCCTGATGGTTTTCTCAAGCTTTCGCTTCTGTCGGCAGGCTCATGCCTTGCAAAAACCAATTGCTTTGCTGAACCAGGGTGCTACGCGGGCAGACGATCTGGCAAGCTTGAAGATAGACCTCGACTGCACTGACGCGCTGCAGCAATTACAGCAGCGCTTATGCTGAACTGGATGTCTGCGCTCTGGATATCTGCCGCGAATGCCAGAAAAAATCGACTGGCCACAGATTCTGTCTGCTCTTGTCATACTCCAGCCACAAGCTCTTCAAAGTGAGCTGATGCAGAGGGTGTATCCAGTCGCCATTGACCTCTGCCAGTGGACACAGCACATAGGCATTCTCGGTGATTTCCTCGCGTGGCAGCGTGATACCCTCAAACACTCCCTGCAGATCGTCGTAGGTGAGAATGTCTACATCCAATGTTCTGGCACTGAAACGCGGTTGGCCTTGTATGCGCCCGTTCTCACTTTCAAGATGTTTTAGAAAATGCGCCAATTCCTGCAGGGATTCTTGAGTATTCAGCAGCACAACCAGGTTCAGAAAATTGCCTCCGGTGAAACCCACTGCCTGACTCTCGTAGACGGAGGAAATGATGAGTTCGCCATAGCGATGCCGCAAAGCATCCAGTGCTTTGAGAATATAAAATTCAGCGTTTTGATTGCTGCCGATGCTCAGGCTTACCTGCGCCATGTTCCCTGCCTGCCCTTAATTTTTACCGGGCTGCGTTGCCACGCTCGATGATAACGCCAACATCTTTAGCTCCGGTGACCGCTCCGGGCTTGCCAACTCGCAGGCGCAACCATTGCACAGAAAATTCGCGCAACACGATTTCGGCTACGCACTCCGCCATGGTCTCGATCAGTAAGAACTCGCTGGCTTCAATGAATGCAATCAGGCGTTTAGAGACTGCTTTATAGTCCAGTGCTTTACTGATGTCTTCGGTAGCGGCGGCGGGACTTATGTCCGTGCCCATATCAAGATCCAGGCTGACAATCTGTTTGCGCTCGCGCTCCCAGTCGTAAATGCCAATGATGGTTTCTATCTGCAATTCTTTTATGTAAACGATATCCATCGAGCAACCTTTTAATTCCAACTTCTAAATGGCTGGCAGATTTTCCATAGGCCAGCGTGGCCGCGTGACTATCGACAAATCATCCTGCTGACCTGCCAGCAGGCGCTGACAACCTGCGTACGCAATCATAGCGCCGTTATCTGTACAGAAACGGTTCTGTGCATAGAACAGTTGCGACCTTTCTTTCTCCACCATTTCCTGTAAGCCAGCGCGCAGACTTTTGTTGGCGGCGACACCACCGGCGATAACCAAAGATTTCATGCCCGTCTGCTGCAGAGCCCGGCGGCACTTTATGACCAAGGTCTGCACCACGGCTTCTTCGAAAGCTTTGGCAACATCGGCCTTGGTTTGCTCATCCACCTCCAGATTGCTGCCATTGTTCGCCTGCTCTGCCAGAGTATTGCGGACAGCGGTTTTTAAACCGCTGAAACTAAAGTCCAGACCCGGTCTATTCGTCATCGGGCGTGGGAAAGTAAAGCGGCCAGGTGTCCCTGAAACAGCCAACGCGGCAACACGTGGTCCGCCCGGATAAGCCAGGCCCAGCATCTTGCCTACCTTGTCAAAGGCCTCACCTGCGGCATCATCCAGAGACTCGCCCAGCATGGTGTATTGGCCTATACCTTTGACTTGCACCAACTGCGTGTGGCCGCCGGACACCAGCAAGGCAACAAACGGAAATTCCGGCGGGTTCTCTTCCAGCATCGGTGCCAATAGATGACCTTCCATGTGGTGCACGCCAATGGCTGGCACATCCAGAGCCAGACCCAATGCCCTGCCCAATGAGGCGCCAACTAATAGCGCTCCCATCAAACCGGGGCCGGAGGTGTACGCAATACCGCCCAGTTGCTGTGTTGTGGTATCTGCCAAGGCGAGCACCTCACGAATCATCGGCAGCGTCTTGCGGATGTGGTCACGCGAGGCCAGTTCCGGCACCACGCCGCCGTATTTGGCGTGCATATCCACCTGGCTGTAAAGACAATCAGACAGCAAACCCAGCTCACTGTCGTATACTGCGACACCCGTTTCGTCGCAGGAAGTTTCTATTCCGAGAACGCGCATGTAACCCTTTGTATTGTGTGCTTATCAATAGTTGAATCGCGGCCTTCTGACCTTTGTGCCGCTACCACACAGAGAGGCAGGGAATAAAGTTGATATAGGCTTTGCTTTTCCAGACGTTGCACATTAACATATGCGACCCTGATTTCATCAAGTTAACTGAGATAACGGAAGGTGTTTTTACATTATGCCAATGGTAAAACTGAAAGAGAACGAGCCATTTGACGTCGCTCTGAGACGCTTCAAGCGTTCTTGCGAAAAGGCTGGCGTTCTTGCAGAAGTACGTCGCAAAGAATTTTACGAGAAGCCTACATCGGCCCGTAAGCGCAAGGCAGCGGCGGCAGTTAAGCGTCACCTGAAAAAATTGTCACGCGACAACAAGAAGACCAAGCGCTTCTATTGATTGCTCACTGTCTCTTTGTCTGTCTATTTATTAAGGACAGTCTAACAAAGGGCAGCACGACGATATTCAGCTGATACCGCGAGATTGCAATGGAAAGTCCACTAAAACAAAGACTTACCGAGGCGATGAAAGACGCCATGCGAAGCAGGGATAAAGCCCGTCTGGGCACTGTCCGGCTTGCTCTTGCCGAAATCAAAAAAGTTGAAGTCGACGAACGCATCGATCCCGACGACACCCGCATCCTCTCCCTGCTCGATAAAATGATCAAGCAGCGCCGTGAATCCGTTAAACAATACGAAGCCGGTAATCGTGAAGATCTGGCAGCCATCGAGCGCGCCGAGATCGTCGTTCTGCAGGAATTCATGCCCAGCGCGCTTAGCGACGACGAAATCAAGGCTATAATTCAGGCAGCACTGGCCAGCACCGGAGCCACTGGCGTGCAGGACATGGGTAAAGTGATGGCGGCTGTTAAACCACAGGTTGCGGGCCGCGCCGATATGTCCGCTGTCAGTTTGTTGATCAAGGCACAACTGGCTTCCTGAGTTTTTTCGCCTCCCGGGTTCGATCCTAATGGCAGGGCTAATCCCACAGAACTTCATAGATGATCTGCTCAGTCGTGTCGATATCGTCGATGTGATCGACAAGCGCCTGACCCTGCGCAAAACCGGCAAAAACTACTCCGCGCTGTGCCCATTCCACAAAGAAAAATCCCCCTCCTTCAGCGTACAGCCTGAAAAGCAGTTCTACTATTGCTTTGGTTGCGGCGCCGGTGGCAATGCCCTGGGCTTTGTCATGGAGTTCGACAACAAGGATTTCCCTGCTGCAGTTGAATCGCTGGCCAGCGATTGCGGGCTGACCGTGCCGCGTGAGGAAAGCCGCGAACAAGCAGAACAACAAAGCGAGAACCAGCTGATTCTGGACGCTCTGGCGAAAGCGGACGCTTACTATCAGCTACAGTTGCGCAAGCATTCTCAGCGCCAGAAAGCTGTCGACTACCTGAAAAATCGCGGTCTGACCGGACAGGTCGCCAAGCAGTTCGGCATCGGCTTTGCCCCGCCCGGCTGGGATGGTCTGATCAGCCACATGAACGGGTTCTCCATCAGCCCGGAGTTGATGATGAAGGCCGGCCTGATCATCGAACGCGACAAGGATTCCGACAAAAACGGTGGCCATTACGACCGTTTCCGTGACCGCATCATCTTTCCTATTCGCGATAACCGAGGCCGCACTATCGCCTTCGGTGGCCGCGTACTGGGTGATGACAAGCCCAAGTATCTCAACTCGCCCGAAACCCAGGTTTATCACAAGGGGCAGGAACTTTACGGCCTGTATGAAGCGCGCAAGAGCAAGTCGCGCCTGACCCGATTCGTGATTGTAGAAGGCTATATGGATGTGGTCGCGCTGGCACAGCATGGCATCGACTATGCGGTGGCGACTCTGGGTACTGCAACCAACAGCACGCATCTGACCCGACTGTTTCGCATCGTGCCAGAGGTCATTTATTGTTTTGATGGCGATAATGCAGGGCGCACTGCGGCTTGGCGCGGACTACAGGCGACATTGCCTGTTCTGCAGGATGGCCGCAAAGTGCGCTTTCTGTTCCTGCCCGAAGGCGAAGACCCGGATACGCTGGTGCGCAAAATCGGCAAAGACACGTTCAGCGAGAAGATAGACCAAGCCACCAATCTGGAAGATTTCTTCTTCGATCATCTGAGCAGTCAGGTAGACGCCGGCAGCATGGAGGGCAAGGCAAGACTCGCTACGCTGGCCGCACCGCTGTTGAAACAACTGCCCACAGGCATATTCAGACAATTGATGCTCAAGCGTCTGGCCGATCTGGCCGAAGTGGATGCGAGCACGATAGAGCGTCTGTTGGCCCAGCAGAGCTCTGGTGCGGGTGCGTATACGCCGGAAAGCCCGCCAGACGATGCCTTTGCCAGACCTGAAAGCACGGGAAATGAACTGCGTGTAAATACCGGTTCGTCTGCGGCACGGGTTGGAGGGAAACAACGCGTTAGCAAACGGCACGCGAGTGTAGAAGCTATCGAGCTGTTACTGTATCAGCCGGAAGTCGCTCTGGAACTAACCGAGAATCTTGATTTGCTCAAGGATTTGCGCGACGAAAACACAAATCTTTTACTGGAACTCATTGAATTAGTGAAAAATAACCCCACTATTACTACGTATGCCATGTTGGGACATTGTTATGGCACTCCGCTGGGCAATCAGCTCACACAATTGCTGAAAAGTGAAAAAATTACGCCTGTGACGGGAGTAAAAGTCGAATTTTTCGATCTAATCGATAGCTTGCTCGCGAATGCAGAAAAACAACTGTTAGTGGCAGGTTTGAAAGCCAAAGCAAAAACCCGGATTGCGTCAAACAAAACTGCCGAATCAGACCCAACGGACTGAAGCGGTAAAACACATAGAATTTAGTCCAGCCGCTGGTATGCCCGTAAACATACGGCTATAATGCCCGGCTGTTTTCCTCCATCACTGGTCACAAGTGGGAAGTCATGTCTGATATCCGATTAGCTGCAGAACCACAATCCGGGCTTAAAGCTCTTATCGCCAAAGGGAAGGAGCAAAGCTACCTGACCTATGCCGAAGTCAATGACCACTTGCCCGAGTCCATTTCAGACCCGGATCAGGTTGAAGACATTATTCAGATGATCAACGACATGGGCATCAAGGTCTATGAGACCGCGCCCGATGCCGACACGCTGTTGATGAATGAAGGCGATGGCAATACCGATGAGGTAGCCGCCGCCGAAGCTGCTGCCGCCCTGGCCGCCGTGGAAAATGAAGCTGGCCGCACCACCGACCCGGTGCGCATGTATATGCGTGAAATGGGTACCGTGGAACTGCTGACCCGCGAAGGCGAGATTGTAATAGCCAAGCGCATCGAGGAAGGTTTGCGCGAGCTGATGAAAGCCATGGCGCACTTCCCCGGCACTGTCGCACACATTCTGAAGGAATACGAAGGTGTAGATACCGAAGAGCGACGCCTCAGCGACATCATCACCGGCTACCTGGAAGTGGATGACGCCGAGATTCCTGCGGCCGAAATTCCTGACACCGAAGACACTGCCGTCCTCGCCTCTGATGACAGCGATGATGATGACGACGATGATTCCGTTATCGACTCAGACGACGACGAAGCAGCTACCGGTCCCGATCCTGAAGAAGCTCGCTTACGTTTCAATGAATTGCGCGTACAGCTTGTAAAAACCGATGCTGTCATCAAGAAGCATGGTCGCACACACAAGAAAACGCTGGCTGAACTCGAAAAACTTGGCGATGCCTTCAAAACATTCAAACTGACCCCTAAACAGTTTGAACCTCTGCTGGCTCAGGTACGCATTGCACTGCAACGTGTGCGTCGCCATGAACGCACCATCATGACCTTGTGTGTTCGCAATGCCGGCATGCCGCGCAAAGTATTTATCGAAAGTTTCCCCGGCAATGAAGTCAATGAGGACTGGGCGACCACGCATATCAAATCCAAAAATGCCTGGGCACAACCCATGAAGAATCTGCAGGTTGAGATTGTTCGTGCGCAGAAAAAACTGCGTGCCATGGAAGCCGAAAGTGGTCTGACCGTTGCCGAGATCAAAGAGATCAACCGTAATATGTCGATTGGCGAAGCCAAATCACGCCGCGCCAAGAAAGAAATGGTGGAAGCCAACCTGCGTCTGGTTATCTCCATCGCGAAAAAGTATACCAACCGTGGTCTGCAATTTCTGGATCTGATTCAGGAAGGCAATATCGGTCTGATGAAAGCCGTGGACAAATTCGAATACCGTCGTGGTTATAAATTCTCAACCTATGCCACGTGGTGGATTCGTCAGGCTATCACCCGCTCCATCGCTGACCAAGCGCGCACCATCCGTATTCCGGTGCACATGATCGAAACGATCAACAAGCTCAACCGAATCTCTCGGCAGATGGTACACGAGAAAGGTCGCGAGCCCACGCCGGAAGAACTTGGCGAGCGCATGGACATGACCGAAGACAAAGTACGCCGCGTACTGAAGATTGCCAAAGAGCCCATCTCCATGGAAACACCAATTGGTGACGATGAAGATTCGCATCTTGGTGATTTTATCGAAGACTCCACAGTGGACTCACCAGTAGACTCTTCCATCGATGAAGGTCTGCGCGAAGCAACTAAAGATGTACTGTCCAGCCTCACCGCCCGCGAAGCAAAAGTGCTGCGTATGCGCTTCGGCATCGACATGAATACAGACCACACACTGGAAGAAGTCGGCAAACAGTTCGACGTGACCCGTGAGCGTATTCGTCAGATCGAAGCCAAGGCGCTGAGGAAACTGCGGCACCCGACACGTTCGGATCATTTGCGTAGTTTTTTGGATGATTGATTGCGATTGGAAGTGTTGATTGATAAACGAAGGGGTGCCAGATTGGCACCCCTTTTTTGTAGCGGTTAGGTCAGAACCGTCAATCCGGCTTGGAGATGATCCCTATGGCGTTGGTGCTTGTAATCCACTGCTTTGGCGTAAGAGTGAAACTGTTCAAGCCGGCTAGCTTTTTAAACCCATCGAATTCGATGGGTTTAAAGTTCGGGTTGTTTATGAGGTTCCAAGAAACTCAAGGGTGTTCCGATTTCGAAGCCAATTGCCAATGATGATGTCGGTTCTGTCAATGTTCCTGTAGCGAGCTATATCAGTTATCCCTATATAGTCAGCTCCATCTTCTGAAAAAGTCTTTATATCCAGATCCATCCCTTTGGACATGGGTCTGACTACAACTTACAAGTAATTCTTGTAAGTTGGGCTGAAACTTGGATAACAGCAAATATGCTGAAATCTCCCTGACCACAACCACAGGTCATCCCCACGGACGTGGGAAACGGTGATTCATGAAAAGCTGAAACAGCTTTTGAATGCGATCCAACTTATCCATGTTGCTGCCCTGTTATGTGTTTCACTGCACCTTTGACAGCGCGAGATGCTGGACAAAAGGTTGAAAGTCCTTATCAGAAAATAGCAGAGGCAAACCATGCTCTATACAGAAGGTGGCAATAATAACATCTGCAGTTTTACGTATGGTAATGCCTTGTTTACGCAATTTTCGAAAGTTCTCGGCACTTTTGATAGCCAATCCTTTTCCGAGCATTTCAAAAACAGTCAATTCATCCATGATCGATCTGGCAATGCGGTAGTCGTTGTCGTCGCGAAACCCTTGGAGCACTTCGGTAAGAACCAGATCACCCACCCCTACCTCTCTTACACCAAGACTTCTATCCAAGATGTCGACCTGAGGAGAATCGCGCCCCAGGAAAAAGTCAATCCAAACACTGGAGTCGACCAAGATCATGAAGCGCTTCTCATATCGTCAAGGTCACCTTCCCATTTCAGCTTGCCTTTGAATTTTCTGATTTCAGCCTGTTTCTGAAGTCTGACCAAAGTCCTCAAACCTAACTCTACCGCGTCCTTTTTGGTCTTAAGCCCAGTGACTTTCAGGGCGTCCTTCATTAACTTGTCGTCAATGTCTATATTTGTACGCATGGATGTATGCTCCTTATTTGCAAACCCCCTTGGTGTATAGTTTATAGCATCAATACACATAACAATCAATTTCACGCGGCCAGCAGAGCTGGCGCGTGGATATGAGCCAGGGATTGACAACCTTACCTGGTGAGCGATTTCTGCCTTTGCGATATGTTCTACATCAACTACCAGCCGCAGCTGCGACCACTATTCTGTTCACGTAACCAACCCAATAGCGGCTCGAAATACTCTACCATCGGTTCAGCCGATATCTCACGCGTGCCGGTGAAAGCTTCCAGCGCATCCGGCCAGGGCTGCGACAAACCCATCGCCAGCATCTGATTCAAACGACTTCCAACTTCTTCATTCCCATAGAATGAACAACGGTGCAATGGCCCCTGCCATCCGGCAATATCACACGCAGCCTTATAGAACTGGAACTGGTAAATACGCGCCAGGAAATAGCGCGTATACGACACACTGGCTGGCACGTGATACTTGGCCCCTGCATCGAAATGTTCTTCGGTACGTTCTACCGGAGGCACAATACCCTGATACTGCAGACGCATCGCATCCCACGCGGCCTGATATTCTGATTCCGGAATCTCCCCACTGAAAATGCCCCAGCGGTAACGGTCAATCAACAAACCGAAGGGCAGGAACGCAATCTTGTCCAGCGCCTGACGCAGCAGCAATGCGCGATCCTGCTCCGGAGTGGGCAACCTGTCCTCTTCCAGCAGATCAATCTCAACCAGATACTCCGGCGTCACTGACAAGGCAATCATGTCACCAATTGCCTCATGGAAACCGTCATTGGCACTGCCCAGATAGAGATAGGGTTGTTGGTTGTAGGCGCGTTGATAATAGTTGTGACCCAACTCATGATGCACTGTGACAAAATCATCGGCGTTCACGCGTGTACACATTTTAATACGCAGGTCGTCCACATTATCCATCACCCAGGCAGAGGCATGGCATACAACTTCCCGGTCCTGTGGTTGAGTAATCATCGAGCGTTCCCAGAATGTTTCCGGCAACGGCTCAAAGCCCAGTGAGCTGAAGAAGGCCTCACCCTGCCGAACGATTTGTTCTGGCGTATACTCGGCCTGCTCTAATAATTCAGTCAGGTCGTAAGGTGGCTCTTCTTCGGATGCTGGCGCAACCACATCGTAAATATTGCCCCATTCCTGCGCCCACAAATTGCCCAGCAGATCTGCGCGAATTGGTCCCGTGGCTGGCTGCACTTCGTCTCCGTATGCCTTGTTCAAACCATCACGCGCAAAGCAGTGCAGTTCTTCATACAAGGGCTCCACTTCTTCCCACAAACGCTGAGTGAGGTCGGAGAACTCTACGGGCGACATATCATAGTTTGAGCGCCACATGGCACCTGTATCCCCAAAGCCCAGCTCTCTGGAACCTTCATTGGCAATCTCCGTCATGCGCGTATATTGCCCGCGCATGGGTGCGCCCACATTATTGTTCCAGCTCTCCCACATTTCGCTGAGCAATGCCGGATCGCGCACACTGCCCATGCGCGCCTCAATCTCATTACCGCCGAGCTCCTCGCCGTTCATTGTGCCGCGACCGCTGCCGTATTGCGCCTGCAGAGCCGTGCCAATGCTGTTGAGTTCGCCTGCTGCACCTGGCGTGGTAGGCGCTGGCAATGCCAAACCGCTGCGCAGAACATTGAGTTTGCGCTGGGTGTCGGGAGTCAGTTCCGGAATATCGATGTATTTGGCCGCCTCAGTCGCATACTTGACACCCAACTCGGTACCGATGGTGCCGAAATAAGTGGCCAGCGCATTGGTATCCTCCGTGATATAGGTGTTGTTCACCCACTGCGCCTGCGCGTTGATGTTGGAGAACTCAGAGAGCTCCCGCTCCGCATCGGCAATGAAGTTCTGCGCGTCGGCAGGCGTCAGAACCGGGGCCACCATCGCCGGTTCCGTGTCCGCTGCGGTATTGTTTTGCGTATTGCTTTCCGGCGCTGGCGAACAGGCCGTAGACAGGCCGGCGATAATCGCCAGCGTGAGCAATGATTTGCTGTGTTTCATGGAGTGTGTCCTGTTGAATTAGCTGAATTAGGGGTATGAGAATTTCGCTGGCTCCAGATTAATCATCCCGCCAGACAACTTCAATGGGAAATTTGCCCTGAGCTGCTGGCAAGTTGGTGCTCAGATCACTATAATTCGCAGCCTCTTTCGGTTTGTTGCTGCGCGGAGCACTGCTGTGGCGTCAGAATGGAAAGACCCTTCTTGAAGGGCCTATAACTCAGTTGGTTAGAGTAGCGGACTCATAATCCGTTTGTCCCTGGTTCGAGTCCAGGTGGGCCCACCATTATTTTGGTAGTTTTCTGCAGTAATTCCTTTATTTTTCATGCAATTAGAATCCGAGTGGCGAACTTTTGGCCGGTATAAGCGACGGACTATGCATCCGTTGCACGGGAGCGCATGACGCCGCGCGCTCAAACCCAATATCCTTGCCTCGGATCCCGGCGCCCGTTTCAGCTGTGTTCGTACAATCGGGGTAGAACCCCTTTCCTGCCTGGAGTAATCCACGCCATCTACAGTATTAAACTGCTTATCCGAGAGGCGGTGGTACTGTCTGCGCCAGTTGTATATCTGTCCTGGATGGATGCCAAGTTCACGAGCCACTTCGGCAGCAGTCGTGCTTGGATCATCCGAGCGTCGCACAGCTTCGCGGCGAAACTCCTCGGTGTAATGGTTGTATTTGTTCTTCTTTTTGATGGTCATTTTTGACACCTCCTTTTGTAGTATAGGGGTGTCTACT
>JBGSXL010000006.1:0-68607 GCA_041751425.1 Pseudohongiellaceae bacterium | reverse complement strand
TACTGCTTAAAACTAGATAAAATTAACGCAGTTGCTTACCTTTGATAATTTTTGCAATGACGCAAAATCATCCCGGCAAGCACCCACCTCTATTACTTAATCTCACTTTTTAAAGAACTTTTTTCCTCAGCCTTCGTGGCTAAGAGGAGGCGTATTATAGGGCCAATTTTCCTTCTTGCAAGTCCTTTGTCACAATAAACGATCTTTTTTGTGAGGAGCAGCAATAACGGCTGATACGGGCCTGAGAGCTCCCGCTTGGAATCAAATTCCGGATGGATAAACCTTGCGCAAATAGCGAAACAGACGGTAACCCAAAAGCAGGGCTGTAATGCTACCATAAATTACAGCATCGGTGATATCTGTTCGCAATATCCAGATCAAATGCAGTAATGCCAACAGAGCTGCAAGGTACACAAGGCGATGTAGCTTCTTCCAGTTTCTACCCAAGCGTCTCATCATGGCTCGGTTTGAAGTCACACCTAATGCAGTAAGAATTATAAAGGCTGTAAAACCGACTGTAATGTAGGGCCTTTCCAGAATGTCACTGGAAATTTCAGACCAACGCCACTGCAAAAGAAACATAAGATAGACAAGTAAATGCAACGCAGCATAAAACCAGGCATACAGACCCAGCATCCTCCTCAAAACGGTAACTTGGACCCAGCCCGTCAATTCTCTTAATGGTGTAATTGCTAAAGAAAGCAGTAGGAAGCGCAACGCCCACCTACCAGTTTCAAGAGATAAAGTATCCGCAGGATCAGGCCCCAGTTCATTGGCCACAATTCCCCTGACCAGAAGGCCAAGAGGGAGCAGAGAAATACAGAAAACTGCTACTCTGACGGTTAACCAGGAACGATGACCAACTGTGAACAAGAAGAACCTGCCTGCTTAGTAATTCCTTGTCAGATCCATACCTGCATACATTCCAGCAACTTGATCTCCGTAACCATTGAACATTTCTGTAGGACGGCGAGAGTTACTGAATAGTGTCTGCGGTAGGCGCGTCTCCATATCCTGACGCCAACGCGGATGATGAACCTCAGGATTAACGTTGGCGTAGAAACCGTACTCACGCGGGGCGAGCAGGCTCCAACTGGTTGCTGGCTCTTGCTCTGTGAACCGGATCTTGACTATGGACTTAATACTCTTGAAGCCGTATTTCCAAGGCACTACAAGTCGTATCGGCGCACCATTCTGGGGAGGCATATAGTCTCCATACAATCCTACAGCCAACAAGGTCAGCGGGTTCATAGCCTCGTCCATACGCAAGCCTTCGCGGTAGGGCCAATCAATAGTAGTGAATCTTGAACGTTGCCCAGGCATAATTTCAGGATCGTGCAGAGTCAGAAACTCCACATACCTGGCTTTGGAGTTTGGTTGAAATCGCTTGATCAGATCAGCCAAAGGAAAACCAACCCAGGGTATAACCATTGACCAGCGCTCAACACAGCGCAGACGATAAACTCTCTCTTCGAGATCATGCGGCTTCAAGATATCTTCCAGCGTGTACACACCGGGCTTATCCACCTCGCCTTCGATGGCCACAGACCACGGGTCTGCCTTAAAGCTTTGCGCATTGGCATACGGGTCGCCTTTGTCTGTACCAAACTCGTAGAAATTATTGTAGGAGATCACATCTCGATAAGGAGTTAGATCCTCGTCAGTTGAGAACCCACCTTCTGCAACCGCCGGTTTGATATTGGCAAATTTTTCACCCCACCACTCTGCAGGAGCGGAACGCTGCATGCCTGCAGGAGCTCTGGCGCGCAACCCGTCGCCATCCGCACTAAAAGCGGATGAGGAAAACAATCCGCCGGCAGCTATGCCAACTCCTGCCAGTCCCAAACCTCCAATAAACTGTCGGCGCTGCCTATATATAGTCTCCGGAGTAATTTCCGAAGAAGGAATATCCTTTGATGTTTTAATCAACATGACAATAGCCTCTCAGTTTAATCAGGTTTTACAGTACCAATACATAATTGAACATTACGCTGACGACCCCGAACCGGTTTTCCTTCCCAATAACTTATATAGAGATATCGCAGGGCCAGAAGCTGCATAACAAACACACATCGTCAAAAGCACCTCGTGAGGGCTTTGCGCGATGACCACCAACAGAATCACAGCCATCAGAAAAACTACATAAGGCACGGTGCCTTTAAAGTGAATCTCCTTGAAACTGTAGTAACGATAATTGGAAACCATTAGCAACCCTGTGAACGCTGTCAGCAATGCAGCAGCAACGGATACAACAGGAGTAACCTCTATACTGTATCTATGACCCACCCAGACCAGAAAAGTTACGAGCCCTGCAGCCACGGGGCTTTGCAAGCCTACAAAATATCGCTTATCTACCGTTCCCAGTTGTACGTTAAAGCGTGCCAAACGCAGTGCCGCGCAGGATATGAATATGAAACTGGCGGCCCAGCCAGCTTCTCCCAGAGAGGAGAGCGCCCAGCTGAACATAATAAGTGCAGGTGCAACCCCGAATGAAACCATGTCTGCCAAACTGTCAAACTGTGCACCAAAAGCACTTTGTGTGTTGGTTAATCGCGCCACTCGGCCATCCAAACCATCCAGAACAGCGGCTATTAAAATAGCCCAACCTGCACCTTCGAAGTTTCCTCCCATTCCGGCAATAATGGCATAGAACCCCGAAAACAATGCGCCCAGAGTCAACAGGTTTGGCAATAGGTATATGCCTTTTCTGCGAACCGATTTCCCGCCTTCCGAGACTATCTCTTCATGCTCGTCAATCGGAATTAAACTTTCCGAATTATCGTTTTCGTTACCTGTATCCATGACTTGGTATGATTCCTCTAATTCTTGGTATCTGAATCTAAAAATTGACTGGACCATTTAGGCGGCCAATGCTCAGGGATTATACACTGGCGACAAGTAAAGTTCGTGCCAGGCGTCAACTCATGTCGCTGGAGTGCTCTTGCGAGATATCCCAAAACGCCTTTATCAGTGGATTGGAGAGCTTCCTCTTCAATGCACAAATGCCAATAGTGAACGGTTTCAATGTAGGGGTGACCTGCAGAATATCTATTTTGTTGCTTAGCTGGCTATTCTCAACCACTAGCAGTGGCACCACCGCGACCCCGAATCCTAGACTAACCATACTGACGATAGCTTCATTGCCACTCACCTGCGCGTACACATTGGGCCGCACCCCTTTCTCACGGAACCATTGATCAGCACGAGCGCGTGCAAGACCTGTTTCAGATGATATAAAAGGCAGCTGCTGCCACGGCAATTCCGGATCAGAGCTATGCCGAGACAACAGCTCTTGCACCGGGCAGCGGCCAGCAGGTCCAATGAACACTAACGGTGATTCAACAATCTCCTTGAAATCCAGTTTTTCTGGCAAGCGGTCAGGTCGAGCAGCCACGCCGATATCATCCTCTTCATTGAGCACGCGTTGTATAGCCAGCGCAGAGTCACCTGTATGCAGGCGAATTTCCACAGCGGGATGACATAGGCGAAACTGATTAAGAAGATCGTGCAAAAAACTGTAACTGGCTGTTACTGAACAAAACACACTGAGATTTCCACGCAAAGTATCCGTTTGCTCTCGCAAATTACGTTGTAACTGCTGCCAACGCTCCAGCGTCTCAGTGGCATACTCTCTATAAAGCTGGCCTGCTGCAGTAAGGCGCACGGTTCTGTTGTCTCGTTCAAAAAGAGCTGCTCCAGCCTCCTCTTCCAACTTTTGTACAATCCGCGTGAGACTGGAAGGGCTCACATGGCATTCCTGGCTGGTTTTGCTGAAGTGCAAACTCTTGCTCAGGTGCACCATTAATTGCAGGTCTCTCATTTCCATAGTGAATTCAACCACATATCTTCTGGTTCATAAGGTTTCTACACTTGCATTTCATTTTATGAAATATAGTATTGCGAATAATTCATTTTACGCAATCAATAATTAACCTTACTATGCCCACCTGAAAATAATCTGCTCCGGAGAACATCGATGAACTACTTCAACACATTGCCCCTCAGACTTCAGCTCAAGCAATTGGGCAAATGTCGTTTTATGGATAAATCCGAGTTTGCTGATGGCGTGAATCGCCTGCTCGGCAAGAAAATAGTTATTGTCGGATGTGGTGCTCAAGGCTTGAACCAGGGCCTGAACATGCGGGATAGCGGTCTGGACATTTCCTACACACTGCGCGCCGAGGCTATAGCGGAAAAAAGGCAGTCCTGGAAGAATGCTACAGAGAACGGCTTTAAAGTGGGCACTTACGAAGAACTGATACCGCAGGCTGACTTGGTTCTTAACCTGACTCCGGACAAGCAGCATACAGCTGTAATTAAACAGATAATGCCCTTGATGAAGAAAGACTCAAGTCTGGCTTACTCACATGGTTTCAATATTGTTGAAGAAGGCATGAAGATTCGTCCTGACTTGACCGTAGTGATGGTCGCGCCAAAATGTCCCGGTACGGAAGTTCGTGAAGAATATAAGCGTGGCTTCGGCGTTCCTACATTGATTGCCGTTCATGCCGAGAACGATCCCCGTGGCGACGGGCTGGAAATAGCCAAAGCTTACGCCGCTGGAACGGGCGGACATCGTGCGGGCGTTCTGGAATCCTCTTTCATTGCTGAAGTGAAATCCGACCTGATGGGAGAACAGACAATTCTTTGTGGCATGCTGCAAACGGGTTCCGTGCTTTGCTACGACAAGATGGTTGAGAAAGGAATTGACCCCGCATATGCATCCAAGCTCGTGCAGCACGGCTGGGAGGTTATCTCCGAAGGCCTGAAACATGGTGGTATTACCAATATGATGGACAGGCTCTCCAATCCGGCCAAACTGGTAGCTAATTCTCTAGCGGCAGAATTAAAAGAAATCATGGCTCCGCTATATCAAAAACATATGGACGATATCATCACGGGTGAATTCTCAAGCGGAATGATGGAAGACTGGGCCAACGATGACAATAAACTGTTGACGTGGCGGGCAGCCACCGCTGAAACCACTTTTGAAAAATCAAAAGCTGGCAGCATGAATATCAGCGAGCAGGAGTATTACGACAATGGCATTCTGATGGCTGCTATGTTGAAAGCCGGTGTTGAGCTGGCGTTTGAAACTATGACAGCCAGCGGCATTATTGAAGAATCCGCTTACTACGAATCACTGCATGAAGTACCATTAATAGCTAATCTAATCGGGCGCAAAAAGCTTTATGAAATGAATAAAGTAATATCTGATACGGCAGAATATGGATGTTACCTGTTCTCTCATGAGTGCGTACCGCTCCTGGAAGACTTTATGAAGAAGATTGATACAGATGTGATAGGCAAAGGTTTGCAACTCGCAGATGGCGGCGTCGACAATGCGGAACTGATTGCAGTCAATCAGAGAATTCGCAACCACCCTATTGAATTGGTGGGTCGCAAACTGCGCTCGTATATGACCGCGATGAAGAAAGCGATTTAGGAAAAAATCAGAGCCATTATCATACAGAGGAACCTGCAGTGATGATGGCTCAGACTTTCGAGTCAACAGCTAAAGACTAAGAACCTTCTCCCCACGAGAAATTCCGGTGACCCCGGTTCTTGCAACTTCCAAAACACCGGCTGTGCCAATAGCCAACAAAAAGCTGTCCAGCTTCTCGGATGTTCCAGCCAGTTGTATGCTGTAAACGGTGTTAGTGACATCAACAATCTGACCACGAAATATGTCCGTTGTACGTTTGATCTCGGCGCGCTGGGCGCCAGTTGCCTTTACTTTGATCAGCATCAGTTCACGCTCGATATGAGCGCCCTCTGTCAAATCAACCAGTTTCACCACATCTATCAATTTGTTGAGATGTTTGGTGATCTGTTCAATCTTGCGATCATCGCCTACAGTCGTAATGGTCAAACGCGACAAAGAGTGATCCTCTGTCGGCGCAACCGTCAATGATTCGATATTGTAGTTGCGTTGCGAAAACAGACCGACAACCCGAGACAAAGCACCAGGTTCATTCTCCAGTAATATGGAAATTATATGCCTCATCTCAGGTTCTCTCCGTCTTGCTCAAGTACATATCTTTCATCGCACCACCCTTGATGGCCATCGGGTAAACGTGTTCCATCGGGTCAACCCTGACATCAATGAATACAAGACGATCCTTAAGTGCGAACGCTTCCTTCATTCTGGCATCCAGCTCGGAAAGTTTGTCAATTCTAATTCCAACGTGACCATATGCTTCTGCCAGTTTTACAAAATCTGGTAAAGATTCGGCGTAAGTACTGTGCGAGTAGCGACTGCTATACTGCATATCCTGCCACTGCTTCACCATGCCCAACGCCTGATTATTCAAACAAACAATCTTGATTGGCAGGTTGTACTGCATGCAGGTGGCAAACTCCTGCAGATTCATCTGAAAACTGCCTTCGCCGGTGACACAAACAGAAACGGCATCCCGGAAAGCAAATTGCACTCCCATGGCCGCCGGAAAACCAAAGCCCATAGTTCCCAAACCACCAGAATTTATCCATCGGCGTGATTTGTCATACTTGTAATAAAGCGCAGCAAACATTTGATGCTGACCGACATCAGAGGAAACGTATGCATCACCACCCGTAACCCGGTACAAACTTTCAATAGCCTGTTGGGGCTTGATGACGTCATTCTCTGCGGGAACTACCTTCAGACAGTCTTTTTCACGCCAACCCTCTATTTGCTTCCACCACAGGTCCAGGGCTTTTTTGTCTATCTTGATTTCAGATTGCTTTATCAGATCAAGCATATCCTCAAGCACACAGACTACTGACCCAACAATAGGTACGTCTGCAGCAACCGTTTTCGAAATAGAGGCCGGATCAATGTCTACATGCAGAATCTTTGCACCTGGACAAAACTTGGACACAGCATTTGTTACCCGGTCATCAAAACGCACACCGATACCCAGCACGACATCGCTGAAATGCATCGCCATATTCGCCTCGTATGTACCGTGCATGCCTAACATGCCTAAAAACTGTTTGTCTGTTCCAGGATAAGCACCCAGCCCCATCAAAGTGTTGGTTACCGGGTATCCCAATTTACGAGCCAACTCCGTCAACAGCGCATCACCGTTCCCCTGCACGACACCCCCACCTGCGTAAATGATGGGACGTTTCGCGGACAACAGGATTTCCACAGCCTTTTTAATCTGTCCGGCGTGACCTTTGCTCGGCACAGAATATGACCGCATTTTCACGGACTCTGGATAACTATACGGAAATTTGCGCGTCGGATCAGTGGCATCTTTTGGCACATCGATAACCACCGGACCTGGTCGACCGGTAGTGGCAATGTGAAAAGCTTTTTTCACAATCATGGGAATATCTTCGGCGTTTTGCACCATGAAACTATGCTTCACGATAGGACGGGAAATACCCACCATATCGGTTTCCTGAAATGCATCTGACCCTATCAGTGAACTGTCGACCTGACCGGAAATCACAA
The DNA here is from genome assembly GCA_041751425.1 of Pseudohongiellaceae bacterium. Classification (GTDB taxonomy): domain Bacteria; phylum Pseudomonadota; class Gammaproteobacteria; order Pseudomonadales; family Pseudohongiellaceae; genus JAVVEG01. The sequence continues at coordinate 61,163 of JBGSXL010000006.1, read as the reverse complement.
TCATGGGAATCGAATCCATGAAAGCGGTAGCAATGCCGGTGATGGCATTGGTAGCACCCGGGCCGGATGTCACCAAAACTACTCCAGGCCGACCAGTCGCTCGCGCGTAGCCATCAGCAGCATGCGTTGCTGCCTGTTCATGTCGCACCAGAATATGTTCCACTTTGTTCTGATTGAAAATTGCGTCGTAAATATGTAACGCTGCACCGCCCGGATAACCGAACAGTATCTCAACGCCCTCATCGTGCAAAGCACGGATCAGCATGTCACCGCCAGAAAGTAATTCCACTGTCATTCGCCTCTGTATTCATCGATATTTCGTAAGGAGCTATACCTGCAGCCTACAGAATTTTGTCGCTGCATAAGCTGCACACCGTCAGGTCGTCAATAGCGCCAAATAGCTAAAGAGTACTCACAAAGAATACCCATACGTTTATTTATACATTGGATGTGGAGTCCACCTGCAACTCCTCAACACAAACCAGAACTTACCGCCACGCCAGATCAGCTATTTAACCGGGCAGTTACCAAAGTAACTGCAAAGGCATGGCAATCCTGACTTATGCCGGTTCCTGACGCGGTAACGTGCTGGAACCTTAGGTGGATGGTCTGACACCTAAGCAATAGTCCCGGGATCAGCACTTTCTGCTGCTCACCGACTAAAGCAGATTGGATGAGGGGGATAACCTTCTCAGTCTGCAAAGCAAAATGGAGGACAATTTTCCCACCATTTGCTGCATTGTCAAGTGCAGAATTGCTCTGCCAGACTGCGAAAGCCTTATAAATCGCTCTTTTAATGCAAACGTGCCTTGCCAAAACTGAAGGTTTGGTCCGTGACATCGACTGTGATGCAGTCACCCGGTTCATACTCGCCCTGAATAACTCGCTGCGCCAGCGGGTTTTCGATCCAGTTCTGGATAGCTCGCTTCAGAGGTCTTGCGCCGTACACGGGGTCGTAGCCCAGATTAGCCAATTTCTCCAAAACCGCATCACTCACCTCAATTCGCAGGTCGTTGTCCTGCAAACGCTTGTTGAGCAGCGCAATCTGGATATCCGCGATACCCCGGATCTGACTCTGCTCCAATGGGTGGAACACCACAGTTTCATCTATACGGTTAACGAACTCCGGAGAGAAGTGTCTGGTTACCACAGAGAGTACATCTGCTTTCACCTGCTCATAAGTCGTCTCATCAGGCACCCCAGCCTGCATCAGTTCCTGAATCCTGTCGGACCCTAGATTGGACGTCATGACGATGACGGTATTGCGAAAATCCACTGTGCGGCCATGGCCGTCAGTCAGGCGTCCATCGTCCATCACTTGCAGCAGAATATTGAACACATCAGGATGCGCTTTCTCAACTTCATCAAGCAGCAGTACTGAGTAAGGTCTGCGACGCACAGCTTCTGTCAGATAGCCGCCTTCGTCATATCCAACATAGCCAGGAGGTGCACCAATTAGTCGAGCTACGGAATGGCGCTCCATAAACTCAGACATATCTATGCGCACCATAGCCTCTTCAGTATCAAACAGAAATTCAGCCAAGGCTTTACACAGTTCAGTTTTACCAACGCCGGTTGGCCCAAGAAACAGGAAGGAACCGTTCGGTCGATTCGGGTCAGACAATCCGGATCTGGAGCGCCGTACCGCATTCGACACTGCCGCGATCGCTTCATGCTGTCCAATCACACGCTTATGCAACGCTTCTTCCATAGTGAGCAATTTCTGTTTGTCACCCTGCAACATTTTCGACACGGGGATACCCGTCCAGCGCGACACAACATCCGCAATTTCTTCCTCAGTCACACGGCTGCGCAGCAATCGCATCTCCGTCATGTCCGTCTGCGCAGACATGTCCAGTGTTTTCTCCAGGTTGGGAATGACACCGTATTGCAACTCCGACATACGCGCCAGATCTCCCGCTCGTCGCGCCACCTCCAAATCAGCGCGGGCTTTCTCAAGATTGCTTTTTATGGATTGCGTACCTTGCACAGATGCTTTTTCGGCTTTCCAGATTTCCTCCAGATCTGCAAACTCGAGTTCCAGCTTTCTGATATCCTCGGCCAGCTTTTCGTTACGCTTTCTGGAGCCCTCGTCTTCTTCTTTCTTAAGCGCCTCGCGTTCAATCTTTAACTGAATAAGTTTGCGCTCCAGCTTATCCATCTCTTCCGGTTTGGAATCGATTTCCATGCGAATCATACTGGCCGCTTCATCGATTAGGTCGATGGCTTTATCAGGCAGTTGACGGTCTGGAATATAGCGCTGCGACAGACGTGCTGCTGCAATGATAGCTGCATCAGAAATCTGCACACCATGGTGCACTTCGTAACGCTCTTTGAGACCGCGCAGAATTGCGATGGTATCTTCCTCACTGGGTTCATCGACCAGCACTTTCTGAAAGCGGCGCTCCAGTGCAGCATCTTTCTCGATATATTTCCGATACTCGTCCAGCGTTGTAGCACCAACACAATGCAATTCGCCGCGCGCTAATGCGGGTTTGAGCATATTTCCCGCATCCATAGCACCGTCTGCCTTACCGGCACCGACCATAGTATGTAGCTCATCTATGAAAAGAATGACAGAACCTTCCTGCTTGGAAAGCTCGTTCAAAACTCCTTTCAAGCGCTCCTCAAATTCTCCGCGATATTTGGCTCCGGCAATCAACGAACCCATATCCAGAGCAAGAATTTTCTTGTCCTTCAATCCCTCTGGAACTTCACCATTGACGATTCGCTGTGCTAAACCCTCAAGAATCGCTGTCTTACCTACGCCTGGTTCACCAATCAGAACAGGATTATTTTTGGTACGTCTTTGCAAAACCTGAATCGTACGACGAATTTCGCTATCGCGACCGATCACAGGATCAAGATCCCCATTAGCCGCTTTTTCAGTCAGATCAACGCAAAATCGCGAAAGTGCCTGCCAGGATTCTTCAGCTCCAGCATCACTGACCTTATCACCACCGCGCAGGTTTGCTATCGCGTTCTCTAATGCTTTCTCGGAAACTCCTGACGCGTTAAGTACTCTGCCAACCTCACCCTTGTCAGACATAGCAGCAAGTATCACTATTTCAGAGGAGATGAACTTGTCGCCTTTTTTCTGCGCCAGGCGATCAGCCTGGTTGAGCAATCGGCCTGTGTCATTAGACATGGTGACATCGCCACCATTGCCCTCCACTTTCGGCAATTTGTCAATAATGCCTTGCAAGTTAGAACGCAGCTCTGTGATATTGAAACCTGTTTGCGAGAGTAGTGGGCGAACTGAGCCACCTTTTTGCTCTAGCAATGCCACTATCAAGTGCACGGGTTCGATGAAATTATTGTCGTTCCCCAGTGCCATTGACTGCGCGTCGGCAAGCGCAGCCTGTAACTTACTGGTCAGTTGGTCGATTCGCATTTAGTACCTCGGCAATGGAGAAAATCAATCATAAGCAGCACTGTCTTGCGTATTCCAATACCTGCAAGCAATTCTGTAACAATGATTGCAAAGATGAGGTCGCAAACTATGCATTTCAAGCATGGTTCGCAAAATACTCAAAGAGAGTTAAGGAGAGTTGAAATAGATCAAACTGGCCATCCGGCCAGTCTTGCCATCGCGACGGTAAGAAAAGTAATCAAGTGTGTCGCACACCGTGCACGAACCACCTCCGGAAATGTCACTGATCCCGGCCGCGCTCAGACGGATAGTTGCTAAAGCATAAATATCTGCCAGCCACTTTGATTCTTGCAAACCTGGTAAAAATGCCGCTGCCACCGCGTCTCGCTGTAGCTTGTTTGCGCAACTGTCGAGAAACTGTTCCCGTACCTCGCTACCCACTTCAAAATGACAAGGCCCTATTGCAGGCCCCATCCAGGCACAAATCTGCTCCGCAGCAACATCAAAGCATGCGATTGTGTTTTCAAGCACCCCGTCCACCAATCCGCGCCAGCCGGCATGAGCAACTGCAACGCTTTTCCCCTGCTTATCCGCAAAGAATACCGGCAAACAATCCGCAGTCATCACGGCGCCTGCTATGCCCGGTTGATTCAGATATATCGAGTCTCCTTCCAGCTCCTCCAGCAAATTTGCTCGCGGCGGCCGTACCACATTCGTTCCATGAACCTGCTGCAGCCATTGAACGGGCATATACGCTGGTAAAAGCTGCTGCAAAGATTCCCTGTTTGCTGAAACCGCAGAAGGTTTGTCTCCGACATGAAAGGCCAGATTGAAGCTTTCAAAGGGTTTCTGACTGACTCCACCGGTGCGCAAGGTCACCATCGCAACCACAGAAGCCGGGGCACTCCACGTCGGCACCAGGAGCGCGGGTTTATTCATGACATGTCTTCCTTGAGCACCTCTAGAAGACGCTGCATATCTGCTGGCAGTTCTGCTTCCCAACTGACGTCTTCGCCTGTGCGCGGGTGTTTGAAGCCCAGGCGACGTGCATGCAAGGCCTGGCGCCGGAAATTTTTCAACTCACCCGCCAACTCTACACTGCAAGCTTTAGGTATTTGCAGCCTTCCGCCGTAAAGAGGGTCACCCACCAGTGGATAGCGTATATGGCTCATATGAACCCGTATTTGATGTGTACGGCCAGTTTCAAGCTTAACCCTGACGTGGGTGTGCGCCCGAAAGCGGCTGATCAGGCGATAATGCGTGACGGAATCTTTACCATCCTCCCTTACAGCGCGCTTTTGACGGTTTACTGTATGGCGTCCAATCGGCAGATCAACCATGCCGCCGCCGGTCATCACGCCATTGACTACTGCCTCATACTCACGCTCTACATCGCGGCGCTGTAGCTGTTTGACCAGATTGTGATGGGCGGGCAAAGTCTTGGCTACTACCATCAATCCCGTGGTGTCCTTATCCAGTCGATGAACAATACCCGCTCGCGGCAAATTCTGCAGTTGCGGGCAAAAGTGCAACAAACCATTCATCAGCGTACCGGTTCTGTTACCAGCAGCAGGATGGACAACGGTGTTGACCGGCTTGTTAATCACCAGTAAATCATCATCTTCATAAACGATATCCAATTCCAACGGCTCCGCCTGTGCTGAGCCTGTATCCTCTATATCGAGTACCGCGTCCAGCACGAGTGAATCGCCTTCATAAACTTTTTCTTTAGCTTTAAGTGGCTTGCCATTAACAGTCAGGCAGCCCTCCTTGATCCAGACTTGCAGTCGCGCCCTGGAATAATCGGGGAACAGACTGGCAGCGATCTGGTCAAACCGACTACCGGACAGAGATTCGGGCACGGCGGCACTTAATGATACTTTTACGGTCATATACTCATACTACTGTTTCGATGCCGAGCACCTTTTCGGTTCGGCGAATGTGAGAAAGCATTCCGGCTTTGGTTTACACCGGTTGCTGTGGTTAAATACGCCCTGATTGCGGGCGATCATTATAGACTCGTTTCACCAGCGGCAGAAACGGGAATTACCGGAGGTTGTAACACCTTGAGAATATTGGCTTTATTGGTTTTTTTCAGCTTTTTCAGCGCTTGTTCCCTTTTTGGTGGAGGTGATCGTGACGAGTTTGCTGACCTTAGCACTGAGGAGCAGTTTTACGTAACTGCCAACAGGCAGATGACCGCAGGCAACTACAGCGGTGCGGTCCGTACTTATCAGGCACTGGAATCACGTTTCCCGTTTGGCCAGTTCGCGGCTCAATCACAGCTGGAGTTGGTCTACGCCCATTACCGCAGTTCAAACCTGGAAGCAGCGCGAGCGGCTGCCGATCGCTTCATTCGCCTGCATCCTGACAACCCGAATATCGATTATGCCTACTATATGAAAGGCATGGCATCTTTTGCTGAGGACAGTGGCTTCATGAGCCGTTTCCTGCCTACTGACCCGACCAAGCGCGATCCCGGCAGAGCGCGCGATGCGTTTAATGAGTTTTCCCTGTTGCTAAGTTTGTACCCGGGAAGTGACTACGCGGCTGATGCCCGAGCCAGAATGGTGTTCCTGCGCAACAACCTTGCCTCCTATGAAGTGCATGTTGCAAATTATTATCTGGAACGTCGCGCCTATATTGCCGCACTGAACCGTGGTCGCTATGTCGTGGAAAACTTCCAGGGCAGCCCGGTGGTGGCCGAAGGGATTGCCATTATGGTGGAATGTTATCTGCGGTTGGGCATGAACGATCTGGCGGATACATCATTGGCATTGCTGAAATTGAATTACCCGGAACATCCTGCTTTGGATGCTAACGGAAATTTCATTGTGCGCAATCAGGTCACCAATCCTTCATTGCTGTATACCGTTACATTTGGTCTGCTAGGCAGTAATGTTGAAAATACACCCCTTGCTCCAACAAGCCGTCCTGTGCAACCTAATAATCCTGAAATCGAAGAATTGGAAACAGAGCGCTCATGGTTGAGCAGGCTGACCTTCGGTATCTTCGGTTAAATAAGTTCGCAAATGAGGCGAACAGGATTCTGATCGCCTTTAACCTATTCCGCATAGTTCTCCGGAAAAAATTCACGTTCGATCAATTCGATCAGAATGTGAATGATCTTGATATGCACTTCCTGAATCCGGTCAGCAAATTTAGCCGCGCCTGCACTGATATCCACAGTAGCCAGCTTACCTAATACCGAGCCCGGCTCTCCAGTCAGGCTGACGACATGTACGCCTGCCTCTCTGGCATACTCAGCAGCCAGGATTACGTTTTTACTGCGGCCACTAGTGCTGATAGCCAACACACAATCGCCCGGCCTTGCTCTGGCCTGCAGATAACGGGAGAAGATATGTTCATAGCCGAAATCGTTGGCTACGCAACTTATGTGGCCTGCATCGCTGATTGCTGTTGCTGCAAGTCCCGCCCGATTTTGGCGATAACGCCCGGTCAACTCCTCAGCAAAATGCATGGCGTCACTCATGGAGCCTCCATTCCCACAACTGTACAAGGCGTTGCCATTGCGCAAGGATTTGATCAGCAATTCTGCGCCTGATTTGATTGCAACTATATTACTTGCATCGCTACTGAATCGATGCAGGTAATCGCGCGATTCGCTCAGTGTACTTAAAATATGTTTTTCCAATGCACTTACTCCCCAAGTTTCCAACCTGATGTAATCGGATAGCGGCGGTCGCGACCAAAACCGCGCTGCGTCAGTCGCACTCCCACCGGACTTTGACGCCGTTTATATTCATTGATATCTACCAAACGAATAACACGGTGAACTGTCTTTTCGGGAAATCCCCTGGCAATAATCGCCTGTGCGCTGAAATCTTTCTCCACGTACAACTCCAGAATTTCATCCAGTTCCGGATACGGCGGCAGATTATCCTGGTCGACCTGACCAGGTGCCAGTTCCGCAGAAGGAGCCCTGTCTATTACCTTTTGCGGGATAACTGGCGCGTTCACAGCATCAACCAAACTGTTACGGTAAGCTGACAGACGGTACACCATGGTTTTCGGAACGTCCTTCAACGCATCAAAACCTCCAGCCATATCACCATACAGTGTTGAATAGCCAACAGCTATTTCGCTCTTGTTACCTGTTGTCAGCACCATGGCACCTTTCTTGTTGGAAATAGCCATCAGGATGACGCCACGGCATCGTGCCTGCATATTCTGTTCGGTCACATCTGTTGGCAAATTTTCAAACTCAGCAGATAACACCTGCATGAAGCTCTGATAAGGGGCGACAATCGGTATCACGGAATACTTCACGTCCAGTCGATGAGCTTGCGCCTGAGCCAGATCAATACTTAACTGGGAGGTGTAGTCGAATGGCATCATCACTGCCTGCACGCGATCTTTGCCAAGCGCATCCACTGCGATTGCCAGAGTCAGTGCTGAGTCGATGCCCCCTGACAAACCCAGCACTACGGATTCGAAGCCGTTCTTGTTGACGTAGTCGTGCAACCCCAATACCAGTGCTCCGTAAATGGTAGCCTCAAGACTTTCTGTAGGAGCCTTCACGCCATCAACATATTGCCAATCACTTACCCCTGCATTCATCTGCTCTTTCACAAGAACGGGATACAACCCACTCTTGAAAGAAGGAGCCAGTACCTGGCAGTCACCATTGGCATCGATAGCCATGGAAGTGCCGTCGAATACCAGTTCATCCTGCCCTCCAACCATGTTGACATAAATGATAGGCAGCCTGTTCGCGCAAGCTCTCTCCCGCAATAGAGCCAGGCGTTGATTGAGCTTGTCGTTATGGTAAGGGGAGGCGTTAATATTGATTAACAAGGCAGCACCGGCCGCTTTGGCCTGTTGTGTAGGGGCCGCTTCCCACATATCTTCACATATGGTTAGCGCGACCGGTATGTCATTGATGTTTACGACACACGGCGCATCCCCCGATTCAAAATAACGGCGCTCATCAAACACCTGGTAATTCGGCAGATACTGCTTGCGATAAGTGGCCAGCACCTGTCTGCCTTTGATTACTGACAGGGCATTGAAGAGCTGGCCACTTTCCCGCAAGGGGTGGCCTACAATGATGTGTATGTTTAAATCAGCTGCCAGCAGACTTGCCAACGCCCGATTGATGCGCAGCATCATGCTATCCCGAAACAACAGATCCTCAGGGGGATAACCTGTCAGTGTCAGCTCAGGAAACGCGATGACCTCGGCTTGGTACTCTGTAATAGCCTGTCTGGCCAAGGCGACAACCAACTCCGTATTACCGGCTATATCGCCTACCATCAGATTGATTTGCGCCATTACAACGCGTAACTGCCTTGCCATATGTTCCTCTGAGTTTCCTGAGTTATTTGCGTAAATTGCTATTCTCCCAATGGTGCGATATTGTCCGACAAACGCAGCATTTAAGCAAAATACAATCGGCCGTTACGGCTGTTTTCACCAATTTGCGCATACGCGGAAAATTTTAGAAATCATGGAAGCGAACCAGTATCTGCAGCAGAACGCCCGCTTACTCCAGATTTACAATATATACCGTATTGCATTGACATTGATCCTTCTGATCAGCTTTTTCACTACCGCCAATACCACCCGAATTGGTAGTCATGACGCGGACCTGTTTCTGATTGTGGCAAGCGTTTATTGTCTATTCAGTTTTCTCGTTGGCTTGAGTTTCAATCCCGACAGACAATACCTGAAACATCAGAAATTGATTACTGCCATGCTGATAGCCGATATTCTGGCTATTGCCCTTATCACCTACAGTGCCAGTGGTGTAGTTAGTGGGCTGGGTCTGCTGTTACTTGTGACAATTGCCGCCGGTGGCATACTTGTAACAGGCATTATCAGCACATTCCTGGCAGCCATAGCCAGCATCGCTATCATCTTCAGTGAAGTTTATCTGAGCTTCACCAGTAGCAATCCTGCGAACCAATATATTCAATCCGGGTTGCTCGGGGCACTGTTGTTTGCAACTTCTCTATACCTGCAGACTCTGAGCGAACGTATGCGTCGCAGCGCTGTGTTGGCAGAGCAGCAGGCCACCAGCATCGTCGACCTGGAGCAGTTGAATCACCTGATTATCCAACGACTGCGCAGCGGTATCATTGTTGTAGACTGCGACGCCCGCATTCTTACTATTAACAGTGCAGCAGAGTCGTTGCTTTCTCTCAGTAGTAATAGAAAGCAGAGTAGAGAGATTGCAAATAAATCTGAACACAACACCGAATTACCAAAAATCCTATTGCAGCAATTGCAGGATTGGCAAAAAGATAATCGGGTCAATACGAATACCTTTCGCATAAAAAAATCAGGCCCACAGTTGCAGGCGAGTTTTTCATATCTGAATCCGAAATCAGAATCCAATATTATTATTTTTATCGAAGACAACAGCCAATTTCTGCAGCGCGCTCGACAGCTGAAACTGGCGTCATTGGGACAACTCACAGCCAGCATTGCTCATGAAATTCGCAATCCTCTTGGAGCTATCAGCCATGCCACCCAACTACTCAATGAGTCTGAAGACCTCAACACACAAAATGCTCGTTTACTGGAGATCATTCTTAACCACAGTGCACGAGTGAACTTGATTATCGAGGACATCCTGCAGATGTCCAGACATCAGGAACAGACTGCTGAAAGAATCAATCTATACGATTGGCTTGAGCAGTTCATACAAACATATAAGGCCAGTCATCCTGTAAACGGCGAGATTACACTAGAGGTAAAACCACGTTCGACTGTCATCAAAGTAATTCCGACCCAGTTAGAACAGATTCTGACGAACCTTTTTGAGAACGGATTACGCTATAGTGAACATCACACCGGTAAAGCAACGCTTCATATTAATGGCGGTGTGGAAACTGATAAACAAGCTGAAAAATTGTTTCTGCATATCATGGATGATGGACCCGGAGTGAGCGCAGATGCAGAGGAGCATCTTTTTGAGCCGTTTCACACCACTGAACCTCGTGGAACCGGTTTGGGACTTTATATATCCAAGGAACTATGCGAAGCTAATCAAGCACAAATCTCTTATTCGAAAGGCCGCAAAGGAAAAAGTTGTTTCAGCATTCATTTCAGCCACCCGGATCGATACGTTAATTGATCTTAAGCGAAATTAATAACTGATAAAATCCAATGTACCTGATAACAATTCAGACAATGGTGCCATTATGTCAGCCCGAGTACTCATAGTTGATGATGAGCCGGATATCCGGGAACTGCTTGAAATCACATTAAGCAAAATGTCTTTGGCTACGAGTTCGGCTGACGATCTGGCTACTGCTTTCGAATTTCTGGAGCGAGAAACCTTCAATCTGTGCTTGACCGATATGCGTCTGCCAGATGGCGATGGTATAAGTCTGGTTGAACTTATACAGCAGAAATTTCCTGACTTACCAGTGGCCGTGATTACGGCGCACGGCAGCACAGAGGCAGCCATACGCGCCATGAAGGCAGGGGCATTTGATTTTGTATCCAAACCGGTTAATCTGCAGAAGTTGCGCGATCTGGTCAACTCAGCTTTACGCTTATCTCACGATCCTGCAAACCTCACAACTAACAACCAGCTTCCTCAAGGCAGTGTCACCATCAAGGGGAAGTCCCCGGCAGCGTCTCGCTTGCGAGAACAGATTGAGCGACTTGCACGCAGCCAGGCACCTGTATTCATCAGCGGCGAATCAGGAAGCGGCAAAGAACTGGCGGCTCGCTCAATTCATCAGCAAAGTTCCCGCAACGATGCGCCTTTTCTTGCAGTAAATTGCGGAGCTATACCTGCGGAGCTTATGGAAAGCGAATTATTTGGTCATCTCAAAGGAAGTTTTACCGGAGCGGATCGAGACAAGAAAGGACTTTTCCAAGCCGCCCACGGTGGCACACTGTTTCTGGATGAAGTGGCGGATCTACCCCTACATATGCAAGTGAAATTATTGCGGGTTATTCAGGAAAAATCTGTGCGCCCGGTTGGTTCGCAGGAAGAGCTCCCAACTAACGTTCGCATACTCAGTGCCAGTCACAAGAATCTGCTACAGGAAATTGAAAACAGAAATTTCCGCCAGGATCTCTATTATCGAATCAATGTTATCGAACTTGCCGTCCCGTCTTTGCGTGAACGGCGTGAGGATATTGAGGAGCTCAGCCGCAGCATTCTGAGAAAAATCGCTCTTGAGAATCGAGTAGAAACACCTTCTCTGGACGGCGAAGCCTTAAAACTGCTTTCTGCGTACGACTTCCCTGGCAATGTTCGTGAGCTGGAGAACATTCTGCAACGCGCAGCCGCCTTGTGTGAACACAATCTTATTCTTAGCGAGCATCTGGACCTGCAAAACTGGACGACTTCATCACCTAACAAAATGGAAGAGGAGAGAACCAGATCGGGAGGGTCGGAACACGCAATGGAGAAAGTTAATGTTCACGACAACTTCTCCTTGGAACAACACATGGAAACCATTGAGCGCGATATCATTTCCCGCACATTGGAAAGCACCCGCTGGAACAAGACTGCTGCCGCAAAAAAATTGGGTATGTCTTTCCGTTCGTTACGCTACCGTTTGAAAAAGCTTGGACTTGAGTAGGTTCTGTTGCTTTTACTTCAGACCGCCTGCGGATCATAAGGAGAGGGATCGACGATCGGAGTTCGTTGTAACAATAAATCCGCCAGTAATCTTGCTGATGCTGGAGCCAGCACCAAACCATTCCTGTAGTGCCCGGCATTGACAAAGAGATTGTCAAACCCCTTCACTCTGCCAATAAACGGTACTCCATCTGGCGCACCCGGTCGCAGTCCCGCCCATTGTTGTATCGGATCAAGCAGCGCCAATTCAGGGAGCATGCCAACGGCGGACTCCCGCAAGCTACTCAACGCCTCCGCTATTGAACTTTTATCAAACTCACATTTTTCCAACGTGCTGCCAACGAGTATATATCCGTCCCTGCGCGGAATCAGGTATCGTCCCCGATACAGCACAATACTTTGCAATAAATTCTCCTGGCTACGATAAAGGAGCATCTGCCCCTTTACCGGTTCCACAGGCAGTTCGACGCCAAGACCGGCCAGCAACACGCCGCTCCATGCTCCTGCGCTCACAACGTATTTCTGCGCCTGCAACTTCACGACATCACCCTTTTCCAATACCTCCACTGACTGAATCTTATCTGCGTTTTGATTTATAGAGAGCAACTCACAATGTTCTCGAAGCTGTACATCGGGCATATCGCGGAGCTTAACCACCAGTGCTTTGCCAAGACGGGGATTGCGGATATTGCAGACATCATTCATCCACAGCCCCGCGGTGAAATTTGCTGCCAGACGCGCTTCTTTCTTATAGATGAATTCCTCAGCAACCGCCTGCATGGGCCTTCTTGTCTCCCGCGCCCACTGTAACGCAGCATCGGAATCCTCAGCCTGCAACATCAGTAAACCACTTTTTTGCAACTCTGAATCGATACCGGTATCTCGCAACAACTCTGCAGCCAGTTGCGGGTAAAAATCCTGCGCCCATGAAGCCAATGCCGTTACTTCGGGTTTGTAACGCCAGGGATATAAAGGCGAAACTATGCCTCCGCCAGCCCATGAGGCTTCACGACAGCATTCGCCGCGCTCAATCACTGTGACTTTGGCACCGGAGTCAGCCAATTCTCTGGCCAGCAACAATCCTATGACGCCACCACCAATAATCAGAAAATCACTCATGAACGGAAATCTCTTCGCAATATGCAGCGCACATTCTCAGACAGCTGGAATAAAGATGACTCTTCAGCTGGTTTTTGCCAAAAAATAAAAGTCTGCCTACAATTGTTTATAGACAACAAAAACCATTGGCAACTTTAACACATGGAGGTGTTCAAGTGATTACTGGCAGACGCGGTCAGACTGAAAATTGTCTGGCGAATAACGGGGCCGAAATGCAGAGCGGCGTAACGCTTACCGAGCTGCTTTTTGCGATGTCACTTAGCGCCATACTTCTTGGTATATCTGCTCCGGGCTTGCAGCATATCGTTGTCAAACAACAGGGTGAGACGGCGATGAATACTTTAGCCAAGGCTATCAGTTCAGGGCGCACCGCTGCGATCAGATCGGGTGTGACTGTAACAATATGTCGTTCCAGTGATGGTAACAGTTGTTCCGGCAGTTGGGAGCAGGGACTTATTGTGTTCTCGGACCGCAATGCCGACAGAAAGATTAACCAATCGGATCAACTCCTGCAACAAGTACAGTTTGGTGAAATTGGCGGCACTATTCGTTGGCGGGCATTTCAGAATCGTCAGTATCTGCAGATCAACCCAAGAGGACAAATCATGTATCAAAACGGCAACTTCACTTATTGTCCGCACTCAAAAGCAGCTGAACTGGCACACCAGATTCTTGTCAATGGTACGGGGCGAATTCGGTTTGCCCGCGATCTGGATGGCGATGGAATTCGTGAAGACAGCAGCGGTTCGCCATTAAGTTGTCAGTGAGTTTTCAACGCCAACATTCTGCTACAGTGCCACCGGTAGAACCTTTCAAGCCGGTATTGCTAATGGTCAGGGTGGTGCAGGCATCTTCCTTTTGTCGGCCTTGCGGCGTTGCCGTTGCAACGAAACAAGTCGCGATAGTTCCCTCAGCGCATGCTGCAACTGAAACTGCAAACAGTCCATTAGCAGATATTAGCGCTGCGGCAACGGGATTGGCAAAGGGGTCTGCGTTGGTGGAATAACTATTATTCCCCGAATAGAACTGCTCTTGAGAGCTGGCAACCTGCATCAATAATATTTGCCCTTCCGCTCTGCCACCTGCCAGCACGCTTCGCTGGTATGCTGGCAATGCTACAGCCACGAGAATGCCTATTACTGCAACAACAATCATGAGCTCAATCAGGGTGAAACCCCGGTCGATTGGTAATAGCGTTCCGCTTGCATTGTCGGAATTTAATTTTTTCATTACTGATTCTCCCTGTCATCACTGTAGCTGCCTCCATGATTGCCGTCCTGGTTTCACAAATATAGATTGCAGTTGCACCGTACTGGCATCGTTACGACCAGTGCCACGTGCTGTAATCCTGTAAAATACTGAGATTTGTGGCTGCACTCCCGAATCTGTTGCAATAGACTGTTCCACGATGTTGGTAGCGTACTCTTCGATAATGTATGCAGGCCGCGCGGCCAGTTCTGCGAATCCATTTACGGTGATGGCATTATCTTCCCACCACTGTTTGCTATCCCGATCGCTTTCCTGCCACCATGGCAACGAGTTGGTAGAATCAGAGTCAGCTGCATCTTTTAACCAGGCGGTCGTAGTGCCATCGCTACTGGTTGCCGGCCGAATAATTTCCCCCGCCAGCCAATTCTCGCCCGCCACCAGCGCAGCTTCTGCAGCCTGGAAAGCAACGCCGTAATCCTGCATATTGCCAGCCATGCGCTCTTCAAGAACTGTGGTTTCCATGCTCGCTACTCCCATCATGGTAAGTACCAACAAAAAAACCATACAGAAAATCAGCACTGCGCCATGCTGGTTACGCTGCAATTTTAGATGACTGTAATTTGATGTTTCCATATTGATTCCACTTATCACTTAGCGACCCATTGCCCGATTACGTAAAGTGATTGTGCTGGTAAATACCCTGCGCAATCTGCGATCCGCTGGCAAACTGCCATTGCCTGCACTACCGTCATAAACAACACCGTTGAATGTATAAGGCTGTGGTGAAGCTACCAGGCTATCCTCAACTGATTGAATCAACAGGCTCACTCTGACGCTCACTACACTTGCCCAATTCTCAACCAGATTGGCTGACACATAAGCGCCAACTGTCTTTTTATAGTCATTATCCAGATTAAGTCCATAAAGAATCTGCATACTCTCGACACCTTCAATCAGTTCCTGAGCGGCATAAACAGCGGTTGCGTTTGACTCTCGGCGGAATAGTGCCGATGGGTTTGTCGCTACATTACCGCGTTTGCCAATATAAAAACTGATGCCTTGCAGTTGTACCAACTCACCGGATGCTACGAAGTCAATTGATGCGCTACCATCAGCAGCACTCCAAATTTTTATAATATCTGTACCCGGCATTGCCATCGTCGAATCCAATACAGTACCAGCCGTCGCGATCCAACCGCCGCCGTCAGTGCTGGTCACTGCAACATTATTAACACTATTGTACATTTCACCTGGCGCTGTTCCGGCAGCTTCCCATCCTTGTATTCCTATAACAGGCTGAAAGGTTGGCGGTGAGTCTTCCAGCGTATTTTCGTATTGGGAGGACTCGATATCGCACAGACAACCCGGATACCCCGCCATGCGAATTTCCTGAGTCAGGAAATTAAGTGCGAAACGACCATTTTCCTGCATTCGCGCACGTGCTTTCTGTATGCGCTCGGTTTGCGTATTGTCGACATAAATCTTTATAACGCCGGCAGCCAAAGCTAAACCAATCACCATGGCAATCAACATCTCAATGAGAGTGAAACCTGTGGCTATACGCTGGTTACCATGTTTACCTTTGTGCATGCTCCATTTCGCTCGTTCAATGCTGGAAGTTAAAACCGCAGACTGATAATGGCGCGCTGATTAGCGGTACCGTCGCGATTGTCGTCCCACCACACTTTAACAACATGGTTCATGCCAATTCCGTCGCAGGCGTCAGCAACCGGAGTACCATCGTCTGACGTTGAATCGATACAAACAACTCCTGTACCGGATGGCAAATCTGCTTGCAGGGCCGCCTGCCACTCAGCAATATCATGCCCCGCCATCACATGGGGAGCACAACCAGCGACAGTCAGACAGGCTGCAGTCAAAGCACCCACGGCATCATCATAACTTCCTGCACGGACACCCTGCGCATTAGCACGCATACGTTCGATAATATCCGCTGTCATGACTGTGGCCTGCGTTCGAAAATAGGCTGTCTGCGTGTTTCGCAGACTCACGGTCTGCAAGCCCAACATGCCCAACAAACCTATCGCAAGAATCAGCAGAGACATCAGCACTTCAATCAGCGTAGTTCCCCTCTGACGAGTCATAACAGTTCTCCTGCATAGGGTAGCCTCGAGTCTACCCGCGAGCTGACCGCCCGGAATGGCGAGCTGCCACAGACCGCCCCTAGGGCGCGACGATTGATGGCTTCACTATGAGTATAGTTCAAGGTCGTCAACAACGCCTTGGCCTGACTGTTGGTATCGCTGCGTTCGACAAACGCTTGCAAATAAGGCACCCCGAAGCCAACCAATGCTGGATAATTGATAAATCATCCATATCAACGCGGTCGCCAGCGCAGGCTTTTTTCCTTATAATGCGCGCGGTCCGGAAGCAGTGTCCCGCTGCTTCGTGAGTACCCGAGGCTTTTTTGTCTAATGGACTACAACATTCCCCTGCTTTTCGTTCTTGCCATGGTCGGGTTTGTGGCTGGCGGTATCAATACTATAGCCGGCGGTGGCTCCAATCTTACTTTGCCGGTCCTGATGCTTCTGGGGCTGCCAGCAGATGTGGCCAATGGAACTAATCGGGTTGCCGTCGCCTTGCAGTGTATTGTCGGTGTGCGTGGGTTCAAGAAATATGATCGTCTTGATGTACCAGCTATCTGGCCAATCCTGATTCCTAATCTGATTGGTGGCACGATTGGTGCTGTCGCGGCAGCCATAATGCCACCGGTCGCGCTGAAACCTTTGCTGCTGGGCACTATCATCACTATGTCTATTGTCATTCTGATACGACCCAATTTGATGGCACCCCCACCTGGCACCCCCGTGCGTTCCATCAAGGAAAGCCGCGGTGCGTGGTGGGCCATGTTTTTAGCCGGTATCTATGGTGGTTTTGTGCAAGCAGGTGTTGGTTTCATTCTGCTGGCGGCGCTAGCCGGCGGATTACGCTATGACCTGGTACGCGCGAATGCCTTAAAAATGGTGTGTTCACTGGCGTTTACTTTAGTGGCGCTGGCAATTTTTATCTATTTTGATCAGGTTCGCTGGGCACCCGGGTTGATTCTGGCCGGCGGAACTATGCTGGGTGCCTATCTGACTGTGAAGTTTGCCGTAAAAGCAAAGCAGGAGACCATCAAATGGTTTCTGTTTGGTATGACTCTTTGCTCATGTGTGGCCGCGTTGATTTTCTGACGTAGATGACTACGGGCTCTCCTGAGTCTGGAAGTTGCTGAAAACCACCTGCACTCTGGCGCCCCCGGCAGCATTGTTGCCTATCTCTATCTGCCCTCCGTAGCTGCCGACAATATCCGTCACTACAGCCAACCCTATTCCCTGACCCTGAGCCAACGTATCAACCCGCGCACCGCGTTGCAAAACGAAATCCCGATGCTCCTCCGGAATTCCCGGCCCATCATCTTCAATTATGATACTTAATTGTCGTTCCGGGCTTGCGATGGAGTGTACCTGAACTTTCACTCCCCGCTTTCCATATTTATAAGCGTTATCCAACAAGTTACCAAGAATCTCCATCAGATCGCGTTCATCACCCAGAAACAACGCCTGCGGATCTGCTGCAACCTGAGTTTCTATTCCTTTACTGGCGTAGACTTTGTCCAGAGCGCTGACAATTCGGTTGACCACATCAGCCACTCTTACTCTGCGGGCCAATGTGGTGGCACTGTTAGCCTTTACCGCCCGTTGCAATTGATAACTGATGATTTGATTCATGCGCTCGAGTTGTTCTGTCACCTGTTGTATCTGCTTTTTATCTGAAGAAGAAAGTGTCCTGACATTGGCATCAGTCAGGTTTTCCATTGACCCCTGAATCACAGCAAGCGGTGTTTTCAAGCTGTGCGCCAGATCGCCCAGCGTTGTGCGATAACGAGACTGCTGCTTGCGTTCTGCCTTGATCAACAAATTCAGATTGTCGGTTACCGCGCGTAATTCACGCGGATAATTTTTCTGCAATTCCTCGCTGTCTCCATTCTCGATCAACTTCAGATCGCCTGCTAATCTGCGCAGCGGCTCCAACCCCCAGCGCAACAACAATAATTGCAGCACGAGCAGAAGCACGGCTACACCACCCAACCACGACCACAAACTGGCGCGGAAATTATTTACCTCAGTCAAATAGGTGCTGGTGGTTTCCAGAATGGAGAACGTAAGGCTTTCCTCTTGGTTCTCCCATACAACCCCGTAGCTGACGACAAAGTATTCCTCGTTGATGCCCGTGCTGTTGTCCAGATTCACACGGGTGAAATTGTTTTCACCACGCCCCAGCGATTGGCGCCAGAAATCAAGTTCGGAAAAATTTACTTCCAATGCCGAAGGTGTACGTAGCAATTCACCAGATGAAGGGTTACTGACGAAACCGTAAATTCCAGAGTTCAGCTGAGACAAACGTGCTTCGCGAAAATCTTCTGCAAAATAGAACTCACCAGCCTCTTCTTCCACGGCAGCCAGCAGTACATATATCTGTAATTGCAGTTGCTCGGCTACGCCGGCCTCCACACTGTTACGGAAAGCACGATCCAGCACGATACCGGTAAGACCAAGAAAAATTGTGAGAAGAATGCTGACGGCAACCAGCAGGCGGGTTTGCAATGAGTACTCGGAATGAACGGTAGCCGCAGTCATTAAGTTACCGAGGTCAGCTCAAGGTACGGAATCGGTATCCCTGGCCACGTATGGTTTCAATCGGCTTCAGGGTTTCTGCGGGATCGAGTTTCTGGCGCAGACGGCGCACGAAAACTTCCAACACGTTGCTGTCGCGATCATAGTCCTGAGCATACAAATGTTCGGTGAGTTCAGTCTTGGAAACTACCTGATCCGGATGCAGCATCAGATATTCGAGCATCTTGTACTCATAAGCAGTCAGTTCTGTGGGATTACCAGAAACAGTGACACGCTTGCTGGTCAGGTCCAGCATTAACGGTCCAAATTCAATAGTGGATTTAGCAAAACCGGCGGCACGTCGCAGCAAGGCATTTAAGCGCGCAAGAATCTCTTCCAGTTGGAACGGTTTCACTACATAGTCATCTGCGCCGGCATCCAAACCGGCTACTTTATCCTGCCAGTCACCGCGTGCTGTAAGAATCAAGACTGGAAAAGTCTTTCCCAATTTTCTGATCTCACGCACCAGTGAAATGCCGTCAAGTTTTGGCAAGCCCAAGTCTATGATGGCGGCGTCGTAGGAATACTCTGTCGCGTAATACAGACCAGCGCTGCCATCTGCTGCATCATCAACTACGTATCCTTGTTTAATCAGCCCTTGAGCCAGTTGCTGACGCAGCAGGCTTTCATCCTCAACTATCAACAGACGCATTCATGTCTCCGATGCATTTCACTCCGTGCATATCTCAACCCATCACTGAGTCACTTCTGTCTACTCGCGAGAGACTGCACCTGTGACTGAGTTGACAAACACTGTAAAAATATTGCCTTCATTGTCCATGCGGATGCGATAACGCATAGGCGCGTTGCGTGACTGCACTTCATTAATGCTGATCACAGTTCCCGGAAATCGTTCACGAGCAATATCCAATGCCTCCCTTTGCGTGACACGCGGCGCCTCCTGCAATACAACTGGTGGAGGTGCAGGAAGAAGTGACTGCTGAGCGGAAACCGGGGGCGCAACAACAAACAACAGGGAAGCAAGCACAATGGCGTACCCCAGATTGTTAAAACCTGCGGCACGCACGGAAATGTGCAATCTTGAGCGTGTTAACAACCTGGAAATCACAATTCAACCTCTGCTGTAGGCAGCCGCAGTAAAGAATGCGAACCAGCCACCGACTCACTCGCTCAAGAGCCAAGTGCTCACCTGACCGGTTCTACACGCACTTTGACCTGTATTTGCTCACCCGGATCATGGTCCATGCGCACGGTGTACTCTTCGCCGTTATATTCGTAGCGTACATGATAGCCAACCAGCCGCTCCTGCTCGTAATACTCATCCACTACATCACAGCGCCGCACGTCTTCATAGCGGTCTACTGAGGATCTGCTGTTGTGACGCACTATATCACGTCCCACAGAGTGACCCAACACCGCTCCTACTGCGGTTCCAATGCGTCGATTGGATTTGCCATTACCCACGGCATTGCCCAATGCGCCACCTATGATCGTACTGATAATCACCGGCGTATTGCTACGCTGCCTGTCGTCATAATGACGTGAAACCACACGCTCATTCCAGCATTCCTGACGCGGCGTGGACACCTCTATAGTCTGATAAACGGGAATTGACTCTAACACTGTTGCATAATCATAACTGGTGTTTGCCGGTGCAGGCAGTGCTGCCATCAGCAATCCGGTCGTCACTACGGAACCACTAATCAGCTTCTTCATTGCGTTTTCCTCGCTTTTTGTGTGTACCCGCACGGGGTACTCCCCAAGGGTAAGTCGCCAACCTTTCAATCCGTTAGCGGAGCCTGCCGACTGCTTATTCTTGCAGTCCAATCCTGACTCTTGAGCGCACATTAACAAGCGGAAGCTGAATAGCTGCTTAACCGGATGTCAGGCCTTGGAAAATCAGGTTTACTGATCACCCAACCACGACACATTGCAGTCAACCATCAGGTTCGTGTTAAACTCGTGCCGGCAAACCCAAAGCTCCTCGCTTATCGATATCTAAACAGATAAGTTATTAAAATCAGTATGTTAGCTGCACCAAGGAGGAAGTAAACGGACATAGCAACACCCTAACCAGAAATACAGCCAATATCGCCAATAACTAAAAATAATTAGAAGAAGAGAGTTTCCATGTTAAGCAAATTAATCACCACCGCCATTATAGTTACCTTGATTGCCGCAGTGCCCGCTTGGTACTTTTCATCGTTGGATTTCACTCTTAGCTCCACAAACCTTCCCTATTTTCTTGTTTTCATTTTCATGGTCAGCCTTATCTCAGTCTGGTTAGGTGGCCGTAACAATGCTCCCGCACGAAAACGCTCACGCAACGACTCTTATCGTGACAACAGTCAGCGTAGCATCGGCAGCAGCCGCGAAAGTGGCAGCGTGAAATGGTTTAACGCCAGCAAAGGCTTCGGTTTCATAACACGGGACAGTGGCGATGATATTTTCGTCCACTTTCGGTCAATTCGTGGTGAAGGTCACCGCGTATTGCGCGACGGCCAGCGGGTGGAATTCGCTGTCAGTGAGGGAGATAAAGGCCTGCAGGCAGATGATGTGGTACCGGCAAGGTAGTTTCTAATTGCTGAAAAGGCAGCTGTCAGTACTGTCAAAGGTATGCACTTTACAGGCCTTTGCTACGCAGGTCTGAGTTAATAGTGCGGGGGTTTATCGTCCTCCGCACCAGACGCCACGCCGTCGGGTAAGCGGGCAGAAATATCCGTCAACCTGTCCGCATGCAGTTGCAATTCTCGCTGCAGGACTTCAATTTGGGCTTGTTGCCGCACCACGATATCGTTTAACTCACGCAACAGATCTTCCTGAAACGCCAACTGCGACTGCAGCTCTATCAATTGCTGGTCTTTCATGGTTTGGACCGTGAATATATGTATTAAAGCGTTCAATTAAATCAGAACTACGGCTGGCTTATCCAGTACGGGAGCCTGAAGTTTTTTAGCGGCAGGTTTTTTAGCAGCGAAGATCATGCAATAATCTCTCGCTGCTGGCTGTCCTTTATTATATGCAGCAATATTATGAGCTCCAGCAACTGTTTAGAAGCAAACAATATTTTAGAAGCAAACAATATTTTAGAACCAAACAACTATTCAGAATCGAAAAATTATGACCGAAGTAAAACCTCCCGTGAATTGGACCAATATGGTGCTATTCACCTTGACTCCCTTGTTAGCAGTAACTCTGGTGCCTCTCTATGGCTATTTTTATGGTTACGATTTGTATGAGTGGGTAGTTTTCTTTCTGTTAATGGGCTTTTGCGGCATGTCCATCACGGCGGGCTATCACCGCTTATGGTCTCACAAAGCCTACAAGGCCCACCCTTTCCTGCGCGTAGTGTTTGCTTTAGGCGGTGCCTGCGCGCTACAGAATGACGTGCTGCACTGGGCCTCTGATCACCGGCGTCATCACCAGCATGTGGACGATAACGACCGTGACCCCTATTCCGCCGGTCGCGGTTTCTGGTTCTCCCATATCGGCTGGATATTGCGCAACTACCCCAGCGCCAAAGAGGATTTCTCTAATGTGAAGGACCTGCAACAGGATCCCATCGTGCGCTGGCAACACAAGCATTATCTGTCTCTGCTGCTGATTATGAATATTGCTCTACCCGCGTTTCTGGGTTTCCTGAATGGCGACATAATTGGTTGCCTTCTGCTGGCAGGTTTACTGCGCCTTGTGTTGAGTCAACATTTGACATGGCTTATCAACTCTATCGCTCATATGTGGGGCAATCAGACTTATAGCGAAAAAAGCTCTGCGCGTGACAATGCAATATTAGCCCTGTTCACCTATGGCGAGGGCTACCACAATTATCACCATACTTTTCAATGGGATTACCGTAACGGCATCAAATGGTGGCATTACGATCCCACAAAATGGTTTATTCGCACCTGTGCCATGGTCGGTCTAACTTCTGATCTGAAACGCTGCTCACCTGTAGAGATAGAAAAAGCTCGCCTGGCTCTGCAGTACGAAAAAATCAGCGCACGCTGTGCACAGCTTGGCAATGCTGACAAATGGCGTGAGCGTATCGAGTATGAATACGAACAACTCAGCCATACCCTGCATCTCTGGTATCAACACCGGCAGAACTGGTACGCCGCCAAAGCCAACGAGCTGCATGAGAAGTGGGACCATCTGGAAATGCGCGACAAGTATCGCGAGATTAAATATCAATTGAAAATACAGCGACAGCGTTGGCATGAACTAATGCAACACAATTTCGCCGAAGCAGCTATAGCTTGAAGGAGCCCCTGATGAGATTTTTGAAGCCGTTGTTGACTGCAACCAGCTTGCTGTTAATTGTTCTTAGTGCAAGCGCCAGTGCAGTAGAACAAGGCGACACCGCGCCAGATTTTTTATTACCGGATATCCACGCGGACAAACCTGCCATTTCACTATCTGCCATGCGTGGTAAGACAGTTTATGTGGATTTTTGGGCGTCCTGGTGCGCTCCTTGTCTGCGTTCTCTGCCATTAATCAATGAGCTGTATGCTAAGTACCGTGACCAGGGTTTCGAGGTGATCGCTGTAAATGTTGACAACCCAATCGAGGATGGTCAGGACTTCCTGCTGGATGTTGACCTGGATTATTTGATTCCGGCGGACACAGACAATGAAGTTCTGGAGAGTTATGGCGTAATAGGAATGCCTACCTCTTTCCTCATCGATAAAGAAGGCGTTGTGCGAAAAGTGCATACCGGATTTCGCGAAGGTGATATTGAAATTATCGAACACGATTTGCAGCAGTTGTTGGCGGAAACCGCTGCGGACATTTAAGAAACTCAGAACATCAATCGCAAAGGCGGCTCATCGAGCAGCGCCATTTGCTCCCGCAACTCCAGAATATGTGATGCCCAATAGCGTTCCGTGTTGAACCACGGAAAACTGTGCGGAAATGCCGGGTCTTGCCAGCGTCGCGCCAACCACGCGCTGTAATGCATGATGCGCAACGTGCGCAACGACTCGATCAAGTTGAGTTCGCGCGGATGAAAATCATGAAACTCGTTGTAACCTTCGATCAGTTCCAATAACTGACCCTGCTGCTGATCCCGCTCACCAGAGAGCATCATCCATAAGTCCTGAATGGCAGGTCCGGTCAGGGTGTCATCGAAATCAACGAAATTCGGCGCATCGTTGTGCCACAAAATATTTCCCATGTGACAATCACCATGGATACGCAAGGTTGCCACGCCGGTTGCTTGTTTGAAAATACCACTGACTTTGTTTATCAAGTCGCGGCTGAGCGATTCATAGGCTGAGACCAGACTCGGCGGCAAAAAATCATAAGCCAACAAAAACTCGCGGCTATCTATGGCAAAGCGCTGCACACTTATCTCACCACGATGTTTGAACTTTCCCTGCGCACCCACCAAGTGAACGCGTCCTAAAAAACGACCAATAACCAGCAGGCTATCCATGTTATCCAGTTCCGGCGCACGGCCGGGGCAACGCGCGAACGCTGCCAGACTGAATCCTTCGAACTCATACAAAGTGTTTTTACCATCCAGGCGCAAAGGAGGCACAACAGGGATTTCCAGATCAGCCAACTCCCAGGCGAAGTCATGCTCTTCCATAATCTGATCACTACTCCAGCGGCCAGGTCGATAGAACTTGATGATAATCGGAGCGGCGTCTTCCAGGCCCACTTGGTACACACGGTTCTCGTAACTGTTCAGGGCCAGAATGCGTGCATCAGGATGCATACCCAGACTTTCAACGGCTGTGAGTACTTTATCCGGTGTCAGGGCATCATAGGGGTGTTCACCAGAGGGGCTCTGATGTGCATTATCTTCAATGTCGTCTGCTTCATCATTCTGTGATAAAGAGGTCTCCGGTGGTTTTTGCATGGAAATTTTCTTGTCCGCGTCGAGTTTGTCTCGAGTATACGTTAAAATACGTGTAATTGTTTTCAGGCCAACACTTCCTGTAAGCCTGTTATCACCGCATCGAGGACAGACTCTTGGCAAACCAGCAACTGCAAGCCCGCTTTCAAGAACTGCAACTGCAGTATCAACAGATTCAGGAAAGAAAACTTAATCTCGACCTGACGCGAGGTAAACCTGCTACCGCACAGCTCGCACTGAGCGATGCACTGGATGGCATACTTGCAGGTAACTATAAATGTGAGGATGGTACCGACACGCGCAATTACGGTGGCGCACGGGGTATCCCGGAAGCACGCAAGCTGGCGGCCGACTACCTGGAAGCCAAGCCGTCTCAGGTCATGGTTGGTGGCAACAGCAGTCTGCAACTGATGCAGCAATTGGTAAGCAACGCTTACTTTTATGGGGTACGTGGCGCCGACTCGTCCTGGGCCAAAGAGGCTGGCAGCCATACAGCCATCAAATTTCTGTGCCCCGCTCCGGGCTATGATCGTCATTTCGCCATCTGTGAATCTCTCAATATACAGATGATCACTGTGACCATGAATGACGATGGTCCGGACATGGATCAGGTAGAGGCGCTGGTGAAAGCAGATCCCTTGATCAAGGGCATCTGGTGTGTGCCAAAATATTCCAACCCCGGTGGCGTTGTGTATTCGGACAAAGTGGTTGCCCGCATGGCGACACTGGGTAAGATCGCAGGCAGGCATTTTCGCATCCTGTGGGATAACGCCTACGCCGAACACCATCTGGTAGATAACCCCCCAGCTTTAGCGAACATTCTTGCGTTATGCGAACAGGCCGGTACCCTGGACAGCGTGTACGTGATTGGCTCCACCTCTAAAATCACCCATGCTGGGGCAGGCATCTCTTTTATCGCTACTTCGGAGCAAAACCTTGCTGCATTCAGCGAGCAAATGGGCATCGCTACCATCGGCCCGGACAAGATCAACCAGCTTCGTCACGTTCGCTTCCTGAAAGACATGCCCACATTGCGTGCGTTGATGCAAAAACACCGCGCCCTCCTGCAGCCAAAATTTGACCTGGTACTGGAGCAATTGCAAAAAGGATTGGTTGGAAAAACCGTTGCTGGTGAAGCCATTGGGCAATGGACGCGTCCTGCGGGTGGATATTTTGTCCAGTTCGATACCTTGCCCGGCCTGGCGGACCGGGTAGTCAAACTGACGGCTGACGCCGGGGTAAAACTGACACCAGCGGGTTCCACATATCCCTATAAGCGTGACCCGAAAAACACGAATATTCGCTTGGCACCGTCTTTTCCAAGTCTGGCGGAGATTGAGCCAGCTATGCAGGTATTCGTATTGTGTGTTGAATTGGCTACCGTTGAATGGCAGTTGGGCTTGGCAACTTGATACGAAATTGGTACTTACAAAAGAAACTAAGCCTGCAATTGAGCCTGTAAATGGCGCATAATGAAGAGCGTGTTGGACCAACCACAACCTTAAGAAGCCGCATATGACCAAAGCTCCCGCTAAAGCAATTGAGGACGAGGTAATTCTCAGTCCCAAGGAAAACAAGATACTTGCCCTCTTGCCAGAGAAGGATTACCTACGTCTGCTGCCGGACCTCAAGCTGGTGGATATGCCCAGGGGTTGGATCATTTCAGAGTCCGGTGATCATGTGAATTTCCTGCACTTTCCCGTATCCGGTATCGTCTCACTTATCTATGCGCTGGAAAATGGTGAGACCAGCGAAACAGCTTTGGTCGGCAAAGAAGGTATGGTGGGAATCTCTATTTTCATGGGCGGTGAAAGTATGTGCACAAGTACTGAGGTGCAAACACCGGGCAAAGCCTTTCGCCTCACCCGTAGCGTGATGAAACGTGAGTTTGATCTGGGCGGTAAACTGCACGACCTGTCTTTGCTTTTTACGCAATCACTGATAAACCAGACGTCGCAAGCTGCGGTTTGCAATCAACATCATACTGTGACTGAGCGTATTTGCCGGTGGCTTTTGATGAGTGTAGACCGCATGGGTTCGAAAGAACTGACTATGACCCAGGAGAATATCAGCAGGCTATTGGGCATTCGGCGTGAAAGCGTTACCCAAACGATGGGGATGCTGGAAGAAGAGAGTCTGGTGGAACGTTCGCGCGGGAAAATCAAGGTAGTTAGTATCACTAAACTCAAGAAGCGGGTGTGCGAATGTTACGACGTTGTCAAAGAAGAACATGATCGCCTGATGTCTGCGAGCTGATCCGAATTTAGTTGCCTTCAGCATTACTCATTCAGTCATGATTCAGGGAATACCGCTTAAGTTACCCCATCACCGGCTTAATTCTCTGGAGTAAAAATGCAACACCTCAACAGAACCAGCGCGTTCATTCTGGGTATTTCTTTAATAGTTGGCCTAGTGGCACTTGGCTCTCTGCTTGGCACCCTGCTTGGTACAGCTGCCTTGGAGTACCGCGAATATGAGCGCAGTGTCACCGTAAAGGGGCTATCTGAGCGTGATTATCCTGCTGACGTCGTTATCTGGCCCATCTCCTTCCTGGAAGCGAGCAATGATCTGCCCAGCCTTTACGAAGCACTGGAGCGCGGTACTGAGCAAATTCAGATTTTCCTGGAACAGAACGGCGTAGCGACCACCGAAATTACGATAGCGGTTCCTTCTATCACAGACAAATCAGCCCAACAGTACGGAGGCGGTGAGCGGGCAGAATTTCGATATTCCGCAACCCAGATAGTTACCGTGTACTCGGATAATATCGAAGCAGTGCGCACCGTGATGAGTTCTTTGAATGAACTTGGCCGCACCGGCATCGTCTTTACTGATGGCAACTATCAGTTTCAGACTGAATACATTTTCAATCGGCTTAATGAAGTCAAACCGGAAATGGTGGAAGAAGCAACCCGCGAAGCGCGCATGGTGGCAGAGAAATTCGCGAACGATTCACAAAGTACGCTCGGCAAGATCAAGAATGCTTCCCAGGGGCAGTTCACTATCAGCAATCGGGATACCAATAATCCTCATATCAAAACGGTAAGAGTAGTCTCGACGATAGAATATTATTTGTCTGATTGACAAAATTTGCGCTTGACATGTCTGCTCTTAGTGTCACACTTAGGATATGACACCATTCAAACTCAAATCCAGCTCCAATGAATCGATCTTCGAGCAGGTAGTCTTTGCTGCTACAAAGGCTATCCTAAGTGGCACGTTGCAACCCGGGGAACCATTCCCCTCGGTGCGTGCCATGGCCGCGGACATGAAGATTCATCCCAACACCGCTCATAAAGTAATTCAGCATCTGATTCAGGAACGCTGGCTCATCGCCAGTCCTGGCAAAGGAACAAAGGTAGCAATAGCACCTCAAGCTCGTAGCGGTGATCGTCAACGTTTACTGAGTCAAGAAGTGGAGCATTTGGTCGTTGAAGCCCGACGAGTTGGCGCCAGCCTGGATGAAGTTCAGGAATCAATAGTAACCCAGTGGCAAAGCCTTGATACAGTAAAGGTGGTGGCTAATGATCGTTGACATTAACCAGGTCAGTAAAAGCTACGGCGGGGTTAAGGTACTGCAGGATTTGAATCTGCAAGTGCCGGAGGGTTCAGCATTTGCTTTAATCGGAACCAATGGTGCCGGTAAAACAACTACGATGCGCTTACTGGTTAATATAATTCAACCGGACTCGGGTACCGCTTTAATTAATGGAATAAACACCAGAGCATTGTCTCCTCACGACCTTACTCAGATCGGCTATGTGTCCGAGAGTCAGACTCTTCCCGATCGTCTCACAATCGAACAGTATTTCTCCTATCTGCGCGCACTTTACTCGAATTGGGATCGTAGTCTGGAGAAAAACTTAAGAAAGAAACTCGACCTGCCCCCTTCCAGACCGCTAAGTAAACTGTCTCACGGCATGCGCATGAAAACTGTATTGATTGCAGGTTTGGCGTTTCGGCCGAAATTGTTGATTCTGGATGAGCCGTTAAGTGGCATGGATACATTAACACGCGATGAAGTACTCGAAGGTTTGCTTGGGCAGGCAGAAGACACCACAATACTGATCTCATCACATGAACTGGCGGAAATTGAGAACTTCACCACGCATATTGCTTTCATGGACAAAGGTAAGCTGCTGTTTCAGGAGTCTATAGAGTCGCTGCGATCCCGGTTCCGCGAGATTCATGTGACATTGTCTGTCAAAAAGGAAATGCCTCAAGATTACCCTGCAAGTTGGCTGAACCCCCAAATTTCAGGTCATTCACTACGCCTTATTGAATCCAATTATCAGAATTACGAACTGATGTTCAGCACACTCGCTACACATTTTGGTGCCGTGCGCTTTGAGGAGGAGGCCATGAACCTGCGGGAAATAAGCAAGGTATTGATTCGCGAAGGCAGAAACTCCCGCGACGGGGCAGCAATATGACCACAAGAATCAGCGTTATTTCTGCCATTATAAAAAAAGATTTGCTTGGGTTGTTGCCATTGGTATTTTTGGCTGCTGCTGTTTTTTTCCTTGAACCAATAATCGCAGATCTGGAGTTAGATTCCGACTCTCAATTCTGGTCAATGTTGAAAACCAATTTCTATTGGTTAAGCTATTTTATGCTGTCCATGCTAGTGGTCTCAGTCATACAACTGGATCCAGCAGCAAGTCTCACTCATGACTGGTTGACTCGACCAATTGCTCGGCTAAATTGGCTTGTGGCGAAAACTGTTTTTTTGCTCCTCACCGTGTGTATCCCGATAATTCTGGCTCGCACATTGGTCAACCTGAGCAATGACTACAGCATGGGGGTAGCGCTGCTGAATGCAACCGCCATTGAAAGCCCGGCTGGTTTGTTACCTATGCCGTTTCTATTCACCATTGCTTTACTAACCGGCACCTTGCGGAGGGCCATCTTCCTGGTTATCGCCATTGTCATGATTTTGATCCTGCCAGCATGGAGTGCAACGCAACCTTTGTTTGATTTTCTGGGAGTTAATCTTTCTCCTGATTATGATGCGTTGATGTGGATACAGGCCATACCAATAACCGTGGCAGGAATGGCTGCAATACTGCTTGTTTACTGGTACCAATACTGCCGTCGGCAAACCGGAAGGGCTTTCTTAATCTTTAGTATCATGCTGGTACTGGTTTTCTTTAGTATGTTTCCACCCAGCTCGTTGTATAACTGGGAAAGTGCTATCGCTATCCAGAAATCGTTGATCAATGGACCCGACGAAGAACTGGAAGAATATGTAATTCTGGATCATGCACGTGCCTGTTTTCCTGCTGAGATTGTCGGCAGCGATTTTGGCAACGCCGTTCTGGAGCAAGCAGCCTGGCAGGAGCACCATCTAACTAACGCCGGTTCTGGTGCACTGACATTTGCAACTACAGTTAATACGCGACGAATTCTGGTGGAATGGGTTCACGCGGAAAACTTGGGTCGAGAGCTGACTGTAGATTGGCGCATAGACCGATTGAGAACGCAGGGACGATTTTCGGCGAATTCATTAACCGCAGACTTTTACGCGCAACGTTCTTCAACCGCCGTAAACAGATTTTCCCCCATAACAGCCTCTGATACAGATTATTGGCTTGTTCCTGGCGCTGTCGCTGCACAACTCGCTCATGATCCATCTACTGAGCTGACGCTGGAATTCGATCTCACTTTGCTGTCGCCCTCCACCTATGAATTAAAGACAGATGGTCAACGACGCCACTTTTCCGAACTGGGTTATTGCAGTGCAAGAATAAATTCTGTGTCTAACAGCATTGAGGTGGAATGTGTAAAGCGAGGGCCGCAACCAGCTATGGTCTCTGCAGAACTGGTTGGCATCAAAAGCAGTCGCGTTGATAGTAATTATCAACCCAACTACAAAGCAAGCTGGCTGGACCGCATCGGCGTAAAACGCTATGAACTCGCCATTGCTGCATCCAATCTTGTCGACAATTCAAGTATACTTTTGACAGCTTACAAGCTGGAAAGAATTCTGCGCAAGCAGCTAGTGTCGAACGGCTTTCTTGGTAGCCAATCATCCACATGTCCTGCGCCCATGGACTCACAGTTCGCTGCTGTTGAGAGATCAAGTTGGAGCGACAAATCTCCCCATGAAGTCAGCTCTATAGCAGTTGACCGGGGCGTGCGCCTGGAAGTGCTGGATTGGCGCACGGCAGAACAAGCTACACCTGACATAGCCTTAGCCAACGTTACTGTTCGTTCAACCTTTGACGGTTCAAGCAATGTACAATCTGTAAAGCCAACGTTGGTGCTTATTCCAGGGTTAGGCGCCACTGCTCACTCATTTGATGATCTGGCAGTGAAATTATCTGAAAAGTATCCCGTTGTTGCTATGACTCGACGAGGAACAGGTGATTCCAGCAAGCCTGAATATGGGTATGATCTGCAACGCCTGAGTCTTGATGTACTTCAGGTAATTGCTACGCTCGGTATCGAAACACCAATTCTTGTAGGACACTCAATGGCCAGTGAAGAGCTCAGTTTTATAGGTGCCAACTACTCCGATCGCGTGGCTGGATTAATCTACCTTGATGCTGCATACGACAGAACAAAAGTGCATAAAGAACTACGCGCGCTTGAAGCACTGTTGCCACCGACGCCAGCACCTATACCAGCAGAATTTGTCTCCTATGAAACGGCACGACTGTATGCAGAACGTATTGGCTCAGCGGGAAACTTACCTGAAGGTGAAGTGCTGGCGAGCTATGAATTCGCTACCGGGACGAACAAACATGTCTCCAGATTTATCGAAGCTATACAAAGAAGTGCCCAATCGCCTGACTATTCGCGCATATCAATCCCCGCACTGGGTATTTTTGCGCTACCCAGCTCCCCCGAGGCGCTGATGAAACCCTGGTATGACCAAAGCGATCCACAATTGCTGGAGACTTTGCGTGAGAAGTATCGCTTGGAAAAAGCATGGCGACAGGAGCAGATTTCGAGATTTGATCATGAGATAGAAAATTCCGAGGTGCTGGCGATACCGGATGCAAATCACTGGATTTTTCTATCACATGAAGCGGAAGTGTTGCAGGCTATCGATCGTTTTATTATGACATTGGACTACTAACTACAACCGTTATTGTGGTTCATCTGATTCTTCCTCTTCTTTTTCTTCGAGAGCTCGTGTCCGTTCCAGAAAATCTGCCTGGTCGCCGTAGTAGTCATCGATAGCATGTTCGGACGATATGGGGCTGAGGTAATGTGGATCAGTCAGCCCTTTCTCGCGCATCGCCAGACCTGTCAGACAGGCTTTGACAATGTGCGCACTGTTCATTGTGGTCATGTAAGTGGGATCAAGTGCGGGGTGCAACTCCACCAGATCGAAACTGACTACATTGGATTCCGCGCAAAGTCTACGCACGATGGTAATCGATTCCCGCATATTCAAGCCGCCGGATACGGGTGTGCCGGTTGCTACCGCAAATGCCGGATCGATAACATCTATGTCAAAGGAAATGTGCAACTTGCGCCCTTCCTCACTGGCTTCTGCAATGACCCGTTCCAATACAGCATCCCAACCGCGTTGTTCCACTTCCGCCATAGTGTGAAAACGCATGCCAATCTCACGCATCCATTTGAAAGCTTCCACATCGGGACCACTTGAGCGTAATCCAACCTGAATATAATCCGCACCGCGTACATGACCTTCATTAAGCAGACGATAAACAGGTGCACCATGGTTGATCAGGTGCACGTCACCCCACCAGGCATCGTAATGAGAGTCAAAATGGATAACGGACACACGCTCTTTGCCATAGACGTCAGCCAGAGCAGCAACATTGGGGTATTCCAGAGAGTGATCACCACCAATGATTATTGGCACAGCGCCTGTTTCAACTATCTCGCGCACGATTTCACGCACATGCTGCATGGAACGCTCGGTGCTGTTATTGTCCATGGCGATATCACCATAGTCGACGATATTCAAAACAGCCCCCGGATTGATCTGCACGTACTGATCCATCCCACCTAATGCGCGCCCCATAACGCGCATGTCAGTTGTAGCCTGTGCTCCTGAATCTCGCCAACCTGACCCCATGTTCAATGGCGCACCCACTATGGCAACATCCACCTCACCTTCGACCAGATCTTCCTTGCTCAGAGCCAGTGGAAATCCACCAAAGGTTGGCGGACCACCATTACCGTTATAACGCCCCAAGGAAACAGGACCCGCTTTACGCTCGGGGTCCATAGAACGTGGGCGCTGCAAGCGCCATGCATTGAATCCAGGAGAATCTGTATTCAATGGAATATTCGCGGCATCCCGATCTGGCATGAATGCGGTTCTGGCTAGCACTCCCTGCATCGCTTCAACCCACACCACGATTTCTTCCGGAGAGTGTTTCTCAAGGTACTCAATGGTTTTTTCCAGATCACCGGCGAACGTGCGCGCATCACCGCTGCGCAAAAAAGTTAGTTGCTCCTCACTCAATAAAACAAGTTTTTCAGCAATGGTTTCCGGCAACTCTATAAGTGGTGCGTCTTTTTCGCGCGCATCGACAGTATCAAAAGGGTAAGGATTAGTTCCTGTCACATGCTCCGGTTCATCTGCAGCAATCGCAGTTTGGGTGGCCAGCCCAAGCATGACGAACAAAGAACACATGAATGGACGCAGATAAATTTTGACTGTGCGAGTTCTCATAATGTCCCTGCCTCGATTAATCCTGACCATGGTCAAGCGCTAATGGGTGCACCTCATCTGGTGCAAAACCGGCTCTTCGTGCAGCGACACCCACCAGGCATGCGTTAAGTACAGCATTCGCATTCACAGCTGACAAGCGCGAATAATCCAGCATGGGTGCCAGGTCTGTTATTTCAAAGCCTACAATCTCGCGCGCAGCGCAAAGGTGACGGATCGTGGAAGTGACATCCTGTATGCCTAAACCATTGGTGGCGATTCTGCCTGCAGCAATCATATTGCTCGGTTCGATCACGCTTACATCTATAGACACAAACAACTGTTCAGGAAGTGACTCGATTTCCTCGATAACTCTGGACATCACTGCGGGATAACCGTTTCTGTTCACTGCTGCCATCGTGTGGTAACGGACCCTATTATCACGCAACCATTGCAGGGTGTCTTGATTGACAGATTCACCGCGCAGACCTACTGCAATCAGGTGCTCACCGTTGACGATGCCTTCATCAAGCAGCAGGAACAGTGCCTGATCGTCAGACACTGAGTGTACAGCATCGCGTTTTGCGTCGGGATGAGCACTGAAGTGGACCAGACCAAAACTCCCGTTACCATGCACTTGCGCTACGCCTTTCACACCGGGATAGAGCATCGACGTATCGCCACCTACCATCATGGGTATAGCACCGGTACCTGCGGTTTCCGCAACCATGGCAGTTACGTGTGTAACAGTACGTTCTGTGCTCATACCATCGACTGCAAAATCACCATAATCAACGATCGACAAGACCGTCAGAGGATTAACCAGGGTTTGAATATCCGGTATTGCAATTGTGTTCAATGCTCGCATGGCCCGAGGCCCTGCCTTGGCGTTGCGTCGACCGCTGCTCATATCATTCGGAATGCCTATAATGGCGACATCTACTTCTCCAGCCACAAGGTCCTCTGGAAAAATGGCAACTGGCGCCCCTGCAAAGGTCGGTATGCCGGATTCAGGGAACATATAACGGTGCACGCCAAAAGGGCCTGGGCTGCGCTCGTTCTTGCGAAGAACTGGCGGTAACACAACGCCAAGATTGAAATCATCGGTTGTCAAATTCAAGGGTATTGCCCCCATGTCACGGGTCGCGTCATAACCCATTTCCGCCGCAACCGCGATAAGGTCCGACACCAAATTCTGAATGCCCGTTGCATCGCGTACTTTCAGCTCATACTCCATCTGACGAGCAGGCATGAATGCTAGAAAATCACCATTAGAAATGAAGTTGCGCTGGCTGGTCTCCAGCACTTCCAGTTTTTCAGCAAACTCATCGGACAATTGCCACTCGTCGACAGCTGCCACTGCGCAACTATTTGCCAACAGGAGTCCACTGCATAATAACCCGCGATTCAAAAAAGTACAGAAGAAGGGAAAGAGTCTGTTTTTGGAATGATGTGTATTGGGTAGATCTGTAAAACGGTGGGAATCACTTATCTCGGGCTGACTGGGCATACCATGCTGCTCCGTCTATTATTCTGTTTGCAGTGTACTAACAAAGCAATATAAGTGCCATAAATCGATTTTTTCTTGAGTACCAACCTGAAATACGAAGGGGGAAGGTTCAGACACCTGATTTCACACGGTCCGCTGCAATTGTTCACCAAGGCTGGCAGGTGAGCAATTGCAGCGAACCGAGTCAGTTCTGCACCCTTTTTGAGCGAATTCAAACTATGTGCATCGTTATGTTGCTTCGAGCGTGCTTACTGCGGAGGAGAACCCATATGTACGCGGGACTCCGCGCTCAGTGGATTGCCTTCCGCGTTACGAAATTGCGCGTTACCCCAGAACTTCCCAGCGCGATATGTTGCGTTGCGGGTTTTGATTTGCAGGTCATGGTACTCAGGAGAGTTTTGTGCAAAACCCGAAAATCCCGACAGGTCCGCATTGCCAAGCAGAACCACATCAACACCAGGTTGCAAAGCAATCTCCAGGGCATTGTTAACGCCTTCTACCGTCTCTATCATCACGATGACCAGCATATTGTCGTTAGCAGTATTCCGAAACGTATAACCTTCCGGCACGGCTGGCGTCCATAACCCCGGCCCCTGCCCGCCCCCCGCGCTGCGTCGTGCAATTGGTGGATAGCGGGTGTAACGTGCTGACTCGCGAGCAGCAATGGCATCGTTCACCGTAGGCACGATGATTCCCAGCATGCCCATGTCCATGGCCTTTTGCACGCTGCCCTCAAGTGCATCAGGCAGACGCAGGATTGGCGCCGCACCAGCGCGCGGACAGGCCGCAACCATTTCGGCAACCTGATCGTAACGCAGCATGCTGTGCTGCATTTCAAACCAGGTGTAGTCATAGTCAGGAGCTTCCGAGCAGTATCGCTCAATGTCGAATGTAGAAATGACGTGACTGAAAATCTGCTCTCCGTTCAGCAGTTTTTCCTTGGCACGGTTATACAACTGACTGTCTGGGTCCTCCATGAAATCACGCACTGCCCAACCCCAGGGTCGGCCCGGATTCACGGGTACCGGCTGTACTGCACCAGTCCCCCAGCCGGTGATGTCTATTCTCTCCTGCGCCTGTGTTGTTGATATGCTGGCCGCCACTGCCAAAACGGCTGTCAAGCAGGCTACCTGACGGAAAATTCTTTTCATTGTTTCACCCTCTTACTTACCGCTGTTTTACGAGAAGTCATCTTAGATGAAACCTGCTATGCCGTCACCCATGGCAGTCATGGTAAGAGGTCAGGATCAACCGAGCCGAACAAACTCCGCTCCTTTGGCAAAATAAGTTTGCAAATACGAATTGTTCTCATTATGATTAGCGCAACTTTTAACATTGGTTCGCAAATCATTTTGGAGAGACCATGAATTTCCGCTACAAACGCCGCCCACTGGTAACCGCTTTCACATTGGCCAGCGCCGCTATAGCACTGCAAAGCCCCAGCCTGCTGCTGGCACAGGACTTAGAAGGCAGCGAAGGTCTACGCCTGCCTTCTATCCTGGTGATTGGTGAAAACCCCGGTGACGTCTCTCGCCAGCCCGGCGCCGTTTCACTGGTGCAGATTGAAGAACTGGTTTTAAGACAGCCGCGATCAACAGAAGAGGCTCTGCGCGCTGTGCCTGGTATCAACATCAAACCAGAAGAAGAAAGTGCAATCGTCGCTAATATCGGCATGCGTGGCCTGAGTTCAGCAGACTATAAAACGCTGATTTTGGAAGATGGCGTGCCAGTAGCTCCTGGCTTGTTTGTGGGTAACGGCCGTTACTACAACCCTCGCGTACAGCGTGTGGAAAGCATTGAAGTACTTAAAGGCGCCGCCTCACTGCGTTATGGTCCAAGCACCATTGGTGGCGTTATCAACTATGTCACTAAACAGCCACGTGACGGTGTTGAACTCTCATTGCGCGGTGGCTCATGGAATACCCGCGAAGCCAATCTCGAAGTTGGCGCCAGTTCCGCTTCCGGCGACGCTACGTTCGGAGCTATCGTCAACCGGGTTAACAGCGACGGTTTTCTCGACAAAGGCTATGAAACTACCGACATTATGCTTAAAGCTGGTATGGCACTGAGTAACAATCAATTCTTAAGCATCAAATTCAGCGACTACAGCAATGACGCCAATATTTCCTACCGTGGTCACTTCCTGCAAGAGTATCGCGACGGCAAATCCAACAACCCGGCACCTGATGATTATTTCCTGACGGGTCGGCGAGCTCTGGACATCAATCATCAGTGGGAAATCAGCCCTTCCGCTCGCCTTAATACCTTGGTGTACGGCAGCCAGATGCACCGGGATTATTGGCGTTTCGGCACCAATAACGCCGCATCTGCGGCTGCGGAATCGTGGGTTTATACAGACAGCCTGAACGGTAACAATCGCTCCTTTGACCGCTTCGGCATCGACTCTCGCCTGCACATTGAACACGAGTTGTTGGGAGTTGCCAGTGAAACGGAACTGGGAGTGCGCTATCTCAACGAAGAGATGGAAGACCGCACTGTGCAGGCAACCCGCCTGACTCCACGCACGGGCCCCTTGGGTCGCGACAGGATAGACTCCGCAGAAAGTGTTGCTCTGTATGCGCAAAACCGCTTCTTGCTGAGTGATACACTGGCCCTGACTGCAGGTTTACGTGCTGAGATGTACGAGCAGAAACGCGCAGATGAGCGTCGCACGCCAGCACAGGGTAACCGGGCAACTACAGACAACACTGAACTGATGCCGGGCCTTGGACTCACCTGGCAGGTAGATCCTGCTTTGCAATTGTTTGCCAGCATGTACAAGGCATTCTCACCAGCTCTGAATGGCGACGCACTGAGTGGTTTGCAGGATCAGGAACTGGATGCAGAACATTCCGTCAATCTGGAGCTTGGTTTACGTGGCAATACACAGCGAGTCACATACGAATTTGCCATGTTCCGCATGGACTTTGATAACCAGATCATACCCGCAAACAGCAATACACAATTTCAGGTCACCAACGGTGGTAAAACGCTGCATCAGGGTCTGGAGTTTGGTCTTGGTTTCGACCTTGGAAGTGGTTTTAGCCTGAGCGCCAATGGCACCTACATTACGGACGCAGAGTTCCGGGGCAATCGTCTGGACGGCAACGGCAACATCACCACGTTCAGTGGCAGCCGCCTGCCCTATACGCCTGAATGGGTGGGCAATATGTTGCTGGAATATGAAAATGGCAGACTGCGCTCTGGCATGAATCTCCATCACTCCGATGCCCAGTTCACAGATGTAGACAATACTGTAGCAATCAACGAAAGCGTCAGCGGTTTTTTCACCGGGCAAGTGCCAGGCTACACATTGCTGGATTTGTACCTGGTGTATAACGTGAATAGTCAGCTGAGCTTCAATGCCAATATAAAGAATCTGACAGACAAGCATTACATCGCCAGTTTGCGACAGGGAATTTACGTAGGACCTGAGCGCAGTTTTGATGTAGGTTTGCGTTACCGGTTCTGATTATCTGACGGTGTAGCAGGCAGAGGTTTTTGTGCACGTATCGCGCCCTCTGTCTGCTCGCCGCAATCATCCAATTTTCACTTCGCTGTGTTTATTCGTCGCTGTCAGCGGCAGCCTCTTCCAATCGCGCTCCCGCAAGGATTCCTGGCATGGAGTAGTTTCCTTCGTGGCAGGCATATTCGTATATCCCTGCGCTTGGGTTCATCTCCAATTCTCCCGTCCAAGGCTCCATATATAAATCAGAATCTTCTACAGTGAATTTGTATTTAAGGACATTTTCCCGGCTCATGCGGAAGCGTTCAGTAATGGTGGAATTCTCAGACGTATAGCCACCGCCTCGAGACACCTGCATCGGATGAAACCCCTTGGTTACCACGACCAGTTCATCGCCTTCATAGTAACCGATAGAGTTTCCCTGCCAGCGGGGATGCATATCTTCAGGAAACTCGCTATCGATAGCCACAATGCGAGCATCGCTTACCATCTCAGCAAGAATCACGACATGGGTAGGTGATTGGACAATACGCAAATTATTGTTATACAGGGACGGTGTGAAGGGAACCACGCTAGAGAAACTGATCAGGCATCGCTCCGACAATGGAAAGCCTTCGGGCCCGGCATTGCGCTCTATATGATCGAAGCTCATACGTGCGCGTTGTTCTGCACGGGCAGCACGACCAGTCTCTGCCCAGGGAATACGACCATCTTCAGGATAGATAATAAATGATGTTCTCAATTCACCATCCACTGAACCCAGCCCTTCACGAATATCAATCCAGAACGAGTTGTATGCACCGACATTGTCCGGCCCGGGAGCCTCAGCACCTGTGGCTTCCAGCGCTGTAGACCACGCCTCAAAGGATGGGACCAGTTCGCGCATACGTTCCTCGCTGACTACAAGTGCTCCTTCAAACACAGGGGGGCGTTCCATGCCGGTACGGGAGGAATAGTCCCAGACACCCTGTACATCAGGAACGCCCCAGGAGGTCTGCGGGGGAATATAATCTGCATGCGCGACCACTGCAAACATGCAGGTTGTTGCCCCGGTTACAAGGAATGTAGCGAAGGGACTGCGGCCGGTTCTGTGAGCGGGAATTAAACTCATGTTTTCTGCCTCCAGTGGTAATCAAGTTCTTATTTTTTCCCGTATTTGGACACAAAAATCAAATGCCAGTCAATAGTATTCGGTGGTTTACCACCAGCAAGAATAACTATCAAACCCGATTTTTCCGTAGTACTCTTTGTGCACTATTTACTATTCAGGACACAGTATGTTTTTCACATTACTCGGGATTACGTTCGGTCTCTCTGTTGCTGTCTCCTATACTGCGGTGCGCGTTTTCCGCAAACCTATTGGTGAAATTTTCAGCCGTATCATTCAAGATGAGATAAGCACTGCCTGGCAAAAGTACGTCATGTTCGCTACCTATGTAGTAGGTATATCGGGCGGGGTAAGAATCTACGACCTGGAAAGGTACATCTCCCCGCAATACCCGGAAATGCCCATTTTGCAACTCACCACGCAACACTGGATTCTGGAGATATATCGTACGGTTATCTCCTGCCTGCAGAGCATCGCCTGGATGTATCTGGTTGTGTTTATTGTGGCATTGATTGCCTATGTCATCGTGCGGGGTTTTGAGTTGCGTAGAGGCGACAAAACCGGCACACGAAATCAACATGAACAACTTTGAAAAATTCGATATTTAATTGCAGCACCGTTACAAAAATAAACTGAGAAAAGGAATGAAGCCATGAGAACAATGACGAGATTAATAGCGTTTTTCGTATTCGCCTTTATCAATATAACCTTTGCGCAAGCGCAAACTCCCGCACAGGCGTTTACTTTATCGATTGAAGCATTTACCGATGGTGGCGATATTCCGGTGCGCTTTTCGCAAGCCGCTGAGGGTGCAGCACCAGGAGGTGGCACGTCTCCCGCGCTGGTATGGACGAATGCTCCGGCGGGAACTCGCAGTTTTGTAGTTAATATGATGGACCTGGATTTCGCGCCGAATCGCGGCACACGAACACAGGTGCATTGGGTAGTTTGGAATATACCTGGCTCAGCAACGGGTTTGGAGGAGAACCAGCCGCAAGGTGCATTATTACCGAATGGTGCCTCACAGATAAGCGCAACCGGTCAGGTTTACCGCGGTCCTGGCGCACCCGCTACGCGCCCACGTCACCATTACCTGTTCGAAGTGTATGCGTTGGACATTGACCTTGACGTCACAGCCACTGAGGATCCATTGGCAACGCGTGATGCCGTAATGGCGGCTATGGAAGGACATGTACTCGCTAAATCGGTGTATATGGGACGTTTTCATCGACCACAATAAAATCAGGCGTTCTCTGTAAATATCTTCCGGGTCGCATCATCGGCAGCAAACATATGCTCCACTCGCAGGGATGCCAGTGTGATGTCCTGTGGTGTGCCGAAGGTGGTGAACATACTGAATAATGCCAACTCCCCGAAACGCGATCGATAGCGGACGTTAAGCGTAGGCGCAGAGGGTCGTTGTCCAGCA
The DNA here is from genome assembly GCA_041751425.1 of Pseudohongiellaceae bacterium. Taxonomy (GTDB): domain Bacteria; phylum Pseudomonadota; class Gammaproteobacteria; order Pseudomonadales; family Pseudohongiellaceae; genus JAVVEG01. Next base: position 20,248 of record JBGSXL010000006.1, on the reverse strand, counting down.
GCTTGCAGAAATTGCACACCAAGGCGTGCACATAGCGACGACGCAAATGCGTCAATCCTTGGTGTGAGTGTTGGTTGAGATAACGCTTCGTGGCGCAGGTGGGCCAGCAATGCACTACCAGCCTCCTCCAGATTTATAATGTCAGCCGCCAATCCCTGTGGATGCGTCAGCAGATCAAGCATATTGATTGGCGACGCGCTGCCGGAAATTGAATTGCCAGAATCTGATGCTCTAAGCATTTCCTCTGTCCATGGCATCAACGTTCCAGCAAGCCAGCGCGCCCCCCTGTTCATTTTCAACAAATTCCAATGCGCATCGATAACGATTGCCGGCATAGGATCGTGGGCGCAAAGCAGATGTTCAAGCGCAGTATTGGCCTGCACCAGCGCTGGATCACTCAGAGCAACTTCGCTATAAACCGGAGCGTAACCTGCCTGCAGCATGGCTTCGTTACAAACAAACAGAGGCGCGCTCAGTTCCTGCAGCCAGGCAGCCAGCAGATCACGGCTGGGTCGGGCACGGCCACTTTCAACAAAACTGATGTGCCGTTGCGAGACACCCAGGCACAGGGAAAGCTCCAGCTGGCTGACGCGACAGTTTCTGCGTAACTTTTGTAAAGTAATTGGCAGCTGATTATGCGTTTGAGTGGCAGTTTGAGTATGTGTCATGTGGGCTATTTAAGCATGGAAGCGCAGCAATTCAATAACCTCTCAGGTAATTGCTTTCAGTACCTGCACAGCAAATACTGAGCTCTCCACAAATTGGGAGATCTGCAATGGAACGTTTAATACTTGGTTTAACACTTATTGGTTTTGGCGCTTTGAGTGCGGTAGCACTCTGGCAGTATGGTTATGTGGCAATTTTCACAATGCCGCTACAGACATCTGCCGGTACTCAGGTATTGGTGGATCTGGTGATAGCGCTGGTGCTGTTCCTGGTCTGGATGTGGCGCGATGCCAAGGCAACCGGACGCAACCCCTGGCCCTGGACTCTGATCACTTTGACACTGGGGTCATTTGGGCCACTGCTGTACCTGATTACCCGTAAAGCAAAATATGCAAATCCAGGGTAGATATCGAGCAGCGGAGTGAAGTATGCCAGTGACTTCACTCTGTCACACTTAATTACTTTTCTGAGCTGGTTCACCTTTCCGCATAGGTGGTTTGCATGTACTATCCCCAAAATTTTTTGCTACACCTTTTGCTACACCTTTTGTTACACCAAGGGAGAGAACTAAAACATGCGGATCCGATCGATAGTACTGCTCTTACTGGCAGCTTTGGCAATTTTGCCCGCCCATGCAGCCGAGCCCAATGGCTTATCGATTCCGCGTATAAGCTCTGAACCATCCCTGGCGGACTTCGCCAACATGAGTCCCTCAACAGCACTGGCGCGATCCATGACAAAAGTGGATAGCTTTATCCAGCGCCAGCCTAACGATGGCAGCGCGGCCTCGCAGCGCACGGAAGTTTATATAGGGTACAACTCTGAACAGTTGTTTGTCGTTTTTCTGGCATTCGACTCCCAACCGCAGCTGATCCGCGCCAATTTATCTTCCCGCGAAAACATTTCCGGTGATGACTATGTCAGCATCACTGTGGATACGTTCAATGACCAGCGCTCCGCTTACTCTTTCCGAACTACGCCTTTGGGAATCCAATGGGATGCACGCTGGACAGAGGGAGCCTCCAATCGCGCTGGCTTTGACACCACGCTGGAAGCCGTCTGGGATAGCGAAGGCGAACTGACTGATCAAGGCTACATCGCAAGAATGGCAATCCCCCTGAAGAGCTTGCGCTTCCCGGCAGATACTGAACAAATGTGGCGCGTGCAGTTTGCTCGCCAGATACCGCGTTTGAATGAAGAGAGCTACTGGCCAGCCTACTCCATTGCTGTAGATGGGCGCTTGAACCAAACCGCCATGCTGCGGGGCATCAGCGATGTCTCCCCAGGGAATAACTCCATGATTATTCCCTATGTCTTCGCCCGCAGCATAGATTCGCTGGACAGAAATGCTGCTGGTGGTCCACGTTTCAGCGACGAAAACGAGATTGAGGCAGGCCTGGACGCCAAGTTTGTGTTCAACGACAGTTTCGTATTGGATATGACCATTAATCCAGATTTCAGCCAAGTGGAGTCAGATGAACCACAAGTAACAGTCAATGAACGCTTTGAAGTGCAATACCCGGAGCGACGCCCCTTCTTTGTGGAGAATGCCGATTTTTTTGCAACCGATTCCACGCTGGTATTCACACGCCGTATTGTAGACCCTGAGGGTGGCTTGCGGTTCACAGGTCGTTCCGGTCAATGGGGATTCGGCAGCATGCTGATCAACGATGCCGCGCCAGGTATGAACCGCGCGGAAGGCGATCCACTGCGTGGCGAGAAAGCGAACATAGCCATATTGCGTGGTTTCCGCGACATATCCGAGCAATCTCGTATTGGTGTGTTGATGACGAATCGCGAACTCGCGGATGGCTATAACCGAGTGGCGAGCCTTGATGGCCGCTTCCGTCTTAACAGTAACTGGGTGACACAACTGCAACTGGTTGGCACAGAAACAGAACCTGCCGGCGGTGGCAAATCCATTACTGGTGTGCAGCGGAATATTCTGGTGGACCACAATAGTCGCTCCGTGAGTTCGCATACTCACTGGATAGAAACCAATAAAGATTTCCGTACACAATTAGGTTTCCAGAACAGATTTTTCCGCGCCGATACTTCGGGAATCCACAACCGTGTCGGGCTGAATTTCTTTCCTGAGAACTCAAGTATCGACCGCTGGAGCGCTGTTCTCTTCGCCGTATATCTGGAAGATACCTCTGGCACTAAAATCTTCAGTCAGGTTAGCCCAAGTGCAAATCTGGATTTTGCTACCAGCAGGTACAGCGCTGGGTATAGTGACTTTACTGAAGTATTGCGTCCACAGGATTTCCCGGGCATGCCTGCAGCGCGCGTCTATGATTACGATAACTGGAACATCAGCTACGAGAATACCGCGTTGAACTCTTTGAGTTTTGAGGCAGGTTTCCAAACCGGAACCGCCCTGAATCTGGTGCCACCTGCGGGCACGCTACCCTTTGTGGTCGACAGTAATCGTATCGATGCTGAAATGGTGTGGCGCCCGATAGATAGATTGCGCGTTTCCAATACTTATTTGTTTACCGAATTGGAAACTGATTCTGGCGTGAAAGTTTTCTCCAACGAAATCATTCGCAGCAGCTGGAATTATCAGTTTACTCGTGCCATGTCACTACGCTTTATTGCTCAGTACGAAGAGACGGATGCCGGGCCAGCAACGCGACTGCGAGATCGCAAGAACATGAATTTCGATTTGCTACTACGCTATGTTCTTAACCCATGGTCGGCTTTGTATCTAGGGTACAATTCCAATAGCAGCAATTTCGATATCATCGATTTTGAAGGTGAACGCGAACTGGTCTTGACCAACGATTTGAAGCGCGATGGCGACCAGGTGTTCGTAAAATTCTCATACCTGTTTCAACGTTGATTTTTTATAAATAAATGGGGTCAGAGTAAAAATACAGTACTGTATTTTTACTCTGACCCCATTTATTCTGACCTCATTTATCTAGGAGTGCACCATGCGTATTTTTGCAGCTTTAATGTTCCTGATGCTGGTTTCACCTGTGACGCACGCTCAGAGCGCAAGTGTGGAAAGCGAGTTGACACAGCTATTGCATGACTTCATGGCAGGAGCGTCCCGTAATGACCCAGCCATGCACAACCGGTTCTGGGCTGAGGACCTGATCTATACCAGCTCTACTGGAGAGCGTTTCGGGAAAGCGCGAATCATGGCGGGTTTCAATACAGAGACACTGGATGCTATGGCAGAAGCCGTTGCCCCGGCACAGCCATCCACTATTTACATCGCCGAAGAAATTCAGATTCTGGTTCACAACGATATGGCTGTTGTAGCTTTCCGAATGACAGGCACAACAGAAACGGATGCAGGAACTGAATATGCCTACTTCCTGAACAGCGGCACATTTCTTAATAGGAATAACGAGTGGCGTGTAGTTAACTGGCAAGCAACCAGAATTCCGGAATAGTGGAAAAAAACACCGGACAGGTAAACAATTTACCCGCCCGGTGCCTTTTAATTCAGCGCTAAACTCAGGCGCCAGGTGTCCACTCCAGGGATACCCAGAACTGTCTGCCCCATGGCGTGGAAAGTCTTGACTCAAAACCTCCCAAAATACCCATGCGCTGCGGTCGCTGGTCGAACACATTATTGATACCGGCACTGACAGTAAACTCGCTGTCAAAGTACTGATCAATAATCATTGCATAACGAGCATCTACTCTCATTTCACCACGGATTTTTCGTGGAGCTACCCAACCTTCCCGGTACCAATCCACAATCTGGTCATTGAAATCAACTGAATGCCAGTAGTTTGCTGACACCGAAGCACTTTGCCGATCACGGAACCAGTTCATTCTCAGATTGGTCTTGAACTGGGGCAATGGTGGCACAATGCCGGTATTTGCATTTTGCGAACCTAACGCCTCACGTCGCCCACCGAACAAATCCTGATAGTCATAGGTTGTGTAGTAGGTTGTCTGCAAGGTAGTAGTGAAACTGCCAAGGTTATTGGTATCTAACCGATACTGCGCCTTGAGGTCCACCAGATCTATCCACACGGAACTGATATTTGCAGCCTGCGTGTAAACGGTGCGCACTGAGTTATCCGCATAGCGAATAATTGGGTTGCTGGAGTCACCCCGAATAGAGGCCAGGTAGGCATCAGCGGCAGCACGAGTCGGCGACCCAGGAGTAGAACTGTAATTGGCTGCCGAAATTCCTGCGAATGCCAGGAACTGGTTAAACTGATTCGCTACCGTATCTTGACTTGTCAGCGTACGAATACGATCTACGTATTCGATTTCCTGATAATCCAGGGAAATATTCAAACCATCCAAAAAGCCACCTTCCGGCTCCCAGGTCAACCCGACATTCCTGATAGTCGACGTCTCTGGTGCCAAGCCAGGATTTCCCGATGAACATACTGTTGCACCTACCAACAGTGTATTAGTCAGCTCATCCCGACCGCTGAACAGCTCGCCGCAGTTCTCATTCGGAATGAACGGTCTCGCCTGCGTAGGCGTCGGTGCCAGGAAGCTTTCGCCCCACGACGCGCGTAATGCCAGATTGGGCAGTGCCTCCCACCGAATTGCTACTTTTGGTGTGGTCGCATCGAGCCCGAAATCCTTGAACTCTTCATGACGTACAGCCAATTGTAAATCAACGGTCTCCAGAACAGGTACCTGGAACTCTAAAAACACAGCCCGCACTTCAGACTTGTATGTGTCATCCGTCGGAACGGGTGCGCCTACCACCGTGTTATAGTCGAAACCACCGGCATCAAATGGATTGGCAAAGTCGTTCTCTACCACATCACGCCACTGGTAACCGAAAGCCGTTCTCACGGTTCCAGCAGGAACCTCGAACAAATCCCCGGTCAACATAGTTTCGAAGATTCTCAACTCGTCACGTGATGTCACCCGATTTTTATCCTTGTCGGTCAACGACTCCGTGAGCTCTACGGAATTGCTTGTGACACCCTGCACAAAGAAGGGTGAGCGCGGATCAGCAGAGCCGAAAGGGTTCCAGTATTCATTGCCATTCGGTCCGCCACGCCCCAGCAACGCTTCCTGCAAAAGACCCAGATGAATGGAATATGAATCATTCATGGCCTTGTCTTCTTGAGCCGAATAGTAGGTATATCCTGTCCAGGAAGTACCACGGATATCATATTCTGCGTTGAATTTGACGCGATTCACTTGATAGTGCCCTTCGAAGGCGCGCGAACCGCCCGAATCTTCGATATAGCTTGGACGATGTGTGTAGGCTTCAGTGAATAGACGCCAGTTCCATGGCACCACAGCAAAGCCATAAGGGTTGGCCGGATGATCAGCAGGAACAAACAATACTTCGCGATTATTGCCGCTTACCGCTGTGGTGGAGGTGGTGCGGCCCATAGTGATGCGGTAACCATTGTTCATGGTCACATTGAACCGCAACCAATCGGTGGCCTCCCAATTGATCGAGTTGTAAAGGTTATAGTTCTTCTCTTCCGTCGAATAAGCAAATTGCTTGGTGTACTCGAATATACAAGTACCTGTCCGATTACCAGCGGCATTAACCTGCGGTATCCCGGACGGAATACTGTATTTGCCCTCGCCCTGGCCATTGGCACCGTCATTGAACGTACCGCAGGATGGGTCAATCAGTAGAGGACCAGACGGAGTGCCGCCATGTTTGGTATACAGGGCCGGATTAGCATTGTTAATACGGCGGAATGCTCCCGGATTACCTGATGAAGAGGAACCATTATCTTTCTCCCATTCGCGCGGTCGCTCGTATTGCATCAATGGAGTTTTCTTCTTGGTTTCGAAGGCGCCCACGTAACTGATACCGCTATCGAACGATTTACCCCAAAGCAGCGAGCCGGTCATTTCCTCCATTCCGCGTTCTTCGGTTTGTTGGTAATAGGTACGTGCCCTTATCCCCTCAAAATCCTTCATGGGGATAATATTCACCACACCAGCAACCGCATCGGAACCATAAAGTGCGGATCCACCATCAAGCACCAACTCAAGGCGGTTTATCGCTATTTCCGGCAGCAGTGAAGACAAGGCTGGTGTAATCGTGCGCGTGCCATCAACCAGCGTCAGTGTGGAATTTTCGCCCAAACCACGCAAATTGAAACTCGCGCCTACAGCATTCTGAGCGCCATTTTGTGAGGACAGGACGTTGGCTACGACATTGGTATTCTGCGTATAGGTCATATCGCGAATATAATTGGAAATACTCGGCGAGCCAGATTCGAACAAATCTTCCTGGCTAACAGTATCTACCGGTGAACTTTGAGAAAATGCACTGTTCCGGATATAGGAGCCAGTGACTACCACTTCTTCAATTTCGTCTGCTGCTTCCTGGGCTGTTGAGACCAGGGGAAGAGCAAGGGAGGTACAAATACAAGAATGGATCAGATAGCGCAACTTCCCGCGCCGGGTTAGATGATGCATAGGTTCTCTCCAATCACTTGAACAACTTTAGTTGTTTTTATTAAGTTTTTTCAACTGCAAAATCAAATACTTGACAGCATCGTGCATTAGTATTTGAACGGCATTTGCGATTGGTCTATCGGGCGGTGCGGAGCTATTTTGGCAACTCTCCCTATCGCCCGAAAAAATGAGTTGGCCTACCAACTGCCAACACCACGAGCGGAGTCTATGCCATAACGGAAGGAAAAGTGAAATTTTTTTACAGAACGAACACTCGGCAACTGAGATTCAATTACTCTGCCTGCTGAGGCTCAATTGTGCGACCACCAATCAACGATATCGGGAATGGTGTGATGTTGTCGCCACTGGAGATTTTGCTTACCCCGCCCTTCTCCACTTCATCGATACGAATGATGGCCTGGATGGGGATAAAGCTGCGTTTAACACCGCTGAATTCAGCTTTGAGCTTTTCTTCACTGGGATCAACCACAACCTGACTGCGCTCATCGAAGATATAATCTTCGACTTCTATGAAACCGTAGAGTTCGCTTTGGTACACCTGCTTGGCATACACCTCGTATACCTTGCCTTTGTTCAGGAAAGTAATGCGGTAAATTTCAGCGGGCATTGCCATTGCTTGGATCTCTTCGGAGTAAACGCTCTTGCTATATCAGGCTGAATAACAGCATTTCAAGGCTGGAGAGCTAAATTCTAAGGAACTATTGTATGCGGCGAGGCGGCCATTCTATCGTAAACCAAAGGCGATTACCCGAAATTATTCTGTTATAATCGCCAACCTTTTCGCAGCCAGTAGCCAAAATCAGTGCCCGACAGCCTATGAACACGACTGACAATATCATCGCCCCAATCAGCCCATCTGAGCCGACATCCGCAAGGGAATCTGCCCCCATTGGCCGCAAAGTATTCATCAAGACACATGGCTGTCAGATGAACGAATACGACTCATCACGCATGCTGGACATGCTGCATGAGTCGCATGGCGCCGTACTCGTGGACACGCCTGAGGAGGCTGATCTTCTATTGCTCAACACCTGCTCCATCCGCGAAAAAGCACAGGAGAAGGTGTTTCATCAACTTGGTCGCTGGCGCGCTTTGAAAGTGGTCAACCCTGCCGTACAGATTGCTGTTGGCGGTTGTGTTGCCAGTCAGGAAGGCGCTGCCATTGGTAAGCGAGCTCCTTATGTCGATGTTGTTTTCGGTCCGCAGACTCTGCACAAATTGCCGGAAATGCTGAATACCGCCAGCAGTGCTGTGGGTAGCAGAAGCCCGGTGGTGGACATAAGCTTTCCAGAAATCGAGAAGTTTGACCGTTTGCCTGAACCCAGCGTTTCGGGCTGTCAGGCGTTTCTTACCATCATGGAAGGGTGCAGCAAGTACTGCTCATTCTGTGTAGTTCCTTATACCCGTGGCGAAGAAGTGAGCCGGCCACTGGATGACGTACTGGCTGAAGCCGTGCATCTGGCAGCTAAGGGCGTGCGCGAGATCAATCTGCTTGGTCAAAACGTCAATGCCTATCGTGGCACCAGCCACACAGGAGAGTTGGTGGATCTGGCCACGCTGATCAATTACATCGCAGTCATCGATGGCATCGACCGCATCCGCTTCACGACTTCACACCCGATGGAGTTTTCTCGCAGTCTGATTGATGTTTACAACCATGTACCGGAGCTGGTGGACCATTTGCATCTGCCTGTGCAAAGCGGCTCGGATCGGATTCTGGCTGCCATGAAACGTGGTCATACCGCGTTGGAGTACAAATCAATCATCCGCAAGCTACGAGCGATTCGCCCCAATATCAGTCTGTCTTCGGATTTTATCGTTGGTTTCCCGGGTGAGACACAGAAAGACTTTGAAGACACCATGAAACTGATTATTGAAATCGGCTTCGACACCTCGTTTAGTTTCATATACAGCGCTCGCCCCGGCACCCCTGCCGCTGAGCTGCCAGACAATACCAGTGAGCAGGAAAAGAAGCACAGGCTGACAATCCTGCAGGCGCAGATCATTCAACAGGCCGCCGCTATCAGCGAGAAGATGGTGGGCAGCACGCAACGCATTCTGGTTACCGACCACTCACGGCGTGGTAGGGGCGACCTGCAAGGCCGCACGGAGAATAATCGCGTAGTCAATTTCGCGTGTGACGATGAACGGCTCATCGGGCAGTTTGTCGATGTGAAAATTTTGGAAGCTTACCCGAATTCTTTAGCAGGAACGCTTTGATTTCAAACGCTTATAAGCACCAGATAATTTCTGCTTACAAGCGCAAATACATTGCTATACTATCGGCGACACCATTTGCGGCAACACCATTTGCGGCAACCCCCGTTGCGACAAAACCAATTGCCAAACCAACCACCGCGAGGTTTACAAGCTAGCTGCATGGCTACTGAGAATCACACCCAACGGCTCGTTCTGGAGCCGGAAAATGCCCACCGACTCGCCAATTTGTGCGGTCATCTCAACGAACACATCCACCAGATTGAGAAATCGCTGGCACTCAAAATTCAGCAACGCGGCAATGTATTCAAATTGACTGGCGAACCAGCTAACGTTAATCAAGGCTGTGAAGTCCTCAATTCGCTTTATCAGTCGACAGCTGATGGTAATACTTTGAGCCCGGCAATTGTGCATCTGACGCTCAAGGAAGACGGCACGAATCAAACCTCTGCGAATCTGGACGACCCCAATGAACCGGAATTCAGATCGCTATTGATTAAAACGCCTTACAGCTCCATCAAACCCCGGGGCAGCAATCAGTTGCAGTACGTAGAATCTATTCGCCGCCACGATATCAATTTCGGCATAGGTCCAGCCGGCACCGGTAAAACTTATCTGGCGGTCGCGTGCGCCGTGGAAGCGCTGCTGCAGGACAAGGTGAAACGCGTTTTACTGGTGCGCCCGGCTGTGGAAGCTGGCGAGAAGCTCGGGTTTTTGCCTGGTGACCTGGCACAAAAAATTGATCCGTACTTGCGCCCATTGTATGACGCGTTGTACGAAATGCTGGGCTTCGAAAAAGTCGCCCGCCTTATCGAGAAAAATGTTATCGAAGTGGCCCCTCTCGCTTACATGCGAGGCCGTACTTTGAATGGTTCTTTTATCATCCTGGACGAAAGTCAGAACACCACTACTTCGCAAATGAAAATGTTCCTGACCCGTATCGGTTTTGGCTCCACTGCAGTCATAACCGGTGACGTAACCCAGATAGACCTGCCCAAGGGCACCCGCTCGGGTCTGGTGCATGTCATCAAGGTGCTTGAAAATGTAGAAGGCATTGGCTTCACCTGGTTTGAATCGAAAGATGTTGTGCGCCATTCATTGGTACAACGCATTGTGGAAGCCTACGACCTTTACGATCAGAAAAACATCAAGACACTCAATTCTCAGGACGGCAGTCAGCTGTATGAACGTGACAATTGATTGGGAAAATGCCAGCAACACCGCCGCTATTCCTGATGAAAAATCCTGTGCAAGTTGGGTGAATGCTGCGCAAGCAGCCATCGCTGAAAATTCGGTACCAGCAGCAGACGCTAAACCACTTAGCCTGGGTATTCGTTTCGTTGACGAACTCGAGTCTGCCAGTTTGAACAGCACCTATCGCAACAAAAACTACGCCTCCAATGTATTGTCTTTCAGCAGCGAACTGCCTGCTTTCGCATTGGCGGAAATGGACGAAAAACCACTTGGAGATTTAGTCATCTGCGCGCCCGTTGTCATTCGCGAAGCAGGTGAACAAAACAAAAGCGAACAATCACATTGGGCACACATGGTTATTCATGGGTTCCTGCATTTGCAGGGCTTTGACCATGCCGATGATACGGATGCCAACGTCATGGAAACATTGGAAATACAAATCATGGAGTCGTTAGGCTTCGCAGACCCCTACTTAAAATCAGCATCAGCTTAACAGAGAGAGAATTCCCGCAATGACCGACGAGCCAACGAGTATCGATCCTAGACCCAGGTCCTGGATCGATAAATTAGCGCAAGTCTTTTCCGATGAACCCACAGATACCAAAAGCCTGTTGGAGTTACTGCGCAACGCGGAACAGGATCAAGTGCTGGATGCTGATGCACTAAGCATCATAGAGGGAGCGCTGCAGGTTTCCAGCATGCAGGTGCGCGACATCATGATTCCACGCTCACAGGTTGTCACAGTTTCAGCTAAACATTCGCTTGAAGAGATTCTGGAGATTGTCGTGGAAGCTTCACATTCACGCTTTCCGGTTGTTGGCGATAACCCGGATACGGTTATCGGTATTTTACTGGCAAAGGATCTTCTGCCTTTGGCGCTGAATGGCAGCGCAGAAAAATTCAAGTTCAAAGATATCGTGCGGCCGGCGACTTTTGTTCCAGAGAGCAAACGCCTTAACGTACTGCTTAAAGAATTTCGTGAGACCCGTCATCACATGGCGATTGTTATCGACGAATACGGTAGCGCCTGTGGCGTAGTCACCATTGAAGACGTGTTGGAACAGATAGTTGGTGAAATTGAAGACGAATACGATGTGGATGACGACAGTTACATCAAAAAGTTTGATGACAGTAATTTTATCGTCAAAGCGCTCACGCCTGTGGAAGAGTTTAATGAGTACTTTGGCAGCGAATTCAGTGATCAGGATGCGGACACAATGGGTGGTCTCGTCCTGCAGCACCTTCGCCATATTCCGGAGCGCGACGAATCACTGACCATCGGGGCGTTCCTGTTCACTATTCTGAATGCTGACAGTCGCCAGATTCGTCTGCTTAAAGTTCAGATGCTAACCCCTGCGACTGCTTCTGATTTCAGGCCTGACGAGCAGGATTAAGCCCGCAAAAAAGTGAACTGCCCACTGTATGTCGGGCAGTCACTGCGGTATGCTTTAGCGCTTTGCCATTTCCCCGCACGAATTGAATAAGTTGAACTGAACAAATAGAGCTGAACGAACACTACTAAAAGATAATAAATGTAATGGACACAATAAACGACGATCAATATTCACCACAGGCAGTGGAAGCTGCCGCCCAACAGTATTGGCAGACCCACAAAAGTTTCAAGGTGGTTGAAGACAGCAGCAAGGAAAAATTCTACTGCCTGTCCATGTTCCCTTATCCCAGTGGTCACCTGCATATGGGACATGTGCGCAATTACGCTATCGGCGATGTTATCAGCCGTTTCCAGCGCATGCAGGGCAAGAACGTCCTGCAACCCATGGGGTGGGATGCATTCGGGCTACCCGCGGAAAATGCCGCAATGCAACGCAAGGTAGCACCAGCGAAGTGGACTTACAGCAATATCGATTATATGCGCAAGCAATTGCAGCAACTTGGCTATGCCTATGACTGGGATCGCGAGATCGCCACCTGCCACCCGGACTATTACCGCTGGGAGCAGTGGTTTTTCACACGCCTGTTTGCCAAAGGCCTGGTATACAAAAAAGAAGCGGAAGTGAATTGGGACCCGGTGGATCAGACAGTGCTGGCTAATGAGCAGGTGGTTGATGGCCGGGGTTGGCGCTCAGGGGCACTGGTCGAGCGCCGCAAGATTCCACAGTGGTTTATCAAAATTACCGACTACGCTCAGGAATTGCTGGACGATTTAAGCAAGCTGGATGAGTGGCCGGAGAAAGTACGTGTGATGCAATCCAATTGGATTGGCCGTTCAGAAGGTATTGAGCTGAGCTTTGACGTAGCCGCGCAGACAGCCGAGCAATATCGCAGTATGTCTGTTTATACAACGCGCCCGGATACCCTGATGGGAGTCACCTATGTCGCTGTAGCACCGCAGCATCCATTGGCTTTACTGGCCGCTGAGAACAATCCCGAACTCGCGGAATTCGTTCGTCAGCAAACCAATATCAAAATGGCAGAAGCTGAAATGGCCACAATGGAGAAGCTGGGCAAGCCAACCGGTTTGCAGGCAATCCATCCTGTCACTGGCGAACTTTTACCTATCTACATCGCAAATTTCGTGCTGATGAGCTACGGATCCGGCGCGGTGATGGCAGTACCCGCACACGATCAACGCGACTACGAGTTCGCCCGTAAATATGGCCTGCCCATCAAACAAGTGATTCGCCCTGCCGATGCTGCAACTGCAGCGTGTGATCTTGAGTCAGCGGCTTTCACCGACAAAGGTATCTTGATCAACTCCAGCGAATTTGATGGTCTGCATTTTCAGGATGCGTTTGATCGAATCGAAGCCTGGCTGAAGCAACGCAACAAAGGCGAGAAAGTCGTCAACTTCCGCTTGCGTGATTGGGGCGTCTCCAGGCAACGCTATTGGGGCGCACCAATCCCCATCATCAATTGCCCGGATTGTGGTCCGGTCGCTGTGCCGGAAAAAGATCTGCCCGTGTTATTGCCTGAAGATGTCGAGTTTGATGAGTCCGGTTCACCATTGAAAAAAATGCCTTCGTTCTACGAAGCGAAGTGTCCGGCCTGCGGCGGCGATGCACAACGTGAAACAGATACCTTTGACACCTTTATGGAGTCGTCCTGGTACTATGCGCGTTTTGCCTGTCGCGATTTAAGCGATGGTATGCTGGACAAGCGCGCTGATTATTGGTTGCCTGTGGATCAATATGTTGGCGGAGTTGAGCATGCCATTCTGCACTTATTGTATGCCCGCTTTTTCCACAAATTGCTGCGCGATGAAGGATTACTGAACAGTGATGAGCCGTTTGCCCGCTTGCTCACGCAGGGCATGGTATTGAAAGACGGCAGCAAAATGTCAAAATCTAAAGGTAATACGGTCGATCCATTACCACTGATCGAGAAATATGGCGCCGACACCGTGCGACTTTTTATGATGTTTGCATCGCCTCCGGACCAGACCCTGGAATGGTCGGACAGCGGTGTGGAAGGTGGGTACCGTTTTCTGCGCAAACTGTGGCGCACCATTGCCAGCCATGACCATACCAATACCACTGCTTTGCAGGCTGATAAACTGAACGCAGAACAAAAGCAGTTGCGCTATAAAACTCACAGTACATTGGAGAAAGTCACGGATGATTGCGCGAGACGACAGACTTTCAATACAGCAATTGCTGCCGTGATGGAACTGGTCAATACTTTGCACAAATTCCTTGAGCAAAGCGCGGATTGCAACGATGTCGAAACTCGAATATTGGACAACAGCGTTGTCAATGAAGCGCTAAGCATTATTGTGCAAGTTCTGGCGCCTATCGTTCCTCACTTCAGTCATGTACTGTGGTTGCAGATGGGACACACAGAAGCCGTCATTGACAGCGCATGGCCGAGTGTAGACCGCAGCGCGTTGCAACAGGATTCCGTACAAATAGTTGTGCAGGTTAACGGCAAGCTGAGAGCCCGTTTTGAAGTAGAGAAGAACATCGAAAAATCCGCGTTGGAGAAATTGGCGCTCGACCACGAGCACGTGCGGAAATACACTGATGGCGCAAACATTCGTAAGATCATTGTTGTTCCAGGCAAACTGGTAAATATCGTTGTTGCGGATTGAATCGACCTAAGAAGCTGAGAAAAATATGCGTTTGATGACGTCTGTTCGGTTGTTAGTGATCGCCTGTCTGATCATCCTGCTCAGTGGTTGCGGATTTACGTTGCGCGGCAGTCAGACATCACAATTATCAGTCACCCAGCTTGCCTTGAACCTGCAGCAGGAAAATTCCCCGTTCGCACGCGCACTAAGAAGCACTCTCAACAGTATTGATGTGGATATTGGCGACAACGATGCTGATTACACATTGACGGTAGGACAGGAAGAACACAGCGTCCGGCAGATTTCAGTTACCGGCCGAGCCAGCGCCGCACAGTACGAATTGAGCTCAGCCGTGAACGTCGAGCTGCACAATCGTGCAGGCGAATTGTTGCTGGGGCCGGAAATCATCAACGTGCAGAAAACCTATTTTGAAGATATTGCCAATATTGCGGGTAGTAGCAGCGAGATGGAACTGCTGCGCGCAGAGATGCGCCAGGAGCTTGTTGACCAACTGATCAGACGCCTGCAATCCGTTGCCAACGACGGTTGAAAAATCATGCAACTACGTGCCGAACAGCTCGCCACCCATTTGCAGAAATCTTTGCTGCCAATGTACTGGGTTTCCGGCGATGAACCATTACTAGTTCAGGAAAGCACTGATCTGATCCGAACCCACTGCCGCAAGCTAGATTTTACCGAACGGGAGCAGTTTTTCGTAGAGAGCAATTTCGATTGGCATAACCTGCAGCAATCCGACAGCAACCTATCACTTTTTGCCGCAAAGAAGATTATTGAGTTGCGCCTTCGCTCAGCCAAACTTGATGAAAATGCCAAGAGCGCGTTGAAGAATTATCTGACCTCCCCGAATCCTGATAATGTGCTGTTGATCGTAAGTCCCAAAATTGAAAAGGCCACCACCGCAACCAAGTGGTTTCAGGCTCTGGAAAAGCAAGGAGCCCATATCCAGATTTGGCCGGTTGATACTAAAAGCCTTCCTCACTGGATTGGCGATCGACTGCTGCAACACGGCATCGAAGCTGACCGCGAGGCGGTATCTCTGCTCGCTGACCGTGTAGAAGGTAACCTGCTTGCGGCTGACCAGGAGATTGAAAAGCTGGCGTTACTCTTAAAAGGACCCGGATTCGTAGAGGGCACATCTATCACACTCGATAGCAGAGCAGTGGCGCAAATGGTTGCCAATAGCTCTCGCTATAATGTTTTTACGCTGGTAGATGCAACGCTGGCCGGAGATAGCGCACGGGCGATAAAAGTCATGCAGGGACTTGCCGCCGATGGCAGCGAACCGCTGATGATTCTCGCCATGATCAGCAAGGAAATACGCAACCTTACACAAATGGCTGTCAGAGTGGAAAAAGGACAGAGTATTACTGCTGTTATGGAGAGTGAACGTGTATGGAGTAATCGCAAGGCTGTAGTTAAGGCAGCGCTGGAACGACTTAACGCCGCGACTTTGCATCGGCTTTTGCAGCAGGCCATGCGCGTAGATCATGCAGTAAAGGGATTATTGCAAACCGATCCTTGGCGAGAGTTATCCAACCTTGTGCTGCTAATGTCAGGTACACAAACCGCTATTACGCATCGAGCTTCGTGACCCCTGTCTGTTATTCCCGGTTCTGCAAAGTTAAATGCCTATTCGACTAAGGCTATCAATCAATTCCCGTAATAGTTTCTCAGCCACCGGATGATTCGCGGCGAACCGCGCCTCCAGCGCAATAGCGTCATCCAGAAGCGGACTGTTTTGCTGCTCTGTTGACTCAATCAACTCGTCGATGTTCTGATCCAGTCGCTTGACCAACGCAAACGTTTCTTCATCTACTTCTTCTGTTTTGCTCAACTCTTCCTGCAGCTGACTTAAAAGAAGTTTAATTTTATCTTGCGCCACGGTTACTCTCCGACTTCTTAAACAAATTGATGCGTTTCTGGTAAAAGCCCGGTGGCAGGGTGTCATTAACACCCTGCCGGCGTGTATTCCGGTGCAGGAGCAGGAAAAATTCCTTCCTAACTTGCTTTTGCCATTCTAGCGAACTCGCGTTCTTTGATACGCTTGTTGAAGCGTTTTTCTCTGCTCTTGTATTCCATATAGTACTTGGGAATATTCAACAGCAACTGCCAACGCTTTGTATAACTCAAACGAATACCTGCGTGAGTTTTTGCACCGGCCATAACCATGGTTGGACCTTCGTAAAGTACTGTGTCGCCCGTCAGACTATACAGGTGTTTGGTATTCTCATTTCGCAAGTCTGTCATCATGAGAATATATTCTTTCTTGGATTTAAAAGTATCCCAGAACAAATTCATCCACACCTGAAAGCGATCTGCAGCCGTCTTGACACTGGCTCCAATCCAGAATCCATTCACTTCCATCATTTCATATTGATCGTTCTTGAAGAATTCGTGATTCTGTTTTACTTCATCAGGAAGAAACATCAAACTTCTGAAATCAGGTTTCGTTACCAGCATATAACCGGCAACCATTTCCTCGCCCTTAAAACCAGCCACTACTCGACTTCTGGAAGTGTAGTCGTAAGGGAGTTTCACTCTTACATAACTTTCGAACTTGCACAGGAACTTTTCAATATCTACTTCATTGGTCAGGGTTCTGAACTGGATGGCATCCATTTACTTATCCTTGGTAGGAACATTCCTACATTTTTTATATATTTTTCATACTCTGTGGAGTACACGCTTTTCAAGATAACCTTCTCTTCCTTGCTTGCGGAAAGGAAGTAGAAAACTATCAGGTAAAACAGTGTAATCCACAAAATTGCCAAGTTAAACAACAAACTGCTGCTGAACCAGACCAAAATATAGGATACGTAGAAGGGATGTCGGACAATTTTGAACGGCCCCGTTGTAATAATGCTACCTACTTTATCGCTGAAAGCGAAATCCAGACTCTTTGCTGTCACAATCGCCCACCAGAACAGCAAGAGCCCAAGCAGGTAGAGCGCGGAGCAAAAATAAACCAAAAGCGGGGGTACATAAGCAGTGCTGATCATATAGTAGAAGGTAACCAGTATCTGGATAGCAACTGCAAAATCGTAAAGAACTACGCTGACTCTTGGGGTTCCGCCACTTACTTTAAAAAACCGGAATCTTCCCCAGATCAGACTCGCAACTATCAGGCCGTACAAAATCAAATGGATCCACATAAGCAAAAGCATCCTATTTAAACAAAACTTGTCCTTGATTCAAGCGCATCATCACACCACCCAGCGACAACATAATTGAACTACTTCTCAAAATCCATTGCTGCTTACTGCCGAAACAGCCAGCAAGGTTTAACATACTGAAATATAAGATAATTGATCATATGCTGCTTTGCTGTATAATCAGCCCGGAAATCTGAACCAGCACCAGCAAAAGAGCGAAAAACGCCAAGAGCCATATCAATGAATATAGAACAACAATGAGCTCAGATAGATACTCTGACTACAGCAAGGAGCATATTAAAGAGTTTCGGGATGAACTCAGGGACGAAGCCTCATTAGCGATTTCCGGATGGTCTGGCAAATCCGCTGCTTTACTGCTTATTGTAGTTTCTGTGATGACTTACCAGCGGCAGCAAGCCGTAAGTAATCCGGATGCCATCTATACTCTGTTCACCTACACCGTCCCTATCCTTTTGTTCCTGCTCTTTCCATTCATCACGTTAATTTATGCGAAGTTTGAAAAGTACTCGAGAGTGGTGCTCGATGTAATCTGCCTGAGCATTATTCTGGGCTTCTGCCTGGCGCTCAAGTATGTGTTCAATGAGGAACTCAGTCTGCTGGAGCAATCGTCGGTATATCTGGAATTGTCCGGACAGATCAATTTCGTGATATTGATGACTACCGCCTTCTCGTACCATACCTCTTTTAGAATAACCCTTATCAGAAACACAATCTTTACACTCACATGTGCTGCCCTGATTTTCATGATTAACCCCGAATATCTGTTGTTGAACCCCGTTCAGGTAGTCGAAGGTTACATGGCTGGCACTATATTCAGCTGGATATTCTTCATGCGCATTCAGATGCGTTTCTACTATAAATCCATCGACGCGGACACTCGCCAGCACCTGTATAAGCAGCTGTCCAAACTGGTATACCCGCACCAACTGGCCATGATCAAGGCAGGCGACCAGTTGGAAGACACCATGCCCGTCGAAAAAGGCCGGGCAATTATCAATGTATTCGATATACAGCGCTCCAGCGAAATCAAGCATGAGAAAACGAAGCTGTTTCTGTTGGATGTGTTTCGTGCGTTTTCACAGATTTGCATGATGGGATACCAGCATAATCCGCTGAAATCCAGAGCGTTCAGATTGAAAGAGACTGGTGACGGTTTCATCAGCTCTATCGGTTATCCTTTTTTAACTGACAAAACTGATTCATTGGCAGATCACGCCCTGGAAACGGCACTGATAATGATTCGTGCTTTCAACGCGGAAGTGAAGAAGTTCAACTATGCCAGACCAATCAAGGCTGCCATGGGCATGGCTTTCAACTCAGTGCAGGGAACATTCCAGAGCAGCGGCATCAAATCCTACGACCTCTACGGCGAGGCGTTGGTACAGGCGTATCGTTATGAGGAAATTCGTAAACACTCTGTCATCGAGGAAGTCATACGCGCAAGAGCCAATTCACTGGGGCTCATCGACTACAATATTTTGATCGTACAGGAAGTAATCTACAACTCACTCAGCCCGCATTATCAGGAGTTGTTTGACCGCCTGGATTTGCGTGAATACAACTTTCAGATTCGTCAGGATATCGATGCGCACTTTGTTTATTTCCATGTGCGTGAATAAATCGCACCGCATTTTTTCCGGCCACCAAACCACTGGCAATACTCGCATGCAATAAATAACCGCCAGTGGGAGCTTCCCAATCCAGCATTTCTCCCGCACAAAAAATTCCAGGATATTGCTTCAGCATCAGCCCTTCGGTTAACTCAGAAAACTTCAATCCACCGGCGGTGCTGATTGCTTCATCCAAAGGACGTGCAGTGAGTAATCGCTGTGGCAGGCTCTTCAGCGCAAGTGCCAGGGTTTCGTTATTGCTGATCTTATCCTTCGCCAGCTCATGCAGCAGCGCTATCTTCACACCAGAAATGCCCAGGCGCTTGCGTAAGACATTGCTCAGGGTCTCTTTCCTGCGACGCAGATTCAACGCATCGAGTACAAACTCGTTGGTTTTACCGGGAACCAGATCCCAATGAATTGTCGCCTCTCCTGCGTTTTCAACTTGCTCACGAATCCACCGTGAAGCGAGATAAACCAAACCACCCTGAATGCCATGGATGCTTATCAAGGCCTCTCCCTTCTGGTCAAATTCCTTGTTTGTAGTTTGCAGCTTCAGACGGACGTCCTTCAACGGTGCTCCTGCGAAACGCTCCCGCATATGCGCACTCCAGGCATAATTGAACCCGCAGTTAGCGGGCCTGAATGCCGCGCACTCCAGACCTTTGCTGATAAGTTGCTCTGCCCAGCGGCCATTGGTTCCCAGCCTGGTCCAACTGCTGCCCCCCATGGCCAGTATGGTGACCTGAGCCTGCACCTGAATTGCGCCCCCAGGGGTTTCGAATTTATGTACAAGCGGCGCCTGCTGCGGTTGACCCACCGTTTTAGTCTGGATGCTCTTGGCGTGCTCACCGGCTTGGGCATTCCCAACCTCCCACCCCAGCCAGCGATGTCGGGTGTGCAGTTTTACACCGGCTTCCTGCAACCTGCGTAACCAAGCGCGGAGCAAAGGA
>JBGSXL010000005.1:0-42334 GCA_041751425.1 Pseudohongiellaceae bacterium | reverse complement strand
GACGAGATCTCCCTGGGGATTTAATCCCCCTAAAGAGCCGTTGAAGACTACGACGTTGATAGGCTGGGTGTGTAAGTGCAGCGATGCATTGAGCTAACCAGTACTAATTGCTCGTGAGGCTTGACCATATAATCACAGATTTTCATATCCAATGATTAATGAGAATAACTACAGTTTGTAAGTGCATGTAAGTTTGTATATAAAACAGCAGAATCACGTCGAAGTTGCGCAAAGCGCAACGAAGTCGGAAAAGAATTGCCTGACGACCATAGCGAGTGTGAACCACCTGATCCCATCTCGAACTCAGAAGTGAAAGTGCTCAGCGCCGATGGTAGTGTGGGGTCTCCCCATGTGAGAGTAGGTCATTGTCAGGCATTTAAATAAGGAAAATCCCCATGCTCGGTGAGTATGGGGATTTTTTTTGGCCGCGGAAAAGCCGGAGGAAATAAAAAGGCCACCTTTTTGGGGTGGCCTTTTTATGCTCATACTGCTGATTGAGGGTTACATTTCGTAGGTCAGGCGAGCGTAGAACACGCGACCCATTGCGTCGTACAAACGCTCTTCTGTACCACCTAGTTCTGCCATGCGTTGAGGCCTTCTGTCGAACGCATTGCGAGCACCTACCGTGAAGTTAAACTCACCGTTCAGAGCTTCAAAGCCTCTGTAGTTGTAAGCAAAGTCTTCCACATGTGATGCGCGTAGTTCTGTGACAAAACGGGGCACCACGCTGGGATGCAATCCGGCAAGGAAATTGCCCTGGAAGCCATCGTAGTCCACATGGTGCAGATAATGGGAGGTCAACGTGGCGCTATGATTACCTCTTGCCCAACCAATCCGCAGATCGCCTTTGATGCGTGGCATCGGAGGAACTGCGCCAGTGGAATTATTGCGCTTACCTACCGCCTGCACTTCAGGACGGTCGGGTCGCAACTGGTAGATATAGTCTTGCAGATAGGTTGCCGTCAGACTCAAGCTGAATGAGCCCAGTTCGTTCAAACCTAACATACTTGGCAACTCGAAGCGGTAGTCGTAATTGACATCCCATGCCTTGACCAGCATTTTGGACGCATTAGAGCTACCGTTGAAAACGCGGTTGATCACAGCTTGGCCTGTGGGGTCACGCACAATACGTTTATCAGAGCGCGGATCGGCATACCAGGCAGCAACTTGAGCCGCTGTAGGCTGGTTCGCTGCGCCAATTCCTGAACCCGCAAAGCCGGTGGCCTGTTTGAAGTTGAAAAAATCCAGGTCAACGGTATCCTGAGCGTTAGTCGACACTATGCGATCTACGAAATCAGTTTCGCTGTATGTCAGTGATAATCGCATGCCGTCCAGAATATCCCAGTCAAACCCGGCACTGATGGTATCCGCTGATTCCGGCACCAGATTTGGGTTGCCCTGCGAACAGGCTGATGTGAACGCTGCGTAGGCTGTGAACCGATCCGCAACGTTATTCAGGCCACAAGACTGGGGCGCAGTCAGCTGATTAAGGCTCGGCGCTATGAATGAAGTACCCATAGTGGCTCGCAGAGTCAAATTGTTGAATGGCCTGTAAGTGATGCCGTACTTGGGGTCCGTAGAACTCTGACCCGTGCTGTAGTCCTCATTGCGTACAGCCAACTGGATGTCCAGATTAGTCAGCAATGGTAAGGCGAGCTCCGCGAAATAGGAGTCCACCTGTCGACCGCCGTGGCGTGGCAAAGACCGCGCGCCAATCCACTGATCGTTCTGAACCCTGAATGCCGCAGGCATGTCGTCGAACTGGCTATCACGGCGCTGGTAGCCTACTGCTGCTCCTACTGCTCCGCCTGGCAGTTCAAAACCGCCCAAAGGGATAGTGCCATTGAATACCAGATCGAAAGTCTGCAGGGTATCTTCATCGCGCCCTCTGGCGTAGTTGACTGTGGAGTCAGCCACAGCCTGCGTGTTCAGATCCGCTGGATTTGTAGCAACAAATGGTGAGAAACAGGCATCCCGGTCTGTAGCAACATCGCATCTTAGACCCTGATCAAGCCCACTGAAACTTCCTTCGTAGTCTTTGTCATTTTTTACGCTGTTAGCCCACATATAGGCTGCATGGCCTTCCCAGCCTTCGAGAAATGGCACTTCAAAATCTGTCTGCAACACGAAACGATGTCCGAAACTCAACCCTCTTCTGGGTGATGAACCATCCCTGTTGAAGATGGCTGGCAACGTGCCATGTTTCGCCCAGGGGCGCCATTCAAGGAATCTGACATCCTCGTTAAATGGAATACCGTTGGGATCCAGGATAACGGGGCTAAACATGTCGCCTACCCGATCCGGCACGCCATCGCCATTGGCATCCCGGGCAAACAGTGGATTGCCATTCGCATCGACAGCCCTGAACGGGTTACCGGGTATTTCGCCGCGAACTATTGGAAGTTCACCAACGCGGCCACCGGGGTTGATGGGAGAGCCACGGGCTCCATGGCGAACATTCCAGTAACTGTATTGCGCATTGACTGAGAAATTATCGCTAACGTCGTAAGACGCGCTGGCAAACGCAGTTGCCTGGTCGGTTGGATAGCGATAATCCCAGTATTCACCGTAGTCATAAGCGCAGTTAGTAGGGGTGCGCAGCCAACCAAATTTACCGTTCCCAATCTCAGTGGGATCGCCGGGCGCGGTGCCACATCCGGGATCCGCTCTGCGAACAGTAGAGCCCGGACCCGTGCGCAGATTGCCATTGGCATCGCGAAGCGGCACGGTGTAATCGCCAGGGGTTGCAACACTTGACCAGACAAACGCTGAGCGCAAGGTATCCGGTCTGTCACGCATTTCCAACCGACTATGCGATCGCAGATTAGCAGCTACTACAACGTCTATTCCCCGGAATTCAGTACCGTACAGAAGACCGAACTGTTTATCGTCATAATCGCCGGCATCGTCCATCTGCGTCATGTGCTCCAGCTTCAGGCCATCATAGGACTTGATAGGCACAAAGTTGACCACACCAGCCACAGCTTGCGAACCGTAAAGTGCCGCAGCCCCATCGGTCACAACGTCAATGCGCTGAATCGCGATAGATGGCAGTACAGTATTTACGTTTGAGCTGGCGACGCGCATGCCGTCGAATAACGTTAACGTTGCGCCTGTTCCCAGTCCTCGCAAGTTGACAGAGGTGGCTACGTTACTGGCGCCCGTAAAGGCGTTGGCCGTAACAGTAGTTCCCTGATTGAAGCTGAGATTATGAACCACATCACCCATATTTGGCGTGCCGGCAGCAGCGATATCGTCGGCGTTTATTTGGGTAATTGGTGAGGCGGCCTGAAATCCTTCAGTACGCCGGATATATGAGCCGGTAACGACAACTTCTTCAATTTCCGGATTCGATTGTGTGTTTTGAGATAAAGCTGGCATTGATGTGCCGGCTAGAAATACCGCTGTGAAAAGTGCAGTACGTCTGCCGCGATAGGCATTGTGCATAGAGTTCTCCCAGTAAGCTTATATTTATTTTTCCCCATGGCAGGGGTTTCTATCATTTGTTTCACTAAAATAGCCTTTGACCCGAAAGCAAAACAGTCCTGGGCACGACTGCAGGCATGACCGGAGTCTAGTGCAATGACAATTCAGATTCAATAAATAATAGACATAAATACCAAAAGAATTTGACTTGATGAAAGCAAGGTACAGGGCAGGTAAATCAGCCCGTTTCACCGGATTTGAGTGGAGGAATCGTGGTGAAACAGGCAGACTGACTAGCGAGTGACAGCTATTTGCGGGCAAACCCTAAATAAACACCAGCGGCAATTGCAACAGCGCCACCAATGATGAGAAACATGGTTGAGTCCGTAAAGCGACCGGTCATAGTTTCGGTCAATTGATCGCCCAATGACTCAGATCCCTGCCAGCCGAAATAAAGCATAATTACGCCAGCTACCAATAATACTATACCGATCAGTTTATAGTCCTTCATTGTCGTTCCCTCTTTAAGATTGAAAAAAACTTCATTTATTGTTCTAAATCATTGTCTTTCAGAAATACCAGCATTCCTCCCACACTTTCATGTGCAAAAATAATCTGTTTGGGAGTGAGCGCTAACGCACTGAGTGTTCACGCTGTATTTGTTCATATATGAATTCTACTCATTAAACGAACCCTACTCAGGTTACAAGGAAGCACAATGACAATCGCACTGACTCCGCTCATCTCTCTTATTGCTGGCATACTGATATTGATCATGCCGAAACTTTTGAACTACATAGTTGCTGTCTATCTGATTATTGTGGGGTTGGTAGGGTTGTTCGGCGCCTCCAACTTCACTTTCAGTTAGATATCAATTAGTTTTTATATAGGTGACACATTCCTGGTTGGAGGCAATAAAGCCCTGGTCCGTGGAAAGTGCATCTGTACAATGGTGTGGGGAAACCATTTCGGATGCCACATCTTCAACGGCAATTGCATGAATCCGTGGGGCTGAAGCCCCCACGTTGCCGAATATAGTGGCAAAGGCAACGTCAGCAGCATCCCGGCCAGTACCTAGCCGAACACACCCCATGGGGATGGTTGTACCGGAAGGATCAAAAATATACCAACGCCCACTGAGATAAACTTCTACATACGCATGGAAATCCGGAGGTCCCAGAATCGGGTCCGCTCCGTAGTCGGTACCCGTCGCCATGCGCGCGGGAATATTGAGCGCGCGGCAAAGGGCTATCATCAAATGCGCAAAATCCCGGCACACGCCGACTTGATCGATCAAAGTGTCAAGGGCCGAGGTAGTAGAGTCTGATGTATTGGAAGTGAAAGCAATGCGCTGACGAACCCAATCCTGTATAGCCTGCACCCGGCTATGACCTTGATACAGGTGACCGAACTCACGCAGCGCCAGCTTGCCAAGACGATCCGACTGGCAATATCTGCTGGGATAGATATAAACAAGTATTTCCGGTGGCAACTCACTTACCGGTACTTCGGCTAGAGTAGTCGTGGCAGTAAAGTGATGCTGCAGGTCCACGGTTGCGCTGTAGCGCAATCTTAAATCCCCCGCAGACGCCTGCAAGCACATATGCCTGTTACCAGTAACACTATCTGTACTGATGATGGGGTGAACATCCTGATTCAACTGCAGCTGTTCGTTGCTGACACTTTGTTGGGCCGTCTGAGCCGCGTGTACATTAAATATGAAGCTAGCGCCAAACTGATCAATCTGGTAGTCCAACTCAATATTCAATTTAATTCTGATCATGTGAAAAAACCTAGAGTCTTCTGCCCTGGATTACACGAATCAGTATAACAACGATAGCAATAACTAACAGCACATGGATAAGCCCACCCATGCTGGTAGAAGTTACAAGGCCGAGCGCCCAAAGTATCAGTAATATTATGGCAATTGTTTCTAGCATGGCTGTATATCCTTGATTCAGATAAGTAATAGTAGATTGGTATTCTGCGTGATCAGGATTGTCCGGTCTGTGCGTCAGCACACTGTTTAATTCGAATATTGGGTTACATTGATCAGCACAAATTGCCGAAAATTGTTAGTTTAACTTCCAAAAAATATAGTGAATAACTTGCTGGCGAATGTTCGATAGCGCACAGAAATGATATGGCAATTGGCCTTATTGTAACGAAACTGAATGTTGATGTTTACTCCCTTAACATTGTTAGCTGCTTCTTTTCGAAGAACTGCAGTTCCAGTATTCAGACTTTAGCCGCTGCCATGAGAGGTCATGACCGCGGCTTTTTTTTTGTCGATATCCCATTTATTTGTAAGCAGCCCCAAGTAGGGTCATAGGTGGCATTGAACTCAATCTAAGCTCCACCCAGAATACGCTTCCTTCATTCAACACGCTTTCCACGCCAATTTCGCCGCCCATCAACTCTATCAGCCGTTTAGCCATTATCCGGCCATTGCCAGCGCCTTCCACAACAGTCATTTCCTGACCAAGACGGTTGAATGGTTGAAACAATTGTGTAATTTGTTCAGGCGACAACCCTTGCCTTTGTCTTCCACACAGATACGTATGCGTTCTGTTCCGCAGATACAGCGCACAACAATAGAGCCACTGGCGCGGTTGTACTTAATGGCATTGGAAAGCGGGTTAATAAGTATCTGCTTCATGTGGGTGCGATCTGCGTGAATGAATATCGGCTTATCGAAATGCGGGAAAGTAACTTCGATGTCACGTTTATGAGCTTGCGGCTCTATCATTGTCTGGCACTCCTGCAGTATGCCCGCAAGTGCGAGTGAACTTGTTGGTAACATCGGCAGCGGCGTAACCCAACATACGCTCCGCTCCGATATTGAAAATCTGGATTACGCCATTCTCATCGGTGGCTGTGCTGGAGAAGTTCTCGCTGTTAATTATTGCATTCTGCAATGCTCCGGTTTTGAGCAAGGCATCCTGTTGACTAACCTCCTTTTCCTCAATCAGGAGTCCAGTTGTCATTCTATTATTTTTAGGCACGTGGCAATTCCAATGAATGATGTGATTGATCAGCAGAAGCGACCGTTCAGAATTTTGATTACCAACTGTTAAGCTGATGAGCTGGAAGTATATTACTGCAGGAGTTGTCGTTGCGAAGCAGAAACACTTTCCTGACGGTGCCGAACATCAGCCAAAAGACGCCCGATCTCTTTTTTTACAACACCATAGCATTCACAGGTGGATTTTTCCAATCCCGCGCGATTAGATACTGACATATGTCCTCTACGGGAATTGATAAAGCCGGCTTTTTGGAGGTTTCCAGCTGCTTCCGTGATGCCTTCCCGCCGCACGCCAAGCATACTTGCGACAAGCTCTTGTGTTATTACCAACTCATTTGAATCACAGCGATCAAGTGTCAGCAACAACCAACGGCACAAACGCTGCTCTACCGAATGATGACGATTACACGTGGCGGCCTGGCTCATTTGCGTCATCAGAGCCTGTGTGTAACGCAGCAAAAGATCCTGCATGAAACCAGCGCGATTAAACTCCTGTTTAAGAATGCGTCCATCAAGTCGGTAGGCATTTCCTGCTGTTTGAACAACCGCGGAACTGGAAGTGGTCTCGCCACCCATGAAGAGCGCCACACCCACGACACCTTCATTGCCTACTCCCGCTGTCTCAGCAGAATCGCCTGAAGCTGTTACGTAGTGCAATGACACGATGCAGGTTGTTGGGAAGTACGCATGGAGCATATGCTGTCCTGGTTCATACAGCATTTGCCCCAAAGGCATTGCTACCAACTCCAACATGGGTAGCAGTCGCGCGAAATCCTGCGCGGGCAGAGCCGCCAGCAAATGATTCTGATTAGGACTTGGATTAAATTGGAGGGACTTCTCGTTTGGCGTCGTTAATTGGTTCATTAGGGTTCCAGTACCTCTACTCCAATGCCTCTATAACCGATGAAGCAGGAGAATTGATCAAACATGGGCTGCCCGCTAATACGGAAAGTTTGCTTTACGCTATCTGTACCTGAGCGGCTTAAAAGGAAATCCAGAAAGGGCAAACGAGCAGCGATCTTTGCCTGCAATGTTTTACGCTCCTCCTGGTTCCACCCGTTTTCCAAGCTATCGTTGCTTAACCCATCTAGCGTATCGACTTTAATACCAAGCATATCCAGAACAGGGCCAGAGTCTTTGGTGAAGTGGCCGCTTTGGTCTTGTTCCCAGTACCAGTCTGCAGCCAGATTGGTCAGACTGCGAAAGCGAGCTTCACTCTCGCGTAATTCAGCTGTGCGCTCAAAAACCAGGCGCTCCAGATCTTTGTTGAAGGCGACAAGCTTCTTGTAAAGTAACCGCACCTCCAACACATTATGTATGCGTGTTTTAACTTCAGGAAGATCAAACGGTTTGCTGATAAAATCTTTTGCTCCTGCCTGTAGTGCGCGTAGTTTGTGTCCTGGCTGAGCGGTAAGAACAATGACTGGCAGGTAAGGATCCTCGGAATTGGTTTTCAGTGCCTCCATTACCTGAAAGCCATCCATGCCAGGCAACTGCAGATCCAGCAGTATCAAATCATAGTGATTTTCCCGATGCAGCGAACAGACTTCGGAAGAGCTCATAGTGGAGCTTACGTTTGTATAGCCAGCCTCCCCCAACAGTAATTCCAGCAGGGTGACATTAGACTCCTGATCATCAACGATCAGTATGCTGGCATTCAAAAAATCTATGGCCTGCCACAACATTTTACCTTCCTCAGTGGATGCATCGCCCTGCTCAGACTTCCGACAGAACGGATTGTGTAATTGATAGGAGCAGATGCGTGCAACACAGACTCGTCGCCGCCAAAAAGGCATAACAGCGCGGCGGATGGAAACAGGGCCTGTGTAACTTGCATTAGACAGTAGCACTGTAAAAATAGTCAACATATTCATTCATTTGCGAGAAAAAATCGAAGAATTTCAGCCTTAAGAAAGGCACCATTAACATTAACTTCGCTGTATCGTCTGTACGTTGGCGCACATTAAAAGCTAGTTAAATACCTGATTCAGATCACATACCTTGCGTGCGGTGACGAACAGTCAATTTCAGCGAATCACTGGAAAATTACACACTGCATTCGTGGCGATATACGCCGCACTGTCAGGTGCCATTTTGCATCTGTGCGTTTAAAGGGATCAGGCTCATGATCAAATCAGGAAAGTATCTAACCTCAAACTCGTTGGTCGTCCGCCTACTTATGGCGAGCGCTCTGGCATTTGTTGTAGCCGCTTGTGCGGGCACACCACCACCACCCACGCAGGCCTTGCAAGCTGCGCAGTTGGCGATCACCAGCGCTGAGCAGGATCGGGTTGCAGATTATTCGCCCCAAGAGTTGCGACAAGCTCATGACAAACTCAGCGCTGCCCGACTTGCGGTGCAGAGAGAAGACATGGTGTTGGCCGCGCAGCTGGCTCACGAGTCGCGTGTTGTAGCGGAGCTCTCCTCTGCCAAAACAGCTTCCATGAAAGCCAAAGCAATAAATGACGAGATGCAGCGAAGCATAAACGATCTCCAACAGGAAATACAACGTAATTCAGGAGGCTCACAATGAAAACTCAAGTTATTGGCAGTAAGTCTCTAAAAGGCATGAAACTAATGACATTGGTGATTGGGTTGCTGTTAATAGCAGCCTGCGCCAGCTCCCCAACAGCGCCAGATGGTGCTGCTGAAGCACGTGCAAAACTGACACTCCTCCGCACTAATACAGAGCTGGCGAGCCGTGCACCAATAGAAATTCAAGCGGCTGAAACAGCTGTTGCTGCTGCAGAGCAACCACAGCGCGAATATGAAGTTGGCAGACACCTGGTTTTGATAGCAGATCAGAAAGTGGATATCGCCGCAGCCTGGGCGCAGAGTCGTTTGTATGAAGATCAACGCGCTGCTTTAAGTGCCAGAAGTGAAACAATGCGTCTTGACGCGCGTACACGAGAGGCAGATAGAGCGCGAATTGACGCAGCGAATGCACGGATTCAGGCCAGTGATGCTCGCAGCGATTCTGATTTCGCCCGTCGCCAGGCAGAGGCAGCGCGCAATGCTGCAAGCGATGCTCAGTATGCAGCCACAGCGGCACGCAATCAGGCAGCAACGGATCGCACGGCAGCGGATATCGCCCGTGATCAAGCAGCCATGGCGCAAGCCGATGCAAATGCCGCTCGTTCGGCAACTGCGGTAGCGCGTGACCAAGCAGCTGGTGCGCGATTGGATGCTAATACTGCTCGTACGGATGCAGAGGCAGCCAGAGCTGAAACGGCGGAACTGCAACGCCAGATCAGCGAGCTCAATGCCCGGGAAACTGAGCGTGGGCTGGTGGTGACACTAGGTGATGTGTTGTTTGAAACGGGTCAGTCTGCTCTACGTGGTGGCACACCGAACAATCTCAACAGACTGGCGTTGTTCCTTAACAGGTTCGACACGCGCACAGTCGTGATTGAAGGACATACGGACAGTGTGGGAACCGCTGCTTCCAATCTTGCGCTGTCGCAACGTCGTGCAGATTCAGTACGCACTTACCTCGTGAATCAGGGAGTAAGTGGCTCAAGAATCATGGCGTCTGGCCAGGGTCAGACACTACCAATAGCAGACAATAGTACTGATACTGGTCGGCAACAAAACCGCCGCGTGGAAGTGATTATTTCCAATCCGGATAATTGATTAGACACTGCTTTGTGAAGATTTACGGTGAATAACAAAAGGAGGCTCAGGCCTCCTTTTGTTATTCACCACTCCAAGAAGTCAACCCACCCAAGTGCGATACTCTCGCAAAATCACTTGCTCGTCCTCTAAAGCTATGTTGGAATCAGGTAGCAAATCGAAAAAAAGCTTCCCTGCAGTCATTTCCGGAGAGGATTACGCCGATGAAATCCCCAGCCTTATTGAGCGCCGCGTTTCTTGCCATTACTACTTTGCTCGGTCCGGCATATGCTCAGACAGATGATTCAATTTATGTAGCACCTCGCACAGAATGGGGCCATGCAGAATTGCGCGGCGTATGGAATTTCAGTTCCAACATACCCATGCAACGCCCGCAGAACCTGGCAGACCAGGAGTTCTATACGCCTGAACAGTTCATAGCCCTGGAACGTGCTCGCGCAGAGGCTGCCGCAAACGCCGGAGAGTTGACGAACAGCATCGGTGGCGTGGTTGGTGGCTATAACGATTTCTGGATAGAACTGAATCCGTTGGACGCCAACACGCGTACTTCCATCATCATCGATCCGCCTAATGGCAGATTGCCGGGAATAGTCCCTGGTGCGCCTCGAGCGTATGGTGGACTTGGTCCGGATTCGCCGGGTGAGAGACCAGTGCGCTTTACAGTGGGCGGGGTAGGCAAAGATGGACCTGAAGATCGTGGGCTATCAGAGCGTTGCCTGTTGGGTTTCAATTCAGTACCCCCGTTTGAGCCGAGCCTTTACAACAATAATGTGCAACTTTTTCAGAACAAAGATCATTTCGTCATTTTCAATGAGATGATTCATGAAGCGCGCATTGTTCCATTAGATGGTCGCGCTTACTTGCCCGACGATGTCAGATTGTGGACTGGCAATTCTCGTGGCTACTGGGATGGCGACACTATGGTTGTGGAGACGCGTAATTTTAACGACAAGACTCAGTCGTTCGCTGGCGTTGGTATCAGCGCCAACAAGACGCTCATTGAGCGGTTCACACGAATGGGGCCAGATCGCGTAGATTATCAGTTTACTGTAATCGACCCGCAGGCTTTTGTAGTGCCTATCACGGGAATTATTCCTATGTTCCGTGCGGATGGTGAAATGTTTGAGTACGCTTGCCATGAAGGTAATTACGGTATGGTGAACATACTCAAAGGTGCCCGCGTTGAAGAAGGCACCTGGGACTATGAGAATGATCGGCCAAGAGTATCAGCCAACTGAACAAAATTTGATAATCAGTTTCCATCCAGTCCCTGCAGGAATTCCAGTACAGCCGCATTGGTTTGTACCGGAAGCTCCTGCTGAATCCAGTGGCCAGCGCCAGGTAGCAACACAACGCCGCGCAAATCATCCACAACTCGATTCATGCTTGCTGTTAGTTGCGCCTGAGTCGCGCCACCAATAACGACATCCTGTTCGCCCGCTAAAAATAGCGTGGGTACCGTCACTCTTGCATTCGCCAATTGCGGTGTGATTTCCCAGTTGCGATGAAAGTTACGGTAGTAATTGACACCACCACGGAAACCGGCGTGTTCGAACTGACTGACGAAATAGTCCAGATCTGTTTGCGTAAGCCACTCCGGCAAGCCAATGGGCGCACCCATGCGATCTATCCAGCCACCAGCGGCACGTTCTGGATCTGTTATAACCGCTGCTTCGCGTGGAGAGTCAGGAGACAGATACAAGCGGCTGAGCAATCCTTCTGGATTGGAATCGTATTCCGCCTCAGCAACACCGGGTTCCTGATGGTAGAGAATGTAATAGAAGTTATCACCAAACCGGGCATTCCAGCCTGCAACAGGGGACTGCTGCGCTCGGCCACCATAGGGAACGCTCATTGCCACCAGTGCGGAGAAGCGGTCCGGGTGCAGCAATACCGAATTCCACGCTACGATGGAACCCCAGTCATGACCGATGATGATCGCCTTCTCATCGCCATAAGCGTCGACAATTCCCACCATGTCTGCTGCCAGATTGACGATGTCATAGTCTTCAACCTGTGGTGGAGCGTCAGTCATTCCATAGCCGCGCATGTCGGGCGCAACTACTCTATAACCGGCATTTGCAACTGCAGTAATCTGATGGCGCCAGGAATACCATGACTCTGGCCAACCATGCGCCATGATAACCAGGGGTCCTGTGTCGCCCATCTCAGCAACTCGCATGCGGATGCCATTGCTTTGAATAGTGCGGAAATTTATTCCGGAGACAGGAGAGGGTTCCACAGTCGCGTTACTAGCCTGACCAGTAGTTGGCTGAGCCTGCACCGTCAGGCTGAGCCAAAAAAGTAGCGTTATCAGTAACGAGCGAAAATGTAGATTCTGCATCCCAGAGGCTCCGGTAAGTAAACGTGATGTGCACAAAGCTTATAGCAAACTTGTGGGAAAAACATTAGCCAATCTCATAGGTGTCACTATTCTAAATCTGGCGGGAAAAAGGTATCGTGAGTGCGCCAAACGAGTATCGATACAGGTAGATCCATGAATTTTCAATTACCACAAACTTTCACGTTTTTCTCTAACAGAGCGTCGGCTCTGTATGAGACGGCTTTAATGGAACTGGGTGGTCGGAAATTCGCGGAGCAGGATCAGCGAATTGATTTTCTTTACTTCTGCAGCTATGGCGGCAAGCAGGCGCCTGCATGTAAGGACGTTGGTTTCACATTGATAGACCGACAGCTGACCATTCCATTGGACAACAAGGCTACGATGGCAAGAACTTTGCTGCGGGCTGGCCTTAAAAAACCGATGACCTATTTCGATGTTGACAGTCTGCCGGCAGGTCGCAAGGGGCTGTGGTTTGTCAAAAATCCTTTGGCAACGGCTGGAAAAGATCTGCACTGTGTCAGCAGGGATGAAATTCCGGGATGCTTTCAGGATGGATTCATCATTCAGGAAGCTATCGACGATCTGGATGTGATTGACGGAAAAAAGTTTACCTTGCGCGCTTATGTTCTGGTTTACCAGGGCATCGTTTATCTGTATCCCGAAGGAGTTATCGTGATACATGGTAAAGATTTTGATCCGCAGGACAAAAGCGCGGAGTCGCAATATCTACATGATGGCTATGCGCGCTCAGATAGCCCGGTGAAGATGCTGGCTTTCAGTCAATACCAACATTACAGTAAGGTGCTCGAGAACTTGAAGCTGACTGTAGCAATGTCATTTTTGCCATTTCGCGATAAGTTATTGGATGGCTGCCACTCCACGTATTGCCTGTTTGGTGTGGACATACTGGTGGAAAGCTCACTGGATACTGTACTGGTAGAGATAAACGACAGACCTAATCTGGTACATACCCAGACCATCAATAATCAGGTAAGCATTCCAGTGATACAAGCTATGTTGGCGGTAATGGCCCCCAACGTGAGTAAGAAGGGAATGCGGGTTGCGGCGCGGTTTGTGGAGGTTTTGCACTATTGGTCTTAAAGTTTTGTTCGTGAAAACGTGACGTTGGAACCTTGACATCGAACATCCGGGTTGCCAGTAACGCACAAGAAGCGTAACTTATTTTCCTGTGCGGAATATGAACGGCACTGAATGGAGAACAATAATGAAGAGAACTGCCAGAGACATATTGCAAGAAAAAGGCGGCCAAATGATCACGGTCAGTTCCGACGCCACCGTGTACCAGGCTGTGAAGATTATGGCTCAGAACCGCGTGGGCTCCGTGGTCATAGTCGATGAAGGCCGTATAGTCGGCATCTGGACTGAACGCGACTTGATGTATCGGGTGATCGACGATGAATTTAACGCCAAGACAGAGCTCATTGGACAAAGCATGACCAAAGTTCTGATCACTGCCAATCTGGAAGATCAGGCGTACCAGCTATATGACAAGTTTCTGGGGCGCCGCATTCGTCATCTGCTCATTGAAGAGGGCGGCGAGTACGTTGGCATTCTGTCCGTGGGCGATGTGATGCGGGCTAACCTGCAACAGCGCGCAGAAGAGTACCGAGATCTCAATGAAATGGTGAGTCTGGAATACTACGAGAACTGGAAGGTACGGCACGATGAGGCATCGCGCTAAGCTGATGATTTTACAGAAACAACCCTTTTTGCTGAGCTGATATGACCCGGCACGGCGCGGTGCTTGCACCAGCGCCCGTGCGGGAAAAAGGGCTTGCCTTCAAAAACTGATCCGTGTAGATTCAAAAGCACTCTCCGAGTCGGCAGTCTGTCTTTATAAGAACAAGAAGATCAAGAATAAGTGCGCCGTGGTCCGTCCTGTGTAAGCTGATGATCTGGCAACTTTTATCCCTCCTGTTCTGTTTTTCTCTAGTCGAATGCCTTTGGTTTGAGTAGTCAGTACTTTTGCGTGTGCTGGTCGAGTGTGTCTCGCCCGACACGTCAAGGTGTTTTTTCTGAAACTAATTTCTCCACTGGACAAGAAGGTGTGTTGAAATAATTCTGCAGTAGGTGTGCGCTCTGGTTTAACACTTGGGTATTACACTTGTTTTAGAATGGCTTGCTTCGAGTAAAGCTGTTCATTTTACTGATATCGAATGCAGCCAATCCAGCACTCCTGACAAGGATATTGGGATTGGATAGCGCAAATCAGCTTCTGGATGCACTGCGTCCGTTCATGATCTATTTTGGTCTGGTAATGCTTGTTGTCATTGCCATGCTGTCGATTTCCTATTTTCTGGGACAGCGCAACTCCCGCCCCGCAAAAGATTACCCCTATGAGTCTGGCATAGTCTCTGTCGGCAGCGCACACTTTCGCGTCTCTGTGCATTTCTACATCACTGCAATCCTCTTCATCATCTTCGATCTGGAAGTGGTCTTCCTGTTCGCTTGGGCCGTTGCTGTGCGTGAGAATGGCTGGGCGGGCTTTATTGAAATCTCGGTGTTCATTTTCATTCTGACAGCCGCACTGGTCTATCTGTGGCGAGTTGGTGCGCTCGACTGGCGCACTCAGATACAGCGTCGCGAGCTGCGTAATGTGCGTGGCTCCGGCGGTGTGACCAATATTCCTGCAGAAGCAAATGGCGCAGGCAAGGGAGAACGTTCATGAGTTGGCAACTGGAAAAGGCAGATGAGGCCGTATCCCCCGGACGCGGCACCAGTTCATTCGATGAGTACATTCGTCGCAATGTGATGATGGGACGCCTGGAGGACATGGTGTCCTGGGGCAGAAAGAATTCCCTGTGGCCCTTCAACTTCGGATTGTCCTGTTGTTATGTGGAGATGGCGACAGCTTTCACAAGTAGACATGACCTGGCACGTTTTGGTTCGGAAGTGATCCGTGGTACACCGAGGCAGGCAGACCTTATTGTTATAGCAGGCACGGTTTTTCGCAAGATGGCGCCGGTTGTGGAGTTATTGTACGAGCAATTGCTGGAGCCGCGTTGGGTAATATCGATGGGTTCTTGTGCGAACTCTGGTGGCATGTACGACATTTATTCTGTAGTGCAGGGTGTGGACAAATTTTTACCTGTCGATGTGTATGTCTCCGGGTGTCCTCCAAGACCTGAGGCATTGTTGCAGGGGTTGATACTTCTGCAGGAATCAATAGGTCGTGAACAGCGCCCGCTAAGTTGGGTAATCAACGACCAGAAGATATACAGAAAAGAGGGTGACCCGGTACAGAGAGAATTGCGGCGTGCCGACAGAATTGCCGCAACGCAGTTAAGGAGTCCGGACGAACTTTAGATGAAAGAGCCACCTGCAGAAAAGTAAACGGCAACTGTGCAGCGAACAACAATAAAACAAGAATAATTATGGAAGCTACGTACACAACAACGCTACAAGACTCAGCAACCGCGATGTTGGTTGAAGAGTTGTCGCTGCGTTTCGAAGATGAAATTGTCGCTGTACAAAGTTACTGCGATAGCATCCCTGTGTTGTGGTTGCAACGCGATGGTTTCAAAAGTGTGCTGCAATATTTGCGCGGCAGTGCGTCCATGCGGTTTCAGATGCTATTCGACATTACAGCGATTGATGAACGTGTGCGTGTTAATCGTCAGGCTCAGCCGGACAGCGATTTCACCGTCACCTATCACTTGATGTCTTTCAGTCATAATTGTGATATCCGCATTAAAGTGGCGCTAACTGCCGTCGACCTGCGCATCCCTACCATTACTGATTTGTGGCCTAACGCCAATTGGTATGAGCGCGAATGCTGGGATATGTTTGGTGTACATTTCAATGGCCACCCCAATTTGACCCGCATCATGTTGCCGCCTACCTGGCAGGGACATCCGTTACGCAAAGATCACCCGGCGCGTGCCACGGAGATGGAACCCTACTCACTGTCTGCTGAGCGGCAGGTTGTGGAGCAGGAAGCGTTACGCTTTAACCCGGAAGAGTGGGGCATGCGGCGCGAGTCGAAGAACTCCGAGTTCATGTTTCTTAATCTTGGTCCTAACCATCCCAGCGTGCACGGTGTCTTTCGTATTGCATTGCAATTGGATGGCGAAATTCTGGTGGATGCAGTACCCGATATTGGTTACCACCATCGTGGCGCCGAAAAGATGGGCGAGCGGCAGTCCTGGCACACCTATATTCCCTACACCGACAGAATCGATTATCTGGGTGGGGTGATGAACAACCTGCCCTATGTGATGGCCGTGGAACAGATGGCCGGCATCGTCGTGCCGGAACGCGTGAAAGTGATACGGGTGATGTTGTGCGAACTGTTTCGTATCGCCAGTCATCTGCTTTTCTATGGCACCTTTGCGCAGGATGTGGGGCAGTTGTCGCCTGTGTTCTATATGTTTGTGGATCGCGAGAAAGTGTTCAATATCATCGAATCTATCTGCGGCGCGCGCATGCATCCGGGTTGGTTCCGTATTGGCGGTGTCGCGCAGGATTTGCCGAACGGATGGGACAAGGCGATTCGTGAATTGCTCGACTATATGCCGGCACGACTTCGTGACTATGACAGCATGGTTATGGCCAACGGCATTCTGAAACGTCGCACGCAGGGCGTGGGTGCGTATACCACCAAAGAAGCATTGGATTGGGGGGTGACGGGAGCGGGATTGCGGGCAACCGGTATGGAGTGGGACTTCCGCAAAGAACGACCCTATAGCGGCTATGAGAATTTCGAGTTTGACATCCCAATAGCAGCCAACGGCGATTGCTATGACCGATGCGCCGTACGCGTGGAAGAGATTCGTCAGAGCCTGCGCATCATTCGGCAGTGTGTAGATAATATGCCGTCTGGCCCTTACAAGTCTGCCCATCCATTGACCACGCCGCCGTTGAAAGAAAAGAGCAAGTTGGATATCGAAACACTTATCAATCATTTCCTGAGTGTGAGTTGGGGCCCGGTTGTGCCGCCGAATGAAGTGACTATGACTATTGAAGCGACCAAAGGGCTGAACAGTTATTACCTGATCAGCGATGGCAGTACAGGCTCTTATCGCACAAGAATCAGAACGCCGTCCTTTGCACATCTGCAGATGATTCCAGACATCAGTCGCGGTTTTATGGTGGCAGATTTGATTGCGATCATCGCGAGCATCGATTTCGTCATGGCGGATGTGGACAGGTGAACACTATGGACATCATTGCAAAGTCATCACAGGGGGCACGTCAACTCACCAGCGAAGAGTTGCAAGAGATAGATCACGAGATGACGTTGTATCCGGACAAGCGTGCTGTGGGTTTGGAGGCGTTGAAGATTGTGCAGAAGCATCAGGGCTGGGTGTCGGACGAGAGTCTGAGGGCGGTAGCTGCGTATCTGGGTATGTCGGCGCATGAGTTGGATGGCGTGGCGACTTTTTTCAATTTGATCTTCCGTAAACCTGTTGGCAGAAACGTGATTCTGTTCTGTAACAGTGTGAGTTGCTGGATCATGGGCTGCGAAGGAGTCAAGAGTCATATCAGCAACCGGCTTGGCATTGACTATGGAGAAACGACGGCAGATGGCGAGTACACATTATTGCCCGTGCAGTGTCTGGGCGACTGCGATAGGGCGCCGGTGATGCTGATGGATGGCGAGCAACACCGAAACCTGACGCCGGAGAAAATTGACCAGTTGTTCGCGCAACGCGCTGAAAACAAGCAGAAAGGCAAATAGAAATGACAGACCGACCGCTGACAAAGAATATCGACATGAGCAGGGCGCCATTTAATTTTGCGCAAACCCGCGATGCCGGTGGCTATGCCAGCGTGGAAAAAATGCTGAAGTCGATGGCTCCGGGCGATGTGCTGGATATTGTCAAGAATTCTGGCTTGAAAGGTCGCGGCGGTGCAGGTTTTCCGACCGGTCTAAAGTGGAGTTTCGTGCCGATGGGATACACGGCGCCCACCACCAAGTACCTTGTGGTCAATGCTGATGAAATGGAACCTGGCACTTTCAAGGATCGCTTGCTGATGGAAGGTGACCCGCACTTGTTGCTGGAAGGGATGATGATTGCAGCATTCACCATTCAGGCGACAACGGCTTATATTTTTTTACGGGGCGAATATCTGCGTGCAGAGAAACTGCTGCATCAGGCTATTAGTGAATGCAAGGCTGCTGGTTTGCTGGGCAAGAATATTCTGGGCTCCGGCTTTGATCTGGACATCATTCTGCACACGAGTGCGGGCCGTTATATCTGCGGCGAGGAAACCGCGTTGCTCAATGCGCTGGAAGGCAAACGCGCGAACCCGCGAGCGAAGCCCCCGTTCCCGCAAGTCAGTGGCCTGTGGGGTAAACCCACCATCGTCAACAACGTGGAAACAATCTGTAATCTGCCGGGCATCCTCAACTACGGTATCGACTGGTACAAAGGGTTGGGTCTTGGCGCGGATGCCGGCACGAAAATGTGTGGTGTCAGCGGTCGCGTGAAGAATCCGGGTTGTTGGGAGTTGCCGCTGGGTACACCTATTCGCGAGCTGTTGGAAGTCAAGGCTGGTGGCATGTGTGATGGCTATCAATTGCGTGCATTCCTGCCCGGTGGTGGCTCAACGGATTTCCTGCTACCGGAACATCTGGATTTGATACTTGATTACGATGTGATTGGTAAAGCCGGCAGTCGTCTGGCAACCGGCACCATGATCGTGTTGGATGATAGGACTTGTCCTGTAGGCATGGTCGGTAATCTGATGAAATTTTTTAGTCATGAGTCCTGTGGCTGGTGCACGCCTTGCCGTGATGGTCTGCCGTGGATTGATGAGATTTTCCAACGCTTTGAAAATGGCGGGGGTCTGGAATCCGACATGCAGGTGCTGACTGATCATCTGGAGTATCTGGGGCCTGGTCGCACCTTTTGTGCGCTTGCACCCGGTGCCATGGCACCTCTGGGTAGTGCACTGCGGCATTTCCGCGATGACTTCCACGCGCACATCAACGGAGGAGGTTGTCCATGGCCAAGATAATCGTTGATGGTATCGAATACGAAGTAAACCCGGCCAACAATCTGCTGCAGGAATGCTTGTCACAGGGTTTGGATCTGCCCTATTTCTGTTGGCACCCTTGCATGGGCTCAGTAGGTGCCTGCAGACAGTGTGCGGTGAAACAGTATCGCAATGCTGATGACAAGGTCGGCATGGTTGTGATGTCCTGCATGACGCCTGCCACGGATGGCAGCATTATCTCGATCAAAGACCAACAGGCAGTGAAGATGCGCAGCAATGTCATCGAGAGCCTGATGATCAGTCATCCGCACGATTGCCCGGTGTGTGAGGAAGGGGGTGAATGCCATCTGCAGGACATGACGCAGATGTCGGGGCACAATTATCGTCGCTATGACTTCAAGAAAGTGACGCACCGTAATCAGAATCTTGGACCTTTCATCAATCATGAGATGAACCGTTGTATCGCGTGTTACCGCTGTGTGCGTTATTACGATGATTACGCCGGTGGCAAGGATCTGGCGGCACTCGGCTCGCACCATCATGTCTACTTCGGCCGCCACGAAGAAGGCACCTTACAGAATGAGTTCAGTGGCAATCTGGTTGAGGTATGCCCGACAGGTGTATTCACCGACAAGACATTTAGCGAGCACTACACCCGCAAGTGGGATTTGCAGACGGCCCCATCGGTCTGCACTGGCTGTGGTGCCGGTTGTAACACAACGCCCGGTGAACGGTATGGCACACTGCGGCGAATCGTGAACCGTTACCATCATGATCTCAATGGTTATTTTCTGTGTGATCGGGGGCGTTTTGGGCATGGCTATAACAGTAGCGATAGGCGCGTCAAAGAAGCTTCACTGGTTTCCGCACATGTGGATGAGAAAGGCGTGCGCAAAGTACTGACCACCAATGAAGCCCTGCGCCAGTTCGCTGCATTAACGACCGGCGATGTAGTGGGAATAGGTTCGCCACGTGCTTCTCTGGAAAGTAATGTGGCTTTGCGTGAGCGAGTTGGCGTGGAAAATTTCTATGCCGGATTCTCGGCGGAGCAGCAGCGCTGCATGCAGGCCGTCATCGCCATCAATCGCGAACAGGGTTTGCACTGTCCGGATATTCGCACTTTGGAACAAGCGGATTGTGTTTTGGTAGTGAATGAAGATATCACCAATACAGCGCCGCGTTTCGCGTTGGCACTGCGCCAGGCAGTTCGCAACCGGGCGACGCAGTTGGCGAGCGAAGCACGCATTCCCTTGTGGCAGGATGCGGCTGTGCGCGAACTGGCACAGCATGAGCTTAGTCCCTTGTTCATTCTGAGTCCGCAAGGCACGCGACTGGATGACGTGGCAACCAACACCCTTCTGGGATCTACGGCAGAGCAGTTAGCACTGCTTTCTGCGATTGCCGACTGCATAGATTCGTCTGCCGGAACGGCATCACCCGATGAGCGAAGTGAGGAACTGGCAAGACGTATCGCCGCCGCACTTATTACCGCAAAGAATCCCTGCATCGTTTCCGGGATCAGCGCTGGCAGTGAAGCCCTGATACACGCTGCGGCGAACGTCGCCAGGGCGCTGCGAAAATACAGTCAGCCGGGTGAATCTATTGATTTGTGTTTTGCAATGCCTGAAGCCAATACCATGGGGTTGGCTTTGTTGATGGAAGAAGGCGGAGGCACGTTGCAGGAAGCGCTGCAGCGACTGGCAGCAGGTAAAGCAGATGCAGCCATTGTGCTGGAGAACGATCTTTCTTTGCGCACGAACCCGGAGAGTATCGACGCTGCTTTTGCCGGTACGCCAACGCTCATCGTGATGGATCAGGTACACAACCACTTCAATGAACGCGCGCAATTATTGTTGCCCTGCACCAGCTTTGCCGAACAGAACGGTACGCTGGTGAACTACGAAGGTCGCGCGCAATCCAGTCATCAGGTGTTTCAGGCGGACTCGGCGCTGCGCCCGGGTTATGAATGGTTGACTCGCGCTGACCCACTGTCAAACCTTGTCAAAACCAGCGAGATGATTCTCTATCATTGTGCGCAGACTCTGGATAATTTTGCCGCCGCCTCTGAGCTGTTACCCGCACGTACGGGCATGCAAACGCTGATGAAATCACCACGGCAGTCGCATCGTTACAGTGGCCGCACAGCCATGAACGCCAACAGCAATGTGCATGAAAGTAAACAGCCGACTGATCGTGAATCTTCTATGTCCTTCTCGATGGAAGGATTGCCTCTGCAAAAGGATGCCAGCCTGCTCTCGGCGGCATGGGCGCCCGCCTGGAATTCGAATCAGGCCATCAGCAAGTTTCAGAATGAGATCAACGGAGAGTTGAAGCAGGGCTGCAAAGGTGTGCAGCTTCTGCAACGCTCGTTGCCGCAACAGGCTTACACAGCAATTCAACCTGATGGCGATACGGGTGTGTACTTTATCGATCATATCTTTGGTAGTGACGAACTTAGCGCCATGTCGCCCGCTATTTCAGCACGTTCTGTAGGCGCTTACTTGTGTGTGGGAACTGCGACTGCGCGTAAATTTGGTTTACAGCAGCATGGGTTGGCACTGATTAAAAGCGGCACCTGTTCTGCTCAACTGCCAGTGTTGATCCGCCAGCGTATTGCTGCAGATGCAGTGGGTATTTACTGCGGCAACGAGATCAATCGTCATGCCTTTGTCAAAGGGTTGAGTATCACTCCGCTTGCTGAAGACGGCAATCTGCTCGCCCGCAGTCGTCAGATGTTTGAAGACCTTGTCATTCACGATTCTCTGCCGGGGAGGGGCTGACCGATATGGTATGGGAAGTCGGTTCACCATTGAGTATCGGAGCCATACTCTTCACTGTCATCATCGTTGCCGCGATGCTGATCTGGGTAGAGCGGCGCCTGTTGGGTTTATGGCAGGAACGGCTTGGCCCAAACCGTGTCGGACCTTTCGGGTTGCTGCAGGTCGTGGCAGATATGATCAAGATATTCACCAAGGAAGACTGGGTGCCGCCATTTGCAGACAAGTTCAGTTTCGTGTTGGCGCCTCCCATCATCATGGTCGTAATTCTGATGAGCTTCACGGTGATTCCTTTTGCGCCTGGTGTGGGCGTGATCGACTCGGATATAGGTGTGCTGTTTGTTCTGGCCATGGCGTCACTGGGTGCTTACAGCGTGATGTTGGGTGGTCTGTCGTCCAATAATAAGTATGCTTTGCTGGGCAGTTTGCGCGCTGCTGCGCAGATGGTGAGCTATGAAGTGTTTATGGGCATCTCTTTACTGGGTGTCGTGGCACTGGCTGGCTCCTTCAATCTGCGTGAGATTGTCATAGCACAGTCAGATGGTTGGTACATCATTCCGCAATTTATTGGGTTTGTGATTTTCATGATTGCCGGGATCGCCGAGAGTCATCGTCTGCCGTTCGATATTCCTGAGGCAGAACAGGAGATTGTGGCGGGCTATCACACCGAATATTCGGGTATGAAATTCGGTATGTTCTTCGTCGGCGAGTACTTGGGTGTGGTGTTGATTTCATCGTTGTTAGTAGTGCTGTTTTTTGGTGGTTGGCTGGGTCCTGCGTTCTTGCCACCCATCGTCTGGTTCCTGTTGAAGACAGCATTCTTCATAGCGTTTTTTGTTCTATTGCGTGCTGCAATTCCAAGACCGCGTTATGACCAGTTGATGCGTTATGGCTGGCTGTTCCTGTTGCCACTGTCGCTGCTGAATCTGTTAGTCACAGGAGCCATCATTCTGTGGCAGGAAGGAGGCATGTAAATGTTCAGACTGATCAAAGACACGCTAATCAGTCAGGTCGTCACGCTGTGGCGCGTGTTCATGCACGCTTTCGATAAAACGGACACGGTGGAGTATCCCGATGTGCAACCACAGATGTTTTCGCGCTGGCGTGGCCGCATAATTCTCAGCCGTGACCCCGATGGAGAGGAGCGTTGTGTTGCCTGCAATTTGTGCGCGGTCGCCTGTCCGGTTGATTGCATTGCTCTGCAGAAGGCCGAAGACGAGGAAGGGCGCTGGTATCCCGAGTTCTTCCGCATCAATTTTTCACGTTGCATCATGTGCGGGTTCTGCGAGGAAGCATGTCCCACCAATGCCATACAACTGACCCCTGATTTTGAGATGGCAGAGTACGTGCGTCAGGACATGGTGTGGGAGAAAGAAGACTTGCTGA
Source organism: Pseudohongiellaceae bacterium (assembly GCA_041751425.1). Lineage (GTDB taxonomy): Bacteria > Pseudomonadota > Gammaproteobacteria > Pseudomonadales > Pseudohongiellaceae > JAVVEG01. The sequence goes on along the minus strand of JBGSXL010000005.1, from coordinate 18,780 downwards.
TCGATGGCACAGGCAAGTACCACGATTATAATTTTTATCGCATTGCCGGCAAAAAAATCCGTGGCAAGGACAAGGGTGAGGCGCATAACGAAGCGAAGCCTGTGGATGTAAGGAGCCTGCTGCCATGATGCTGCTCTTTTACCTGGCTGGTGCTGTCGCGCTAATCTCGACAGTCGCAGTAATTACCAGTAGCAATGTGGTACACGCGTTGGTTTACCTGATCATTTCGCTGCTTTCGGTCGCTGTTATCTTCTTCGCGCTCGGCGCACCTTTTGCGGCGATGCTGGAAGCGATAGTGTACGCCGGCGCCATCATGGTGCTGTTCCTGTTCGTGATGATGATGCTCAATCTGGGGCAGGCGACGGAAGATCAGGAGAAAGCGTGGCTGCGTCCCCGCTTGTGGATTGGCCCGGCGATTTTAGTGCTTGTGCTACTGGTGCAACTGGTAACCGTACTGCTGACTCAACAGGTTGACTTAGCGCCACGTGAAGTCGGTGTGCGGGAACTGAGCTTATTACTGTTCGGTCCCTGGCTGTTAGCCGTTGAACTAGCCTCGATGCTGCTGCTGGCAGGCCTGATTGCCGCCTACCACATAGCCAAAAAATAGGAATTGCCATGAATAGCAAACCACAAATAAATGGGGTCAGAGTAAAAATACAGTACTGTATTTTTACTCTGACCCCATTTATTTGGGGCAGGAGACATGATGCCATCGATTCCATATGAACATGGCCTGATTCTCGCCGCGATACTGTTCGTGTGCGGGCTCGTCGGCGTGTTGACGCGGCGCAATATTGTGTTCGTGCTGATGTCGCTGGAGATCATGCTGAATGCCTGCGGGCTCGCATTTGTGGTTGCCTCTGCACGCTGGGGGCATGCCGACGGGCAGATCATGTTTCTGATGATTCTGACGCTTGCTGCTGCGGAGGTTGCCGTTGGGCTGGGTCTCATTATTCAGATGTATCGCAGATTTCATACCGTGGATATCAGTGTGTTGAATGAGATGAAAGGTTGACAGAAATTTCAATGAATAAAAACGAAGAGATTGGCTGAATGCTGGATTGGATAGGACTATTACCGGTATTTCCCTCGGCAGGCTTCCTCGCGCTGGTGCTCACGCGTGGTCGCTTGCCGCGTCGTATCGCGGGCATCATCGGTGTGGGCAGCGTGGCACTTTCCTTTCTGCTTGCTGCCGTCATAAGCGTCGAGTTTCTCAATAGCGGTCTGGAGTCTCACACACAAGTGTTGTGGGTATGGATGAGTGTTGGCAATTTCTCGCCCGGCTTCTCGTTCTATCTGGATGGTTTGACGGTGGTGATGCTGCTAATCATCACTGGCGTCGGTTTCCTGATTCATCTTTACTCTACCGGTTTCATGGCTGACGACCCGGGCTTTGCACGCTTCTTTGGATATATGAATCTTTTCATCGCCTCCATGCTGGTTCTGGTGCTGGCAGATAATCTGGTATTGCTGTATCTGGGTTGGGAAGGTGTGGGCCTGTGCAGCTATCTGTTGATCGGCTTTTGGTACACAAACCCAGCGAATGGTTACGCAGCACGTAAAGCTTTCGTGGTCACCCGTGTTGGTGATACTTCCATGGCAATCGGACTTTTCCTGTTGTTCTCGCAACTGGGAACGCTGAATATTCAGGAGATCCTGACAGTAGCACCGCTACAATGGTCCAGTGGTTCAGGTGTGGCTGTTGCCGCTGCCGCTCTGCTGCTGGGTGGTGCCGTTGGAAAATCAGCGCAACTGCCGTTGCAGACCTGGCTGCCCGATGCCATGGCCGGACCGACGCCAATTAGCGCACTGATACACGCTGCTACGATGGTGACTGCCGGCGTGTATCTGATAGCACGTGCTCATGTTCTGTTCGAGCTGGCGCCTTCCGTGCAATTACTGGTGGCGTTCGTGGGCCTGCTGACACTGCTGATGGCAGGATTCACCGCGCTGACGCAGCGCGACATCAAACGTATTCTGGCTTACTCCACCGTCAGCCAGATCGGTTATATGTTCCTGGCGCTTGGCGTTGGTGCCTGGTCCGCAGCAGTCTTTCATCTGATGACGCATGCTTTCTTCAAGGCGTTGCTGTTCCTGGCGGCGGGTACCGTGATCCTCAGTCTGCATCACGAGCATGACATCTTCCGCATGGGTGGCATGCGCAAGAAACTACCCTTGGCATTCTGGTCATTTATCATTGGCAGTGCGGCATTGACAGCACTGCCATTTACATCCGGATTCTACAGTAAGGATGCGATTCTATTGGCTGCTTTGGAACAGCCGCAATACGGAATGCTGCTGTGGTTGGGCGGTGTACTTGGCGCTTTTCTGACAGCCGTCTACAGTTTCCGATTGGTATTTGTGGTGTTCTTTGGTGAGCAACATGTAGATGCCGAGCAGCAACAAATCCATGGCCATGACGATCATCACCACGGCCCGGTACACGAGATCACCGGTTTTGCCATGGCGGCACCGCTTGTCATTCTTGCAGTACTTTCCGTAATAGGGGGGCTGATCAGCGTGCCGGTCGAAAATGTATTCGGCGCACACGAAGAACCACATGCCAGCACGCTGATACACGGTTTCATGATTGCAGTACCCATCATCGGCGTGCTCATCAGCTATCTGCTATACAGTGGCGTGAAGCAGGGTGCCAGTCTGCAACAAATGCTCAGTTCCGTCCGCGCATCCAAAATCGGCAGTGCACTTAACCGCTTCTGGTTCAGCGGTTGGGGCATGGACACATTGTACGATACGCTTTTTGTAAAACCTTTTGTTGCACTTGCGCATGTCAATCGCCGCGATCTGATTGATCAGTTCTACGGATTACTGGCTGCATTGGTGAGAATTGGAAATCAAGCTGTCGTGCTGACGCAGACCGGTTATCTGCGGTGGTATGCCATCAGCCTGATCGGTGGACTGGTTATCGTGATTGGCATAGGAGTGTGGGCATGATTGTCGTCTGGCTCATTCTCACACTTTTTGTTGGCGGAGCGCTGGCCTGGGCCAGCGAGTTGATGGACTCGCGCCTGCCGCGTGTCACGGCACTGCTTGCGATGCTGGTTAGTCTGGCATTGGTTCTATGGTTGTACTGGAGCAGTGCGCCTGCCCCTCTGTCACCCGGCGGACAATGGCTTGTATTCGAGAAATGGCCGTGGGTCGAACGTTTTGGTATTCACCTGCAAGTGGGCGTCGATGGTTTTTCATTGCTGATGTTATTGCTCACTGTTTTTCTGGGTCTGATGGCAACAGGCGCCGCTTGGCACGAAATCACCGAGCGCTCCGGTTTCTTTTATTTCAACTTACTGTGGACGCTGGCCGGTGTGGTCGGCGTATTCACTGCGCTCGACCTGTTCCTGTTTTTCTTCTTCTGGGAAGTGATGCTGATACCCATGTATCTGATCATCGCCATCTGGGGACACGAGAACCGCGCCTATGCCGCGATGAAGTTCTTTGTGTTCACACAGGTGTCGGGTTTGATTCTTCTGATTGCCATTCTGTGTCTGGCTTATTTCCATTCTGTGCAGTTTGGTCGCTTCAGTTTCGATTATTTCGAATTGCAGAGCGTGGTATTGGAAGGACGTTTCCAAATGTTGGTGATGCTCGGTTTTTTCATCGGCTTTGCTACCAAACTGCCCGCGTTTCCATTGCATTCCTGGTTGCCCGATGCGCATAGTCAGGCGCCAACCGCAGGCAGTGTGCTGCTGGCTGGTGTGCTATTGAAAACGGGTGCGTACGGATTGATTCGTTTTGCCGTGCCGCTGTTCCCTGAAGCCTCTGCAAATTTCGCACCTGTCGCAATGACAATCGCCGTGATCGGTATTCTCTATTGCGCGAAACTCGCGTTTGCGCAGACGGATATAAAACGTTTGATCGCCTATACCAGCGTCAGCCACATGGGCTTTGTGCTGCTGGGTGTCTATGCCTGGAATCTTTATGGTCTGCAGGGTGCGTTGATGACGATGTTGGCGCACGGTCTCACGTCTTCCGCGTTGTTCATGTTGGCCGGTGGGTTGCAGCATCGTTTTCACACTCGTGACATGGGCAAGTTAAGCGGTCTGTGGGCGCAGTTACCCAAGATGTCAGCCATGGCACTGTTCTTCTCCATTGCCGCGCTCGGTATGCCGGGACTGGGTAATTTCATCGGCGAGTTCCTCTCATTGCTCGGGGCCTTCCAGGTCAATCGCGTGGCGACCATCTTCGCGGCGCTGGGATTGATCTTTGCATCAGTGTATTCACTGTGGGTAATTCAGCGAGTGTTTCATGGTGAGTTTAAAGTGCCGGGTCATGGTCATGACCAAGGAGGCCACGATGGTCAGGAAAATGACCTCTCGGCTACAGAATTAATTTGCTACGGCGCGATGGCCATCGGCCTCGTATGGATGGGTATGTACCCACAAACCTTCCTCGCCTTGTCAGAACCAACCATGACATTCCTGTTGGAATCACTTGATGGTCTGGTCAGCAGCACAGCATTAGTTGGTGAGGTGCTGCCATGACCCAGGAACAGCTTCTCCTGATACTGCCGTTGATTATTGTCACAGCTACGTCGGTAACTACAATGCTGTTGGTAGCTGCCAAACGTAATCACGCCGTTAGTTGCTTTGTGACGTCTGTCGGGTTGGTATTGGCACTGGCCAGTCTGTTCATAGTGGCGCCGCTCGCTCCACAGGAAGTCACGCCGCTTTTGATAGTCGACAATTTCAACATTTTTTTCACCACGCTAATCCTGCTGGCAGCACTCGCAATCACACTGCTCAGCTATCCGTATCTGTGCAATCTGGAAGATCACCAGGATGAGTTCTACCTGCTGCTCACTATCGCGACACTTGGTGCGCTGGTAATGGTAGGCAGCACACATTACATCACCGCCTTTCTGGGTATGGAAATATTGAGTGTGTGCCTGTATGGCATGGTTGCTTATCCTTTGCATCGCGAACAAAGCGCGCAATACCCAATGGAAGCGAGTATCAAATACCTTGTTCTTTCAGCTATGTCCTCAGGTTTCGTACTGTTCGGCATGGCGTTGCTGTATGCGCAAACCGGCACTCTTCATTTCGCTGACATTACAGCAGGGCTCAGTGGTGTTGTCGCCGACGGACCCGGTGCAGCTTATTTCGTCATCGCTTCATTGCTGGTGCTAGCAGGCTTTGCATTTAAACTTTCCCTTGTGCCATTCCACCTGTGGACTCCGGATGTATACGAAGGTGCACCGCTACCTGCTACCGCGTTTCTCGCTACCATCGGCAAGGTCGCGATGGCCGTGTTACTGATCAGATTCATGAGCGTGACAGGCGTACTACAAAGCGAAGCCATTACCAACGTGCTCGCCATTATCGCAGTGCTCTCCATACTCGGTGGCAATCTGCTCGCCTTGTTGCAATCGAACCTGAAGCGCCTGTTGTCATACTCATCTATCGCCCACATGGGTTATCTGCTGATTGCTCTCATCACATTGAACTCTGGCGTGAACGAACCAGGTGCGGTTGTCACTTCTCTGGGCAGTGAGGCAGCGAGCTTCTATCTTATGGCCTATGTGGTCATGTCGCTGGGCGCGTTCGGTGTGATGATAGTCGTCTCCGACAGTGGCCATGAACGCGACCACATTGGTCATTACCAGGGCCTGTTCTGGCGCGACCCGTGGCTCGCGCTCATATTCACCGCCATGCTCCTGTCCTTGGCAGGTATTCCACTCACGATAGGATTCATCGGCAAGTTTTACGTCTTCGCTGCCGCTGTCCAGGGTGCAGAATGGACACTGTTGGCGGCAATGGTCATCGGCAGTGGCATCGGCCTGTTCTACTATCTGCGCATTATCTACCGCATGCTGACGCCGATTGATCATGAAGACCTACTTCCCGTGATGGGTATCCGCGAAGTGGTGCCGCATGCAGTTTTGCTGGTGTTGCTGTTGGCGCTGATTGTGCCGGGGGTGATTCCTGGCTGGTGGATGTCATTGGTGGAACTGGTGGTGCAGAGTCTTTATTGATCCGGAGCTGGTTGTCGCAAGCCGCAAGCCGCAAAACAGAGCGGAAATATCAGTTTACAGGCTTCAACAGCACCCTATAATGGCTTCACTTGCGTGCCCTTTATTTAAATGTTCTGCAGGAGATAAAAATGACAAGAAAAAGCCTGTTCAATCTGACGCTCGTTGCTGCATTGGCAATTTTTGCCGGTAAAGCTGAGGTCTATGCCCAAGCGATGGAGTCGGTTGAGCCGTTCAAGGTGGGAACCTTCGCCATCAATGACATTCCAACCGTTGGTCTGGTTGTTCGCGATGACCAGTTGATCGTCGATCTGGCCGCCGCCAACCGCGCCATGGAGCTGATGCCACAATACGCCAAAATCACTATACCGGACGATATGCTCGGGTTTATTGAGCAATATGAATACGGTATGAAGTACCGGGTCTACGAAGTGATGAACTGGCTGGTTGCAGAGAACCTGCTGAGTGGCAGCGATCTGCCGGCTTATGTGCATCCGGTTGCCTCGGTAGACATCATGGCGCCGATTCAGTATCCCAGCAAAGTCATGAATGCCGCCGTGAACTTCTACACGCATGCCTGCGAAGGTTGCAACGATGACGAACTGGCCCGCCGCACCCGTGAGCGGCAGGAAAACCGTGGCGTACCCTATCTGTTTCTGAAGCCGACACGCGGCGCCATTGTTGGTGACGGTGATGACATCATCATGCCTTACGGTCGTGACCGCATCGAGTATGAAGTCGAGATGGCCATCGTCTTTGGCCGCACCGGCAAGTACATTTCTGCGCATCGCGCCTATGACCATGTGTTTGGTTACATGGTAGCCATGGATGTATCTGACCGTGGCGGCCGTCCACCAGGTGGCTATGGCGTCAGTTCAGACTGGTTCGTTGGTAAAGGCCATGACACTTTCGCACCCCATGGTCCCTGGATAGTGCCGAAAGAGTTCTATGGTGACCCGATGGAGCGTCTGCACCAGATTACGGTCGTCGATGGCGTGACCGTTCAGGAAGCCCGGGCTGGCGACATGATTCACAATATCCCTGAGCTCATCGAATATGCCTCATCACTGATCACACTCTTCCCCGGTGATGTTTTACAAAGCGGAACGTCGGGTGGAACAGGTGCTGGTCGTGTGGAGCGTGCAACCGGTTCCGGATTCCTGATTGATGGTGAGACCATCAGTGCCAGTATCGAAGGCATCGGAACCCTGACCCACAGAGTTGTGGAAGAACGCAGTATTCCCGATGACCTGACCGGCGCACAATTGCCACCAGTCAGAACATACAGACCCGCCCAATAATGCCAGACGGCTCAGCGCGTGGACAGAATTGTCTCGCGCTGAGCCCCTCTCATCGAGCCTGTAACACAGGTTCCATGTTATCAAGACCCTCTGTCAGTTCGATATAAACTCCCGCTGGGTCAGTGAAGAACGCAACCTTCAATCCGATTGCGGGAATCTCACGCAGGGGCACGTCGAACACAATGCCTTTTGCTTCCAGCATCGCACAGAACGCTTCCAGATCCGTCAGTTCGAAACCGATGTGATCGATGGCGCGGCCTCGCGTTGGCAGACGCTCCTCGCGTGCGTTCCCAAAGCTCAGATTCATGCCCGGCACATTGGTAGTGGTAGTGATTGATCCGCGCGGTCGCTCTTCCAGGGCGAATGTGTCGATATACCATGCCAGCAGCTCCCGGTACTGTGGCGTAAAGTAGTGAATGTGATAGCCGCTCACGTTTGTTGAAAGCGCCTTGTCTTCCTGCAGTTCCACATAAACACCATCCGGCATGGTCACGTAAGCATTGCGTTGACCTTCAGCGCCGATGAATATTTCGTCCGCGGGCAGACCGCTGTTGCTCCAGTGTGAGAGAAACGCATCGATATCGCGCACCTTGAAACCCAGGTGATGCATCACGGTTCCCTGCGAGTTGCCATCCGGCGCACGGGCAGTGAACAGGATCAGCATGTTCGGAAAGCGGATCGCCTGCAGTGCGCCAGTCGCTACCAGTTCGCCATCGAAGTATTCCAGCCACAGTTGCTTGTGTGCTTCCACATCGCTGAAATTCAGATGCACGTGTCCATAGCTGATGCCTGCCGCATCGGGAACGGCGAGTTGAGCCTGCAACTGAGCGGTGAACGAGAATGCAAACAGGCAAAAACAAACAGTAAGAAGCTTGCGCATAAGAGTGTCCTGGAAATAGCAGAGATGTCTTACAAATTACAGGCGACTAAATCAGCGCCGCGCCTCGTTGATAACCAGCGCAACAGGAGAATTACCCGCATTGCGAATCTGATACTGAGAGGCAGCACTGCGCCAGGCCCACTCGCCCATCGCATCCAGTTCCGCGGTTATACCGTCTGCGCGGCTGACATGAGCAATCCCCTCATTCACCTGCACAATCAGCACCGGATTCTGATGGCTGAACGACGCGCTGGATTCGCCGGGTGCCAGCTCAATACGATAGGAACGAAACCAGGGGTTCTCCAAAGCCGGGTCAGCAAGACCCTGCGGCAGATCGTTCTTGTCCACGGGCGGCCCGTAATTGGCCATCGCGATAATACGGAACAAACCAGGACCGTCATTACTTACCTGATGCGTGAACGACTCATTCACATAATCGGTATTACTGGAGACCCGGCCATTCAAAGGCCCATCACCATTGCTGATAAACGTATACATGATGGCGCCGTCATGGGTATGTGGCAGCGTCTGGTCGCCGGGATTGATCTGTACGTCGAGTACGCGGATATCGCCATCCAGATGCACAGTGCGGTGACGCGGTTCGTCGACGATATTCACGACACGCAGGCCCGCAAACTCATCCTGTGGCAGCGCGGAAGGCGACAGCAACACGGCCGCCAGAGCAATCGAATAGGGAAGCAGTTTTGCACGTTTCAGGTTTTTCATTGTTATTTTCCTGTGGTTGGCACTGAACTATTAATCTCCTGCCTGATGCATGCAGTGATAGACTCATTGCAACGCGAAGCGGGTTCTGTATTTATACGCCTGAGCGATAGTGGCAGTAAAGAGGCATGGGCCGGGTCCAATAGTAATCAATCACCAGGAATAATGACATGAACAGAACACTTCTTTGTTGGATTGCCGTTGTGGCATTGCAGGTCGCTACTGCGGGCTCCGTTTATGCGCAAGGCAGGCCGACACCCTATCCCCTGCCAGAAGAGCCTTTGGTATTGGATGCTATCGGTGCGCAGATTAAAGTGTCCGTCATTGCCAGAGGAATCCCCCGACCTTTCGGTTTTCTGATACTGCCTGATGGCGATATTCTGGTGACAGATCGCTACACGCCGGCATTGCGTGCAATAAGGGACGATGTTCTTGATCCTGAGCCGCTACAAGGTTTGCCGGCAATACGTACCGGGTTTCACTCAGGGTTGCTGGATGTTGAAGCCCACCCGCAGTTTGAACAGAACCAACTGATTTACCTTACCTTTCACACAGCGCTGCCAGACAGTAACGCCTATGCCATAACCCTTGGCCGTGCCCGCTACGACGGCAGCAACACCCTGAAGGATTTCGAGCAGTTGTTCCTGGGTACACCCATGACAATCTCCGGCGGATCACGTCTGATTTTTGCGCCCGATGGAACGATATTCATTACAGTTGGAGGCGCGATGGACAGACAACCTCTCGCGCAGGATCTAACCCGTCTGGAAGGGAAGGTACTCAGGCTGAATGAAGATGGCTCTGTGCCATTGGACAATCCCTTCGTCGGACGCACAGACGTGCGGCCGGAAATATACTCCTACGGGCATCGCGATCAATATGGCCTGGCGATACATCCTACCAGTGGTGAACTCTTCCATGCCGAACTGGGGCCGCTGGGTGGCGACAAGATCAACATCATCAAAGCCGGAGCAAACTACGGCTGGCCTCTCTATGGTTATGGCAGATACAACGATGGAGAACCGTTGGCGCACCCCAACCGGGAAGGCATTGAACCGGCCCTGATCACCTGGCAACCGGGTATTGTCCCGTCCGGATTACTTTTCTATACCGGCGACGCGTTTCCGCAGTGGCAGGGCAACATGTTTACCGGCAGCATTCAGCGTGGTCGTTTACCGGGCACAGGCGGATTGGAGCGCGTCGTTTTCAACGATAAGTTGTGGGAGCTGCAGCGCGAAACCCTGGCGACGGAGCTGCATCAGCGGATACGAGATGTGGCCCAAGGGCCGGATGGATTTATTTATCTTTTGACAGAAGAAGTGGATGGCGCGGTAATCCGTATAGAGCCGGCCAATTGATGTCATGATCACTCGTATTTGATCCCCAGCACCGGGCTCACGCTGGCAGCACGCCAGGTTTGCGCGATCATTACGATTGCGCTGCACACGCTGACGATAATCAGTGCGAGTATAAAAGGCGTCAAATTGGGATCAATGCGATAAGCAAAACGCTCCAACCATAAATTAGAAAGATACCAGGCACCCAGGAATGCAGGCAAGGCGGCCAGTGCCAGTACTTTGATGATACTGGTACTGAGCAGGGCCAGAATATTCGCCACTGAGGCACCGAGTACTTTACGAATGGCTACTTCCTTGCCCCTGCGTTCGTTGTTGTAAGCCGCCATACCTCCCATGCCCAACAAAGAAATAAAAATGCTCAGTCCGGCGAAAATCGCCACCAGCCCGATATTCCTGGACTCATCGTCGTAGCTGCGGTTCCAGATGTCTTCCATTGACAACACATCGATAATTGCCTGATCTGAAAAACGGTCTATCACATCCCGGATATGGGTTCTCACACTTTCTTCTTCATTACCAGACGTGGCAATAATCAGATCTATCCCGACCACATCCGCTCTGCTCGCTGGCAGACTGTTCAGAAAGCCATCATTGAAGGGGCTGATAAAAAGCATGCCGATGGGCTGGTGCAACGGCGTGTAGTGAAAATCGCGCACCACGCCCACCACTTCATATTGCTGGATGCGTTTACCAATGGGCTGGCTCCAGCCTGCGCCTTTCACCAAAGTCTCGTTCACCAGTATTGGCACAATTTCGCCATCTGCTGTATTCATTCGTCCTTTTTCACCGTCTATAAGTGCGATATCCAGTGTGTCCAGATAATCCGGACCCCCATTGAATGAGTTCATGCTCAGACTCTGCGTTCCACTGGTCTCAGATTCTGCGTCCATGATGGAAATGCTGAGGGAGCGACCGATGGCGCCGCCGGTCTCGGTCACATTCAGAATCTCCGGATGCTGTTTCAGTTCCTGCATGATCGCTGCGCGATTGCGAATTACATCTGCGCCCTGCAGCTGGACTACTAAGCGATTGTTTTTCTCAAATCCTAGCGGAGCCTCCAATAGAAAATCCGACTGACGCAGCATAATCAGCACAGAGGCAATGATGGCGATGGCCACTGTCATCTGCAACCAGACGAGCACCTCGCGTAAAGGGACTGTGCGGTTTCGCGTCATCGCCATTGGATTCATGATCGACATAATAGATGGTTTGGAAAGTTGCAGAGCGGGATATATGCCGGCCAATACACCGATCAGTAGCCAACCAATAAGTAGCAGCGGGACGCTCTGTGGCGTCAGTAGAAACTGACTCAGCTCAGTCTTGCCCGTAAAATTCTCCACGACACCCAGTTCGATAATTCCCAGGGCAAGAATAATTCCCAGAATAAATGCGAGGCCGACCAGGAATATCGATTCTCCGATAAACTGAAAAATCAAATCCCGACTCTGCGCACCTAACACTTTTTTCACGGCGATCTCGCGCGCTCTGGACGCTGATCGTGCCGTGGCAAGATTGACATAGTTGATGCAGCTACTCAGCAGCAGTGCGGCCACTACTGCGACAAATATATAAAGGTTCATGATATTGCCGCCACCACCACCATCCTGGCCTATAAATCGTGGGCCAAAATGGAGATCACCCAAATTCTGCAGGTCATGGGACATCGTAAGATCGCTCACGTTGCCGGTATTCTGACCAAAACCGGTCGCCATATAATCACGAAAAAACGCATCAGAGATTGGCTTGAAAGAGGCCACATCAAACTCTTCTGCTACCAGCAAGAACGTCGAGTAATTGGGGAAAAAGCGTTCACTAAAACTCTCTAAAAGGTCTGGCTGGTAAATTTCCCCTAACGAGAACGGCAATAATGCATCGTATTGCAGACTGACGTTTTCCGGCAGGTTCTGAAATACCATTGTCACTGTGAACTCAAAGCGTTCGGTACTGACAGTCTGGCCAATGGGATCGCGATCGCCGAAATAGAACTCGGCGAACGTCTCACTAATGGCAATCGAGTAAGGGTCCTGCAGTGCCATCACCGGGTCCCCACGCAATGGGGTGATGGTGAATACGTCGAACAGAGACGGATCAGCAAGAAAGGTACCCTCCCACTGCCTGCTATTCTCACCGACTTCGAATCGACTTTCCGGCGCTTCCTTCAAACGCACAAAGTCCAGATACTGGGGATGGTCAGCAACTAAACGGGGACCGATCTCGAAACCCGACAAAGCGATCCTGGAACCACCAAAATCGATGGAAACGCGATAGATACGCTCATGATTCTCATGGTAGTGGTCGTAAGTCAGCTCACTCAACAGGTACAGCGAGATAAGCAGCGAGCCGGCAATTCCCAACGCCAGGCTGCTTATGCACACCAGCGCGTAGAGTTTCTCTTTGCGCAATCGGTGCCATGAGATGGTTATAAAATGCATAAAAGGCCGGGTTTGTTTGTTGTACAAAAACTACTTAGTCAAGAAATGCCGGGTAAAGTTTCAGGATCACGCATAGCTTAGCCGCCAGAAGCATTATATATTTCAATCTACTGTCGATTTCCACCTCTCTCAATCGACTAACAGCTACCAAACACAAACAAAAGGTGAATAGCATGTCTTACGTTGACGGATTTGTACTGGCAGTACCCAAGGCAAATAAACAGAAGTTCATTGACCACGCCAAACTGGCGGACCCGATTTTCATGGAAAACGGCGCTATCCGTGTGCTGGAATGCTGGCAGGACGATGTACCCAAAGGCAAGGTCACTGATTTTTTCGGCGCCGTAAAAGCGACAGAAGACGAGGCGGTGGTCTTTTCCTATATCGAATGGCCGGATAAGGCTACGCGTGAGGCAGGTATGGCAAAGATGATGGATAGCATGAACGATGACCCAAGGATGAACCCAGAGACCAACCCTATGCCGTTTGATGGCAAACGCATGATTTTTGGTGGTTTCATGCCGGTTGTGCAATTGGAATCGGAATAAGACATCACTACTCAAGGAGTAAAACAATGACCAACAAACATGGCGATTTTGTCTGGTACGAACTGTTGACCACGGATTCAGCCAAAGCCAGAGAGTTTTACAGCAAGGTGCTGGGCTGGACTTATACCGACAGCGGTATGGGTGACTTCACCTATTGGTTAGCGGCAGCGCGCGATGCAGAAACAGGCGAGAAACACGAGATTGCCGGTTTGATGGGAATTGCACCAGAGATGCTGAAGGATGGTGCTCAGCCCGCGTGGGTGGGTTATATCGGCGTAGATAATACCGACGCCATGGTGGCCGCAATCACTGCAGATGGTGGGGGAGTCCATGTACCAGCAACCGACATCCCCGGCGTTGGCCGTTTCGCCATGCTGCATGACCCGCAGGGCGTGATCTTCTACATCATGCAGGACTCTAGTGGGCGACCCAGCCTGGCATTCGCTGCAGACAAACCCCGCCCGGGGCACTGTGCGTGGAACGAGCTGTACACAACTGACCAGGCCGCGGCATGGGAGTTCTACAGCAAACATTTCGGCTGGAGCAAAGACAGCGAGATGGACATGGGCCCGATGGGTACCTATGACTTCATCCGTCACGGGGGCTTGATAGGCGCCATGATGCGCAAACCTGAGCAGCAGCCGGTTGCCTGCTGGCAGTTCTATTTCCGTGTACCGTCCATTCAGTCAGCCGCCGTGACTATTGTTGAAAACGGTGGAACGATAATGATGGGACCACAGGAAGTGCCAGGTGGTGATTTTATTATTGTGGGGATGGATCCTACGGGGGCTGTTTTTGCGGTGGTGGGGGCTTAGATTTTCTACCGACTCAGATCACTGAGTGGGCTGCGCACTCCTCTGGCTCCGCGCTTTAATACATGGGTATAAATCTCTGTGGTTTTTACGTCCTGATGCCCCAGTTGCTCTTGGACTGTACGGATGTCAGCGCCAGATTCCAGCAGATGTGTAGCAAAAGAGTGACGCAATGTATGACAGGTCACCTCTTTACTGATTTTGGCTGCTGTTGCTGCTTTGCGAATAAACTTATTGAGTCCAGATTCATCCAGATGATGCCGACGCAAATTGATGGTGCCCGGCTCAATACTGAGACAAATTGAAGGGAACAGAAAATGCCACTGTAGTGACTGGCTTGCAGCCGGATATTTGCGAGCCAGCGCATCAGGTAGCCAGACTCCGCTGTAGTGAGGGTTTTCCCTGTCCTCAGCTAGCAGGATTGAGACTTTTTGAATATGACGCTTGAGCATGGGAACCAATTCTGGAGCAAGGGTCGTGATGCGGTGCTTGAAGCCCTTGCCAAACCAGATTCTTAATTGCAGTTGGTCAAAATCCACGTCGCGAACGCGCAGTCGCACTACCTCAATACGCCTCAAGCCGGAACCATAAAGCAGAGATGCTATCAGCAAGGGTGTTCCTGCAAGATTGGCAAGTAATTGCTGTACTTCAGCCCGACTTAGCACGACTGGTAATTTTGCCTGAACACTTGAACGTCGGAATTTTCCTACATCGCCCATCGGTGCATTTAAAAATTTGTTGTAAAGGAACGCCAAAGCATTCAGCGCTATACCCTGTGTTGCAGCCGCAACCTTGCGGTCTACAGCCAGATACGTCAAAAACTGTTCCACTTCAGAGCCTCCCATTTCTGCGGGGTGGCGTTTTTTATGGTAATTGATGAAATACCGAATCCAATAGAGATAAGAATCGACGGTGCGCTTGCTGTAACGTTTGGTCAGCATGTAGTTGGAAATTGACTGAAGAAAGGGCGAATTTGACCTGGTCACGGGTGCGATTCCTTTCGCGAGAATAAGGCGAACAGCCGGGATGGAGTTCTTTTATGGATAAGTATAGTATTCGATTATCGTATTGCTGCTACGATTTATAAGGCCGAGGTCCTGCCGAAAAGAGTTGCCAAATGGAACAGGAAAATTGTTATGGGAAAACAAAGACTTAACTGTGTGGCCATTCACCAGTCAGAATTAAAAGGCCTCCTGCTAAGATTTATTATAAGGCCGCAGGCCTTTTTAATTGGCTGTTAGGCAATCCAGTGCCATCGATAAATACAAGCTTTCGGGACGTTGCGCAACGATGTGGCCATAGTTCTGCGCAGAATCTTGAGTCACGGCTATGTCCGGACCACTTTGTAGGGCTAGTGGCTAATTTGAACATTGAATCTCCTTTTTCTATGCGTTGCCCAGTATCACAGCGCCCGTTACATCCATGCGTGTTGCTTATACTGGAGTCGCCCCATGTAGCTGAGTTTTTGGATGAACCTGGCCCTGCAAAAGGAGGGACGGGGAGAAAAATCGTCCGGTATCTCGCTAGTGCATTCTCAGACTTGGACGTACGTAACCACGGACTGATCATCATGAATGCCGTGCAGCACCAATGTTCTCTAGGACAGTTGCTAAACACTCGATCAGCAAGAAAAGTACGGGATTGCGTGTTCCTAACGGTGTGGAATAACGGTGGAAGTCACGACTTTGGTGTTCGGCTACTCAACACCTACAAGCCAAATGACATAGTTATGAGCTGCTGTACCAAGGGCGTTGGATCAGCCGCGTCCTCGCATCTTCGCGCGGTTGTTAAGAAACGCATTGATGAAGTCTTGCCCGGGGTGTCTGTCCTATATCGAGGCCACCCCATATCATGGCCAACGTATTTAACTAGAGATTGGAGCACGTGAGTGCCTAAACAAATGTTACGCTTAGTCAGTCCCATACTAATGATAAGACACGAAACGAGACCTTGAATTATGAAGAAATACCTTCTGACAACTTTTCTGTTCATAATTCTGTTTGGTCAGGCGAAATTCTTTGGCGAGAATGATCTGCTAGTTGTTGCTTTTATACTTATAACGTCAGTATTCCTGTTCATCGCTGTTATCAAATTGCATGCGGGAAATAGACGAATGCTTCGCGTAAATGCCCAGCCTGATAGCTGGCTGCATCGCATGTTAAGTCGAGACTCTACAATTTCAATGCGAGTACTAGCTGCGGTTTCATCTTTAATCCTAAGTACGATTCTCATTGTTTTAGTGAAAGGAATGGTATTACAGCAAGGCTCTTGGGCTTTTTTTATCGTAATAATTGCTTCTAGTTTGTTCTTATATCCATTTATTAATGCAAATGTAAGTAATGGCTTGATCGATCGCAACATACATCAGGACATCTCTCAGCACGGAAACGAACTGGCTAGAATATTCTACGCTGCGATAGTTTTGAATTTAATTTTATCTTTAGCATTTAGTGCTTATGATACATTTGAGTTTAAGACCTCAGATATAGACATCGATAACTTCTCAGCCAAGACAGTAGAGGTTGCCGTTCCTCGGAATCCGAACAATCACTTCAGCAGAATTCTTATAAATGCTTATTTGCTAATGGACCACGTGAAAATTGCACTCGCAAAGCAACTCGTGAGTCTTTTCGATCTGCAGAATAATTTCTACGGGTTCTACGTCATCATATTTGCTCTAAACATGTTCAAGCTATTCGCTTTTTCCTTTTCCTTTGTTCTATTGCAGAAAGGATTGGAAGGTGCGGCTAATCGTTTGACCCCAATTGCAAAAGGTGTAATCTCAAGTACGATTTCATTCATGAAATCGAAAGCAATCTACAATTTTATAAGTAAATTTTGGACTCATCTGTTTTCCGATAAGAAAAAGGAACCCACTCAATGAGAAGATTATTCTTTGCAATAGTTCTCGTAACTGCATTTTTTGTTCTCCCCGGTTGCGATCAAATAGATGACGTACAACAGCTTCTTCAGCAGATAGCGGAACTTCAGGAAATTAATCGAAAGCTTGAACAGGAAATAATGGAATTGAATGAAAAGCTTTCTATAGCAAATGAAGAAATTGAGAGTTTTCGCGACGAGAACTCAAGAAATCTTGAGCAGATATTTAGGTAATGCTTGAGACAGATAGTGGACTCAGTTTTGTGCAGCATGGTGGGGCAAGGAAAAGTGAGCCTAGTATATATCTGAGCCCAAAAATGCCTAACAAATTCTTACAGTCGGACCAAATCGTACTGTCATGCCTTTTGCAAAAAGCGCAAAAGTCACGCCAGCACGCTTTGGCCGCTGAAGAAAGGCGTTATGTGACTAGTGCCAACAGGTAGCTCAGCAATGAAACTTTGGTATTGGATGATATTATTCCTCCTTCCTCTGGAAGCTGTTTCGGGTGAGCTCCTATCGTATGACGACTCCGCGCTGGATACGGAGCTATCGGTTCGAAAGACAATAGATGGTCCAGTAACCGCTTCGATATTGGTTGGCTTAGAGCACCGAGATGATGATTTGTTTGAACCATCGGAGATCTATTTGAAAGTTGAGAGCGCTGATGGGGAATGGTGGGTGCATACTCCGAACGCATATGACTCAATGGATGTCGTTGAATTCATCAATACTTCGCATTTGCTGGTTACGTTGAGCACCCCAGTATCAACTTCCGCTGCGGTGTTAAATCTTGGAGATAGATCGCTTAATTTAATTGGCTCGGGCGCGGGCGAGGTGATCCCTGGCGATCCTGATGACCCCCTGATTCATTTGAGCGGCCAGCGTGGCTTTGCTGATGAAGTGTTTTTATTTAGCTCTATTACGGACTTGCAGGGTAGGGTCATTGAGTTTATATCGATCGGAGAAGAAGCTTGTTTACCCATTTCCGAAATCATTCCCGATGGAGCTGATTTAAGTAGGCTCCAACAATCACTAGACTATTGTGTTGGAATCTTACGATGAATGGATCGACAGCGTCACATAACAATCCGCTTCAGAGCGACCAAAGCATGCTGTCATGCCCTTTGCTAAGGCAAAAGCCACACCAGCATACTTTGGCGCCTGAGCAGGGGCGTTATGGAGCCAAGCGATAGTGGAGCCATCTAACACACTTCGATATATGAAACTCGCAATGGAGGAAGGCCGGAAGGCTGTTCCGGAATGCGGAGACAATCCGCCCGTGGGCTGTGTTCTTGTGCGGGACGGTGTGGTAGTCGCAAAAGGCCATACAAATAGTCCTGGCAAACCGCATGCGGAAGCGATGGCCATCAGCCAACTTAGGGCTCTGAGCGATGATGTGGTCGCGTTTGTTACACTCGAGCCATGCTCATTCAAAGGAAGAACGCCTTCATGTGCTCAGGCATTAATAGATTCTGGTATTAAGTCAGTCTATG
The DNA here is from genome assembly GCA_041751425.1 of Pseudohongiellaceae bacterium. Lineage (GTDB taxonomy): Bacteria > Pseudomonadota > Gammaproteobacteria > Pseudomonadales > Pseudohongiellaceae > JAVVEG01. The sequence continues at coordinate 367 of JBGSXL010000005.1, read as the reverse complement.
TTGGGATTGTGGATCCTGATGCGAGAAACAACGGGCAGGGAATTGCGAAATTGAGGGATGCCGGTGTTGATGTCCACGTCGGCACCCTAGAGAAAGAAATTACCGCTGAATTGGAAAGGTATCTTGGAAAAGCTCCATAACAAATTCTTACAGGCGGACCAAAACATACTGTCATGCCTTTTGCTGGCGCAAAAGCCACGCCAGCATATTTTGGCCACTGAAGAAAGGCGTTATAGCCATTCCTTCGCCCTGGGGTTAGTGGCCTAGTCCAGGCGGCGTATTAACAGTCAATTTGCGCAGCGTGCCGATTTCTTTCGAGATTGCCTTATAGGCACTCGCAATGATTTTTTCGTAAACTTTCAGCACC
>JBGSXL010000004.1:0-220664 GCA_041751425.1 Pseudohongiellaceae bacterium | reverse complement strand
GGTAAATAAATGGGGTCAGAGTAAAAATACAGTACTGTATTTTTACTCTGACCCCATTTATTTTTGTTTGTACTCACACAGGTCATGGATGACACAGGCACCGCAACGGGGTTTGCGGGCTATGCAAACATAGCGACCGTGCAGTATCAGCCAGTGGTGTGCGTCCAATAGGAATTCTTCCGGCACGAATTTCAGCAGACGCATTTCCACTTCCAGCACATTCTTTCCTGGTGCTATGCCGGTGCGATTGGAGACGCGGAAAATATGCGTGTCGACGGCCATCGCAGGCTGACGAAAAGCAGTATTCAGTACCACGTTGGCAGTCTTGCGACCCACGCCGGGCAACGCTTCCAGTTCCGCGCGAGTCGCTGGAATCTGTGAGTTGTGTTTTTCCACCAATGCAGCACAGGTTTTAATTACGTTCGCCGCCTTGGTGTTGAACAGGCCTATCGTTTTTATGTACTGTTTCAGACCTTCAACACCCAGTTGCAGTATCGCCTCTGGAGTATTGGCGACTTTATAAAGCTGCGCAGTAGCCTTGTTCACACTGACATCTGTTGCCTGGGCAGACAGAATAACGGATATCAATAACTCGAAGGGTGTATTAAAGACCAGTTCAGTAGTTGGCGAGGGGTTTTCCTGCCGCAGGCGTTGAAATATTTCTGTGCGTTTCTGCTTGTTCATGTTTCAGAGACCAGCCTTGCGTGCATGCGAACGGGCAACAGCTTCCTGAATTTCCTGCTTCAATTGCGCGGCGGATTTTCTTGCTGATGGCAGAGCGCTGTCTGCAATAATATCTGCTCCAAATTCTTTTGCCTTTAACCTTGCAGCTTTCTGAGCGCTGCGCCCTTCCTTTTCTCTTAACAAACGGATTTGGCGAAACTCGAATCGTTGTTGCCAGTATCTGGACTGCTGATCAGTATTATCTGCAAAGTTTCTTGCTGGCAGCATATCAATACAATCGACGGGGCAGGGAGCAACACACAAGTCGCAACCTGTGCATTCGGATTCAATCACGGTATGCATCAGTTTGGCGCCGCCCATGATCGCATCGGTCGGACACACCTGAATGCACTTGGTACAACCGATACATTCCGCTTCACGAATATAAGCACGTAATCGTGGCAGGAATTCACCCCGGCTTGTATCCAGAGGCAGAACGGGAGTCTTAAGCAGCTTCGCCAGCTCACTTATAACGGCAGGCCCACCTGGCGGACAACGGTTTATCGCCTCGCCAGCAGCGATAGCGCGCGCATAGGGTCGGCAACCGGGATGCCCACACTTCTCGCACTGGGTTTGCGGCAATAATGCATTGATCTGCTCTTCCAGATTGCCTGCAGTGGGGCTGTTTGAATTTCTCGCTGACATGACGTACCCGCTTTTGGAAGCCGGATTTTACAGTGCTATTATCCCTCGCTACCAGCGTTGTGTCGCTTGCCTCTTGTAGAAGTGACTGCTGCTGGACTATAAGGTTGGAATGAGAAGGTTGGAATGGAAGGGTTGGAATGGAAAGGTTGGAATGAGAAGCTTGAAACGAGAAGGTTGGAAACAAGAAATGGGAGTTAACTAAAATGCCAGGTTGCCACGCCAAGCAGTTCCGTAGTTGGATCGCTGCACTGCTCCTGCTGCTACCAGTAGCTGTATGGGCAGATATCGCCGCGTTTAACCGCGCCATGCAAAGTGGTGACTATCAGGCCGCTGCCAGAGAAACGCTGGAAATTTGGGCGGATTTCGATCGCGATTCCAGCCAAACAGCCACCATCGCACGCGAGTTTGGTCTGGTCAATTATCTCGCACGCGATTTAGAAAACGCGCACATGTTCGCCGATTTTCTGCATGAGCAAGGAGCAACCCTGCGCGTCCCTGATGATCAACCAGAAGTATCCAAGCTCTTGCGCCAATTGCTACTGTTCAGTGCGCAACCTGAGCAACAGCGGGACGAGTTGGCTGCAGCACTTAACAGCCGCGTAGCCCTGCCAGGTATTGACAGCATTTCTTTGCTGGCGGCGGAAACGCTGTATCGCAATGACTGGGGGCGTGGCAGATGGGCGCAGGCGAAACTCAGCGCCGCGATGGCCGCGGAGTTGAACTCACGCGCTGGTCACGCCTATTTGAGGGACACCCGGGAAGCGCAGGTGATCAGAGCGGCAGCTGATTTTCTGGAAGTAGCCACGCACAGCGATTACGAGGCCATGGTAGAGGTGCACAATCGGCTGGTGAGCGATATTGAAGCAACGCAAGACAATGCCAGTCGAACAGGGCTAATGAGTTTGAAGTGGCAGGCCGAGGCTTGGACGCGCACTATGGAATCTTATTTCCATGCGTCCAGTTCGAACATCGGCACACTGATAGGAAATCGACTGCGCTATCGCACATTGAATGAATTGCCCACTGCTGTATTAAACACTGTGCTGGAATTGGCAGGCACGGACAACGACCTGCCGGTCTGCATGGGCAAAATCGACGTTGGTGCTCTGAGCTATCCCATTCGCTGGGCAGAACAACGGCTGGTAGGCTCAGTGATTGTGCAACTGAGTTTCGATGAAGCAGGGAAAATAGAGGGTTCGCAGATTCTTGCGGAAGCACCGGCAGGGCTGTTCACCGAGGCGATCAACGCGGCTTTGCCGGGCTTTACGTGGCAACCGGATTCTTCCGTGGAAGCCGGCGTTTGCACGTTGGAGCAGTCGAACTTGGTGCATACCATTGGTTTCTGGGGTAACTGTGCAGCCAGCTTTGTGCGCGGTGATTGTCCCCGGTCAGCGACTATTAACGATGCCCGCTCCATTCGTGAAGCCGGCAATCTCTGATCTGCCAGGTTCCTTTTGTTGCGTATTGCGACGAACTGGCTTCGTATTTGCAATATCGCCCCGCATGGCGGCTGAAATTTGTGCCGTCATGCAGTATCATCTGCGCCCTTGTACCCAGTGACATCTAATGAACCCCGAAGTGAGCAACAGTCGTGAAGAAGTGGCAGTGTATTGTTTGTGGATTTATCTATGACGAGGAACAAGGATTGCCGGAGGAAGGTCTGGCGCCGGGAACGCGTTGGGCTGATGTGCCTGATGACTGGATGTGTCCGGAATGTGGTGTAGGAAAAGAAGATTTTGAGATGGTGGAAATAGCCTGAGCAATCGCCAGAATTGAGTCAGGACGTATACAGGAACCGCAACGTGCAAGAACAACAACCCCGCGTACAACGCAAAATACTCGTCACCAGTGCCTTGCCTTATGCCAATGGTGGCATACATTTAGGCCATATGATGGAAGTTATCCAGACTGACATCTGGGTGCGTATGCAGCGTTTGAAAGGAGAGGATTGTGTTTATGTTTGTGCCGATGACGCGCATGGCACAGCCATCATGCTGCGGGCAGAAAACGAGGGCATCACTGCCGAGACACTTATCAATCGCGTGCGTGAAGAACATCAGGCCGATTTCGAAGGCTTTAATATCAGCTTTGATAATTACCACTCAACGCATTCTCCGGAAAACCAGGTTTTTTCCGAAGCGATTTACACAGCGCTACAAAGAAATGGTCATATCAGCGCGCGTACGATCATGCAATTGTACGATGCGGAGAAACAATTATTTCTTGCCGACCGTTTCGTCAAGGGTGGTTGTCCACGCTGCAAAGCAGAAGACCAGTACGGAGACAACTGCGAAGTCTGCAACGCCACCTACAATGCAGCGGAGTTGATCAACCCGCGTTCAACTTTGTCCGGAACCACGCCGGTCGAGAAAGAGTCTGTGCACTACTTTTTTCGGTTGCCGGAATTCAGCGATATGCTCAAAGAATGGACGCGCAGTGGCGCATTGCAGGAGCAGGTGGCCAACAAATTGAGCGAATGGCTGGAGGGTGGTCTGCAGGAATGGGATATCAGCCGGGACGCACCGTATTTTGGTTTTGAAATCCCCGATGCTCCGGGTAAATATTTCTATGTGTGGCTGGATGCACCGATTGGTTATATGGCCAGCTTTCAGAATTTTTGCGAGAGAACCGCTTATCGTTTTGAAGATTATTGGAAGCCGGGCAGCGACACGGAGCTTTACCATTTCATTGGTAAAGACATCATCAATTTCCATACTCTATTCTGGCCGGCCATGTTGAGCAGCGCAGGTTATCGCAAACCAACCGCAGTTTATGCCCATGGTTTCCTCACAGTAAATGGCAAAAAGATGTCCAAATCGCGCGGTACATTTATCAACGCAGATACCTATCTCAAACATCTCGATCCGGAATATTTGCGGTACTACCTGGCTGCCAAGCTGGGCAGCGGGGTGGATGATTTGGATTTGAACCTGGATGACTTTATCACCAGGGTGAATGCGGACCTGGTAGGAAAGGTTGTGAATATTGCCAGCCGCTGTGCCGGATTCATCAACAAGGGATTCGCCGGTATGTTGTCGGCGGATTGCAGCGAACCGGCTCTGACGGCAGAGTTTCAGGCAGCTGAACTGGAGATTGCTGGCTACTACGAAGCGCGTGAGTACAGTAAGGCCATGCGCGTCATCATGTCGCTGGCTGATAAAGCCAATCAATATATCGCTGACAAGCAACCCTGGGTTCTGGCCAAAGATGATAAACACGCGCCGGAAGTGCAGGCTGTCTGCAGCACTGGCATCAATCTGTTCCGTTTGCTGATTATTTATCTGAAGCCGGTGCTACCCACCATGGCGGCCAAAGCAGAAGCGTTCCTGACAGTAGAGCCCCTGCGATGGCAAGACCTGAACACTCTGTTGTTGAATCACAAAGTGGGTGAGTTCAACGCCTTATTGAGTCGGGTGGAACAAAGCAGTGTAGACGCGATGCTGGCCGAAACGGCAGCTGCAGCAAATGCTAATGCGACTAATGCGAACGGCACTACCAGTGCAGGAACAACCAAAACCGGAGGAGATGCAGTGGCAGAACATGAAAGCGGTAACGCGGTGCAGTCACCGCTGGTAGATGAGCCCCTGGCAGAAGAGATTGAGTTTCCGGACTTCGCCAAAGTGGATCTGCGTATTGCCCGCATTGTGACTGCGGAACACGTGGAGGGCGCTGACAAGCTGCTGAAGCTGATACTGGATCTGGGTCCTGATGCAACAGGTGCAGCGCAATTGCGCACAGTTTTCTCTGGCATTAAATCGGCGTATGAACCAGAAGCCCTGCAGGGACGTTTAACCGTGATGGTTGCCAACCTTAAAGCAAGGAAAATGAAGTTCGGTATGTCTGAAGGCATGGTGCTGGCAGCGGGTCCCGGTGGCAAGGATATCTGGTTGCTGTCACCTGACAGTGGAGCGCAAGCGGGAATGCGAGTTATCTAACGAATTGCAACAAGTCTGTAATTAGGATTGACCTGAGAACTGTAACTCAGGTTTACTCGGTCATCGTACTTAGCAATATCGTTGCAAAGATCAGTTTTCCTAAAACAACAAATAAGCAGTTCAACGTCGAAGGAAGTATTATGCCGCATGTATCGACTGCCACAGGCAGCTTTGACCCTGTCGAAAAAAGTGTTACAAATCAACTCTATATAATCGCCATTGAGTTTTTTCCACTCCAGATCAGAGGCTTGCTGCTATTGTTGCTGGTGGTTTTGGCTATGCCCGTGCAGGCGCAGATCAGCGACTCTGCCCGGCAGGTGGAAAACTCCATCGTCAAAATATATACAACCTCTGCGGCGCCGGATTATTTCACGCCATGGCGATTGCTGACGCCAAGTCAGGGCAGTGGGTCCGGCAGCGTGATCAGTGGCAACAGAATTCTGACTAACGCCCACGTGGTTGCTAACGCCAGTTATGTGCAGGTGCAGAAACACAATGACCCTACCCGCCACGTAGCACGGGTACAGTTTGTTTCTCATGCGTCTGATCTGGCCATAGTGACGGTGGATGATCCTGCGTTCTTTGAGGGGTTGGCGCCCCTGGAAATTGGCAACCTGCCAGATCCGCATGAGGAAGTGCTGGTATTCGGCTATCCAATCGGTGGGCGTACGTTGAGCATTACCAAGGGCATTCTGTCCCGAATAGAGCAACAGGTTTATGCCCATTCCGGTGAATTCCTTATCGCTGGCCAGATAGATGCCGCCATCAATCCCGGCAATAGCGGTGGACCGGTTATTGTGAATGGCAAGATTGCCGGCGTGGTGATGCAGGCAAATTCGGGCGGACGCGCGGAAAACCTGGGCTATTTCGTCCCGCCGGATATTGTTCGCCATGTGCTGACTGACAGTGAGGATGGCATCTATGATGGCTTCCCCGACCTGGGTTTTCGCACACAGGATCTGGAAAGCCCGGCAGCCAAGGCAGCGTACGGGCTAACCCCTGCGCAGAGCGGAGTACTGGTCATCAAGGTGTTTAATGATTCTGCTGCTGATGGTGTGTTGCAGGAGAACGATGTGCTCTTGAGCATTGGTGGGTACCGCATCGCTGGCGACAGCACCATCCAGGTCAGTGATGTGCTACAGACCAATTACAAGCACGCTATCGACCTGCGTCAAATTGGCGATGGCATCGATATCGAATTTTCACGAGCGGGCACCGTACACAAGGAAAAACTGGTTGCCATGCGACGCCAGGACAATTACAGCCTGGTGCGCGCCGAAGAGTTTGATCGCATTCCTGAATACTATATTTACGGCGGTGTGTTGTTTGTTCCGCTGAATATGAATCTGATCAAGCGCTGGGGACCGGACTGGAGCCGGACTGCACCTGTCAGCCTGTTGCAGGCCAGAAGCGAATGGTCGTCTCCTGAGAAGCGTGAACTTGTTGTGGCACTGCAGGTGCTGGCCAGCGATGTCAATCTGGGATATCACGACTTGCGCAACTGGGTTGTTGATCAGGTTAGCGGTGTGCCGGTGCAGGATTTCCAGCATTTCACCCGCATGTTGAACAGCAACCAGAAACCTCATGTGGTGTTCAAGAACGAAACGGGTTATCAGGTAGTCATTGACCACGCCGAAGCCAAAGCCAGTGAACAGGGCATTCTGCAACTGTATCGTATCCCTGCCAGTTACTCTGAAGGTCTGCTCGAAGAGTAACGCTTCGCCATCCCACTGATGAATTTCGGCGCGAATGATCGTATCATTCGCGTTCCAAATTCCACCCTGCTGAAAAAAAAGGAAGTTCTCGCAACATGAGCATCAAGTCAGATATATGGATCAGAAAGATGGCAGCCGAGCAGGGGATGATCGAGCCATTCGAGCCAGGTCAGGTACGCTACCATAATGGTGAAAAGGTAATCTCCTACGGTACTTCAAGCTACGGCTACGACGTGCGTTGTGCCAGCGAGTTCAAGATATTCACCAATGTGCACACCACCAGTGTGGTCGACCCCAAAAACTTCGATGAAACCAGTTTCGTCAGCATCGATGAACCGTACTGCATTATTCCACCTAACTCCTTTATGTTGGCGCGCACCATAGAGTATTTCCGCATCCCCAGCGATGTACTGACTATCTGTCTGGGCAAGTCCACCTACGCCCGCTGCGGAATCATCGTCAATGTCACGCCGCTGGAACCGGAGTGGGAAGGCCATGTGACGCTGGAGTTCTCTAACACCACGCCACTTCCCGCCAAGATTTACGCCAACGAAGGTGTAGCACAAATGCTGTTTTATCAGTCCGATGAACAGTGCGCTGTTACCTACAAACAACGCGGTGGGAAATATCAGGGGCAGACCGGGGTCACACCGCCCAAAGCTTGATGAAGCATGCGAATCTTGCGTAAGAGCTGGCCGCTCCTCAGGTTGAACCAGGTAGTATCACAAGTGCAGCGACAATCACGAAAAGCACCAGTAATGCAGCGCTGCGGTTGACGGTGCCGCCTTGCCAGTAGCGATTCCAACGCCGCTCGAGTGTCCGCAGCGATGTTGTTGTAAATTCCAGCTCTAAAGGCGGCAATAAAGCTTTATTCAAGCGGCGTTTCAAAAGCAATGACAGTGCCAGAAACGGGTGCTGCAGATGGGCGGGTATCCGGGGTGGTCGCCAACGCCAGCGCATCGCCAACGCAGCAACACTCAAGCCAATTAACACCGGCCAGACGGCTTCAAACAATTTGTATGGCGCAAATGTTTGCCATAAAACCTCGCGCATGGTTGGCCATAACCAGGGAAGCAGTATGGGCATCACGCACAGCGCTGCCCATATAAGCAACTGCTTTATTGGAACTGGTTTGTCAGTCTTTTCCTGTAACGCTACCAATAAATAATAAGCGCGCGCCAGTATCAGGGTGCTGGCCACCGCGCTGGCTTGAAGCCAGGGTAACCACAGTGACATTGCGGGATTATCAAGCAGGGATTTCAGGCTGGTTTTGGCAACCGCACCACTTGTGAACACCATGCCACTTAATGCCAGTGCAGGAATGGCCAGCAGCACAAGCATGGCACCGATCTGCATGGCTGAACCGGCGCGACCAGACTTGAACAGGTCTGCTGCCAGGAACAACGCGCCTTTTGCAAACCCGTGATGTATAGCGTAGATAACAAGGATGATTGCCAGCGCTTCTTTCTGATCCGGTAATTGCCAGCTCATAGCAACAATGAACAATAGATAGCCCATCTGGCTGACCGAGGAGTAAGCGAGTACCTGTTTGGTATCGTATCGTGTGAGACCTGCAACTACACCAAAAAACGCACTGATAATACCAACAGTCATCACCGGGTTTGACCAGTCTCGTAATTGCCAGAGCGTATCAGCCGGTAACGTTATCTCCTGACCGGGCAGGAACAGCCACAGACCAAAAATACCTGCCTTGATCATGGCGCCAGACAGCACGGCACTGGCCGGCGCTGGTGCGGCCGGATGTGCAACCGGAAGCCAGATATGCAATGGCCAGAATCCGGCTTTTAGCCCCAGACCTACTATTAACAAGCCTGCAGCAAGAGGGTCGAGTGGCGCGTAGCTCCACTCCGCGAACAACAGAGATCCGTCGGCTGCATGTACCCGCATCATCATACCTGCGAGCAGAAGTACTTCCCCGAGTACCGCAAGTTGCAGATAGAGTCTGCCTGCCCGTCTGGCGCTGGACGTACCGTTATGCACCACCAGCCCGTATGCGGACAGGCTCATCATTGAGAAACCGACATAGAAGCTTAGCGCATCCTGCGCGATAATCAGCAGCAGATTGCCGCTCAATGCGATCAACCAGAAAATACAAAACCGCTTAAGGTGGGCGTCGTGGCGCTGACTGAATCCGGCATAAGCGCCAGCTATTGCCCATAGGAGTGCAGTGGCTGCAAGCAAGGCTCTGACTATCAATTGTTCGCTTCCCCACGACGCGCCATCCCATAGCATAGCAAGATCAATCGCTGCTACCATCAGCCAGGATACGACCAGCGCAGGCACACAGCTCACTGAGAGGAAGAGAGCTGCAAGTTTTTCTGATGCTGGCAGCACCATAACCAGTAACAAAGCCATTAAGGGGGCAAGTGGAACAGTAATCCAAAGAAATTCGGAGATCATAATGCGAACTCCTGAGTGATGATGAATTCACTCCAACCCAGTGGGCTGAACACACTGCCTGCGAATATGCCCACCAGTAATGAAAGCAGGGCGGTAAAAAGTGCTGGCATCAGTAGCATCCAATGGGTTTCGAAGCGACGATCAGTGAAATTATTTTCAGGCCATCCTTTTACCGGAGGTTTGCCGAACCAGCCCCGGTAAATCAGAGGAAGAAAGTAGGCGGCATTGAGCAGAGCAGAGCCAACCAGAATCCAGATTACCCAATCCTGTCCCACTTCAAGAGCACCCATGCCCAGATACCACTTGCTGATGAAACCAGCTATGGGTGGTACACCAATCATACCCAAGGCGCCTATAGTGAAAGCTGCCATTGACCAGGGCATTCTGCGCCCAAGACCATCCATTTCCTGAACTTTGTGGATACCCAGCGTCTCCGCAAAGTTGCCTGCGCAGAAAAACAGTGTGACTTTCATAAGGCCCTGATGCACCAGATGAACAATAGCGCCGATCGCCGCAAGGGGACCAAGCAATGCAACACCAAGTGTAATGTATGACACCTGACTCACTGTGGAAAACGCCAAACGGCGTTTTATATCCTGCTGTTGTAGTGCGCGGATTGAGGCGTAAATTATGGTTGCAGCGGCGAGCCACAGTAACGGCTGTGTCAGTGTCAAGACAGCACTGGCTTCGGCACCGTACACATCATAAACCACGCGGATAATACCAAAGGCGCCGGCCTTCACTACGGCCACTGCGTGTAGTAATGCACTCACGGGTGCAGGTGCCACCATCGCCTGAGGCAACCAGCTGTGCAATGGAATCAGTGCGGCTTTGACGCCGAGCCCTGCAATCATCAGCGCAAAAGCTGTCTGTAATACAAAACTATGCTCACTTGTCAGCGCGAGCAGATAGCCGCCGGGTATAAAGTCCGGCGTACTGATGACAGAATGCAACATGGCAACACCCATCAGCAACAGCGTTCCTCCGCCGAGGGTATAAGCCAGATAAACTCGCCCCGCGCGCAGTGCCTGCGGAGTACCCCGGTGCACGACCAACGGAAAAGTGGCCAGCGTCAGCAATTCGTAAAACAATACGAAAGTAATGAGATTGCCTGCCAGTGCCAGCCCTACAGTGGCGCTGACGCACAAGCTGAAATAGCCAAAAAATCGCGAGCGCAACGGTGATCCTTCCAGATAACCGATGGCGTAAATTGTAGTGGCCAGCCAAAGGACAGAAGACAGTGTGACGAACTGCAGTGCCAAAGAGTCACCATGCAGAACCAAGGGGGCACCAGGCAAAAATGGTAACTCGAAACGGAATGTCTGTCCCTGGCTGACACCGAACAACATGAACGCAACCAGTATCAGTTTCAGCGCTATGCCACTGAGGTTGAGTAAAACTCTTTGTCTGGTTGCTGCTTCGGGTGTGGCAAATATCAACAGGCCCGGAATCAGTGAGCTGAGAATAATCAGTGGTGGCAGTAAGCTGGTATAGCTGAAAAACGCGGCGGATGTCACACACCACCTCCTGCCAGCAATCGAATCAGCCAGTCACCGGTTAACGCCATGCCCCAAACCATAAGAGCAGGTAACAGTGCCATCCAATGTCCCAGGCGATCCGGGCGGGTGTCAGGTGGATTTATGCGTGCTCTGTCAAAGGACAGTGCAACAACGCGGAAAATGTACGCAGCGGATACAAGAGTTCCCAGTAATACACCGAATGCCCACGGCCAGTTTTGAGGTTGGCTCAAGAGAGGTTCGAGCAGAACCCATTTCGCCAAAAATCCTCCGCTGGGTGGCAGCCCGATCAAACTACCCCCTGCTACAGCAAACGCGAACATTGCCACAGGTACAGTTTGTGTTGCGCCACGCAAGCCACTGACGCGTTTAGTGCCCAAAGTGGTTTGCATTTCACCCGCGGCAAGAAACAGAGAGGCTTTAGCCAGCCCGTGCGCGATAACAAATAACCATAATGCAATATGCATTTGTGGCAGTTGCCATGTCAGTAATAACCCAAGTGCCATCAGCGCATAGCCGAGCTGTGCGACTGTAGAATATGCGACTAATGTCTTGATGTACGGACTTCGCATAGCGGAGATGCCACCAGCGACTAACGCAATCATGCCCGCAACGCCGAATACAGGACCAATCTGCCGGGCCAGCGCAAGAGGTGCCACCTCGCTCCATAAGAGCCAGAGGATAAATAAAGGCCCTTTGACTACCAGGCCGGACAACAACGCGCTGACTGCGGTGGGTGCGTTGGTATGCGCTGAAGGTAACCACAGATGTAAGGGCCATAACGCTGCCTTGAGCATTAAGCCGGCAGTCATCATTAACAATGCCAGACGTGTTATCACATCGTTTTGGGTTTCACCCGCCAGGATCAGTATATCCAGAGAGTTATAGCGCCCGTACAGCAGCACCACTCCCAGCAGATAAAAAAGTGATGCTGCCAGTGACAGGATCAGATAGTTGGCCGCTGGCCTGAAAGCCTTTTTACCGGCCAACGCCACCATTGCCACCGCGGTCAGCCCTAACAATTCCAGAGTGATATAGAGATTGAACAGATCTGCAGACAGCCATAAGGCGGCAAGTGAACCATGTAAGAAACTGCTTAATGGCCAGAAGTCACGGACAGCCCCCTGGCGGCTAAGCCCGGCGTATAATCCTATTAACAAATGCATGAATGCAGTGAATAACAGGAGCAGGCCACTGAGTGGGCTCAACCGCAGACGGATAGCCAAACCGGACTCCCAGCCACCCAGGTTCAACAGCAGGGATTGATTCGCAGTTGCCACTTCCTGTAACGCAAGCCAGGCGATGATCAAGCTGAGCAGGCTGGCCGTAATGGTGGTTATAGCCAGGGCTCGCTCGCTCACATAGGTGCCAGCCAGCAGTAGCAACAGCGCACAGAACAAGGGAATCGAGAGGCTGATCAAGGCGTAAGTCATGTTGGTGGTGAGCCTTGCTGACTAAGTGTTGTATCCGACTGCGCTGCATTGTTCTCAGCCAGGTTGGGCGTTTCAGTAATGAGATTCGCTGTGATCAGTCGTAGCGCAAAAGCGGTGGCACTGATTGCCACTACCAACCCGGTGACTACCAGTGCATGCAGCACCGGGTCTGCCGGGTCGGTGCGCCGCGCCAGCGTTACCATGATCATGAATGTACCGGCACCCATCAAATTGACAGCGATCAGGCGGCGAATCGGATCAGTCAGTACCAGCAGGCCATGCAGGCCCAGCAAAAAGATCAGGGCACCGAGCAACATGTACATCTGCAGGCTGCTCATGTGTGCAAATCCTCATATTCGCCAATGACCAGAAGAGTCAGCGTTATAGCAATAGAAAGGGTCGCAAAAACTTCGATGCCAAGGATCAGGATGCCTGCCTGCGCAGCGGGATAATGCAACCAACCCGCGCCAAAATATAATGTGAGGGCTGCCACAGTCATGAACAGCAAAGCGCCGACATTGATAGCCAGGCGAACGGTCAGCGATGACCAACGTAGTGCCGGAAGCAACCCGGCAAGTCGAAGCACAACCGCAGCTGCCGCAAGCAGTGCACCTGCTTGAAATGCGCCACCTGGCGCATCAGCACCTCGCCACAACAGGTAACCACCCATCACTATCAGTAATGGCGCCAGAAATCTGGACCAAGCCAGCAGCAATGGCCATGGCTCAGGACCTCGAACCAATGGCCCGTCACTTTTCTTCTGTGCAGATTGCGAGGAAGGATACAATTGCCGCAAGCCAGACAAAGCTAACAACAAGACCAACAGTTCCAATAACGTGTCCCAGGCTCGGAAATTCAGCAACACGGCAGTTACCGGATGTCCGACACCACTATCTGGCATCGCGAGGTGCACACGGTCAGACATGCTGGGTGCCGATAGTCCGACGTCAGGCCGGATGCGCGCCTGCTCGGATATATTCAATGCATCATCGCTGAAGAGTTGGGATGCAAACAGCGCTATGGCCAAAACAATAAATACCAGTGGCAAGATGAACTGCACGGTGGTTTTTTTCATAGTGCGAGGTTCTGCCGGGATCTGGCGCGCGGCCTGCAACAGAAGAACCCCAGTCAGGCCTGCGCCAATGGCGGCTTCCGCAAGGGCCAGATCGGGAGCACCAAGTCTGGCCCAGATCAGTGCCACCACCAGACCGAAGGCAACAAACATTGCCATCGCGTCATGTCGAGAGCGTGCATGCATAGCACCCCAAGCCATGCAGATTACTAAAAAGGCCAGAATCAGATCGGGTACGAAATCAACGATCATCAGACTCACCGGGGATGTGCTCGGAAATACCGGTTGCTGCTGGATCTGATTCCAGGCTATAGCGCGCGAGCAACTGGCAACTCACCGCACCAGAGGCCAGTACCAACAACCAGATAAACAGCAATAGCAGAGCGGTACTCACTGACTCTGATTTGATGGCCAACCCTGCAGCCAACAGACCCAAACCGAGGGTGTCTGTTTTGGTAACGGCGTGCAGGCGGGAGTATATGTCCGGAAATCGGATCAGGCCCAACGCACCGGTGATAAAAAACAGCAGGCCGAAAATCATCAGTAGCCAAGCCAGACTGTCTAGCAACAAACTCATAATGATTTGCCTCGTAATAACTGTACCAGCGCAACTGTAATCACTGCAGCCAGCAAGGCCAACACCAACGCAACTTCGCGCCAGACAGGCTGCTCCAACCACTGTGCCATGACCAGCAAAAAAGCAATGCCTGTAGTGCCAAGCAGTTGTAAACCGAGCAGTCTGTCCGCTGTGGTGTCGGCATGAGTAATGCGCCAAAGTCCGGCCAGAGCAGTGAACAATATAGCTGAAGCTAACCAACTCATACTGATCTTTCCCCTGAGCTTTTATGAGTACTGAAGTGAGCACTATAAATTGCCGTCAGATGTCGCTCGAGCTGCGCGATATCTCGCTGCCAGTCCTGCCCGCTATTCAGAACATGCACCAGCATCCTGTTGCCCTTGATGCTGGCGGCCAGTGTGCCGGGCAATAATCCGACAATGGCTGACAGAGCAAGTTGCGTGTGGGGGTTGGTGGACTGCAGTGAGTATTTGACCCAAGCTGGCTCTATTGCTGGCTTGAAGCTAAGAGTGCGCCCGGCGACATCGACTCCACCTGCAACGAGTCGTTGCAGGAAATACAACAGGAAAGGTGGCACATGGCGCAGCGACAAGGATGGGCCCCGTAGACCGCTTCGGAAGGTGCAGAACAATGCCAGCGCAATAAACAAGACCCCGAAACCCCAGCCCTGATTTCCGGTTAGCAAAGCCCAGAGTGCCGCGTAGAACAGCATCCATTTCATGACAGAGAATATTTTTTGTCTTGTAAATGCAAACGCTGACACAGCGGCTCCAGACATACGGGGTATCACTGAAGTCTAACGTAATTCGAGTCTAGTCGTCAGCCGTGGACAAAAAATACACTTTGTTCCAGTAGGACCAGGCGTAATCACAGCCCACAGGGCAGGAAATACTGAACAACAGCTCGTCACCTACGTTTCCACGGAATGGGATATCCGCTGCTCTGTTCATGTCATTGGCAGCGCTGTCTGTTGCAATACAATCAGAAAAGAGGACTTCATCGGTTAATGGTTTTTTTACTGCAAAACAGATTCCTGAATGTCTCCCTTGTATAGCTGTATCAAGCCCATAGCCAATTTGCAAATTCTCTTCAGGCTGTTTCAGTGTCAGTGTCAGCTCCGTCGGTGCGTGAGCAAACAGCCGGCCAGCATCGAGCCGTACAAAATCCGGAGGATAGCTGCTACTGTCGGCCAGCTCCTCCAGATTGCGCTCTCCGATCATAGCGTTCCGGGCATTCTGTGAAATCTGTTCATCGCTGATAAGCCCGGACTTGGTCAATAACAGAAAACCGCGAAAATTGAATTCGGAATCGAGCGTATAAGCGCCGGTTTCTAAAAGCAGCGATACAGACCTCTCGTGCGCCCATTGAGGATCGTGCACCAATACATAGTCCGGCTGATAATATTGCTGCCAGGCAAAGAATTCCCGCTTGCCGATATGCTCTGCGTTGTGCGGAGACACCAGGCCCAGTATGTCGACTATTTCCCGACGCGAATACCATCCCACTGTGCCCACTTCTACCATCGCGACCGAACTGTCTTCCGGCGTGTTAGCAGCAAGCCAATTGCCCAGAGTGACATAGTGCAGTGGCGGACCCCGCTCCTGAAACGTCATCGTGGCAGCAATGATAATAGTCATGGCAGTCGTGTTGCTAATGAGTGTCAGCAAGGCTTTGCTGTCGCGAGCGCGCTTGAACTTTTGCCATGCGCTGGCCAGCATGGACCACAATCCATGAGCGGCGAATAACAAACCCAGATAAAAGAAAGGGCTGTAATACCAGTAGTAATTGGGAACGTTAAACAGCGTGTAGACCAGAAACAGCGTCACGGCAAAAGCCAGTGCCAACGTCGCGACTCTATTGTGGCGCAACAGCCAGACACCAACGCAGGCATACGCCACAGTCAGCAGGAAGGCGAGCATGCTGCCACGGAATCCCAGGCTTACCAGATGCGCCGTATCCAGAAAGAGCCAGCCATCGCCCCAAAGCCCCGAGCTCCCCTGACCAATCTTGGCGGAGCCGGTAGCAGGAACCAAAGCACCGTAGTAAAAATAGTTGAACAGGAAGGGTAGCGAGAAAATAACGATTGCCGTTGCCATAAGTTTCAGGTTCGGCAGTTTTTTGTGTCGATATAGATAATCCAGACCGAGAAACCCTGCCAGAATAATTCCCTCGATTCTGGTCAGCGCCAACAAAGACAATGTCAATACAAAGTAGTCTGAGTCGCTTGAATACAGATGCAAGGACAAACCAATCAGGCAAAGGAAAAGAGCGCTTTCCATGCCGAAGTTCCAGTAAAAAATACTGAAACCGCCGATCAACACAGCGGTAAATATCGCCTCCCAGTTGCTGCGGGAAAACAATTTCCCGGCGACAATGGCTGCGGCTAAAAGAAGCGCGCCGGAGATGATGATGGTGTTCAATTGCAGGTTCTGGAAAACGAACGAGCCAAGAAATAACACAAACACGTACAAGGGGGATGTCAACCCATTGAAATACTCGCCCGGGTTGAATACCAGCCCGTTACCCTCTATTAAATTGCGGAGGTAGCGCAGGTAGATAAGGGAATCATCCAACTGGTATTCTCTGGCCAGATAAGTAAAAAATCCCACCACAACGCAAGGTATGGCCCAAAGTACTGACGGATGTAATCTGGTCATAAAATTCCTTTTTTAAGATAAGCCCTTCTGGCGGCAACGCGAATTGACAATGATACGGATGATTTACTCCGGCCGCCACATCACATAGCCACCCTCCTGCTTCGCTTTGCGCAGCATACTCAGCAGTGGTGACGCCCGCGTGGAGAGTCCGATAGGCATATCGTCTTCCTCCTCTTCCTCTTCCTCTTCCGGATCTTTGTCTGGCTGCCTGATCTTTTCCAGTGAGCTCTCCAATGTCGAAAGTGCTGAGGTAAGATTATCTTCACTTACGGCTCCTTCAGTATTGCCAGTCATTCCCATCATCTTGAGCAAAGGAATGGCCACGTCACTTAGCATGACGAAGGTACCTGCGTGTTCGCTTTCGAATTTGATCAGCATGGTGAGTCTCCGAGTCTGGTTGCTTGGGGGGCGATATTTTAACGCCTGCGCTAGTGCCAGTATCAACTTCTGCTGCTTTTGAGCAAGCCGTATTCATGTAAAGCTTCATCTTTACAAGCCGATCAATACCGTCAACGATAGGTTAGCAAGCTTTTCCGCTTTAGGATTTAACGCGGTTTCTCAGTTATAATCGCCCGGCTTTCAAGTTCAGATGATGATTCAGCCGGGACGGTGCATGAAGTCAGCTACTATTAATAAGGTCGCAGAGGACGCCAATGCCTTGTTGCGCACCCACGATCTGTTTTGCGAGCGCGATGAACGCATCCTCTTCTCCCAATTGAATTTCTCCCTTTTCGCTGGTGATCTGCTGCAGGTACAAGGCAGCAATGGCAGCGGCAAGACCACATTGCTACGCATATTGTGCGGTTTGAACGACTCTTATGAAGGCGATATCTTCTGGCAGGGCGAACCCGTCAGCGAAAATCGTGACATGTTTCTGGCTTCTCTTCTCTATATAGGTCACAGAGCAGGCGTCAACAAAATCCTTAGCCCGCGCGAGAATCTGCGTTGGCGTTGTGCTCTGCACACCCCGGTGACAGATACTGAAATAGAGACGGCACTGGCCAGTGTTGGTTTGACAGGTTACGAAGATGCTCCCTGCCACAATCTGTCCGCAGGCCAGCAACAGCGTGTTGCGTTGGCGAGCCTGCGCCTGAATCCTGCCCGTCTATGGGTGTTGGATGAGCCATTCACTACGCTTGATGTAAAAGGCGTCAAAGCACTGGAAGTCGTTTTAGCTGAGCACGTGAACAGAGGAGGCGCGGTGCTGGTGACTACGCATCACAAGCTGGATGTCAGTTGCAAAGTTCGCGTACTTAATCTGGATGAGCTGGAAATACGATGAGTACTGCAATCGACGCACAGGCACTCGCCACAGTAAGTACCCTGGCTGCTTTCAAGGCCACAATGCAGCGGGATTTGCTGATAGCCATCAAGCGCCGCAATGATCTGCTCAATCCCATCATGTTCTTTCTGATCGTGGCAGCGTTGTTTCCGCTTGGCATCTCTGCCGACCCTGCTGAGCTGTCAAGAATTGCCGCCGGGGCTGTCTGGGTTTCCGCTCTGCTGGCATCCATGCTGTCACTGGACAATCTGTACCGCGCTGACTATGAGGATGGGTCCTTGGAGCAATTGCTGCTGAGCCCTCAGCCTCTTTATTTCCTGGTGCTGGCAAAGAACATCAGTCACTGGCTAATCAGCGGTTTGCCGGTTGTCATTCTGTCGCCGTTATTGGCGTACATGCTCTACTTACCTGCCGGTGCCTACTGGACGCTGGTATTGACGTTGTTGATTGGCACACCAATATTGAGCCTGTTTGGTTCCATAGGTGTTGCCTTGACTGTCGGGCTGGGCAGCCGCGGCCTGATTCTGGCCGTAATTGTTTTGCCGCTTTGCACCCCGGTCCTTATAATTGGCGCCAAAGCGGTGGCAGACACCATGCTGGGAATCCCTCTGACAAGCCATTTCTCCATGTTAGGTGCCTTGTTAGCCGTCTCCTTGAGCCTGGCCCCTTTGGCCTCGGCCGCAGCATTGAAGATTAGTGTTAATTAAGCGACCCAGAAGGGTGCATCATGCGGTTTAAAAGGCAAATTAGTTACAATCCGTAACAGGGCGGCCCCAGACCCTATGCTATATTCGGGACGGTTTGAATTCAGATAAAGCAGTCTACGCAGGCCTGCTAAGCAAGAGACAGTTTATGTGGCTTTGGTTTGCAAAATTAGGTTCTCCCCGCTGGTTCTATGAGCTGTCCAGTAAATGGCTGCCATGGCTGGTGGTTGTGACCGTTGCGTTGATAACCGTTGGGTTGTTCTGGGCACTGCTGTTTGTTCCCGAGGACTATCAGCAGGGGCATACCATCCGCATCATGTATGTACACGTACCGGTTGCCAGTATATCTCTGGCTGCGTTCCCGCTAATGGCGGTGGCAGGCACGATCACTCTGGTCTGGAAGATGAAGCTGGCTGATATGGTGGCCAAATGCACCGCTCCTATTGGACTGTGGTTTACCGGGGTAGCGCTGGCAACCGGCGCGATCTGGGGCGAACCAATCTGGGGTACCTGGTGGGCCTGGGATGCCAGACTGACTTCGCAATTGATCCAGTTTTTCCTCTTTATTGGTGTTATCGCACTGCGCTCCGCCATAGATAGTCAGGACGCAGCGGCAAAAGCCTGCGCTATTCTGTCCATCGTTGGCGCTATCAATGTTCCTATCATCAAGTACTCGGTAGTCTGGTGGAACACCTTGCATCAACCTGCCAGTAGCTATTCCATGGATCCGCAATCGGCTAATCCGCCGGAAGTCTGGGTACCATTGGTTATTATGATTATCGGTGTTTATTGTTTTTTTGCGTTGATCCTGATTCTGCGGACGCGTACTGAAATACTGCAGCGCGAAAGACGTTCTCAATGGGTGATGGATATCGTTGCGCAGGAAAACAAATAGGGTGGTCTTAATATGAGTGGTTTACAGTTTTCCAGTCTGAGCGAGTTTCTGTTGATGGGGCAGTACACTTTTCATGTCTGGGCGGTCTATTTCATTTTTGCCGTTTTTCTAACAGCCAATATTGTGCAACCTCTGCGTCAGCGCAGGTTATTTATCAAAGAGCAGCAGCGTCGCGCCAGACGTGACGCCAACGTGGAGTAAGAACATGAAGCCGCATCGCAAAAAGAAGCTGGGTATCATTCTGTTTATCGCCTCGGGGCTCGCAGTGGCTATTGGTCTGTCGCTGTACGCGCTCAGCAATAACATCGATCTGTTTTTTACGCCCACGCAAGTGATGGCCGGCGAGGTAATGGATGGTCAACGCATTCGTATAGGCGGCATGGTCAAGGATGGCTCTGTGGAACACGATGCAAATTCTCTGGCCGTGAGTTTTATTACTACCGATTACAGCCATGACCTGACGGTTCACTATGATGGCATTCTGCCCGACCTGTTTCGTGAGGGGCAAAGTGTTGTAGTTGAAGGAGCATTGGCTGGTGGCGTTTTCACCGCATCCAGAGTGTTGGCTAAACACGATGAGAATTATATGTCTGTGGAGGTGAAAGCCGCCATGGACGCCGCCAAAGCACAACGTGCCCTGAGTGGCGAAGCGGGAGTCGGCAATGGTTCCTGAGTTAGGTAATGTCGCTCTGATTCTGGCTTTTGGCTTGAGTGTCATACTCGGCACCTTGCCTTTGATTGGTGCGCATCGTGGTAACGCCTTGTGGATCAGTCTGGCCCGACCTTTGACGGCTGGCATTTTTGTGTTTCTGAGTATCTGCCTGATGATACTGGGTTACAGTTTCGTCACCGATGATTTTACAGTCAGTTTCGTGGCGCAGCATTCCAACACACTGTTGCCGCTGCGCTACAAGATCACCGCTGTCTGGGGTGGTCACGAGGGTTCATTTTTGTTCTGGACCTGGATGCTGGCGGGATGGATGCTGGCAGTAGGTGTCTTCAGCAAAGCGATGCCGGATGACTTTGTGGCGCGCGTGCTCGGAGTTATGGGATTGATCTGCACGGGCTATACCCTGTTCATGATAGCAACATCAAATCCCTTCGATCGTATTCTGCCGTTGGCGCCTACGGACGGTGCCGATCTGAATTCCGCGTTACAGGATTTCGGATTCATTATTCATCCACCTGCCTTGTATATGGGCTATGTAGGTTTCTCGGTAGTTTTTGCGTTTGCTATCGCTGCTTTGCTAAGCGGCAGACTTGATGCCGCATGGGCTCGTTGGTCGCGCCCGTGGGCGAACGTTTCCTGGGCCATATTGACGCTGGGCATCGCACTCGGTTCCTGGTGGGCATACTACGAATTAGGCTGGGGCGGCTGGTGGGCGTGGGATCCTGTGGAAAATCCACCAATGATCACCTGGTTGCTGGGCACTGCCTTGATACATTCACTGGCGGTGACCGAGAAGCGTGGCATATTCAAAAGCTGGACAGTGTTGCTGGCCATCATGGCATTCGCTGCTAGTTTATTGGGTACCTTTATCACACGCTCGGGACTTTTGACTTCCGTGCATGCATTTGCCACCGACCCAACGCGCGGGGTTTATATTCTGGGCTTCCTGGCGGTGATCGTGGGTGGCTCGCTGTTGCTGTTCGCTTTGCGTGCGCCGATGATGAAGAGCGAATTCAGTTTCGGACCGCTTTCGCGTGAAGTTTTTCTGCTGGCCAATAATATTATTCTGGTTGTTGCCAGCGCCGCGATATTGTTAGGTACTTTGTATCCGATGGTGTATCAGGCGATGAGTGGCGGTGAATTGATCTCTGTCGGACCACCGTACTTCAATCTGATTTTTGTGCCGCTGATGATTATTCTGGCGGTGTTTCTTGGAATTGGCGCTATCAGTCGCTGGAAGAAGACATCGTCCGCGTTTCTTTTAACACAGTTGTTGAAAGTGGCTGTCGCCAGCGTTGTGTTGGGAGTGGTTCTGCCTCTGATTATTACCATGCAGTTCTCTATTGGTGCTTCCATTACAGTGGCGCTGGCTTTGTGGATCGCGTCTGTGATGCTGAAGGATCTTTTTGGCAAGGTAGCAAACAAGGAGTCTGCTGTTGCTGGCTTGAAAAGTATTCCGGCAAGTTACTGGGGAATGCAATTAGGCCATTTTGGCTTCGCCGTGATTTTGACGGGGGCAGCACTGACGAGTATTTACAGTATCGAGAAGAGTGTATTGCTGCAGCCTGGTCAGAGTGTCGAACTGGGTGACTATGAATTCCGTTTCATGGGTACGGAACCCGTGCGTGGTCCCAACTACAACGCTACCGAAGCGAGTTTTGAAGTGTTCAAGGGTGGCGCGTTTCAGCGTGAATTGAACCCGCAGAAACGTTTTTATGTTGCCAGCGGAACCCCGGCCACTGAAATGGCCATCGATCCGGGCTTTTTCCGCGATCTGTTTATTACGCTGGGTGATCCGCGAGACGGTGGCGCCTGGTCCATGACGTTCTACATAAAACCATTTGTGCGCTGGATCTGGCTGGGTTGTATCCTGATGGCGATGGGTGGCGTTATAGCTGTAATGGACAAACGTTATCGACGCTTCCGCGTTAAACAGACTGCTGCGCAAACCACGCAAGCAGAACCAGCGTTGCAGAGTTGAGTATGGGAGACAAACCGATGTCCAGATTCAAACTCTTTATTCCCGTGATCGTGTTCCTACTGTTAGCGGCTATGCTGTGGCGAGGTCTATACCTGGACCCGCGCACATTGCCTTCCGTTCTGATAGACAAGCCACTGCCGGAATTTGCATTGCAGACTCTGGAGCTGGGTGATCGTTTGGTATCGAAAGCAGATCTGCCAGACGAGCCTTTCCTGTTGAATGTATGGGGTAGCTATTGCCTGCCGTGTCTGCAGGAGAATCCGATATTCATGGCGGCCGCTGAACAGAACATTATTCCGATTGTGGGAATCAATTATAAAGATCAGCGCGCCAATGCAGAAAACTGGCTGGACTATAACGGCAATCCTTTCTCCTTGAATGTGATCGATGCTGACGGACGCTTTGGTATCGATTTGGGTGTATATGGGGCACCGGAAACCTTCGTTGTTGATGCGGAAGGTGTTATTCGCTACAAGCATATTGGTGTAATCGACTACCGTGCCTGGGAAGATGAAATCATGCCTGCGATTGCTGCTGTGAAAAGCGAGGCGGCCAATTGAAGCATCTGATGCTACGCAGTTTTATTTGTGCAACTATCCTTGCGGCCGCAGCCATTGCTGCTGTGACGCTGTTAGCATATGCGCCACAGACCCATGCCGCAGTAGACGCCTTCGAATTTGACACGCCGGAACAGCAGGAACGTTTCCGTCGCTTGTCCAATGATTTTCGTTGCCCCATGTGTCAGAACACCAATTTAACCGGCTCTGGTGGTGGTGTTGCAGAGGATTTGCGACGTGAAGTGTATCTGATGGTCATGGATGGCAAAACCGATTACGAAATCGAACAGTTCATGTTCGAGCGCTACGGGGATTTTATTTTTTACAAGCCCCGCTTGATGGCTAATACTTTGCTGCTCTGGTTCGGGCCACTCTTATTTCTGCTGATTGGTGGATTTGTGGTGTATCGCATTATCAAAAGAGCGCAGCCCGATGCGCAGGGAATCTCACAACAACTTGATAACACTGAGCAAGAAAGATTGCGCAGGTTATTGGATAAATGACGCCGATTGATGTTGGCAGCCGAATAAAATAAGGAGCTAATTTGTTCTGGATTCTTTCCGTAGGCATGCTATTGCTTGCCAGTATGTTTGTATTGTTGCCACTTTGGCTACAAGGAAGAGTTCTGCGCGTTGAAGCAGCAGAGAAAAGTGGCGCTCACGATCGCGATACAGCTAATCTGGCGATCTACAGAGAGCGCCTTGTCGAAATGGAACAGGATTTGGCAGCGGGTTTATTCGACAGGCAGCAGTTTGATGCGCTTAAACTGGAACTGGAACGTAATCTGTTGGCGGACATGAGTGATGATGCTGACACGAACTCAAGTACGAAAGCGAACGCAAATAAAAAAAATACCGAAAAGAAAAAAAGTTCCTGGCTGACTCCCGTCAAACTGATTCCTTTGGCCCTTGTGTTGTCATTGCCCGCAGTCAGTTTTATTTTTTATGAGCAGTGGGGGTTTCGCAGCGAGCTCGTTCTGCGCGATCTGCATGAACGCACACTTAGTGTCGAGTCTAATCCTGAGCTTGCGCTTGAACTTGTTTATGAGCTGAGGGACTATAACGAGGCACATGGAGACGACGGTTGGGCCTGGTATTTTCTCTCTCAGAATTTACGCGTTCTCGGACTAATGCCGGAAGTATCAATTGCACTTGAGCGGGCCAGCTCTCTGATAGAGCAACCACAGGATAAGGCCTTCCTGCTTGGGAGTTACGCATTGAATGAGTTCGTTCTGGCGGGACAAAAAGTGAACGACAAAGTTCGGGATATAATTTCCCAGACTCAGCGTCTTGACCCGAATCAGATTTTTATATTGCAGATTCTCGCTCTCGATGCCGAGCAAACCGGTGATACGCAAGGTGCCATCACGTATTGGCAGCGTGTGTTACAAATGGCGCCTGCCTCCGAGGAAGCGCAATTTTTGCGCGATCACATTAATGAATTGCAGGCAACAGCATCGGCTGCCGCCGCTGAACCAAGCGATGGTTCCGGTCCTGTTGTTGATGTGGAAGTGACCCTTGCTGCTGATCTGGATCTGCCGCCAGAGACGCGAGTGTTTGTTTCGGCGCTGGAACTGAACGGTCGAGGTCAGCCTTTAGCGGCAAGAGCGCTGACCGTGGGTGATCTGCCTGCTATTGTCAGTCTGGACAATGCGGCAGCAGTTGGCCCTTTCAATTTGTCATCGGCCGATATGATCTATGTGGTGGCAACCGTCTCTCTTAGCGGTAGCGCAACCCTGCAAGCCGGAGACCTGCGTGTGCAGTCGCAGCCATTTCAACATGCGAACAGCCATGCTGTTATACAGTTGGAAATCAGAGAACAACCTTCCGAGCAGTAGTCAGCTGGTTGCCTATCGCTGCACAGGGAGGAAGGTTGCAATTGCCGGCCAATAAATGGCTAAATGGCTGCCGAACCAAGTAAATCCGGAAAACATCATGACCACCTTGCAAAATCAGCACATCAATAAGCCTGTCGCAGCTCAGCCTGCGTTGGCAGAGCGTGCTGGTTTGATAGATTCATTCGGTCGTCGCGTGGACTATGTGCGCCTGTCAGTGACGGACCGCTGTGATTTCCGCTGCGTGTACTGCATGACGGAAGAAATGACCTTTCTACCGCGCAGTCAGGTGTTGTCGTTGGAAGAGATTCACACCATCGGCCGCGCTTTCACCGAGCTGGGAGTGGACAAGATTCGTCTTACCGGTGGCGAACCGCTGGTACGCAATAATGTGATGTCGCTGGTCGAACAACTCGGGAAACTGCCAGGGCTCAGGGAATTGCTGCTGACCACCAATGGCTCGCAACTTGACAAATTTGCGGCACCGCTGCGAGCGGCGGGCGTGAACCGTATCAATATCAGTATCGACAGCCTGGATGCCGAGCGTTTCCAGCGTATTTCAAGGGTCGGGAAGTTGGATAAAGTGCTCGCGGGTATTGAAGCGGCACGGCAGCAGAAATTTGATCATATACGTCTGAATGCCGTCATCATGCACGGCTACAACGATGACGAAGTGATGGCACTCACCGAATACGCACTGGAGCGCGAACTGGATATTGCGTTTATCGAGGAGATGCCATTGGGCGCTGCCTCCGACCATGACCGGGAGCAGACAGTCTGCAGCAATGAGTGGGTAAAGCAACAGATAGCTCAGAAGTACAGCCTGGTAGCGAGTGCTGAAACCACTGCGGGCCCTTCCCGTTACTGCATGATTCCCGGCTTCATCAGCCGCATAGGCTTCATTTCGCCCGTCAGCCACAATTTTTGCGAAAGCTGCAACCGTGTGCGGGTAACCGTTGAAGGCAGGTTGTTACTGTGTCTTGGGAATGAGCACTCAGTAGACCTGCGCGCCATCCTGCGTAAGGAAGGGGCCGGTATTGAGGAGCTCAAGCAGGCGATTGTGGACTCCATGGCTATCAAGCCGGAGCGCCACTATTTTTATGATAAAGACTATGCCCAGCCAGTGCGTCTGATGAATATGACTGGCGGGTGAGCCATCTGTTTTTGCAATACTCTTATTCGCAATACTTGCTGGAGTTTCCCTGGCCAAAATGAGCAACACTTTAAACCAAACTGCGCTTGCACCTGCAAAACCCTTCATCCCTGTCACTATTGCCATCGTTACGGTTTCCGATACCCGCACAGAGGAAACTGATAAATCGGGCGCGGTTTTGCGCGATTACGTGCAAGCAGCCGGTCACACGCTTATCAGCAAGACTATCGTGAAGGATGATACTCACAAGCTGCGCGCTCTGGTGGCAGCATGCATTGCGGATGACAATATTCAGGCAGTATTAGTGACAGGAGGTACCGGTTTTACACTCAGGGATAATACAGTGCAAGCCGTGACGCCATTGCTGGACATGCATATAGACGGATTCGGCGAACTGTTCCGGCAACTGTCATATCTGGAAATTGGCAGTTCGACCATTCAGTCTCGAGCGTTTGCCGGACTAAGCAATGGCACGATTGTGTTCTGTGTGCCGGGATCGCCTGGCGCTTGCCGCACCGCCTGGGAAGGCATTATTGCGGAGCAACTGGACAATCGTCATAAACCCTGCAATTTCGTGGATAAGCTCAAGAAGCTCGTTTAAGGAAATAGCAGGATTAGCTATGTAGCAGGTATTCAGGCTATCAATATAGTCAGAATGGGTACGGCGATTGCTGCAATTGCAACAGTGGCAGTTACAAGGGCTGCTTTGGTGCTGGTTACTACTTCATTCATTTTATCTCTCCATACTATTGCTTGGTTTTACGGTAACTTGATTTACAAATTTGTCATCTGGGTGACAACGGTGCGAATAGTAACATAGGCGTGTTGAAAAGTAACATAAAAGATAGAAATACATAATATATTTGCTGGCAGGTAACATAATTGAGGGGAAATTCACGTTTATTTCGCCGATATGTTACTTTTCTTACTGAGGTGTAACTTTATCCATGGATAAGCGCGCTAAAAGTAACGCCATCCGCATCAGATGCATCGCAAAGAAAGGGTATAGGTTTTGACCGAGAGCAGCATTGTGGAAGCCGATGACACCCGCGATGACGCGCAGCTGGCAAACGCGTTGCGTGGAGAGACAATTGTTGTGCCTGAAAGCCGGCAATTGGATGTGTTGGTTGCTTTGATCGAAAGCAGAGGAGGCTGTGTGGTGCGCTTGCCGCTGGTTAGCATACTGGATGCCCCGGACCCCGCTCCGATAGAGAAGTGGCTTAAGCTCTTCATCAATGAGCCAGTTGACCATCTGATTATTCTGACTGGGGAAGGTTTGCGGCGTTTGTGTGGTTTCGCCGAACGCGCGGGTTGTCTGGATGCGTTTGTCAGCGCTTTGGCGACAGTACACAAGATTTGTCGTGGCCCCAAGCCCGGCAGGGCATTGAAGGAGCTTGGCCTGAAACCCGATATGCTGGGTACTGAGCCCACGACCACTGGAATCATTGCGTCGCTGCAGGCACTGGAGCTCAAGGGCAAACGCGTTGCAGTCCAGTTGTATGGGGAGGAACCTAATCTGCCTTTGATGGATTATCTGCGTAGTCGCCGGGCAATTGGATTGAGTGTGGCCCCCTATGTGTATGCTTCAGATACCGATGAGACGAAGGTGGCAGATTTTATAAGACGATTGCCCATTGGCGGCGCCACTGCGATGACGTTTACCAGTCAACCGCAGTTCATTCGCCTGCTGGAGGTGGCGCGCAAACACAAGTTGGAGTCTCAGCTCTACAAAGGTCTGGCGCGCATAAAAATTGTCGCAGTTGGGCCGATAGTCGCCGAACAGTTGCGAGCAGCTGGTGTCTCTGTGGAGGTAATGCCGGAATCCGCTTTTTTCATGAAACCAATGGTCATGGCGCTGGTCAGACTGCTACGCAAGCAGCAAGCACAGGCAAGAAAGAGAGATTGATTGATGAAGATAATGACATTCAACTGCAATGGTATACGCGCAGCTGCACGCAAAGGTTTTTTCGATTGGCTTCCCTCTGTAGGAGCGGATGTTATTTGTTTGCAGGAAACCAAAGCACAGATTCACCAACTGGAAGATCCGGTCTTCACCCCGGAGGGTTACCACTGCTTTTATTTTGATGCTCAGAAAAAGGGCTATTCCGGCACCGCTTTGTTCAGTCGTCGAAAACCAGACAGGATCAGCAAAGGGTTCGGCTGGGATATTGCAGATAATGAAGGGCGTTTTATTCAGGCGGATTTTGGCAATCTCAGCATTGCCTCTTTATATATGCCATCTGGCACTAGTGGTGATGAGCGGCAAGCGGTCAAGTTTGATTTTCTCGACAAATTCATGCCTGTGCTGCAGTCGCTGCGTGACAGTGGCCGCGATGTTATTGTCTGTGGCGACTGGAACATATGTCACAAGGAAATAGATTTAAAAAACTGGAAAACCAATCAGAAGAATTCGGGTTTTCTACCTGAGGAACGCGCTTGGCTTGACCGGTTGTATTATGAAGAAAGTTTTGTCGATGCGTTCCGCTTGGTCAATAAAGAATCCGAGCAATACAGTTGGTGGTCGAGTCGTGGTCAGGCACGTGCCAATAATGTCGGGTGGCGTCTGGATTATCATGTTATAACGCCGGATCTGGTTAAACTGGTGGAACACGCCGAGATTTACACCGCGCAGAATTTTTCTGATCATGCGCCGGTTACACTGCAACTGGGTTTGCAACTATGAAGTACGAAGGTATGGTTATGACGAAAACTAAATTGCTCCAACTGCTTGCCATGTTCTGTATGCTCAGCTTTTTATGGGCGCCGGCCGCGTATGCTCAGAACCTGAATGCCTTGATTAAAACCAGCAAGGGTGACATAGAAGTCATGCTGAACGATCAGATGGCGCCAACGTCAGTAGCCAATTTTGTCAATTTATCCCTGCGCGGTTTTTATGATGATCTGACATTCCATCGCGTGGAACGTAACTTCATGGTGCAGGGTGGCGATCCCCTGGGTACAGGATCAGGCAATCCGGGCTACCGTTTCAGTGGTGAGCTGAATCTACGTCACAACCGCGCCGGTATATTGTCAATGGCCAACAGCGGTCCCGGAACAGATAGCAGTCAGTTCTTTATAACGCATGTCCCTACGCCACATCTGGATGGTAAGCATTCAGTATTCGGCATGGTCACCAGTGGTCAGGATGTTGTGAACCGGATAGTACGTGGCGACCGCATAGAAAGTATTACCATCATGGGTGATGCCTCGGCTTTGCTGCGGCGCAAGCGTGTTGATCTGGCACGCTGGAACGCAGTGCTGGATGAAAACTATCCAGACCTGCGACCTGCGCAAGTGGCAGAAGAATCTTAAGGCAAAACCTGCTTGAATGGCTTCACGGTGACTTTCCGGTATACCCCTGCTGCGACATAAGGGTCTGCGTCTGCCCACTGCTGAGCTTCCGCCAATGACGCGAATTCGGCAATAATCAAACTTCCCGTAAAACCCGCTTCACCCGGGTCCGCGCTATCGATGGCGGGATGTGGTCCAGCTATGATCAGACGGCCAGCGTCGACAAGTTTCTGCACACGCTCAAGATGAGCAGGGCGGGCGGGTATGCGCAAGGGCAGGCTGTTTTTGATGTCTTCACTGATAATGGCGTAAAGCATGCGATGTTCCTTTGTAAATGGACCTTGTAAATAAACCGTGCAGGTCATGCTGTGATAGCAATCATCGACTTGCGCGATACGGGCTGGTATCTTTGGCGCGCTGTCAGAATCAACCGGCTAAAGCCACGATTGAAAAGTGTGGAACACGATACAAGCAATGGCTCAGACTTTCCAGATTCATCCACAAAATCCCGAACCCCGACTTATAAAACAGGCGGTATCGGTACTTCTGTCCGGTGGGGTCATCATTTATCCGACTGACTCGACCTATGCATTGGGTTGCCATATCGGCGATAAAAATGCGCTGGAGCGTATCAGGCGCATTCGGCAATTGGATGATCGGCATAATTTCACATTGATGTGCGCCGACCTTTCGGCCATCTCCACCTACGCAAAAGTCAGTAACAGTGCTTACCGGTTATTGAAGGCTTACACGCCAGGGCCGTATACGTTCATCCTCAGCGCCACCGCCGAAGTACCGCGCAGGCTGATGCATCCCAAACGCAAAACCATTGGCTTACGGATCCCCGATAACCGCGTTGCTCAGGCGTTGTTGCAAGAGCTGGGCGAACCCATTATGAGTACCAGCCTTATTCTGCCGGGGGAGGCAATACCCTTGTCGGAAATTTACGAGATTGAAGACAGAATGGAGAATCTGGTGGACCTGATTGTGGAAAGTGACGCCTGCGGACTGGAAGCTACCACAGTCGTAGATCTGGTGGATGGTGACGCCAAATTAGTGCGCGAGGGTAAAGGTGATCCAGAGCCTTTCCGCTGAAATTCCTTCCGCCGGCGGACAATCGTTTGCCGGCTCGTAATCACTCTGACCATCTGCGATAATGCGGCCTTTGCAAGCTACGCTATTCACAAAATAAAAAGCATTGGAGTTAACGTTGTCCACCGTCAATTCGCAACATCGGGTCTTATCGGGCATGCGCCCCACCGGACGTCTGCATCTGGGTCACTATCACGGAGTTTTGAAGAACTGGGTCAAGCTGCAGCATGAATACCAATGCTATTTCTTTGTCGCCGATTGGCATGCGTTGACCACGCACTATGCCTCGCCTCAAGTGCTGGAAGAGAACGTGCTGGACATGGTAATTGACTGGCTGGCTGCCGGGGTAAATCCGGGTTCGGCGGCGTTGTTCATTCAGTCGCGAGTGCCTGAACATGCCGAGTTGCATCTGCTGTTGTCGATGATGACGCCACTGGGTTGGTTGGAGCGCGTGCCCAGCTATAAAGATCAGCAGGAAAAATTACGCGAACGGGATCTGGAGACCTATGGCTTTCTGGGCTATCCCTTGCTGCAGAGCGCCGATATTCTGATTCATCGCGCAGGCTGGGTGCCGGTAGGCGCCGATCAGGTCGCACATGTGGAGTTGACCCGTGAAGTGGCGCGCCGTTTCAATCATTTGTATGGTCGCGAACCAGGTTTCGAGGCGAATGCTGAGGCGGCCATCAAAAAAATGGGCAAGAAGTCCGCCCGACTTTACAGCAGCTTACGCAACGCGTATCAGGAACAGGGCGATCAGGATGCCTTAGAGCGCGCGAAAGCCCTGTTGAAGGAACAGCAGAATATATCTCTGGGTGACCGTGAGCGTCTCTGGGGCTATCTGGAAGGCAGCGGCAAAATGATTCTGGCCGAACCACAGGCATTACTGACACCGGCATCGAAAATGCCGGGGCTGGACGGCCAGAAAATGTCCAAGTCCTACGACAATACAATCAGCTTACGTGAGCCTCTGGAGTTGATCGAAAAGAAAGTGGCTACGATGCCTACCGACCCGGCCCGTGTCCGACTCAGCGACCCGGGCGACCCGGGTAAATGTCCGGTGTGGCAATTGCACGAGGTCTATTCCGACGAGTCTACCAAGGAATGGGTGAATGCTGGTTGTCGCAGTGCCGGTATTGGTTGTCTGGAATGCAAACGACCTGTGATCAACGCGATTATCAAGGAACTGGAGCCGATTCAGGAACAGGCACGTCAGTATGAAAAAGACTCCGATATGGTGAAATCCATATTAGCGGAAGGTTGTGAGACTGCACGCGAATCTGCCAAGGAAACCTTGCAGGATGTACGTGATGCAATGGGACTGGGTTACAGGTAACTTATGACGGCAATAAGCACGGCTGACAACGGCAGGCTGAAGGGTGCTGAGACAGATACGTCCCAGCAGGAGATGCCGTTCGCCTATATTGCTGGCAAGGCGATGACCCAGTTGCCGCAGGATCTTTACATACCACCCGATGCACTGGAAATATTTCTGGAGGCTTTTGAGGGTCCGCTGGATTTATTGCTGTATCTGATCAAGCGGCAAAATATCGATATCCTGGATATCGACGTTGCAGCCATAACCGAACAGTACATGGCCTATGTGGATCTGATGGAGGCCCATCAGTTTGAACTGGCTGCCGAGTATCTGGTGATGGCAGCCATGCTGGCAGAGATCAAATCACGCATGCTGCTGCCACGCAGCGGTGTAGATGAAGAAGATGAGGATGATCCAAGAGCACAGTTGATTCGACGCTTGCAGGAATATGAGCGCTACAAGAAAGCAGCCGAAGATCTGGATACTCTCCCGCGCTTGGATCGTGATATTTATCTGGTACATGCAGAGGCGCCGGAGTTGGAGCGTTACATCGCAGATCCCGTGGTTGAATTGCAGGAAATACTGATAGCACTGGCCAGTGTTCTGCGCCGCGCTGATATGTTTGAGCACCATCAGGTGCAGCGTGAAACCCTGTCCACCAGAGAAAAAATGACGGAGATTCTGGTGCGTCTTTCCAGTCACCGATTTATACCGTTGGTCTCCTTGCTGATGCGGGAAGAGGGCCGGCTGGGTGTAGTGGTCACCTTCCTGGCAGTGATGGAACTGATCAAGGATTCCCTGGTGGAAATTGTACAAACAGAGCCCTTTGGCCCAATTCATTTGAAGGCACGCAGCGAATGAACGAAATGCACGAACAGGATTTTGGCGATCTGGAAGCGGATGTCCCGGTATCGCCATTGGAGCATGAGAAGCTCAAGCAGGTTGTCGAAGGTCTTTTGATGACTGCAGGCAAACCTTTAACCGTGGCAGCCATGGCGGACATATTTCAGGAAGCGGAACGCCCGGATGATGCCGCGTTGAAACAGGTGCTGGCCGAGATTGCCGAAGATTGTGCGGACAAAGGTTTCGAACTCAAGGAAGTGGCTTCCGGTTTTCGATTTCAAGTTAAACAATCTTTGAGTCGCTGGATAAGCCGACTCTGGGAAGAACGTCCGCAACGCTATACGCGCGCCTTGCTGGAGACGCTGGCATTGATTGCATACAGGCAACCCATCACGCGTGGAGATATTGAGGAGATTCGCGGCGTAGGGGTCAGTTCAACTATTATTCGCACCTTATTAGACAGAGAATGGATTCGTGTAGTGGGTCACCGCGATGTGCCGGGTCGCCCGGCCATGTTCGCCACAACCAGACAGTTCCTGGATTATTTTGACCTGAAGAACCTGCAGCAATTGCCACCACTATCTGAGATTCGAGATCTCGATAAGGTGAATCAGGAACTCGAGCTGGATGATGTGCTCGGTGATATGCGCGTGCTGGATCTTCCGTCAGAGCAAGAGCAGCCAGGCGAAGAAGATGAGGAGTTCGGTCCTGCGGAGAGTTCTGCCGACTACCCAGATGAGGCAGAAGCCATGGCATTAGCTAAACGCCCCCTGGATGAAATTCTGGGTATCAAAAAGCCGGTAGCCGAACACGAGGAGGAACCAACCCGCGACGACTCCAACGAAGATTTGCAAGCCCGTGATATGCAAAATCAAACCCGGAAAGGCGATGACAGTGACCGATGAAAAGCTACAGAAAGTTCTCGCCCGCGCCGGATTTGGTTCGCGTCGTGAATTGGAAGATTGGATAAAGCAGGGGCGCATCAAGATTAACGGCAAGGTAGCCGTGTTAGGAGATCGCGTTGGGCCGGAAGATAAACTACTGGTAGATGGTAAAAAAGTTAATCCGGCCAACAGCAATACTGAACTATCGCGCGTTGTGTTGTACAACAAACCCGAAGGTGAGGTGAGCACGCGCAAAGACCCGGAAGGTCGTCCTACAGTTTTTGATAAGCTGCCACCTATCAAACATGGCCGTTGGGTTGCCATTGGTCGTCTTGATATGAATACCAGCGGTCTGCTTTTGTTTACTACCGATGGCGAACTTGCCAACAAACTGATGCACCCCTCATCCAATGTGGATAGAGAGTATGCTGTGCGGGTGCGCGGTGATGTCACCTCAGAAATGATTGATGCGATGATTAACGGCGTGATGATTGATGATCATTTGTGTCGGTTTACCGATGTCCAGTATTTCGCGGGCGAGGCCAGCAACCGCTGGTATCACGTCGTGATTATGGAAGGGCGTAATAGAGAAGTGCGCCGCTTGTGGGAATCACAGGGGGTGACAGTCAGCCGCCTGAAAAGAGTGCGATATGGCCCGGTTTTTATTCCGAGCAAAGTGAAGAAGGGGCAGATGTACGAATTGCCATTGCCGGAGATAAACCTTCTTTATACGGCTGCCGGCCTGCCTGTGCGTAGCCGCCAGAAAGTGCTTACCCATGTGCGGCGTAGTTGAACTTTTTTAAACCAAGCGGTAAGTTATAACTTTGATTAGTCGTAAACCCTGATTAGCTGAAAATAGGTGTCTACTCCAAAGCGAGTTCAGTCCTGCGCGTTGAGAGCCTGACCATGCACGGCATCACTATCCGGGCCAAGAAGGTATAGATACAACGGCATCAGCGTATCCGCTGTGGGCAGCGTGTCGGGGTTCTCTGCCGGGTAGGCCTCACGGCGCATGGCAGTTCGCGTGGCGCCCGGATTGATGCTGTTGACACGTATGCTGCTGGTTTCCTGCAGTTCGTCAGCCAGAACCTGCATCAGTCCTTCCGTAGCAAACTTGCTGACAGCGTATCCACCCCAATAGGCACGGCCCCGCCGACCAACGCTGGAAGAGGTAAACAGAATGCGACCCTGGTCAGAGCCCATCAGTGCCGGCAACAGTGCCTGTGTAAGCTGAAAACAGGCATTCACATTGATCTGCATTACCTTGCTCCAGCTGGTGGCGGGATAAAATTGTAGCGGTGTGCGTGGTCCAAGAATCGAAGCGTTATGCAGCAGGCCATCAAGTACCCCAAACTCTTCCATGATTGTGTTGCCCAGATTGGCATAATCCCCGGTGCTTGCCATTGCCAGATCCAACGGGTGGATAATGGCTTCTGGGTAATCAAGTGTCTTGATTTCATCGTACACTTGTTCCAGTTTGCTTTGGGTGCGTCCCAACAGAATAACGGTGGCGCCGTGTTTGGCGCAGGCCAGTGCAGCCGCCTTGCCTATGCCAGCGCCCGCGCCAGTAATCAGGATTGTACGGTTTTTCAGCAGGTCGGCAGATGCCTGATAATTATTCATGCAGTTTTCCAAAGTTTGGTATTAAGAGTTTGGTATTAAAAGTTGGTTACAAAAAGTTGGTTTCTAAAATTTGTCCAATGAGGTCATAGTATCGAAAAACTCAGTCATTCACAGTTGCGCGAGCATCATGCGCCATCAGCCAGGCGCTTATCTCCGCTACTGAGTTTACAATGACATCGGCGCCCCAACTTTCCAGCGCGGGTTCCGCCGGCAAATAACCATAGGCAGCCGCAACAGTAGTCATTCCTGCCTGCTTGCCGGAG
Source organism: Pseudohongiellaceae bacterium (assembly GCA_041751425.1). Taxonomy (GTDB): domain Bacteria; phylum Pseudomonadota; class Gammaproteobacteria; order Pseudomonadales; family Pseudohongiellaceae; genus JAVVEG01. The sequence continues at coordinate 185,582 of JBGSXL010000004.1, read as the reverse complement.
TCAATATCGCGCGGATGGTCACCGATATAAACCGTCGTCGCGGGTGTCTTGCCCAGGCGCTGGCAAGCCAGCAGCAGAGGCTCAGGATGCGGCTTGGTGAATGTCACGTGCTCAGGGCAGATCAGTACGGAACAATCCGCATTCAACCCGAGTTTCTCCAGCAGAACCAAGCTGAATGGCTCCGGCTTATTCGTCACAACACCCCACGGAATTTCTGCTGCCTGCAGGTTGGCAAGCAACTCAGCCATACCAGGATAGAGTTGCGCCTGCGTATTAAGGATCTGCACGCTGTACAATTCCAGCAATCTCTGGTGTAACTGAGCGAACGTCTTATCGCCGGGTTCCTTCTGAAAAGCCAGTTGCACCAGCGCTCTGGCGCCACTGGATACAGTCTGATGGATTGCATGCGCGCTGGGCGTCTGCTGATCATTTTCCCGACACAATTGCTCCAGTACGTGCACGAAATCCGGCGCTGTATCCAGCAGGGTACCGTCCAGGTCGAACAGCATGGTGGCTATCGGTTGCTTGCTGATCATGGGGTAGTATCGTCAGGCTTGCGGTAGTGCGCTAAATAGTTGACGTCGATATTGGCCTGCAGCGCATAGATTTTTGTAAATGGGTTGTAACCCAGACCGATGATCTCACCCTGCTCAAGCTGTTCCTGTCGGCACCAACCTGCCAGCTCAGATGGTTTGATGAAGCGCGCATAGTCATGCGTCCCCTTGGGCAGCAATTTCAATACATATTCTGCGCCCAATACTGCGAACACATAGGACTTGGGATTGCGGTTTATTGTGGAGCAAAACAGATGTCCGCCCGGTTTCAACAGACGGGCGCAGGCGTTCAGAACAGATGCCGGGTCCGGAACATGCTCCAGCATCTCCAGGCAAGTCACCACATCGTATTCACCAGCTTCCGTTGCTGCCAGATCCTCTGCGGATACCTTGCGATAATCAATCTGTAGCCCACTATCCAGTTGGTGCAGGCGGGCAACGGTCAGCGAGGCATCTGCCATATCGATAGCTGTTACATCGGCACCATGGCGTGCTAACGCCTCACTGAGAATACCGCCGCCACAACCAATATCCACAATTTTCCTGCCGGCAGGATTTATCTTGCTGCTGATGAATCCCATGCGCAAAGGATTGATCTGATGCAGGGGGCGAAATTCGCTGTTTGGATCCCACCAGCGTGCAGCCAGTGCCTCAAATTTTCGAATCTCTGCTGGATCGATGTTGTCGCGGGAGTTGTTTTCCATAGAGCTGTCGGGGTTGCTGCCAGTACTCATGAGTGCTCTCTTGCAATTCGGTCGCGCCAGATTTCAGTTTGTTCCAGCAGCGCTGAAGTGTTGATAGTTGTTAATTTACCGTTCTCCAATACCTGGCGTCCGCCTACCCAGACATGACTAACCTGACTGGCCTGGGTGCTGTAAACCAACTGTGAAGCGACCTGATAGACCGGTGCGCAATTGTATGTATCCATGTTCACGGCGGTGATATCGGCGGCTTTGCCGGGTTCCAGGCTGCCGATTTGCTGCTCCAGTCCCAACGCTCTGGCGCCATTAAGCGTGGCCATCGTGAGCGCCTGCATGGCGGGTACAGCGCTGGCGCATCCTGATACTGCCTTGGCAAGCAGAGCGGCTGTCCGCATTTCCGAAAACATATCCAGATCATTGTTGCTGGCCGCGCCATCTGTACCAATAGCGACATTGACGCCCTTGTCCAGCAAGCTGTTCACTGGACAGAATCCGCTGGCAAGTTTCATATTGGATTCCGGGCAATGAATTACGCTGCAACCATTTTCAACCAACAAGGCAATCTCGTCATCCAGTAACTGGGTGGCGTGTACACAGAGCAGGCGTGGCGTCAGCAGGCCGAGATCATATAGCCGCTGCAGCGGGCGCTTGCCAGTGCTGGCAATCGATTCGTCAACCTCCTGCGCTGTTTCATGCACATGCATGTGGATTTGCAGATCAAGTTCTTCTGCCAACATGGATATTTTGCTTAAGGGTGCATCGGATACAGTGTAGGGGGCGTGCGGACCAAACGCGATAGTGATCAGATCACTGTTACGATACTGGTCATTCAGCCGAGTGCTCTTGCTGATATATTCATCAGCATTATTGGCCCAGGCGGTGGGGAAATCCAGTACCGGAGCAGCTAACTGGACACGCATATGTGCCTGTGTGGCAGCTCGCGCTGCAGCGTCCGGAAAAAAATACATGTCCGCGAAACAGGTAGTACCACCGCGCAACATCTCGGCAATGGCCAGTAGCGTGCCGTGTTCTACGAACTCACTACTGATCCAGCGACTTTCCAGCGGCCAGATATGCTTTTCCAGCCATTGTTGCAAAGGTATGTCATCGGCAATTCCACGCAAAAGACTCATGCCGGCATGGCCATGCGCGTTAACCAGACCCGGGATCAGTACGTGTGTGTCGAGATGCACTTCCTGTCTGGCTTCATAGCGTGCAGTGGCATCCGTCTGCGGTAGCATTGCCACAATTTTGCCTCGCAGTATGGCAATGCTGTAATTCTCCAATACCTGATTGGCAGGGATGACAGGAATTATCCATCTGGCGTGCAGCAATGTGTCTATTACCATTGCTGGTTCTTGTCCTTGCTGTTGTTGCATATCTGGTTTTCCGGCGAATGCAGATGCGTTAGTTTTCCCAGCTGGCTCTCTATGGGTCAGTTCTCTTATACAGTTCTGGGGAACCAGCCAGCAACGGCCCGGAATTATAGCGAAACTGCAGCAAAATAGCGCCCCTGCCTGACCTGCACAGGGTTGCTGTCTGACAGCGCCTGCCGAGACCGCATTTCAAGTCCATTTCGGCGGTATTTTCGGGCCGGCATAAAGAGCGCAGGAATGCATGTTTACGGTGTTCGTGAGGGTTTGGATTGTGGTAGAATCAGCCGTTTTTAGCAGCACGTAAAATGAGGGAACCTCTGCCCGGGATTCCCTGGATTTTTTTCCTAAGGAAGATGGTTTTCTATGTCTGATACAACAAAGCAGGTGGTACCGGTTTCTCTTGAAAGCGAGATGAGGGAATCTTATCTGGCTTACGCCATGAGCGTGATCGTCGGGCGAGCGTTGCCCGATGTGCGTGATGGTCTGAAACCCGTTCACAGGCGTGTTTTGTTTGCCATGAACGTGCTTTCCAATGACTGGAATAAGCCCTACAAGAAATCGGCTCGTGTTGTTGGTGACGTGATCGGTAAGTACCATCCCCATGGTGACTCTGCGGTTTACGATACGATAGTCCGCATGGCGCAGAGCTTCTCTTTGCGCTACCCCCTGGTTGATGGACAGGGTAACTTCGGCTCCATTGATGGTGACTCAGCGGCAGCCATGCGTTATACCGAAATCCGCATGGCGAAAATTGCCCATGACCTGATGGCGGATCTCGACAAAGAGACTGTCGATTTCTCAGATAATTACGATGGCACGGAACAGATTCCCGATGTGTTCCCCACACAAGTGCCGAATCTGCTGGTGAATGGATCCTCGGGTATCGCCGTAGGTATGGCGACCAATATTCCGCCGCATAATTTGACGGAAGTGGTAGATGGTTGTATCGCGTTGCTGGACAACGACGACATCACCATCGACGAATTGATGGAGCATATTAAGGGTCCGGATTTTCCAACCTCAGCTATCATCAACGGACGCGCTGGCATCGTTGAAGCTTACAAGACGGGTCGTGGTCGCATTTACATGCGCGCTCGGGCAGAGGTTATCGAAGACAACAAAACTGGTCGGCAGACTATCATCATCACTGAGATTCCTTATCAGCTGAACAAGGCCAAACTGGTTGAGCGCATTGCCGAACTGGTTAAAGAGAAAAAGATAGAAGGCATCACCGAGCTGCGCGATGAGTCTGACAAGGACGGTTTACGCGTAGTTATCGAGCTGCGTCGCGGTGAAGTAGGCGAGGTGGTACTGAACAATCTTTATGCGCAGACGCAGATGCAATCCGTGTTCGGCATCAATATGGTCGCGTTGGTTGATGGCCAGCCGCGGCTATTGAATCTGAAAGAAATTCTGCAGTCCTTCATCCGCCATCGCAGGGAAGTGGTCACGCGCAGAACCGTATTCCTGCTGCGCAAGGCGCGTGAAAAAGGTCACATCCTGGAAGGCCTGGCAGTAGCGTTGGCAAATATCGATGCCGTCATTGCATTGATCAAAGCATCGCCTACAACGGCAGAGGCTAAAGAAAAGTTACTGGCACGTTCCTGGAAATCCGATAGCGTATTGATGATGTTGGGCGAGGTGGGTGCGGATGCGTGCCGACCGGAAGATTTGCCTGAAGAGTTCGGCCTGAAAGCCAACGATTATTATTTGTCCCCTGCACAGGCTCAGGCAATTCTGGAATTGCGCTTGCACCGCCTCACCGGCCTTGAACACGAAAAACTGATTAATGACTATAAAGAACTGTTGTTACAGATTGCGGATTATCTGGATATTCTGGGCAGCGAAGTGAGATTGTTTACCGTGGTACGCGATGAGCTTAAAAGTGTGCGTGAAAATTATGGTGATGCGCGCAAGACGGAAATCGTCAGTTCGCAACTGGATCTGACCATGGAAGATCTGATCACCGAAGAAGATCGCGTTGTTACTATTTCACTGGGTGGTTATGCCAAATCGCAACCATTGTCTGATTACCATGCGCAACGTCGCGGTGGTATGGGCAGAGCGGCAGCCTCAGTGAAGGATGAGGATTCTGTTGAACATCTACTAATCGCGAGCAGTCACGATACATTGCTGTGTTTCACCAGCGCCGGTAAGGTTTATTGGCTGCGTGTGTTCAATATTCCGTTGGCCAGCCGCATTTCGCGTGGTAAACCTATTGTGAATATTCTGCCTTTGGAAGAGGGCGAGCGAATCACCAGTATGTTACCAATTCGTGAGTATCGAGAAGATCAGTTCATCTTCATGGCCACCCGTCAGGGCACGGTCAAGAAAACCCCGTTGACCAGTTTTTCACGCCAGCGCAGTGTTGGTTTGCGTGCCATTGAACTGGATGAAGGCGACACTTTGATCGGCACGTCGCTGACTGACGGTCAACAGAACATCATGCTCTTTAGTAGCAGCGGCAAGACGATTCGTTTCGCTGAAGCAGATGTGCGCGCTATGGGTCGTACGGCGAGAGGGGTCAGAGGTATCAGATTGGCGGCTGGTCATGAAATGATCTCTCTGATTATTCCGGAAGCTGGCAAACAGGTATTGACGGTCAGCGAAAATGGTTATGGCAAGCGCACGAATACGGAAGAGTTCCCTGTTTATGGACGTGGTGGCCAGGGTGTTATCGGCATGCAAACCAGTGAACGCAATGGCAAATTGGTTGGCGCAGTCCAGGTTTTCGATGGCGATGAGATCATGCTGATCTCTGATCGCGGTACACTGGTAAGGACGCGCGTGGATGAAGTATCTGTGCTCAGCCGCAACACACAGGGTGTGCGTCTGATCAAGCTGAAAACTGATGAAAAACTGGTAGGGCTGGAACAGGTTGCGGAACCGGACGAGGTTATTCCGTACGAGGAGGATGTTGAGGGAGATGGTAGCGCCACTAAACCATCAGAACCCGAAATAGCCGATGACGACGACGCGGTCGAGGCACAGGATGACTGAGAGCAGGGCTAAGGTAGCCTTCCTCGGACCTGCGGGAACCTTCTCGCAGATTGCCGTAGACAAGCATTTTGGTGCGTCAGTTGACAAGATCAGCGTAGCGAGTATTGATGACGTTTTTGGTGCAGTGGTCAACAATCTTGCCGACTACGGTGTAGTGCCTGTCGAGAATTCAACAGAAGGTGCTGTCAATTATACGCAGGATTGTTTGATAGATACGCCGCTGACAATTATTGCCGAGCTAGTCGTTGCCATCGAACATAATTTTCTGGTGCGTCATCCTGCCGCTTCCGCCACTATCACCCGGATCGTTTCGCATCGTCAATCTCTGGCGCAGTGTCGTCGCTGGCTGAAAGCGAACTGGCCGCAAGTTATGCAGCAGGAAAGCAGCAGTAACGCTGAAGCAGCGCGTTTAGCATCTGAAGATCCACATACGGCAGCAATAGCAGGCGTTGAAGCTGCGCGTAATTTTAATCTGCACATTCTTGCCAGCAATATTCAGGATCGCAAAAATAATTCAACGCGTTTTCTGGTTTTGTCCCGTGATGTGGTCGCCCGAGCAGGCACAGCGGCAGCCTCACCCGCAGCAAAAGGCAAATACAAAACTTCGATACTTGTCTACACAGAGAATAAACCTGGTGCACTTTTTCGCGTATTGGAACCGTTTGAAAAATATCAGGTGAGCCTCACTAAAATTGAAACTCGTCCGGCCCCTGATGATATGTGGGCTTACGTGTTTTTCATCGATTTTGAAGGTCACATGCAAGATGCGGCAGTGCAACAGGTGTTTGCAGAGCTACAGGACAGAGCGGTTAAAATAAAAAATCTGGGTTCTTATCCTGTAGCCGTGGCGATTACTGCTGATAGCGCTGCTGAAAACAACAAAGAAGTGAAAAAACCGTGAACCTGTTGCGTGATAAAACAGTGCTGATTATCGGCCTGGGCCTGATTGGCGGATCGCTGGCCAGATCGTTGAAAGAAAACAAAACCTGCAATACTGTTCTGGCACACGGGCGCGACAAGGAATCCTTACAACTTGCTCAAACCGACGGCAATATTGATGCGTGGTCAACTGTTCTGAAGGATGTGGTGCCGCGCGCAGACATCATCATGCTGGCAGTGCCAACTTTAAGTCTGCGTGAGGTATTCCTGCAGTTGCGACCACTGTTGCAACCCCACTCGATTATTACCGATGCAGCCAGTGTTAAAGTTAATGTGGTTGCTGATTTCCGGGAAGTATTTGCGGGTACCAAACAGCAGTTTGTGCCGGGTCATCCCATTGCCGGGTCCGAACAAAGCGGGTATAAGGCATCCAAGGTTGATCTGTTTGCAGAAAGAAAAGTTATCCTGACCCCTTTGCCTGAATGCGATCCTTATGCCGTACAAGCTGTCACACAATTGTGGCGAAGCACAGGTGCGCAAGTGCATGGCATGAGTGCAAGTCGCCACGATGAAGTGCTGGCAGCTACCAGTCATTTGCCGCACTTGCTGGCTTATACCCTGGTGAACACTTTGATAAACCATGGCGGCCATGCGGAGCAGGTGCAACAGATTTTCGATTACGCAGCAGGTGGGTTCGCTGATTTTACCCGCATAGCATCCAGTGATCCGCTAATGTGGCGGGATATATTCCTGGCGAACAGTGCAGCGACAATCAGGATACTTGACGCTTACATGGGCGACCTGGCGCAAATGAAGAACCTCCTGTTAGCCAAAGATGCACAAGCTTTGTACTCCGGTTTTCGGCAGGCTAAAAACGCACGCGATGATTTCAGCAGTAAATTCAAGAAAAAGAGTGACGTTGATCCAGGTGCAGCAGCGCTTACCCAACAGAAAATGAAACTTCAGGAAAAAGCAGTCATGGACTATATTGCCAAACCCGGTGGCCAGGTGCGCGGAGAGATTCGTGTTCCCGGTGACAAATCAATTTCACATCGTTCAATTATTTTCGGCTCCATAGCCAAAGGCGTAACAACTGTCAGTGGTTTTCTGGAAGGCGAAGATTCTCTACACACGCTGCAGGCATTTCGCGATATGGGCGTCATGATTGTAGGGCCGGAGTCGGGTAAATTGACAATCTATGGCGTGGGACGCAATGGTTTGAGCGAACCTGCCAAGCCTTTGTATCTGGGAAATTCCGGTACAGCGATGCGCCTGCTGTGTGGTTTGTTGGCAGCGCAGGACTTCAACACCGAGCTGCGTGGCGATGAATCGCTGAGTGTGCGTCCCATGAATCGTGTCGCTAACCCCTTGCGGGAAATGGGAGCGAAAGTTCATACAACTGATAGAGGAACTCCGCCTTTATTAATAGAAGGGTCAGCTTTGCATGGCATCGACTACACCATGCCCATGGCAAGTGCTCAGGTTAAATCCTGTGTCATGCTGGCGGCTCTGTATGCCGAAGGTGAGACTCGTATTGTCGAACCCGCTCCTTGTCGTGATCATACAGAACGCATGCTGCAAGGGTTCGCATATCCCATTCAGCGCAGCGACGATGGGCGCGAAACGCGATTGCATGGTGGTCATGACCTGCGTGCCTGCAACATCGATATTCCGGCTGACATTTCTTCGGCAGCATTCTTTATGGTCGCCGCTGCAATAACGCCCGGTGCTGCATTGAAACTGTTGCATGTAGGGGTTAACCAAACGCGAGTAGGTATAATCAATCTGTTGCAGGCGATGGGGGCAGATATCACTTTGTCCAATCAGACGCTGGCTGGAGGTGAGCCTGTAGCCGATATTGAAGTGCGCCATTCTCAGTTGCGTGGTATTGCTGTGCCGGAAGATCAGATTCCACTGGCCATTGATGAGTTTCCGGTGTTCTTCATCGCTGCTGCCTGTGCAGAAGGTATAACCACTTTGCATGGTGCTGAAGAGTTGCGCGTGAAAGAGACTGATCGCATTCAGGTCATGGCAGATGGTTTGCAGACGCTCGGCATCGAGACAGAAACTTATGAAGATGGCATTCGTATTGTGGGTGGTTGCATGGGCGGTGGTGAGATAGATAGTCGTGGCGATCATCGCATTGCGATGTCATTCACTGTTGCCTCGTTGCGCGCCAGCGCAGAGATTCGCATCCATGATTGCGCCAATGTTGCCACATCCTTTCCCGGCTTCGTATCTCTGGCACAAAGTGTTGGCATTCAGGTCGAACAATTACCGGTTGAGTAACTACCGGCTGAGCAACTATCGGTTAACAATCAATAGCATAGGCAACTCCCATGGCACAGGGCGTAAACATTCCCGTTATCACCATTGATGGCCCCGGCGGTGCAGGCAAGGGGACTATTAGTACCCTGATTGCCCGGCGTCTGGGTTGGCACTATCTGGATAGTGGCGCCATGTATCGTGTGCTGGGGCTAGCCGCGAGTGAGAAAGGCGTCGCGGGTTCGGATGCTGAGGGCCTGGTCAGATTAGCAACAGTTATGCAGGTTGAATTCGGCACCCACGCCGACAGTGAAAGCGGACCGAAGGTGTGGCTGAATGGTCGTGAAGTTTCCGCGGGGATTCGCGGCGAAAGAGCGGGTGAGATGGCATCGGAAGTTGCTGTGCATGGCCAGGTCAGACAGGCACTGCTGGCGCGCCAGAAAGCCTTCAGAAAGCAGCCAGGATTGGTGGCTGATGGCCGGGATATGGGAACCGTTGTCTTCCCCGATGCCGGGCTTAAAGTCTTTCTTACTGCCAGTGCAGAAGAGCGTGCACAGAGGCGATATAAGCAGTTGATTGCAAAGGGTATTGATGTTATCCTCTGCGACCTTTTGCAGGATATACAGGCGCGTGACGAGCGGGATTCGAATCGTTCGCAGTCACCACTGCGTCCTGCGGATGATGCAATAACCATAGATACTACCCTGTTGACTATCGATCAAGTGGTCGAGAAGATTCTCGGAATGTATGGCTGAAACCCAGTATCCATAAGGGTTTCAGGGCATGTTTGTGTGGTTGTGAAGTGTAAGTGCCGGGCGGCGAAGACCCAGTAATTGTTCATTGTCCGGATGTTAGTAATTGGCCCGCATGTACTGGAATGCGGATATAAAAAGTTGTATCTCCCTCCTTGTGATCCTCTTGGTGAGAGCATGCCCGAACAGGCTGCTGAGACCAGTTGGTGTCAGGAATCAGGAATATGACCCTTTAAATTCATAGGAAAAACCATGACAGAAAGTTTTGCAGAGTTGTTTGAACAGAGTTTGAACGACGTAGATATGACCCCTGGCGCAATCGTGACAGGTACTATTATAGATATCGACTCGGACTGGGTAACGGTCCATGCCGGCTTAAAATCCGAAGGTGTTATACCCCGCGTCCAGTTCCTGGATGAGGCTGGTGTATTTACATTAAAAATTGGTGATCAGGTAAAAGTGGCACTGGAAGCGGTTGAAGACGGCTTCGGTGAAACACGCCTGTCGCGTGAAAAAGCGCGCCGTGCAGAGTCCTGGATGGATCTGGAATCGGCGTTTGAGAAGAACGAAGTGGTTATCGGTGTCATCAACGGCAAGGTCAAAGGTGGCTTTACGGTTGATCTGAACAATATTCGCGCGTTCCTGCCGGGCTCACTGGTAGATGTACGACCTATTCGTGATACCACGCATCTGGAAGGCCAGGAGCTGGAATTCAAACTGATCAAACTGGATCAGAAGCGCAATAATGTCGTGGTTTCCCGTCGCGCTGTGCTGGAAGCTGTCAGCACTGAAGAGCGTGATGAATTGCTGGCACAACTGCAGGAAGGTATGGCAGTTTAGGGCGTCGTCAAGAATCTTACCGACTACGGTGCATTCGTTGATCTGGGTGGTGTTGACGGCTTGTTGCACATCACTGACATGTCCTGGAAGCGCATCAAACACCCCAGCGAGATTGTTAATGTTGGCGATGAAATAAACGTCAAGATTCTTAAATATGACAGAGAGCGCAATCGCGTATCCCTCGGTCTGAAGCAACTTGGTGAAGATCCATGGGTAGCAATCAAAGCGCGTTACCCGGAGAAGACACGTGTTAAGGCAACTGTAACCAATCTGACAGACTACGGCTGCTTTGCCGAGCTGGAAGAGGGCGTTGAAGGTCTGGTTCACGTTTCTGAAATGGATTGGACCAACAAGAATGTACATCCTTCAAAAATCGTTCAGTTGGGCGATGTAGTAGAAGTCATGATTCTGGATATCGATGAAGACCGTCGTCGTATCTCTTTGGGTATCAAGCAGTGCTTCCAGAACCCATGGGATGGTTTCGCCGAATCCTTCAAGAAAGGCGACAAGATCAGTGGCAGCATCAAGTCGATTACTGACTTTGGTATCTTCATTGGTCTGGATGGCAATATCGATGGCCTGGTTCACTTGTCGGACATCTCCTGGGAAGAGACAGGTGAAGATGCAGTTCGTGCCTATAAGAAAGGCGATGAAATCGAGACTGTCATTCTGTCTATCGATCCGGAGCGCGAGCGTATATCTTTGGGTATCAAACAACTTTCCGATGATCCGTTTGCTTCTTATGTTGGCGAGTTTGAAAAAGGCGCTATCGTTAAGGGTCAGGTCACAGAAGTGGATGCCAAATCAGCAACTATCACGTTGAAAGAAGGCGTTGAAGGTGTTCTCCGTGCCTCTGAAATCAGTCGCGACAAGGTTGAAGATGCGCGAAATGTATTAAAAGTAGGTGACGAGGTTGAAGCCAAGGTGATCAGCGTTGATCGCAAGAGCCGTGTGCTTGGTTTGTCCGTGAAAGCAATGGAGATTGATGACGAGAAGTCAGCCATTCAGGATCACAAGAATCAGGACGCGCCTGCAGCCGGGCCGACCACGATTGGTGATTTGATCAAAGCTCAGATGGATAAAAAGTAATCGGGCACCATTGCTTCAGATTGCAGTACAACTTACAGGGTAAAGGATCGAGTCATGACAAAATCTGAACTTATAGAACGAATTGCGGCCAAGCAGGCGCAGCTTTCATCCAAGGATGTTGAGTTTGCAGTGAAAGCAATTATTGAATATATGTCTCACGTTTTGTCTGACGGCGGACGAATTGAAATTCGAGGGTTTGGTAGTTTCTCTCTGCATTATCGAGTGCCACGCGTGGGTCGCAATCCCAAGACTGGCACACCGGTAGCGCTGAGCGGAAAGTATGTGCCTCATTTCAAACCAGGTAAGGAGTTACGCGACAGAGTCAATCTGAGTCTGGAAGCAGGTTCCTGATTTTCGCCGGTGGCGAATAAACAAGACGGCGAATTCGAAAGAATATCGCCGTTTTTGTTTTTATACTCAAGAGTATTTTGCACAAGTGCTTTTTAACAAAGGTGAGTATAGTCGAGCATGAAGGTGCGTAACTAATGCGTAGATTATTACGAATAGTGCTTTGGTTTTTCCTGTTGATGATATTCATCGTCAGTATCGCGTTTTCTCTGGTTAATAATGCGACCGTTCCCTTGTCGTTTGGTTATTTTACTTTGGCTCCGCAACCCGTTTCAGTCTGGATAATAGCAGCGTTCTGTGTGGGTGCAACTAGCGGCCTTATTCTGGGTGCCGGTTTTTTCAAGGATATTCGTGCGCGTTTGAAAGTACGGCAGTTGCACAAGGAAATCGCAGACCTGCAATTAAAGCTTGGGAAAAATGGAGTGATTCGAGAGGGAAGAAATGAAGGACAGTAGACGTATTGTAGTGGCGCTGGATTATTCTGACGCTGCCGCGGCATTGAACCTACTTGCACAATTGTCGCCAGAAATATGCAGGGTAAAAATTGGCAAGGAATTATTTACTGGCGCCGGCCCCGAGTTGGTCAGACAAATTGTTGGTATGGGGTTCGATGTTTTTCTGGATCTCAAATTTCACGATATTCCCAACACCGTCGCGAAAGCTGTTTCCGCTGCTGCCGACCTTGGTGTCTGGATGTTGAATGTTCACGCAAGCGGAGGACGCGCTATGATGCTCGCCGCTCGCGAAGCACTGCAAGGTAGAGAGGTTCCGCCCTTGTTAATTGCAGTGACTGTGTTGACCAGCATGCAGCAGGAAGATCTGGAAGAGGTGGGCGTCAATCACTCACCACTGGAGCAGGTTCAGCGTCTGGCTGCATTGGCGAGTGGATCAGGTATGGATGGGGTTGTGTGTTCTGCGCAGGAAGTGCCCGCCTTACGCAGACTTTTGCGCGACAATTTTGTACTGGTAACACCGGGCATTAGACCTGCAGGAGATGCAGTACAGGATCAGAAGCGCATTGTCACTCCAACAGATGCTTTGCAAGCTGGCAGCAACTATCTGGTGATCGGTCGCCCGATCACACAAGCGCGTAGACCCGGAGAACGGCTGCGGGAAATACACGAAGAGATTGCTGGCACGTTTCCAAATCTTTGCTAAAGTAGTTAGTGCAACAGGGTTGTTGCACCTGACTACGCCTTGATGGGTAAATCAGGAAAATTGTTTGCTTGTCATCTATGGATAGATAAAAGGAAATGATCATGAATGGAATCAATAGTGGAAACACCTTAAGCCAGATTAGACGTGCCTGCCGAAAACTGGTGCTGTTCAAAACGTTGCTTCTGTCGCTGAGTTTGCTGGCGGCACCTGCTGCTTTTGCTGTCAACGTGCAACAAGATTCTCAGCAGCAAACTCAGGCAGAGAATGATGGTAACAGACAAAAGGTGGACATCAACTCAGCTGATGCGGCAACTCTCGCTCTTGCGTTGGATGGTATCGGTGCGGCCAAAGCCAGAGAAATTGTCGAACACCGGGAAAAGAACGGTGATTTCAAAAGTATCGATCAGCTGGCTGAGGTAAATGGCATTGGCAAGGCCACAATCGAGCGCAATCGGTCGCGAATTCTGATTCGGGAAAAATAGTCCGGGTCTGCGCACTGAGTTGCGGTAAAATGGGCTCCTTGCCGGTGCGGTGAAGGTGTTGTTACTGTGCGGAACCCTGTGCAGAACAACTGCCAAATCGGCAAGGCGTTGCAAATGATTCAGTGTTCACGCTTTCGATAATTCGGTGCATATGCCAAATTCCGACATCACAGTTCCGATATTGCCAAGCTCCTCACTTGTGCTCGTCACACTGTTGATTTTTCTGATTGCGATGATCGGAACCCTGCTTGTTCGTCGCTTCGCATTGGCCAAAGAATTATTGGACATGCCTGTTGCCCGCAGTTCGCATATTGCACCCACCCCGCGCGGCGGTGGCCTGGCTATCGTCTTAGCTTTCTACATTGGGTTTGCCATTCTATATTTCCTGCAGCAGCTCAACTCTACCGAAACAATCGTGATAATCATCTGTCTGGTGATCGCCGTTATCGGTTTGTTGGACGATTTACACCAATTGGATTATCGCTGGCGAATTGCTATTCAGTTTACTGCGGCACTTTTTGTTCTTGCAATACTTGGCCCCATGCCTGCGCTACAGGTTACAGATATCACGCTCAATGTTGGCCTTGTATCCATTCCTGTGTTGGTGTTAACACTAGTCTGGTCGACCAATCTGTATAATTTCATGGATGGTATCGATGGCATTGCGGCCAGTGAGTGTTGTTTTATCGCCATAAGCGCTGGATTGTTGTTGACACAGGGTGGTCACAATTCTTTGGCAAACTTGTGCTGGTTTCTCGGTGCTGCCAGCGCCGGCTTTTTGATTCTGAACTGGCAGCCAGCAAAAATTTTCATGGGTGATGTAGGTAGCGGCTTTCTGGGTTTCTTGTTGGCTGTCATAGCGCTACTCAGTATTTATGCTGGCAGCATGAGTCTGTGGAGCTGGATTCTGCTACCGGGTATATTCATTTGTGATGCAACTCTTACCGTTGTCAGGCGTATGCTGAGGCGCGAACCCTGGTATCAGGCGCATCGCAGCCACGCCTATCAGCACGCCGCACTACGCTACGGTCATGCCAGAGTTTGTATTGCCGCGATGTTGATCAATGTCTGCTGGCTATGGCCCTTGGTCTGGCTCACAGAAATACACCCCGAATACGGGGTATACCTTGCTGTTTTTGGTATAGTACCCTTGTTCCTGCTGGCACATTGGTTTGGTGCTGGAGATGGGACCAACAAAGATTAAGACAGGAAGCTTATGAATTTGTACACCATACCTTTATCACGAACGGTAAAACAACTTCTGATGATGCTGGCAGACTGCGTCATGATTGGTCTGGCTTTGTGGCTGACATTCGGATTGCTGGGCGGTGATTCAACGGCTTTGGGTGCAAACTCTACTCTTTATCTTGGGCTGGCAAGCCTTGCCAGCGTTCTGGTATTTTTCCGTATAGGGCTCTACCGCGCCATTCTGCTTTATATGGGGCTGCAATCTACATTCATTGTTTTGCAGGGCGTGACCATATCGACCTGCCTGATGGCTGTCGTCTGCATTCTTTTCCTGCAAGGGGAAAATTTCAATTATGCGGTGCTGCCGATTTTCTGGATGATATCTTTGTTATTCGTCGGTGGCAGCCGTCTGGTCGCCAAAGTAGCCCTGCAAAGTCTGATTCAGAACTTTCGTCCCAAAGAACCCGTTGTCATATACGGGGCGGGAAGTTCAGGTATGCAGTTGGCGGCAGCGCTACAGAATGGCGATCAGTATTTGCCTGTGGCATTCGTGGATGACAGTCGCAGCAGCATCGGCAGTATCGTGCACGGTATACGCGTTTACAGTCCAAATTCCTTGTTGGAGTTGATCGATAATTTCTCTGTACGACAAATATTGCTGGCTATTCCTTCGGCAACTCACGCTGAGCGAAAGGAGATCCTGAATCGGCTTGAGCACCTGCCCGTGCATGTGAAAACTGTGCCCGATCTATTCGATATGGTTTCGGGCAAAGTGGGTGTTGACGAAGTGCGTGATGTCGATATTGAGGATCTGCTTGGGCGCGATATCGTACCACCGAACCCTGAATTGTTGGGGGCCTGCATCATCGGTCGTTCGGTGATGGTGACAGGCGCTGCTGGCTCTATTGGGTCGGAGATTTGTCGCCAGATAGTCCACTTACGGCCCGCTCGGATAATATTGTTGGATAGTTTCGAATATGGACTGTATGCCCTGGAAAGCGAGTTGCGGGAAGAATTATTGGGAATCGAGAACGGCAAACAGATCGAGGTGATCGCACTTCTCGGTAATGTCTGTAATCAGAGCCTGGTTGAACATGTGCTGACGCGTTTTATGGTAGAAACCGTCTATCATGTGGCGGCCTACAAGCAAGTACCTATGGTTGAAAAAAACGTTATTGAGGGTGTGCAAAATAATATATTTGGCACGTATATCGCAGCGCTGGCTGCGGAGAAATGCAAGATCAGAGATTTTGTTTTCATATCCACAGACAAGGCTGTCCGTCCAACCAATATCATGGGCGCTACCAAGCGCTTTGCCGAGCAGATATTGCAAGCTCTGGCTCACAAGAAAAGTACGACACGTTTCAGCATGGTGAGATTCGGCAATGTATTGGGGTCTTCTGGCTCAGTTGTTCCATTGTTCAGGCGTCAGATCAGCATGGGTGGCCCGGTTACCGTCACGCATCCGGAGGTGACGCGCTATTTCATGACAGTGCAGGAAGCGGCGCAACTGGTGATTCAGGCAGGTTCTATGGCAACCGGTGGCGATGTATTCGTACTGGATATGCATGAGCCTATCCGCATTGTTGATCTGGCCAAGAAAATGATCCACCTGATGGGTTATGACATCAAAGACGACAATTCCTACAAGGGTGACATTGCGATTGAGTACACAGGCTTACGTCCCGGCGAAAAACTTTTCGAAGAGTTGTTGATCGGTGAATCCGTAAGAGGCACCGAACATCCGAAAATTATGCGCGCGGAGGAGGATTTCCTGGTTTGGGAGGAATTGGAAGTATTTGTGCAAAAGCTGCAAATTGCGTGCAAGAGCATGGATCTTGCCGCGATTCGGGAGTTGCTGATGGCGGCCGTGGATGGCTTTGAACCAGGTGAGAAACTAAATGATCTCCTGTGGGGCGATGACAGCACTAACACCGGGTCCGCAGCAGAGGGCAAACGCAAGGCGGTTGCGAAAGTGACCACTCTTTACAAGTAAAGCAAGTACAAGTCATTGTTCTCCAGGTATCTGGCTTATACGTACCTGGCTTGTTGCTACCTGTCTTACAAATAATGGGCGGTCACTTCCCGTTTACTAATTTAGATTGTTTTCTTACTGACGTGTCACCGAAGTCATAATAACTGGTTCAACTGGCACGTTCTGATGGCCTCTGGCATTGCCAGTCGCCACAGTCGCAATCTCATCGACAACCTCCATACCTTCAATCACCTGTCCAAAAACGGCATAACCATAACCTGATGGTGTGGTATCAGTGTGGTTCAGAAACGCATTGTCCACCAGATTGATGAAGAACTGGCTGGTGGCGCTGTCGACGACATTAGTTCTGGCCATGGCTATGGTGCCACGATTATTCAGCAATTCTGGTGTCGCTTCATTTTTGATGGCGGCATATGTCGACTGTTCAAACATCTCACTATTGAATCCACCACCTTGAATCATGAAATTAGGAATGACACGGTGGAATACGAGGTCGTTATAAAAACCGTTGTCTGTGTAGCGCAGGAAGTTTGCAACGGTCAATGGCGCTCTGTCAGCCCACAATTCGATGACTACTCTGCCTTTATTGGTTTCCAGTACAACAACCGGGTTACCTTCAGGAGCCAGTGCGGGCGTTTCCTCAGCTGCAGCGGCGACATCTTCAGCGGCTTCGTCAACTGCTGCAACTGTTTCAGAGGAGGTTGTATCAGATTGTACAGTGCTGCTTTCTTCACCGGGCGTAGCAAGGAAAAACCAGATGCCAACTACAACTGCCAGACCCAGCAAGCCAATCAGTACTTTATTCATGTGGTAGCTCCTTTTTAATACGCTGCAAAAGTGGTTTGGTAATGGGGCGCTACTTTACCTCATTCAATGCGGATGGTCATCAGGATTACTAGTGTTCTGACAGTCAGCTTGAGAATACGCAAACCACCCTTTGGCTGCGATGCGGGCAGAAAAACGCAGTGGATAGTCTATTAAGCGTATAACGGGGGAGGGCAGTGCATGCGGAAATTGAATTTGGCTGCCCAACCTGGGCTCGAACCAGGAACCAAGTGATTAACAGTCACCTACTCTACCATTGAGCTATTGGGCATCCGTCCATTGTTGCAGACATGGTCTGCGTCAACAGGCTGCGTATACTAATGAGATTTGTAGATTGGGTCAACCCCTGCGCCGTTTGCAGTGTATAATTCCGCCTCTCCGATTTTTAGCTGGCAGTGCTGTCCGATGAGTAGTAATTTCAAAATGGATACCCGCTTCAAGATTCACTCAGGATTCAAGCCGGCAGGCGATCAGCCACAGGCAATAGAGAAGCTGGTGGAAGGGTTGAATGATGGTTTGGCATCGCAAACTCTGTTGGGCGTAACCGGCTCTGGCAAGACTTTCACCATTGCCAATGTCATTGAGCGTACGCAAAGACCCGCATTGGTCATGGCGCCGAACAAGACTCTTGCGGCTCAACTATACGGAGAGTTTTCGGAGTTCTTTCCCGACAATGCCGTTGAGTATTTTGTCTCTTACTACGACTATTACCAACCGGAAGCCTACGTCCCATCGTCCGACCTGTATATAGAGAAGGACTCGTCTATAAATGACCACATTGAGCAGATGCGTCTGTCTGCTACAAAAGCCTTGCTGGAACGTCCTGATGTTATCGTTGTTGCGACCGTATCTGCCATCTACGGCCTGGGAGATCCTAAATCGTATTTACAGATGATGTTGCATCTGGATCGTGGTGAAAAAACGGATCAGCGCTTTATTTTGCGCCGACTCGCCGATATGCAATACACACGAAATGATATTGAATTACAACGTGCCACCTATCGCGTGCGTGGCGATGTCATCGATATTTATCCGGCCGAGTCCGAGCGATATGCCATTCGCATCGAGTTGTTTGATGATGAGGTGGAAAATCTTTCTTACTTTGATCCGCTGACGGGTGAAGTTGTCCGACGTGTTCCGCGCCTGACTGTATTTCCTAAATCGCATTATGTGACCCCGCGGCAAACCATGCTGGATGCGGTAGAGGAGATCAAGCTGGAGCTCAATGAACGTTTATTGCAACTGGAGAGCAATAATCAGTTGGTTGAAGCGCAGCGCCTGGCGCAACGCACCAAGTTCGATATCGAAATGATCAACGAGTTGGGTTATTGCACAGGCATCGAGAATTACTCCCGTTTCCTGTCCGGTCGCAAAACCGGACAGCCACCGCCTACTTTGTATGACTATCTGCCACCCAACGCGATTGTCATTGCTGACGAGTCGCATGTTTCCATTCCGCAACTTGGTGCCATGTACAAAGGCGACAGATCGCGCAAGGAAACTTTGGTGCAATATGGTTTTCGTCTGCCCTCTGCACTGGATAACCGGCCGCTGCGATTCGATGAGTGGGAACAAATGGTGCCGCAGATGATTTTCGTCTCTGCCACACCCGGTCCTTATGAAGAAACCCATGCCGGACAGTTGGTAAGACAGCTGGTGCGCCCGACAGGTCTTGTGGATCCGGTTTTGGAAATTCGTCCGGCCACCTCACAGGTAGATGACTTGCTTTCAGAGATCCGTCAGGTAGCTGGGCGCGGCGAGAGGGTGCTGGTGACCGTGCTGACCAAGCGCATGGCAGAAGATCTGACGGACTATCTGGCAGATCATGATGTGCGGGTCCGTTATCTGCACTCAGATATTGATACCGTGGAACGTTCAGAAATTATTCGAGATCTGCGTCTGGGTCATTTTGATGTGCTGGTAGGTATCAATCTGTTGCGGGAAGGTCTGGATATTCCTGAAGTGGCTCTGGTAGCAATTTTGGATGCAGACAAGGAAGGATTTCTGCGGTCGGAACGCTCTTTGATACAAACCATTGGTCGCGCTGCCCGCAACCTGCATGGTCGTGCCATTCTCTATGCGGACCGTACAACGGGTTCCATGGAGCGTGCCATTAATGAGTCAGAAAAACGCCGTAATATTCAGCTCGAATTTAACCGGGAGCACAATATCACTCCAATAGGAGTAATCAAGTCAGTCAACGATGTGATGGAAGGCGCCTATGCGACTTCTGCAGAGAGCCGCTCAGGGCGGCGCGGTCGCGCGGTTGCCGACAAGCGTTCCACCTACGAAATTCCGGTTACAGCCATGGACGTGAAGACCTTGACCAAAGAGATAGCAAAACTGGAAAGTCGTATGTATGAACATGCGAAGAATCTCGCTTTTGAAGAAGCTGCCAGTACCCGTGATCAAATTGCGCAACTCAGGGCACAACTTTTACGCAGCTAAATGTTTACTGCTTCGATACATTGTGAAGTTGTTCGAGATAAATCGCCCAGCGCGTTGATTCTGGTGCAGTTCCGAGTTGTAGTTTTGCCGCCATGCCCCTATAATCGCGTCTCTTTTTAGAGGCGACCTTTTTGGCGACCCCGGATCGGTTTTAAAGGCCGGTACATGTTGGCCACGCAGTCACCTTTTTTTAGGCGCGTAGCTCAGTTGGTTAGAGCGCTACCTTGACATGGTAGAGGTCACCAGTTCGAATCTGGTCGTGCCTACCAAATTAAACCGATGGAATTGTTATGCCACTGATCACACTTCCCGATGGAAGTACCCGTTCCTATGATGATCCCGTTACCGTGGACCAGATTGCTGCCTCTATAGGCGCAGGTTTGGCCAAGGCGGCGTTGGCCGGTCGTGTGAACGGCAATTTGGTCGATACCTCTTTTCTGGTCAGCGAAGATGCCGAAGTTGCGGTCATTACCGAGCGGGACAGTGATGGCATTGAAGTGATTCGCCATTCCTGCGCACATTTGATGGCGCAGGCAGTACAAAGATTGTTCCCGGAAGCACAGGTGACTATCGGCCCGGTGATTGAGGACGGCTTCTTCTACGACTTCGCCTATCACAGACCTTTCACGCCGGAAGATCTGCAAAAGATTGAAAACAAGATGCAGGAAATTGTGGCCGAGGATCTCCCGGTACATCGCTCCGTCTTGAGTCGCGCAGAAGCCATGGCTATGTTCGACAAGATGGGCGAGAAGTACAAGGTTGAGATTATCGAGAGCATACCGGGTGATGAACCGCTGTCTTTCTATAAGCAAGGCGAATTCATCGATCTGTGTCGTGGGCCGCATGTGCCTTCTACCGGCAAGTTCAAGGCATTCAAACTGACGTCAGTGGCCGGCGCATATTGGCGCGGTGACTCCAGCAAGGAAATGCTGCAACGTATTTACGGCACTGCCTGGGGCGACAAGAAGGCTCTGGCTCAGTATCTGCAACGGCTGGAAGAAGCGGAAAAGCGCGATCATCGCAAGATCGGCAAGAAGCTTTCCCTGTTTCACTTCCAGGAAGAAGCGCCTGGCATGGTTTTCTGGCATCCACGTGGTTGGACCATCTATCAGGTGATTCAACAATACATGCAGGATCTGCAGCGCGCTAACGGTTACCTGGAAATTCGTACGCCACAGTTGGTTGATTATAGCCTATGGGAAAAGTCCGGCCATGCGGACAAGTTTTCTGAGCAGATGTTCAGCGTCGAGTCCGATAACAGGCTTTATGCTATCAAGCCGATGAATTGCCCTTGCCATGTGCAGGTGTTTAATCAGGGCCTGAAAAGTTATCGTGATCTGCCAATGCGCCTGGCCGAGTTCGGTTCCTGCCATCGCTTTGAACCGTCTGGCAGTATGCATGGTTTGATGCGGGTGCGCAGTTTTACTCAGGATGATGGCCATATTTTCTGTGCTGAAGAAGATATTCAAAGCGAAGTCGCCGCTTTCATGCAGTTATTGTTTGGCGTCTACAAGGATTTCGGTTTTGACGATATTATCCTGCGCCTCTCCACGCGCCCGGAAAAGCGGGTAGGCGCGGATGAGTTGTGGGACAAGTCTGAGGCGGCCCTTAAACAGGCTTTGCAGAACAGTGGTTTGCCGTGGGAGTTGCTGCCGGGTGAGGGTGCTTTCTACGGACCAAAGATCGAGTTCTCGTTGAAAGACTGCATGGGACGCATTCAGCAATGCGGCACTATTCAGGTGGATTTCTCCACGCCAGGGCGTCTGGATGCCCAGTATGTTGCCGAAGATGGCAGTCGTCAGGTGCCAGTGATGTTGCATCGCGCAATCCTGGGATCGTTTGAGCGTTTCATCGGTGTGTTGATTGAGCATTTCGCCGGTGCCATGCCGGTGTGGTTGGCTCCCGAGCAAGCGATAGTTCTCAACATTACTGATAAACAGGCTGCATATTGTGAAGAAATCAAAAAAACACTGGTAAATAAAGGTTTTAGAGTCATCGCGGACTTGAGAAATGAGAAGATCGGCTTTAAAATCCGCGAGCACACGATGCAGAAGATCCCCTATCTGTTGGTAGCCGGTGACAAAGAGATGGAAGCAGGCACTGTTTCCGTCAGATCCCGTGCTGGTGAAGACCTTGGAAGCATGACAATAGATGCATTCAAGACACTGCTGGCTGATGAGGTTGCGCGATTCGGGCGTTCTCAGAGCGGCACACATTAATTTGATCTGGAGAGAATACACTAGCGCCTATGAGGAGTAGTTCGAAGAAGCCCGTTATTAATGAACATATCGAAGCTGCAGAAGTTCGTCTGGTATTGGCGGATGGAGAGCAGGCCGGTGTTGTTTCCATAGATGAAGCCAGGGCTGTTGCGAGTGAAGCCAAACTGGATCTGGTGATGATTGCGCCTGAGGCGGAGCCTCCCGTTTGCAAGCTCATGGATTATGGCAAGCATATTTTTGAGATCAAGAAGCAAAAAGCTGCCAGCAAGAAGAAACAGAGAAAGACCTCTGTGAAAGAAATCAAGTTTCGACCAGGGACGGAAGAAGGGGATTATCAGGTAAAACTACGCAACCTGATACGTTTCCTGAATGATGGGGACAAGGCCAAGGTATCGTTAAGATTCCGCGGTCGTGAGCTTGCCCATCAACATCTTGGAATGGAGCTCGTGCAACGTATTCGGCTGGATTTGGCTGAACACGGCGCTGTAGAGCAAGAGCCCAAGATGGAAGGTCGCCAGATCGTTATGGTGTTGGCGCCTGTTAAAAAGAAGAAACCTTAACCATCAATCCATTGCTGTCGGCGGACCGCAGTAGACATAAAGCGCTGCGGTTTCAGCTTATGTCAGCACTGGATTTTTTTATTGTTAAGGTTTTTGTTTATTAAACCTGTATCGCTCCCTTCACATAAACCTGGGAGACGATAAATGCGGAGTATGAAATGGCTACCAAAGCAAAAACCCATCGCGGGGCAGCTAAACGGTTCAAGGCAACCGGTGCCGGCTGGAAGCGAAAAAGCGCCAACAAGAGTCACATCCTCACCAAAATGACGACCAAGCGTAAGCGTCAGTTACGGGGAACATCAGTGGTTGATCCATCTGATAAGCCGTTGATTGATCGTATGCTGCGTAAAAACTAAGCAGCTGTTTACCTAATCTGACTATTTAAGAGGAATTTATTGTGGCTCGAGTTAAAAGAGGCGTCACTGCACGCCGCAGACATAAAAAAGTATTGAAGCTTGCCAAAGGCTATTACGGTGCGCGTAGTCGCGTTTACCGCGTTGCTGTGCAAGCCGTCACCAAGGCCGGTCAATATGCATATCGTGACCGTCGTGCCAAGAAGCGAGTTTTCCGCGCGTTGTGGATTGCCCGTATCAATGCACAATCACGCGTCAATGGCATGACTTACAGTCAATTGATTGCCGGTTTGAAGAAAGCCAATATTGCTGTCGATCGTCGCGTCATGGCGGATCTGGCTGTGCACGACAAAGCAGCTTTCGCAGCATTGGTTAATCAGGCCAAGGCAAGTCTGGGCGTCTAAACCCTCCCTTGATGATTGATTGAGCACACTCATGGTGGATACCGATTCTTTGGTGAATGCTGCCCTGCAGGCGATTTCCAGCGCTGGTGATGAACGGGCGCTGGAACAACTGCGGGTGGATTTTCTTGGCAAAAAGGGCAGTCTCACTGAACTGCTGAAAGGCCTGGGAAAGCTGGAACCTGAGCAACGTCCACAAGCTGGTGAATTGATTAATGCCGCCAAGCGCAAAGTTCAGGAAGCTCTGGAAGCGCGCAAGGCGGATTTGCTGGAGCAATCCCTTAGCGCCCGTTTAGCCTCAGAAACACTTGATGTGTCACTGCCCGGGCGGCGACAGAGCGAAGGGGGTCTGCACCCGGTCACCAAAACGATTAACCGCATTCAGGCAATCTTTCAGGCTGCCGGATACAGCGTCGCCATCGGTCCTGAAATCGAAGATGACTACCACAACTTCAGTGCTCTGAACATTCCGGATCATCATCCGGCCAGAGCCATGCATGATACTTTTTATATAGATCCAGCCACGGTGTTGCGAACTCACACTTCGCCAGTGCAGGTGCGAGTTATGGAGAGCAGCCAACCTCCGTTTCGTATGATCTGTCCGGGCCGTGTCTATCGTTGCGACTCCGATCTGACCCACACGCCGATGTTTCACCAGGTGGAAGGTTTGCTGATTGATGACACAGTCAGCTTCGCTGATCTGAAAGGAACGGTTGAAGAGTTTCTGCAAATGTTCTTTGAAAAAGATCTGCCGGTGCGTTTCCGCCCGTCCTATTTCCCGTTCACTGAACCGTCTGCCGAGGTGGATATGGCGTGTGTCATGTGTGATGGCAAGGGTTGTCGTGTCTGCAGCCAGTCCGGCTGGCTGGAAGTGATGGGTTGCGGCATGGTGCACCCCAGCGTGCTGGAAAGCTCCAATATTGACTCGACTAAATACAATGGCTTCGCCTTCGGCATGGGTGTTGAGCGGCTCGCCATGCTGCGCTATGGCGTCAACGATTTGCGTTTGTTCTTCGAGAACGACCTGCGGTTCCTCAGGCAATTCAACTGACCTGAAAAATTTGCACGATATAAGAAAACCAATTTCCCAGAAGAAGCTTGTACACAGGCAATGAGTGTCAGAACATGATTTTCAGCGAACAATGGATGCGCGAGTGGGTAGACATCCCCATTGACAGGCAAGCCTTGGTAGAGCAATTGACCATGGCAGGGCTGGAAGTGGATGGCGTGGAGCCGGTTGCTGGCGAGTTTTCCCATATCGTTGTTGCGGAGGTGCTTAGCGTTGAGCAGCATCCCGATGCCGAAAAACTGCGCGTCTGCCAGGTAAAAAATGGTTCCGCAGTGTTTCAAGTGGTCTGCGGTGCTGCCAATGTGCGCACCGGCCTCAAAGTCCCATTCGCGCCGGTAGAAGCTGTACTGCCGGGAGCGACTCCTGACCAACCTGTACATATCAAGAAAGTCAGCCTGCGCGGCGTAGAATCTAACGGAATGCTGTGTTCAGCAGCTGAACTGGGGCTGGCAGAAAGCTCTGACGGCCTGCTGGAACTGGCGCAGGATGCACCCGTAGGCGCGAATTTACGTGAATATCTGCAACTGGATGATGTCAGTATCACTCTGGATCTGACTCCCAACCGCGGCGACTGTCTGGGCATTATTGGTCTTGCACGCGAGATTGCGGTGCTGAATCGTACTGAAGTTACCCAGCCCGCGATAGCTACCGTTTCCGCCGTTATTGCTGACACCTTCCCCATAGATATCCGGGTACCCGATGCCTGCCCCCGTTATCTTGGCAGAATAATTAAAGGGGTGGATATCAAGGCGAAAACCCCATTGTGGATGCAGGAGAAGCTGCGTCGCAGTGGCGTGCGCAGTATAGACGCTGTCGTGGACGTTACCAATTATGTCCTGCTGGAACTCGGGCAGCCCATGCATGCCTTCGATCTCGCCAATCTGGACAAGGGTATTGTTGTCCGCATGGCCACGGCCGGTGAAAAACTGACGCTGCTGGACGGTAAAGAAATGAGTTTACAACCCGATACCATGGTAATTGCAGATGCGAGCAAAGCATTGGCGATAGCCGGGGTCATGGGTGGTCTGCATTCCGCTGTATCGGAACAGACTCAGGATGTGTTCCTGGAATGTGCCTTTTTTGCACCAATGGCGGTTGCTGGCAGAGCGCGCAAATACGGTTTGCATACGGATGCCTCGCACCGGTACGAACGCGGGGTGGATTACAGTATTCAGGCTGTAGCAATGGAAAGGGCGACAGCGTTGCTGCTGGACATTGTAGGCGGTCAACCGAGCCCTGTGCTGGAAATGACGGGTAACTTGCCGCAACCCGTCAACGTCGCGCTCAGTTATGCCAATGTCAGCAGAATACTCGGTATGAGCATTCCAGAGGCAGAGATCAAGGATATTTTGACCAGACTTGGACTGACCATCAAGGCAAGTGACGCAGAAGGCCTGCAGGTTAATGTCCCGGCGTGCCGATTTGATATCAGTATCGAAGCGGATCTGATTGAAGAGCTGGCACGGGTGTACGGTTACAACCGTCTGCCCAAGTCCCGCAGCTCAGCGCGGCTTGCCCTGCGCCCGCAACCTGAAACACTCACACCGCTTGGTCGCTTGAAGGACAGACTGGTGTCTTTAGGCTATCAGGAAGTCATTACCTATAGCTTTGTGGAACCCGCTTTACTGGCGAAACTGAAAAGCAGGCCGGAGCCCGTGTCTGTGCAGAATCCAATCTCCAGCGATATGGCCGTCATGCGCACAAGCATCTGGCCCGGCCTGTTAAGTGCCTATCTGCACAACGCCAATCGTCAGCAAAGCAGAATACGTCTGTTCGAAACCGGACAGATATTTCTGCGGACGGATGCCACCATAGCGCAGCCTGTCACTATAGCCGGCCTGATTTCAGGCGCACGACGCCCGCTGGACTGGTGCAATGATAAGGCCGATGTCGATTTCTACGATCTTAAGGGTGACGTAGAGTCTTTGTTGTCGTTGGGTCGCAACAGCAACAGGGTGGAGTTTGTAGTAGCCACGAACGAGGCGCTGCACCCGGGACAATGCGCAGAGTTGCATCTGGACGGCAGAAAGGTGGGGGTGCTCGGCGCTCTGAGTCCTTCTCTGCAACGCTCCATGGATATCAGCGACAATATCTTCCTGTTCGAACTAAATCTGGATGCAGTTCAGCAGGCTTTATTACCCAAAGCGGCAGAATTGTCGCGCTTCCCGGAAGTCAGTCGCGACCTGGCAGTCCTCATCGACAAAACGGTCTCCGGCAACGAAATTATGCAGGTAATTCGGCAAAAAGCGGGTGCTTTGCTCAAGGAACTGCGAATATTTGATGTATATCAAGGCGATGCAATAGAAAAAAGTAAAAAAAGCGTTGCTTTGGGCTTGACCTTACAGCATCCTTCGCGCACTCTAGGCGACGACGACATAAATACGATAATTAATAGTTGTGTCAAAGAGCTAGAAGACAAATTTAATGCAAAGTTAAGGAATTAGGTTAAGGAATTAACTATGGCAGACGGGGCACTGACTAAAGCCGAAATGGCCGAGCGCTTATTTGAAGAGCTTGGTGTTAACAAAAGAGAAGCCAAGGAACTGGTAGAACAGTTCTTTGAAGAGATCCGTTTGTCATTGGAATCCAACGAGCAGGTTAAAATTTCTGGCTTTGGCAATTTCGATCTGCGCGATAAAAAGCAGCGACCGGGCCGAAACCCTAAAACTGGCGAAGAGATTCCAATAAAAGCCCGGAGAGTGGTGACATTCAGACCCGGCCAAAAGCTCAAGGCGCGAGTAGAAAATTATGCTGGAACCAAGCAATAACGACGAATTGCCAGAAATTCCTGCCAAGCGTTACTTCACGATTGGTGAGGTCGGTGAACTCTGCGCAGTAAAGCCTCATGTGTTGCGCTATTGGGAGCAGGAGTTTCCCCAACTCAAGCCCGTTAAAAGACGTGGCAACCGTCGTTACTATCAACGTCAGGATGTCATTCTGATCCGTCAGATCAAGTCTCTGCTATACGATCAGGGCTTCACAATTGGTGGAGCCAGACAGCGCATGAATGGTTCAGAAGAGCATGCGGCACCAACGTTTGACAACGCGGTGTTGAAAGCGACCATTCAAGAGTTGCAGGAAGTCATAGCGCAGCTTTAATACGCCGGCTGTAGCAATCTGTAATACGATAATTCTGCTATTGCATAGCAAGCCACGGTCAGTATAATGCCTCGCTCTGTGGCCGGGCCCAACTACCGCTCATTCACAGATTTCGGGGCATAGCGCAGCCTGGTAGCGCACCAGTCTGGGGGACTGGGGGTCGTAGGTTCAAATCCTGCTGTCCCGACCAAAAATCAAAGAACGGGCGTCCATCTGGACGCCTTTTTTTTGCCCATCGCAAATACTCTGCAACTTGGGCAGTGATGCGGAGTGGCATAGAGCAGTCACTCCGTAGATCGGTCGGCGCTGAGGGTAGCCGCGCTCAGGACACGCCTACAAGTACATCCCTGTAAGGCTCGTTCGCCCGCCATCCTTGGCGGTCGACGGTCCTGCACGCGGCCACCCACACCACCGACCTGGCCGTGTGCGGACGACTAGATACCTTTGCTTGCTTCATTTGCACCGGGATTGCGATGAGCTGATATGACACGCTTCGAACGAGCGCGGTTGACGATGTTGGCGATTGGTTGCACGTAGATCGAAGTTGTCCTCAGTAACGCTTGCACGTTCTGAGTGTGCGCTAGCTGCGAAAAGAAGTGTTGGTTCACCACTCTTCGAGCGAACACTAAGGCCAGAGTTGGTGGTGGGA
Source organism: Pseudohongiellaceae bacterium (assembly GCA_041751425.1). Classification (GTDB taxonomy): domain Bacteria; phylum Pseudomonadota; class Gammaproteobacteria; order Pseudomonadales; family Pseudohongiellaceae; genus JAVVEG01. The sequence continues at coordinate 157,331 of JBGSXL010000004.1, read as the reverse complement.
GGTACTTCGGAGCGGGACCGTCGACCGCCAGGACGGCGGGCGATCGAGCCCTACAAGGATGTACTTGTGGGCGTGTCCCGATTCGAAGTACCTCCCAGCTCCAACTCGAACTACGAAGCGTTTAATACCGTGTCCCGATTCGAGCCACCTCCTGGCTCAAGCTCGACATTCAGAGTGCCATGCTTCGCTCTACATTCCAGCGTCAACTCGAATATAGCATCGCGCGCAAAAAGGTTACTTTTCTTCCCGAGGTTACCCATTTCAAGATTGTTCTTTGCAGGGGTTAATGTTAACCTCGGCGCACGACCTGGCTCATTTATGAATGAGTTCATTTTCCCTGAAGAAGTCCATCAGGCAGGAGTCTCCCGGGTCTGGTTAATTTAATTTTGTTGCTGGCTTTACGCCGGAGGGGATTATGCATAAGTTGTTCAAAGGTTTGCAGTTCAATGGCAGGAAAACAGTACTTGCCGGCGTAACCGCTTTGGCATTCACACTGAGCTCTGGCCAAAGTTTCGCGCAAGAGCGCGTGGGTGACTTTGCCCTGCTGGATCAGGACGGTCTGTTTCATCACATGGCTTGGTACGACAACAACAAGGCAGTTGCATTTCTGGTTCAAGCCAGTGGTGATGCAGCTACCCGAGACGCACTGGCATCCTTCAGTGCGTTGCAAGAACAGTATGCGTCGCAGGATATCGCCTTTATGATGATCAACCCGCTGGGTGAGCAGCGTGCTGTGGTCAAAGCTGATGCAGAAAGCCTGGGGATAGACATTCCTGTGCTAATCGATGATGCACAGATAATCTCTGAGGCGCTGGGTATCAATAAAACCGGCGAAGCCTTCCTGTACGATCCAAAATCATTCCGTGTTATTTATCGCGGCCCGGCCAACCAGTCATTGGCTGATGCGCTTGCCGCTGTTGTTGCGGGCGACGCAGTAGCTAATGCAGTGGTTGCCACGCAAGGTACAGCCGTCAGTTACCCTGCGCGTGACAAGCTGATGCAGGCGGGTGTTTCCTATAGTAATGATGTAGCCCCGGTACTGGCTGAGAATTGTGCAACTTGTCACCGCGATGGTGGTATTGCGCCATTTGCGTTGAACAGTCATGCGATGGCACAAGGCTGGTCACCTATGATTCGTGAAGTACTGATGACCAAGCGTATGCCACCAGGGCAGATTGATCCGCATATAGGCAATTTCAGAAACCATTACACATTGACTCCGGACGAACAGCAAAAAGTGCTGCTTTGGATTGCTGAGGGTTCTGTCAAAGACGGCGATACAGATCCGTTGGCAGATCTGACCTGGTCACAGGAGAAGTGGGCGTTTGGTGAACCAGATCTGATAATCAAAGTGCCACCTCAGACTATTCCGGCAACAGGCGTGCTCGAATATATCGATGTCGTTGTTCCATTAGATGGCTTGGATCGTGACCGATGGGTTCGCGCCAGTCAGTATGTGCCAGGCGATAGAACTGTGCTGCACCATACGTTGAATGCGTTCATTGAGCCGGGCAAGCGACCATCTCAGGGCTTGATCACCCGCTTCAGCAATCCCGATCAGGCTTACATCACACCATATATTCCGGGTGCTGATCCACACGTGGAAGAACCAAATACAGGCGGTATACTGCGTGCCGGGACAATGCTGGCGTTGAATCTTCATTACACAACCACGGGTAAAGAAACTGTGGACGCCAGTGAAATTGGTGTGTGGTTCTACCCGGACGATGAAACTCCAACTGAGCGTCGCCTTGGTGATTGCGCGTGTATATTCACGCCTACCTGGAACGATATTCCTGCTTACGATCCGGATTTTGAAAGTCTGCATTCGTAACTATTCCAACCGATTCTGAAATCATGGCATTCACGCCGCATATGCATTTCCGCGGCAAGCGCATGGTATTTGATGCACACTACCCGGATGGTACGGTAGAACGCCTGTTGAACATTGCCCAGTACAACTACAACTGGCAGATGGAGTATCAACTGATTGAGCCCAAGTTCGTGCCAGCCGGTACACGCATTGTTGCTACCGGAGCGTTTGATAACTCCGAGCAGAACAAGGCCAACCCAGACCCATCACGTGTTGTGCCCTGGGGCCAGCAGAGTTGGGATGAAATGTTCTTCGGCCAGGTGTACTGGAAGGCAGTAGATTCTGGTGCTGCAGTCAGCGCAAACTGAGGCTGGATGCTGGAAAGCCAATACGCAGGCTTTCCATGACTGGCGCAGCCTGAGATAAAGCATGACGAAAAAGGCAGGAGAAATATTCTCCTGCCTTTTTTTATAATTTATTTTTGCGTTGTGCTGACAGGAAATGAAGTACAGGTACCACTATTCACATTCAGAAATTGAGCGTAGACTCCTGCTTAGAGCATTGAAAGGGTGGTCAGGAATCTAGTTGCCCGTGTATATTTCAGTTGGGCTATGATTTATGATGAAGCCCATCAGGAATTTTAGAGTCAGCAAGTCTGGCACTTACAGGTTTGTGCCTTTTGCAAATAATAACTGACGCTCTGGAAAGGTAACTCAGGCCATGGAAAGTATCAGTTCGACCAAAACCTTCTCAGCGGGCGAAATCATCATGGCACAGGGCGAAGCTGGCCATTGTGCTTATTTCATCCAGGACGGCAAGGTCGAAATCATCGTGCAACAATTAAACGGTGATGTGTTGTCAATGGGCACCCGAGGTGCGGGAAGTATCATTGGCGAGATGGCAATAGTTGATGACCAGCCACGCAGCGCCACCATCAGAGCTCTGGAAAATTGCCAGCTTCTGGAAATTTCCAAGGAAGATTTCTCCCGCAGTGTCAAAACCGCCAACCCAATAGTTCGCCTGATTTCGCAGGTTATCGTCATGCGATATCGCGATATTCTGCGCCGTTCTCATACACTGCTCACTGATGTGGGTGATGCTATTTCCCTGGAAATGCTGGAGCGCGAATACGCGGAACAAAGTAATGTCTTGTCCGTAATCAAACTAGCGAATGAATTCAAATTTGCTATTTCAAACAAGCAACTGTTTTTGCAGTACCAGCCAATAGTAGACTTGCACACCAGTGAGGTTCTCGGATTCGAAGCGTTGATGCGCTGGAATCATCCGGTCGAAGGCATCATTCCTCCTGATGAATTCATTCCAATGGCGGAGGACAGCGGGCTGATTGTCGAGGCGACAAACTGGGCCTTCCGCGAATCCTGTCTTGCTTTACATCGTATCGAAAATAAGTTGAAGCCTGCGCACAAGTTGTTCATGAGCATCAATTTTTCCGCGACAGACTTCGAGGAAGAGAGTTTCTTCGAGAATTTCTCGAGAATTCTGCAGGAAACTAAAACCGACCCAACCCAGATTCATTTGGAAATTACAGAGCGATTGTTGTTGCAGCAACCTACTGATGTGAAGTCGACACTGAGTAAATGCCGCGCGGCGGGCATGGGCGTAGCCATCGATGATTTTGGTACAGGGTATTCATCGCTGGGTTACCTGCATCAGTACCCAATCAATATTTTGAAGATAGATCGCAGCTTTATCCGCAAGATGCTCGGCGATCCCTTGTCGATGGGTTTGATTAAATCCATTCTGACCTTGAATGAGAATATGGGCCTTAAGATCATAGCTGAAGGGGTGGAAACCTTTGCAGAAGTGCAACTGTTGCGTGAAATGAATTGCGCTATAGCCCAAGGATATTATTTTTCACGCCCCATGGATGAGGAAAGTCTGGTAACCACATTGCTGACGCGAAATGTTGATGCATAAAGGGGTTGCTGCAATTCGACTTGCAACAAGCAAGCATTATTCATGAATGGCGCGCTTTCCGATTTCGCTCAGTGGCTTGGTAATAGTCAAGCGCGAGAACTCGCAATATCTCTTCTGAGTAATGTGCCCGGTCTGCCTCCCATTCTGCAAACCATTCATTTGTTAAGCGTCGCTGCGGTAATGGCATCCATTGTCTTTATCGATCTTCGCGTGCTCGGTCTGGCATTACCGAGTCAGACTATTCCGGAAATGTTGCGCCGCCTGATGCCCTGGACATGGGGCGCGTTAGGGACATTATTCCTCTCCGGATTACCCTTTCTGTTGGCCAGACCCGCTCGTTACTTCAATAACCCGGTCTTTCAGATTAAATTTTCATTATTATTGCCTGCTATCATTCTGGCAATCCTGTTCTATCGCCTGAGTTTGCGGGAGTCAGACTATTGGGATGCTGGCAGTAATCGACGAGTGACAGCCAAATTGATTGCTCTGACATCCTTGTTGTTGTGGTTGGGCGTGGTCATGGCGGGGCGCTGGATTGCCTACGCTGACTACCTGTTCTGGCCAGCATAGTGGGGGAGACCATGGAGTCCACAACGTTTAGTTTGAACGAATTCTGGTTGAGTCTGGAGTATCTGTGGATAGCTCAGGAAATTGGAGCCACCTGGTGGTTTCCCTTGATCAATTCCCTGCATGTAGTGAGCATCACCTTTGTTGTGGGAGCCATTCTGATGCTTGATTTGCGCCTGATGGGTTTGTCGGCACGCTCCAATGCTGTGCGCAACATGGTGCGGGAGTTGGTGCCGTGGGCAATGGCTGCGTTTGTGGTCGCAGTTATCACCGGAGTCGGTCTATTCATTACGCGGGCCAGCGCCCACATGAACAACCCGGCTTTTCAGTGGAAGTTGGTGTTATTGGGGCTCGCAGGTCTGAATATGGCACTGTTCCATTTCAGAACATATCGACATGTGTTGCAATGGGATCAGACGGTATTAATTCCCTGGCAAGCCAAATTGGCTGGAGGAAGCTCCTTGTTTTTGTGGGCAGGTGTTATGCTCAGTGGTCGCTGGGTTGGCCATTTGATCTGATGAGCAGACTTGAGAATTTGCGAGAGAATTCGAAATCGAGAATTTAAAAATAGAAAAAGCGGGAGCAGAAAAATGAGTGAGGCATATATTGTCGCGGCCGTACGCACGGCAACCGGGCGCAAGAATGGCAGACTTAGCAAGATTCATCCTGTTGACCTTGGCGCTGCCGTTGTAGATGAACTGCTGGATAGAACGGGTGTGCCCAGTAATGCGGTAGATGATGTTATTTTTGGCTGTGTCAATCAGGTGGGTGCGCAGGCGGGCAATCTGGGCCGCAATGTTTCGTTGTCTTCGCGCCTGGATGTCTCAGTACCCGGGACGACTGTGGACAGGCAATGTGGCTCTTCCCTGCAGGCTTTTCACTTTGCAGCGCAAGCTGTGATGTCCGGCACGCAGGATCTGGTGATCTGCGGAGGCGTGGAAGCGATGAGTCTCGTGCCAATAGGCTCCAACGTCGCTGATGGATTGGAAAAGGGCCACGGTAAACCCAAAGGTGAAAGACTGGAAGAAATTTATCCGGGTATTGAGTTCAGTCAATTCACAGGCGCCGAAATGCTGGCGAAAAAATATCAGATTGGCAGAAGCGAGCTGGACAAATTCGGTGTGCTGAGTCACCAGCGTGCCGCTGCAGCAACACGCAATGGTTATTTCAAAGATGAAATAGTGCCAGTTGAAATAGTATTGGCGGATGGATCAATCGCAACGCACGTCATCGACGAGGGGATTCGTTATGATTCCAACGTGGAATCCATGCAGGGATTGAATCCGTTGTTCGAAGACGGTGTTATAACTGCTGGTACTGCCAGTCAGATAAGCGACGGCGCTGCGGCATTGATGATTGCGAATCGTCGCGCTGTAGAAAAATATGATTTGCAGGTGCGCGCCAGAGTGCACACGTTGATGGTGGTGGGTTCTGATCCTGTCATTATGTTGGAAGGTCCAATACCAGCGACAGAGAAGTTGTTGGAAAAGGCGGGACTAACGATCTACGATATCGACTTGTATGAAGTGAACGAAGCGTTTGGTTCCGTGCCATTGGCATGGTTGAAGGCTTTGGGTGCGGACATTAAGAAACTGAATGTGAATGGCGGTGCGCAATCACTCGGCCATCCATTAGGCGCGACAGGAGCAAAATTGATGACCAGCCTGTTGCATGAACTGGAGAGGCGGGGCGGTCGTTATGGCCTGGTAGCGATTTGCGAAGGCGGCGGTACGGCGAATGCTACATTAATCGAGCGTGTAGATGGCTTGGACTGGTAAAACGGCGCAACTGATTGTTGCTGTTGATTTGAGGAGTCTGTGTGACTGATGTTGTAGCAAAGGCGTTGACTGATCTGCAGTTCGACAATCGCTTTGTTGACAGCCTGCCAGGTGACACCGAGCCACGCAACTTTCAAAGACAGGTTCAAGCGGCCTTGTTTTCCCGCGTTGTGCCAACGCCTGTAAGTCAACCGCGTTTGATTGCCAGTTCGAGAGAAGTGATGGAGCTTCTTAAGTTGCATCCGGATATCGTTAAGCAAAAAATATTTGCGGATGTTTTCGCAGGGAATAAAACCCTGCCTGGCATGGAGTCATATGCAACTAACTATGGTGGTCATCAGTTCGGACACTGGGCCGGGCAATTGGGTGATGGCCGTGCAATCAACCTGGGTGAAGTAGAAGGGCTTGGCGCGCAGCATTTTACTCTGCAACTCAAGGGCGCAGGGCCAACACCTTATTCACGCGGTGCTGATGGTCGTGCGGTATTGCGCTCATCCATTCGGGAATTTCTCTGCAGCGAAGCGATGCATCATCTTGGTGTGCCTACCACCAGGGCCCTGAGTTTGACGTTAACTGGCGACACAGTTATTCGCGATATGTTTTACGATGGTCATCCTGTGGCAGAGCCAGGTGCCATTGTTTGTCGGGTGGCACCTTCGTTTACCCGGTTTGGCCATTTTCAATTGTTAGCCTATCGTGGTGAACACGAACTCTTGCAACGCCTGCTCAATTTCACCATTGACGCCGATTACCCTGAACTATTACCCGCCAAAAAACTGGCATCTCTGTCCTCACAATCGCAGCAGAAAATCTATTTGCGCTGGTTTGAAGAAGTCTGTCGTCGCACTATCACAATGATCGTGCACTGGCAGCGGGTTGGCTTTGTGCATGGTGTTATGAACACCGACAATATGTCCATCCTGGGGTTAACTATCGACTATGGACCCTACGGGTGGGTTGATGACTACAACCCGAACTGGACGCCAAACACAACTGATGCGGAGCAGCGTCGGTATCGTTTTGGTCAGCAACCTGCCATTGCGCGTTGGAATCTGTATCAACTCGCGAATGCGATCTTGCCCTTGTTCGAAAATGCAGAGGCGCTTACAGCAATTCTGGATCAATACGCGGATTGGTATCAGGCAGAATGGGGGCAAATGATGGCCGCTAAACTCGGTCTTCCTGAATTCAATCCTGGCAAGGATATTGCGCTGTTCGAAGCACTGGAGAGACTATTAACTGTCTGCGAAACGGATATGAGCATTTTTTTCCGTAAGTTGGCATATTTTGATCCAGAAAACCCAGACGAACGGTTGATTGATACAGTCTCAGAGGCCTTTTATAAGCCTCCATTGCCTCCTGACGATAGAGACATAAGAAAGCACTACGAACAGTGGGAGCATGATTATAGAGAGCGACTACTGGGCGCCAAGACTGGTCAGTTTGGGGTGCAATCAGCGGAGCAGTTATCGATACAGTCAGTTGCACTGAAGCAGGCCCGCATTGCCAGTATGAACCAAGTGAACCCCTGCTATGTGCTGCGTAATTATCTGGCGCAGAATGCAATAGACAAGGCAGAGCAGGGTGATTTTGAAGAAATTACCAGACTGCATGAAGTACTGAGATCACCTTATACAGAACAGCCGGGCCACGAAGCTTATGCAGCCAAACGGCCGGACTGGGCGCGCAGCAAACCAGGTTGTTCGATGCTGTCATGTAGTTCGTGACCTGCAGCCCCTGCTGACTGACCTACAGTTTTTTGGGAACAAGCGCGTTTGTTGCCTGGGTTTGAATCCGTTCGGCGTCTCTTGCCGTAGAAAAGAATCATCTCATCGCGAAACTACAGACTGGTGACACTTTGTCACGCTTGCAGATCCGAAGCAGATGATAATGCTATCTTGCTCCACAGCTAAGCTGACTGTGTTTCTACAGTAGTCATGCCAATATCAGGAACAACCCATCTGGTCACTATTTGACTTAGGAGAAAAGTTTTGCGATTCATTACACGTCATCCGGTGCTGATACTTTTTGTAATCGGTGTGCTCGGAATCTCCTACGCGTCATTCGACAAGATCCAGCAATTGACCGGTTCGTCAGGCTCGGCCATGGGCGGTCCATCTGGCATGGGCCGGTCGGGTGGCATGGGTGGACAGGCAACAGCGGTAGCGGTTGAGATGGTCAGAACCCAAATGCTGGCTGACCAGATAGAGTCTGCAGGCACGGCCACCGCAAATGAATCATTGAGCCTGACAGCCAAAGTATCGGACACAGTGAGTCGCGTCCATTTTCAGGACGGTGCGCTGGCTCGACAAGGCGACATTCTGGTTGAGCTGACCAACACAGCTGAAGCTACCCGTTTAACAGAGGCACAGGCCAGTGCCAATGACGCTCGCCGGCAGTACGAGCGGTTACTGAACCTGGCCGAATTGAATCTAATTGCCGCCACAGACGTGGATGCAGCGCGCACGCGCGCTGAAACAGCTGAAGCGCGTCTTAATGGCGTTTTGGTAGCTATGGATGATCGTTTGATACGGGCACCATTCACAGGTGTTCTAGGTTTGCGTAATATTAGTGAGGGCAGTCTCTTGTCACCAAGCACGGTGATTACCACGTTGGATGACATTTCCACCATAAAGCTCGATTTCTCCATCGCTGAGGTATATTTGGCTCAGGTTGAAGTGGGTCAGTCCATCAAGGCGCGCAGTATCGTTTATAGAAACAGGGAGTTTGAAGGTATAGTCAATGTGGTGGGTTCACGCATTGATCCGGTCACGCGTTCCGTTTCTGTGCGGGCGTTGATTGAAAACCCGGAGGGTGAATTACGTCCGGGCATGTTGCTGACAGTCACTCTGGCACTGAATGCCTATGAAGCGACGGTAATTCCCGAACAGGCGGTGGTGCCCAGCCAGGGGCGGCAATACGTTTTTATTGTTGATGAAGAAAATATCGCCCAGCGCATAGAGGTTGAACTGGGTCGTCGTCGCCCTGGGTTGGTGGAAGTTGTAGCCGGACTGGTGCCTGGTCAGCGTGTAGTGACACAAGGCACGGCGCAAATACGTCCGGGGCAGCCTGTACGCATAATGAACACACCAGTTTCTGAGCTGGCGACACCTGACACTGACGAAAACAACGAATCGACTCCAGTGCGTTCCTGATACAGCGGTTTGATTTCAACTTTGATGGTTTAGGATTGAGCGCATGATTTTATCCGATGTTTCAGTAAAGCGTCCGGTGTTTGCTACGGTAATCAGTCTGGTGTTGATAACCTTTGGCATTCTCTCATTCATGGAATTGCCCTTGCGGGAGTATCCGGACACCAGCCCGCCGGTGGTGTCTGTAAGCACCAGTTATCCGGGTGCATCAGCTGAGATTGTCGAAACTCAGATCACCCAGATTATTGAAGACCAGATCAACGGCATTGATGGTGTCACCTCCATCAACTCTTCCAGCAGTGATGGCAATTCCCGGGTATCCGTAGAGTTCGAAGTTGGTCGTGATATTGATGAAGCCGCTAATGATATTCGCGACAAGATCTCACGCGTCGTCCGGGCACTTCCCGACGGTGTTGACCCGCCGCAGATAGCTAAGGCCGATAACGATGGCCGACCGATCCAGAATTTCAATTTGGTCAGCAGCGAGATGACTTATCTCGAACTCAATGATTATGCCAATCGTTTTATCATCGACCAGTTCGCGGTTATTGATGGCGTGGCCAATGTGCAGACTCGCGGTAATGGCGGCTATGCCATGCGTGTCTGGCTGGACAGGGTAGCATTGACAGCACGTGGTCTGACCGTCACCGATGTAGATTCCGCATTACGCAGGCAGAATGTTGAGCTGCCGGCAGGTCGCATTGATTCAACCAATATCGAGTTTACCGTTCGCGTGGAAAGAGCTTTCCAGACGGCAGAGGATTTTTCCCGTCTGGTAATCGCACGCGGCGCAGACGGCCACATGGTAACCCTGGGCGAAGTAGCGAGAGTTGAGCTGGGGTCAGCGAGTGATCGTGCTATCTATAAGGGTAACGGGATTGAGGCGGTAGGTATTGGCATCGTCAAACAATCCACGGCTAATAGTCTGGCCGTGCTGCGTGCAACCACAGCATTGGCCGATCGCATCAGCGCATCTCTGCCAGCACATATGCAACTGGTTGCTTCATCAAGTGATGCGGCATTTATCGAGAACGCTATTTCCTCTGTATACACAACCATTTTCCTGACGATGGCGCTGGTCAGCCTGGTTATTTACATGTTCCTGGGTTCAGTAAGAGTTATGCTGATTCCTGTGGTGACAATTCCTGTGTGCCTTTTGGCAGCATTCATGGTGCTCGCCTTGTTCGGCCTTTCCATTAATCTGATCACCTTATTGGCGCTGGTGTTGTGTGTCGGATTGATTGTGGATGATTCCATCGTGGTGTTGGAAAATATACAGCGTCGCGTGGAAGAAGGCGAGCCGCCTCTGTTGGCTGCATACAATGGATCGCGCCAGGTGGCATTCGCTGTTATTGCTACCACAGCCGTCTTGATTGCCGTTTTCGTTCCCGTGGTGTTCATGGATGGGAATATGGGAATTCTGTTCTACGAGTTGGCTGTTACTGTAGGCGGTGCCGTAATATTCTCAACGGTCCTGGCGTTATCGCTGACGCCTATGATGTGTTCCAAATTATTGACTCCGGAAGCTCACCAAAGCTGGTTGACACACCATGTGGATTTGATTTTCCGTTGGTTGCAACGCGGCTACCACAATACGCTGGCTAAGTGCCTGCAGCATAGTGTGGCAGTCGCCGCATCGCTATTGCTGATTGGCGGCGGTATTTATTTTCTGTTGCAGAATATACCTTCAGCATTTGCACCTTCAGAGGATCAAGGTGTATTCATGGTGCGGATCGGCGGGCCCGAAGGTGCCAGTCTTGACTTCATGAATGAGCAAGTGAATCTGTTACAGGAAAGCGTGCTGCCTTATCTCGAAACGGGTGAAATTGACAGCGTCATCACTATGGTGCCAGGTTTCGGGGGTGGTAATAGTGTCAACAATGGCATGGTTATCGTTTCCCTGCCACCGTGGGAGGATAGAACTACTTCCACGCAGCAGATCATGCGTGAACTAGGTGCGAAGTGGGCTAATCTGCCGGCGTTGCAAGTGAATATGTTCATGCGCTCTGGGCTGGTTCGCGGCGGTGGTGGTCAACCCGTGCAATTTGTGCTGGGTGGTCGCAGTTATGAGGAGTTGGCACAATGGCGCGATATCGTCATCGCGCGTGCTGAAGCCAGCGGTATGTTTACAAGACCACAATCGGATTATCTGGAAACCAAACCTACACTCACGGTGACAGTAGACAAAGTTCGCGCTTCTGATCTGGGAGTCTCCATTCAGGCGATTGGCCGAACTCTACAGGCAATGATGAATGAAAGTCGCGTCACAACCTTCGCCAACAATGGTGAAGAGTACGATGTGATTCTGCAGGCTGAAGAATTTCAGCGCGGTTCACCGGATGATTTAACGAATATTTATGTGCGTTCAGAAACTACCGGTCAATTGATTCCACTGGCCAACGTAGTCACCATAAGAAATACAGCTGGCCCCAGTTCTTTAAATCGCTATAACCGTATTCGCGCGATTACTATCAGTGCGGGGCTGATGCCAGGAGTTAATCTGGATTCAGCACTGACATTTCTGGAAGACGTGGTGCGGGAAGAATTGCCGGAGTATGCGCAGATTGCATACAAAGGTGAATCACTGGAATTGAAAGACGCCAGTGGCGGCTTGGCTTTGATATTCGCCATGGCCCTGCTTGTAGTTTTCCTGGTGCTTGCGGCACAGTTTGAAAGTTTTGTGCATCCGCTGGTTATCATGACGACAGTTCCGCTGGCGATTTTTGGCGCATTGTTGGGACTGCTGCTCACTGATGGCACGCTGAATATCTACAGCAATATTGGGCTGATTATTTTGGTCGGCATCGCCAGCAAGAACGGAATCCTCATTGTGGAGTTTGCCAATCAACTGCGCGATAACGGCCTGGAATTCTCCGAGGCTCTGATAGAAGCCTGTGACCTGCGACTGCGCCCGGTATTGATGACAGCGTTCTCAACCATCATGGGCTCTATACCATTGATCATGGCCACAGGAGCGGGTTCGGAAAGTCGCATACTGCTAGGCACCGTGATTTTCTCAGGTGTACTGATGACGACGCTGATGACCTTATTTGTGGTTCCTGTTGTCTACAACTTGATCGCCAGAAATACAGGTTCACCAGAGACCGTATCTCTGCTGCTTGCCAAGCTGCAGAACAAATATGCGGCCACCACCAAAGCACCCGCTGCGGGTGGCCATTCCTCCACAGTGAACCAGCGCCGGGAAGATACTTAATGCCAACAGCCATCCTGTAATAGGATGGCTTAGTATTCCTGCTGGACAATCTTGGCAGGACGCGTTAATTTCGCAGCCAACATCACTGACAGCGAGGCACGGCCATGGAAATCTCGACTATTATTCTGCTGGCGCTGGTCGTCGGTATAGCTCTATACGCCATTGGTATTTATAACCAGCTGGTTGCGCTGCGTAACCGCTTTCAGAATGCCTTCGCGCAAATAGAAGTGCAACTCAAGCGCCGTTACGATCTCATTCCTAACTTGGTGGAAACCGCCAAAGCCTATATGGCGCACGAGCGGGAGACGCTGGAGTCTGTGATTTCCGCGCGTAATGCCGCCGCCAATGGCCTCGCTGCTGCAGCTGCTAACCCGGGCAATGCTGCCGCCATGCAGCAACTGGTTGGTCAGGAAGGTGCTCTGACTTCAGCCTTGAGTCGGTTCAATGTGGTAATGGAAGCGTACCCGGATCTGAAAGCCAATCAGAATATGATGCAACTCAGTGAAGAGCTCACCAGTACGGAGAACAAGGTGGCATTCGCCCGACAGGCATTCAATGATCAGGTAATGGCCTATAACACCTACAAGCAATCATTCCCGCCGGTAATATTTGCTGGCATGTTCGGCCATGGTGAGGATGCAAGCCTGTTGCAATTTGAAGACAGTGCACAGATTCAGGCCGCACCGAAAGTATCCTTTTGATCCGCTACACCCGATACGCCGTGATTCATTTCGTATTTAAGATTTTACGCAATTGATCACGGCGTTCGCCAGATGCTCTAATAAGAGCAACATGTGACTATGGATTTCTTCCGTTCCCAGGATATTGCACGCCGAAATACGACCAAGCTGGTTGTCCTGTTTGCGCTCGCTATTATCAGTTTGATTGCGATCACCAATTTGCTGGTCATAGTCACGCTTGGCTTGACGCAGGCAAATACCGAACTCTCCCTGCTGGAACAAATCGATTGGCGCCTGTTCGCCTGGATCAGCCTGGCGGTTGTCGCTGTCGTCGGTTTTGGGAGTTTGTACAAAATCATGAGTCTCTCCGGTGGTGGCGCACGCGTTGCAGAGATGATGGAGGGTAAGTTGATAGTTTCCGGGAGTGGCGATCTGGATGAGCAGGTCATACTGAACGTTGTTGAGGAGATGGCCATTGCCGCAGGCACACCAGTACCACCGGTATACCTGTTGGAGGAGGAGGCTATAAACGCATTCGCTGCTGGTTATTCGCCTGCGGATGCAGTTATTGGTATAACACGTGGCGCCATAAAAAACTTATCACGTGATGAGCTACAGGGCGTGGTTGCTCATGAGTTCAGCCACATTTTGCATGGTGACATGCGTCTTAATATACGCCTGATAGGAATTCTGCACGGCATCATGGTGCTGGGATTGATGGGTTATTATCTCTTGCGCACAAGTGGTCGGTCGCGACGCTCGAAGAACGGTGGCAATATCATTTTTCTGGCGGCAGGTTTGATGATCATTGGCTATGCCGGCACTTTTTTCGGTAACTTGATCAAGGCGGCTGTCAGTCGGCAGCGTGAGTTTCTTGCAGATGCTTCGGCTGTGCAGTACACGCGCAATCCTGATGGCATTGCTGGCGCCCTGAAACGCATTGGTGGCGACACAGGCTCAGTTCTAAAAAATCCGGGCGCCTCGGAAATCAATCATGCCTTGTTTAGCGATGGGGTCAGGTCCTCTTTTAATGCCTTGTTTGCTACGCATCCCCCGCTGGAAAAACGAATCCGCAAGATTCAACCAAGGTGGGATGGCAGTTTTGCGATACCACCACGCGATGAAAAAAACTTTGCTTCCACGGCTGGTACCAGTCAATCAAAGTCAACCTCCTCAAGGGCAGACTCTGTTGCTGGTACAATGACAGCCATACTTGCAGCGAACGCTATGCTGGCTCACGCAGGCGATCCACAACCCAGCGATCTGAAACAGGCTCGGGAGTTGCTGGGTGCGTTGCCGCCGGAGCTGCATGATGCCGCTCACGATCCGTTTAGCGCGAGAGCGCTGATCTACCTGCTATTGCTGGACAGGGATGAGACCATTGCTAATAGGCAGATGGAATTATTGCACAAACAAGCAGATCCAGCAGTGCTTGCAGCGTTGTTAAAACTGCTGCCACATCGCGATGCAGTCTCTGCAGAGAATCGTTTGCTGCTGTTGAATATCTCGCAACCCGCGTTGCGGCAACTGAGTCAATCACAATATCAGTTGTTCCGTCGCAATTTACTGGAACTCATACTGACCGACGGTAAAATCAGTCTCTGGGAATGGGTTGCGCAACGCGTGCTTCTCCATCAGTTGGATGCGGTATTCCAGCCAGCCTCAACCTGGCACCATCAGCGGCAAAAATCGATGCAACAATTGGCACCGGAGTGCGCGCTATTGTTGCTGTTCCTGATTCGCGCAGGACGTCAACGTAATAAAGATGATGCAGTTGTGTTTAAAGCTGCTGCAGATTCCATGGGCATGTCTGATCTACAGATGCCTGCTGAAAGCGAATTAAAAATGGATAAAATCAATGTGGCGTTGGATGAGCTGGTCAGTTTGAAAGCATTACAAAAACCGGCATTTCTTCAAGCCTGCGCTGCAGCAATCAGCGCCGATGGGGTAGCAACAGCAGTGGAACTGGAAATTTTCCGGGCATTGGCCGCAACCATTGATTGTCCATTACCACCACTGCCTCAATAAAACTCTGCACTAACGCATTGATGATTGCCTACATGATCTGGCTCAGTACGGGCTTTGTAACTGATGCGTGCAAGTGCTGTCCGGCTCTATTGCCGGTGACAATCTGCAAAGCAATACCATCGACAACGACATCACAAGGCAAAATTGCCAGCAGTTCGAAAATACCAGCATCGGTTTTGACACTGCTTATGATATCGGCAGTTGCGGCCACATCATTAAGCGTATATGTCAATGCAAGAATCTGTTCCGCAGCACCATCGGTTTTGATGTGGTAAAGACGTTTTCTGGCTTCACCGCGGTAATGCATGCGTGCAACTATCTCCTGACCGGTGTAGCAACCTTTTTTAAAGTCGACCATGTCAAGAAGATCATAATTGAGCACCTGGGGTGTATAAGCTTCCTGCAGAGAGTTGGATATATGTGCGATGCAGGCACGGATATCCGCCAGTTGCCATTCGCGAACTCCCTCATTATGTTCTTGCAAATGTTTGGGAAAATCTGCCAGCAATGCGTTCATGGACGGCGAGTCTTGACTGAGCTCATAAATTTCGAAGCGTGGCACAGGGCCGGGTATGCAAATAGCAACAAGCTCATCCGACTGAGTGCATGCACCAGAGGCCGACTCAAGCTCAGGCAACTGGTGTTGCAGGCGACTTATTGCATCGCTGCCCATTAAACCATAACGTCTTATGCTGCCAGTGATATCTGCGGTTTTGGCTTTGGAAAAGACGATATATTTATCCAGCGTTTGTTTCAGAACGGCACCAAGACCATGCCCGGTCTGCAGGAAATAGGTGTCATCTCGTTTGAATAACCTGAAATCCGTAATGACCCTACCTTTGATATTGCAATAAGCACCAGCAATGCTTTGCGCATCGGTGACACGTTCCAGATTGCAGGTCAATTGCCCCTGCAGAAATTTTGCGCTATCAACGCCTTTAACAGTAATCAGATCAAAGTCGTGCAGTTGTACAAGCACATTCTTCATAGAGAAGCCCGGAAAAGGTTGCATAACTGGGTTATCATTAGTCTTACCTGACCAACCAGAATCAATCGAAACTTCGATTGGCTTGGTGCGTCAGATAAGGTCGACCTATGTTAACAGAAATTGATTACAAGAAACTCGCCTGGCACAGCAGAAGAGGGATGCTGGAGCTGGATTTGTTGTTGTTGCCCTTCGTTCAGGAACACCTGCAGCAGCAGGACATGGCTGACCAATTGTTGTATCGCCAGCTTCTGGATCACGAGGATCAGGACCTGTTCGTCTGGTTAGTGCAAAGAGAGCCTGCACCGACTGCTGATTTGGCACGTATCGTTGGCATCATCAGGCTCTGCGTGGTTGGAAAAGTGTAAATGACTGTCATCCGGCTGCGCATTTCCAAGGTGATGCTGGCACTCAATCTCAGCGTGCATATCGTTGCGATTTCAGCGGTCTTGTTCAGCAGTGTACCAGTGCTCCACGGTGGCCTGTTAATAGTCTTGATTCTGTTCAGTCTCTTGTTTCAGTGGCAGAGAATCTGCATGCGACGGCCTGACAGCATCGTTGCACTCGAGTTACAAGACGAAGTTTGTCAACCGATTTTCAGAGACTCGCTGGATCAACATAACAAAACGCCCGCGGAAATTGCAGCGCGTGTTTACAGTTCCGGATTGCTGCAAATACTTTATTTTGAGCCTCAGCAAGCTGGCGGCAAGTTGACTTCGCTTTGTGTGCTGCGAGACTCCTGCACGAGTGAGGAGTGGCGGCAATTACGCAAGTTTCTGCGCTGGCGTGTCTGCTTCTGACTCCCTACACTCTTCACGCACTCGGTGCTGGGCAATTTCAGTGCTGGGTAATTTCCGGTTTAGTCAGCACGGTATCCCTGGCTATTGGGAGGAGGTCAGGGTAATCGAGCGTGAAATGCAGTCCGCGACTTTCTTTTCTTTGTATCGCACATTCAACAATCAACTGGGATACCAGAACCAGATTGCGCAGCTCCAATAAATCACGCGTGATGATGAAGTTTGAGTAGTACTCGCGTATTTCCTGGTCTAACAGTTGTAGTCTGCGTTTGGCGCGTTGCAGACGCTTATCTGTGCGCACTATGCCGACATAATCCCACATGAATCTGCGCAATTCATCCCAATTATGCGACACCACCACTTCTTCATCCGAGTGTGTAACCAGACTTTCATCCCAGGCTGGAATGACAACTATTTCCGGCGCAGTCAGCATTTGCGTCTTGATAGATTCGCTGGCGCCGAACGCGAGCACAAAACATTCCAACAAGGAATTGCTTGCCATGCGATTGGCGCCGTGCAATCCCGTAAATGAAGTTTCCCCAATCGCAAATAAACCGGGTATTTCAGTTTGCCCGGTTTTGTCGACTATGACTCCGCCACACGTATAGTGTGCTGCTGGCACAACCGGAATCCTGTCAGTTGTTATATCAATACCGAAATCCAGGCAGCGGGAATAAATGGTTGGAAAATGTGTTTTGATAAATTCCGGTGGTTGGTGAGTGATATTCAGGTAAACACAGTCGCAACCCAGTTTTTTCATCTCGTGATCTATAGCACGCGCAACAATATCGCGAGACGCCAGTTCTGCACGTTCATCAAATTGCGGCATGAAACGTGTCCCATCCGGTAACTCCAGTGTCGCACCTTCGCCGCGTAAAGCTTCAGTGATCAGAAAAGAGCGTGCGTTTGGATGATACAAACAGGTTGGATGGAATTGATTGAATTCCATATTGGCAACCTGGCAACCTGCGCGCCATGCCATGGCGATGCCATCACCCGTTGCACTATCGGGGTTAGTGGTATACAGATACGCTTTGCTGGCACCACCCGTAGCCAGAACGACAAATTTCGCACTGAAAGACTCAGTGCGAAGCGTAGTGGGCGAATATACATAGGCACCTACACAGCGGTTACTGTCCAGTCCTGCTTTTTTACCGTTGACGATATCGATAGCCAGGCGATTTTCGAACAGGGTGATGTTCGGGTGTGCCTGAGCCCGGCTCAATAAAGTTTCGAAAACCGCCCGCCCAGTCGCGTCGGTGGCATGAATTATACGGCGGTGACTGTGACCACCTTCTTGCGTCAGATGTAAAGGCGCCAGATTGTCGCGATTCAAAGGTGCTTTTTCCGGGCCCTCGCGCGCTTCGTCGGGTGTCAGAGTGGTGAAGGGTACGCCTTGCTCAACCAGCCATTTGATGCACTCATTGCTGTGTTCAACAACATGAGCAACCATTTCCGGTCGACACAAGCCGGCACCTGATATGAGGGTGTCGCTGATATGTGCATCGATACTGTCTTCATCATCAAGAACAGAGGCAATTCCACCCTGTGCCCAATAGGTTGCACCTTGGCTTAGTGCGCCTTTGCTCAACACAGCAACTTTTGCGAAATCTGCGGTTTTCAGGGCCAGTGTCAATCCCGCGGCACCACTGCCTATAACGAGAATGTCGAAGTCGTAATCACTTGTGGTATTGTTGTCACTCGCCATGAACTACTGCTGTGTGAAATTGCATTGAAGATTGAATTTATTCTATAGAGTCTATGAACTTTTGAACATCCCCGTGGTCTATCCTGTAGCGCAAAGTGAAATGGTTCCAGCCTTCAGTTGTTCCCTGTCACGTCAGTGGCTGGTAATCAACAAGGAGACTTGGATCGCATGAGTGATGATACCGATGAGCAGTTGGTGAATCGGGTACTGAACGGAGACAAGACAGCCTTCACATTACTTGTTCTGCGCTACCAACATAAAGTCGCTGGATTGATTGGCCGTTTTGTTAAGGATACGCACGAAGCTGAAGATGTTGCACAGGAAGCTTTTCTTAAGGCTTACAGGGCGTTACATCTGTTTAGAGGGGATAGTGCCTTCTATACGTGGTTGTACAGGATAGCGGTTAACACAGCCAAGAATTATTTGGTTTCTCGGGGCAGAAGGCCGCCGGCAACAGATTTGGACATAGACGATGTACAGGCGGGTGAGGATGCGACCTCGCTCAGCGAACTGGATTCGCCGGAAGCCAACCTGCAAAGAGATGATTTGCAAAAGGTCATTTATCAGGCGATACAGGATCTGCCTGAGGAACTCAGGACAGCGTTCAGCCTGCGCGAATTCTCGGGCTTGAGTTATGAAGATATTACCGAGATCATGGATTGCCCAATAGGTACCGTAAGATCCCGGATATTCAGGGCGCGAGAAGCAATAGACAGGAAGATACAGGAAGTTCTTAATTAGAAGTGCGCAATTAGACCCGTAGTTAGCAGTTCTTTTTAAAAAGGTGTCTGGAAAACAGATTTTCGTCACATAGAGATTATCGTCACATAGACAGTGAGGCAGTGCATGAGATCAGATAAAGAGCAAGGTCTGAAAGAGACGCTATCAGCCCTGATGGATGGGGAGATCAATGAACTGGAATTGCGCAGATTACTGAAGCAATTGCCCGAGTGCGCCGATAAGACTCAGTTACTCAATACCTGGCAACGTTTTCATGTAGCGCGTTCCGCTTTGCATGGCGAACCGGTGACTGTACCGAATAACGCCGCCAGCTCGCGCATTCTTGCCGCTATCGATGCCGAGCCTGCATACACCGAAACACCAGTAACTTTGGTGGCTAAAGCGCCGGTCTTGTTTACCGGGTTTGCGAAAGTGGCGGTTGCCGCCTCTGTGACGCTTGCTGTATTCATTGGCATGCAGAGCATGCTTACTACAGATTCCGGCACTTCATTAAATGGCAGCATGGCTGGTACCGGAGACTCCAGCGTTAACGGGCAATTCGCGACTGTGGTAGATGCCGAGGCGCAGAGGCGTTTGAACGATTATATCCGCACTGTCTCGATTCAATATCAGAATGAAATAGCCGTGCCTCATTCAAATGTGTTCGAGGAAATTCCTTTAATGCGACCAGTCAATCAGATTGAACTGGATACCGACGCACCCGACAACCGTCGCTGATACCTGCTTTCCGCACCCACTATCACCGTTTGACGTGAATCCCCGCTATTGCCGGTCCTCTTGCTATGCCATTATTAAATGGCAGGCATTGAATACAGGTGTTTTACGCTGTATTTTACCAGCACAAGTCAGTCGGGCAATGCCCTGAGGCAAGCAGCCATGGTGAGTATTATGATTCAGACAAGTATTAGACAAGGTCAGCCCGGTAACGGATTTCTACAGATTATCAGTTGCGTCGTTATGATACTGGCTGTGTCACGCATTAGTGCTGCAGAACTACCTGATTTTATTACTCTTGTTGAAGACAACACACCTTCTATCGTCAATATTGCCACCATCCAGAGCGCCCGTTCTGCTGGACGTGACCGCGACCTGGAAGAGCTATTGCGACGCTTGAGCCCGCAGGATCGTTCGGAGTTGGACCTGGAAGATGCTCCGCCCCGGCAGCGCGGTGGTGTTGGCTCGGGTTTCATCATTTCCGCAGATGGTTTTGTCATCACCAATCACCATGTGGTTAATGGAGCTGAGCGCATTACCGTTACGATGAACGATCGGCGTGAATACACGGCTGCGGTCATTGGTACCGATGAGTTGTCTGATATGGCGCTTTTGAAGATTGACGCCACTAATCTGCCCTTTGTCCGCTTCGGCGATTCTGAAAAAGTGCGCGTTGGAGAGTGGGTGCTGGCCATAGGTTCTCCCTTTGGGCTGGAGTTTTCCGCAGCCGCAGGCATTGTTAGTGCCAAAGGACGTACTGTGCCAGGCAATGCCACTAATTACGTGGCTTTCATCCAGACAGATGTCGCGATTAACCAGGGTAACTCAGGCGGTCCGTTGTTCAATCTGGACGGCGAAGTGATTGGTATCAATTCCCAGATACTGAGCAGCTCCGGTGGTTCAAACGGCATTTCCTTTGCCATTCCCAGTAATGTCGCTCTCAATGTTGTAGAGCAGTTGCGTGAGACCGGGTCGGTGAGCCGCGGATTGTTGGGTGTGGTAATCAAGGATGTCACCCACGCTCTGGCAGAAGCGTTTCAGATGCCCACACCACGCGGAGCTTTTGTAGATGAAGTACAACCGGGCAGTGCTGCGCAACGCGCTGGCGTGCAGAACAACGATATAATTGTGGAATTTGGTGGCAACAGGATTGATACATCTGCTCAATTGCCATTCTATGTAGGGCAGGTACGTCCCGGGACACGCATTGAAATGGCCATTGTCCGCGACGGCGATGTAATGGTGATGCCAATTACTGTCGACAGCCTGCCGGGTAATGAAGTGGCAGCCAGAGGCGGTCAGGACAGGACGCCACGTGGCAACAGCCTCGGCATCATGGTTAGCGATCTGGCACAGATTGATGTTACTGATCTGGGTGTGACGGGGGTTCTGGTCGACCAGGTGCGCGATGGACCCGGACGCCTGGCAGGAATGCTGCAGGGCGATCTGATTGTCATGATCAATCGCGAGCCAGTGAGCAATGTTGAGCAATTCAATTCATTAGTAGCTGACCTTCCGGATAGCGGCTTTGTCCCTGTCCGTATCATGCGCCGGGATCAGGCTGGAAATATGCGCGGCACAACCCTCGTGCTGGAACTCAAATAGGGTTTTTTGCGGGCAACGCCAGTCTGTCTCCATAGGCTGAGTTGCCTGAAAAACCCACTGACACAGATACGCGGATACTGTAGACTTGCGCCCCGTTGTTATCCTTTCATTTAAATTTCAATGCATTATTTCCAAGAGTGTAAATCCCCGAAGTGAGTGACTTAAGCCATATCCGCAATTTCTCGATTATCGCCCATATTGATCATGGCAAATCTACACTGGCAGACCGCTTCATTCAGACCTGCGGTGGTTTAGAAGATCGGGAGATGGATGTGCAGGTGCTTGATTCGATGGATATCGAACGAGAGCGGGGCATCACCATCAAAGCACAAAGCGTTACGCTGTTTTATAACGCTAAAGATGGTAAACGCTATCAGCTCAACTTCATCGATACTCCGGGACATGTGGATTTCTCCTACGAGGTTTCGCGCTCACTGGCCGCCTGCGAAGGAGCCTTGCTGGTTGTTGATGCCGGGCAAGGTGTAGAGGCTCAGTCTGTAGCCACCTGCTACACTGCCATTGAACAGGGTCTGGAAGTCATTCCTGTGCTCAATAAAATGGATCTGCCGCAGGCTGAACCCGATAAGGTGCGCAAAGAAATTGAAGAAATAATCGGCATTGACGCATCTGCTGCCGTTTGTGCCAGCGCGAAAACCGGCCTGGGTATCATCGAAATTCTGGAAGAGTTAATTCGTTTGGTTCCGCCACCCAAGGGTGATGTTGCAGCCCCTTTACAGGCGTTGATCATAGACTCCTGGTTCGATAATTATCTGGGTGTTGTGTCATTGGTGCGCGTAAAAAACGGGACACTGAAAAAAGGCGACAAGATAATATCAAAAACTATAGGCAAAGCTCACTTGGTTGACGGTGTTGGCGTATTCACCCCACGCCGTCATGAAACCGGTGTGTTACGAGCCGGAGAAGTGGGTTTCGTTGTTGCAGGTATTAAAGAAATTCAAGGGGCACCTGTCGGGGATACTTTAACCCTTGCCGCCACACCGGAAGTTCCGGCGCTGGCAGGATTCCGAAAAATTCAGCCACAGGTTTATGCCGGGTTGTTCCCGGTGTCCTCCGAAGACTTCGAAGACTTCCGCGATGCCCTTGCTAAGTTAACACTCAATGATGCTTCTCTTTTTTACGAACCGGAAAGCTCTGATGCATTAGGCTTTGGTTTCCGTTGCGGATTTCTCGGCATGCTGCACATGGAGATCGTACAGGAGCGTTTGGAGCGCGAATACGACCTGTCTCTGATTACTACAGCGCCTACGGTGGTATACGAAGTCGTTCTCAATAACGGTGATATCGTGAAGGTGGACAGTCCTTCCAAGTTACCAGCTGTTGCTTCCATCGCTGAAATGCGCGAGCCCATCGTGCTGGCAAATATTCTGGTGCCACAGGAATATCTGGGCAACATCATCAATCTGTGCATAGGCAAACGCGGTGTGCAACGGGATATGCTTTTCATCGGCAATCAGGTCTCACTCAGTTATGAGTTGCCGATGAATGAAGTGGTGCTGGATTTCTTTGATAAGCTCAAATCAGCCAGTCGCGGTTATGCGTCACTGGATTACCACTTTATTCGTTTTGAACCTGCCAAACTGGTTCGGCTGGATGTAATGATCAATGGCGATCGCGTTGATGCATTGGCTATTATTGTGCATCGCGACCAGGCACAGTCTAAAGGCCGTTTGCTGGTTGAAAAGATGAAAGAGTTAATACCAAGGCAGATGTACGATGTCGCGATACAGGCATCGATAGGCAGTCAGATTATCGCCCGGCAGACAGTCAAAGCGCTGCGCAAGAACGTGACAGCCAAGTGTTATGGTGGCGATATTTCGCGCAAGAAAAAACTGCTGGAGAAGCAGAAAGCCGGTAAGAAACGTATGAAGCAGGTTGGTAATGTTGAAGTACCGCAGGAAGCCTTTTTGGCAGTACTGCGCGTCGACAGTTAAGAAAGATTCAGGCAAGGGTTGCTTTTCATGGATATAGATTTTTCTCTGGTGTTGCTTGTGCTGGTTGCTGTCAGCGGTGTGGTCTGGCTTTTCGATGCTTTGTTTCTGGCTAAAGGCAGGGCTCAAGCCGTAGCTAATTTCAAACAGAAGCAGGGTGGCGAAATCTCTGAGAAGCATGCAGATGCTGTGCAAAAACTGCAGCAGGAATCCATACCAGTCGAGTACGCCAAGTCTTTTTTCCCGGTATTGCTGATCGTGCTGGTATTGCGCTCGTTTCTGGTAGAGCCTTTCCAGATACCGTCAGGGTCAATGATCCCGACGTTGGAGATTGGTGATTTCATCCTGGTCAACAAATATACTTACGGTCTGCGACTGCCTGCACTTGGGACCAAGATCTGGGATGTAAATGAACCACAACGCGGCGAAGTCATGGTGTTTATCCCGCCTCATGTGAATCAATATTTCATCAAGCGCGTTATTGGTCTACCTGGTGACAGAATCCGCTATGAGAACAAAGTTCTTTACATCAACGATGAACAGGTAGAGTTTGAAGTGATTGAACAAATAGACACTGAAACCGGACTTGGTTCTCAATCTGGATTGCTGATAGATGAGACAATCGGAGAATCGTTACACCGTATTCAAATACTGGATAGTAATGGCAGTGGCGGTAGAACTTTGTGGGTGGTGCCTGAAGGACACTATTTCATGATGGGGGATAATCGCGACAATAGTGGAGACAGCCGCGTCTGGGGACCGGTACCGGAGGAAAATATTGTTGGTAAGGCGTTTGCGGTATGGATGCATAAAGAACCAGGCTGGAGATTACCAACTTTCCGACATAACCGGCTGATCAATTAAGCAACTGAAGTGATGGTTAATATGAAACAAACTATCTTGACAGCTGGACGTTATCAGAAAGGCGCCTCGGTGTTTGGCGTTGTCGTAGTCCTGTTGATGATTTCCGCTTTTGTATCAATAGGGCTGAAAGTCATACCAGCTTATTTAGATCACAACGTGGTTGCCGGTGTCGCGGAAACTTTGGTCGATAGTGGCAGAGCAGCAGATATGACGCAGACTGAAATACGTCAGGAGATTGGCAATAGTTTACGGGTAAATAATATTCGTGACTTCGATATCGATGCCGTAACTTCTACGCGTTTAGAAAACCGCACCGAAATCAGTATCGTGTATGAAAGACGCATTCCTCTTTTTTCCAACATTGACGTAGTCATCAGTTTTGATGACAAGTTTGAGTAAATGAAAACTCCTGTCGCGAAGCTGGAGGGCAGGATTGCTTATCAGTTTCAAAACAAGACTCTGGCGCAGCTCGCTCTGACGCACAGTAGCGCCCACCGCAATAATAATCAAAGGCTGGAATTTCTGGGTGACTCTATATTGGGTTTTCTCGTGGCTGAATCTTTGTATGCAGCGTTTCCAGATGCTTCAGAGGGTGACCTGACCCGTATGCGCTCTGCGCTGATAAATAAAGATACACTCGCTGACATTGCGCGTACGCTTGAAATGGGGGAACTGTTGTCGCTGGGGCCAGGTGAACTGAAGAGTGGCGGCAGACAAAGAGTTTCAATTCTGGCTGATGCTATTGAGGCGTTGATAGGGGCCGTGTATCTGGATGCCGGCATTCCTGCATGCAGACAGATACTTCGGGGCTTGCTTGCACCCTATATGCCGGATATGTCGGTGCCTGAAGTTCATAAAGATGCCAAAACCCGTTTGCAGGAGTATCTGCAGGCGCTGGGCAAAGATGTGCCTGTTTACAAGGTTACGGACATTAATGGTGAAGCGCATAATCAGATCTTCGTAGTAAGTTGTAAAGTGAAACTGCGTGGCCAGGCTACACAGGATCTGACTACACAGGGTCAGGGAAAAAACAGACGTCTTGCCGAACAGGAAGCAGCGCAGTCTGCGCTAGCGTTGCTGGAGCAACATAAAAGTGAATGATGCGAAAGCGGATAACCCGGAACGCCGTTGCGGATTTGTGGCTATTGTCGGGCGCCCCAATGTCGGCAAATCAACGTTGCTCAATCATTTGCTGGAACAGAAAATAAGCATTACTTCACGGAAACCACAGACCACTCGTCATCGCGTGCATGGTATAAAAACCCTGCAGAACACACAGTTTATTTTTGTAGATACCCCAGGCTTGCACAAAGCCGGTAGAAAAACACTGAATAAAATAATGAATGAAACGGTGACATCGGTACTTGCTGATGTTGACGCCGTTCTTTTTCTGGTGGAACGTCTGGTATTCAATGATGAAGATGAAATGGTTCTGCAGGCGCTGTCGCACATCAAAGTGCCAGTGCTTCTGGTCATCAACAAGTGCGATTTACTGGAGAATAAAGGCAAGTTGCTGCCGCATATAGAGCGCCTTTCACATAAGCGCGAGTTCGCCGAAATTATTCCATTATCGGCTTTAGGTGGTCACAATCTGGATGCTCTGGAAAAAAGCGTTGAAAAATATCTGCCCTTTGGTGAGTTCCTTTATCCTGAAGACCAGATTACTGACCGGAGCTCACGTTTTCTGGCGGCAGAACTGATACGCGAAAAAATTACCCGTCAGCTCGGTGATGAACTGCCCTACGAAGTCACAGTGGAGATAGAGAAATTTACCCAGCAAGGGCTTATTCTCCATATTCACGGATTGATTCTGATTGATAAAGAAAGTCAAAAACAGATTATCATTGGCAAACTGGGTGAGCGTCTGAAACTCATCGGCTCGGCCGCCCGTATGGATATGGAAAAGGCATTCGATACTAAAGTGATGTTGAATCTTTGGGTTAAAGTGAAATCCGGATGGGCCGATGATGAACGCGCGCTGCAAAGTCTGGGATACAAAGAAGATTAGCTCGTTTGGGAGCGCTGCCTGAATG
The DNA here is from genome assembly GCA_041751425.1 of Pseudohongiellaceae bacterium. GTDB lineage: Bacteria > Pseudomonadota > Gammaproteobacteria > Pseudomonadales > Pseudohongiellaceae > JAVVEG01. The sequence goes on along the minus strand of JBGSXL010000004.1, from coordinate 130,765 downwards.
ACAAACCGCATTGATCTTCAACCTGCCTATGTGTTGCACTCACAGGCTTTCCAAAACACCAGTCTGTTGGTTGATTTCTTTTGCCTGGATTATGGCCGTGTTCGCGCAGTGGCCAGAGGTGCCAGGCGTGCAGGCTCGAAAACCCGATCGCAACTGCAACCGTTTCAGCCATTGCTGATAACACTCAGTGGTCGTGGTGAAGTGAAGACTCTGAACGCAGTGGAATGTAGCGTCGCCTCACTGTCATTGAATGGTATGCGTCTGTTCAGCGGTCTGTATATGAACGAGTTGCTTACCCGACTTCTGCAATTTCATGAATCGCATACCCCTTTGTATCAGAGTTATCAGAAATGCCTGATGCGTTTGCACGGAGATGGGGATATTGCCAGTGTGTTGCGTCAGTTTGAAGTGGAACTGCTGCGCGAGCTGGGGTATGCCTTGAACCTGCTATACGAATGTGACACTGAGGAACCGATTCAGGCGGAAGCTCAGTATCAATTTTTGCCAGAGATCGGCTTTCAACGCCTGCAACCAACACCGGCAGGTAATTCCGTGCAATCTGCGGGCAATGCCGGCGTGTTCAACGGCCATGAGCTGATAGCATTGCGTGAATATCAATTCGAGAACAGAGCCACAGCGAACGCCGCCAAGCGCTTGCTGCGGCTTGCACTGCAGGTTCATCTTGGTGACAAGCCTTTATCCAGTCGCCGCCTCTTCCTACCCATGTCGCTCTCAACAAAGTCGCTCTCAACAAAGTCGCTAGCAACCAAGTCGCTTTCAGCCAACTCCGATTCAGGGTAAAATTGCTCACCTTTTTCACTAGTGAGCAGTCTCATGTCCCATCTCAACCCGCCATCTGATGCAGATTCGACTTTTGTGGAATCAACGCGCGCAAATGAAAGTACTTATCCAAGCATCGAAAATCAGGTGGGTGATACGCCTTTAATCCGCTTGCAGCGCCTGCCGGGCAAAACCAGCAATACCATTCTCGTTAAATTGGAAGGCAATAATCCTGCTGGGTCTGTAAAAGACAGGCCTGCTTTAAACATGATTCAACAGGCGGAGTTGCGTAGCGATATAAAACCAGGTGATACATTGATTGAAGCGACCAGTGGTAATACCGGTATCGCGTTGGCCATGGTATGCGCAGTCAAAGGCTACCAATTGATCCTGATAATGCCGGAGAACATGTCGGAGGAGAGAAAATCTTCAATGACGGCATACGGCGCGCAACTGATTCTGGTCAGCGAAAAAGAGGGCATGGAAGGTGCGCGCGATCTGGCGGAAAAAATGGGTGCAGAAGGCAAAGGAAAAGTGCTGGATCAGTTTGCTAATCAGGATAATCCCGGTGCTCATTATCTACATACCGGCCCCGAGATCTGGCGGGATACTAAAGGAACCATTACACACTTTGTCGCGTCGATGGGGACTACTGGCACCATCATGGGTGTGTCACGCTATCTGAAAGAAAAAAATCCAGCAGTACAGATAGTTGGATTGCAGCCCCAGGAAGGCTCGCGCATTCCAGGTATTCGTCGTTGGCCAGAAGCATATTTACCCAAAATATTTGATGCCAGTCGCGTAGATCGGATTATCGATGTGGCACAAACTGACGCGGAGAAAACCATGCGGGCGCTGGCACGCGAAGAGGGTATTTTCTGCGGTGTCTCCTCAGGCGGCTCTGTATTTGGTGCCCTGCAATTGAGTCAACAGGTGAGCAAAGCGATTATTGTCGCCATTGTGTGCGACCGTGGCGACCGTTACTTATCAACAGGCGTTTTTGCTTGAGCCCACTATCTCTGAATCTCACAGCAGTGACTTTACGTAAACCTGCAGCGCCATTTCATCGGCAAGCGAATCACTTATGAGTAAATCCCGACATCGGCGTCAGAAATTGCCAGTAGACGCAGTTGAGCTGCAAATTGAAAGATTGAGTCATGATGGCCGTGGCATCGCCTATATCGATGGCAAAATCGCGTTTGTCACAGGTGCACTTGCCGGTGAGCGGGTGTTGGCTTTATTTACGGGCAGGCGTTCGCAATACGATGAGCTGAAGCTGGAATCGGTTTTGCAGGCGTCAACAGACAGGCGTGAACCACGTTGTCGCTGGGCAGAAATTTGCGGTGGTTGCTCACTGCAGCATCTGGACGCTGCTGCTCAGATCGCGTTGAAACAGCATACATTACTGGATCAGCTGCAACACGCTGCCAAGGTCAACGATTATGAAGTCCTGCCTCCTTTATTAGCTGCCGGATACTCCTATCGCCGCAAAGCTCGTTTAGCGGTACGTTATGTTCACAAAAAAGAAACAACACTGGTTGGTTTTCGCGAGAAGAACAGCTCCTTTATAGCGGACATGCTTGATTGTCCCGTACTGGAAAAGGATGTTTCAGTTTTAATAACACCCTTGCGGGAACTATTAACGAACCTGGAAGGCAAGGCGAGCATTCCGCAAATTGAAGTCGCTGTCGGCGAAACCGGACCAGGTTCACTGGGCGCAGATGAGTTTGCCGAAACTGCTCCGGGAGTCTGTCAGGTTGCATTGATCGTACGCCACCTGGAACCGCTGGTAGAAAGCGATGAAAAACAACTGCTGCTATTCGCGCAGAATCACCAGTTGGAACTTTATCTGCAACCCAAAGGACCGGATAGCGTCCATAAGATCTGGCCATTGGATGACAATCAGCGCCTGTATTACTACTTGCCTGAATATGATCTGAAGATGGCATTTCACCCCACGGATTTCACCCAGGTAAATGCTGCTATCAATAGAAAAATGATTTCTGCAGCATTGCAGTTGCTCGATCTGCAACCGGAGGACACGGTGCTTGACCTGTTTTGTGGGCTGGGTAATTTCACCTTGCCAATGGCCAGGCAGTGCGCGTCTGTAACAGGTGTGGAAGGCAGTCAGGAGATGGTCTTGCGCGGAGCCGAGAATGCCACATTGAACAATGTGGACAACGTGCAATTCTATGCCGCTGATCTGACTGTCGATTTTGATACTAAAACCTGGGCACAACCTCGCTACAACAAAATACTTCTGGATCCACCACGCTCTGGTGCGTTGGAGATAATTCCGCGTCTGGTGGAATTCAGCGCAGAAAAAATAGTATATATCTCCTGTAACCCGGCAACTCTTGCGCGTGATACAGCTGAATTGATCAATCTGGGCTATCGTTTGAACAAGGCAGGTGTCATGGATATGTTCCCACAAACCAGTCACGTGGAATCGATTGCAGAGTTCGTCAAAGTTAAAAAGAAGCGCAAGCCGACCAGTCAGTTGCTATGACATTATCAAGCTCAAAGAGCAGAGCACCGGAAAAATTATGGTACAGGTACGGCAGAAATATGTAGTCAAGGACGATGGCAGTGTGGAATTTGCCGAATGGTTGCAAAGTCTGGAGTCCAACGCGGCTTTACAAAGGCATGCGGATATTGAGAGGGCTTTTGCGCTGGCGTGGGAATTGGAGCAGGCGGTGATTGCTGGCAACAGTAATTGGACTATCGCACGCAGCAGTTTCACTATGGGGCTGGAGATGGCGGAAATTCTGGCGGAATTGCATTTGGACTGTGATGCGATAATCGCGGCAATTCTCTACCGACCCGTGCGAGAATCCAGGCTGGCTCTGAACAAGGTCAAGCGGGAATTCGGTGATGATGTTGCACGCCTTGTGCAGGGTGTGCTGCGCATGGCAGCAATCAATGAAACCGATACCAGTAAAACGCGAGTATTAGGACAAAGCCGGGCACAACTCGAGAATGTCCGTAAAATGCTGCTTGCGATGGTTGATGATGTGCGTGTTGCATTGATTAAACTCGCCGAAAGAACCTGCGCAATTCGAGCGGCGAAACACGCAAGCGAAGAAAAGCGCAAACGCGTTGCGCAGGAAGTGTTCGATATATATGCGCCACTGGCCCACCGGCTTGGTATTGGCCAGATCAAGTGGGAGCTTGAAGATCTATCCTTTCGTTACCTGCAGGAAGACAGTTATAAGCGTATTGCTCGTTTGATAGACGAGCGCAGGGTTGACCGTGAGAGATTTATCGCTCAGGTTGGCGCGGAGTTACGCCGTCAGTTAGCAAGAGTAAATATAGAAGCAGAGGTCAGTGGGCGGGCGAAAAGCATCTACAGTATCTGGCGCAAAATGCAGAATAAGAAATTGGATTTCTCGCAGATATTCGATATACGTGCGGTGCGCATTCTGGTTCCCGATGTGCGCGATTGCTATGCAGCCCTCGGTATCGTGCACAACCTGTGGCGCGTTATCCCCAATGAATTCGATGACTATATAGCAACCCCTAAGGACAATGGTTATCAATCGTTGCACACAGCAGTCATTGGTCCGGACAATAAGGTATTCGAAATTCAGATTCGCACCTTCGCAATGGATGAAGATGCGGAACTGGGCGTCTGTGCGCACTGGCGCTACAAAGAAGGATTGGTTGATCCGGCTCAGAAAGACAGTTACGACGACAAGATAGCCTGGTTGCGGCAGGTTCTGGCGTGGCATGACGAGATGGGTATGGTGGGTGGTCTGGCGGAACAACTGCGTTCAGATTCCAGCATGCATGATCGCATTTATGTGTTTACACCAGAGGGACACGTTGTCGATATCATGCAGGGAGCGACACCACTGGATTTTGCGTATTACGTCCATACAGAACTTGGCCATTCGTGCAGTGGCGCGAAAGTGAACGGCAAATACGTGGCGCTGAATTATCAATTGCAAACCGGAGATCGTGTCGAAATATTTTCGCGGGCGGGCAGCACACCAAGTCGCGCCTGGTTGAAACACTCACTTGGTTATGCCAATACGCCAAGGGCGCGCGCAAAGCTCGTGCAATGGTTCAAAGGGCAAAGTAAAGAAGAGAATATCGTCTATGGCGAGGCTCTGCTGGATAGTGAATTCCTGCGCCTGGGAGTTAAAGATGTAGATTATCGCGCTCTTGCTCGCCGCATGGGCTGTCAAAGCGCCAAAACGTTGTTTGTCTCTGTAGCTACCGGCGCTATTCAACTGGATGAAGTGTTGAGCGCTGCGCAGGATCTATCCCTACTAATTTGCCCGGTTGACAGCCCGCCAGGCGACAAACAAACAATAGCGGAGCCTCAGCCGGTCAATGCAGCGAAACAAAGCTCTGTGCGCGGCACAGGGCGCTTGCTGACGCAACTAGCTGCATGCTGCAATCCTGTTCCGGGGGATGCGATTATCGGTTGTATGGAAAGCGGAGAACAGGTGTTCATTCATCAGGCGGTTTGCCCGCTGGTACTTGATTATCAGAATGCCGGCAGTAAAAATCTGATCGAAGTGAACTGGGCGGAAGGCGTAAAGGTAACATTCCCGGTGGAATTCCTGGTTACGGCCTGGGATCGTGCAGGTCTGCTGCGTGATATCACAACAATTCTGGCGAATGAGCAAATAGAGGTCATGGCTGTCAATACACGCACGGATCGCGAATCCGGCATGGCCAAAATGCAATTACAAATAGAAGTAACATCCTTCCCATTATTGCTCAAAGTTCTCGAGCGAATTAACAATCTGAACAATGTGGTCCAGGCGCGACGAATTGAGCCAGGCATAACATCTGTATTTGGATAGTTACCGCAAGGCCGGCAGAGGAAACTGATGAAGATGAACCATTCAACTAAAGAAGATGCGCCACACGCGTTAGAACAACTGCTGGATATCATGGCAAAACTGCGAGACAGACGCTATGGCTGTGCGTGGGACAGGAAACAGACTTTCAAAACGCTTACCTCGCATACTCTGGAAGAGGTGTATGAAATAATTGATGCTGTAGACAGAAATGACAGCGAACAGTTACAGGATGAACTGGGTGATTTACTGTTTCAGGTAGTTTTCTACGCTCAGATTGCCAGCGAACAGGCGCAATTCGATTTTGCAGCGGTAGCGAGGACAATCTCTGATAAATTGCTGCGTCGCCACCCGCATATTTTCCCGGGTGCGTCAGTGGCCAATTTCGGTGCCAACAATCCGGCTGCTGGCATCAGCGCCGAGCAGGTAGAGATCAACTGGGAGGCAATTAAAAACCAGGAACGTTCCAACAAAGCTTTCGGTACAGACGAAGCGAGCTCTTTTGTCAGCGTCCTGGATGACATACCGCGCTCATTCCCCGCCATCGAGCGCGCCAAAAAGCTCCAGAAGCGGGCTGCTTCCATTGGTTTCGATTGGCCTGAATTGAGCGCGGTGCTGGTCAAATTGAATGAGGAGCGCGCAGAACTCGATGAAGCGATAGCAGAAGGGGATACAAAACAAATCAGCCATGAGCTGGGAGATATCCTTTTCACCTGCATCAATCTGGCACGCCATCTGCGCGTTGAACCGGAAGCTGCATTGCGCGATGCTAATCAGCGCTTTGAACAACGTTTTCGGTTTGTAGAACACTGTGCGAATGAAAGCGGCAAAAGAGTGCAGGATTTTGAACTGGAAGAGCTGGATAATTTCTGGAATAAAGCAAAACTGGCTGGTTTATAGCTGTTTTCAAGCCATCTGTACTGTAAGCGGCGTTTCGTGTATGTTCGTCGCGCCATCAACAAAACTATCAGAACGTTTTAACCATGTAAGTCAGTAACGCTTAGGAGCGAGTTATGCGAGTAATTTTATTGGGGGCCCCAGGGGCTGGAAAAGGCACTCAAGCCCACTTTATTACGTCAAAGTTCGGCATTCCGCAAATCTCAACAGGGGATATGTTGCGTGCTGCAGTAAAAGCCGAATCAGCGCTTGGATTGCAAGTGAAAGAGGTTATGGCTGCCGGTGGACTGGTTACTGACGACATAATAATCGCTTTGGTTAAAGATCGTATCAAGCAACCGGATTGCGAAGCCGGTTTTTTGCTGGATGGGTTTCCCAGAACTATCCCACAGGCCGAAGCTATGGTTGATGCCGGAATAAGTATCGATGTGGTTATTGAAATTGATGTTGATGATGAGGAAATCGTCAATCGTCTAAGTGGCCGACGAGTGCACGCCGACTCCGGTCGTGTGTACCACGTGTTATATAACCCGCCTGCAGTTGAAAATAAGGACGATATTACTGGTGAGGCGTTGGTTCAACGTGTCGATGATCACGAAGATACTGTTAGAAAAAGACTGCAGGTCTATCATGAACAAACAAAACCATTGGTCAAATTTTATGAGCGTTTGCATGCGGAAGGTGCCAGTGTGAAGGTGTTAAAAATTGCCGGTAAAGATGATGTTGGAGTAATTAAAGAAAAAATTGCGGCCGCTCTGACGTAAAAAACGCATTTTTTTTATCGAAATCGTTGATTTGGGTTGGTTTTTTGATAAAAAAGTTGTGCATTACTATATGGTTCTTGCTTTTTATGATAATGTGCGCATCAAACGTGGGTGTGCCCGTGTTGAAGAGCGTGAAGTGGTTTTTTTCCACATTTTTGGAGAGATATGAGTATGGCTAAAGTAAAAGCGAAAAAGAAGGTGCCTGCTAAATCAGTCGCAAAAAAAACCGGTGATGCTGCTTTGGCAAAAGCGGAAGCATCTCTGGCAAAGTTGCAAAAGGATGCTACAGCTCAGCGTAAAGTAGTAAGCGCTGCACAGGCGAAAGCCAAAGCTGCTGCTGTTAAAGTAGGGAAGAATGCAACTGCAACCAACAAAAAGGCTTCTGTCGCTGCGAAAAACGCAGTCGGTAAAGCAACTAAAAAGGTAACCGAATTGAACGCGAAAATTAAAGCTGCACAAGCTAGTCTCAAGTCTGCAACTGCTGCTGCTAAAGCTAAAGCTGCTGCAGAGGCCAAAAAGAAAGCCGCTGAAGCTAGAAAAGCTGCTATCGCAGCCAAAGCTGAAGCCGACCTGAAGAAATCTGTGAAAGCTTATACAGATGCGTGGAAGAAGAAGCGCGCTAAAGCTGACGCGGCAAAAGAAAGCGCCCGTGCCAGAAAAGCCGCAGCAAAGCAAAAAGCTGCTGCCCAGAAAGCTGCTGTTAAAGCCCGAGCTGCTGCAAAGAAAGCAGCAATCAAGGCTAAAGCTGCTGCCAAAGCACGTGCTGCTCGTGAGCGCGTAGCTGCCAGAAAAGCTGCTGCGAGAGCGAAAGCTGCCGCAAAACGACTTGCAGCCAGAGAGAAAGCGGCTGCCAAACGTGCCGCTGCTAAAGTTAAATCAGCAGCAAAGAAAGTTAAAAAGTCTGTAGTCAGCAAAGTAAAAGCTGCTACAAAGAAGGCTCCAGCCAAGAAAGCAGCTAAAAAATCAGCGAAGAAAGCGGTAAAGAAAGCTCCCGCGAAGAAATCTGCTGCTAAAAAGGCACCTGCCAAGAAAGCTGCAAAAAAAGCTCCAGCCAAAAAAGCAGCTAAGAAGTCTCCAGCCAAAAAAGCGGCTAAAAAGCCTGCAAAAAAAGCCGCCGCTAAAAAGCCAGCAGCTAAAAAAGCTACTGCCAAGAAAGCAGCAAAAAAGCCAGCGGCAAAGAAAGCAGCAAAAAAGCCAGCAGCTAAGAAAGTAGCCTCTAAGAAACCGGCTGCCAAGAAAAAAGCAGCCAAGAAGCCAGCGAAGGCCAAGAAAGCAGCTCCTGCACCTGCAGCAGCGGCAGCACCGGCCAGCGCCAGCTGATATAAGTTGTAAGTTCTGCAGTAGAAGGCATCCTCCTCAATCGAAAAGATTGGCGAGGGTGCTTTCGCTTTTCTGGGTGATGGAAAAATGTCGGCAATTCTCGCAATCGATACCTCTACTACTATTTGCTCTGCAGCATTGCGAATAGACGGTGTTACGCAACAACTTCGCAGCACTGCAACACGTCAGCATGCAAATGAGCTATTACCAATGGTAAAAAAGCTGTTGGATTCCGCACAAATTAAAATCTCCGAGCTTGATGCTATCGCTATTATTGCGGGTCCTGGTTCCTTTACAGGATTACGAATTGGCAGTGCAGTGGCGCAAGGGCTGGCATTTGCCCATGAAATACCTATTGTGATGTGCTCATCTCTTGCTGTCATGGCAATGCGAGCAACACAATTGCATGCAGCGCAAAATATGTTGGTAGCTATGCAGGCCAGAGAAGGGGAATACTATTGGGCTGTCTATAGTGCGCAAGAAGGAAGTGTAATATTGCAGGAAATTGAACACGTGTTGTCATTAGAGGGTGTTGCAGCTTTATTAACCGAATCTGCGGTGGTAGCTTCGGAAAAAGAATGGGCAGGGGTAGGTGATGGTTGGCGAGAAGATCTGGAGTTAACGTCTCTGCCAGAACTCACCGACATTATGCGCTTTCCAGAAATCTGCACTGATGCTGAAGTGCTGGCGTTGCTTGCGGAGCAAAAATTCCTGCGAAATGATTTCTGCGCTCCCGAATCAGCAGTACCCGTTTATCTGAAAGAGCAACTGGAGTACAAATGAGTGCTCCGTCTGACGCGAACCGTGTGGGGGTTTGTGGCAGCACGCTCAACCCTGCAACAAACGAAAATGCTATTGCTTTGGCGCGCCAGCTTGAGCTTCAGTATTACCCTGAAATGGAAAGTGCTTTGGCCGATTCCTGTCTTTTCGTGCTGAGTTATGCAGATCAAACGCTATCTCTGAAGGCACTGTCCACTTCACCTGTGCATATAATCAACGTGGATTTCACCGCTGCCAGTTTTGCCTGGCGACAACGACAATCTCCGCTGTCGGAATATGTAGTAAAGGCTGTAGGTGGAAAAAGAGCACTGGAATGGTCGCTGTTGGATGCTACTGCAGGATTAGGTCAGGACGGTTTTATCCTTGCTCATGCAGGGTGTCATATTCAGCTGATTGAACAATCAAAAGTAGTGCATGCCCTGTTACAGGATGGACTAATCCGTGCTGCGGCGAGCGAATTGCCGGCACTGGTTTCTGCGTGCAGTCGTATTCAGTTGCACAATGCAGACAGTAAATTGTTCCTGCACAATTGTGACGAGGTTGATGTTATCTATCTGGACCCGATGTTTCCGGAGCGGAAAAAATCAGCCAAAGTGAAAAAGAATATGCAGGTGTTGCAGCTGTTATTGTTGGATGGAGAGGACCCTTCTGACTTACTCCGCGCAGCGCTGGCGAAAGCGCGGCGCCGCGTTGTCGTCAAACGACCAAAGCATGCCGAATTTCTGGCAGGACAAAAACCTGCATTGGAGATCAGTGGTAAAGCCAGCAGGTTTGATATTTATTTACCCTGAAGCAAGCGAACCATGATCTCTTCATAAATGAGCGTCAAACCATCCAGATCGGCAACACTGACGTGTTCATCAATCTTGTGGATAGTTGCATTGCAGGGTCCCAGCTCAATCAACTGCGCGTCAGTGGGTGCAATGAAACGCCCATCCGAAGTTCCGCCCGAAGTTGACGTTTCTGTGACAGTTCCATTGATCGCTGCAATGCTGGCTTTGGCGATGTCTATCAGTGCACCGCTTTCGGTTAAGAAGGGTTCACCGGAAAGCTGCCAGGTCAATGCGTATTTCTCTGTGTGCTGGTCAAGAATCGCTTTCACGCGTGCTTGCAGTTCTGCAGCAGTGGATGCGGTGGAGTAGCGAAAATTGAATGTCACTTCCAATGTCCCGGGAATAACATTATCGGCGCCTGTGCCCGCCTTAATATTGGAAATTTGCATACTGGTTGGTGGGAAGGCGCTGTTTCCCTCGTCCCAGACTTCGTTACACAACGCCTGTAAGGGAGCAAGGCTGAAGTGAATCGGGTTATCGGCCAATTGCGGGTAGGCGATATGGCCCTGCGTGCCCAGAAATGTCAGTTTGCCGTGCAATGAGCCGCGCCTGCCAATTTTTATAACATCACCCAGCACTTTAGTGCTGCTGGGTTCGCCAACTACGCAGTAATCAATTTTCTCCTGACGCTTCTCCAGGACTTCAATCACTTTCCGCGTACCGTTCAGCGCAGCGCCTTCCTCATCGCTAGTAATCAAAAAGGCAAGTGACCCTTGCAAAGTCCTGCCGTTACTCTTTAATGTCGCTGTGAAGCGCTCACAGGCCGTTATCATGGCGGCCAGGCTGCCTTTCATATCAGCGGCGCCGCGCCCATACAAGATGCCGTCCTGTATGGTGGCGGAGTAGGGCGGGTGACGCCACTGGTCCACCGGGCCGGTTGGCACAACATCGGTGTGACCGGCAAAACACAGAACGGGTCCGGATTCACCAAAACGAGCCCAGAAATTTTTCACATCGCCAAAATTCAAAGGTTCGCAACGAAAGCCAATAGCGTTGAGTCTGTCCATCATCAGTTGGTTGCAGCCCATATCATCAGGCGTCACTGAGGCGCGCTTGATTAGGTCGGTGGCTAATTGCAGGGTTGGGGATATCGGTGTGGGCGATTGTGTCATTGCTGGATGCTCATGGTGCCGTTTTTACTTTCAGTTTTTGTGCAGATCTGCATTCAGTGCGACTGCGGTCTTGTTAGTTTTGCATTCCACGGCGCCGGATTGTGAGTTGCGCCGGAAAAGCAAATCAGATTGGCCGGAAAGCTCACGGGCCTTGAGTGTTTTGACCGGATTGTTGTCCTGATCCAGCAATAGCACCTTGGTGCCAGCGGTTACATACAGGCCAGCTTCGATAATGCAACGGTCGCCAAGCGGAAAGCCAAGCCCCGAATTGGCGCCAATCAGGCAATCTTTGCCGACAGAAATTATTTCGGTGCCACCACCGGAAAGAGTGCCCATGGTGCTGCAGCCTCCGCCCAGATCACTGCCTTCGCCAACCATGACGCCCGCCGAGATGCGACCTTCAATCATCGCTTTGCCCTCAGTACCGGCGTTAAAATTCACGAAGCCCTCGTGCATGATAGTTGTGCCTTCACCGATATACGCGCCCAGGCGAACACGTGCGGCGTCTGCAATTCGTACGCCGGAGGGAACAATGTAATTGCTCATGCGCGGAAATTTATCGATGGACATCACATTGAGCACCTGTCCCATCATGCGCGCCTGCAATTGTCTGGCAGGCAGGTCGGTCAGTTCGATGGCGCCATGATTCGTCCAGGCAAGATTGTGCAGAACGCCAAAGGCACCCTGCAGATTTACGGTGTGCGGTTTACACAAGCGGTGCGATAACAGATGCAGTTTCAAATACACTTCCGCTACGGTCTGCGGTGGCAGGTCCTTCTCGAGGAAAGTGACAAGCAGCGTTTTCTTGCTATCCTGCAGTGCCTCAAACAACTCAGCCATCGTCGCATCTGCCGATTTTACAGTTGTTGCCAGCACGCCACACTGTTCAGTCGTGATGCGAATAACTTGATTGCCGCCACTATAACTTAGCGTGTTGGCTATCCCAGCGACCAGTTTTGCCGATGGCTGCAGGAGAGGCCTGGGGTAATAAACTTCAATGAGTTCATCTTGCGAATTTTTTGTCGCCAGACCAACACCGAGGCTGTAAATGCCAAGGTTGGTAGTAGGGGTAGCAATGGTCATTATTCTTGTCCTGTCTGGTGCTGAAAAACGGTAGCAATCAATTTTACCGCCGGCATTATACCCAAAAATCACAATCAGGCTTGTGCAATCGCTTAAGCGCTGAGCTCCTCTTTGAGTTCAGTCTGCAATTTTGCGATCAACTCAGGATCTGCCAATGGCTGGTTATTGGCATCGACTATATAAAACAGATCCTCCACGCGCTCGCCCAGTGTCGCAATGCGCGCGTTGACCAGTTGTATCTGCTGATTCGCAAATACCTTGCCGATGGCTGCCAGAATACCGGGCTTATCCGGACAACTGATCTCCAGCGTTGAGTAGAACTTATCGTTGCTGTTGATGATGTCGGTTTCAATGTGTTGACTGAAGTGCTGCAGTTTTCGTGGCGTGCGCTTCTTGGGCATCTTCTGATAACTCGCAGGATCTGCCAGAAAACCCTGTAGCAGTTTTTTGATCTCTTCTGCGCGGCCAGGATTGTTGCCAATGGGTGAGCCGTCACTTTCCAGCACGGTATATGTATTCATGCAGTAGTTTTTGGCCGATGTGAAGAGGCGAGCGTCCTGAATATTCAAACCCAGTTGTTCCATAGCTGCTGCACTGGCGGCGAACAGATGGTGTCTGTTCAAGGTGTAGATAAATATATGCGTGCCACCTTCGCCCTGTGAATCTGTGACGTCCTGCACCAATACCAGTACTTCCTCTCCCTTGTGTCTGGCGATAGCTTCGGTATGCCAAATAATATTGGCAACAGACTCGCGCACGAAATACTCATCATCGGTGGTATCCCAGATAGCATTGATCTGTTCCTGCGACAAGCCTTTGTCTTTGAGTTTGAGCAGAGCGCTTTCCTGCTTGTCTTTTATGCGGTCGCTGCGGTCAATCGGGTTCTCTAGGCCGCGTCGTAGTGCGCGTTTGGTACTCAGATACAGTTGTCGCAGCAGTGAGGCGCGCCAGGCATTCCACAACGTCGGGTTGGTGGCATTGATATCGGCTACCGTTAACGCATACAGATAATCCAGGTGCAACTTATCACCCATATCCAGAGCGAACTCATGGATGACCTGCGGGTCCATGATGTCTTTGCGCTGCGCTGTCATCGACATCAGCAAATGCTTGCCCACCAACCAGGTAACCAACTTGGTATCCCACACACTCAGATGATGCTGTTGACAAAAACGGGTTGCGTCTTCCATGCCGAGCGTGGAGTGATCGCCGCCGCGACCTTTTGCGATATCGTGATAGAGACCAGCAATATAAAGCAGTTCGATTTTAGGCAAGCGCCGGACAATATGCGCAGCAATTGGATAATGTTCTTCAGCTTCCGGTAAGCGAAAGCGCCGCATGTTCTCAACCACCTGCAGGGTGTGCGCATCAACAGTATAAATATGAAACAGGTCGTGTTGCATCTTGCCGGTTATCGCGCCAAACTCGGGTAAATAACGTCCCAGAATGCCATAACGTGCCATACGTCTTAATTGCGAAGTCAAATCGTGTGGCGAGCGCAACAATTCCATAAACAAGGTAACATTGCGCAGGTCTTTACGAAATTTATCATCGATAAGATGGCGGTGATCACGAATCAGACGAATGGTTGCTGCCCGCACGCCATTGATCTGAGATTTCTGCGCCATCAGGACGAAGATCTCCAACAACGCGAACGGGAAGCGTTTGAAAACACCTGGGCCGCTAACTTCAATATATTTATTGCGCACCTGAAAGCGTTTATTGATTACGCTGATTTCTTCTTTTTCACTGGCGCGCAGTATGGCTTCATCGAAATGCTGCAATAGCACATCGTTCAATTCGCGTAGCGTCGCCACTGCGCGATAATATTCCTGCATCAATTTTTCGACAGCGAGACTTTTTTCGTCATCAACGAAGCCGAACATTGCGGCCAGTTCTTTTTGTTTGTCGAACAACAGTCGATCTTCCTTGCGACCAGCCAGCAAATGCAAACCATATCGAATACGCCACAATAGATATTCACCGGCGCTTAATTGTTCATATTCAGATACGCTTAAAAACCCCAGATCCACAAGATCTGCCAGATTGTCAGCGTCGTAGTGGCGCTTGGCAATCCAGGCGATAGTCTGAATGTCGCGCAGGCCACCCGGAGAGGTTTTTACATTGGGTTCCAACGCGTAATCAATGTCGTAATACTTTTCGTGGCGCGCTAATTGTTCATCGCGTTTGGCGCGGAAAAAAGTTTGCGCTGGCCACACATCCTCGGCTTGAGTCACGGCAATCATGTCGTCGCGCAATGCAGTATTTCCGACTATTGTGCGTGACTCCATCAAACTGGTGGCAACAGTGATATCCTTTAGCGCTTCTTGTCGGCACTGTTTTATGGAACGCACACTTTGACCAATCTCCAGATTCATATCCCATAGAAAGGTAAAGAATGCGGCAATATTTTTCTTCCACTTGTCCACGTTGTCTGTGCGTGTGAGCAACAGCAAGTCAACGTCCGAGTGAGGATGAAGTTCACCGCGCCCATAGCCCCCGACAGCAATCAAGCTGATTTCGTCTGGTTTCTCCCACTCATACAATCTCCAGGCGAAACCGAGTATTTGATCTATCAACCAGGCACGGCCGGTAATCAATTCTGCAATGGGCGAGTTAGCACGATATCGCTCATTCAGAATGTTTTGCGAAGAGTTCAGTGCATCACGGAACAGCGGCAACGGATTGCCCCCGCTCTCCTTGCATGTCTGCAGGCGCAAGGCGAATTCTTCGCTGTTGAATAATTGTTTGTCTGCTTTGATGCTGGGTGCGGCTACTGCATTATTGCTCGTCACGACAGGGATTCTTCCTTACGTAGGGTAAGTATTTCGCAGCCATTGCTGGTCACTGCCAGTGTATGTTCCCACTGCGCAGACAGGCGGCGGTCTTTGGTAGTGACAGTCCAGCCATCCATTTTTGACAACTTGCTGTAGCGAGTGCCGGCATTCAGCATGGGTTCTATAGTAAAAGTCATGCCTTCCTGCAAAACAAGACCAGTGCCTGGTTTGCCATAATGCAGAACCTGCGGGTCTTCGTGAAATATACGCCCGATGCCGTGCCCACAGTACTCGCGCACAATGGCATAATTATGCGCTTCAGCGTGTGTTTGAATCACGTGGCCAATATCGCCAAGCTGTGCTCCGGGTTTTACGATAGCAATCGCCTGATAAAGGCATTCCTGGGTAATTTCAATCAGGCGTTGAGCATGGGAAGCTATCTCGCCAACGGCAAACATCTTGCTGGTATCGCCGTGGAACCCGTCCTTGATCACCGTAATATCTATGTTGAGAATATCGCCCTTTTTCAGAAACTTGGTGTCGCTGGGGATGCCGTGGCAAATAACATGGTTCAGCGAGGTGCAGATGGACCTGGGGAAACCATTGTAATTCAAAGGAGCAGGAATGGCCTGCTGCACATTGACTATAAAGTCATGGCAAATTCTGTCCAGCTCACCCGTGCTGATACCCGGCTGCACGTGTGGCTCTATCATTTCAAGGACTTCTGCCGCCAGACGGCCGGCAACACGCATTTTTGCTATATCGTCTGGTGTTTTTATGCTAATGGCCATAGGTGTGTCTGCAAGTCTCCGGCAAGGCTAGTAAAGGCCGCCATTGTAATTCAGCGGAGCCGTTGCCACAAAGCCTAATCAGAGCTTCCCTATTCTGTATGCAGCGCTTTATGTAGACCGGGATTTATGGTATAAAGCTGCGCGCTGAGCAAACCGCAGGTTCGCATCAGACATAAAGTGGATGGCCAGTTGGCTGCCACTAAACGTCGCACACACACCGTCACATGTGTTTGGGGTGCTTCCTCAGTCCTGATTGGCCCTGAAAGCCAATGTCAGCGGGACCGGAAGTCAGACCATGGGGTGTGTGGAGGCCTAACCCTTGGAAATGAAGGAAAAACCATGACTACTGTGTCAATGAAAGAAATGCTTAAAGCGGGCGTGCACTTCGGTCACCAATCCCGTTACTGGAACCCGAAAATGAAGCAGTTTATTTTCGGTGCCCGCAACAAAATTCACATCATTAATCTCGAGCACACTGTTCCAGCTTTGAACCGCGCGATTGCCGAAGTGCACAGCCTGGCGGAAAAGAAGAAGAAAGTGCTGTTTGTAGGTACCAAACGCGCTGCCGGCAAAATCATTAAAGAAGAAGCAGAGCGCGCGGGTATGCCTTACGTTAACCACCGCTGGTTGGGTGGCATGCTGACCAACTACAAAACCATTCGTGGTTCCATCAAACGTCTCCGCGACCTGGAAGCCCA
Source organism: Pseudohongiellaceae bacterium (assembly GCA_041751425.1). Classification (GTDB taxonomy): domain Bacteria; phylum Pseudomonadota; class Gammaproteobacteria; order Pseudomonadales; family Pseudohongiellaceae; genus JAVVEG01. The sequence goes on along the minus strand of JBGSXL010000004.1, from coordinate 114,116 downwards.
GGAGCTGGACGGTACTTTTGAGCGTCTGACCAAAAAAGAAGCGCTGATGATGCGTCGCACCATGGAAAAACTGGAGCGCAGTATCGGTGGTATCAAGGATATGGCGGGTTTGCCAGATGCCTTGTTTGTTATCGACGTGGATCACGAGCGCATTGCCGTGACTGAAGCCAACAACCTGGGCATTCCGGTTATCGGTGTCGTGGATACCAATAGCAACCCCGATGGCATCGACTTTCCTATCCCCGGCAACGATGACGCACTGCGTGCGATTGAACTGTATGCCCGCGCTATAGCCGATGCCTGCATTGCAGGACGTGGCGAAGGCAATGCGGTGAACAGCAAGAGCGAATTCGTGGAAGTCAGCGAAGCAGCTGCAGATGAGCCTGCTGCTGCCGAGCCGGAACCTGTAGCCTCTGAGCCGGAACCGGTCACCGCAAAAGCGGATGATGCAGATAGCGCCGCCTGAAACCCTTTGACAACCAATAGGACATGATTTGCTAACAGTCAGTCACATTGAGTTGGGTTGAAAAAGAGGGGCGATGCCCCTTTTTTTTAAGGCTTTTTTACACAAATCCGAATTTATTCAAGAATAGAGTGAGGCAAGAGATGGCGGATATAACAGCAGGTATGGTGAAAGAGCTACGTGAGCGCACCGGACTTGGCATGATGGATTGCAAAAAGGCATTGGTTGAAGCCGATGGCGACATGGAAAAAGCGATTGACGATCTGCGTAAGGCAAGTGGTCTGAAAGCTGCCAAGAAGGCAGGCAGAACTGCGGCCGAAGGTATTGTCATGACGCGTGTTTCCGAAGATGGCAACTTTGGTGTTATCGTTGAAGTAAACAGCGAGACAGACTTTGTTGCCCGTGATGACAATTTCCTGAACTTTGCCAAAAAAGTGCTGGAACTGGCTTACACCAATAAGGAAAGCGATATTGCCAATTTGATGAATGGCGAACTGGAAGACCTGCGCGAGAAGCTGGTGCAGAAAATCGGCGAAAATATCAATGTTCGACGTGTAGAAATCGTCAGTTTTGAAGATGCCAATAAAGGTATTGTCGATACTTACGTACACAGTAATAATCGCATTGCAGTGCTGGTTGCGTTAAACGGTGGCGACAGTTCTCTGGCCAAGGACATCTCCATGCATGTGGCGGCGTCCAACCCACTTGTAGTGCGTGCAGAGGATGTATCCAAAGAGCTCCTGGCCAAAGAATCTGAAATCTACTCTGCGCAGGCGCGGGAAAGCGGCAAGCCGGAGGAAATCATAGAAAAGATGATTCAAGGTCGCCTGCGCAAGTTTGTTGCTGAAGTGAGCCTGGTTGAGCAGCAGTTTGTCAAAGACCCCGAGATCACAGTGGCCGCTCTGTTGAAGAAAGCTGGTGCCGATGTAGTCAGCTTTATCCGCTATGAAGTGGGTGAGGGCATCGAAAAGGAGGTCGTGGACTTTGCTGAAGAAGTGGCAGCACAAGCAAAGCGATAGACCTGGTTACGGGAGCAGGTGATCTGCTCCCGTGTACCAAGCTGCCTGCCGACTATACAGTGCCTGTCTGTTCATAAAGTACGTACACAAAAAGTGCATGGCTGACAAAAAAAGGTAACCGAGAGATGGTGAAACCAGACAAGAAATACAAACGGATTCTCCTGAAGCTCAGTGGTGAGGCATTGATGGGAGATGCCGATTTCGGTATTGACCCCAAAGTGCTGGATCGCATGGCTGTCGAAGTTGGTCAATTAGTTGGTCTGGGCGTACAGATTGGCATGGTGATAGGTGGCGGTAATCTGTTCCGTGGTGCAGCATTGAATGCAGCCGGTATGGAGCGGGTTACCGGCGACCATATGGGTATGTTGGCAACAGTGATGAATGCGCTGGCCATGCGCGATGCATTGGAGCGCGCGAATATTGCTACCCGAGTAATGTCTGCGATACCCATGAGTGGTGTGGTTGAACATTATGACCGCAGAACTGCTATTCGCCATTTGCGTTCAGGTGATGTCGTTATATTCGCCGCAGGTACGGGTAACCCTTTCTTTACAACAGATTCCGCCGCATGCCTGCGCGGCATTGAAATTGATGCTGAATTGATTCTGAAAGCTACGAAAGTAGATGGCGTGTATTCTGCCGATCCGAATCTGGTGCCGGATGCTATCAAGTTTGACCGGCTTACTTATGATGAAGTGCTGGATAAGAAACTGGGCGTGATGGATCTTACTGCCATTTGTCTGGTCAGAGATCACGACATTCCCGTGCGTGTATTTAATATGAATAAACCTGGCGCCTTGTTGCACAATGTCATGAGTGCAGGTGATGGCACTACCATTGAAAACCCGCATAACGACTAAATGAATTCTTGCCTTACCGGCCCACACGATGGGGACAAAAAATGATAGAAGATATTATCAAAGACGCGGATTCGCGCATGGGAAAAAGTCTGGAATCTCTGGACGCAGCGTTCAACAAAATTCGCACCGGGCGTGCTCACCCCAGTATTCTGGATAGCATTATGGTCCCCTATTATGGAACTGATACGCCACTGAACCAACTCGCTAATATCACGGTGGAAGATGGTCGCTCACTGATCATTTCTCCGTGGGAAAGACCCTTGATCGGTGAGATAGAGAAAGCCATCATGCGTTCAGATCTGGGTATCAACCCCTCCAACAATGGCGAGAATATCCGCGTGCCTATGCCTGCGCTGACTGAGGAGACGCGTCGTGAATACACCAAGCAGGCCAAAAACGAGGCGGAAAATGCACGTGTCGCTGTCAGAAATATTCGCCGTGATGCCAACGCCAATATCAAGGATCTGCTGAAGGAAAAATCCATCAGCGAAGATGAGCAACACCGAGCTGAAGACAAAATTCAAAAAATTACGGACAAGTATATAGCAGCTATTGAGAGCAGCTTTTCTGCCAAGGAATCGGATCTATTGGCGATCTGATCTATCAACTGGCGATAGACTATTGAATGAGACCCTGCAATCAATGGATAAAGAAGAACTACAGCATGCGCAGGTTGAAAAAGTGCCCAGGCATGTGGCTGTTATCATGGATGGCAATAATCGCTGGGCTAAATCGCGCGGACTGTCAGGATCAGCGGGGCATCGCGCAGGAGCAGAAGCTGCCAGAGAAGTGGTGTATTCATGTTTGCGCCGCAATATAAGTTACCTCACCTTGTTTGCTTTCAGCAGCGAAAACTGGCTGCGCCCCAACAAGGAAGTCAAAGGTTTGATGGCCTTATTTCTGGCTGTACTCAAACGCAAAGAAATAACTCAACTGCATGCCAATAATGTACGTTTGCAATTCATTGGCAATCGCGAAAGCTTCTCAGCGAAATTGCAAAAGCATATGGCAGTTGTCGAGCATCTTACGCGCAATAATACCGGAACAGTTGTTACAGTAGCTGCTGATTACGGCGGCCGTTGGGATATTGCCAACGCGGCGCGCAAAATTGCGGAAAAGGTAGCCCGTGGCGAAGTCAATGCCGCGGACGTGGATATAGGCATGATGCAACAGCATGTGTGTATCGGTAGTTATCCAATGCCGGATCTGTGTATCAGAACTGGCGGCGAGAGTCGCATAAGCAATTTTCTATTATGGCAATTGGCATACACTGAATTGTATTTCAGCAGTTGTTATTGGCCCGATTTCGATGACGCGCAATTTCAGCTGGCTGTGGATGATTACAGCAAGCGCCAACGCCGTTATGGTCATCTGGATTCACCCGTGCATGATGATTCCAACAGCGATGAACTGTTCGAAGAGGCGAGGAGTACAGGTAGTGCTTAAGGCCCGCATTCTGACGGCTGTTCTTATGGTTGTACTGCTTTATCTTGCAACGGTTTACCTGTCACCGTTTTATTTTGGTCTCGCGTTGGCTTTAGTCTTTATTCCCGCGCTGCTGGAATGGTCGGGGTTTATGGGTTTGCAGTCGTTTTCGGGTAAATGCCTTTATTTACTGCTGTTCTATTCCCTGCTTTGTGTAACTGGTTTCGCGCTTGGTGTATCGCCCTCCGCCGCGGCCATTCATGAGAACCTGGTTACCGCTATCATGATTGCCTCCTTCGCTTTCTGGTTGTTTGCGTTTTACGCCGTCCTGCGCTATCCCCGGGCTGTCACACTATGGCAAGGGAGAATGCGTATTGGGCTGATGGGATTGTTCTGCATGCTGCCCACCTGGGTTGGCTTGCTGCAGCTTAAATACCTTGCCGACAGTGGTTACCTCGTGCTGGCGCTGATAGCGCTGGTCAGTATCGTAGATATCGGTGCTTTTTTTGTAGGCAGCGCCTGGGGCAACAAGAAACTGGCCCCGGAACTCAGCCCTAAAAAATCCTGGGCTGGTTTCTGGGGCGGTATGGTTTCCTGTGTCAGTCTGTCGGTTCTGTTGATTGGCTTGTTGCACTTTTATCTGCAGCCGTTAAGTGGCGGTCAACTGCTGTTCTTATTCGTCATTGCGTTAGTTGTTGCCAGCATCAGTGTGATTGGCGATCTATATGAGAGTATGCTGAAGCGACATCAAGGCGTCAAAGACAGTGGCAGTAGTCTGCCAGGGCACGGTGGTATTCTGGACAGGGTAGACAGTCTGATGGCCGCCACCCCCGTATTTGTCCTCACCATCATGTATCTGCTGCCGCAAGTTCAGTGGTACTGAGATCATGCTAACTGCTCAGGTGAATCAGCATTCCATGAAAGCAAATGACACACAGCCCGATATCGTGCCGCAGCGCGTTGTCCTGCTGGGCTCTACCGGGTCGATAGGCAGGAGTACTCTTGATGTGCTCAGTCGGATGCCTGCCTGTAGCGTTTTCGCATTGACTGCTAACTCCAATGTGGAACTCATGCTGCAGCAATGCCTGGAGCACGCACCCCGTTTTGCCGTGATGGTGGATGCAGACGCGGCCGCTGCCCTGCAAGATGGTCTCAGTGCAGCAGGTAATGCTGAAACCGAAGTGCTCAGTGGTGAAGAGTCCCTGAGTTTTGTTTCTGCTCATACAGACACAGACACAGTCATGGCGGCAATTGTTGGTGCAGCGGGCTTGCTGCCAACCCTGGCGGCAGTGGAGGCGTCGAAGAAAGTGCTGCTGGCCAACAAAGAAGCGCTGATCATGGCTGGCGAGCTGTTTACCGAAGCCTTACAGAACAGCAGCGCAGTGCTCATCCCCATTGACAGCGAACACAATGCCATTTTTCAGTGTCTGCCTCATGACTCCAGATTGATAGGCAGTGACGTACATGCGCAGGGAGTGAGACGCATCATCTTGACCGCATCCGGTGGTCCGTTTCGCGAATTACCCATGGAGCAACTGTCTGCTGTAACGCCACAGCAGGCCTGCAAGCACCCGAACTGGTCCATGGGAGCCAAAATATCCGTTGATTCAGCCAGCATGATGAATAAAGGCCTGGAGCTTATCGAGGCCTGCTTTCTGTTTGGCGTCAGCCCGGATCAGGTGGAAGTACTGATACATCCACAGAGTATTGTTCATTCCATGGTTGAGTACTGTGACGGGTCGGTAATTGCACAGCTGGGTGCGCCGGATATGCGTATCCCCATCTCCTATGGTCTGGCCTGGCCGCAACGCGTGTCTTCCGGAGCCAGTTTTCTGGATCTGGTAGCTAATAGTGACTTGCAATTCTCCAAACCGGATCTGCAGCGCTTTCCTTGTCTGAGTCTGGGTGTTCAGGCAGCCAGACGAGGGGGAACCATGCCGGCGATTCTGAACGCAGCCAATGAAGTGGCGGTAGATTCTTTTTTGGGCGGCAGCATCAGTTTTACAGACATACCTGTTATCATTGCGCGCGTTATGGCACAAATTACTTGTGACAGAGCCAACAGTCTGGATATTATTCGGAGCGCTGATGCGCAAGCCAGATTGCTGGCCACAGAAGTTGTAGCCGGTATCAAAGCAACAGGCCAAAGAACGGGCCTAAGTCCGGATAACAGTATTCATCACGGTAATTAATTCTTTCCCGCAGCAGGTCACTTGCGATGGCAGTACAGCTGATAATCAATATTGTTGCCCTGATTGTCACTTTGGGCATTTTGGTGACGATTCACGAATTCGGCCATTTCTGGGTGGCCCGGCGTTGTGGCGTCAAAGTGTTGCGCTTTTCGATTGGTTTTGGCAGAGCGGTCAAAACCTGGATAGGCAAAGATGGCACCGAATATGTAATAGCGCCCATTCCTCTGGGTGGTTACGTCAAAATGCTGGGTCAGGACGATACTCAGGCCAGCGACGGATCAGACATTCCGGCCGATCAACAACATCTCTCCTTTACCAGTAAAACTGTGTGGCAACGCATGGCCATTGTGGCAGCGGGGCCATTAGCCAATTTCCTGCTGGCAATTCTGGTTTTCTGGGTTATTAATGTCACTTACGGATTACGTGGCACGGCACCGGTTATCGCCCAGGTCGTGGATGATTCTCCTGCGTATGCGGCCGGTTTGCGGGCTGGTCATGAGATAGTGGCTGTAGATAATGTGCCGGTAACGATATGGCAGCAAGTGAATATGGCGTTGCTGGAGCGGTTGGGCGAGACTGGTCCACTGACCATAAGCGCTGTTCCTTCCGGTAGTTCGTTACCACAAGAATTCGTGATTCCTTTGCAAAGCTGGCAATCCGGTACTGCCGAGCCTGATCCACTGGGTTCACTGGGGCTTGAACAGTTTGAAATCCCTGCCGTCATCCAGGGCATAGTCGCAGACAGCCGCGCAGAGCAGGCGGGTCTTTTGGCTGGCGATACTGTTTTGTCCGCCAACGGTAATGCGGTCAGCGGTTGGGGGCAGTGGGTAAGGCTGATTCGTGCCAATCCGGAACTGGAATTGGAAGTCGTTGTCCAACGAGGTGACAATTTAGAGACACTGTTGCTGGTGCCTCAGAGAAGTGTAGCTCAGGATGGCAGTGTAATAGGTGTTATTGGCGCTTCCGTGCAACCTTATGATGTGCTTGGCAATTTGCCGGCAGATCAGCGGCGTGATGTCAGTTACAACGTGATATCGGCGATCGGGCCAGCCATACAGGAGACATGGGACAAATCAGTATTCGTACTGGACTCTATCAAGAAAATGGTAGTTGGGCTGATTTCGGTGAAGAATATCAGTGGCCCCATTACGATTGCCCAGGTGGCTGGTGAAACTGCCAGTTATGGTCTGGAGGTGTATCTGGGCTTTCTGGCAATACTTAGCATCAGTCTTGGCGTATTGAACCTGTTGCCAATTCCTGTGCTGGATGGTGGTCATTTGCTGTATTACATTATAGAGGCAATAAGTCGCAGACCAGTGCCCGAACGGGTGCAGGCAATGGGATTACAACTGGGCTTATTAATCATTTCAAGTATCATGGTGTTGGCGATTTACAATGATGTCAGTCGACTATTGTAGTGCGGATTTGGTCGATGCGACGGATCATGTCACAGTGGTGTTGCAAATGGAGCTTGCTGCTCTTGCATCACTCTTTTCCCAATGTAAATTCTCCAGTTTTTAAATCAGGCTAATAAGAATCTCATGACAAGATTTTTCCTCACCTTCTTTCTGGCCGCTACCATTGCGGTAAATGCCGAAGCGCAGAATTTCGTCATTTCGGATATTCGTATCGATGGTTTGCAGCGTATTTCTCCCGGTGTCGTATTTGGATTATTGCCAGTTGGCATAGGCGACGAGGTAGGCTCATTAACCCCTGCGGAGATTATTCGCTCGATTACCTCATCAGGTTATTTTGAAGAAGTTGAAGTAGCACGCGAAGGTGATGTGCTGCTGATTACCGTGCTGGAAAGACCATCTGTCAGTGAGATCACCATCAATGGCAACAAAGTTCTGAAAACTGAAGATATCCTGAGCAACATGGCGTCTGCCGAGATCACCGAAGGCGGTATCTTCACCCGTTCTACGCTGGAAGCCATACGTCAGGGTATTCAGGAAGTGTATTCCTCACGTGGTCGTTACGGCACGACGGTGGAGATTGAAGTTGAGGAGCAGCCGCGCAATCGCGTATCGATAGATTTGACGATCAATGAAGGTTCGGAGAGCCGCATCCGCGATATTAATATCGTGGGCAACAATGAATTCGATTCGGATGAGCTGCTGGGATTGTTTGAGCTCGGCTTGAAGCCCTGGTATCTGCCGTTCAGTGGCAGAGATAAATATTCGCGCGAACAGCTCAATGGAGATCTTGAATCGTTGACTTCTCATTATATGGACAATGGGTTTATAAAATTCAATGTCGATTCAACTCCGATTACGATCACGCCTGATAATGAGAATATCTACATCACCATCAATGTTACCGAGGGTGATCGCTTCACAGTCAATGAAGTAGATCTGGCAGGTGACCTGGTGGATATTGAACCAATTCTACGCGCGTATACTTTAGTGGCGCCCGGACAAACTTTTTCGCAGGCACTGGTTACCGCTACCGAAGAATACATGACGCAAGTGCTGGGTAATTTCGGTTATGCGTTTGCGGTGGTATCTGGTATACCAGAAATAGATGAGGACGAACGAACTGTTGATATTACATTCCTCGTTGAGCCTGGCAATCGCACCTATGTGAATCGCGTCAATTTCCGTGGCAACACCGCAACGGCTGATGATGTTTTACGTAGAGAAATGCGACAGTTGGAAAGTGCGCCTGCGTCCAGCCAGTTGATAGAGCTTTCCAAAGTCAGATTGGAAAGGCTGGGCTACTTCTCTGAAGTGGAGGTTGACACCGTTGAGGTGCCAGGTAGCACGGATCAGATCGATGTCAACTTTGATGTAACTGAACAGAACTTTGGTAGTATCTCCTTCAGTATTGGCTCAGGCGGTGGCGGTGACTGGTTTGTCAGCTCACAACTGCAGGCACAGAATTTTCTCGGCACCGGCAATACAGTTCAAGTAGGTGTCAATAAAAGTTATTTCCAGGAAAGTCTGAATTTTTCCTATATTGATCCTTATTTCACTCAGGATGGGGTGAGCCGCGGCTTCAATCTGTTCGTGCAGAAGCAGGATTCTCCGTTCAATATTGCCAGCTTCTCTACCATGTCTTATGGTGGTTCATTCAACTTTGCTTATCCCATCAACGAGAATGAACAGATTGGTTTCAATGTGGGCTACACGCATACCGAATTGAGCTCTGGCGGTTTGAGCGTGCAGGAGATTGAAGCAACACCAAGGCTGTTCCCTGGCATAGACCGATACATTATTGAACCTGCGGTTATCAATCCTTTCGATGGCAGCCCGGTTCGTGATGCAATCACAGGTGCGGTCGCAGATTTGCCCAGAGAATTTATCAATCAGAATCCCGATCTGGGCTTTATCGACAGGCAGGGTAGCGAGTTTGACAACGTCACACTCACTACCAATTGGATTCGCTCAACATTAAACCGTGGTCAGTTGGCTGATCGCGGTTCGTTCCAGCAGGTTTCATTTAATGTCACCGTGCCCGGCAGTGATCTGGAATATTACCAACTCAACTATCTTGGCGAGGTTTTCCGCCCCATTACTCAGAACTGGGTGTTGCGCTTCAAAACCAACCTTGGTTATGGCGCGGGATACGGGGATACTAGTGAATTACCTTTCTTCGAGAACTATTTCGCCGGCGGCTTGTCTTCTAATGGCGTGGTGCGTGGTTTCGAGGAGAACAGTCTGGGGCCACGCAGTACCAATCCGCAGCGTTATCTGACTGGGTCGACCACATTGCTCAAGGATGCTAATGGCAATATTCTGGTCAATGAGTCTGGTTTGGCGCAAGGTTTCGATGGTGGTTTCGGCTATCAAACTGTGCCTGTCGTTGACGCTAACGGCCAGCAGGTTTTCGGACCAGACGGTAGCCCCTCAGTGCGCTTGGCTGTTGAAAATATAGACATAAATCGCCGGCTGGATGCCTTTGGGGGTAATATATTGACAACGGGTAGTGTAGAATTGCTCTTCCCGATGCCTTTTGTAACAGATAGAAGTCGAATACGGTCTTCATTCTTTATTGATGCCGGAAACGTCTTTTCGTCAACTTGTACAGCCAGGCAGTCGGCGCAGAATAATTGTAATGATTTCGACTTTGGAGAGTTCCGGTATTCAGCAGGAATCAGTGTTACGTATCTGTCACCGTTTGGTCCTCTTACTTTTTATGTGGCCAAACCATTTACCAAAGATGGCAGTGACGATACCAAGACATTCGATTTCACGATTGGTGCGGGATTCTAAAGTCCAAAAGTTTTTGAGAAAAGTAGGTTAAAAAAGCAGGTTTTAAAACAAGGTTATAGAGGCAGCGTTACAGGCTGTCATTTTCAATGAAGTGGAGATTAGATTGTGAAGATGATCAAGAATATAGTGTTTTTTGCAGCAGTTGTTTTTTCCAGTTCAGTATTGGCACAAACGCAACCGGTTATAGGCGTCATCAATCTGGAGCAGGCGCTGTTCAATTCTGATGCAGCACAAGCCATGCAAGCAGAGATTCAGGTTGAATTCAGCGCTGAGCAGCAAAGAGCGGATCGCCTGAACGGTGAGTTGCGTCAACTTGTTGAGAAAGCTCAGCGCGACGAATCCATCATGAGTGATGCTGAAAAACGAACTCTTAATGCGGATGCGCAGGAAAAGCAGGTGCAACTGCAATTGATCTCCGAGCGTGTGCAGGCTGCCTTGCAGGAGCGTAATCAGAGATTTGTGGACAGCCAGCGCCAGAACCTGGGTATGGCAATTGAGTCTGTAGTACAGGAAGGCGGTTATGATCTGGTTTTGAATGCAGAGACAGTCGCATTCTTCAATAACAGCTACAGCATTACGGCTCTGGTTACGGCGAAACTGAACGAACTTAATCGCGGCCAATAATAATAAGCTTAATTACCTAGTCCAGGTGCTCGCCAGGTGAAAAATAAGAGCTTTTATACACTTGGCGAGCTGGCAAAGTTGCTGGACGTGCAACTGCTCGGCAACGAAAATATTGACATAGGTCGCCTGGCCACTTTAAAAAATGCCGGGCAGGGTGATCTCAGCTTCCTGAGTAATCCACGCTATGTCAGCCAGCTCTCCGACTGCAAGGCGTCTGCATTGATTATTCATCCTGATCAGGCAGATCAGAGTCCTTGTGCGTGCTTGCTTACAACCAATCCCTATGTCACCTATGCGCGTGCATCGCATTTGTTTGCGCCTGCAACAGAAATTGTTGCGGCTATTCATCCCACAGCTGTCATCAACCCGTCCGCTACAGTCGCTGCCACAGCGAGTATCGGCGCAAATGTCGTTATTGAAGAAGGCGCGTCGGTGGGAGAGGGTTCCAGTATTGGAGCTGGTTGCTATATCGGTAAACAGGTTAGCATCGGCAAGCACTGCCGTCTTTATGCCAATGTAACGATTTACCATGACGTGACTATCGCGGATAATTGCGTCATTCATTCTGCTGCTGTGATTGGTGCAGACGGTTTCGGTTTTGCATTCGATGGCAAACAGTCTTTGAAAATCGCGCAACTGGGTAGTGTCGAGGTTGGTGACAATGTAGAGATAGGCGCCGGCACTACGATAGATCGAGGTGCGTTGGACAATACGGTTATCGGAACCGGCGTCAAGATAGACAATCAAGTGCAAATCGGCCATAACTGTATTATTGGCGACCACACTGTTATTTGTGGTTGTGTTGCCATCGCTGGCAGCACAGTTATTGGCAAGTTCTGCATGATAGGTGGTGCGGTAGGAATTGTTGGACACATCAGTATTGCTGACAAAGTGTTGGTCAGTGCCATGTCCTTAGTCAGTAAACCCATTACCAAAGCTGGCACCTATTCGTCTGGTACGGGATTGGCGGAATCCAGTGAATGGAAACGGAACATAGTCAGATTCAATCAATTGGATGACATGTCGAAAAGATTGCGGGAACTGGAGCGCATCACGCGTAGCAGTTGAAAGATAATAATGCAGTAAAATATGCGTGGCAACGTGTGCCGGGCAGCAGGAAGTCAGGAACATATTATGATGAAAGTGGAAGACATAAAAGAATATTTGCCGCAACGTTACCCGTTTCTGATGGTAGACAGAGTGGTAGAGATAGAGCTTGGTAAGCGCATTGTGGCGTATAAAAACGTGACAGTGAACGAACCATTTTTCAACGGTCATTTTCCAGATAATCCGATCATGCCGGGCGTAATGATTATTGAAGCTCTGGCACAGGCTGCAGGTGTGCTCGGGTTCAAGAGTCAGGAGAAAAAGCCGAAGGATGGTTATCTATATTATTTCGTTGGCGCGGATGATGTTCGTCTTAAGCGTCCCGTTGTGCCCGGCGATCAACTGACGCTGGAGGCAACCATCGTGACCAGCAAGCGCGGTATCTATAAATTCGACTGCCGCGCTTCTGTGGGTGATGAATTGGTTGGAACAGCAATAATCATGTGTGCAGAAAGGAAAGTAAATTGATTGATTCTCGAGCCATCATTGACCCGTCTGCGAAATTAGCCGATTCAGTCGTGGTTGGGCCGTGGAGTATTATCGGGCCTAATGTTGAGATTGGCGAAGGCTCTGTCATTGACTCCCATGTTGTTATTAAAGCAAACACGAAGATGGGCAAGAATAATCGCGTTTACCAGTTTGCATCGATAGGCGAAGATCCGGCAGACAAGAAATTCACGGGCGAAGAAACCTGGTTGGAAATCGGTGATAACAACATCATGCGCGAAGGCTGCACACTGCATCGCGGTACAGCATTTGGTGGTGGCTACACACGCGTTGGCAGCAACAATCTGTTGATGCCATACATACATGTGGCGCACGACTGTATCGTTGGCAACAATACGGTATTTGCGAACAACGCAGGCATCTCCGGTCACGTGGAAGTGGGGGATTGGGTGGTGCTTGGGGGGTACGCAGGAGTGAACCAGTTTTTAAAGATTGGTGCCCACGCCATGGTGGGTGGCATGACGCACGTCAGCCATGACGTACCTGCTTACGTCATCGTCAGCGGTACGCCTCCTGCTGCGCGCAGCGTAAATGTCATCGGTCTGGAGCGTAGGGGCTTCAGTGAGGCCTCTATAAAAAATATTCGCAATGCGTTCAAGGTGCTTTACAAGAAAGGCTTGAGCATTCAGGAAGCCATCGAACAATTACGCCCGATGGCACTTGAACACCCGGAGGTTGATGTCCTGCTGGCAACGCTACTGTCTTCGACCAGAGGTATACAGCGCTGAACCGATGAATGCGCCAGCAACCACAATAATAAAAAAACAATTGCATGTCGGTATCGTAGCCGGTGAGGTATCGGGCGATACATTGGGTGCCGGGCTGATGCAGGCAATTCGCAGGTTGGCTCCGGAAGCTACCTTCTCAGGGATTGGCGGCCCCAAAATGATAGCGCTCGGGTTTACCAGCATCGCCCCCATGGAACGGCTGTCGGTGATGGGTTTCATTGAACCGTTAGGTCGCTTACCCGAGTTGTTACGTATCAAGAAGGCGTTGGAAACCCGTTTTATTTCTGCACCACCCGATGTTTTCATTGGTATCGACTCCCCAGGTTTTAATATTCGTCTTGAAAAAGTCCTGCACGCAGCGGGAATCACGACTGTGCACTATGTGAGCCCCAGCGTCTGGGCATGGGGGGAGAAGCGCATCCACGACATCGCTAAAGCGGTGGACCTGGTATTGGCCTTGTTTCCGTTTGAAACACAGATTTATCAGAAGTTCCAGATTGGCGTGCGTTTTGTTGGTCATCCATTGGCGGATCAGATTGATCCAGATGCTGATGACGCACAACAAAAAGTCACAGCTCGTCAGGCGTTGGGGCTGTCCGCATCCGGGATCGTGCTGGCGTTAATGCCTGGCAGTCGTCGCGCTGAAATCGATCGTCTGGGCAGCATTTTCTTTCAGACCGCCAGGAATTGTCTGCAACAAAACCCCGCGCTGCAATTCGTTGTGCCATGCGCCAATGCCGAGCGTTGTCAGCAGGTACAGGAGATGCTCGCGGGTCTAGGCTTGAGCGAGCACTTTCAAGTTTTCGAGGGCCACTCCCACATCGCAATGCAGGCTGCAGATCTGGTTGTACTGGCATCAGGCACGGCGACACTGGAAGCCATGCTGTTCAAGCGCCCGATGATTGTTTGTTATCGCTTGGCTGCTTTAACTTACTTCCTCGCATCGCGCATGTTGAAAGTGCCGTATGTTTCCCTGCCGAATCTATTGGCGAATGAACTGTTGGTGCCTGAATATTTACAGGATAAGGTAACTGTGCCTGCGCTGACAATTGAGATTGAGCGCATGCTTTCTGATGTAACGCGTCAAAATGCAATGCTGGAAAAGTTTGTCGAGATACACAGAAACATACGCTGTGATGCCAGTGCGCAGGCAGCTGATGCGGTGTTGCAACTGATCCGTGCGAAGAGCAAAGCAGGAGATTTGCAGGAGGGACAAACATGAAGGTCGCTCAGGCAGCTGAGTCTCTGGACAAATCTGATTCCAGAGCCGCACCTAAGCCCGCGCGCCTGCCACTGCCCATGTCATTGCCGGAGCATGCAGGCCTGTTAATCGCGGGAGTAGATGAAGCCGGCAGAGGGCCATTGGCCGGAGCGGTTTTCGCCGCTGCAGTAATTCTCGATCCGGACAAACCACTGGCAGGTGTGACGGACTCCAAAAAAATCTCGGAACAACAGCGCGAAGACTTTTATCACCTGATCATCGGCTCGTCCCTGTGCTATGCTGTGGCCACCGCCAGTGCAGAGGAAATTGATCAGATCAATATCCTGCAAGCCAGCTTGCTGGCCATGCACCGCGCGGTGCAACAGTTACACAAACAACCCGAGTTTGTGTATGTCGATGGCTTGTACTGTCCGCGTTGGGAGTATGCGTCGCAGGCGCTGGTTAAAGGTGATTCCCGCTTGAGCGCCATTGCTGCGGCATCCATCCTGGCGAAAGTCAGCCGTGACAGGGAGATGCTGGAGCTGGATAGTCTATATCCCGATTATGGTTTTGCAGCTCATAAAGGATACCCGACCCCTTTACACATGCAAAGATTGAAAACTCTGGGGCCGTGCGCAATACATAGAAAAACGTTCAAACCCGTGGCAGAGTGCCTTCAAGGCTGAGTGGTTGCAGGAACATGGCAGAAAATTTCGTTCATCTCAGGTTGCACTCTGAGTACTCTATAGTCGATGGACTGGTGCGCGTTGATGCGCTGGTTAGCAGGGTTGCAGAGTTGAACATGCCTGCGGTAGCCATTACCGATCAATCCAATCTGTTTGCGCTAATCAAATTTTATACAGCTGCTATGGCAGGCGGCATTAAGCCATTGTGCGGTTGCGATGTGCTGGTTGCCAACCCTGACAATCCCGACAGGCCCACACAGTTAACCTTGCTGGCGAAGAGTCGTGCAGGCTATCTGAATCTGGCGCAACTGATTTCCAGAGCCTATACAGAAAAGAAATCGCACCCCTTACCCACTGTGGAAAGAGCGTGGGTCGAGCAATACGCTGACGGCCTGATTGCTTTATCCGGAGGACGCTACGGCGATGTGGGGCGCTGTCTGATGGAAGGTGAGAGCACTGTAGCCGCCGAGCTGTTGCGTGCCTGGATGCAATGCTTCCCCGACAGTTTTTATCTGGAGTTGCAACGCTGTGGTCAGGATGGTGAGGAGAATTACATTGCTGCCGCCGTGCAACTGGCCAGCAACTGCAATTGCCCGGTGGTTGCCACGAACGATGTGCGCTTCATCGATGAAGATGATTTTGAGGCGCATGAAGTGAGAGTCTGCATTCACGAGCGCCGTACACTGGATGACCCGCGCCGCTCGCACAACCACACCACGCAACAGTATCTGCGCAGCGCACAGGAAATGACAGAGTTGTTCAGCGACCTGCCCGAGGCTATTGAGAACACGGTAGAGATAGCGCGGCGTTGCAATCTGGAGCTGGAGCTTGGCGTACCCTACCTGCCCAATTACCCAGTACCCGAAGGGTTGACCCTGGAGGAGTTCTTCCGCCAGACAAGCCAGGAGGGTCTTGATGAAAGGTTGCGCAAATTGTATCGCACAGGTCGCCCCCGCACCGGAGCGGCCGTACCTGTGGCACAGGCGCAATCCACGCAGACTTATGAAGAGTTTGCCGCTGTTTACCAGGAGCGTCTCGCTTTTGAGTTGCAGGTTATCAATCAAATGGGATTCGCCGGCTACTTCCTGATTGTGATGGAGTTTATTCAGTGGGCGAAAAGCAACGACATCCCCGTTGGACCCGGACGGGGTTCTGGCGCCGGATCCATCGTAGCGTGGGCGCTGGGGATAACGGATCTTGATCCGCTGCAATACGATTTGCTTTTCGAGCGGTTCCTGAACCCGGAACGTGTTTCTATGCCTGACTTCGATGTCGATTTCTGTATGGATGGTCGCGACCGTGTGATACACCACGTAGCCGAACTGTATGGAAAAGACGCAGTGTCCCAGATTATTACCTTTGGCACGATGGCCGCAAAAGCGGTAGTACGTGACGTAGCCCGCGTGCAGGGAAAATCTTATGCACTGGCAGACAAACTTTCCAAACTGATTCCCTTTGAACCAGGCATGACACTCACTAAAGCCGTCGAACAGGAACCGCAGTTGGCGGAGTTTATAGCGGTGGATGAAGATGCGCAGGAAATCATGGAGATGGCCTACAAGCTGGAGGGTATCACCCGCAATGTAGGCAAGCATGCCGGTGGTGTAGTGATAGCACCCACAAAATTGACGGACTTCTCGCCGCTGTATTGCGACGATAATGGTGAGGGTCTGGTCACACAGTTTGACAAGAATGATGTGGAAACTGCCGGTCTTGTCAAATTCGACTTTCTTGGTTTGCGCACGCTGACGATCATCGACTGGGCAGTAAAGATGATCAATGCGCAGGAAATAACTGGCGCGGATGACAAGCTGGATATCACTGCCATCCCGCTGGATGATGCAAACGTATACAAACAATTACAGCGCGCGGAAACCACGGCAATATTCCAGCTTGAGTCGCGCGGTATGAAAGATCTTATCAAACGCCTGTTGCCCAGTTGCTTCGAAGACATCATCGCTCTGGTTGCATTGTTTCGCCCTGGTCCTCTGCAGTCGGGCATGGTGGATGATTTCATCAACCGCAAGCACGGGCGTGCGCACGTAAATTATCCCCACCCGGATCTTGAACCGGTGCTGTGTAATACCTACGGTGTAATTCTTTATCAGGAACAGGTGATGCAGATCGCTCAGGTGTTGGCGAACTACAGTCTGGGTGACGCCGACATGCTGCGTCGTGCGATGGGTAAGAAGAAACTGGAAGAAATGGCGAAGCAACGCGATGACTTCATGACGGGTGCCAGCTCACGTGGCGTCAATGCCAATCTCGCAGGTTCCATATTCGATCTGATGGAAAAATTCGCGGGTTATGGTTTTAACAAATCGCACTCGGCCGCCTATGCACTGGTGTCTTATCAAACGGCTTGGTTGAAGGCGCATTATCCTGCTTACTTCATGGCTGCTGTGCTGTCTGCCGATATGCAGAATACCGATAAAGTGGTAACGCTGATCGAGGAATGCCGCAGCATGAAGCTGCCATTGGTCGTTCCTAGTGTAAACATCGGTGCCTATAATTTTACCGTCAACGACGAACGCGAAATCGTTTACGGGCTTGGCGCCATCAAGGGACTGGGTGAAGGGCCGGTCAGCAGCATTATTCACGCCAGAGAGCAGGGCGGGCCGTTTGTTTCACTGCTGGACTTCTGTCAGCGACTGGACACGAAGACACTTAACAAACGCGCACTGGAAGCGTTGATTCGTGCTGGTGCGCTGGACTGTCTGCAACCGGGCGAGCCCGACCTGGCACGTGCCACACTGATGGCAAATCTGGGCGACTCCCTGCATGCTGCTGAGCAGGCCAGCCGCAACAGTGCTGCAGGCGTAGTGGATATGTTTGGCGATATCAGTCCGGTTGCCGGGCAAGTGAACAATACGATGCTCAGCAGAAAAGCTGTACGCCCGTGGAGTCAGCAGGAGCGTCTTGCTGCTGAGAAAGAAACACTGGGCCTGTATCTGAGCGGGCACCCAATAGATGAGTACCTGGAAGAACTGACGCACATCACCCGTGACCGACTGGCAAATGTCAAACCCGAGCGCGAAAGCCAGATGATTGCAGGTCTGGTGGTGGGAGTGCGCACCATGAAAAGCAAGCGCGGCGATCTGTTGGCCTTCCTGCAACTGGACGATCGCAGTGCCAGGCTGGAGGTCTCGTTGGGCGCGCGCGAATATGAGAAATACCGGGAACTACTGAAACACGACGAAATTCTGGTGGTTGAGTGTCTGATAAGCATTGATGACTACACCGGCAATATGCGTGGGCGCGTCAAGAACCTGCTGCCATTGCAGGAAGCACGACAACAGCTTGTCAAATCACTGTCATTGCATTTGTCGCGACAGCATATGCAGGCTAACTTCAGCAGCCGCCTGAGCAGCATCCTGCAGCCATATCGCTTACCACAGCAAGAGCCCGTGCAACAGGAAGTTGCTGTGGCCAGCAGTCAAAACGGTCAACCTGCGCAGATGGATGCAGCGCCAGCGGCGTGTCCCGTGATTATTCACTACAGCCGCGATAATATCAGTGGGGAACTGCAACTGGCCCGCGAATGGTCTGTCCGCCTGGAGCAAGGCCTTTTGCAGCGTCTGCGGGATGAATTCGGCAAGAAGAGTGTCGTGATCAATTACTAAGCGGTTTTACCATTTGTACGCGCCAGCCAATCTTTTGGTATCATGGCGTCCAATAGCGTATTGCAGTGATGCCCAAGCAGTCATATACAACCCAAGCAGTGTAGTGTAACAACGGGAAATTGAACACTTTATGAATCCAAATTACCTTGAATTTGAGCAACCCATTGCCGATCTTGAAGTGAAGATCAATGAGTTGCGTCTGGTAGGCAGCGATAACAAGCTGAATATCACCGAGGAAATCAGCAAACTTCAGGAAAAAAGCAGGAAACTGACAGAAAAAATCTATGCAGCTCTGACTCCCTGGCAAATCTCTCAGGTCGCCAGACATCCTCTGCGCCCTTATACCTCAGATTACATTCAGCATATCTTCGACGATTTCGATGAGCTCCATGGCGATCGTCTTTTTGCCGATGATATGGCGCTGATTGGTGGCGTCGCTCGTCTGGATGGCACGCCTGTTATGGTGATTGGGCACCAGAAAGGTCGTGGCACTAAAGAGAAGGTGCGGCATAATTTCGGTATGCCGCGACCAGAAGGCTACCGCAAGGCGCGTCGTCTGATCCGCATGGCAGAACGCTTCAAACTGCCGGTGCTCACCTTTATTGATACGCCCGGCGCCTATCCCGGAATCGATTCCGAAGAGCGCGGCATCAACGAAGCGATAGCCGAAAATATGGCCATGATGTCCTGTGTCCGCACGCCATTGATTGCCACTGTCACCGGTGAAGCCAATTCCGGCGGCGCTATCGCCATCGGTATTGCGGATCAGCTCAATATGCTGCAGTACTCAACCTACACTGTTATCACACCGGAAGGTTGCGCAACAATTCTGTGGAAGTCTTCCGAATATGCATCCGCCGCGGCGGAAGCGATGGGCGTTACCTCCAGCAGGCTGGAAGAGCTGGGCATTGTCGACCAGACCATCCCTGAGCCGCCCGGTGGCGCGCATCGCGATGTCAAAGCGGTGTCAGCCAGCATCAAGGAGGCGTTGATAGATCAGGTTGAGCGCCTGCAGACTATGGATCTCGATGCACTGGTAGAGCGCCGTTATCGCCGTCTGATGAGTTACGGTATCAGCAACTAAACTGTCCAGCCGGACCCGCTAATACAGGCTGTTTCCATGCCATTCAATGCCGATGCATTGCTGCCTTTTGTGCAGGCATTGCGTACCCAACGCCCTGCCTGCAACAAATTATTGATAGGTTACAGCGGCGGGCTGGACTCGCATGTACTTTTGCATGCTATCCAGCATCTGGATCTGCCTTTCAGCGTGCGCGCCATTCACATCAATCACGGTTTGAACCCTGCGGCTGCCAGTTGGCAAGCGCATTGCCAAAGCATTTGCTCTGCACTGTATATTCCGTTGCAGGCTGTGCAAGTGAGCGTTCCACTGGATGATGGCAAAAGCCTTGAAGCAAAAGCACGAGAGGCGCGTTACAAAGCGTTTGCCGAAGCACTGCATGCAGATGAATGTCTGTTGCTGGCGCATCATCAGGATGATCAGGCAGAAACCCTGCTGCAACGGTTATTGCGTGGTGCCGGCCCGAAAGGGATGGCTGCCATGCCGCTAACCCGTAGTCTGGGAACAGGCCTGCTCTGGCGCCCGTTGTTGGAACAATCGCGAGATGATCTGCACAACTATGCCCTGACAAATAGTCTGCGCTGGATCAATGATGAAAGCAATTCGAACACACGTTTCGATCGCAATTTTCTGCGCCAGATAATCTTTCCTAAAATAGCCGAACGCTGGCCCGGATACCGGCAAAGCCTGACGCGCAGTGCGCAACTCAGCCATGAGGCCAGCCAGTTGTTGAATGAATTGGCTGCCATTGATCTGGCGCTGGCTTGCACAGAGGATGCGACGCAATTGAATGCAGTTGCTTTGCAACAACTCAGCGCAGAAAGACAACGCAACTTGCTGCGCTTTTGGTTAGCGTCTTTGGGATTTGCAGAACCAGGTTGGCATATACTGCATCGTTGTGTGAGTGAGCTTCTTCCAGCAGCTCCTGATGCAGAACCCGAACTGATCTGGGAAGCACATGAACTAAGACGCTTCCGGGATCGTCTGTATGCGGTGCACACACCCGGCGAGTTACAGACAAACCTGCCTTTGCAGATTGACCGCAGGATACTCGCAGCAGCTGAGCAATTCGATTTAACAAATAATGGAGCATTAGTAATTACAGCCGCTGATAAAGGAGGCTTGCTGGTGCCGCAACAGGGCAGGTTGGAAGTGTTGTACAGGCAAGGCGGAGAAAAATGCAAACTTCAGGGCAGACGCACACGCAGCCTGAAGAAAATCCTGCATGACGCAGCGATTCCCCCCTGGCTCAGGGATCGTCAGCCGCTTGTTTGCCTGGATGGAAAAATCATCTGCATTCCCGGTGTTGGCGTATGCGAAGACTATGCTGCCAAGGAAGCTGGGCAAGGGCTGAAGCTGGTATGGCGACATGCTCTGTAACCGAGATTTTGTTTGTGGATAGTAGCGCCTTCTGGTAGTCTGTAATCCCATCTAAAGCCGTTGACCAGAAGGCGCTTTGAGCAAGACTTAAAGCAGTAATTCTGGCCCCCGTATTGGATATAACTAACAACTAATCTGGATGGGGCGTTAATGACGCGTTATATATTTATTACCGGTGGTGTTGTCTCCTCGCTCGGTAAAGGTATCACCTCAGCTTCTCTTGCGGCAATTCTCGAAGCCCGCGGTCTCAATGTCACCATGCTTAAACTGGATCCGTATATCAACGTTGATCCCGGAACGATGAGCCCGTTCCAGCATGGTGAAGTTTTTGTTACTGAAGATGGTGCGGAAACAGATCTCGATCTCGGTCATTACGAACGCTTTATTCGCACCACCATGACCTCGAAAAACAATTTCACTACAGGAAGAGTTTACGAGGAAGTTATCAAACGTGAGCGCCGCGGTGATTATCTGGGCGCCACTATTCAAGTCATTCCGCATATCACCGATGAAATCAAACGCCGTGTTATCGAAGGCGCCAATGGTGCTGATGTCGCGCTGGTGGAAATCGGCGGAACGGTTGGTGATATCGAATCACAACCTTTTCTGGAAGCCGTGCGACAAATGCGTGTTGAACTGGGTTCCGATCACGCCTTGTTTATGCATCTTACGTTGGTGCCTTATATCGAAACGGCAGGCGAGACCAAGACTAAACCCACCCAGCACTCGGTTAAAGAATTACGCTCCATCGGTATTCAACCCGATGTGTTGATTTGCCGATCCGATCATGAAATTCCTGAATCCTCGCGACGCAAAATTGCGTTGTTCACCAACGTAGATCTGCCCGCTGTGGTTTCTCTGCCGGACACCGATACCATTTATCGCGTGCCGGCACTGCTGCGTGCAGCGGGACTGGACGACATCATCGTCAAGAAATTCGGTCTGCAATGCCTGCCGGGTGATTTCTCAGAGTGGGACCGTGTTGTGGATGCCAAGCTGCATCCTGATCAGGAAGTCACCATTGCCATCGTCGGCAAATATATGGATTTGCTGGAAGCCTACAAATCATTGATAGAAGCTGTCAGCCACGCGGGTATTACTACGCGCACGCGCGTGAATATCAAATACATCGATTCCTCCGACGTGAAAGCGCATGGAACTTCGCTGTTGGAAGGCGTGCATGCCATTCTGGTACCTGGCGGTTTTGGTGTGCGCGGAGTGGAAGGCAAAA
The DNA here is from genome assembly GCA_041751425.1 of Pseudohongiellaceae bacterium. Taxonomy (GTDB): domain Bacteria; phylum Pseudomonadota; class Gammaproteobacteria; order Pseudomonadales; family Pseudohongiellaceae; genus JAVVEG01. The sequence goes on along the minus strand of JBGSXL010000004.1, from coordinate 91,775 downwards.
TTCTAACTGTGCAATATGCGCGCGAGAACAAGATTCCTTACCTTGGTATCTGTCTGGGTATGCAAGTAGCGGTAATAGAATGTGCGCGTAACATGGCTTCTTTGCCTGATGCCAACAGCACTGAATTTAAGGCGGATTGCAAATCACCTGTGGTTGCTTTGATCAGCGAATGGGTGACAGCAGAAGGCTCAGTGGAACAACGCGACAGCAATTCGGACTTAGGTGGCACCATGCGTCTTGGCGGACAGGAATGTCGCCTGGAAAAAGATTCAGTCGCTTACCAATGCTACGGCAAGGAAGTGATTCTGGAGCGTCATCGCCATCGTTATGAAGTCAATAACACATATGTAGAAAGGCTGGCGGCTGCGGGTCTGAAAATCGTAGGTCGTTCAATGGATGGCAATCTGGTGGAGGTTGTGGAAGTGAAGGATCATCCCTGGTTTGTCGCTTGTCAGTTCCATCCCGAGTTTACGTCAACACCGCGTGACGGGCATCCGCTGTTTACCGGATTTATCAATGCTGCGTTGGCCCATCAGGCAACGCACAGTAAAGGCGATTGATGAACCACAAAACGATAAAAGTAGCTGATATTTCCATTGCGAATCATCTGCCATTCGTATTGGTTGGTGGAATGAACGTATTAGAGTCGCGCGATCTCGCCATGCAAGTGGCAGCAGAATTTATGCGCGTTGCAAAGAAGCTGGGTATTCCTTATGTGTTCAAGGCTTCTTTCGATAAAGCGAACCGTTCATCCATCGACTCGTTTCGCGGGCCGGGTTTGAACAAAGGCCTGCAGATATTGCAGGATATAAAAGATCAGTTCAAAGTGCCTGTTATCACAGATATACACGAGCCTCAGCAGGCTGCTCCTGCAGCAGAGGTGGCCGATATTCTGCAATTACCTGCATTCCTGTCCCGACAAACGGATCTGGTGCAGGCTATGGCAGCAACGCAGGCAGCAATCAACATAAAAAAAGCACAGTTTCTGGCACCACAGGAAATGCGTCACATACTCAATAAATTCGAAGAGGCTGGTAATCACAGACTGATGTTATGCGAGCGCGGCTCCAGCTTTGGCTACAATAATCTGGTTGTGGATATGCTGGGTTTTTCTGTGATGAAGCAATTCGCGTATCCGGTGGTGTTTGATGTCACACATGCTTTGCAAAAACCCGGTGGTTTGGCAGCCAGTGCGGATGGCCGTCGTGCAGATGTGACGACATTGGCGCGTGCCGGTATGAGTCAGGGCATCGCGGGATTGTTTCTGGAAGCACACCCGGACCCGGCGAATGCAAAATGCGACGGGCCATGTGCATTGCCTTTGCAAAAGTTGGAAGAATTTTTAGTGCAGATGAAAGCAGTGGATGATCTGGTGAAAAGTTTTGCGGAGATTGATACGCAGTAGTGCGACATCATTACAATACAGCAACATTACGGTACAGCAACCGGTTACAGCAACAGAGAGAGACAGGGTTAAAAATGGCAGAGATTAAAGATATACGCGCAAGGGAAGTGCTGGATTCACGTGGCAATCCAACGGTGGAGGCTGATGTCATTCTGAGTTCAGGCGTTGTGGGCAGTGCCTGTGCGCCATCGGGGGCATCAACCGGTTCACGCGAAGCGCTGGAATTGCGCGACAAAGATCCCGCCCGTTATCTGGGCAAAGGCGTACTGAAAGCGGTCGCCAATATCAACACCAGCATCAAAGATCTGCTGCTGGGTCACGATGCCAACGACCAACAAGCGCTGGATAGAGCGATGATTGCTCTGGATGCTACACCCAATAAAGCGAGTCTGGGTGCCAATGCCATTCTGGCTGTTTCACTGGCGGCGGCAAAAGCGGCTGCACAGGAAAATCGACTACCATTATATGCGCATATTGCAAAACTTAGCGGCACCTCTGTTTTGACTCTGCCGGTTCCCATGATGAATATCATCAACGGCGGCGAGCACGCAGACAATAATGTAGATATTCAGGAGTTCATGGTGCAGCCTGTAGGCGCCCCATCTTTCTCCGAAGCGTTGCGTTATGGCACAGAAATATTTCATCACCTCAAAGCCGTTCTGCATAAACAGGGTTTGAGCACATCGGTGGGCGATGAGGGCGGTTTCGCACCAAACCTGCCTTCGAACGCAGCGGCATTGGATGCCATTCTGGAAGCGGTAGAGAAAGCCGGTTTGAAAATGGGAACAGATATTCGACTGGCGTTGGATTGTGCCGCGTCCGAGTTCTACCGCGACGGCAAATATCACCTGAAAGGTGAGAGCGCAGTTTATGATTCCGCGCAATTTGTCGACTATCTGGCAAAACTGGCAGGCGACTATCCCATACTTTCGATTGAAGATGGCATGGATGAAAGCGACTGGGACGGCTGGGCAAAACTGACGCGTAAACTGGGCGACAAGGTACAATTAGTCGGCGACGATTTGTTCGTAACGAATACAGAAATTCTCAAGCGTGGTATCGATCAAAACATCGCCAACTCCATTCTGATCAAGTTCAACCAGATAGGTACGTTGACGGAAACACTGGAAGCCATACGCATGGCCCGCAAAGCAGGGTACACTGCAGTCATTTCGCACCGCTCTGGCGAGACGGAAGACACTACAATCGCTGACCTGGCGGTGGCTACCGGAGCAGGGCAAATCAAAACGGGGTCGCTGTGTCGGTCTGACCGTGTGGCCAAATATAACCGCCTGCTGCGCATTGAGCAGGAACTGGGTGCTCGCGCAGTTTATCGCGGCATCGAGGAATTCCAACACATTACGGGATGAGTATGAAAATACTGCCGGTTGCGTTGTTATTGATATTGTTGGCGCTGCAATACCGCCTGTGGGTGGGTGATGGCAGCGTTGCCGAACTGCGTCGACTTGAAGCCGAGGTCGAGCAGCAGCGCATGGAAAATGCGGCGCTGTTGCAACGCAATCAGATGCTGGAAGTTGAAGTGCTCGACTTGAAAAACGGCCTCGAGGCTGTCGAGGAAAGAGCGCGCAGCGAACTGGGCATGGTCAAAGAAGGTGAAACTTTTTACCTGATTTTGGAATAGGCCGAAACGATGGCGATATGGGCAATAGTTCCGGCAGCGGGTGTCAGCAGGCGCATGAATAGCAGCGTGCCTAAACAGTACCTGCCCTTGCTCGGTGAGCCAGTGCTCAGTCTCAGCCTGCAACGTTTGTTGGAGTTGCAGGAAATAAAAAAAATCATGGTTGCGGTCAGCGCGCAGGAATTCAGCAGCGCTGATAGTGAATGGCAGCATCTTTCCCAGCAACTTTCCCGGAAGTTTCAGAACAATTCGCGCGTGGAAAGTTGTGTCGGTGGTGACAACCGTTGTCAGTCCGTACTCAACGCCTTAGCCGCTATCGCTCCGGATGCACAGGACGATGACCAAGTGCTGGTACATGATGCCGTGCGCCCCTGCGTTCGTGTTGCAGATATCAGAAAACTGATTGAGCAAGCCATGCAATCTGTTGCTGGCGCGGTGCTGGCAGTCCCGGTGCGCGATACATTAAAACAAGTTGAGACAACTGATACCGCTCACACGCGCGTATCGAAAACGCTGGACAGAAATTTGATCTGGGCGGCCTACACACCGCAAATGTTTTCCTTTGCTTTACTACAAAAGGCATTGCTTGCGGCCAAAACGGAAAACAGAGAAGTGACTGACGAATCTTCCGCTATTGAAGCGTTGGGTTTACAGCCCATGCTGGTGCATGGGCATGCCGACAATATAAAGATTACTTACCCGGAAGACCTGCTGCTGGCTAAAACCATAATCAGCGCCCAGCGCAGCGAACAGAGCGAGGCGAACAGAGAATATGTCTGATGTGGCTTTACCAATGAGAACTGGCCACGGCTACGATGCACATCGTTTTACAGATGTGGACGCGGGCAAGCCATTGGTGCTGGGCGCCGTGCATATTCCTTATCAACGGGGTCTGTTGGCACACTCTGATGGTGACGCGGTTATTCACGCGTTATGCGATGCTATTCTGGGTGCGTTGGGTGAGGGAGATATTGGCCGTCATTTTCCCGACACCGATAAAAAGTATGCCAAGATCGACAGCACGTTATTACTCACGCAAGTCGTAGCCCTGATGCACAAGAAGCAGTGGCAACTCGGTAATGCCGACATCACCATCCTTGCGCAGGCTCCGCGTATGGCCCCTTATATCGGCGAGATGTGCAAGCGTCTGGCGCAATATCTGCAGGTGTCCTCTGAACAGATCAATGTAAAAGCGTCGACAACAGAAGGAATGGGTTTTGTTGGCCGCGGTGAAGGTGTAGAAACCTATGCTGTAGTTTTATTGTGTAAAGCCACCTTGGTGGGCACATGAGTATTTGTTACCAGCATGAAGCATTGCACTATGCGTGGGAGACACCGCTCTCTGCAGCAGTATTTAAATCCGCACCGGAAGATTTTTGTGTTGATGAGGATTTGGGTTATACGCCCAGTGGCAGTGGTGAGCATCTGTGTGTGCGCATCAGAAAAACCGCGCTAACCACCCGACAGGTAGTGGAGCGCCTGGCACGTTGCGTAAAAGCGCGTGAAGCAGATATAGGATTTGCCGGGCAAAAAGACAAGCAAGGTGTTTGCACGCAATGGTTCAGTATTTGTATACCGGGAAGCAAAGAACCGGATCTGAGTGAAGTGCAGGACCCTAATCTGCAAATACTGGAACAAGGCTGGAACAGCAAAAAGATTCGCTCCGGCACCCATCGTGCTAATCACTTTAAGATTCGTTTGCGTCAAGTGCAAAACTGGAACAACGATATAGAAAAAAGGCTCAATATTATTTGCGCCGAAGGCGTTCCCAATTATTATGGCGAACAACGTTTCGGCAAGGATGGCGGCAATATTACCTCTGCACAGGACTGGTTTGCAGGTAAGTTGAAGCGGCCGGGACGATTGCAACGCAGCATGTTTCTGTCAGCGGCACGTTCCGCCGTGTTTAATACGGTGTTATCTGAAAGGGTACAGGCGGGTGACTGGAACCTGTATCGAGAAGGCGATGTGATGAATCTGGCTGGCAGTGAAAGTGTTTTTATACCGGAGCAATGGGATGATGTTCTCCAGGCGCGCCTGCAGGAAAAGGACATACACCCAACCGGACCATTGTGGGGGCGTGGTGAATTGCGCAGCACGGCGTCTACTCGTGAGCTGGAAGTACAGGTGCAACAGAATTGGCAGGATTTGTGTGCAGGTTTGGAAAGTCACGGCTTGAACCAGGAGCGCCGCAGTTTGCGTTTGATGCCGCAGGATCTGAATTTTGAATTCGCAGAAGAGAATACCTTGGTTCTGAAATTTAATCTGCCACCTGGCGCGTTCGCAACAACTGTGTTGCGCGAAATCTGCCGATACCAGGCATGATTATTGAAAAAGATTATTGAAAAAGATTGCTGAAATAGTTAGCGAAAAATATTTTTAGATGACAGAAACATTGATACAGAGCATATCAAAATTGAATACACCGAACATTGCCGGCATAGGCATGACATCACAACGCACCAGAGAGCGACTTATCGGACGTTTGTTGGAGCAAGGGATTAAAGACTGGGCTGTGTTGGACATTATTCGCACCACGCCAAGGCATCTGTTTCTGGACGAAGCTTTGTCGCACCGCGCTTATGAGGATGTTGCACTGCCGATTGGTTACAACCAGACAATTTCGCAGCCATTTATTGTAGCGAAAATGACAGAGGCCGTGATAGCAGGTATTGATCCGGCGCGCCAGAAACTGCAGAACGTTCTGGAAATTGGTACAGGCTGCGGCTATCAGACCGCTGTTATTGCGCCGTTGGCGGACAAGGTGCATACGGTTGAGCGTATCAAGCCTTTGTTGGAGAAAGCGCGTAGGACGCTGTCTGTTCTGAAACTGCGTAACATCAGTTTCAAACACGATGATGGCAATCTGGGCTGGAAGGAAAAAGGGCCGTTTGACGCTATTATTGCTACCGCCGCACCGCAAATCGTGCCGCAGGAATTGCTGAATCAATTGGCTGATGGTGGACTTTTGATTATTCCGGTAGGCGGTGGCGATGTACAGGAACTGCGCTTGATTAAACGTGACGGCGACGACTTCACGACGCAGGTGATCGCCTCAGTGCGCTTTGTGCCATTGCTCGGTGGCCAGGTGCATGGTTAAAAGATACAGGCTTAGAAACCAAAACAGGTGAATGTTTAGTGGATCCGCAAAGTAACAAAAAGAACATCGCTGACGGCTCTTCCCTGGCTGATGGCTCTTCCCTGGCTGATGGCTCTTCGCTGGCTGACTGCTCTTCAGTCGCCAGCTGGCCGCTGCGGTTGGTATTGTTGCTGAAAGGCATGGCAATGGGCATCGCGGATTCCGTGCCCGGAGTGTCCGGTGGCACTATTGCGGTTATCTGTGGCATATATGAAGAACTCATTCACTCCATCAAAAGCATCAATCCCATGAATCTGCCACTGTTGTGGCGCGCAGGGGTGCCCGCATTCTGGCGCGCCATCAATGGCAATTTTCTCACCATCCTGTTATTGGGAATAGTGAGCAGCTTGCTGTTGGCCGCAAACACTGTGCTGTACTTATTGGAAAACCATTTCGTATTGGTAATGGCATTTTTCATCGGCCTGATTATGGCATCAAGCTGGTTCCTGCAGAAGCTGGTCAGCTATTGGGACTTCCTGGCCGTGGCATGCTTTATCGCAGGTGCTGTCATCAGTTTGTCAGCTGCTTTTTTAACGCCGGTGCAGGGAAGTTTTTCTCTGTTCTATATATTTATCTGCGGCCTCATCGCTATTTGCGCAATGATCCTGCCAGGTCTGTCTGGTGCATTCATTCTGATTCTGTTAGGCGTATACGATTATGTCCTGGATGCACTACGCAGTTTTCAGTTTGACGTGATTCTGGTATTCGTCAGCGGTTGTATCATTGGGTTGCTGAGCTTCTCGCATGTGCTGGCCTGGACTTTTCACTACTACCGCCGGCAGACATATGCATTTCTTACCGGCATGCTGGTTGCGTCAGTTGCGGTGCTTTGGCCGTGGAAGAATCAGATTGCCGCACCGGTCTCCCTTCCGGGCGTTGAACCAGTGCAGTTGTCTGTGAATGTCTCGCCAGCCGAGTATGAGTTGGTGACAGGGCAAGCGGCGCAGATTCTTCCGGTCTTGTTATTGATGCTGGTCGGGTTTACCCTTATCGCAGTTTTAGAGATATCGGTGCGTCCTGGAAGCAAGAATGGCGAGCAAACCTGAACAGAGAGTTGTAGAACTGATGAGTTGGATGGCGATGATATTCTCAAAAATTAAAATGAATAGGCTCAGCAATTTTATGGCCAACGCTGTCATAAAACGTACTTACACAAAAGTCACTGCACGCTGCGCATCTGCGTTTGCGTTGCTCGTGCTGTTGACAGCCTGCAAAACTTATCAAGCACCCGTATCTGATATTGGCACCGTGGTAGAACGCCGTGAAGTGCCTATATTGTCTTCCTCAGGTGCCGCAACCAGAACCGGATCAAGTACGACAGCCAGTGCGTCAACCAGACCTGCTACGACAACAAGCACTTCAGAAAATGTCAGCGTAGTCGCCGTACAGCCTGCAAGAACAGGACTCAGCAGAACAAGAATCAGCAGGGAACCGGTAGCGGGCAGCGGCACTCCGGCAATCAATAATCCCGGAGCGCCCTCTAGCGACAGCGGTTCGATTGCACCAACACCTGCGTCGACGCCTGCACCAATCCGCACACCGCCTGCTGGATCTGCCAGCTCAGGCAATTCTGCAACAACACCGGCTATCGGCATTAATACCAGCACAGCCAATGCAACTGGCAGTCATGTTGTCAAACGCGGGGAAACTCTGTACTCAATCGCATTCCTTTACGATATGGATTATCGGCGTCTCGCGTTGGCCAATAATTTACCACCTCCTTACACAATCTATCCCGATCAGCGGCTCACCTTGAGTCAGGCTGGCATCACGGAAAATGCTGTCAGTGCCGTACCTGCCGTTCCGGCTTCTCCAGCCGGTGAGAGCGTAGCGCCTGTCGGGCAGCGTCCACAGGTAGCGGTTGAGAATAGACGTCGCGAAACAGTGGCAAGCCGACAAGTGGAAGGGGTGAATTGGCAATGGCCTGTGTCAGGCAATATGCTGCGAGGTTTTGGCAGCAACTCGGGTTCGGGTCGTGGTGTGGATATCGCCGGCAGACGTGGTGACGCAATCTATGCCGCCGCCGACGGCGAAGTAGTATACGCCGGTCGCGGCATTCCCGGTGCTGGTGATCTGATCATTCTGCGTCACGGTGCGCGCTTGCTCAGCGCATATATGCACAATAGCAACTTGCTGGTGAGCGAAGGTGCGCGCATCAATGCTGGCGATAAAATTGCTGAGCTAGGTACGAATGCCGAAGGGCAGGAGATGCTGCACTTCGAAGTAAGACTGGATGGTAAACCGGTTGACCCTCTCGCGTATTTACCACCTCGCTAACATTTCTTATTGGCGCGTTTCTGTTTGACGCAACCTTCTGTTACCAAAATATACATCCGAAGAAAAATGCGCAATCGCGTTGATATTGCTTGCCCGCGATTTAGTGGAATGGTAAGTTTTCACCGGGCTTTATATTCGGCGCGACTGATTTAAAGTTCAGGATAAATGGATTTATCAACCGAAACTTAACAAGGAGAATGAAAAATGGATTTTGCAATCGATCAGCTATCTGCAGCAAACACTTCTCGTTCGAAAAAAAATGCGCTCGCAATTGAAACAGGCGTTCTCAGCAATAGCAATCCTCAGGAGACAGAATTCAGTGAAGGCGCCGAAGTTGCTTCTTTGGATATCACACGTCTGTATCTGAAGGAGGTGCGGCAGATTTCACTGTTATCTGCCGAAGATGAACTGGCCTGCGCACGGCTGGTTGTAAAAGGAGATGAAGAGGCGCGCAAGAAAATGATTGTCAGAAACCTGCGCCTGGTCGTAAAGATTGCGTATCGCTACAAAAATCGCGGGTTGCAATTATTGGATCTGATTGAAGAAGGCAGTCTCGGTTTGATGCGCGCTGTTGAAAAGTTCGACCCGGAACGCGGATTTCGTTTTTCAACATACGCCACGTGGTGGATAAAGCAATCCGTGGAGCGAGCCATAATCAACCAGTCGCGCACTATTCGTTTGCCTGTGCATGTGGTGAAAGAGTTAAACAGCTATCTACGCATTGCTGCCGATCTGTCGACCAAACTCATGCGAGATATTGACGCGGGAGATATTGCAGCAGCTACCGAGAAACCACTAGCGGTCATCGAAAAATCTTTGGCGCATAACGACAGAGCGATTTCATTGGATACGCTCGGGGTAGAAGAAGGCATAGTGCCACTGAACGAAACGATAGCTGACGAAACGCAACTGGACCCATTTCAAACCCTGCATCTGGTTGGCAGAGTACACACCATTCGCCAATGGCTGACCCGCTTGAGCGCGCGACAACTGGAAGTGATCTCACGGCGCTTCGGCTTTCGTGGCCACGAGTGTGGCACGTTAGAGGAAGTGGGGCGGCAGATCGGTCTCACCCGGGAGCGGGTGCGGCAGATCCAACTGGAGGCTCTGGCAAAATTGCGGGAAATTGCCAACGATCAAGGCCTGGATAGCAGTGCTGTCTGATGCTCACCGCGAAAATATCTGTTACACTTCGCGCCGCTAAAAACAGTTTTAGGCGTTTAACAGATAGCTGGAGAGAACATGACATTCGTAGTTGGCGAAAATTGCATCAAATGCAAACACACAGATTGCGTGGAAGTGTGTCCGGTTGATTGCTTTTATGAAGGCCCCAATTTTCTGGTGATCCATCCGGATGAGTGTATCGACTGCGCCTTGTGTGAACCGGAATGCCCGGTTGATGCTATCTATGCCGAGGATGAGTTGCCCGAAGATCAGCAGGTGTTCCTGGAGTTGAATGCCGAGTTGGCGCAAAAGTGGCCCAATATTACAGAAATGAAGCCAGCACCCGAAGATGCCAAGGAATGGGCTGGTGTGCCAGGCAAGCTAAAGCATTTGATCAAGTAATCTCCTTGCAGTTGCCGCCCTGTAGATGATGTGGAAATACCAGCATCATCGGCGGGGCAGGCTCCTCAGTTTCCCGCCGCACTCTTTACTTTGACTTTACTCTTTCCCTAAACCCTGCTCTTTAGCTAAATCTTGTTCTTCAACTGATACCACAATTCCAGCGCCTCGCGGGCACTCAGCTCGTCCGGATTGATATCCCGAATCTGTTGCAACAACGGATGCTCAGCATACTCCACAAACAACTCGTTCTGACGTGGCCCTTTCTGGCTTGTGGGTTGCGCAGCAGTAGTAGCCGAATCGTGCTCGAGCTGACGCAGTTTCTCCCGCGCCTGCCTGATAACCTGCCCGGGAATGCCTGCCAGTTGTGCCACCTGCAGACCATAGCTCTGGTTAGCCGGACCGGGTTTCACGGTATGCAGGAACACGATGCCATCGCCATGCTCGGAAGCATCCAGATGTACGTTAGCGATGTTACGGTGTGAATCCGGCAGAGCCGTCAATTCAAAATAGTGAGTTGCGAACAGTGTATAGGCCTGCAATTTCTCCGCGATATACACCGCACTTGCCCAGGCAAGCGACAGGCCATCAAAGGTACTGGTGCCACGCCCAACTTCGTCCATCAACACCAGGCTGCTGGCTGTGGCATTGTGCAGGATATTGGCTGTCTCGGTCATTTCCACCATGAATGTGGAGCGGCCCCCGGCCAGATCATCGGAAGAACCAATACGCGTGAATATCCTGTCTACCGGGCCGATGCAGGCCTTCCGCGCCGGCACATAACTACCCGTGAACGCCAGCAATACGATCAATGCAGTCTGACGCATATAGGTAGACTTACCGCCCATGTTCGGGCCGGTGATGATCAACATCTGGGTCGCAGTATTCAATGTCACATCGTTGGCGACGAAGTTGCCTTCCAACACCTGCTCAACCACCGGATGCCGACCCTGCTCAATACGAATGCCAGTCTCATCAGTCAGATCCGGTTTGCTCCAGTCCAGATTCAGCGCGCGCTCTGCAAAACAGACCAGCACGTCCAATTCCGAAAGTGCTGCTGAAGTTATCTGCAATGCGGATAAGTCCTCCGCCACGGTCTCCAGCAATTCGTCATAGAGCGCCTTTTCGCGGCTCAGCGATTTGCTGTTGGCGCTGAGCACCTTGTCCTCAAAAACTTTCAACTCGGGCGTGATGAAACGCTCGGCATTCTTCAGTGTCTGTCGACGAATATAATCTGCCGGTGCCGAACCCGATTGCCCGGCACTCAATTCAATAAAGTAACCATGCACACGGTTATAGCCCACCTTCAAAGTACTCAGGCCTGTGCGCTTTTTTTCCTGCACTTCAAGATCAACCAGAAACTGTCCGGCATTGGAGCTCAGCGCGCGCAACTCATCCAATTCGGCATCGTAGCCAGTGGCGATTACGCCGCCTTCACGGATAACTACCGGTGGGTTTTCATTGATTGCTTTTTGCAGCAGAGCCGCCAACTCTGGGTAGCTGCCTATATGTGTGCTCAGCGTTTGTAAAAGAGGGGAATCGGTCTGCGCAAGAAAGCCTGCAATTTGTGCCTGCAGTTCTGGTAATCCCGTCAACGCGTCCCGCAATCTTGCCAGATCTCGCGGACGGGCAGAGCGCAATGCCACACGACCCAGAATGCGTTCGATATCGCCAATGCTTTTCAGCAGTGGAAACAATACTTCGAAACGGTACTGCTCAATTAGTGTGGCCACGGCTTGCTGACGAAGTTGCAGAACCTTGAGATCACGCAATGGCCGATGCAACCACCGGCGCAGCAGTCGACTACCCATAGGAGTAGCTGTGTTATCCAACACGGACATCAATGTGTTATCGCTGCCGCCACTCAAATTCCTGTCAAGTTCCAGATTGCGACGGCTGGCCGCATCCAGAATCAAACTGTCGGATTGCTGTTCCACCTGCATGCTCTGAATATGCGGCAATTGCGAGCGCTGCGTATCCTGCGCGTACGCAAGCAGACAACCGGCCGCATTCAAGGCTAATGGCAAATGTTCACAACCAAAACCCGCCAGATCGCGAGTTTTGAAATGTTGATTCAATGCCCGCGTACTGGTTTCGTTATCGAATTCCCACACAGGTCGGCGCCGCGAACCCGGCCGCGCTTCCAACTCACGCAGTTCAAGTGTTTCATTCAACAGCATCTCGGCAGGGCGGATGCGTTCAATCTCGGCCAGCAGATCATGATAGGAATTCACTTCGCACAACATAAAACGACCGCTACTGATATCCAGCCACGAAAGACCGAAGCGCTCCTCGCCAGTGGTTTTATCAACCTGACCAGTCAATGCCAACAGCACACTGTCAGCGCGCTCGGGCAGTAGTGCCTCATCACTGATAGTGCCAGGTGTAATAATACGAACAACCTTGCGCTCCACAGGTCCTTTGCTAGTGGCTGGGTCACCAATTTGCTCGCAGATAGCCACGGAAACGCCAGCTTCTACCAATCGCGCAAGATAGCGGTCTGCCGCATGGTAGGGGATGCCGCACATGGGAATGGGTTTACCACCGGAGGTGCCGCGGGCGGTAAGCGTAATATCAAGCAGGTTGGCGGCCAATGTAGCATCAGCAAAGAACAGTTCGTAGAAGTCGCCCATCCGGTAAAACAGCAGTTCATTGGGATGCTCGGCCTTGATGCGCAGGAACTGCTGAATCATGGGAGTGTGGGATTGGTCGTTGCTCAAGCGTCAGGTCCTTGGTGTGGCGTTCCTCGTGAACGCACAATTCTACGCCAAGTCGTAGTCACGGTGCGAGACTCAATGTTGCGAACCTTAGGTATGGTTTAAACCTCACTTCGTAGCTCGATCCTCGTGCCGCCCCCTCCGCCTCAGGACACTCCCTCATCGCGGCACGAACTACGGAGTGATTTATACACCGGTAGAAGCTAGTTTTAAGCTAAACTCAAAGCACCAAATTCGCGAGCGAGAACACCAACCGTGCAAACCGAAATCCGAACCCTGAGCGAGAAACTGGGCGACGTGCTGCTGGATAAGCAATGGCATGTAACCACGGCTGAGTCGTGCACCGGCGGCGGGATTGCCCAGGCGATTACCGCTGTTCCCGGCAGTTCGCAGTGGTTCAGCATGGGGTTTGTTACTTACTCCAATCTCGCGAAGCAACAACTGCTCGCTGTGCCTGATGAAAACTTCAACAGTGAAGACGCCCCCGGTGCCGTCAGCGAAGAAACTGCTACCGCCATGGCCTGCGGTGCGTTGCAGAAAGCTAATGCACAGCTTGCCGTATCCACCAGCGGCATTGCCGGACCGGATGGTGGTAGTGCTGCCAAACCTGTTGGTATGGTCTGGATTGCGTGGGCGTGGTGGAGTGAAGAAGAGCAGATCGAATCCCGGGCCCAGTGCTTCCAGTTTTCCGGCGATCGTGAAACCGTGCGCGAACTCAGCGTTACAGCCGCATTGGAAGGATTGCTGAAGTTGGTCAATACTTAAATGCAGGGCAGCGTTTTTGCGTAACTGTTAAAAATTCTGCCTGATTGCAAAATACTGGTTGAATATACAGTTATTCTTTGTTTTAATCTTCAACCATCGCAAGACGCCAAATTTGTACAACCCATTTAACAGATCAACCAGCAGATCAATTTAGCAGACTAAAAGGACACTCCTATGGCACACCCAGACATGATGAAGGACGGCGGCAATAAAGAGAAAGCGCTATCTGCAGCGTTGTCGCAAATCGAGCGACAGTTTGGCAAAGGTTCCATGATGCGCCTTGGCGACAAGGGCAGGGAGGCGATCCCGTCTATCTCTACCGGCTCGTTGGGGCTGGATATCGCGCTGGGCATTGGCGGATTGCCGAGAGGCCGTATCGTGGAAATCTACGGGCCGGAATCCTCAGGCAAGACCACGCTGACACTACAGGTGATTGCCGAGTGTCAGAAGAAAGGGGGTACCTGTGCCTTCATCGACGCTGAGCATGCGTTGGATCCTATTTATGCCGGCAATCTGGGCGTGGATGTTGAGAATCTGCTGGTCAGCCAGCCTGATACCGGCGAACAGGCGCTGGAGATTTGCGACATGATCGTGCGCTCCGGTGCTGTCGATGTGGTCGTTATCGATTCCGTGGCTGCATTGACTCCCAAGGCAGAGATCGAAGGTGATATGGGTGACAGCCACATGGGTCTGCAGGCGCGTCTGATGTCGCAAGCACTGCGCAAGATGACAGGCAACATCAAAAATTCGAATACGCTGGTGATTTTCATCAATCAGATCCGTATGAAGATCGGCGTCATGTTCGGCTCGCCCGAGACGACCACAGGCGGTAATGCGCTGAAATTCTACGCCTCTGTGCGTCTGGATATTCGTCGCATCGGCTCCATCAAGGAAGGCGACGAAGTGGTGGGTAACGAGACCCGTGTGAAAGTGGTCAAGAACAAGGTGGCACCACCGTTCCGGCAGACAGAATTCCAGATCATGTATGGCACCGGTATCTACCGCATGGGTGAGATTATCGACCTGGGAGTCAAGTTGAATCTGATCGATAAGTCAGGCGCCTGGTATGCTTACAACGGCGAGAAAATCGGTCAGGGCAAGAAAAACGTAGCAACATATCTTGAAGAAAACCAAGGCCTTGCAAACGAACTTGAAAGTAAAATCCGCGATCAGTTATTAGGCGAAGACAGTAATTTGCTGGTCAGCGCTGGCGCTGGCGCTGATGGCGAAGAAGAGTTCAGCGAAACTGAGTAGCTGTTGGTCCAGGGCTCTGGATTTCAGCTTAAGGCATCAGCATGAAAACGCCGAATGAAGCTACCAATTTGCGCCGTTCAGCCATGGATTATCTGGCGCGGCGCGAGCATTCGCGTTTTGAATTACGTAATAAACTGCAAAAGAAATACCCCGAAACTCAAGCAGACTTGCTCGATGCCATCCTCGATAAACTGACAGCAGACAAGCTGCTCAGCGATGACCGTTTCGCAGAAGCTTATGTCCGTTATCGCAAGTTGAGAGGCTACGGCCCGCTTTATATTCAGCATTACCTCAAACACTGCCGCGTTGCCCCAGAAGTCATCGGCAAGCATCTGCAACAAGACGACCCGGACTGGGAAATCATGTTGCAAACCCTCGTGCAGAATAAACTGGCTGGCGCCGTGCCGCAGCGCGGCAGCAAGGCCCATCAAAAGGCACAACGTTTTATTCTTTCGCGCGGTTTTAGCATGGAACAAATGATAAAACTCTGGCGTTGATAGACCACTGCAAGCCTGTATAATTCCCGAAAATACAACTCGGGTACTGTAAATGGTTTGTAACGTGAAAACTGCTCTGATCAGGCCGGAACCCAAGCGACACATGCAAAAAACAGGCATGCGGACTAGGAGTATACTTACAACGGGCATTTCATTGCTGTTGGGCGCTGTTTTTGCTACGCCAGTCGTTCACGCAGACAGCTTTTTTGAACTTAGCGCCGGTGTGCATTCAGATGACAACGTTAGCCGCGGATTTCTGCGCAGCGATCGCTATGCCGATGTCAGTCTGGATGTCGATATTACGGCTGGCCGCTTTTATCAGTTGCGACCAGGGCGCTCCGTCACTGTATTCGGCTCCCTGGGCGCCAGCCGTTTCGATAAACTAGATGGTTTCAATGCGCAGGCTCTCGGTTTGGGCGCCAGTTATCAACAGAAGTTTGGTTTGGGAGCCTATGCCCCCAGTGCGTTTGTCAGCCTGAATATCTTACATCACAACAGCACTGGCAAAACGCGTGATCGTGATACGGCGGAATTGGAGTTCAGCTACAGCAAGCGCCTGTCACCTGCATGGAGCGCTATGGCAGGGTTCGTATTCGAGAAGAGTGACGGCCGCAATGATGGCAGCAAATACGCCAGTGCGTACAGCACAGTCAACGATATCTACGATTTCACCCAGCGCAGCGCGTTCGCGTCTCTGGAATATGCCTTCTACAATCAATCTCTGCTGAGCCTGTCGTACACCATAGTTGATGGCAATACCGTATCCAGCGCACTGGCACCGAATCCACGTCTGTTAGCGATATCCGAAGCATTGACGCTTGACCCAGCAGTCCCGGCGCCGCCCGGACGCAATCAGGTTGCCTACAGTCTGAAGACGGACGCTCATCTGTTAGCACTGGACTGGAGTATTCCGGTTGGCAGAGACACGGGATTCAGTATTGGTTACGCCCGTCAACAAATTGAAGCGCGAAATGGCGTAAATTACAGAAACGATCGTATCAGTCTTAAACTGTTGCACGCTTGGTAGCAGCCGCGCTCACGCCTGGTAGCTGATGCCAACGTGCAGACAGACTGAAAGCGCCGAAGAATTAAAGGACACGATTATGAAGTTCAGAGTACGAATCAAAGCTTTACTGATGGCAGGCACCATTCTGCTGGCCGCAAACGGGCAGGCAGGTGAGTTGCGTCTGCAGGTTATCGATGCGGATGCCGGTGTACCATTGGCTGATGTTGTGATGGAAGTAGTGCTGCCGCAAAATCTGCGCGCTCAGTATGTCACGCCACTCGAAAGTGAGGTAGACCAACAGGAAAAGGAATTTGTTGCCAGTGTCACTGTTATTACCACTGACAGTCTGGTCAGATTTCCGAACAGCGATGATATCCTGCATCATGTCTATTCTTTTTCCGAAGCTAAAGTGTTCGAGCTGCCTCTTTATGGCAGCGGCCGCAATATCAATTATCAGGAAAAATTCGAATTGCCGGGAGTTGTCGAACTCGGTTGTAACATTCACGACTGGATGCTGGCACATATCTATGTTGCGGAAACCGATTTTGCCGCCGTGACTGATGCAACTGGCACGCTAAGCGTTAGTGAAATACCCGCCGGCACTTACGCTGTCAAACTGTGGCACCCGCGCGCCTCGGCTGATGATCCCGCTCTGCTTCATGAAGTAACAATTACCGATGGCACAGCTTCGCAACTGCGCGTCGCATTGACTTTGAATCGCGACAATCGCCTGCGACGTGCGCCAGGCCCCAGCCGATCCAGATACCGCTAGAGGTCTGGCTTGAGCAAAATCCTTCACAGGCTCGATTTCAAAAGCTTCCGTACCCGACTGCTGGTTTTCCTGTTGGCATTATTGATCCCCGTGCTGCTCGGTATCTATCTGTTCGTAAATATTCAGAACAACGATTATACCGAAGAGACAATAAACAGCTACCTGGACCTGGGGGCGGATGTATTCGATTTCAGCAGGGAGGAACACAAGAACACCTTGCTCACCATTACCAGTACTCTGACGCGTGATTGGGGATTTCGCAATGCATTTGGGACAGGTGACCCCTATACTATAATCGATGCCGCCGACAATCTGCTGATGCGATCACTTGGCGCCGCCGACATGATGCTGATCACGGAAATGGATGGCACCGTCATTATAGACACCGCGATTCAGGGGTTTGACAACTTACAGGGTGAATGGCTGGAGTTAATGGAGGCGGCCGCCAACAGCACAGAAGGAATTGCCGACGCAATTATCACTGTAGATGATATTCCCTATCAGATGACTGTCATTCCATTGTTCCTGCCGACACCTGTTGCGTGGATTTTTGGTGGTTTTCCGTTGGACAATCAGTTCGCAGAAACTGTTAAGCAAAGCATCGTTTCTGATGTTTCAATTGTGCGAATCACTACAGGTGCTCCGCGCATAGCGCCAGATGGCAGACAAAGGGAAGCACGGGAAATAGTCGCCTCAACATTGACAGATGTTGACCAGTATATGTTGCTGAACCAACTGCAATTGCCGAATGCCACAATATCAGAATCAACAGCCACCGATTTTACCAATCGAACCCAACGCATCGGCATGCTGGAAGGTGAATACGGCACGCTGGTGCGGCAATTATATGGTCAGCCTGGTGACGATTTACAAATAGTGGCCGTTATTCAAAAATCGTACCGAGAAAACGAAGAGAACCTGATAGAACTCCAACGTCGCCTGTTGCAATTCTACCTGGTAGTTATCGCCGCCAGTCTTGGCGTGGTGGTACTCTTGGCACGCTCAGTCACAGAACCGATACTGAACCTTGTACAGCGCGTGAACCTGATAGAGCAGGGTGACTATGATCAAGTAGTCCAGGTGCGCGGCCGCGACGAAATAGCCCAACTGGCTGGCTCGGTGAATAACATGGCGCGAGGTCTGGCAGAAAAGGAAAAGGTTCGTGACCTGCTGGGAAAGGTGGTATCGCCAGAGATTGCAGAAGAACTTTTGAGCAAGAATATCGAATTGGGCGGCGAGGAAAAAGTCATCACTATCCTGTTTGCAGACATCAAAGGTTTTACTGCTCTGTGTGAGACACGGCAACCTTCGGAAGTACTGACATTATTAAATTCCTATCTCAGTAAAATTACCCAGGCTATTGAAGACCATAGCGGCGTAGTCGATAAATTTACCGGCGACTCGGTAATGGCTTTATTCGGCGCACCCATCAGCAGGGGTCAGGATGCCGACAATGCCATTCGCACCACACTCGCTGTGCAGAAAGCCATGGCCAGCCTGAACAAGATCAATCATGATCTGGGGCTTACCGGAATCGACGCCGGCATCGGCGTGCACACCGGATTGGTGGTGGCCGGGAATCTGGGTTCGAGCAATCGCATGAATTACACCGTTATTGGCGACGCGGTGAATTTGGCTGCACGCTTGGAAGGTCTCACGCGCATGTATCACGTGGCCAATGTTGTCAGTGAAAGTACGCGCAGTGCCGCGCCATCTTTTGTTTACCGCGAACTGGATAAAGTGAGAGTAAAAGGCAAGAACGAACCGGTGCGAATTTTCGAACTGATGGGTACTGCCGAAGAACTTTCGATGCAAGAACAGTCCGACATCAAAGCATTCGAAAATGCTGTGAAACTCTACAGACAGCAGCAATGGCAAGATGCGTTAACCGCATTCAGTGCGTTGAATCTGCGCCTGTGCGGCAGCGAAACTTATGCTGATTCCATTTACGGCGTGTACATCAACCGCATCGAGCAGTATCTGAAGTCACCACCCCCCACAGATTGGGATGCCGTTTTCACCTTTTTCCGCAAGTGAGCTGTTATAATGCCGGCTCGAAAGTTGTGCTGAAATCATGAAACACTGCAACGAATCTCATACGAATTTTCAACCGCAATCTTAAAAGGTTAATCCATGAAACTGATCCGCCCATTCAATGCTCTGCGTCCCACGAAACAGCTTGCCCAAAAAGTGGCTGCGCCACCCTATGACGTGCTGGATCGTCGCGAAGCGTTTTATATGGCAAAGGACAATGCGTACAGTTTTCTGCGCATCAACAAGCCGGAGATCAATTTCCTGCCGTTTGTGGACGCCTATAAACCGGAAGTGTATGAGAAAGGCGCCGAGATGCTGCAGTCGTTTATCGACAAGGGCATCATGAAGCGCGATGACAAGGCGACTTATTATGTGTACCGCCAGATCATGGGGGCGCATCAACAAACGGGTCTGGTCGCAGCGGCTTCAGTTGACGCCTATGAGGCCAATCTGATCAAGAAGCATGAATTCACGCGCCCTGTGAAAGAGGATGATCGCGTCAATCACATCAGCACGTTGAACGCGCAGGTTGGCCCTGTATTCCTGACCTATCGCGCCAAACCTGCCATTGACACCATCATCGAGCAAGTCTGTCGAGGTTTGCCTGAATATGATTTCAAATCCGATGATGGCAATCACCACATCCTGTGGGTCATCACGGAGGATTCAGTGGTCTGCAAGTTGCAGCAGGAGTTCGATCGAGTGGATTGCTTGTATGTGGCCGATGGTCACCACCGTTCAGCTGCAGCAGCGCGCGTACGCGACATGCGCCGTAAAGCGAATCCGAAGCATACGGGTGAAGAATCCTATAATTGGTTCTCCTCTGTGATATTCCCCGATAACCAGATGCAGATTCTGGACTACAACCGCATCGTGAAGGATCTGAATGGTCTGAGCGAAGATGACTTCCTGGCGAAGATTCAGGGCTTCTTCAATGTGAAGGAGAGTTTGAACTCGCAGACGGCGAAGCCAATGGCGGAGAAGCAATTCGGTATGTATCTGGGCGGCAAGTGGTACACGTTGGAGTCCATCGATGGCACTTGGCCAAAGGATGATCCGGTGAACAGTCTGGATGTAGCAGTGCTGCAGAATAATCTGTTGTCGCGCATGTTGGCTATCGTGGATCAGCGCACGGATAAGCGTATCGATTTCGTGGGTGGTATTCGCGGGCTGAAGGAGTTGGAGCAGCGCGTGGACTCCGGCGATTGGCAGTTGGCGTTCGCGCTGTACCCAACCTCAATCATAAGCCTGATGACCGTCGCCGACGCCGGCGAAGTTATGCCACCCAAGTCCACATGGTTCGAGCCCAAGCTCAAGAGCGGGCTGTTTGTGCACATTCTGGATTGATCGCTTCGTAGCGTTTAAAACCGCAGCACTCCGTAGCCCGAGCCTCGCGCCGCCCCCTCCGCCTCAGGACACGCCGTGAACCCATCCCTGGGGGCTCGTCTCGCGCCATCCGGGCGCTCCACGGTCCTGAGTCGGAGGGGGCGGCACGATGCTCTTCCAGTGTGCGAAGTTCTCGCGAACACTCCGAATCTAAACCCCGCGCTTTCAAGAATTACGCACCGAAGCCAGAGCGGTGGTGAGGGTGTTCCCCCGCAGGACCGTGGAGCACCTGGACGGTGCGAGACGAGCCCCCAGGGATGGGTTTACGGCGTGTCCTGCGGGGGAATACCCTCATCGCCGCTCGCCCTACGGAGTACTTCCCAGGAAGCGACGGAGCGTTAGATCACCAACATGTCCATGAATTCGTGCACTGGCGTAGCCTCCAGCGCCTTCTGGTCCTTGCAGAGTGCGAAGATCTTTTCGACGCGTGCGGCGGGGAAGCGGGTGGCCAGGTTGCTGCGGAACTTTTGTTCCAGCAGTGGGATGCCTTCCTTACGACGGCGGCGGTGGCCGACCGGGTACTCGACTTCCACTTTTTCGGTTGCCGTGCCGTCCTTGAAGAAAATCTGCAGCGCGTTTGCGATAGAGCGCTTATCCGCTTCCAGATACTCCTTCGTGTAACGCGGCTCCTCGATGATCTCCATCTTGTTGCGCAACTCATCGATAATTGGATTCGCCTTGTGGAATGCGTCCTCGTAGTCTTCCGCTACCAGGTTGCCGAACGCCAAAGGTACGGCCGTCATGTACTGCAGACAGTGGTCGCGGTCTGCCGGGTTGTTGAGTGGGCCGGATTTGCTGATGATGCGGATGGCGGATTCGTGCGTATGAATCACAATCTTGTCTATATCATTCAGACGGTCTTTGACCAGCGGATGCAATTTGACGGCGGCTTCAGCGGCAGTCTGCGAATGGAACTCAGCGGGAAAGGAGATCTTGAACAGGATTTGCTCCATCACATAACTGCCGTACTCGCGGGTGAACGCCAGCTTCTTGCCCTTGAACTGCACATCGTAGAAGCCCCATTTCGGTACGCTTAACACGCTGGGGTAGCCAATCTCCCCGCGCATGGTCAGGTCAGCCAGGCGTACGGCGCGGGAAGTGGCATCACCGGCAGCCCACGACTTTCTTGGGCCGGCATTCGGCGAGTGGCGATAGGTGCGCAGGCTGGAGCCGTCCAGCCAGGCTTGTGACAGCGCGTCGATAACCTGTGACTCAGAGCCGCCCATCATTTTGGTAGCGACTGCAGTAGATGCGATACGCACCAGCAATACGTGGCACAGGCCGACGCGGTTGAAGCTGTTCTCCAGCGCGATCACGCCCTGAATCTCGTGTGCCTTGATCATCGCAGTCAATACGTCGCGCATCAGCAAAGGCGCTTTACCCGCGGCGACGTTGCGTTGAGAGATGTAGTCTGCCAGAGCCAGAATTGCGCCCAGGTTATCGGAAGGGTGGCCCCATTCGGCGGCCAGCCACGTGTCGTTGTAGTCCAGCCAGCGGATGATGCAGCCGATATCCCACGCCGCTTTTACCGGGTCCAGACGAAACTGTGTGCCGGGAACACGTGCGCCATTCGGGACAATCGTGCCTTCCACCAAGGGGCCGAGCAATTTGGTGCATTCGGGGAAACGCAACGCCAGCAGACCACAACCCAATGTGTCCATCAAACAGTTACGGGCAGTATCGTAGGCCTCTGCCGAATTGATCTCGTAATCCGTTACATAGCGGGCAATATCCACTAGTTCCTGGTCTGGTGCTGGTCTTTCGTTCATTTCCACATTGGCTGACATAGTTGGCTCTCGGTAGCGGGTAAAAAAGAGCGTTATCTTAGCTGAAATGGCAGCAGGTTTGAAAAGTTTCGCAGACTTTTTACAGACTTTTCGGCAGGAATCGCATCCAATTTATTGGCGCGAGACCTTCTGCTGGACTAAAAATAATAGTGAACGCATGGAAGGTGCTTATAAGTCTGTCAGGGATGATGGGCGAGGCTGAACTACCTGTACGCTTCAAGTAGTTCAGTTTTGGCGAGAGCAACAGTTTGCAGTCGTTGCTCTTGCTTTTTTAACCCGGATTTATCGGTACAATGTCTCCCAAAATAAGAGGGAGCGACCAGTTGTGAAGATATCCAGACTTATTCCTGTAGTTCTGTTCGTTGCTGTTTTGCTGTTTGTCTATTGGCTGTATGCACTGCCCACTGTTAACTCCCAACCCATCTCGCAATCCCCTGAATCCATAGCCCGGGGCGAATACCTGCTGGCTGCTGGCGGCTGTGTTTCATGCCATATCAGCGATGATGGCGATCTGAGCGGCGGTTTAGCATTGGAGTCAGAGTTCGGCACCTTCTATGCACCGAATATCACGCCGGATATGGAAACCGGTATCGGTGGCTGGTCGGGTGAGGATTTTCTGCTGGCCATGCAGCATGGGCGTAAATCCGGCGGCGGTTTTTACTTCCCGGCGTTCCCGTATCGCTCCTATGCCGGCGTAACGGATGAGGATGTATTGGATATCGCGGCTTATTTGATGGCTCAGGAACCCGTCAACAAAACAGTTCCCGCACATGACACGCCACCCTGGCTATCGCAATGGCTGATGCCCGGTTGGAATGTCATGGCGAATATTCTGCAGGGCAGTGCGCAGGAAGTTTCAGTGTCAGACGGCAACGATACTGATTTGGCTACGTTGGAGCGCGGCGCATACCTGGTTCGCAATCTGGGGCATTGCGGTGAGTGTCATACGCCTAGAAATGCACTTGGAATCATGAATCTGAGCAGGGAATTTGCCGGCGGTCCATTTGAGGACGGCACGATTGAAGCTATAGACGGCAACGCGCTGGCAAACTGGACTGAGGATGATTTCAGCTTCTTCCTGTTCCTGGGCATGAAGCCGGACGAGGAATTTGTTGGTGGGAAGATGGAGCCGGTGATTGAGCACAACACCAGTAAATTGACTGAAGCAGACCAGCAGGCGATGGCAGCGTTCTTTAAGAGTCTTGCGGTTGATTGATCTCTAATAATTCCGGAAGAAGGTGGTTCGGGTCAGGTTCCTTCGTAGTGTCCGCCTAGAGCAAATAAATAAATCGTTGAGTCATCAAACTTATAAATAATCCGATCTTTCTGGGAAATTCGCCTGGACCAAAAACCAGAAAAATTATGTTTCAGCCGTTCGGGTTTACCTGTACCTAATGCGGGGTTGTCACACCGAAGGAGCTCTCTGATTATCTGTTGAGTAGCTTTGTGCAACTTCTTGTCTTTCAGGCGCATGGTTTCATACGCCTCCCAGGTCCTGCCCTCAAATACCAGTGATCTCATCCATTTGCTCTTTGGTAGGCGTATATCCCGTACGCGCATTATGAGTCTCGATTGATTCTGCCATCTGCCGCATTATTTCGCTGTTTTGCAGGATGTATAAGGTTTCCTGATCTCGTTCCCAGTCATCGGCACCAATTACCACAAAATCCTCTCCCGAGCGTCTGGATACCCGGAGTGGTTCATGTTTGCTAAGGCTTTTTTCTACAAGCTGTTTCAGGTTGTCTCTGAACTTGTTCACGCTGACTGTTTCCATCTGGATCACCAATATGTGTACGGGAATGCCGTACGAGTATACTCAGGCGCCCTGACTATCACAAGCAGCCGAATGCAGCATCACTAGTAATGCTATTTATATGGTCTAACAATGCGATTTGGTCAACTTGGTATTGAGATTAATTGAATCCCCAACTATCAGGCACCGCGTAAGCACAGTGCCCATTTAGCTGATGTTTTCAATCCTCACTATAACGAAACGTCTCGTGACAATTACCACAAGTAGCACCGAAGGCACGCACAGCGGCAGCGGTTTCGCGTTGATCTCCCGCACGGGCGATATCGGCGAAGGTTGATGCAGCTGCAATCAAGTTCGCGGCTTTTTCCTGAAATTCGGTTCTTTGCTCCCAGATGACTGGCAGGGCTGCGGTCTCCAGTGTGTAGGCGCGGGTATCGTTGGTGAATACATCAGGGATCATTTCAGCCAGGGCTGCGATGCGCTCTGCGTTGCGTACTGCAATCGCCGCATCATATTCCACCGTGCCGCGGGCCATGCCGCTGATTGGGCCCATGTTGAAAGACAACAATTTGAACACTGCCTGGCGGGTTGAGGCTGCACCTTCAGCAATCTGTTGGGGAGTAGGCGGGGTCTGTTGTGCGCTGGCGGTTATCAGTAGTGTACTGCTCAGCACCAGGGCGCCGGTTACCATCAATTTCTTCAACATCTGTCATTCTCCGTTTTTGTTGTTGATCTTTAAGCCTGTCACTTCGGTTTCCGTGTGATAATAGCACCCGCAAGCCACCCGCGGTTACTCACAGGACACGATTTCCATGCAAGTTCATTCATTTTCAGCGCTCGGGCTGCATCCAGCCTTGCTGAGCAATCTCGCATCCCTCAATTACAACACCATGACGGCCATTCAGGCGGAGAGTTTGCCTGCAGTCCTGGCGGGCAAGGACTTGATTGGCCAGAGCAAAACCGGCTCCGGCAAGACCGCGGCGTTTGGACTGGGTTTGCTCAATAAGCTGGAAGTAAAACGCTTTCGCATTCAGGCGCTGGTGCTGTGTCCTACTCGCGAGCTGGCGGATCAGGTCGCAGGAGAAATCCGCAAGCTCAGCCGCGCAATGCACAATGTCAAAGTGCTTACTTTGTGCGGGGGTGTGCCGCTTGGCCCACAAATTGGATCATTGGAACATGGTGCGCATATCGTAGTGGGAACACCGGGTCGCATTGAGGACCATCTGCGCAAAGGCACGTTGAAACTGGAAGATGTGAACACGCTGGTATTGGATGAAGCCGACCGTATGTTGGAAATGGGTTTTCAGGAATCACTGGAAAATATCATCGCGCAGATTCCAGAGCAGCGGCAGACTTTATTATTCAGTGCCACGTTTCCAGAACAGATTCAGAACATCGCGAAAAAATTCATGCTAGATCCAGTGCGCGTTACGGTAAAAGAGACACATGACAACAGCAGCATCAGTCAGCACTTTTATAAAGTTGGCAGCGACAAAGAACGCATGCTGGTTTTGCGTTTGATACTGCAACAGCACAGGCCGGTCTCCACACTGGTGTTCTGCAGCACGAAACGCGATGTGGATGATGTAACGCAACAATTGCAGCAATACAATTTCAGTGCGCTGGCATTGCACGGCGATATGGAACAGAAAGATCGCGATCAAACGTTAATACGTTTCACCAACAACAGTGTGTCCATTTTAGTGGCGACCGATGTGGCGGCACGTGGTCTGGATATCGATGCGTTAGATGCGGTTATCAACTATCACCTGGCACGTGATGCGGAAACGCATCTGCACAGGATTGGTCGCACGGGAAGGGCAGGCAGTTCAGGATTAGCGTGTTCGTTATTCGAAGAAAGGGAAAGTCACAAACTGGACAAGATGGAGTTGGAGGACGAAGCGCTGAAAAACACGACGCCGTGGCCGCCGATGAATCTGTTGGACAAGAAACCGAATTACCCCGCGATGGTGACATTGCAGATTGATGGCGGCAAGAAACAGAAGATTCGCCCAGGTGATATTGTCGGTGCGTTGACTGCTGGCGATGATATTCGTGGTGATGAAGTTGGGAAGATTGTGATGACGGATAACTGGGCGTTCGTGGCGGTGACTCACGCGGTAAGCAAAACGGCCCTGCAAAAGCTCAATGAAGGCAAATTGAAGGGCCGCTCGTTTCGAGCGCGGATGCTTTCTGGTTAAGCTTCTTGTTCAGGAAGTATAAGCTCTCGTTCTTCGCGCCAAACTCGAATGATGTTTATTGATGAGGATTCCCTAAGGTACACGACTCGATATGGCGGAAATATGATTTCCCTAATCTGATCCTGATCGAATTCTGGCACTTTCCTGCCTGAATCTGGATGATCAAGAAGTCGCTCCACAGAGTCGACAATATCTTCTACAAAGCGCTTTCCAATCTCTGGCACACCCTGATCTAGAAAGTAGCACTGTAGATTTTGAAGATCATCCACTGCAGACCGTGCAAACTTCAGTTCCATTTAATTAATACCCAGAATTTCCTTGGCTTTATCCAGGGTTACGGTGTGTCCTTCACGAACATCTGCCAATCCTTGAGCTACTGCTTTTATGAATCGCAGTTGCTCCGCTGTCTTTTCATAGTCATCCAGGCTTTGCACAACAGCTACCCCGCGGCCTCTGCTAGTAAGCAGTATAGGTCGGTGGGTGTTATTTGTCCGAAGAATGACTTTGCCTGGATTGATTTTCAGGTCGGAAAGTGGAACCACATCTTCAGAGAACTTGGTTTGCATGAATATACTCCTTGGTTTCGGGTGCAATTAATAGCACCTGTTAAAAGGTGCTGTCAAGGAGTATAAATGTCATCAACAGGACCCAGAACTGGAAACCGTTGTCTGGCATAACGGCGCTGATTTGGCGCCGGAGTTCTTAAAGGCTCATTGTAAGATCGTCTAACCGCCAGGCATTTGGCAGTTAGACGATGCAATCAATCCAACAACTCATACATACGCCGAATCGCGCGGATATCCGCGCCAGGTCCGCGTATTTGCGCGTAATTGGCGCTGTGGTTGGTCATGTCGATGGTAGCAGCTGTCTCTTCCACCGTTAAACCCTGCCGTTTCATGTAGCCAGTCTTTTCCCATAGATCGCGCAGATACGCCTGGAAATGATCAATCATTTCTTTGCCTTCAATCGGGCCACCGTGGCCCGGCAGAATTGTGTCGAAATCCAGCGTCTTCAATTCTTCCAGAGTAGCGGGCCAGTCCGCTGCGTATGCATCGCCCATATACGCAAGTCCAGGTAGCATCAAGTCGCCGGTAAATACGATGCGCTCCTGTGGCAGAAATACCACGACATCGCCAGCCGTATGTCCACGACCCATGTGCAGTATCTGAATTTCGCGGCTGCCCTGCATGATGGTCTGATAAAGGGTCAGCTCACTTTCTATGGTGATGTTCGGTGCAGTAGGGGCAGTTTCTGCCAAGGAAGTCTGGTGCGCCATTGCAGTGCTCAATTGCGCCTGTAATGCAGCGCGACGTGTGGCATCTGTCGCCTCGCTGATCTGCGTTAGCAGATTGTCGATCTGAGCAGGAACACCGGCAGTGAAACTCGCAAACGTAGATTCTTCCAACACATTACCCAACGCGCCGCTGAGTTTCTCACGCGTATACGTGTGACCAATAATTTCCACATCAGAAGGGAACACCTGGTTACCGTGCGCGTGATCGAAATGGTAATGCGTGTTCACCAGATATCGCACTGGTTTATTGCTTACGGCCTTGATGGATTCCAGTAAATGACGCGCGGCATTTGGCGTGACATGAGAATCCACAACGAGCAAATCATTCTCACCAACAACCAACATGCCGTTACTCATCGTGTTCACAGAACCGGTGCCCATGAAGTGATAAACACCATCCGTAATCAACTGAAACCGATGGGTGTCAGTCTCCACATTCCCAGGCGCAGCCCCCGGCGCCTGAGCATTCACATACCCAAACATAGCCACAGCCACCCCAACAGAAAGCGACGCGGCGGCAAAAAATCTGAAGCGCTTGTTTTTATTTTTTTCCATGAGCAATCTCCAATGCTAATTAATATTGCCTTAAACCTCGAAGAGGTTTAACCACGGCGGGTTTACCCCGACGGGCTCTTCAACGTTAACCTCTTTTCCCAATATCCACCCAATCTGCCGTAGCCGGCCCCGTATAATCCGCACTCGGCCGAATAATCCGATTATTCGCCCGCTGCTCCTTCACATGCGCCGCCCAACCCGTAACACGTGACATTACAAATATCGGCGTGAACAGTTTAGTTGGAATTCCCAAAAAATGATAAGCGGAAGCATGGAAGAAATCCGCGTTGCAGAATAGTTTCTTCTCGCGCCACATCACCTCTTCGCAGCGTACAGAGACCGGGTACAACACATTGTCGCCAACTTTGGCGGCCAGTTTCTCGGCCCATTGCTTGATGATGGCGTTGCGCGGGTCTGATTCGCTATAAATAGCGTGGCCAAAGCCCATGATCTTCTCTTTGCGCTCCAGCATGCCCATGATCTCTCGCTCGGCTTCCTCGGCGCTATGCCATTTCTCGATCATCTCCATGGCCGCTTCGTTAGCGCCGCCATGCAGAGGGCCGCGCAACGAGCCGATGGCCGCAGTTACGCAGGAATGCATGTCGGACAGGGTAGAGGCGCACACGCGGGCAGTGAAGGTGGAGGCGTTGAATTCGTGTTCGGCGTACAGAATCAGGGACACATTCATCACTTGAGTGAACAACGGGTCAGGTGTCTTGCCGCTGAGCATGTGCAGGAAATGCGCGCCGATGGAGTCGTCGTCGGTGTCGGTGTCAATGCGCACACCATCGTTTGAGAAGCGGTACCAATAACAGATGATAGAGGGCAGGGTGGCCAGCAGACGATCAATTGTATTGTCCTGTTGCGCGAAGCTGGTTTCTGTCTCCAGATTGCCAAGCATGGAGCAGCCGGTACGCATCACATCCATTGGGTGAGCGTCCGCAGGAATGCGCTCCAATACCTCTTTCAACGCTTTAGGTAGTACGCGTAAGGATTTGAGTTTACTCACATAATGATCAAGCTCGCTTTGTGTCGGCAGGTGGCCGCGCAGCAGCAGAAAGGCGACTTCCTCGAAGCGGGCTTTCTCGGCCAATACGCTGATGTCATAGCCGCGATAGGTGAGTCCGGAGCCGGTCTTGCCGACTGTACACAGGGCCGTTTCGCCCGCTACCTGGCCGCGCAATCCCGCGCCAGTCAATTTCTTTGCTGTGCTCATAAACCCTCTCTTTTATTTGGCGTCCTTGAACAACGCATCCAGCTTCTCTTCATAGGCGTGGTAACCCAGCACCTCATATAATTCTTTGCGCGTCTGCATCGCATCAAGCACCGCATTTTGGTGGCCATTTTGCAGAATACTGGTGTACACCTGCGTGGCGGCTTTGCTCATGGCGCGGAACGCACTCAACGGGTACAACACCATCGCTATGCCTACTGAACCCAGCTCTTCCTGGCTGAACAATGGTGTGGCACCAAACTCGGTGATATTCGCAAGCACCGGCACATGCACGGCAGTGGTGAACTTCTTATAGTCTTCCAGCGTCAGCATGGCTTCCGGGAATATCGCGTCGGCGCCGGCTTCCACGCAGGCAATGGCGCGGTCAATGGCAGATTCCATACCTTCCACAGCCAGCGCATCGGTGCGGGCCATGATCACGAAATCTTCATCAATACGGGCATCCACGGCGGCTTTCACGCGGTCCACCATCTCGGCTTTGCTCACGATGGCCTTGTTGGGGCGATGTCCGCAGCGCTTCTGTGATACCTGATCCTCAATATGCACAGCCGCTGCACCAGCACGTTCCATCAATTGAATAGTGCGGGCAATATTGAACGCGCCGCCCCAGCCGGTATCAATGTCCACCAGCAACGGCAGGTCGCTGGCACCGGTGATGCGCTCTACGTCGATGATCACATCATTTAAGCTGGTGATACCCAGATCCGGCAAGCCATAAGAGGCATTTGCCACGCCCGCGCCAGACAAGTAAATAGCGTGGTGCCCGGCCTGCTCGGCCAGCATGGCGGTATAAGCGTTGATGGTGCCGACAACTGGCAGGGGTTTATGCGTGCGAAGGGCTTTACGAAAGCGCGCGCCGGCGGTAAGTCTGGTGGACATGGAGTCTCCTGGGTTGTTCTGTTAATGCGTGCAAATGATGCGTTCAACGTGCAATCTGAATGTGCTCGGGAAGCGGAGTATACAACAATATATGGGGGTCGTAAGAAATCCAATGTTCTACGTTATTTGCTTTTTCTGGCATTGAAGAATGGCACTTTTCTAATCTTGGACTATAATGTGACTAAATAATTGGTCTGATTGGAGGGGGTATGACTGACAAAACAGTTACCTTGGCAGATGCGAAAGCTAACCTGAGTAAATTGACAGATATTGCCGCACAGGGTGGAACCATTGTCATCACTAAACACGGCAAGCCAGTGGCGCGCATTTCGCAACCAGAGAAAGTACGTAAACCGCTGGATCTGAAAACATTCCGCAGACTTACAGACAGCATGCCATTACAACAAGAAGATGCGGCAAGCTTAGTGCGACGCTTGCGTGAGGATGGACGTTACTAGTGCTTTATTTGGATACCAGTCTTTTAGTAGCTGCATTGACCAATGAATTGCGCACTGTGGAAATTCAAGAATGGCTGGCCAATCAACCAGTAGAAGATATGTGGATCAGTGACTGGGTGATGACCGAGATCTCGTCAGCGCTGGCGATAAAGGTGCGAACAGCGCAAATATCTCTTGAACAACGCGCTGATGCGCTGGCTCTCTTTACTTCTACCGTGGAACTTTCTTTTAAAGTGTTGTCGTTGACTCGTCAGGATTTCCTCACAGCTGCTCGCTTCGCAGATCAACATTTACTTAACCTGCGCGCTGGAGATGCACTGCACTTGGCTGTCTCCGCAAACCATGGCTTTCGCATTGTCTCTTTAGATAAGTTATTAATTCGCGCAGCGAGCTCTCTGGGTATTGCTGCTACCTTGCTATAACCCAAATCACAAAAGTCACCGCACCGAAGCCCCGCGCCCAATCGCATAATACGTCAGCCCCTGCGCGCTCACCGTGGCTGGGTCATACAAATTACGGCCATCGAAGATCACTTTGTCGCGCAGTTGCTGCGTCAGATAGGCGAAGTTGGCGGCGCGGAATATCTGCCATTCGGTACAAATAATCAGCGCATCAGCTCCATTTAACGCGGCGTCGCGGGTGCCGACCAAGCTTAGGTCCTCGCGTTGGCCGTATATGCGTTCCACTTCAGTCATCGCCTCCGGGTCGTAAGCCTGAATGCGTGCGCCGGCCTGCCACAGTGCTTCCAATACCAAGCGGCTGGGTGCCTCGCGCATATCGTCAGTGCGCGGCTTGAATGCCAGGCCCCACATCGCAAAAGTTTTTCCAGCCAGCACGCTAAGCCCGTAATGGTGTTGAATCAACTCCACCAACCGCAGTTTCTGCGCCTGGTTTACTGCTTCCACCGCTTTCAGAATCTGCATGTCGCGGCCATGTTGTAAGCCAGTGCGGCACAGTGCCTGCACATCCTTGGGAAAACACGAACCGCCATAACCAATGCCGGGGTAGATGAACTGGTAACCAATGCGTGGATCCGAGCCAATGCCGTGGCGCACATGTTCGATATCGGCGCCCAGCATCTCAGCCAGGTTGGCAATCTCGTTCATGAAGCTGATCTTAGTGGCCAGCATGGCATTGGCCGCGTACTTAGTGAGCTCAGCGGAGCGGATATCCATGAAGATCATGCGATCGGAGTTGCGATTGAAGGGGGCGTATAGTTCCAGCATCAGTTTGCGCACCGGTTCGGAATCCGTGCCAACCACAATGCGGTCGGGTTTCATGAAATCCGGCACCGCGGCGCCTTCCTTGAGAAACTCCGGGTTAGAGGCTATCTGTACCTGCAACTTCGCATCGCGGGCAGTCAAAGCCTGCTGCACAGCAGCACGTACTTTATCGGATGTACCAACAGGAACAGTTGATTTAGTGACCACGGTCTTGTTGGTCTGCATCAACTGGCCAATAGTTGTCGCTACGGCCAGCACATACTTCAGGTCGGCCGATCCATCCTCGTCGGGGGGCGTCCCTACGGCTATGAAGATGATGTCGGCGAAAATCACAGCTTGTTCTGCGTCAGACGTGAAGTGCAGGGTGCCTTGCTTGGAGTTTTCAACAACCAGCGATTCCAGTCCAGATTCATAGATGGGTAGGATGCCTTTCTTTAGATCGCTCACTTTTTGAGCATCCACATCCATACACAGCACTTCATGGCCGGCATCGGCCAGGCAGGCGCCGGTTACAAGACCCACATAACCGGTGCCAAAAATCGTAATCTTCATTTTAGTGCTCTCTTGAAGGTTAGGCCTTCATGGTCAGGTTTCCAAGACCACACTTGAGGCATGCAAGGCGCATCAGGCGTCTAGCTGCTGTCAAAAATTCGTCATGATTGTAACCGTAGAGATATTACTGTTATGTGACAAAGGAGCTGCAGTTCAGGAAAAGGCGGAAGTATAGGAGCCGGAGCACTGCAACTTCTTGCACAAGATAATCGCATTGACTATTGCCTGCACAGTGCTAACCCGATAGTGTGTTCGAGACTCGTACCATCCCTGCAGCAACGTTTTTCCAAGCTGATAACCCCGATGCTACTTTATAAACCCTGGCAGAAAGTTGTGATTATGGGCAATGCTTCAGCAGAAAATCTGCCAGAAGGTGAAAAAGACGCCATTTTGACAGGTCAAATTGGCCGTACCCGTATATACCGTCAGTTGGCCCTGGCAACTCTCGTATTCATCCTTTTGATACTTTCATTTCCTGGTCACTGGATCGCGGCTTTGCAGTCCTGGTTTCAACTTTGGTGGCCATGGGTTGCACCTGAACAGGTTCCGTCAAATTTTCCGATCGATAAACTAATCCATACTGCATTGTTTGCCATATGCGCGGCTTTTTTTGTACGCGGCTGGCATATCTTGAGAGAACGCTGGTGGTCTGTTTGCGTAGTGCTCATCCTGTTTGCTGCACTAACCGAATTGATTCAGCGTTATGTGCCAGGGCGAAGTGCAACCTTAGGGGATTTGCTGGCGGATGGAGTTGGAGTGATTCTGGGGGTGGGGATGGCTTTGCTGTATCTCCGCAAGCGCCCGCACGCTTAGTGAGAATCTGTGGGTTTGGATGAGTTATTGGGGCTTCCGAAAAAAAAGTTACTTCTGGCTCTACTCCGGAAATTGCTGAAAGAGTAAACGCACTTTATGCCAGCATTATCACCGCCGGAACACATATGGCGCCCAGCATCCGCATTGCGCAAGCTGCTAAAGTAATCGAGAATGCGCAGCGCGACATTAACATTGCGTCTGTAACTAGTCTACAAAGTAGGAAGTTGCTGCTCACAATACGACAAATCACCAATATTTTCCGCCACCCACGCTTGGTTATGGTAAGTATGCAGATATCGGTCCCCAGTGTCACACAAAACGGTCACAATCGAGCCTTCCTCCCGCTGCTCATGCATTTCTGTTGCCAGCATTAAAGCTCCCCACAAATTGGTTCCGGTGGAACCGCCTGCTTTGCGTCCAATCAGTTTCTCCAACCAACGTAGGGCTGCCATCGACGCTGCATCCGGTACTTTGATCATGCGGTCAATGATGCTGGGAATAAAAGATGGCTCCACACGTGGGCGGCCGATGCCTTCGATGCGGCTGCTGGTGTTTAAAGTGACATCTCTGGCGCCCGTGGTGTAGCTGTCGTAAAACACCGAGTTTTCCGGGTCTACCACCACGAGCTCTGTACTGTATTGCCGATAACGAATATAACGCCCCAGTGTTGCTGATGTGCCGCCGGTGCCGGTGCTCATCACGAGATAGCGCGGTAAAGGGAAACGTTCCTGTTCCATCTGTTTAAAAGTACTGTCGGCAATATTGTTGTTGCCGCGCCAATCGGTGGCGCGTTCAGCGTAAGTGAATTGATCCATAAAATGACCGTTCATCTCTTTGGCCAAACGTTCTGCTTCCGCGTATATCTGACTGCCGTGCTCTACGAAATGGCAGCTGCCACCGTAGAATTCCACCAGCTTAATCTTGCCTGCAGCTGTGCTCGCTGGCATCACAGCAATGAATGGTAAGCCCAGCAGCCGGGCGAAATAGGCTTCCGATACTGCGGTGGAGCCGGACGAAGCTTCAATGATAGGAGTGTCCTGCTTGATATGCCCGTTGCACAGACTGTACAGGAACAGGGAGCGGGCCAGGCGATGTTTCAGGCTGCCGGTGGGGTGGGTGCTCTCATCCTTCAGGTAGATATCCACTCCGGGGTAACAGGCCAGCGGCAGTTTGATCAGGTGCGTATCGGCTGAACGCTGGAAGTCCGCTTCGATCTTCTTGACTGCTTCGTTTACCCAATCGCGCATTTTGTTGTCACATTGTTAGGGTTTAATAACTGTTGGCGATTATCACCCGCTGGTCTATCGTCTTCAAGGTCAATCGTCTACAAGGTTTTAAAGCGCGCAGTGTCTGATATAGTAGCAGTCGTGCTAATGGATTCCCCACACATGATGGTGTCTGGCAAAAAGCTATGAAAATATTGTTGACTGGAACCGCAGGCTTCATTGGTTCTCATCTGGCGTTGCGCTTGCTGGCGCGGGGCGATGAAGTCGTTGGCCTGGACAGTATCAACGACTACTACGATATTTCTGTGAAATACGGACGCCTGCAGCGCGCCGGTATCGAGCAAGCCAATATCGCTTATAACAAGATAACCACCTCTACCACTCAGCCAAACTACCGTTTTGTGCAAATGAAACTGGAGGACAGTGCCGCGTTGAACGCCTTGTTCGCCGCAGAGAAGTTTGATGCGGTTTGCAATCTGGCCGCACAAGCCGGGGTGCGTTATTCGCTGGAGAACCCCCGCGCATATATTGATGCGAATATCATTGGTTTCCTGAATATTTTGGAAGCCTGCCGACATCATGGCGTCGAGAATCTGTGTTACGCATCCAGTTCCTCCGTATATGGATTGAATGAAGCGCTGCCGTTTTCTACATCCGATAATGTAGATCACCCGATCAGTCTGTACGCAGCCAGCAAGAAATCCAATGAATTGATGGCGCATACATATTCCCATCTGTTTGGCCTGCGCACGACCGGTTTGCGTTTCTTCACCGTGTATGGCCCATGGGGCAGGCCGGATATGGCTTTGTTCCTGTTCACCAAAGCGGCGTTGGCTGGCGAACCAATCAAGGTTTTCAACAATGGCGATATGCAGCGCGATTTCACGTATATCGATGACATAGTGGAAGGAGTAGTGCGGGTGATCGACAACCCGGCGAAGGCGAATGCGACATGGCAGGGTGCCGATCCTGACCCCGGTAGTTCATCCGCGCCGTACAAGATTTACAATATTGGCAACAACAATCCCGTGAAGCTGATGGATTTTATTGAAGCGATAGAAAAAGCGCTGGGCACCCCAATTGAAAAAATCATGTTGCCTTTGCAAGCGGGCGATGTGCCCGCCACTTATGCCGATGTGAGTGATCTGGTGGAGGATCTGGACTATCAGCCTGCTACGCCAGTACAACAGGGTATTGATAATTTTGTGACATGGTACAGGGAGTTTTTTAAAGTTTGATTATTTCCAGTAACTCGCCATGTCAGTTTAAGGAAGCTGATCAGTAGTCAAGGAGTGATTATGAATCCTACCAAGGATATGGAAACCACCTATCCTCAAATAGTTCATCATGGCGCTGCCAACGGGGTGACTGGTAGTTGTCATCGTTATATTGCCAAAGAAGATTTTCACCTGTTGGTAGACTGTGGTTTGTTTCAGGGTGAGGATGCCGGGCCTGATCCGCTGCAACA
This sequence comes from Pseudohongiellaceae bacterium, assembly GCA_041751425.1. Classification (GTDB taxonomy): domain Bacteria; phylum Pseudomonadota; class Gammaproteobacteria; order Pseudomonadales; family Pseudohongiellaceae; genus JAVVEG01. The sequence goes on along the minus strand of JBGSXL010000004.1, from coordinate 55,878 downwards.
ACACAAAATCCAGTTCGATCTGAGCAAGGTGAAAGCTCTGGTGATAACCCACGTGCACATAGATCATATCGGTCGCTTGCCATATCTTATTGCAGCGGGGTTCAAAAATCCTATCTATTGCAGTATTCCCTCCGCACATCTTATACCCCTCGTGATCGAAGATGCTCTAAAGGTTGGCTTTACTCGTGACAGTAAACTGATTCAACAATTTTTGCGTAGCGTCGGTAGCTTATTGCGACCTTTGCCGTACCAGCAATGGCAGAAAGTTTACAGCGACCCAGATACATTGTTACGTGTTCGATTGCAGCGTGCCGGTCATATTCTGGGATCGGCGTATGTAGAGTTGGATCTGAAAACAAGGTTTGCAGCAAGACAAAACAAGACCTGGCAACGACATCGCACGGTCTTTTCCGGAGATCTGGGCGCACCGCACGCACCGTTATTGCCAGCCCCCAAATCACCTTATGGTGCAGACACTCTGGTGATCGAAAGCACCTATGGTAATCGCTTGCATGAGAGTCGCCGTCAGCGCAAGGCGCGTTTGCGCACAGTGTTGGATCGGGCACTAGCGGACCGAGGCACCGTAATGATACCCGCATTCAGTATTGGCCGTACGCAGGAGTTGCTGTATGAATTGGAAGCGCTGATTTATTCAGCCAAACATAAATCTTCATTGTCGACGCAAGCTAAAAGCAATCTCGCAGATTTGCAGGTGATCGTGGATTCACCTCTCGCCGCCAAATTCACAGAGGTCTATAGAGCCTTAAAGCCGTATTGGGACAAGGAAGCTTCCAGGCTGATTCGTGCTGGACGGCACCCACTTGATTTCGACAACCTGATTACCATCGATTCGCATGCTGATCATATAGCCACGGTGAATTATCTGGCGCAAACAAAACGCCCGGCTATTGTTTTGGCTGCAAGCGGTATGGCGGCCGGGGGCCGCATAGTAAATTATTTGAAAGCCATGTTAGGAGATGAGCAACACAATGTGCTGTTTGTGGGATATCAGGCGCCTGGAACACCTGGGTATCTGATACAAAAGTATGCTGGCAAAAATGACACGACTCGTTTGCCATGGGTAGAGCTGGATGGAGAGCGTTATGATATCCGCTGTGGCGTGGACACCATTGGGGGTTACAGTGCCCATGCCGACCAAAAGGACTTGTTGAATTTTGTCAGACGCATGCGCAGCTGGCCAAAGCAGATACGTATTATTCATGGTAGCGATGAAGCCCGCGAGAGTTTGCGGAATGCCTTCATTGCGATGGCAATCCAACATAACAAAGCCGGTGAGCAAGGGTTTGACATAGTACTGCCGGTATCGTGTCAAACGTGAGTTGCCAAAAACATCATTGCCGGAGCATCTGATGGCGATTGTGGCCATGGATCCATGCAGAGGCTCCCTATCTCATTTCTTGCCGGGGCTGGTTCAGTTCTGTCATATAAGCTAAACTTCCGGCACTAAAAACAAGGTTTCCGTTCAGGTTTCCACCGACACCGGACAGTTAGCAGCAGAGCCCTTCCATGCGCTTGAAATGTATCAAATTAGCAGGCTTCAAATCTTTCGTAGACCCAACCACAGTCAGCTTTCCCAGTAATCTGTGTGCCATCGTAGGCCCTAATGGCTGCGGCAAATCCAATATCATTGACGCCGTGCGCTGGGTGATGGGTGAGAGCTCTGCCAAGAACCTGCGCGGCGAGAACATGACCGACGTTATATTCAATGGTTCAGGGGGTCGTAAGCCGGTGGGGCAGGCCAGCATCGAGCTGGTTTTTGATAATAGCGAAAACCGTCTTCAGGGCGAGTATGCCAAGTTTGCTGAGATCTCTATTAAACGTAAGGTGTCCCGCGATGGTGAGTCGGGCTATATGCTCAACGGCACCAAATGCCGGCGCCGCGATATTACCGACATATTCCTGGGTACAGGGTTGGGAGCGCGTAGCTATTCGATTATCGAGCAGGGCATGGTGTCGCGCCTTATCGAGTCTAAACCCGAAGACCTGCGTATCTTCATCGAAGAAGCTGCCGGTATCTCCAAATACAAAGAGCGGCGCCGCGATACCGAGAACCGCATCAAACGTACCCGCGAGAACCTGGAACGTCTTACTGACATTCGTGACGAGCTGGGCCGTCAATTAGCGCACCTGCATCGTCAGTCCATTGCCGCCGAGAAATACGGCGAATACAAGCAGCAGGAACGCACCCTTACCGCGCAACACAATGCCATCCGCTGGTCAGCTCTGAATCAGGATGTGCAACGCAAGCAGGTGGTCATACGCGAACTGGAAGTGAAGATTGAAGCCACAGGTGCAGAGCAGCGCGGCGTGGATGCCTTGATTGAAAAGCACCTGGTAGACAATTCCGAGTTCAACGACCAGTTGAGCGAAGTGCAGGGCCGTTTTTATTCGCTGGGCAGCGATATCGCCAGAATTGAGCAATCCATCGAGCACCACAATGAGCGCGTCAATCAACTGAAACACGATTTGATTGAAACGCAGGAAGGCTGGAATTTCACGCAGATAGAACTGGAAGCCGACTTGAAGAAAGTGGCGACTCTGGAAGCAGAACTTGCGGAGCTGGCGCCTGAACTGGAGATGGCGCATCAGGTGGAGGAAGAGTCTGCCCATTTGCTGGAAGAGGCCGAAGAGCGGATGCAGCATTGGCAGCACGATTGGGATGAGTTCAGCCGTCGCTCCGAAGAGCCACGCCAGACCACAGAAGTAGAGCAGTCGCGCATTCAGCAATTGGAAAAGATTATCGAGCGCGGCCTGGAACGCAAAGCGCGCCTACAGGAAGAGCGCAAGACGCTGGGCGATAACCCGGAGCAGGAAGCGATTAACGAGCTTTCTGTAAAGCTTTCGCAGCGCGAAGAACAGTTGGAGCAACATCAGACCGCTAACACAGAGCTGGCGGGACAAGTGGACGAAGAGCGCAGCACCGGCCAACGAATTTCGCAGGAATTGGATACGGCGCGCTCTGAATTGCATAGCAGCAAAGGCCGGCTGGCATCGCTGGACGCGCTGCAACAAGCGGCGCTTGGCCGCAATAATGCAGCACTGAACAAATGGCTTGAAAGCAATAAAATAATTAATAACAAACGCTTAGGAGAAAATATTCGTGTAGATTCTGGTTGGGAATCTGCCGTGGAAGCTGTGCTTGGTGACTCCCTGCAGAGTGTGTGCGTCGCAAATATCACCGATATTGCCGGTCTATTGCAGGATCTACCCGATGGGCTTGTGCAGTTAGTAGATACAGGTGCCAATGTGAACGCCGCGAGATTCGACAACGCGACTGACGCAGTTAGCCTGTGTGAACGCGTTAAATCGGACTGGAACAGTGCCGCGCTCTTGGCTGGCATTTACACGGCTGACAATCTGGAACAGGCGTTGAGTATTCGCGCGCAATTATCCGCCGCGGAGTCTGTGGTCACCAAGCAAGGTGTGTGGCTGGGCAAGAGCTGGATACGTGTTCGCAAAGCCGCCGACGAGAAAGCGGGCTTGTTGGAACGCAAAGGTGAAATAACGCAGCTCACTGAGCAGTTAGGCGTGTTGGAAGAGCAGGTAGCGCAATTGCTGGACTCACAAGCCGAGTGCCGTCAGCGCCTGAAAGATATCGAAAACAAGCGCGAGACTGTGCAGCGTGAGATAGCGCAGACTGCGCGTGAATGCAGCGAAATAAAATCGCAATTAAGCGCGAAGCTGGCAAAAGAAGAGCAGAATTCATTGCGCCGCGACCGCTTGCAACATGAACTGGATGAACTGATCAAACAGCTGAGCGTGGAAGAAGAGAACACCGCGCAGTCGCGTATGACCCTCCAAGCCGCACTGGATGCGATGGAGCAGGACACTGAGCGCCGCGAACAGTTACTGCAACTGCGTGATGACTGTCGTCAGGTGCTGGACCAGATTCGCCAGAAAGCCCGCCACGATAAAGACGGCGCGCATCAATTGAATCTGCGTCAGCAACTACTGCAATCGCAGTTGAAGTCTGTGCGCGACACGATGGACCGTATGGCCGCACAAGTCCAACGCGCCAGAGAGCGTATCGATTCGTTGACGCGCCAACTGTCTACTTCCGATGAACCGCTGATTGAGAAAAAGGCCGAGCTGGAAGTGCAGTTGGAGAAACGTCTGGACGTGGAGGTGCAATTGAATGCAGCGAAAGCACGCGCGGATGAGAACGAACACACCCTGCGCGGTTTGGAGCAGCAACGCACACAAATGGAGCGTGCTGCTGCCGGTATACGTGAAGAACTGATGGAGAACCGTCTGAAAACAGAAGGGGATCTTGTAAAACGCGCCGCTATAGAAGAGCAGTTAATCGATAGCAAATACGATCTGCAAACTGTTTTGGCAAACCTGCCGGAAGAGTTGACGCAGGAAATCTGCGAGAGTGAACTGGAAGCGCTCGCGAACAGAATACAGCGACTTGGCGCCATTAATCTGGCCGCCATCGATGAATACAAGCAGCAGTCTGAGCGCAAGGTTTACCTGGATACGCAAAACGAAGAATTGGAACGCGCTTTGGTCACTTTGGAGAATGCGATTCGCAAGATCGACAAGGAAACCCGCACCCGTTTTAAAGAAACCTTCGATAAGATCAATGCTGGCCTGCAGGAACTGTTCCCGAAAGTATTCGGCGGCGGTCATGCCTATCTGGATATGACTGGCGAAGACTTGCTCGACACCGGTGTGGCAATCATGGCCAGACCACCCGGCAAACGCAATAGCACCATCCATCTGCTCTCCGGTGGTGAAAAGGCGATGACAGCTATCGCTCTGGTGTTTTCTATTTTCCGTCTGAATCCGTCGCCGTTCTGTATGCTGGACGAGGTGGACGCGCCGTTGGACGATGCGAATATCAGCCGCTATGCGAACCTGGTGAAGGAGATGTCGCATGCGGTGCAGTTCATTTTCATCACGCACAACAAGCTGACCATGGAATCTGCCAATCAGCTGATGGGTGTGACCATGCATGAGCCGGGTGTATCCCGCATCGTTACCGTAGACATTGAAGAAGCTGCAGAACTGGCGGCAATGTAAGTTGCTTTTTTAAAGGCAGAGGCTGTACAGACAGAAGTGTTTATAGTCATAGGGCTTATAAACAGAGGGCTTACGTTGTAGTATTCATGACAATATTCATGAAAGTATTCACGACAGTATTCTCGCAAGCATTCACGAACTTTCCCGCTTTGCACGGTAGGTCTGCATGATGAATTTGGGTATAGGTCTTAGAGAGCTCCTGATTCTGGGTTTGATCCTGGCAATTGTCGGCATCTTCCTGCGGGTGCTGTTCATGGCTTTACGCTCACGCCGCACGCAGATCAAAATTGCATTGGACAAAAACGTACCCCAATACGATTTGGAAGAGATCGAGTTCCGCGAACTGCCCAACGGCGGCGCCCGCGTTGTGGAGCGCTCGTTTTCCCATGTTGTTAAACAAAATTCACGTTTTCCTGGTGCTAATGGTCGTGCCGCAAAAGCTAATGCCAATGGCAGCGCGTTAAAAAGTAGCGTTAAACCCAGCGCCCCGCAAAATCGCTCTGCATCACCGAACAAACCTTCTGCCGCTGGCAGCGCGCAGGCTATTCCAGTGTTGATGAACTCCGTGAAGTCTGCTGGACGTGTGCCGGCGGGTTCTGTGGCGGCTGTTGGGGGTGCTGAAAGCCGTTCTGCTGCAGGCTCTGTTTCAACTCCCACCCCATCTTCAGCTCCGACACCAACACCAACACCAACACCAACACCAACACCCGCCCGGGCCCCGAGTGCCCCTATAAGTGCGATGTCGGACATATCGGCAAAACCGACACTAACAAAACCACCAGTAACGAAGGATATGATCAGCAGTCTGGAAGACGAGTTGGATGCGCAACTGGACCGCCTGCGTGCAACTGCATCAGGTAGCGACAAAGAACTGGTCGATGAACTGGACAAGCAACTGGAAGAACTGCAAAGAGCTCGTTCCGACGCTGATGAGTCTGAAGAACAAATTTCTCATGACCAAACCACTCATGAGCAGTCTTCTGTCGGACAAGCCTCTGATGAGATGCCAATCGCAGAAAACAACTGGGAAAACGAGGGTGGCGATGTGCAGCACGAACCGCCCGTAATCCATGATAAGCCTGAAATTGAAGTTCGACATTACGAAAATAAAGCTGAACATGAACAGAAAGATGAGCCAGCAGTAACCCATACAGAAGAGTACGAGCATGCAGAAGCTCCCGAGGAGCAAGATGGACTTGCACGCGAAGAACAGCACGCAAAAGAGTATGAAGATGAGTTGCACGATGACTTTGGCCAGATCTTCGTCGGCGATGATCTGAGCGACGCCGATATTCTGGGCGACGATATATACGACGAACGCGGCGGTCGTAGCCAGGACGATCAAACGTCAGAAAAATCTGAGGGTGGTGGATTTTTTAAATGGGCCAGCGCAAGAATGGCGTCCATTGGCGCAGGTGCAGCAGAAGCAGCTGAACAGCGCAAAGAAGATGCTGCCGAAAAACAACGGATAAAAGCGGAGCAGCGGGAGCAACAGGCACACGCTGCAGATACCGGGCATGACGACGACAATGATATTCTTTTCGATGAACCTGTGAGTCGCGATGTGAGCGCTACGGCTGCACAAAATGAACCTGCACAACAGAGCCTGCTGAATCTGGATGACGATGGTGCGCCACCAGCAGAACCCTATAAATCTGCGCCACCTACCCCTGAAGCCAGGACGCCTGTTGCAACACCTGCCTCCCGGCAAACGCCTCAGAAACAAACGCCAGCTCCTGCGACCAAATTGCATAAGCCGGCAGCAGCATCCACGCCACAGAACAACAATATCGCGCCAGATTACAACGAAGTGCTAATCATTAATATCATGTCACGTGCCGGTTACGAATTTGCCGGTGATGATATTGTGCAGGCATTGCTCGCCTGTGGACTACGTTTTGGCGAGATGAGTATTTTCCATCGTCATGTGTCTGACAAAGGTATCGGTCCTGTGCTGTTCAGTGTTGCCAATATTCTTAATCCCGGCACGTTTAATATGGACAGGATCAGCGAGACTTCCAGTCGCGGTTTGTGTTTCTTCCTGACGTTGCCAAACGTTATCGACAACATGCAGGCCTTCAATAAGATGCTGGAAATCGCGCAGCGAATCCGTACCAGTCTTGACGGTGAATTGAAGGATGATAATCGCAGTGTGATGACTGCACAAACCGTTGAGCATTATCGACAACGTATACGAGATTTCGAACTAAGACAGTTGCGCCAACCGCATCAATAAGTAGTTGAGCGAATCATGGCTTCATCAAAGCAGGCAGCACAAACTCCCGAACAAGAGATAGCGCAGCTCAAGCAGCAGATCAATTATCACAATTCTCTGTATCACCAGCACGATGCACCAGAGATCCCCGATGCGGATTTCGATGCGATGCTTGCGCGCCTGGAAAAACTGGAAGCAGCACACCCTGAGCTAATCACTCCGGATTCACCAACCCAACGCGTTGGCGATGCGCCACTGACTTCCTTCTCGCAGATTAGACATGAAATACCCATGATGTCTTTAGGGAAAGTGTTCACGGAAAAAGATTTGCTGGATTTCGAAACACGCATAAAAAAGCGTCTGGATACCGATGCGACTATTTACTACAGCTGCGAACCCAAAGTGGATGGGATCGCAGTCAGCCTGTTATATGAAAATGGATTGCTTGTGCGGGGCGCAACACGCGGTGATGGCGTTACTGGTGAAGACATCACACATAATGTGCGCACGTTGGGTGACATTCCTTTACGACTGAGCGAACTGAAAAATTCTTCCATGCCCACGCCAACCCGTCTTGAAGTACGCGGCGAGATTTACATGACACGCTCTGGTTTCGCGCAAGTAAACGAAGCTGCAGCAGGCACTGACGGCGGCAAGAGTTTTGTGAACCCACGAAATGCGGCAGCTGGCACTTTACGACAGCTTGATCCGCGCGTTGCCGCCAAACGACCTCTACGATTGTTCGTTTATGCGACTGGTCTGGTTGAATTTGCAGATGCCGGTTCAGACGGATCTGTCAACGGGTCTGTCAACTCCAAAGCTGAAAACGATGCCAACAATATTGTTGATAAATGGCCGAAAGAGTTAAGCGAAATTTTTACCTTGTTGCAGGAATGGGGTTTCCCTGTGAATCCCGAGCGCGCATTAGTGAAAGGTGCCAACGAGTGTCTGCAATACGCAGAGACTTTATTACAAAAACGTCCTGCATTGGATTACGAGATTGATGGCGCGGTAGTCAAGGTGAACAACTTGGCGCTACAGGCGGACCTGGGCAGCAATGCGCGCACACCACGCTGGGCCATGGCCTACAAATTTCCTGCCGAAGAAATGTCTACCTTTGTTAACGAGGTCGACTTTCAAGTTGGGCGCACAGGCACCATTACGCCCGTAGCCAGACTGGAACCCGTATTCGTTGGCGGAGTAACTGTAAGCAACGCCACGCTGCACAATATGGATGAGATAGCGCGACTGGGTTTGTGTATTGGCGATCGCGTGATAGTGCGTCGCGCCGGCGATGTAATTCCTAAGATTGTTGCGGTTATTCCTGCTAAACCAGATTCAGATGACGATACAGATTCGGATTTAAATTCAGAATTAAAAACCAGACAACGTATCCCGATTGAGATGCCGGAGTTCTGCCCAGCCTGCCATTCGCCCGTGGAGCCGGATGGTGATGTGTTGTTCCGCTGTTCCGGCGGTCTGGTATGCCCTGCCCAACGCAAAGAAGCCATTCGACATTTCAGTGCGCGCGCTGCCATGGACGTCGATGGCCTTGGCGAGAAGCTGATCGAGCAACTGGTAGACAACGGCATGCTGAAGGACGTCGCCGATATTTATCACCTGACCGCCGAGCAACTGCAATCCATGGAGCGCATGGGCAGCAAATCCGCCGAGAACCTGTTGCAGGCCATCAGGAACAGCAAGCAAACCTCGCTGTCTAAGTTTCTGTTTGCTTTAGGTATTCGCGAAGTTGGCGAGGCCACTGCATTGGCGCTGGCTGCGCACTTCGGAGCTCTGGAGCCCATATTACAAGCAACAGCGGAGCAACTACTGGAGATTGAGGATATCGGCCCCATTGTGGCTGAACATATCGCGGTGTTCTTCGCCAATGCGGACAATATTGCCGTGATCCATCGCTTGCAGGATGCCGGAGTGCACTGGCCGGAACATCAGCCAGCCGTTCAATCCGATGTGCTGCAAGGGAAGATATTTGTGCTTACCGGCACGTTGGAGTCCATGAGCCGCGACGAAGGTAAGGCCCGTCTGCAGGCCCTGGGTGCAAAAGTGGCTGGCAGTGTGTCCAAAAAGACCAGTTGCGTAGTCGCCGGCCCGGGTGCTGGCTCCAAATTGGAGAAAGCCGAAGAACTGGGCGTGACGGTGATCGACGAGGCGGAATTTCTCCGGTTATTGAATGAATTTTCTTGAAGCCGGTCTCGATGGGGGGGTGATGAATTCAGTTGCTACGCTGTTCAAGGCTGCACTGACCGCTTTTCTGCTGACAGCACTTGGTGCCTGCGCCAGCCAACCCAGCAATCCCAACAATGTCTGCCTTATGTTTGAAGACCGACGCGCCTGGTATAAGGCTGCGGAGCAGAGCGAGCGCCGCTGGGGCGTGCCAGTCCATGTATCGATGGCTTTCATCTATCAGGAGTCTGCCTACCAGGCACGCGTCCGGCCTGACCGCACAAGAATCCTATGGGTAGTCCCATGGCGCCGCCCCAGTTCAGCGTACGGTTATGCTCAGGCACTCGATGCAACGTGGGCAGAATACCAACGCGAAACCGGCAACCGCTTTGCGCGCCGCTCCAATTTCACGGATGCCATAGATTTCATCGGCTGGTACAACCGCAATAGCTATCGCCGCAACGGCATCGCCCGCGATGATGCCTACAATCTCTATCTGGCCTATCACGAGGGCAACGCCGGATTTGCGCGCCGCAGCTACGCCGGCAACGACACCCTGCTTGCAACCGCCAACCGCGTTCAACAGAACGCCGACCGCTACAAATCCCAGTTCGCCCAGTGCGAAGAGGCGCTTGGGCGTAATTGGTTTCAGCGACTTTTCTCTTAATTCGCCAGTTATCAATCGAACGTTGTAGGTCGATTTGGAGATGGGAGGTGTTGTAATCAGCGCAACTCTTCGTAAATCGCTACGCGTTCGCGACTTAAGGAGTAGCAAGGGCGAGCACATTTGCGTTTCAACAAAGCAATCCCGAACACTGCACACGGTCAGGTCGGTGATGTGGGAGGACCCGCGCAGGACCGTCGACCGCCAGGGATGGCGGGCGAACGAGCCCTACATGGATGATGAGATGGACACCTCTTGTAGTAACGGCGTCAATTGCGCCATATTTGAGTTTCGGAGTCAAATAAACAAACAAGAGGTGTCCAGTGATGAAAATTACCCTAATTGGTATAGATTTGGCAAAAAATGTTTTTCAGGTTTGTGGCGTTAATCAAGCAGGAAAGGCGATCTTTAACCGGGCCGTAAAGCGGGCTCAGTTGCTCAGCTTTCTGGCGCAGCACCCGGCAGTGCCGGTAGCGATGGAAGCGTGCAGTGGCTCCAATTACTGGGGCAGAACGCTGCAAAGATTAGGGCACAATGTGTTGTTGATTCCACCCAAGCACGTTAAACCCTTTGTCACAGGCAATAAGAATGACCGCAACGATGCTCTTGCGATCTGTGAGGCGGCCAACCGTCCGCGTATGGTGTTTGTGCAGCCGCGCTCGGTAGAGCAGACCGACATGATGCTTGCTCACCGTCTCAGAGAGCGCTTGGTAGGGCAGCGCACCACGCTGATCAATCAGTTGCGCGGATTGCTGCAGGAATACGGCATTGTGTTGGCGCAGGGCAAAGAGAAACTGCGTAATCAGTTACCCGATATTCTGGAGGATGCCGAGAATGAATTAAGCATGGCAGCCCGCGTGTGCTTCCAGCAAATGCTCTATGAGTGGACGCAATTGGATGAGTGTATTGCCGAGCATGAACGAGGTATCAAACGGCAGTGTAAACAAACGCCGGCATGTCAGCGTCTGACGGGAATCAAAGGCGTGGCAGAGATCACCGCCACCGCGTTGGTAGCCTATGCGGGTAATGGTGCTCAGTTCCGCAGTGCCAGGCATTTTGCAGCCAATCTGGGGTTGGCGCCCCGTGAGCATTCCAGCGGAGGCAAACAGAAGCTGGGAGGGATTACCAAGCGCGGCAACAGTTACGTGCGTCGACTGTTAGTGCAAGGAGCATGGTCGATTATCCGCTACGTGGATCGTTCCACTGACCGGTTATCCCTGTGGGCTAAGCAGTTGATCCAGCGCAGAGGCAAGCATATTGCTGCACTGGCTTTGGCCAATAAGTTGGCGCGGATCAGCTGGGCAATGTTGTACAAGCAACAGGACTACAGAGCAGTCTGATAAAAAGAGCAGTAAGCACCAAAGAAGGAGCACACCGACTAAAGCGGCGATAGTGAATGAGTGAACAGGTTAAACCGACCCCTGACCATGCCGAGCGAGTACGCGGGGCTTCCAGCCCGAACGGACGATCAAGCAGCAGGGGTGCGGTTCTCATTAGGGCCAGGCCGGGCAACGTCCCTGCCACCATAACAGGCCGAATATACGTATGCAGTTTTACCTGAATAACTCAAAAGACATTGCCAAGAACGAGGTGTCCATATACGTACTTGTGGGCGTGTCCCGATTCGAACTACCTTCCGGCTCCAACTCGATCTACAGAGTGCCTGCCAAAAAATAGCGATAAACCATAAAGGCATCCGCTACTTAGAAGCTTTCGGGCATTTTGGCCTTGGAGCGGGCAGCCTCTTTGCTGACCAGGCCTTTCTGCACCAGCTCTTTCAGGCATTGATCCAGCGTCTTCATGCCAACATTTGAACCCGTCTGAATGGCCGAATACATCTGCGCCACCTTGTCCTCGCGTATCAAATTTCGAATAGCTGGTGTGCCGATCATGATCTCGTGCGCAGCGATACGGCCGCCGCCATTCTTCTTCAACAGCGCCTGCGAAATAACCGCTTGCAGAGATTCCGACAGCATGGAGCGCACCATGCTCTTCTCTGCAGCAGGGAATACATCGATAACACGGTCGATGGTTTTCGCAGCAGACGTGGTGTGCAAGGTACCAAATACCAAGTGGCCCGTTTCCGCTGCAGTCAGCGCCAGACGAATGGTTTCCAGGTCCCGCAATTCGCCGACCAGGATGATGTCTGGATCTTCCCGCAAGGCTGAGCGTAACGCTTCATTAAAGCCCAGCGTATCGCGATGCACTTCACGCTGATTGATCAGACATTTCTTGCTCTGGTGTACAAATTCTATCGGGTCCTCAATAGTGAGGATGTGTTCGTAGCGGTTGTTGTTGATGTAATCGATCATCGCCGCCAGCGTTGTACTCTTGCCGGAACCCGTAGGCCCGGTCACTACAACCAGGCCCCGTGGCACATCGGAAATCTGCTTGAACACGGCCCCCATGCCGAGATCATCCATGGATAGCACCTTGGAAGGAATGGTTCGGAATACTGCACCCGCACCTCGGTTCTGATTGAAGGCATTAACACGGAAGCGCGCCAGACCGGGTACTTCAAATGAAAAGTCAGTTTCCATGAACTCTTCATAATCCTTGCGCTGCTTATCATTCATGATCTCGTAGATCAGTCCATGTACTTCCTTGTGATCCATGGCCGGGACATTAATTGGGCGAATATCACCATCAACACGAATCAATGGTGGCATGCCAGCGGTAAGGTGCAAATCCGATGCCCCCTGTTTAACACTGAATCCCAGCAAGGTTGTAATATCCATTGTCTATGCCTCTGTTATTGTTTAATGTCGATGCCGATATTCTTCAGAACGCACTTGCGGAACCATGCCAAGCATAGCAGAAAATATTCAGGTCGTTCGCGGGCAGATTGACAAATCCGTGCAGCTGTCCGGGCGTGGCGCCGGCAGCGTTCAACTTATGGCTGTCAGCAAGACCCATAGTGCTGAACGGATACTCGAAGCTTACAGCTGTGGCCAACGCGACTTCGGTGAAAACTATGTGCAGGAGGGGCTGGAGAAGATCGACACTGTTGCCATAAAAGATATCAGCTGGCACTTCATTGGCCCCATCCAATCCAATAAAACCCGCGATATTGCCGAACATTTCCAGTGGGTACACAGCGTTGATCGCTCGAAAATAGCCTTCAGGTTGAATGAACAACGCCCTGTTAATTTGCCTCCTTTGAACATCTGTATACAGATAAATATTTCCCGGGAGGAGAGCAAATCCGGCATTAGCCTGAATGAGGTGTCCGCTCTGTGCACAGCTATTGATGAGTTGCCGCGGTTGCGGCTAAGAGGACTCATGGCCATACCCGCACCCTGTAGTGATTATGCAAAGCAGCGCGAAGTCTATAAGCCGCTGGGAGCAGTGTTCAGGGAGTTGTCATTCCGCTATCCGTACTTCGATACGCTGTCGATTGGCATGAGCGGCGACTATGAGGCCGCCATTGCCGAAGGCTCCACGATGATCCGCGTCGGCACTGCCATATTCGGTGTCCGCTAAAACCGGTGCTTTTTAAGGAGCCAGACTGGAGCGAGCCTGTGTGCCCCAGTGACCATCTACCAGCGTCACTATATACAATGATTCATATGTACCAATGACTTCGTTATTGCTGTTGAAGCGCTGAAACACTGTGTTGAAATGCACCTTGTCGGCGGATACCAGACTCACCTCGCGGCTGATCCAATGTGAATGATCCCAGCCAGTGCGCACCAGATTTTCAAACGGTATGCGGGCAGCGAACTCCTCTGCGCTGTCGTATATAGTGACTTCTCCGCTGGCAAAGCGAACGTGGGGATAGTTGAGTGATGCCGCCCAGGCATCCATATTCCGGCTATTGAAAGCGCGCATGAATTCATCCAAAGCAACGGTCGCTGCGGCAATTGTCTGCGCATCGTCAGACTGTGCCAGGCTGGGAATCGGTGCAAAACCCAGCAGGGCAAGCAATAACAGACTGGTTGTGAAATTCCGCATCATCAGTATCTCCCAAGGCAAACCAATGGAATGAACAGGGTCAAATTTTTGAGATCACCTTACTGCTGTGCTTTACTGTGTTTTAGCAGAAAGCCCGCAGTGCGCACACTTGCTGGTGAATATATTAAGGAAATAGCCTTTTACAAAGAATTGTTCATGGCATTCCGGACAGCGCTTGACGGCGGCGTTGATTCCAAAACCTGCATAAAGTGCCATATAGAGCAGCATGAAACCGGTAATGTCGTTGCCGTTGCGTAACAGACCGTTTACTGCGACCACATAGAGAGGAAAGGTGCAAAAACAAACAATCAAACGGCTTTTTGCATTGCGAATGGCTCGCAGGGACTTAGCCCTTATCGCGTCATTACTTTCCGAATTCATTGTGATCTCCTGTCTGGCGATTGCGGGGCATGTGGCGTGCGCCGGAGCAGTATTGACCTGCAGTAAAGCACCCTGCTGAAATTTGCGACAACCGTAGCAGAAACCATGCTTTTTTGCACATCATGTCAATATCACTCCATCTGAGGTTTCCCATGGTTCGACAAGAGGTTTAACATGTCATCCCTCAGGGACATTTACAGACTCCGGACAACACAACAACTATGGATAAGAACCCGGTCACCAACATACTGATTCTGGCACCCTCCGGGGCTAATGCGGAGCAGGTAGTCAATCTGATACGCAAATCTGGTCTTAGTGTGTTCGCCCGCAAAGCGGATAGCTGTGTTCAGCTTGCTGAACTGATAGGCAAGCAGCAATGGGATCTGATGTTGCTGATCGACTGCGACCCCGGGATGTTTACCGAACTCAATGAAGTACTACTACAAAGCCGCCACGAGTTTCCGGCGCTGCTGCTACACAGCCAGCCTTCTCCCCCCAACCTGCCCGCCATGCTGGCCATCGGTGTGGATGAGGTGGTGGATATTTCCGATACCGAAGACAAATTGCAGGTCGATCGCTTGCTGCATACTGTCACTCGGGAACTGACCCGCTTGCATGAACTGCGCGCAGGTCGTCGCGCAACCGCTGCACTGAAGGATCTGGAAAAACGGTATCAGTTGTTACTGGCCAATGCCTCTGATGCCGTCAGTTACTTACATGATGGTGTGCATGTTTATGCGAACGCAGCTTATATGGATCTGTTTGGATATCATTCTACTGAAGACATGATCAGCACGCCTTTGTTAAACCTGGTGGCAGAAGACGATATCCCCAAGGTAAAAGAATTCCTGCGCAAGCAGAGTGAACTCGACAATCGCAGCTGTGCATTTCAGGCAGTAGGCAAGGATGGGCGCGTATTCAATGCAATAATGGATGGTGCCAATGTTCCCTACGAGGGGGAACGCGCGCTGCAATTGTTTATTCGTCCAGCCACTGGCAACACGGAGCTGAAGAATGCTGTGCGGCAGATACACAATCGCGATCTGCTTACCGGTCTGCTCAACCGCTCCAGTATGCACGCACAGATTGAACACGCTATCAGTGATGTCGTGTATGAACGCAAGAGCAGCACGTTGCTACTAATTCAGTTACAGAACATGGATGAGATAGCCTTGGTGATGGGGAGACCGGCAACCAATCTGCTGCTGGGGGATATAGGCAGTTTGTTACAGAAACTTCTGCCCGCGGACGCAGTTGCAGGTCGTTTGCAAAGTAACGAGTTGGCGGTACTAATTCCTGAACTGAGTAGTCGTGATAAAAAATGGCTGTTGGCACTCCACGACTCCATTAATGCCAACCTGCAACCTCTGGTGCCACAGACCCTGCAATTGTTTGCCATTTCCGGTACGGCAGCTGTCACTGCAGATGCAAGTGACGCCGAGGTGATTTTAGGAAGGGCCAGGTATAACATAAGTGTGCAGAAGAACCAGCGCAGACTGAATTACGATGGCGACGGCAATAGAAAACTTGCCCCGGAAGAAATTCTGAAGCGTATGCAGGGCGCGTTGAGTAACGGCGATTTCGTATTGGCATTCCAGCCAGTGGTTAACCTGAAGGCAGACGGCTTGGAGCATTATGAGATACGCATTCGAATGCGCAATAGTACAGGCAACGATTCTGAGCTCATTTATCCACCCGATTTTCTTGAGATGGCTAATCAGCACGGGTTAGGGGAAGAGATTGACAGGTGGGTAATACTAAGCTCTCTGGAACTGTTGAAGAGTCGCAATACCCCACAACTGCGTCTCACAATAAATGTGACTCAGAACTCCATAACAGGCGCCACTTTGATACCCTGGTTGGTGAATAAGCTGCATGTTTTGCGACAATCTACTGAACAATTGATTCTGCAGATCAGTGAGCTTGATATCATCAGTGCACCCGAGAAAACCTCTGAATTCAGCCGACAACTGCAGGAGATTGGCATCAAGCTGGCGGTCACTCATTTTGGATGCAGCCTGGACCCGTTCCGACACCTCGCGTTGGTGAATGCACATTTCGTAAAATTAGATAAGGCATTGATACAGGATTTAGGCATAGATGCCAAACAGTTGGAAACCCTGCAGTTAATCATCAGCAGGTTGCACGCCAGCTCAGTACAGGTTATCGCACCCATGATCGACCAAATGGGAATGCTACCGTTATTGTGGCAGGCGAATGTTAATATGGTGCAGGGAAATTGTCTGCAGGAACCCAGCGACAATATGGATTTTACTTTCATGCAGGATGAAGAAATTACATTACGGTCTTTCTCTTAACATGAGCTCACACTCCGGTTCCTCCCTTAAGATTGGTCACAAATTCTCGCTGACCTCTTCGGTTGTTGTTGTGCTGGCTATGTGTGTTTTCTGGCTCGTTACCAATTACAACACGGAAAACATACTTCGTCAGCAGGCCGATAATCTTGGCGAAAGTCTGGCGCGGCAAACTGCAATTCTGGTTACCGAACTGGTGTTGTCGAATGATCTCATAAGCATGAATGTTTTGCTGAATCAACTTACTCGCGACGCCGCCATCGCTCAGGCCGCTGTACTCAATGTGGATGATCAGGTTATCGCAATTGCCGGAACGGGTATCAGTTCCGGCGCAACAAACCCGCAACAATTTTTCGGCAGCTATGTGGCCCCTATTGCTCTGCAAGGTTCACTGGCAGGCTATGTTCGCATTAATCTGAATCAGAGCTACATTGAAGAAGGCGTGACGCGAAATTTCAATTTCATGCTGATCGCGATGGCCTTGCTGATTGTTGTGGCTGTTACGATGACGATGGCGCTAGCGCAACATTTCATAACGTTCCCCCTTAACTCGCTCGCCACCCGAATGCAACAGATGCGCCAGGGTGCTATCGAACTTTCGCCGTTTTCCGAACGCAATGATGAAGTCGGTTTCGTCATTCAGGAGTACAACAAACTCGCGCACACGCTGGTGCGCGGAGCGGAAGGCAGACCCGTTCTTCCTGACGAGTTCGAGCAACTGTTGGATAGTGAAAGCGGCTATGATCAGGATGCCAGGTCTGGTGTCACTTTTGGGTCTGTGCTGCACATACAGATAAGCAACTATCAGGAACTGTTGCGTCTCAGCAACGGTCGCGACAGTATTTCACGGATCAATGCCTGCTACTTTTATCTGTCGCAAGTTGTGGAGCTTTATAACGGCAATATCGAAACTTGCACGGAAGATGACATCATGATCAGCTTCGGTGCCCGCCAGATTGATGAGGAGCATGCGTTCCATGCCTGCTGCAGTGCATTGCTTTTTTTCAACGTGATGGCAAGACTGGATAGTATGCAACGCAAACACGGGCTACCCGGTTTTCAGTTTAACGCGGGATTGCACAGTGGTGATTTGTTGACTGGCGTGCTTTCACCTTTGGGGCGCAATCGTTACACAATCGCCGGTGATACGATTTCTATTGCCCGACGTGTGAGTGAGAATGCGGAGAAAAACAATCTGATACTCAGCGAACAGGCGCTTACGCATGCTGGTGGTGACAATCAGTTTTCTTATGAGCCGTTCAGTGAGTTTTTCGATCATAGTATTGATCAGTTGGTTGCAACGTACGCGATCAGGGAAGCGGCTCCCGGGCTGCAATCGTTGCTCGATAATCAGGCGGAGCATTTGCTGCAAGTGCAGTGACTCGGTGCGACACTTTACGTAATCAAAATCGTCTTGGGGCTTCGGTGCTTCAGTGCTTTCTATTCGCGAGGGCAGGGAGTGTGCCATGGCGAACGGCCGCAAGCTTTCCGGTTTAACGGGCGCTGCGGAACTCGCTGCGCTCAGACAGTCCTCGCTTGACCCCGTTAAACCGAAAAGCTTAGACGCGGCCTGAAGGTTCGCCACGGCACACTCCCTGCCCTCGCTTTGGCAAGCATTGGGGTCAATGGTGGCAGATTCTACGTAGAATGCCCGGGAAGACTTGCATGAATTCGGACGGCGGCGCTATCAATCGGAACGTTTACGCACCAAGTTGAGGCTGAAGTTACCGCTACGATCGTCAGCGTTGACGTAACTGCTAAAGCTGCCGCAATCTCAATCGCAGACGCTATCGCCCTTGGGCGCAAAGTGTCACAAATCCCGTAGCGAACTCAATCAGAAGGGTGCTGGGCGTGCCGGGGGGCGGATCATAAGGGCCATGCTTTGTCGGGCTGAAAAATTCAGGGTTGTCGCGAGGACTGTTTGAGCGAAGCGAGTTCCGCAGCGCTGAATTTTTCAGCCCGACATGGCCAGATCCGCCCCCCGGTACGCCCAGTACCCTGACCGACATAGTGCCAAACCAGATAATCACCAGGTTCCAGGCAAATTGACCTAGCGAAGTGCCATGCTAGGTAACCGGCACACGATACTAATCCACCACGACATCAATGCGATCAACATTTTGGAATCCTCGCGGTAGTTTGTTGCCGCGTCGCCCTCGTTCACCCAGATAGTGTGCCAGATCTGCTGCCTTCATCACCAGATGACGTTTGCCAGCGTGAATATTGATACTGCCACCTGCGCTGATCACAGCCAGCGCTACAACGAACTCCAGGCGCTCACTCGCCCGCGCACCTGGAATGCTGATGATCTTGTTGCCCTTGCCGCGCGGCAGCACCGGCAGCTCTGCCAGAGGGAAGGAGAGCATGCGGCCCTCGTTTGTTACCGCGACAACCGTATCGTTCTGATAATCCGCAACCAGAACAGGCGGCATAACCTTGCTGCCCTTGGACAGCTTCAGCACCGCTTTACCTGCCTTGTTCTTGCTTTGCAGATCTTCCACAGTTCCGACAAATCCGTAACCGGCATCGCTGGCCAGCAACACCTGTTGCTTGTCATCCGCCATCAGCACAGCCTCGAAAGTTGCACCAGAAGGAGGCGCCAGGCGCCCCGTCAACGGTTCACCCTGTCCGCGCGCTGTGGGCAGGCTGTGTGATGCCAATGAGTAGCTGCGGCCAGTGGAGTCGATGAAGATAGCATTCTGATTACTCTTGCCGCGTGCAGCCATCTTGAAACTGTCACCAGCTTTATACTGCAGCGTTGCCGGGTCCAGATCGTGTCCTTTGCCTGCCCGGGCCCAGCCGCGCTCTGACAACACGACCGTTACTGGCTCGGTAGATATTAATTCGGTTTCGCTGAACGCCTGCGCTTCAGTGCGCCGCACGATTGCCGACTTGCGATCATCGCCAAACGCCTCTGCATCTTCCGTCAATTCTTTCTTGATCAATGTTTTCAGACGGGTTGCAGAACCCAGCAGCAACTCAAGCCGTTTGCGCTCGTCATCCAGCTCTGCCTGTTCCGCCTTGATTTTTACCTCTTCCAGCTTGGCAAGGTGGCGCAATTTCAATTCGAGAATGGCTTCGGCTTGCCGGTCAGACAAATTGAATCTCGCCATCAAAACAGGCTTGGGCTTATCTTCCGTGCGGATGATGTGAATCACTTCGTCAATATTCAGAAACGCTATCAATAAACCTTCCAACAGATGCAGCCGGTCCAGAACTCTCTCCAAACGGTTTTGCAAACGGCGCCGCACTGTCACTGTACGGAATTGCAGCCACTCATGTAGTAGAGACTTGATGTCCTTAACCTGTGGCCTGCCATTTATGCCAATCATGTTGAAGTTGGCACGATAGGATTTTTCGAGGTCTGTAGTAGCAAACAAATGCAGCATCAGGTCATCGGCGTCAACACGATTGGACTTGGGCACTATGACAATGCGTGTCGGGTTTTCATGATCCGACTCATCGCGCAGATCCACCACCATGGGAAGTTTTTTCTTGTTCATCTGCGCTGCTATCTGCTCCAGCACTTTCGCACCGGAAACCTGATAAGGCAATGCAGTGATAATGATATCCCCGTTCTCAGTATGGTAAACGGCGCGCGCTTTCAGCGACCCTTTACCCGTTTCGTATAACTCCCTGATCTCGTGCGCGGGTGTAATTATTTCCGCTTCAGTCGGAAAATCCGGACCTTTGATGTGTTCGCACAAATCGGTCAAAGTAGCATTAGGGTTGTCCAGTAAATGAATGCAGGCACTGACCACTTCGCGCAGATTGTGCGGCGGAATATCGGTGGCCATTCCCACGGCAATACCACTGCCACCATTAAGTAATACATTAGGCACCCGTGCCGGCAGTATCTCCGGCTCTTCCATGGTTCCATCGAAATTGGGTCGCCACTCTACCGTCCCCTGCCCCAACTCTGAAAGCAAAAGATCTGCGTATTTTTGCAAGCGTGATTCGGTATAACGCATGGCAGCGAAAGATTTGGGATCATCGGGAGAACCCCAGTTCCCCTGGCCATCAACCAGCGGATAGCGGTAACTGAAAGGCTGCGCCATCAGCACCATGGCTTCGTAACACGCGGAGTCGCCGTGCGGGTGAAACTTACCTATCACATCGCCAATGGTGCGCGCGGATTTCTTAAACTTGGCAGAGGCCTTCAAACTCAGCTCCGACATCGCGTAGACGATGCGACGCTGCACAGGTTTCAGACCATCTCCAATATGCGGCAATGCCCGGTCATTGATAACGTACATGGAGTAGTTCAAGTAGGCCTGTTGCGAATAGCTCTTCAGGCTTATCTGCTCGGTGCCGTCTTTATTGATGGTGATGTTAACAGTCATCGTGGTGTCCGTTTGCTAACTATTTAGTATTTAGATAATTGGGGTCAGAGTAAATATACAGTACTGTATTTTTACTCTGACCCCAATTAAAACCTCAATGAAACATTTACTCCGCCAGTAGGGCTATCCGTTCAAATAATACCGACTCAATCTTCTCCCGCGAATAAAACGCCGGGAAGACTTTGTCGTTCGCCCATAGATCGAACAGATTGTCGTACAGCGGGCTGTCGGGATCTCCCACCTGGCCCGGAGTGTTCATTCCCAGCGTGTTGTCCCAGTCACGTGTGTCTACAAAAATGCGAAACGAAGCGCCAGTTGTCTGATTATCTCCGCCGCCAGTATTGCCCAGTGTATAGCCATTCCCGCCACGAGGCGCCGGCCCCACATCCAACCGTTCGCGCATTTCATCATCCACCGCTGTTGAAAGCGGATGTCGAATGAGCGCGTGATGATACTTCTCCTGTCCGTAAATCCAATCCTCTGTCTCGGGGCCAAGCTTTACACGCAGAGTCTCAATTCCCTGTTCCAGTGTGCTCAGCAGAAATTCATCACGTCCCGCGATGGAATCCACGCCAAAAGCTCCATCGGGCGCCAACAGGAAATCGATCGTCTGTTTCAGGCCGATACTGATGAAGTCGCGCGCCTCCACAGGTACCTTCAACTCATCAATATTACGCAGCAACTGCCGCTCAAACGCGACGTAGATACCGGCCTCAATCGAATCCTTGTTTAACACAAAGTCCCAGTCCAGTAGCATCTGCCGGGCCTGCTCCACCTGAGGGTCATCCGCTTCCAGATCAGCGAACATCGGCACCAGCGTGCGTGCCGGCACTGACAGATAGTCATGTTGCAGCCGGATCATGTCCATCATGTTGAATCTGCCACCGGAACCAAGCACTTCACTGCCGCGCACCCAGCGGAACGGATCGGTCCAGGTGTAACCGATTGCGTCCAGATGCGGGAAATCGGGCTTCGTATAGTTGCTGTTGGACGTTTCTATAAAGCCACGCGCGGGATTGAACTCATGTGGTTTGTCTAAGATCGGCAGATAGCCGTCCCACTCATAACGGCCATCTCCCGGCACAGGCACCATCCCGCTGAAGTTGCGCCTCAGTGGCGCAATGCCGACAGCCTGCCAGCCGATGTTGCCGGCGCGGTCCGCCCAGACCATGTTCTCGCCAGGGATGTGGCTGTAACTGGATGCATCGCGAAACTCTTCCCAGTCCTGCGCCTGGTTCATGCGCAGCGAGGCGAGGTAAGGCGCACCGCCAATCTCCATCCAGGCGGGCCGCACGGCATAGGCCAGATTGCGCTCATCGTCTTCAAAGGCAACAGGACCGTGCCGGGTATACTTCAATGTGACCGTTACCGGTTCAGCACCTTTCACATTGATCGTCTCTTCAATAATCCGCATGTCTTCCCAACCGCCTTCATAGCGGTACTGGTTCTGATTGTCCGGATTTGTCTCGTACACGAGCAGGTCTTCACCATCAGTGGAGAAAATTGTAAGACCCCAGGCACCCACGCCATTATGACCGATGGATATACCTGGAATCTCCGGCTCGCCCCCACCGATCACGTTCCATCCCGGGCCGATAAGATGCACCCAGTAGCGCAGCGATGGTGCAGCCTGCGCGCGATGCGGATCGTTGACCATCATCGGATAGCCGTCTTGTGTCAGCTCACCACTTACCACCCAGTTATTGCTGCCGATGTCGTCCTTGCTGCGCCCGGCCAGCTCCTTTTCCTCTGTATCCAACACGGCCGCAAGCGCTGCAAAACTTTGGGCATCATTGCGATGTTCAGCCAGTGCGATGTCTTCCGGTTCGAAGCGCAACGTAGCCCGGTAAGCATTGTAGAGATGCAATATGTCGCTGTCGGCGAGTGCTTCGCAGTCAACCAACGGGTCAATCGTCAGATCAGGTTCATGTGGGTGGTAGTACTGCAACTCTTTCACCGCGTCCGCTCCGATTGCGCAGACAGCACGGCCGGTATTCAGCTCGGCACCAATATTGCCAAGCAGGCCCTGGTGACGTGAGATCACGACCTCGGGCGTCCAGTGCTGTGGCTTGATACCAAGGAGATCGAAAGTAAATGGCAGCTTTTCCGGATCGGCAAGCGCTTCATCAATGTAGGCATTCACGCCATCGACAAAAGCCGGAATGATCTCGGCCCCGCGCGGATGGTAATGATTCATCTCCGCCGTCATGTCGCCGCGAAATTTGAACAACCGTGTGCCGTGATCGCGGTCGATCGCGCGTGCGCCAAGAATCTCAGCAGTTGTGCCGGTCGCCTGCGCACGCCATATCTCGAACTGGAACAGCCGGTCGCGTGCGGCGTTGTAGCCCTGGGCGAAAAACAGGTCGTGCTCAGTCTGCGCGTAAATGTGGGAGATACCCCACTGGTCTTTTAAGATTTCAACGTCCTGCTGCAGGCCGGGGACGCGAATGGTTTGCTGCACTGTTTGTTGTGCTGTGTCTTGCGTATACGTGTGGCCGGCAAGCATCAGTAAAACCAACCCCAACGAAAGCAAACTGATTGAACGGAATCTTCGTCTCACAGAGTTGTGCGTCATCGCGGTTTCCTCTCGTTGTATTATTGTTGTACGCAGACCGTACTCCGCCAGCGCACCGGCATGAAACACGACACATGGCTACTCAGCCAGATCGGCAAGATTGCCATACTCTTCCAGCCATGATTTACGATCCGGCGCGCGTTTCTTCGCCAGCAACATATCCATGGCTTCGTCGGTGGCACTGTAACCGGCAGAGCGGTCATCGCTATCAAGGGTCAGTTGCACCAGCCTGCGGGTATCGCGACTCATGGTGGTTTCCCGCAGCTGCAACGGGTTCATTTCACCCAGCCCTTTGAAGCGTTGCACGTTGGGCTTTCCTGGTTTTTTCTCAGCTACCAGGCGGTCAAGAATACCGTTCTTCTCATCCTCGTCCAGCGCATAGTAAACTTCCTTACCCACATCGATGCGATACAACGGAGGCATGGCCACGTATACGTGACCCGCAGCAACTACCGGACGGAAGTGACGCAGAAACAACGCACACAACAATGTAGCAATGTGCAAACCGTCAGAGTCAGCATCAGCCAGGATACAGATCTTCCCGTAACGCAAACCTTCAATGTTGTCAGAGGCCGGATCAACGCCCAGCGCTACCGCAATATCATGCACTTCCTGCGACGCCAGAATTTCATTCGAATCCACTTCCCAGGTATTCAAAATCTTGCCACGCAGCGGCATGATGGCCTGCGTTTCACGATCGCGCGCCTGCTTCGCCGAGCCACCTGCCGAGTCACCTTCTACCAGAAACAGTTCGCCTGCCATGACGTCCTGGGTAGAACAGTCCGCCAACTTACCCGGCAGTGCAGGGCCTGCTGTGATTTTCTTGCGCGCTACTTTCTTGCTGGCTTTCAAACGGCTTTGTGCGTTGTTGATGCACAGCTCGGCCAAAAGTTCAGCCTCTGCAGTATGCTGGTTCAACCAGAGACTGAAAGAATCTTTGACTACGCCAGCGACAAATACCGCTGATTGTCGCGAGGACAAGCGCTCCTTTGTCTGGCCGGAAAACTGCGGGTCCTTCATCTTAGTGGAAACGACATAACAACAACGGTCCCAGATATCTTCGGGGCTCAGCTTTATGCCACGTGGCAATAAATTGCGGAACTCGCAGAACTCACGCATGGCATCCAACAAGCCGGTGCGCAAGCCGTTCACATGCGTGCCACCCTGCGTAGTTGGGATCAAGTTCACATAACTTTCACCGACGATCTCGCCGCCCTCGGGCAACCACTGCACGGCCCAGTCAACCGCTTCATCGTTTCCTTTCATGCTGCCGACAAACGCATCTTCTGGCAGACAAGGGAACGCGCTGGTTGCCTGGGTCAGATAGTCGCGTAAGCCATCTTCGAAATACCATTCCTCACTCTGATCTTTGTCCGCACTGTTGGTGCTATCAACAAAGGTGACACGTAGCCCAGAACACAATACAGCTTTTGCGCGCAACACATGTTTAAGGCGGGTAATGGAAATTTTGTTCGAATCAAAATACTTTTCGTCGGGAAGGAAGCGTAATGTGGTACCCGTCTGGCGCTTGGCAACCGTGCCGATAACTTTCAGTTCCGACGCCTTGTCACCATTGCGGAAATTCATCTGATAAATGTTGCCGTCGCGTTTTACCGTCACTTCCACATAGTGCGAAAGTGCATTAACCACCGATACGCCGACGCCATGCAAACCGCCTGAAAATTGATAGTTCTTGTCCGAGAATTTACCACCGGCATGCAGACGCGTCAGGATCAATTCAACGCCTGTGACTTTTTCCTCCGGATGAATATCCACAGGCATGCCACGACCATCATCACTGACTTCAACGGAGCCATCTTTGTGCATGATTAGAGTGATATGGCGGGCGTGTCCGGCGAGCGCCTCGTCAACGCTGTTATCTATCACTTCCTGAGCCAGGTGATTAGGACGCGTGGTGTCGGTATACATACCCGGTCGCTTGCGGACAGGATCAAGACCAGTGAGTACTTCTATGGCATCGGCGGTATAGCTGTTTGTCATTCAGTGCCTTTTCTCGTCAGAATTGAATAGTCAGATTTACAGGAAACAGGTTCCCTAGTGCGCAAAGAAGTTACAGATACCCGGCAAAACCTCTTCAAAATTGGCGAAGCTATGATTGCCACCCTCCTGAATTATACTCGGTGACGCTTTATATTTCTCTACTGCCAGATGGTAGTCCAGCACTTCATCACCGGTTTGCACCAGAAGCAGAAAGTTCTCAGGGTGGACTATGGATTCAGTTTCCAGCTGGCGCAGTTGCTCGATGTGATCACGGGTAATTTGATAAGACTTTCCCGAATAGAAATTGTGGTTCAACCCCAGGTGTTGATCCCAGCGCAAATAAGGACGTACTGCCGGGTTGATTAATGCGGCTTTCAGATTGTAGCGCTCTGCCAGCCAGGTTGC
This sequence comes from Pseudohongiellaceae bacterium, assembly GCA_041751425.1. Taxonomy (GTDB): domain Bacteria; phylum Pseudomonadota; class Gammaproteobacteria; order Pseudomonadales; family Pseudohongiellaceae; genus JAVVEG01. Next base: position 29,795 of record JBGSXL010000004.1, on the reverse strand, counting down.
ATAAAAGCCTCCCAGTGAACTGCCTAACAGCACTACGGGTTTGTCGCGTGGTATTTCGATCAGAGCTTGCAACTCTTTGATTGCCAGAGCGGGCTCATGGGAAAGCTCGGGGACTACGATGAGGTGCCCAATCCCCATGGATTGAAAATACTCGACAGTCACTACCGCTTTGTGCGACTGCGGAGAGCTATTGAAGCCATGAATATAAATCAGAAAATAATCGCCGCAACTCATCAGGGTTTCCTGCCATTCAGTTTGCCACTGATCCGATGATTGCTGTCAACGTCAGCCTCAGGTAAAGGCAACAGTCAAGTCAGTATCCGGTGGAATCGTGATCCACCACAAACGTTTTTGTCACCCGCTCAACGGCGGTGTCGATACTACCATCAGGGTGAAGATCCAGCCAGCGATAGGCGGGGTTGCGATCGTCCAAAGCGAAATCCGTCACAGCCTGCTTGAACTGAATGCATGTGGAGGGAGTGCACAGATAGCGAACATCGTCGCGCTGAAAGTCCAGCGTTTGGTGGATGTGTCCATATAGCACAACCCGGACACTACTGAAACGGTCGATTACAGCAAAAAACGCGGCAGCGTTGCGCAGCCCAATGCCATCCATCCAATGGGAATTGCCGGGCACAGGGTTGTGGTGCAAACAGACCATCACATGAACGTTCGCAAGAGCCTGAGCTGCTGTCAGCGCTTTCTCCAGATGCTGCAGTTCACTTTCAGCAAGCCAGCCATGGACTTCGCCGACTACCGAGGAATCCAGCATGATGATATGCCAGCTGCCTGCAACGATAAGATTCTGCGAGGCGCCGGCATGTTGAGGCAATGATGCCATGACCGAGAGCCGGTCATGATTTCCGGGTATCCAATAAAACGGGGCGGACAAGGTTTTTATGCCAACAATAAAGCGCTCATAGGCTTCCAGTGAGGCATCCTGAGCTATATCGCCGGTGCCCAGAACCAGATCGATGGAGGATTCTTTTTGCTCAACAAGCTCCAGAACACTCTCGAATGTTTCCTGAGTGTTCATTTTAAGCAATAAAGCGGCAGGCTCCCGAAACAGATGTGTGTCGGTTATTTGCACCACGCGAACAGAGCTATTGGCGGACTGTTTGGTCATAATTTATGCAGTACAGACGAACTCCGACTCTTGCAGACCTGCCTTGGTCTGAGCTAAGGATGCTGGCATCCCGCGATGGGTTCGGTCTCTGTATTATCTCATCCTGATAACAAATTCCTGCGCGCTTGGGTGAACGTGATGCAGGAAGCCTTTTTTGTGTGACCTTGACTTGCAAAGATTCTAGTGCAGGCATTCAGTTTAGTAAATGAATATAATCCGGACCCTACCTGCAACATCCACCCACGCCCTGAAACTGTGAACCAGGACGTAGATATTGGCTATCGGAAAAAATGACGGTGCATGCTCTGATTATCGATCGCACCTGGCTTAACTCGAACTGAAGACATCAAAGGCCTGCTGATAGATTTTGTCCTGTCAGTCTGGATAGCTGGTACTGTACATACGGCTCCAGCAGTCTATACCACCACGATTTTGGCTTGATAGGTCGTTCCAGACATACCAGACAGATGCAATCGGTATCCTGAGTCGCTATGGGCTGATGCTTCTCTCCTGCATTACGAACCACGAAATCGCCACTACTGTATTTGCCGTCAAGATCAGAGAAGCTGCCTTTGAGAATCACGGTGATCTCCTCGCCGCGATGCTCGTGCTCAGGCATCTTGCCCCCCGCTTTAATGTCGTAGATAGCAGTTTCACGCTTATCTGCGCCAATCTTCACAGGTGCTACGCGCAAGGAACTGCCCAGTTGCACCCAGTCAAGCTTATGCAAACCGCCATTGGCCAGTTTGCGCACAATAACGGGGAGAAAACCTGCGTTTTGTGGCTTTACGTGTTCTTTCCCAGCGAGCAAGGGCCTATCCTGCAGCGCCGCCTCTGTTAAGGGAAGCGTCTGAGCAGAGAGGTCAATTTTGTGCATCAGACTGGTAAATCCATCATTCTCTACCACCACAGGCTCCAATTGCGAGAACATGAATCCACCAAGATCAGTAAGCTGCTGGATGTGGGTGCGGCATTTACCGCAATACTCCAGATGAGTGGCAACGCAGGTAGCCTGTGACAATGGCAGATTCGCCGCGGCGAAATCGGTCAGGAATTTTGAGTCAGGGTGATAAGTGATCATAGGGAAGCCTGATTATCTGTCTATAAGAATTTGTAGTTTGCTTAAAGCAAGCCTGATGCGGGACTTCACTGTTCCCAGCGGCAGGCCCAGCTCTTCTGCCACTTCGTTGTGCGACTTGCCTTCCATGAAGGCCTTAAACAGCACTTGAGCCTGATCTTCAGGCAAAGTCGTCAACGCCGACCGCACAACGGATTCTGCCCTGCGTTGTTGCAGATCGACCAAGGGTTCTGGTGTGAAAGGTTCGTGCCAGATGTCCTCCACCTCGATATTGCGTTCATTACGCTCGTTGCGCCGTATGAAGTCGATACGGGTGTTTCTGGCAATGGTAAATATCCAGGTGCTTACTCCGGCCTTGCTGCTGTTGAATGATCCGGCCTTGTTCCAGATTTTCAGCATCACTTCCTGGGTAATTTCCTCAGCCTGCGTGCGATCCCGGTTGGCAGCCATGGATTTGAGCAGGAAAGCACGTATCAACGGCGAAAAATGCTCATACAAGGTGCGAAAAGCTTCGCGGTCGCGATGCAAGGCGATCTTGCGCAGGGTTTGCTCCCAGGGATCGGGCCCAACCGCCACCGTGCTGCGATTAGCGGACTTTTCTGGCTCTTCTATGCTGGACACGTTGGCCTCGGCTTAAATGGCAAGTCTGTATTCACGCTTGTTTAACTGTGGTTTTTACGCAACAGTCTGATAACTGGATCACGGTCTTAGGTTTATACCTGAACTTTATAACACCTACCAGAATTGATCCGTTGCCTTTGGCACCCCGTATATGAGCTTGTATATTTAACAAACCTAAACTCGGCTCAGAACAGGCAAAAGCCATGGCACGCGATGTATTAACTGTCACTCAGGGGCTGCGCCGCACTCTGCTTGACGACTTCAAGGCGTTCTACAGCAATGCCAGCGCTGACAGTCTTGATGGCCTGGAGAAAGTCTATACGCAGGATATCGAGTTTCGCGACCCTATACACGCAATAATGGGTTTGCTGGCATTGAAAACTTATTTGCGGGGTTTGTATAAAAACTCATCGGAAATCAGCTTCGAATACCTGGACGAACAGTTGGCAGAAAATGGAGCAACCATTACCTGGAATATGCGTTTCCGTCATAAACGCTTGAATAGTGGCAAACCCGTCAATGTCCGAGGTATCACCCAGCTTTACTTCACAGATCGCGTTTACTATCAGGAAGATTTTTATGACCTGGGAGCCATGCTGTATCAGCATGTCCCCGTGCTTGGCCGGGTGATTCGCTTTCTGAATGCCAGATTGCAGGATTGAGGTAGCGAAATGAATACCCAGTCTCTGCCTCAGTACAGCGCCATTTACACAGGTACCGTCAGCCACCGTCGGTTGCATCCGCGCGTGCATGCATTCGAGTACAAAGTGTTCATGTTATATCTGGACCTTGATGAACTGGACAGCGTGTTCAAAGGCAGTTTGTTCTGGTCCACAAAGCTCCCCGCTCTCGCGTGGTTCAGGCGTGCGGATTATCTGAACCCTGCTGAACCCTCACTGGAAAAAGCAGTGCGACTATGTATTTCAGAGGCGACCGGTGAGACCATTAACGGGCCAATTCGACTTCTTACCAACCTGCGCTACTTCGGGTTCATCATGAATCCAATCAGTTGTTACTACTGCTATGACGAACAAGAGCAGCTACGGTACATCATTGCGGAGGTGACCAACACACCCTGGAAAGAGAGAGTGCCGTACGTTATTCCCTGTCAGGCAAACAAAAGTAAGCAACAACACGGTTTCGACAAGCAAATGCACGTCTCCCCTTTCATGCCTATGGACTGCAGATACGAATGGCGTAGTCATACACCGAATGAAAATCTTTTCGTGCATCTGGAAAACTTTCATAGCGGAGAGAAAATATTCGCTGCCACCATGAGCCTCAACAGACTTGAAATCAATCCAAAGCGCCTGGATACCCTTTTACTATGCCGACCCCTGATGACCGCGAAAGTAGGGCTGGCTATATACTGGCAGGCATTGAAATTATTTTTGAAGAAAATTCCTCTTTTCAACCATAGCAATACTGCGAGTAGTAAGCCGTAACAGGAGCAAAGATTGACTTATGACTTCGATTGGTATGCAGGACCCCAAGCAAACTATTCAGGCCACTCAAAAGCCGGCACATATTGCTGTTGGCCATCGCATCGCTAAAAATATTGTGTTCAAGATACTTTCTCGTCTGCAATTGGGATGCATCGTTCTGAAGGATGGCGAACACACATATAATTTCGGCGAAAGCAATGAGGGAAAGGTTATAGCGCAGATCGTTGTTCATGATGCTGCTTTTTATCGGGAAGTTGTCAGCAACGGAACTATAGGTGCTGGTGAAGCCTATATGAAAGGATACTGGACCTGTCCCGATCTGGTTGAACTGGTGAGAGTTATTGTTCTTAATATGGACGTGCTGGACACCATCGACAATAAAAAGTTCTGGTGGCAAACATCGCTGATGAAATTTATGCATCGTCGCAACCTCAACAAACCGTCAGGCTCGCGCAGGAATATTGCCGCCCATTATGATTTGAGCAATGAATTCTTCGCCACTTTTCTCGATCCCACAATGATGTACTCTGCGGCAATTTTCCGCTCTGAAGAAGACAGCCTGCATCAAGCCTCTTTAAACAAACTGAAACATATCTGTGAGCGTCTGCAGCTGCAGGAAACTGATCATCTTCTGGAAATAGGGTCAGGCTGGGGCTCAATGGCGATCTACGCTGCCAAAAATTATGGCTGTCGGGTTACCACGACCACATTGTCGCAGCAACAGTTTGATTTCACGCTGCAACGCATTCGCGAGGAAGGTCTGGAAGACAAGATAGAATTACTGTTACAAGACTACCGCGATCTGAACGGTCATTATGACAAATTGGTCTCCATAGAGATGATAGAAGCAGTGGGGCATCAGTTTTACTCTGAGTATTTTTCGCGCTGCTCTGCCATGCTAAAAAAAGATGGTTTGATGTTGCTACAGGGAATCACAATCTCCGATCAACGCTATGAAAGTGCAATCCGCAATGTGGATTTTATACAGCGCTATATTTTTCCCGGTGGTTGCCTGCCAAGTAACGCCGTGATTGCACAACAGATTGCCAAAGCGACAGATATGCATATTGTTGGGCTTGAAGATATTACGCGTGACTATGCGCGTACCATCGCACATTGGCGGCTACGTTTTCTGCAACGTCTTGCAGATATTCAGGCGCAGGGGTTTGGTACGGAGTTTCTACGTATGTGGGACTATTATCTGGCCTATTGTCAGGGCGGATTTTTGGAGCGCGTCATTCACACAGCACAGTTCCTGATTGCGAAACCAGGCTTTCGAGCATTGCCTGTCATTCAGTTGAGAAGCAATTCGGTAAACATAAATGGTGACGGGAAAAACATGTGAAACAGATATGCAGAAACTTATCTTGAACAGTTACAAGTCCGCCGCCAGCGCTCTGTTGTTGGCTGTCAGTCTGAACACTGGCGCTGAAACTTCGCGACAGGCAATAGATGTGGAGGCACTAAGCGCGTCCGCATGGTTAATAGGTACAGCCTTTTCCGCAGCTGATAGAACGCCTCTTTATCGTGAAGTACATCTTAGTGACGATCCAACCTCCAGTCTCTCCAGTCGCGTGCTTTACGTTGACCTCGATGGCGATGTCATTGCGGATAAGACCTTAGATCACAGCCAATCCCTGACAGCACCAGCCATCAGAAAAATCAATTTCCGCAACGACAGTATGGTGTTGAGCGAGTACCCAGCCGATGGCAGTGAAGCTATCAAAGTCAGCTTTAAAAAAAATGCCGATACGCCTGCGGAATCGAAAATTTTCCGAAGTAATCCGTTGCCACTGGTAGATGCGGGGTTTGATCCGTTTATCCGGCAAAACTGGTCGGCACTGGAAGACGGCAGACGCCTGGTGGCAGAGTTTCTGGTGCCGTCGCGTTTGACAACTTTCAAACTTGGCATCACCACGGTGCCGCTGAATGAATGCGACTCAGAGTTGAGCACCGCGACATGCTTTCTCGTTAAACCTGCCGGAATATTTCGCGTTGCCGGTCTGTTTGTTGATCCACTGCGTTTACTCTACGACCGGCAAAGCAAACGAATACTGCGCTTTGAAGGCCTGGGAAATATCCCTGATGAGAATGGTGATAATCGCAACATCATCATTGAGTATGACTATAAGAACTGACAAGCACAGGACTTACCACCGCGCCTGTTTAGGGTATAATCGCCGGCTTGTTTCGTTACAGAGCCAGTTGCCATGCCTTTACCCACGCCCGTAAAACGCACCCATATCCATACACGCGCTGTCACTTTTGCCGGCTATGAGCGTGCAGATGGGTTATTCGACATCGAAGCGCACATGACCGACACCAAGACCTACGAGTTTGAGAATCATTGGCGGGGCAAAGTACCAGTGGGCGAGGCGCTGCACGAGATGCTGCTACGTGTGACTATCGATGACAGCTTTGTTATCCATGATATTGAGGCGGTTACGGACAACAGCCCCTTCGCCATGTGTCCCGACATAGCGCCTAACTATAAGTCCCTGAAGGGGCTGCGAATGGCGGCAGGCTGGCGCCAGGCAGTGCGCGCCAAAGTTGGCGGCACCAACGGTTGTACGCATTTGACTGAGTTGCTTTACCCCATGGCGACTGTCGCCATTCAGACCATCAAGCCACTGCAGAACCATCGTCGCAGACAAGCAGACTCAGAAAGTGCCCCGACAACACATAAGCCATTTGTTCTCAATACCTGTCACGCCTGGGCCGAGGATTCCCCTGTGGTGCAAAAGAATGCGCCCCTCTGGTACAGGCCTAAGCCTGACTCAGAGGACTGATATCAGGCATTACTCCTCCAACAGAGGGATAGTCAAGGTAATAGCTACACCTTCGCGATCCGGCAGATTATCAGCGCGAATCTGGCCATGATGAAACTCGGTAATCAATCTGGCGATGTGGAGCCCCATGCCCAGGTGTGGTTCGCGTTGTTTCTCCTGCGGTCGCACTGAAATCATAGAGTCAAACAATCTTCCCTTCATCTCTACGGGAAGATAGGGACCATGGTTGCTGACCCGTAGCACGGCCAGATTTTTTACTTTTGCGCAGAAAACCGTAATGGGTTGCTTGTGATAGGAAAACTCTACAGCATTGGCAATGAGTTTATCCATTAGTTGTGCGATGTATTCCGGCACGCCGTCGATCATCGCACTGCCATGCAGGTCAGCCACAATTACTGCATCCGGATAAGCCAACCGATAACCTTCAATACAGCCTGCGGTTACCTTCACCAGATCGATCTCTTCCTTTTCCGATGTCTGCAGCATTTGCTCCAGACGTGTCGCCTCGCTCATATTGGTCAGTATCAGATTGAGACGACTGATCCCCTCTTCTGCTCGCTGAATATAAACAGCGGATTCCTTATCCTGTGACACCATCCCCAGATTCTCCAGCGATGAACGCACAACCGTTACCGGCGTTCGCAACTCATGGGAAAGGCGGGAGGACATGTTTTCCAAGTAATTAGTGTACTGCCCCAGACGCTCCACAATATTGTAGAAACTGCGGGAAAGGTCACCTATCTCATCGGCGTTTCTACTGGCAATGATGTTATTGCGTAAACGCCCACTATCGTCAATGATGCTTTCAGCCTGATTGCGCAAAGAACGAATTCTGGATGAGATTCGGGAAGCAAAAAGGAACAAACCCATAGCGACAAGCGCCATGACGCCCAGAATAGTATTGAAAAGTGATTCTAACGCTTGGTTCCTAAATGTTCGAATTCCATTCATATTCTGATCTACAACAACCACGCCCATTACTTCACCATCAGCAACTATAGGATGCGCTGTTTCCAGAATTCGAGTCTGTGTGTTTTCTATTGTACGAAACTGAGTTTGCGGTATGCCATTAAGAGCATCGCTGATATGCGATCCCTCTATTGTGCCACCAGAATACAGATCATCGATAAAATCGTTGGAAGGCTTGGTCAGTATTCGGTAATACAACGGCAGCAGAACCTTATCTTCAAAGTATCGCCAATGTTTATTTGCCGGTTCGCGAGTATTTTCATCAGTAAAAGATAGTCCGGTCGCCGACTGAATATCTCCCACACTCAAAAGAACTCTTCCACCACGGTCGATGACCTGAATGCGGGAATTAGTATGCCCCATGCCTTCGACTATCTGATCAATTTCAGGTGTGGGGCGCAACAACGAGCCAAGATTCTCTTTTTTGTTGACATCAGACGTGGCCACTACGGAACTGACTTCTCTTAATACTGGGTCATCAACATCATAGATAGCGAAGCCCAGCTTGTCGCCCAGCATATTCAACGGCATTCGCAATTCCACTTCATAACCATCTGACGTTTCATACCACTGACCGCTGATTCTTTCTTCATGCATAAGCGTAGAGACATCGCGAATATCTTCACCAATCTCGTAAGCATAGATGAACTCCGGACCACGCGGCGCAATGGCATAGCGCTTGAATTCGCTCGCCTGATTGAGCAGGGAGATCTGCAGGAAATCATTTCGGTGAATACTTAAACTTTCTCCTGATCGATAAACGATGCTGTCGTCCACTACTTTCAGATACACATACAGGGAGCGATTGTACTCACCCAGCAAAAGCCTGAAGTTGAGTGATCGCTCATTGTGATAATAGCGAGCGAACTCACTGCGCGGATTGAATTTGGTGCCTATGGAATTATTCTTGCCGTAAGAAATCTCGTAACGCTGATAGTCCTGCCAGTCAATTACAGTACTGTCATCCAGCGACAGAGGATAGAAAATAGGATAGACATAAAGGTTGGAGCTGCGACCTGGCGGACCAAAGGTTCGTTCATCGAATAATTCGGGCCTTTCATTTAACGCAGTTGCCAATGCCTGCGCTGTTCCCAGCACAGTCTGCTCCTGCCCGCGACGCAAATAGTCTTCCATTTCCAGAATGTATTGATAACCCAGCCAGGGGATAACCAGCAGAAAGCTGGAAAGAAAAACCAGTTTGAAGCGAATTCCGAATGGATTCTTAAGTAAACGAGGCATCGGTAATCACTCGCGCATAAGCAATCGTGTCGCCAAGAACTTCCCGACAGCTCTGCATGCCTCGCAAGGTGCTATTGCGCTGCAACAGGTTGTGTATTCCAACGATAGCCCATGCCATACACAGTCTCAATACAATCGAATGCGTCATCTACCATTATGAATTTTTTGCGGATACGTTTCACATGCGACGTGATTGTGCTGCCATCCACAAATATCTTGGACTCATGCATCAGTACCTGACGACTTTTAACATGACCCGGAAATTTAACCAGCGCGTGTACCATCCAGAACTCCGTGACAGTGAGTGGCACAGGTATAGCGTTCCATTGCACTGTCAAACGACCAATATCCAGTGTCAGTTGATCGCGTTGCAGCAAATTCTCTGGTGAGGTGGGCTGATCCATGACATCAAGACGACGAAACAGCGCAGCAATTCGCGCAGTCAAATGCGGCAGACTAATGTCTTTGGTCAGATAATCATCTGCACCCATGCGCAGGCCGCTCACTGTATCAAAGTCGTTATCGCGGGCGGTCAGGAATATGATAGGCAATGTATCCGACAGTGAGCGTAAACTCTGGCACAGCGTGAAGCCCCCATCAATTTCATTCTCCAGTCCGATATCGATTATCGCGAGGCTTGGCAAACGGATGTCGAATGATTTCATCGCATCCTTACGATTGGCGAAAGTCTGCACGTCATAGCCCTGCTTGCGCAGAACATCCGCGTAATTTTCGCGGATGGCAGCTTCATCTTCTACTATGGCAATTCTTCGCGGCATATACGCCAACCCTGCAATGGTTGTTGTGGTAGAGAGCCCATATCGCTCCAGTGAGCCGAATATACAGTAATTTACGGTATTTGTTGAAGCATACTCGCATGTTTCAGTGCGTAGTTTGCCGCCGCCACATTTTCGCCACAATTAGTCATTGCATAGCCTTTTTTCATGCCACAGCGTGTAACAAAGACAGTGTTAAACTCAGCTGGCCGTAAAGATCTAAGGTCTTTGTATACTCTGTCGACTTCTCGGAACTTTACTGCCAGTTTAGAGCCTAATGAATTCAGGGAACGAGAAGTATTCACAACGAGGAGTGCCTGAAATGAGCAGTACCAAGTTAATCATAGGCAATAAGAATTATTCCTCCTGGTCGATGCGGCCCTGGCTTCTGTTGAAAAACTTTGCTATCCCTTTTGAAGAAATCAGTATTGAACTGTATCAAAGCAATACAGCTGAGAAACTCGGCCCTTACTCGCCATCCTTGAAAGTTCCTGCACTTATTCATAGTGAAACAACTGTCTGGGACTCCTTGTCCATCTGCGAATATATTTCAGAGCAACTGCTCGAGGGGCGCGGCTGGCCAGCCAATCCCAAAAAGCGTGCCAGCGCCCGATCAATCTGTGCGGAAATACATTCGGAATTCCCTCTGCTTAAGAAAGACTGGCCCATGAACTGCAAGTCCAATGTTGAATTGTTCATTTCCGAACCACTGGCAGATGAAATCGCAAGAATTGATGCTATCTGGAGTTGTTGTCGCCGCAAGTATGGTGCTGATGGGGAGTATCTGTACGGGCGTTTATCGATTGCAGATTGTATGTTTGCGCCGGTGGCCGTCAGCTTCAAGTCATATGGCGCTGTTCTGTCTCGGGAAGCGCAACGCTATGCAGATACCATGCTTGCGAATCCGTATGTGCAGGACTGGATTCGGCAGGGTCAGCAAGAAAAAGAATCCGTTGCCTTGAGTTTCGTCGGCAACATGTAACCCACCTGCAGGAGTCTGTGCAGAAAAACGGTACTCCCTTCCGCCTGCTTGCACGGACTCCTGCTCGAGGGACCAAAAATCCCTTAGTGCAGGGCGCCCTTAGTGCAGGGCGAGAGTGCAGTTGGTCGAGAGTGCAGTTGGTCGAGTTATTTGATTGGTGTCACGCGCCAGGAGCGTTACGAGAAGGCAATACATCCTTAAGTTTTGCCGCCATTTCCTTGATGCTGCGCTCCGTTTCCGCCCAATCAATACAGGCGTCCGTTACCGAAACCCCAAACTTCAGCTGGCTCAAATCTTTGGGAATACTCTGATTACCGAAGTTGAGATTACTCTCCAGCATCAGCCCGATAATAGATTGGTTACCTTCCAGTATCTGATGCGTCACATCCTTTAGAACCAGCGATTGTACCGACGGGTCCTTATTGGAGTTAGCGTGGCTGCAGTCGATCATGATATTACTGCTGACACCGCCTTTCTGCAGCGCCTGCTCGCACTGAGCCACATGCACCGAGTCATAGTTGGGGCCCGAACTGCCGCCGCGCAGCACCACGTGTGCGTAGGGATTGCCCTTCGTAGTCACCACAGAAACCTGACCTTCACTGTTGATACCCAGAAACCGGTGCGGACTACTGACCGACTGCATGGCGTTGATAGCCACTGTCAAACCGCCATCCGTACCATTCTTGAAACCGACCGCCGAAGACAAACCGCTGGACATCTCACGGTGTGTCTGTGATTCCGTTGTTCTGGCACCAATAGCGGACCAGGCAATAATATCCTGCAGATATTGTGGAGAGATGGGATCCAGCGCTTCCGTTGAAGTGGGCAGACCCAGCTCTGCAATGTCCAACAGCAATTTGCGTCCGATTCGCAATCCTTCTTCAATCTTGAAGGTGTCATCCATGTGCGGGTCGTTGATCAGGCCTTTCCAACCCACGGATGTGCGTGGCTTCTCGAAGTAAACCCGCATCACCAGGTAGATGGTATCTTGCACTTCCTCTGCCAGCTTGCGTAAACGGCCCGCATACTCCATGGCTGCTTTGACATCATGGATAGAACACGGCCCTACTACAACGAACAGGCGCGGGTCCTTGCGATCCAGGATGGAAAAGATGGTATCCCTGGCCTGCCTGACCGATTCCAGCGCGGCACCTGTTAAGGGCAACTCCTGCTTGAGCTGATTCGGTGTAACGAGCGGGGTTATTGAGGAAACATTCAGATCATCAATTCTTGCATTCGCCATTCTTTGAACTCTTTTTACTGGTTTATCTGGTTTTACTGAATTAACTAAGTTGATTGATTGGCATTCAAGCTTGCCAGCGTGGCGTTTATATCACACCTTGTGATAAAGCTGACGCCCCGTTTTGTTGAATTCTTCCGCCATGTCGTCCATGCCCGTCTGCACCGCCTCATCGATATTGTCGATGGCTTGCGCTGCTGCGTAGTCACGCACTTCCTGACTGATCTTCATGGAACAGAATTTGGGGCCGCACATGGAACAGAAATGCGCCACTTTCCCTGACTGCTTGGGTAGCGTTTCATCGTGGAAACTGCGCGCAGTCTCCGGGTCCAACCCCAGATTGAACTGGTCTTCCCAGCGAAACTCGAAACGCGCCTTGGACAAAGCGTTGTCACGCAATTGTGCACCAGGATGTCCTTTGGCCAGATCCGCAGCATGCGCGGCAATCTTGTAGGCCATCAACCCTTCTTTAACGTCCTTCTTGTCCGGCAGACCAAGATGCTCCTTGGGAGTCACATAACACAGCATCGCGCAACCGAACCAGCCAATCATTGCTGCGCCAATGCCTGAAGTGATGTGGTCGTAGCCTGGGGCAATATCTGTGGTCAGTGGCCCCAGCGTATAGAAAGGCGCCTCATCGCAGACGGCAAGCTGACGCTCCATGTTTTCCTTGATCATGTGCATGGGAACGTGCCCCGGGCCTTCGATCATGCACTGAACATCATGCTTCCACGCAATTTTGGTCAATTCGCCCAGGGTTTCCAGTTCGCCGAACTGCGCCTCATCGTTGGCATCGGCAATGGAGCCGGGACGCAGGCCATCACCCAGAGAGAACGACACGTCGTAAGCTTTCATGATCTCGCAGATATCTTCAAAGTGTGTGTAGAGGAAATTCTCTTTGTGGTGCGCTAGACACCACTTCGCCATGATTGAGCCGCCACGCGACACGATGCCAGTTACCCGCTTGGCGGTTAACGGAACATAGCGCAGCAATACACCTGCGTGGATGGTGAAATAGTCCACACCCTGCTCCGCCTGCTCAATCAAGGTGTCGCGGAAAATATCCCAGGTCAGATCTTCTGCAACGCCATCGACTTTTTCCAACGCTTGATAGATGGGCACCGTGCCAATTGGCACCATGGAGTTGCGGATGATCCATTCGCGAGTCTCGTGTATGTTCTTGCCGGTTGACAGGTCCATAACGGTATCGGCGCCCCAGTGGGCAGACCAGGTGAGTTTCACCACTTCTTCTTCAATGGAAGACGTCAGCGCGGAGTTGCCAATATTGGCGTTAACCTTCACCAGAAAATTACGTCCAATAATCATTGGCTCGATTTCCGGGTGGTTGATATTCGCAGGAATGATGGCGCGGCCCCTTGCGATCTCGGAACGTACGAATTCAGGAGTTATCTCCGCCGGAATCGCAGCGCCGAAGGATTCACCTTTGTGCTGCTGCGCCAACGCGGGTTGTTCACGCATTTGTGCATAGCTCATGTTCTCGCGAATGGCGATGAACTCCATCTCCGGCGTAATAATGCCCTGACGCGCATAGTGCAACTGGGTCACGTTTCTGCCGGCTTTAGCGCGGCGCGGTTGATGAACATGCTCAAAACGCAGGTGCGCAGTACGCAGATCGCTTTGTCGCTGTTTGCCGAATGTAGAACTGACACCGGCCAGAAGCTCGGTATCACCACGTTCGGATATCCACGCTGCGCGCAGGGCTGGTAAGCCGGCGCGTAAATCAATTTGAGCGCTCGGATCAGAGTACAACCCTGAGGTGTCATAAACTCGTATCGGTGGGTTCTGTTCAGTTCCGGAGCTGGTGATCGTGTCGGCCAGTGTGATTTCACGCATGGGAACCAGAAGATCTGCTCGACTGCCCTGCACGTATACTTTGCGGGAATTGCTCAGATGCTGGCGGGTACTGTCGTCCAGTTTGGTAATCTTGTCGAGAAAGTGTTCTGGATTGGCATTCATTGGTCTATCCTTTCGGTCTTTCAAACTGATGGGCCCAGGGGCGAGGCTGCATTATGCCTCAATCCCGTCAAAAGTGTTACCGGGTGAACCCTTGGAACGCCGGGTATGCTGACCTCTCGAGAGAATTCGACGCAGTCTAATCAACGCATTGTAAATAGTTTGACAGCATGTTTGTCACTTATCGTTACACTGTGTAGAATGCCGAAACTCTTTTTTTTCAGCCTCGTCAAATAAGCAGTGCTAAATGTTCGAAGAACTCAATTCAAAGACCAATGTTAAACCAATTAAATAGATCACTTGAAAAGGTCAACTAAGATGGGACGAATTACAACTTTCCTGACAATCGCAGTCTGCCTGGGTGTGAGCATGGGCATGGGCACCCAGTCAGCAATGGCAGACGATTTGTTCACGGTGCTGGAATTGGCCATGCGCAATGACCCGGCACTGCGTCAAGCAGAAGCGCAATACAAATCGCGTCAGATGCAGGTCCTGCAAAGTCGCGCCAGCCTGCTGCCCAATGTCAGCTTTGGCGCCTCAAGAACCCGGCAGACTGCGGGTGCACCGGATGACCGGCCCATTTTCAATAATGGCGTTCAGGTAGGTGTTATCCCCGGACACAGTTTCAATAATGCGGATTACTCACACCGCTATGGCGTCAACCTGAGTCAAAGCCTGTTGAATCTTTCATCCTGGTATACCTATCAGGGCGCGAAGGAATCCGATAAGGCTGGCGCCATGAACTTTGCAGCGCAGGAACAGGATCTGATCATTCGCGTCGCCGCTGCCTATTTCAATATCCTGCGCGCCATCGAAAGTCTGGATACCAGCCGGCAGGAGGAAGAAGCTGCGCAACGACAACTGGAACGCACCCGTCAGCGTGAAGAAGTGGGCTTGATCGCCATTACTGAGGTTTATGAAAGTCAGGCTGCCTACGACCTGTCCCGCAACAACACATTGTTGGCCGAGGATACATTGGCAAGCCGTTACGAGGCTCTGGCCGCCATTACCGGTCAATCCCACCCGAATATTTTCGTACTCCGGGAAGATTTCCCGATAGTCAGTGCTGAGGGCGATGTGGAGTCCTGGACCGCTGAAGCCTTGAACAATAATCTTTCTTTGTTGGCCGCTCAGTACAATGTTGATGCACAACGCAACATAGTCAGAGCGCGCCGTTCAGATCACCTGCCCACTATTGCGCTGCAAGGCAGCGTCAATAATGCAGAATCAGGTGGCAGTACATCGGCAGATGGTTTTTCACGCACTGCCGGTCAGTTGCAAAGCAGTACCTTATCAGTGTCACTGAACATTCCGTTGTATAGTGGGGGTGCAGTCTCAGCGCGACGTCAAGCGGCCGAGTATGACCTTGATGCAACGCAAGAGGCTGTTAACCTGACCCGGCGCCAGGTCACTCAGGAAGTTCGCAACTCTTATCGACGTGTAAATACCGATGCGATGGTGGTTGCGCAGCGGCAGCAGGCTATAACCTCTGCACGAAGCGCTCTTGATGCTATTGAAGTAGGCTATGAGGTAGGTACACGTAATATCGTTGATGTGTTACAGGCGCGTCAGCAATTGTTCGTGGCATTGCGTAACTTCCAGGATGCCAAGTACAACTATGTTCTTGACACTTTGATACTGAAGCAGATCACAGGCATCCTGACTCCTCAGGATATTATCGATCTGAACCAGTGGCTGGTTGACGCTCCGGTTACCGCCACTAACTAGTACTATGGGATGTGAATTCCGCTTGCACGGCATCCGCCCTTACAGAGCGCTGCGGATCTTCTGCTACAGTCCATCCGTACAGATTCTCGTTAATCAAAGTGGTTAACGCAGCAATGTGTTCCGGGCGATCGTTCAAAGCGCTGATGTACTCATAACGCTCACCGCCTGCGTGCAAGAAGTATTCTTTATTCTCCTCACCGATCTCCTCAATCGTTTCCAGGCAATCCGCTGAAAAGCCCGGACAGAATACCTGGACTGATTTGACACCCTGCGCGGGAAACGCTTTCAGAGTCATATCCGTATAGGGCTGCAACCACTCCTGACGGCCGAAGCGCGATTGAAAACTGGTCATGTATTCATCCGCTGCCAGCCCCAGCTTTTCTGCGATCAGCCGTGATGTTTTATAACACTCGCAATGATACGGGTCGCCATTGGTCAGATAACTCAGTGGCAGGCCATGATAGGAGAACAACAGTTTGTCGGCTCTACCAAATTCCTGCCAATACGTCTTGATCCGTGTCACGGCTGCATCGACATACGGAGTGAAATCATGATAATGAGATACCAGCCGCAGATCCGGAATCCAGCGTCGTTTTACAAAATCAGCGCTGATGGCATCGAAGGTTGAAGCCGCAGTGGAACCCGAGTATTGCGGATACAGCGGCAGCACCAGCAATTTGCGCACACCCCGTTCCATCAGCGAATCCAACACGGAGGGAATGGAGGGATTGCCGTAGCGCATGGCAAAATCAACAATCACATTGTCCGCCCCCTGTTGACTGAGAGATTGCTGCAATGCCAGCGCCTGGTTGCGCGTATGAAACAGCAACGGCGAACCCTCATCGGTAAAAACAGTTTGATACGATTTAGCCGAACGTGCAGGCCGAACTCGCAGAATGTAACCGTGCAATGCTAACCACCAGACCGGTCTTGGCGCTTCAACGACCCTGGGGTCCCAGAGAAATTCCTTCAGATACGTATGCAGTGCCTTTTTCGTTGGTGCATCGGGCGTACCCAAATTGGTAATAAGCACACCAATCTTGTCGACCTGTTTGTGGGTGAAACGCTGACTGCCCTGATATTTCATTTTTATCCTGTTGTAAATTTATCTGAACAAACTCAGATCAATGGCGCTTGCCATCGCAGCATACCCATCATCGTTCGGATGCAGGCTGTCTTCGGTGAACGACGGAATCATCTGCAGTGGGTGTGTCATATCGAGAGTTGCATCGTCGAAATCTATAACACCATCAAACTCGCCACTGCCGCGAATCCAGGCATTCACCTGCTGCCGTTTCTGCTCGCCTTCCTCGCGATAGTATCCTGCTCCCTGATAAGGAGTTAACGTGGCGCCTATTATCTTGATGCCGCGCGCTCGTACACGCGCAATGATCTGTCGATAACCCGCAATTATTTCTGCTGCGGTGACTTCTTCCCCGGGGAACATTACAGCCATGCCGATATCATTGATACCCTCTAACAAAATAACATGACTGACACCACTAAGGGCCAGCACGTCACGCTCAAAACGCGCCTGCAGATTTTCACCAAAGCGCGGTGAGTTTTCATGCAGCACACGGTTACCACTGAGCCCTGCATTGGCAACAGCAAAGTCCGGCGTATTGCGATCATTGGCAAGGCGTCTCGCCAGATGATTGGGCCAGCGATTATTACTGTCGCGGCTTGAGCCAACGCCATCGGTAATCGAATCACCTACTGTAACGATAGTTGTAATCCTGTCACTGCGTCCCACATCAACCGCTGTCAGATAATTCCAAACAGTTATCTCAGTGGCGCCGGCAATATCTGTGCTGCTTGTAAAGTCGCCGTTACCGGAAACATAGCCAGTTTGCTGAGCCGCCAAATGCGTTGTTACAGTGCCACTGCCTTCGGGCAAATAGATACTGACACTGAGATTGCTCATGGCTGGCACAGCGAAGGCGACAGGATCACTAAAAGCCACTGCTCCCCGCGCAACGGTGAAACTTTCCAGCTCGCTGAAGGTGAGTGTTTTCAGTGAGCCCGGAACTATACTGCTGCCTGAGTCCTGCAGCGCAATTGTCACAGCACCTACGCGCAGCGGTTTATTGCCATGCGCATTGGAGAGTCTGATTCTGACACTTTCGCCCCCTGCGCTGGTGTGCACCACTTGCCGCAAAGTCTGATTATTGAATGCATTGTCGCTTTCATCACTCGGCGGCAAGGAACTGGGACTCATGGACCAGGTCGTTACCCAATGCAGTCCATTGGCATCCTGTGCCAGCGTTGAAAACGAAACAGTCGTCAATGCCAGCAGTAAAAGCAGGCCACCAAGCCATCGTGATTTCAGAACATTCTTACGCATGCTGATCCCCTTTGGTTTTCTTATTCTTAAATTTGCAAGAGTTGTTTCTAACGCGAAACGTCTGCACCAGGCTGCTGCAATATCTCACTTAACTCGTCTATTGCCACTGAGCGCGTATCATCAAAGCTGGCCTCCCCGTACAGGCTTGACCATTCGGGATAGGCTCTGGCTTTGCGCAGTGGTGACGGCAACCCGTCTGACCATATGGATTGCTGTTCACCTGTATTGTATTGCATACGTTTCATTGCCGCATGCCCTCTGTTCTCCAGCGCAGTAATCAGCTGCAATTGACGGACTACCAGCACACGCAGAATATTGTCGTCCACGCGCAGCGATTGTTCGCCAACGAGTTTGCCCTTAATGCTTTGTCCGTAGTGCCGCAGAGTCTGTAATCCTCCTCCAGCCAGTGCGCCAATCAACGCAGCAGCACCCAGGCTGATGCCGCCCACCATCAAATCAATTCCAAAGCCAATGCTTGCGCCAGCCGCAGCTCCACCTCCCACCCGGACACCCATGGTCTGCAGAATTTCGGGATCGAACAGGTCCTGCTCCCAGCGCCCTTTAGCAATGGGTATTTCCTCAGTTTCGAGATCGTTGGGCAGGAAGCTGGAGAGAGTAAGCAACGTATTCACACACAACTGTTCGCGCTCACGTACACGCTTGTGCAGGTCCACAGCCGCCTTTTGCAATCGTGAGGCCGGTTCCGAACTGACGCGCACGCGGCAGGCGGCAACATCCACCAGTAATTCCGCCAACAGCCCCAAAGCTGCCTGATGCCGTTGCAGAGCATCCTGTTCATGTGCCTTGATCAAACTCTGCAAGGTGCTTCTGTAGGCATCCAGTAACGTTGCCAGCTTCTCATACAAAAGCCTTTCTCCATCTCTGGCCGGCGCCACAGTGTCGAAGCTGACCACCGCATGCAACCCTGCACGCGCCAATGCCTGACGCCAGAGGTCCGGTTTGGCTGCAGGATCACTGACAAAATTGAGTAATGGCAGCAATGGAATGCCACAACTACCCAGCGTTGTCAGTTCATCTCGGTGTTTCGCCAGCACCGGATCACGCGCATCGATCACATAGAAAGCCGCGTCACTGCGCAGCATCTGTCTGACCACCTTGGCTTCCTGCTCAAAGCGCTGTTTCGCTTGCGGTGTCTCCAGAAACTGCGCGATCCGTGCTGGCCCATCCAACCGTTCATTGGTGCCTGATTGCTCCAGAAACTCTAATAGAGCAACTGAGTCCTCCATGCCTGGTGTATCAAAAAGCTCCAGCGCTACTTTACCGCGCAACAGCAAGCGTGCAGCCTCTACATGACGAGTAGTGCTGGGTTGTGCAGAAACCTGACCGAAGCCGACATCTCTGGTCAGTGTTCGCAGCAGCGACGTTTTCCCGGTATTAGTGTGACCCACTACTGCAATACGCAGAACTGATTCGTTATCAGTGACTGGTGCCATGACTTATCCATTGCAAAGCAGGTTGTGAAGTGAGAAAAATTCGTTCGGTCGGTAATCCGGTTTGTTGCAAACGTTCCTGCCAACTTTCCAAACGTGCCGGGTCCACATTTTTGTCCGATAAAAGCAGTACTCGAATTTCAACGCTATGCCAGGAGGCATCAACAATCCAGTTCATCAAGCCTCTATCGGGTGACAAATGAGGATCGCAAACAACAAGCAATCTGGATGACGTGTCACGGGCGAGTTCGCGCAACGCTTCACTGCGTTGTTCGCGGCTGTCAACCGGCGCGAGCACCAATACATCAGGAGACATTCCGGGTGCCCGGCTAATACTCTGCCACGCGTTTTCGTCAAGCAGTTCCAAACCTATCATGACAGACTTGCCATTGCCCTCTGCACTGCTGGCACCAATTCGGGTTCGATACAATTCTGCCGATTGCTTGTCACTGATTCCCGCTGCTTCAGAGTCTGCCTGCAACCTTGCAGCTAACGCCGCATAGGTGGGAACGGATTGATCCAGACGCAGGCCGGCCAGTCTACTGGTCACCAGCCGCCAGCACACCAGCGATAACAACAGACGCGGCAGTATGCCGTAAATACACAGGCTGCCAAGCAACCACGAGGACCATGCACGTCGCACTGTTTCATCCTGCCACTCTGCTGCTGCGCCCATACCAACCATGTTAGAGGTCACACCACTGTTTCTGATGGCTTCTGCATCTGGCACAGCGAAACCGATTTGTGCAGGCAGCCAGCCGAACAAACCGACAAATTCAATGAAGGCGCCTGCCGGCAATATAGTTGTTTCCCAAATAAAACCGTAGCTGCGTAAAGCAAGGCTCAGCAACATACCCAGCAGAATGCCCAACGAGACAAACAACCACAGTAAATGCGTCGCTGTACTCATAAACCAGAAACCACTTTTGCTGCGGTTCATCAACTCCTTTTGGGCCCTGCTCAGGAGTCCTGCATGGCGGGCATTAACGCCACTGCCGGCAGACTCAACTGCCAATAAACGCTGCGCCAGCCAACCTGTGACGAAGAACCAGATGCGACCCAACATGCCACCCTGGCCGCCGCCTCCCGTCAATCTCAGCAAAAGATTGATTGCCCAGAACAACAGCATCAACAGATTGAAACCAATCAGGCCGCCCAATAACCACACAACATTCACCGCGCGGCTGCCATCTCCCAGGATAGCGAGAGCGGAGCTGAAACCACCGAATAAAGCAAGCGCTAACGATGTAACAAGTATCCAATTGGCCACCTGCCGCCACTGCAGCAGCAAAGAAAGCGACCCGTTGCGCTCGCCCAAATACTGAGCGCGTAAAAGTATTCGTTGCTCGATGTCATTACCCTGCTTAAGCGCAGCCGCCATGGCCGCACTGTCATCGGTCAGGGGATGAGCATTTTCCAACAAACGCTGGGTTTCAGCGAGCCAACGCTTGCTGAAAAGTGACAAGGAAGACGTTTGGTTATCGTTCAAAATCGATCCAGATCAATGAAACGTTGAATTCAGGGGTAGTTTAACTGATTGTAAGTGAGCTTAGCTGTTTGTTTTGCGCTGGCTTTGTATAATCCAGACACAGCACCGTCAGATCAGGAGGTTTTAGTGGCATCGATTATGTTCTATGGCGCAGACATGCACCCTGTGCTCTGACCACTTCATGCATTTTGCCGAAACTGAGATTGACCGTGGTAAGCGTTGCCATGATGTCTGCCGTTCCGGCCGGGGAAAGTAATCGCATATGAAGAAGTTTTCGGCATCACTTCCACACATGAATTTAAACCTGCTGCTTCAACGCTGAAACAAGGGGCACTTCAAACTATCTATGTTTAATTTCCTGGTGGAATCACTTTCATTCAGTAATTGTCTGACGGGTTCGGCCAGCCAGGCGTTGGCATCCTGTTGCAGGATTTTTCCGGCTTCTATAACTATATGCGCCCAGGTTTGTTTATTGGCATATTGCATACCGAGAGTATCCAGCGTGCCGCCTCGATTCCGATATCCCATGAAGCAGGATGAAGATGAACCCGTATCCAATCTGCGCAACACACCAGTCATCACTTCTGCGTGTGTGTGACATACAAAGATACGATTGCGTATCGTCGGAATTATTTCCGCTAATTTTTCATCACGGTGCACATATTTTTCCTCGATTTCATCGCGCGGAATTCGAAATCGCCCTGGTTCTATAATCGCTACGACGGAGCATCTGACACCGTGTGACCGCAAAACCTTTGCTGCGCATTGCACCGCTTCCAATTGGTATGAACCAATCGCGATCAATTGCAACTGTGCATCCACATCATGCGAAAGCAGGAGCGCTCCATCGGCAACTGACTTTTCTGCCTGCGCAGTATTACAAAAAACCTTCGTCACGCTCTTTGCTGCAACCACAGTCGCGACACGGCCGCGCTGACTGTACAAACTTGCGAAGACAGAAGTTGCAGAGTTGGCATCAAAAGGAAAGTACACCGGCGCAACATCTGCCATTTCACCCAGCCAGGCTTCACATAGTACGGGGTCCTGATGGGATTGCTCATTCTTGCCATTCTCCCAAGTGTGAGAACTGGCCACTATCGGCACACTTATCCACGGCACCTGACGCCCGCTTTCCAGTGTGTGTCTGGCAAATATGACTTCCTGGCGCATTGCTCCCAGCATCTTGACGGCAAATGCTTCATAGCTGACAGCCAGATTCAAACCCTGTTTGTTCGCCAGCGCTGCAGAAACTACCGCCTCCTCGTTCAGGGCGGTTATGACAGAACCGCTCAAAGACTCCGCAACTCCGGCTTCAGGCGCAGTGACACGGTGCTTGAGATAATCCAGTGTTTTGTTCATACGATTACTACGCATCTCATCCGGATTGCCTACACGGACGCGCAAACACGGGTTCAGTTTCACGAACTCACAGAACCATGCATCCACAGATTCCATGGAAGAAGCTCGACTGCCAACTTCGGTCTCGTGCATTCCCGGAAGCACAGGTTCTTTTACCATCAGCTTGCGCAGACAGTGGTCCTTTTCTGCAACACGATCTGTCTGTGAATGGTTCATAAGCGTGGCTGTCGAACCAAGTAACGCAGCCTGAGCAACGAATAATTTTTCGCAACCGGCGTTGAAAGCCTGGCGAATGCTGTCATCCGTCGCGGGATTTCCCGGCAAGGGTAAATTGTGCGCTGCATTGGTGCCGGCACCGGGGAAGCCATAACCTTTGACAGTTTCGGCAATGGCATAGGGCAGCAGAACCGGATATTTGCGCTCATCAACTGTCACCTGACGATGCTGCTCCTGCAGTTGTTCTGCCATGCTGATTATTGCCCAGGCAAATGCCGCGGGGTCGCGTCCATCAATATCGATTGGCGCAAAACCATTCAATGACAAATGCTCGCGGAACCATTCCACACCACCCGACTGGGACATCGTAGTGCGCTGGTCTATACGGCGGCCATTGGCAATCATCACCGGCATAACCAGCCCGGTATCTTCCCCGCGCCACCAGCGTGGTGTCCAGTCGCTGCCGCGTTGTTCTTCGAATGCGCCATCACTCAGAAACGCCACCATCTCCTGACCCGGTAGCGGCATATGTACATACTGCAGGGCCGCAAAACCAAGGTAACCGCCCTCACTGATGCCGCCTGCCGTGTAGATATTCACGTGACTGCCTAGTGGCGCAAGTGGTTTGCCCGAGCCGTTGAGTTCATAGCTGTAGAAGTCCTGACACAGGCGGCTGAGCCCGCTATCTGACAAGGGATAGCGCTCGTTTTGCTCCGGCTCCAGATTGCGGGTGAGAATATTGACAGCATCGATGGCAGCGACGCAGTGGCCCTGCCCCATCATCCAGGCGCGCGTTTTCCCGCTAAGCGCATTGGCCAGCAGATAGCCCACATAAGCAGGAACCATGTTCAGCGCGCCACCCGTGTGACCTTCGGGAACGGGTTTGAAGTCCGCTGCTTTCATCGTGCGACCATCCAGATAGACCTGTCTGGCATACGTCATATGCACCGTGAGCCAAAGGCCCATATTGTTTAGTCTGTCTGCTGCCTTCAGCATGGCCCAGGCACGTTCTTCGGTACAAATGCCTCTATTGCTCAGTTGCGCTACCAGCGCTGCAATACGCTCACTCGTCCGATCATCATGTTGCACAACGCCGCAGCCCTGTTTCCATTCGGTGACATTGTCTTGCATCTCTTTCTCCAGCTCTATTTGTCAGGCAGGTGCTGATACTGCCTGATCATTTCATCCAGTTCATTGACTACGGTCAAACAGATGGCCGTTTGGCTGTTTTTGCTGTGCAGAAAAGTAGTTCCCTGCGCCCGTTGATTAAGTGCACTGTCGAGCTCGATGCCTAGATCCTGTAAGCCTGACAACACCTGCCCTCTCACACCTGCCTGATGTTCGCCGGTACCGCCACCGAAACTGATGGCATCTATACCACCGAGTACCGCTATTGCCGCGCCCACATGTTTGCGGATCTGATAGCAATAGTGGGCTATGGCGAGTTCGGTCTGCGGCGTAGTGTTGGCGATTAACTGGCGAATATCTCCGTCACTGCCGGCAATGCTTGCCAGACCTGACTTCCCATTAAGAAGCGCTGCGATGCCTGCCGCTGACATGCCTTCATTTTGCAGCAGATGTAACAGAATGCCCGGGTCGATACTGCCACTGCGATTTGCCATGGGCAGGCCTTCGAGCGGCGTAAATCCCATGCTGGTATCAATGACTTTGCCTTCGCACCAGGCGGTAATTGAGCAGCCACCACCCAGCTGCACGCTGATCAGGCGTTGCGGAACCGGGTTTTGCGCTTGAGTATGCAATCGGTTCACTTGTCGCCATTGGCTGCGGTGCGCCAAACCATGGAAACCATAGCGCTGTATGGGCCAACGGGATGACAGCGCTTCGGGCAATGCGTAATGGCGAGCGACTGCGGGCAGGTGTTCATACAAGCCTGAGTCAAAAATCGCATACTGCTTAGCTGCGGGCCAGGCGGTAGAGAGGTATGCAATGATGTTCTGCGCCAGCGCATTATGCAGCGGCGCCAGTGGGCTCCAATGGGCGATCTGTTGCAGTGTTTGTTGATCAAGGAGGCTGGCTTGCTCAGCAACCAATCCAGCATGAACAACACGATGCAGGATAGCTGCGGGTTTGGGAGTGCGCGCCGGCCAGCGCGTCAGGTAGTCCTGCAGGGACTTGCGCAGCGTATCAGCGCAACCTGAAAACGCAACAGTGTCCAAAATGTGATACTCGGCGCTGTCGTCGGCGCTGTCGATGGTTCTCTCGATGGTTCTCTCGATGGCACTCTCGACGGTGACTCGTTGATCTGATTCAGCAATTTCAAGCACTGCCAGTTTCAATGTGGAGCTGCCTGCATTGCAGATCAGTACAACTTGTTTCTCCATGTTTCTCTGGGCTCACCGTGCCTTTTTACTCGTACTTTAACCAGGTCAGCGTTCCGGTTGTACGACCGCTGGCATCCTTAATAGATAGTTTCAGATAGCCGTCAACAAACTCAAAATGGCGGACATTGTCCTCACCCACCCAACTGCCACGGGTAGGTGAACCCTGCACGCGATGAATCACGATATTGTTGTCCAGATCGAAATGCACTGTGCCCCAATATGCAAAACCGCCGGTGACATTGGTGGTAGATGCGGCTGCACGTTCGGGGAGATTTTTGGGCATGCCCTGCGCAGACATATTGCCGTGATCGTCATACATGATACGACCCAGATAATTCATGTCCACCTCTCCGCCTTCGGCAGGAAATGTCACATAGCTCACCAGATCGTAATGACCCAGGAATTGCTGTTTGACCATCTCCAGACGATCATCTGCTGCGACTGCGCGCTGATTCGTACTCCAGATGCCCACACCAGCCGCCATAAGCAGCACAACCATCATGATTCCAAGACGACGCATAGTTTTCTCCTGATTTGTTATTTTTTTCAGTAAGCACTTTGGGTTCGATAATACGCTTGCCGTAGCACCAGGTAAAGCAACACCAAAGACCAGGGTAAATCCGGGTGCTCCTCACTTGCAAATGGCTTGTGGCCTCCCCTGCCAGCATGGATTGCTGATACACTTGCTGCCATTATTTTTCCGCGAAGGATAGCCAGCGTGCAGTCATGAACGAACAATTGGATCAGCTTTACCAGCATCTCGAGCTGGAGACCATCGACGAGAACCTGTATCGCAGTACCCACAAGAACGAGGGTTGGCAGCGTGTTTACGGGGGCCAGGTGCTCGCGCAGGCTTTGCTGAGCGCTACCCATACGGTGCCAGCGGACAGACAGCCACATTCACTGCACGCTTATTTCCTGCGCCCGGGTGACTTGCAGCAACCCATAATTTTTCAAGTAGACAGGATCCGTGACGGGCAAAGCTTCACGACACGCCGCATTGTGGCAATCCAGAATGGGAAAGCCATCCTGAACATGGCCACATCGTTTCAAGTGCCGGAGGATGGCTATTCGCACCAAAGCGACATGCCCGAGGTGCCGCCGCCGGAGCAATGCCTGAGCCGTCAGCAAATGGCGGAGAGGTTTGCAGATTCGATGAGTCCATCGATGCTGGAGCGGGCTTCACGGCCGTTTGCTATAGATTTGCGTCACACGGAACCGGAAAATCTGTTCAGCCCGGAAGTGAAACCAGCCCACCGCAGCGTCTGGTTTCGCCTCAATGCTGAACTGCCGGATGACTATCGCTACCATTCTCATTTGCTCGCATATGCATCGGACATGACTCTGCTGCAAACCTGTTTGCGTCCCCATGCACAAAGTCTTTTCGATCCCAAGCTGCAGATCGCCAGCCTGGACCATGCGATGTGGTTTCATCGTCCGTTTCGCATGGATCAATGGTTATTGTATGTGCAGGATAGCCCGTCCGCGTCGCATAGCCGCGGCTTCAATCGCGGCAATATCTATACGCAACAGGGCGAACTGGTGGTGTCAGTGGCACAGGAAGGGTTGATTCGGCTGCGTAGTTGAATCAAAGCGTGTGCATGAAGCGATCGCCGCGCGGACGCAAATAATTGTCATAGTCTAACGAAAGTACAACGCTGCGGGAACGCCCCACCACTTCATGACGGGGTACAAAACCGATATAGCGCGAGTCGGCGCTGTTGTCGCGGTTATCGCCCATTACAAAATAAAAGTCAGGCGGCACTATCAAGGTTGGAAAGTTTGCTGCTCGACCGTTGGGGAGTTTGCGCACGATATATTCATGCTCAAACAACTGCTCAATACTGTCTTCGGCAAGCGCAGGTTTGTCCGCATAAGCAATATCTTCCGGCGCAGGGCGATAAGCTAATTGTTCGCCATTGATAGTCAGCACGTTGTCGCTCATGCTGATCACATCACCCGGTACGCCAATAACGCGCTTGACCAGTCGCAGTTCTGAAACCGCGGAATCGAAAATGATGATTTCTCCACGCTGCGGATCAGCGAGTTTCAGCAAGGAAACATGAGTAAACGGAACTCGGATATCATAGGCCATCTTGTTCACCAGAATGCGATCGCCTTCGATGATGGTGGGTTTCATGGAGCCGGTTGGCACATCATTCCAATCGGCAATGGCGCTACGGAATAGCGTCATGAGTAACAAAAAAATCAGCAGCGTACGATACTCAATCCACGCACGTTTCAACCAGTCTTTCATATTTTTTCTCCACTACAGCAGATCCCCACTTCGGCGATGTCCGCTTCTGAATCACTATAATCTGCCCTGCAAACTTTCACCTATTTGACCTTCGACTCTGCCCTTGACCGGGCACCGGCCAAAAGTCGTTCGGTGCTGACTATTGCACGCGTATGTCGGCCTTTACCTACCAGACCCGCTGCATCGAATGCTTCCAGAGTAAACCCATACAGTTTGCCCTCCATGCCGGAGAAGGTCGCACGAGCTGTCACTTCCACCCCTTTTTGTGTGGCCGCCATATGCGTGATATCTACGCCTACCCCAACAGAAAGTTCACCTGCAGTAAGTAACGGCTTCATGCAGCGGGCGGCTGCCAGTTCCATCAGCGCGATCATGCGCGACGTGGCGAATACTTCGGGGAAGTCATCTTCAACGCTGATAGCCAAAGCCTTGGCCATATCACTGTCGCCACCTACCAGTGCTGCTTCAGCAAAAGTGCCTGCAGCCAAACTGCTTCTGGAATCCGACATCCTGTACTCCTTCCTTAGTTGATATTGTGTTATTTTGGGTCTACTGATTTTGGACCCTGTTTTTGGGCCTTTGAATTTTGGATCCTTTAATTCCGGGCCTTCTACAGGCCTGACCGCAACGGTACTATACATGGCACTCGCAACACTATTCAACGCGCATATCGCCCAACTCCAAAGCAGCTATGAACGAGCCATGCTGGCTACCGCCACGCCCTGTGATGCCATATTGGTTCACAGTGGTTCAGAGCAATATACCTATGCCGATGACCGCGGCATAGCTTTCAAATCCTGGGGACACTTCCTCCACTGGTTACCTGTCATCCGACCAGACCAGATGCTGCTGTTCGTGCCGGGACAGAAACCTGTGTACTTTCAGGTTATTCCTCCGGACTTCTGGTATGAACAATCCATCAGCATGGAATCCTGGTGGGCGGATCAGTTCGAGATAGTCAATCTGGAAAACGCAGAACAAGTGCGGCCATATTTGAGCAACAAAGGACGCATCGGTTTTCTGGGTGAGAATACAACATTTGCCAAAGCTGTTGGTCTGGATACTGAACTGCATAATCCAGCGGCACTTTTGCACTGGCTGGATTATCAACGCGCTTATAAAACTGAATATGAAGTTGCGCAGTTGCGTGAAGCAAATCGTATTGCGTTGCTCGGGCATGCTGCAGCGCAGAAAGCATTCGCCAATGGCGAAAGCGAATACGACATTCATATGGCTTATCTTCAGGCTTGTAATATTCTTGAGGAAGAAACACCTTATACAAACATCGTGGGCGTGAATGAAAAATCCGCGATACTGCATTATCAAAACAAACGTCGCTTACCCCCTGAAAAAAGTGGCATGGCTCCTCTTGGCAATCAGGTACTGCTGATCGATGCCGGGTGCCGCGTCAATAATTACTGCTCGGATATTACGCGCACACACACCCTGCCATATACGAATCCCCTGTTTATATCTCTGGTCGCAGCCATGGAGTCGTTGCAACACGAGATCATTGAGCTGATCCTGGTGGGCCGCCCCTATCTGGATCTGCATATTGCAACGCATGAAGGTGTGTTGGAGATACTTGCTGCGCACGATATCTGTTCAGGAAGTTTCGATGAGCTGTTGAAAAGTGGCATAAGTACACTTTTCCTGCCACACGGGCTGGGTCATTTGCTGGGTATACAGGTGCACGATGTAGGCGGAAGGCAACGCAATCCGCAGGGAGATATCCTGGCACCCCCGGCGGAGTATCCCGCACTGAGGAACACACGCACGATAGAACCGGGTCAGGTGTTCACCATTGAGCCCGGGTTGTACTTTATTCCTGCCTTATTGAACCCGGAACGAAATTCAGCACGCGGCAAGTTGATCAATTGGAAGCTCGTGGACGAGCTACTGCCACTGGGCGGCATCCGCATCGAAGACAACGTACTCGTCACTGAGCACGGCGCGCAGAATCTGACGCGCTGAGGCGAAGCATCATTCGAAATGCGATTAAGAGTTAGATCGGGCGCGATCAAACTCGCTGGGTATTACGCTGTAGGTCGGTCGGTGCTGTGGGTGGCCGCGCGCAGGACACGCCCACGAGTACATCCCTGTAGGGCTCGATCGCCCGCCTTCCCTGGCGGGCGACGGTCCTGCGCGCGGCCACCCACATCACCAACCTGGCAGTGCGCCGTAATTCGAGATGGATTCGTTAGCTTCTACGTGAACTGATCATGCATGTGCGGTAATTAGATGGTCTAGTTTGCTGAGCACGTGTACTGAATTCGCAGAGTCGCACTGGTATACCACTCTCCGAGCGAGCGTTGCTGCCAGAGTTGTCGGCGGGAGGGGGTTCGGAGCGGGACCGTCGACCGCCAGGGA
>JBGSXL010000003.1:0-42201 GCA_041751425.1 Pseudohongiellaceae bacterium | reverse complement strand
TACTGCTTAAAACTAGATAAAATTAACGCAGTTGCTTACCTTTGATAATTTTTGCAATGACGCAAAATCATCCCGGCAAGCACCCACCTCTATTACTTAATCTCACTTTTTAAAGAACTTTTTTCCTCAGCCTTCGTGGCTGGGAGGCCGCGTATTATACGCAGCTTGGTAATTTTGGCAAGGGCTAATTACATCTTCTTTCGATTAAGCCGCCTGTCTGACAACCCCGGTTTTTCCAACCCGTCTATTGCCCGCCTCATGATAAGGGCGCGCATTATGCCATAACAAAGCGCCGGCGCAAGCCGGGCCATGAAATAATTCTACTCTCTCAGAAACAGGCCAAATGGAAGGCTTTTTTACCGCGTTTAATGACGAAATATTTATGGTAGAGGCCCTGCTCCGCAGTCAGGATATGCTCTGCAGAGACCACCTTGTCTCCATTCACGCTCACCGCTCCGGCTGCAAGGAATTCACGCGCAGCTCTATTCGATGCCGCCAGCCCTGTCTCCACTAATGCTTCTACTATAGAGAGCTGGCGATCACTGAAATCAGATGTTGGCAATCCGTCCTGACGTAATTGCTCAAGATCATTTTGAGTCAGATCCACCAACTCGCCCGAAAAGAGCGCCAAACTGATTCTTTCAGCGGCCGCCAATCCGTTCTCACCATGCACCAGACGAGTTACCTCACGAGCCAGAATGCTTTGCGCCTCAGGTTTGGCAGAGCGCGCCTCATCCTCTTCACGTATACCTGCAATTTCCAAGGCGGATAAAAATGTGAAATAGCCCAGGAATTTGTAAACATCGGCGTCTGCGGCATTGAGCCAGAACTGGTAGAAGGCATACGGCGAAGTCTTCTCGGGATCAAGCCAAACTGTCCCTGTCTCTGTTTTGCCAAACTTCTGGCCGTCTGCCTTGGTGACCAACGGTAACGTCAGGCCATACACCTGCCCTTGATGCAGTCTTCTGGTTAAATCGATGCCGCTGGTAATATTACCCCACTGATCGCTGCCACCTATCTGCAGGGTACAACTGTGGCGCTTATACAATTCTGCAAAATCATAGGATTGCAGAATCATGTAACTGAATTCGGTAAAGGAGATACCAGCCCCCTCTCGCTCTATACGTTGCTTCACAGAATCTTTCTGGATCATCGCATTAATGGAAAAGTGTTTACCTATATCGCGCAGGAAGTCCAGCACGCTCAATGGCTTAGTCCAATCCAGATTATTGACAACCTGCGCTGAATTACTGCCACAATCGAAATCCAGAAAACGGCTCACCTGAGTCTTTAGACGACTAACCCAGAATTCGATGATATCCGTAGAATTCAACTGCCGCTCTGCCGCCTTGAAACTGGGATCACCAATCATGCCAGTCGCGCCTCCAACCAGCGCAATCGGTCTGTGACCCGCCATCTGAAACCGCTTGAGAGCCAACAGAGGAACCAGATGTCCTATATGGAGGCTTTCTGCGGTTGGATCAAATCCACTATACAAAGTTCTGCTGGCACCATTCAAATGCGCCTGCAACTCCTCGCCCGAGGTAACTTGCGAAATCAGTTCACGCGATGTCAGGTCGCCCAGAACATCAAGTACTTTTTTAGACATAAAAGGGTTCCACGTTCCGAGTTCACCGGGCACTCATCAGAGATTATGGGGAACTATTATACGTTTAAGCAGTCATTCAGTTAATTAATAGCCCACTTGAAAGCAGGCCATTTTGCTTACCACTTCCGCGAGCCGACCGAAGATTCTACACCACTACAAGGAATAAGACTTGACCTCATGGCAAAAAGCTATAAGAATTGCGCGCTGGAGCCTGAAATGCAGGCAGTTTTTGCTTTTTCAAATAATAAGATAAGTAAGAATTCTTTATGCGATTTTTTCACATACCTAAGAACCTCATTAGCGAATACCTCCCGCGCGACCGTCTATGGATGGTCGGTGCAATAGGTACCCTTCTGGTAATGACATGGTTTTTCTCACCTGATAAACCGATTACCGATGGCTTGAATCAAGTTGCTGTTCTCACGGACCCCGACCCGGTCGTGGAGAATGAGTACAACGATGCCATGCAATACGGCGGTATCCCAGCGGGGGATATTGTTGTCGGGCCATCCCTCCCCATGTGGACTCACCTGGAAGTAAAGTCAGGTGACAATCTTTCTTCACTTTTTATCAAGGTTGGTCTGAGCGCTCAGGATCTGTATAAAGTTCTTAATAGCAATGATGAAGCCAAAGTACTGAATCGGCTTTATCCGGGATACCAACTCAGTTTTCATATTCCAGAACCCGGCAAACTGACCAGACTGGAAGTACTCAAATCGCCACTGGATGGCTATCTATTCACTCTGAACAACGATACGTTTGAAGTAGAACCGATAATTCGCACGCCTGATGTTGTAACAGTACTTAAAGAAAGCCGGCTCGAAGACAGCCTGTTCATGGCTGGACAGCGCGAACGAATTCCAGCTGTCACCATCATGGAAATGGCGGATATTTTTGGCGGAGTCATCGATTTCATGATGGACCCGCGTAGTGGTGACGATTTCAGTATTCTGTATGAAGAAAAATATCTGGACGGTGAATTTGTTGGTCATGGCGCCATTATCGGTGCGCAGTTTACCAATCAGGGTAAACAGCATATAGCACTGAGATACGAAGACAATAATGGTGACGTTGGTTATTTCAACCCTGAAGGCGAGAGCATGCGTAAAGCTTTTTTGCGCAACCCACTGGATGTTGTACGAATCAGCTCCAATTTCAATCTAAATCGCAGGCACCCCATACTTAATACCATCAGAGCGCATCGAGGAACCGACTATGCGGCGCCGAGTGGAACTCCTGTCCGCGCAACCAGCGATGGCGTTGTCACCTTTGCAGCACGCAATGGCTCGTTTGGAAAATTAATTGCAATCCAGCATTCGAATCAGTTTGAGACGAAATATGCGCACTTGAATGATTACGCGTCCGGTATAAAAAAAGGCAGTCGCGTTAAACAGGGACAGGTCATCGGTTTTGTAGGAACTACCGGCAGATCAACAGGCCCACATCTGCACTATGAAATTCTCGTCAACGGTGTTCACAAAGACTGGCGCGCCGTTGTTGAGCAGTTACCGAAAGCGGTTTCGATTGAGTCTGCAGAGATGCCGCGCTTCCGTGAGCAGACAATAAATCTGTTGGCGCAATTCCAGAAGCGAACAATTGATAACCGAATTCTGACTCGGAACAACGACATCAACACCAACGAAAATACGTCTGACTAATCTCTACGGATGACTCTGCAGGGACGGCCGAGTTAGAACGAATCCAGTGCTTAAATTCATGAGCATTTTAAAATGCCAAAACCAAGTTATTTCATTGGCATTATTTCCGGCACCAGCATGGATGCAGTGGATTGCATACTTGCGGACTTCAGCACGACACCACCAAAACTGCTTGCTTCGCACAGCGAAACTTATCCTGAACCACTTCGCGAAGAAATCCTGAGCTTGTGTGCAGCCAAATCTGTACCGTGGAAGTCTCTGGGAGAAACTGACATCAGGGTGGGTCAGGCCTTTGCTTCAGCAATAAACAATTTACTCAAGAAAGCGGACGTGGTTGCTTCTGATATCCAGGCTATTGGCAGCCATGGTCAAACGGTACAACACCAACCTGATGCTGCACCGGCATTCACCATTCAGATTGGTGATCCCAATACAATTGCTGCGCTTACCAGCATCACTACTATTGCCGACTTCAGGCGTAAAGATATAGCAGCAGGCGGACAAGGAGCGCCACTTGCACCATTATTCCATCAGGCATATTTCGCACGCACTGACAAACAACGTGTCGTCTTGAATCTGGGCGGTATTGCAAATATCTCCATACTGCCGTCACCCCACAATGCCACACTGACTGGCTTTGATACCGGTCCGGCGAACGTTCTGATGGATACCTGGATAAAGAAACATCAGGGTGCCAACTATGACCGCGATGGCGAATGGGCTGCACAGGGCACAGTCAATGAGGAATTGTTGGCGCAAATGCTGCAGGAACCATACTTGAAAGTTTCACCACCCAAAAGCACAGGACGTGAACTTTTCAATGGCGATTGGTTGGACAAGCAGTTAGCCAGCATCATGAAAATTGCGCCTGTTGACGTACAGGCAACTTTGCTGGAGTTTACGGCGCAAACAGTGTGTAACGGAATCAAGCAATCAACACAGCAGTGTCATGAACTGATTGTCTGCGGCGGCGGCTCCAGGAACAAAACACTAGTTGCGAGAATTACAGAACTGCTTGAGAAAACCACTGTCTTTGCCAGCGATGAACTGGGATTACCGGCAGATTGGGTTGAAGCCATGGCATTTGCATGGATTGCCGAACAAACTCTGCATAGAAAGAAGATTGATTGCACCAGTGTCACAGGCGCCAGATATCCCTGCATACTGGGGGGCATTTACTACTCAGAGTAAACGATCAAAGGCTGAGGCGTTGCAGGCTGTTGAATAAATCAAATTGAGAATGAAGAACCGCAACCACAGGTTGTTGTTGCCAAAGGGTTATTTACAACAAATCGAGATCCTTCCAGATTCTCAACATAGTCCACCTTAGACCCCACCAGATACTGATAGCTGAGCGGATCAACCAGCAAATTAGCACCTTTATTATTTACAAGCGTATCGTCTTCGTTCATTTCTTCATCGAAACTGAAGCCATACTGAAAACCTGAACAGCCACCGCCAGTTACGAACACGCGCAACTTCAGGCGCTCATTACCTTCTTCGGTAATCAGACTTTTCACTTTCTCGGCCGCATTGTCGGTAAGAGAAATGATGACAGGATCATGGGATTGAACCGCGGACATGATATTTCCATTAGATCGAAACGAATACTGCCAAAAACTGTGCAGCCAGGCTGGATTATGGACATAACCCAGCAAATCAGTCAACTATTGCCTTTAGCCCCCCAGGTCTCATTCAGCTATTGGACTACCGTCACTTTGCGCAGTATTGCCGAGCAAAGAGTCATGACTGATGACCTTCTTTCCCATGGATAGTTTCTTGGCATCAATATGATTTTTAGCAAGATGCATCAAACTGCCATTCACTTCTGCGCCCATTACCATCTCTATCATATTGTAGTAAACGTTGCCTACAACCACAGCCTTGGCAGCTAATTCAACATGCATATTGGAATGGATGTCGCCATTCACCAATCCATTGATGACGACAGATGGCACACAGATATCACCTTCAATGACACCCTGCTCTGACACACGGACCAAGGCTTCTGACTCATCATCTGCATAAATGCTGCCCTTGATCTTCCCCTCGATAATTAACTCCCCGACGAAATGAATATCACCAACAATTTCCGTTTTGCGAGACACCAGTGTGTGTGCCAACCCTTTATCTCCACGGTTTTTCTCTGCAGATCCAAACATTAAAGCGCTCCTGCCACTATCCAGTTGAAATTCATACTGACGGCCTTTTCAATCGGCCGCAGCGATCTTGCTGCTATCTCAATCAGTTCCGGTTGAAAACCTTCCGGAAGATAGATTTCACCCTCAACATTCTGAAAATATCTGAATCGCAGCGTGATCGGACTCACTTCCAGAGTTTCATCCAACTGCGGCGTCGCCAGTTGAGCGAGCGAGTAGCTTACATTCTCATCAAGATGTCTGCCACGAATAGTTATTTCGGCCTGTCCCTCCAGAACGTTATCCTGCTGCCCCTGCTGACGGAAAACGAACTGATAGGAAAATTGATTAGCTGCTTCACCGGCATTAATGACTGCTTCCCCTATAACCAACCCCTGATCATCGCTTTCAGGTGCCATAACCTGTCGGTAGAAACTGATATCCTGCTCCAGTTGGGTCAACCGTGAACGCAAACTATTAATGGTTACCTGCGCTTCTTCTGTTGCACGCTGATCAACCATTCTGCTCCTGTCCAGAATCGCAATATCGGACCGCAGGCTGCTTAGATCGCTATTGGCGCGCGCGAGATCTGCGCGCAAGCGCTGATTCTCCTCCGTGGTCGCCACCTGATCGCGAGTGGCATCCTCGCGGCCAATGTATACCCCCAGCATTGCGGCTAAAGACACAGCACCAATAAATGCCGCCACAAGCATCGGTTTCAACCAAGGCCTGTGCGGTACAACAACCATCTGGTTCTGCTTGCTTCCTTTTACAACATTAGGCATTCATTGGTTCCAGTATGTTTTTCTCACACGTTCCACCAAAATCTGTCTTCAGGGTAACAGCGCAATGGGTAGCAAACCCTTGTTTTCCTCCAGTCCAAACATGATATTCATGTTCTGAATAGCCTGTCCCGAAGCCCCTTTTACCAGATTATCAATAACAGACAAGACAACAACCATATTGCTTTGCTGCAAATAAGCTACGGCAATCTGACAACGGTTGGAGCCGCGGACATTGCGTGTGGCGGGAAACTTGCCAGCAGGCAGCACATCTACGAAAGGCTCTGACTGGTAGCGATTCTCAAAAATCGACTGCAACTGTTGCGGATCCTTACCAGTCTTTAATGGTGCATAGAGTGTGGCGTGGATGCCGCGAATCATCGGCGTCAGATGCGGAATGAATGTGAGGTTCACAGCCTCATCACTGGCATTATCCAGACCCTGGCAAATCTCCGGCAAATGCCTGTGGCCCAATACGCCGTAGGCACTGAGAGACTCGCTTGCTTCGCAGAGCAGACCACCAATAGCAGCTTTACGACCTGCACCGCTGACCCCGGACTTCGCGTCGGCAATCAAGCGGGTTGCATCAACCAACTTATTCTCCAGCAATGGCAGAAATCCCAGTTGCACGGCAGTCGGATAGCAGCCTGGTACAGCAAGCAGACGCGCACTTCTGATCTGCTCTCTGTTTACTTCCGGTAAGCCATAAACTGCCTCTTTAACAAGCTGCGGGCACTCATGCGGTTCGCCATACCATTTCTCCCATACTGCAATATCCTGAATGCGAAAATCGGCCGAAAGATCAATTATCCGTACCCCGCTTTCCAGCAATGGCGCAACAGTTTTCATAGCGACCGCATGAGGTGTGGCATAGAACACCACGTCGCATTCAGACAAAGCCGGTGTGTCTGGCGCAGAAAAAGCCAGATCAAACTGTCCGTACAAATTGGGAAAAAACTCACAGACAGGCGTGCCTTGCAGTTCACGGGAAGTGATTACTTCCACGCGCACATCGTCTCGCGGCACCAATAAACGCAATAACTCGATCCCGGTATACCCGGTACCGCCTACAATCCCTACTTTGATCACTGCATTCCTCCTGTCAGTCGAACCGCCTGTGTCGCGTCATTTTAACAGCTGTGATAGTGTACCGCTTCCAAAATTGAGTTTCCCGATTTCTGACTATTTCCATCTTTGGAGTTAGCCCATGCTGTGGGTCAAGGCTTTCCACATAATCTCGGTTGTCGCCTGGTTCAGCGGCCTGTTTTACCTGCCGCGCCTGTTTGTCTATCACGCCATGAGCGAAGACCAGATCAGCAGGGATCGCTTCGTCATTATGGAGCGTAAGCTGTTGAATGCTATTACTACCCCCGCAGCGATAGCAACTCTGGTTTTTGGCGCATGGTTGGTCTCGTACAATCTGGACTATTATATGAGCGCGGGCTGGTTTCATGTAAAACTGACCATAGTGCTCTTGCTGATTGTTTATCACGTGCTGTGCTGGCGCCATATGTTGGCTCTGCGAGACAACAAGAATGCCCACAGTCATGTCTATTTCCGTTTTTTCAATGAATTTCCAGTGTTGCTGCTGGCAGCAATTGTCATTCTTGTCGTCGTAAAACCCTTCTAGGCAGGGCAGGAACAGTATCGATGCAAGATCAAAAACCTAATGTCATGTGTTTTTCAGGGCTTGACCCCAGTGGTGGCGCTGGTATTCAGGCTGACATAGAGGCTCTGTTCAGTGGCGGTTGTCATTGTGCCCCTATTATTACGGCATTGACGGTACAGGACAGTCACAATGTCATCAGTATTGTGCCGGTCAGCGCACCGCTGGTTGTTGAACAGGCACGCGCCATTCTTGAAGACATGCCTGTTCATGCATTCAAAATCGGCTTGCTGGGCAGTATAGAGATGCTGGAAGTCATTCACACGATTCTGGTGGATTATCCGAAGATTCCCGTTGTGCTGGATCCCATCCTGCGCGCAGGTGGTGGATATGATCTGGGGTCCGCAGAACTGGTTGCAGCCATGCGTTCACTGCTGTTGCCGCTAACCACTGTTCTGACACCGAATACACATGAGATTCGCTTGCTTGCACCCACAGCTGACAGCCTGGAAGCCTGTGCTGTAGAACTGTTGGACACCGGTTGCCAACATATACTGTTGACTGGCACCCACGAACCCGGTGCTGAAGTAGTGAACAGGCTGTTCAGTCATCACCAACCCATTAAATCCACGAACTGGCCGCGGCTGCAGGAGGAATATCACGGTTCGGGATGCACCCTGGCCGCTGCCCTGTCTGGTTACCTGGCGCATGGCCTGAGTCTGCATGAATCCGTACAACAGGCACAAAAATTTACATGGGAATCATTGCACCATGGCAGCCGTCCC
Organism: Pseudohongiellaceae bacterium; assembly: GCA_041751425.1. Taxonomy (GTDB): domain Bacteria; phylum Pseudomonadota; class Gammaproteobacteria; order Pseudomonadales; family Pseudohongiellaceae; genus JAVVEG01. The sequence goes on along the minus strand of JBGSXL010000003.1, from coordinate 33,623 downwards.
GGATGTGGCCAGTACTTTCCTGATCGCAGCTACTGGCACAGACACTAGATGAATATGCGGGGTGTCTACGCAATTACGGATGAACTGCTATTGCCAGACGATGATCTGTTGAAGACGCGAGTGGAGGCTGCTTTGCAGGGCGGCATACGCCTGTTGCAATACAGAAACAAGCTAGCCAGTCCCGCGAAGCGATTAAAGCAGGCATTCATGCTGAAACATCTCTGCGCTTTGTATCAAGTTCCTCTGCTGATAAATGATGATCTGACGCTATGCCGGGAAGTTTCTGCCTCCGGCGTGCATCTGGGACAAAACGATGGCGACGTCGCGGAGGCGCGTTCGCTGTTAGGACCACAAGCTCTAATTGGCGTCACTTGTCACGCCAGCCTCCCCCGGGCCTTGCAAGCGCAGGAAGCCGGTGCGTCTTACGTTGCGTTCGGTCGCTTTTATGCCTCCAGCACGAAACCCAATGCGCAACAAGCAGATCCGGAAATCCTGCATCGGGCCCGCCAGAAACTGCGTATACCGATTGTTGCAATTGGCGGCATCAACGCCGAAAATGGCGCTGCCTTGCTGGCAGCCGGTGCGGATATGCTGGCTGTCATTCACTACTTATTTTCCAGCCCGGACGTTGAAGCTCGCACAAAAGAGATCAACAAGCTTTTCCATAACTGACTGAGGTCAACATGCCCGCTTCCGCCAATACCAGTCGCTCCGCCATGCTTTTTGAAGAGGCGCGGAAATATATACCGGGCGGCGTTAATTCGCCCGTACGCGCATTCAAAGGCGTCGGTGGCAATCCCTTGTTTTTCCAGGCAGGCGAAGGCGCCTATCTGATTGACGAGGATAACAACCGTTACGTTGATTATGTAGGTGCATGGGGCCCCCTGATTCTGGGACACCGTCACCCTGCAGTCATCAAAGCGCTGCAGGAGCAGTTGGAGCATGGGCTTGGATACGGTGCTTCTACTGCTGCAGAAGTCGCCATCGCAAAAACTATCTGCGAATTGGTGCCATCCATAGAACGAGTGCGTCTTGTCACCTCAGGAACTGAAGCGACCATGAGCGCTATTCGTTTGGCGCGCGGATACACGCGACGGGATATTGTCGTCAAATTTGAGGGTTGCTATCACGGCCATGTAGATGGCTTGCTGGTCAAAGCCGGTTCAGGAGCATTGACGCTGGGTGAGCCCGACTCACTGGGAGTACCGAAAGCGTACACGGATCTCACCTATGTTCTGCCCTACAATGATGGCGACGCTGTGGAGCAGCTTTTTACCAAACACGGTCACGAGATTGCGTGCATTATTGTAGAACCTGTTGCAGGCAATATGAATTTTGTCGCGCCGCTACCCGGTTATCTGCAAAAACTAAGAGACGTCTGTACGCAGTATGGCAGCGTGTTGATATTCGATGAGGTCATGACCGGGTTCCGGGTAGCGTTGGGTGGTGCACAGGCCGTGTTCGGAGTTACTCCGGACTTAACTACGCTGGGCAAGGTAATAGGTGGAGGACTGCCTGTGGGTGCCTTTGGAGGCCGTCAGGACATCATGGATTGCATAGCACCGAATGGCCCGGTGTATCAGGCAGGCACACTGGCAGGCAGCCCTTTGGCAGTTGCCGCAGGTCTGGCCATGCTGAAGGAAATTCGCAAGCCCGGTTTTTACGAACAACTGAATGAGCGCACACACGCATTGATGCAAGGTCTGACCGAGCGCGCACATGCCGCTGGCATCAACTTCACCACTAATCAGATAGGCGGCATGTTTGGCTGCTTCTTCAGTTCAGAGCAGCGGGTAACCACATTTACACAGGTCATGGCCTGCAATGTCGGACAATTCCAGAAATATTTCCATGCCATGTTGCAACAGGGCATTTATCTGGCACCCTCTGCGTATGAGGCAGGGTTCGTTTCTGCGGCTCATGGGGAAGAAGAAATCAATCGCACGCTGGATGCCGCGGAAGTGGCGTTCGCTTCACTCAAGTAAATTTTTGACCTTGGATACGCGCATCGAACTGTATTCACAGCATGCAGCACTCATAGAAAAGGGAACTCAGCATAGATGAAAAAATATCATGTTTACGGCATAGGCAACGCATTGGTAGACCAGGAGTTCGAAGTAGATGACAGCTTCTTCCGTGATGCCGGTATTGAAAAGGGATTCATGACGCTTATCGAGCAGGATCAGCAACAGGACTTACTCAACCTGCTCATGGACAAATATGGGTTGCGTAAACGTGCCGGCGGTGGCTCTGCCGCCAACTCCCTGTATGCATTCAGTCAGTTCGGTGGCAAAGCCTACTTCTCATGCAAAGTAGGCAATGATGAACCAGGCCGCTTTTATATAAGCGAACTGGGCAGCCAGAATATTGAAACCAATCCGGGCGTAGACCGGGATGAGGGAAGCACAGGACGCTGCCTGGTCATGGTGAGCCCGGACGCCGAGCGGACGATGCTGACGCACCTGGGAATCTCTCAGCTTGTTTCAGTTGCGGAAATCGATGCGGAAGCAGTCAAGAATTCTGAGTACGTCTATCTGGAGGGTTACCTGGTTACCTCTGAAACTGCGCGGGCAGCAGTGTTGGAATTGAAACGTCAGGCGGAAGCCAACGGTGTAAAAACTGCGCTCACCTTCTCCGACCCGGCAATGGTGGAGTATTTTGGCGATGGCATCAACGAGATTTTAGGATCCGGTGTGGATTTACTCTTCTGCAATGAAAAGGAAGCGACCATCTGGGCAAAGGAGTTTGATTTCAATATTGCCTGTGAGAAATTGAAGAAGATTGCCAAGCAGTTTGCCATCACCCGTGGTTCTGAAGGCGCCCTGCTTTATGATGGCGAAAGATACTACGATGTGGCACCAAACAACGTGAAGGCTGTAGATACCAATGGCGCAGGTGACATGTTTGCCGGTGCATTTCTGTATGCCATCACGCACGGCCTATCGTTTCCTGAAGCTGGCAAACTGGCCAGCCTGGCGTCAGCAACTGTGGTGGCAAACTTTGGTCCGCGACTAGAGCCGGGAGAGCACCAGAAAATTTTGCAGCAATTCAAGCGTAGTTAAATACTGACTCAGGTACGCAGCTCGTCCACGAATTTTTTCACACCGTCAAACCATGACGTTTTCTGTGGCGACTGCTGACCTTCTGATTCCGCAATTTCATGAAACTCGTGCAAAAGTTCTTTCTGGCGTTTCGTCAGTTTCACGGGTGTCTCTACCATCACACGACAAAGCAAGTCTCCCGGCGCGCCACCACGAATCGGCGTTACGCCTTTGCCGCGCAATCGGAACAGTTTGCCGGTCTGAGTTTCAGCGGGAATCTTCAGTTTCACGCGACCATCCAGGGTCGGTACTTCCAGCTCTCCGCCAAGCGCAGCATCCACGAAACTGATAGGGATCTCGCAATGCAGATCCTTGCCATCGCGCTCGAACAATTTGTGCTCGCGCACGGAAATCTGCACATACAGGTCGCCCGCCGGGCCACCATGCAAACCCGCCTGCCCCTCACCTGTCAGCCGAATACGATCACCGTTATCAACTCCGGCCGGCACTTTCACTGACAAAGTTTTTTGCTCTTCCACCTGTCCGCGTCCGTGACAGGTGTTACACGGATCTTTTATCTGCTTGCCTGAGCCGTGACAGCGCGGGCAGGTTTGTTGCACCGAGAAAAAGCCCTGGTGCATGCGTACTTGTCCCACACCATTACATGTAGTGCAGTCGATAGGTGATGACCCTTTTTTTGCACCACTGCCATCACAGGTAGAGCAAACTACTGCCACGGGAATCCGAATCTTCACGGTTGTCCCTTTTACAGCATTCTCAAGATCCAGTTCCAGATTGTAACGAAGGTCGGCACCTTTTCTAACCTGACTGCGACCGCCACCAGCGCCACGATTACCACCGAAAATGTCGCCGAATATATCACCGAAAATATCGCCGAAATCAGCCGCATTGCCGCTGCCACCTTGTGGATTTACACCGGCGTGCCCAAACTGATCATAGCGGGAACGTTTCTGTGCATCAGATAACACTTCGAAGGCTTCATTAGCCTCTTTGAATTTTTCTTCCGCGGTATTGTCGCCCGGATTGCGGTCAGGGTGATGCTTCATCGCTACGCGTCGGTAGGCTTTCTTGATATCTGCTTCCGAAGCATCACGTGCAATACCCAGCACTTCGTAATAATCTCGTTTTGACATGTATTGCGACTCTTGTGTCTGTTGGAAATGCCAGGCAATCCACTTTTTATTTTGTCTACCTGATCAGAAAAATGAGCAGATACTTGTAACGCAAAAAGCCAGGCAATAAATACCTGGCTGTTTTTTTACGAACCGCAACAACAATTACTTGTCGTCTTTAACTTCCTCAAACTCTGCATCAACCGCATCGTCTCCGGCCTTGTTGGAGGAATCATCGGCGCCATCCTGTTGCGCTTTAGCACCTGCCTGCTTTTCCGCATACATGCGTTGCGTCAAACCCGCTGATGCATCTGTTAACTCCTTGGTCTTGGCTTCAATCTCACTGAGTTCGCCGGACTTCATGGCCGCATCCAGTGCAGTGATGGCTGCTTCAATACTTTCCTTCTCCGCTGCCTCCACTTTGTCGCCAGCTTCTTCAAGTGTTTTGCGTGTTGCGTGAATTAAACCATCGGCGGCATTACGTGCAGTCACAACCTGTTCAAATTTTTTGTCATCCGCTGCGTGAGCCTCGGCATCCTTAATCATCTTTTCAATTTCTTCATCGGACAAACCGCTGGAAGCCTTGATGACAATCGACTGCTCTTTACCTGTTGCTTTGTCTTTCGCCGACACATTGAGAATACCGTTTGCATCCAGATCGAAAGCGACTTCAATCTGCGGCATGCCACGTGGTGATGGTGGAATATCCGCCAAATCAAAGCGACCCAGTGATTTATTTTGTGCGGCCTGTTTACGCTCACCCTGTACAACATGAATTGTCACAGCCGTCTGATTGTCGTCGGCTGTTGAGAACACCTGAGTTTTCTTGGTAGGAATGGTGGTGTTCTTTTCAATCAGAACACTGGCCACCCCGCCCATGGTTTCAATACCCAGAGACAATGGCGTTACATCCAGCAGCAATACATCATTCACTTCACCAGAGAGAACCGCTGCCTGAATAGCCGCACCCACTGCTACCGCTTCATCAGGGTTCACATCACGGCGTGCTTCTTTGCCAAAAAACTCCGCCACTTTTTTCTGTACCAGTGGCATACGGGTTTGTCCACCTACCAGAATGACCTCATTGATTTTGGACACATCAAGGTTGGCATCTTTCAGTGCAATCTTCAGTGGTGCAATGGTGCGCTCCACCAGCGATTCCACCAGTGATTCAAATTTGGCGCGCGTCAACTTCTGCACCAAATGCTTGGGGCCAGAACCGTCGGCAGTAATATAAGGCAGGTTTATCTCTGTCTGCTGCGCAGAGGAGAGTTCAATCTTGGCCTTCTCGGCAGCTTCTTTCAGACGTTGTAAAGCCAATGGATCGTTGTGCAGATCCATGCCGGTTTCTTTCTTGAATTCATCTGCCAGATAATCGATCAGACGCAGATCGAAGTCTTCACCACCCAGGAATGTGTCACCATTGGTAGAGAGCACTTCGAAAGTGTGTTCGCCATCGGTTTCAGCAATCTCGATAATGGAAATATCGAAGGTACCACCACCCAGATCGTATACAGCGATGACGGAATCACCAGCTTTCTTGTCCATGCCATAGGCCAGCGCTGCGGCAGTAGGCTCGTTGATAATGCGCTTTACTTCCAGACCGGCAATGCGTCCGGCGTCTTTGGTAGCCTGGCGCTGTGAGTCGTTGAAGTAGGCTGGCACAGTCACTACAGCTTCCGTCACTGGCTCACCCAGATAGTCTTCCGCTGTCTTCTTCATCTTCTTCAGCACTTGTGCCGAAATCTGTGGAGGCGACATTTTTTCGCCGTTCACTTTCACCCAGGCATCACCATTGTCAGCTTTGACGATTTCATAAGGCACCATTTTGATGTCTTTCTGAACCACGTCATCGGCGTACTGGCGGCCTATCAGGCGCTTGATCGCAAACAGGGTATTTTTAGGATTGGTAACAGACTGCCGTTTGGCGGGCTGACCGACCAATGTTTCACCGTCCTTTGTGTAGGCGATAATCGAGGGCGTCGTTCTGTCGCCTTCTGCATTCTCAATCACCTTGGCCTTGCCGCCATCCATGATAGCCACACAGGAGTTGGTCGTCCCAAGGTCTATACCGATAATTCTACCCATCTTCATGTTCTCCACGTCGTTGCCCGTACAGGGCGACAGATTGATTTCCTAATGCTGTTCTATATTGGTTCTGATGCCAGAATTTCAAGAGCAGACGTTACATTTACAAAGCAGACATTACGCCTTTTCATTAATACCCGGAGACGGTGCCCGCGATACGATGACCATGGCTGGACGCAAGACGCGACCATGCAGGGTATAGCCCTTCTGCATAACCAGCAGCACGGTATCGGGTTCGGAGTCAGCGGATTCCTGCATCACAACAGCCTGATGCAACTGCGGGTCGAAAGGTTCACCCAAAGGGTCTATCTGCTCGATATTGAATTTGCGGAAGCAATCCAGAAAGCTCTTCAGCGTCAGCTCGACGCCGTCGCATAGTGCGTTTAACAGCTCATCATCGCGATTCGTGACGGCTTGCAGTGCGCGCTCCAGATTATCGATAACCACCAGCAGCTCCGAGCTGAATTTCTCCTGGCCGTACTTATGCGCCTTCTCAATATCCTGCTCGGTGCGGCGGCGTAGATTCTGCATCTCTGCCTGCACGCGCAAGACCTCTTCTTTTTGAGTTGCCAACGCAGTCTCAGCCGCCGCCAGTGCGTCCAGAGTCTGTTCCACACTCATCTCTGTGCTATCTGTGCTATCAGCGCTATCTGTGCTATCAGCGCTATCTGTGTTATCCCCGCTTTCGTTACCCGCAACCTCGTCAAAGACTGTCTCGGGTTCTTCTGCGGCAGGGTTTTCCTGGCCTTTTTGCTCCTGCGTCATCTCTACCTCTGCGCTGCGAATCAAATTCTTGGAAATGTGGTTGCTAACTGCACTCTTGGCTTAACTGCACTCTCGGTTAACTGCATTGTCCGGTTAACTGCACTGTCGGCTTACCACTCTCGGCTAAATGGGGGCGCAATAAAAAACTTCAAGGGAAATCCGGAATTACCTGCTCCCTGAAATAATGCAGGAATCAGACTCTGGACAGCGCAGGGGCGGGGTTCTGCTGTGGCGTTTATAATGAACAGTGCCAAGCGCGCTTGAATACGTTATATTTCCGGCGGTTCGGTTAACAGATATCTGCAACCCCAGGACAGTCTAAACACCATGCTCAACCAGCTTGCTATTCGCAACTTCGCTATAGTCGATCATCTGCAGATGGAGTTTCGCCCCGGCATGTCTGCAATTACCGGGGAGACCGGCGCAGGTAAGTCTATTATTCTGGGCGCGCTGGGTCTGACGCTGGGCGACCGCGCGGATAAGGACAGTGTTGCTGCCGGTGCCGAAAAGGCGGACATTACAGCACAGTTTGATTTACGTAATCTGGCGGACGCCACCGCATGGCTGGATGAGAATGAACTGCTTTCCGAAGCGGAGCCACAGTCATGCATTCTACGCCGCGTGGTAGGCAATGACGGCCGCTCCAAAGCCTGGGTGAACGGTTGCCCGGTCACCTTGCAGCAACTGAAAATCATCGGTGAGATGCTCATCGATATCCACAGTCAGCACGAACACCAATCTCTATTGAACCGAGCCACTCATCTGCGGCTACTGGATGACTTTGCCGGCCTGCAGTCTCAGGCAACGCAATTGCGCCAGATACACAGACAATGGCGCGACAAACAACAACAGAGACAGCAGCTGCTTGATCAGACCAACGCCCTGACCGCCCAGAATCAATTACTTCGTTATCAAGTGGAGGAATTGCTGGAACTCGACTTGCAGCAGGGCGAATTGACGGCACTTGAACAGGAATACCTGACCCTCAACAACGCAGACACCACGTTGGCGACGGCGCAGCAATTACTCGATATCTGCAGCGAGAACGAAAACCTCAATATAGTGGCTGCCCTGAACCAAACCATCTCGCTGCTGCAGAGCCTCCCCACCATGCCGGCCGGCCTGGCTAATACCGCCGATCTACTTAGCAACGCTGCCATTCAGGTAGAAGAAGCTGTCAGCGAGCTCAGCAGAAATATCGACAGTTTTGAAGCCAACCCGGCGCGACTGGAGCAGATCAATCAACGCCTGGCAGACATCCAGGCTCTGGCGCGCAAACACCGGGTGAAACCTGAGGAACTGGAAACTTTGCAGCAAAACCTGCAGGAACAGATTCAGGGCGCCATGAACAATGAGGAACTGATTGCCAGGCTGGAGAAAGAGGAAGCCGGGTTGCTCAAGGAATACCTGCAACTGGCGGAAACATTGAGTAAACAGCGAACGAAAGCCGCGCTTGAGCTAAGCAAGGGCATCAACCAACAACTTACTGAATTGGGTATGGCTAACGCGCGCCTCGAGATAATACTCAACAAAGTGGATGGTGGTTCACCTGCGCCTCATGGTCTGGAAACTGCCGAGTTCCTGGTAAGTACCAATCCCGGGCAACCCGCAAAGTCGCTGATCAAGATTGCCTCCGGGGGCGAACTCTCGCGTATAAGCCTGGCGATTCAGGTCATCACCGCACAAACCTCTGCCACGCCCACACTGGTATTCGATGAAGTGGACGTTGGAATTGGCGGTGGCGTTGCCAAAGCCGTGGGGCGCCTGCTTAGAGAGCTCGGCGAACACGGCCAGGTGCTCAGCGTGACACATCAGGCTTTGGTGGCGAGTCAGGCTCATCATCACCTGTATGTCAGCAAGGCAGGTAGCTCAAACGGTAAAGACAGTAAGAGCGCTGCTCTGGTATCGACACAGATACGGGAACTGGACGAGCAGGAACGCATCAGGGAAGTGGCACGCATGTTGGGGGGTGAGGCTGAAAGTGGCTTTACGCCGGAGTCACTGGCACACGCTCAGGAGCTTGTGCGCTAGCTTGTTGGGGCTTGGTTAGTATCAGGTTTCAGGCTTTGGGCTTAAAACCGGGCCCTGTCAGGCATTGGCTTTCTGACAATCCTTGCATATCCCGTACAGATACATGCTGTGGTCGGTGATCTCAAAGCCAAACTTCGCGGCAATCTTGTCCTGCTGCGTTTCGATGACTTCGTCGTAGAACTCTTCTACCACGCCACACTTGTTACAAACCAGATGGTCATGGTGGTCTACAGTCATCAGTTCGAATACTGAATGTCCGCCCTCGAAGCGGTGTCGTTGCACCAGACCGGCAGTCTCGAACTGCGTGAGAACGCGATAGACTGTTGCCAGACCCACATCCTCGTCCGCCTCAATAAGCGCTTTGTAGACGTCTTCCGCGCTCAAATGGCGGGTTTCTGAATTCTCCAGCAACTGAAGAATCTTGACCCTGGGCAGGGTGACCTTTAAGCCTGCTTTGCGTAGTTCCTGATTCTCTGATGACATGTTGATCCCTGTTTTGGCCTGGGGTGAGAGAACGGTTTTCCCGCCGCCTGATGTGGGGTATTATGCCTCCTAACGCCAGCGGATGAAAGTTGATAACCAAAGTTGACCACCATGTTCACATTCAAGATTTTGCAATTTTTTAGCAGTTCTGCGACACGCTCTTCGGAAATGACACACACAATGAAGAAAAACAGATCAGTCGGTATTCGCTGCGCGGTATTGTCCAGCGCATTATTGCTCAGCGCATGTGGATTTTCCGGCCTGCAGTTTCCAGGCGTATACAAAATACCTATTCAGCAAGGCAATCTGATTTCTCAGGAAATGATTGATCAATTGCGCCCGGGCATGACGCGTCGCCAGGTGATTTTCGTCATGGGCACGCCAATAGTCAGAGACCCTTTTAATCAGGATCGCTGGGATTACGTTTATAATTTCCAACCCGGTGGTGGAGTGCGCGGCCAGGAACGAGTGACAATGTTCTTCGAGGATGATTTGCTCACCCATTTCGAAGGCGATTTCGTTCCTACAGCCGCGCAATAGTAGAACGCGTCAGAAATCCAGTCGCATCCCCAACTCAAACCCGCGTCCTGCGCCAGGCGCAACATCTTTCAACTGCGATGCATGGTGGCGAATCTGTTCGTTCAACAGATTATTGCCTTTGGCAAAGAACGTCAGGTCCTGTCCGGCAAAGACGGTGTGATAATCAACCACTACACCGAGCAACGTGTAGGACGCAGTCTTAGTTTCGTTGCGTGCCAGATGGGTTTGTTCTCCCACATGCGTAGCCCGTACCTTATACACCCAGTCAGCATGCGCGTGCGACACTTCAGCGCCGATTCTCGCGGCTGGGATACGTGGCACGTTGCCACCTTGGTCGAACCGGGCTCGCACATAGTCACCGAACAGTGTCAGATTCGTAGTGCGGTTGTCATGGCTGAAAATCGGCATTAATATTTGTGCTTCTATTCCGCGGAATACCGCATCTTCCTGACTGATGCGTGCTATCTCAATATCATCCTCAAACACGCCGGTGTCCTGCAGATAAATGTAATTGGCAATACTGTTGTGGAACAGATTCACCTCTGCAGTGATGCTGCCCATATCCCGACGCCACGCCAGATCCAGATTGGTTGACTTTTCCTTGTCTGCATCCAGATTGCCAATCTCGAAGCGATTGGTTGCAAAATGCGCGACCAGATCGTGATCATCAGCAGGTGCTGCGCAGGTTGCGGGGTCTATATTAGAGTACAGCTCTTCAACTGAGGCAGCGCGTTGCGAGTGAGAGACTGCCGCTATCAAACTACTGTCCTCTCGATAACGCCACAAGGTCGATGCGCTGGCGCTAACGCCGGTTTCTGATTGGTCACACCTACCGCCACTTTGTGTGTACTTTTGCCTTTCTGCGCGCAATCCAAACTCATAAGTAACTGCACCCCGGTTTATGCTTTGCACTGTAAACAGCCCCAGCGATGCTATATCTGTTTGTGGAAGATACGCTTCTTCACCCTGTGCACTGAATTCCTTATCACCAAATTGCAAACCAAATACACCGTTCATTGCCCCTATCGGGCGATGAGCGACTGTAAAACGTCCCTCGTGTCCCTTATTCGCATACACAGTGCCAACCGCCCCATCGCCCTCTATCTCGGCGTGTTCATAGTCTACAAAGCTTAAGCGGCCCTGCGCATTCTGAAAGAAACTGTCAAAACGCAATTGGCCAGCAAAATCCACGCGTTGTTGCTTCATCGCAATGCGAATGCCACCTTCTTCACCGTGCTCGTCATTATCATCATCATGATCGTCGTGATCATCGTCGTGATCTTCATCATGGTCATCATCATGGTCGTCGTGATCACCGTCGTGGTCGTCGTGATGGGCATGAGACGCAGCAGGTAACCCGTAATTGTTGTCCAGCCGATTGATCGATACTCCCAGATAACCACGGTCGAATATCCACGAAGCACCCAGGGTTGCTGAATTGGCACGTGATGCCGAATTGGGGAGCGTGTTGCGGGTTGCCAAAAGTTCCTCAAGTTCTTCTGGATCCATTAAGTCGATGGTGTCGGGGTTAGTTGCATAACCACGAATATCAGTATCATTGCTTACGCGATAAATACCATCAACATGCCAGGCAAACTGACCCGCTCCACCATCCAGTTTCAACACGCTCATTTGCTGGTCGGACACGGTGTTGTGCCGGGTTTCGAGCAGCCCTGTCAAAGCATCCGGAACACTTTGCGGAATGCGGTTATCGATGACGTTAACGACGCCACCAATAGTGCCATTGCCATACAATAGCGTGGACGGTCCACGCAGAACCTCAATGCGCTCGGCCAGTCCGGCTTCAAGACTGTTGGCGTGATCGGGGCTTACAGCTGATGCGTCGATATTGCTGATTCCACCTTGCAGAACCTGTACGCGGTTGCCGGTTTGTCCGCGAATGACCGGTAAACCTACCCCTGCGCCAAAGGAAGCGCTATTGATGCCAATCAGCTCGCTCAAGGTTTCACCCAGCGTGGCTGCAGCCCGTTCGCGCAATAGTTCGCCAGACAGGATATTGACTGGCAACGCTGTTTCAGCAGCGGTTTTTTGCAAACTGGTGGTGACAATTATTTCGTTGATGGATTCATCGTGCAGCTCATCCTGCGCTGATTGTGCTGAAACGGTTTGCGCATGCGCAAATCCGGTAGCTAGTACAGTGGCAATAGCTGCTCGCAAACTCTTAGAATGTTTTTTGAAAATCATGGTTAACCTCGTGTATCCGTCACCGGGCTCTTTAGCACCGATCGAATTAGTATCTTTGGAAATTCGCGATAGCATCGATAACCAAACCATGCCTGAAAAAAATAGACTTCATTAGCAGGAATTGCAAAAGCTCAACGATGTAACTATAGCGATTAATTCAGGGATAAATTCCCTAAAAAATAATACTGATCAGGAAACGAGGATTTGCGGGGGAGCTCTGGCATTAGCAGAACGAATAACGAGGAATGGACTTTCTGAACCAGGCAGCGATTGATACTCAGCACTGATTGTAAACTTGAGGGCGAGAGTACTGCCGGGAACGGCATCATCTGCAGAACCCACCTTCAAACACAACTCACAATCTACCTTCAGTTTGAGATCTTCATCATGGTGATGCAGCAAGGACAGGCTTTGCGAAAACGCAAACAGCATGATGAACAGAAGCGGTAGAACCGGCTTCTTCCATCGTGAACTGATTATCTGCTTGTTTTCCTGCAACATGGTTTAGTTGTAATCCGGGCAAACGGGTTTAGTCCTGGAACTTCAGACCGGCAATTATCGGAAATCATTCTGCACAAGTCAATGCCTTTCGGTTTCACCACTCACTCAGAATAACGCTCTGACAATCTGGTTGTCAGTCATAACTGTTGGGAAAACTTCTCAAGCGCCACCAGCCCAACAACATCATGCGCACTCAGGGAAATGTCCTGCCGTTGCAGTTCCGGCAACGCGGTCTTCAGCGTCGCCAAATGAATCTCCTCCTGAGCGCGGCGCTCTGCCATAAACCCACCCGCAGCGTCCGGCCAGCGTTTGTTGACAACCAGTCCCCCAACTTTAATGCCCGCCCGTTGCAACATGGCACGCAGTTCTATGGTCTCCAGCACGGGCAGCCTTTCTGCAGCAAGTACAATGATAAACGCTGTTTTAGCGCTGTCCGCCAATGTGTCGCGCAGCCCGGAAAATCGCTGTCGGCGCCTGTTCAATAACTGCCGAATACGATTTTCCTTATCACCTGTGGAATCGCCATGCTTCAGCGCATCGCCAAACACTTTATTGCTTTCGCTGCTGTCACTGGCCATGCCGCGCAACACCGCTGTGAAGCTATCGGCCTTGTCGCGTCGTTTAATCAAACCTTCGGTCCAGGCGGACATCATCTCCGGCAACGCCATCAGGCGCGCCGTATGTCCGGATGGCGCCGTATCAAAAACAACCAGATCATACTTGTCAGTTGCTTGCTCAACCACCTCCGCCATGCGTTCGAGTATCGCGGCTTCCTGCATGCCGGGTGCATCGCGGGATAGTTCCATGTGTTTGTCCACTTCGCCCAATAAATGCGATGGCATCAGGCGGCGCAGTGCTGCAGTCACTTCCTGCAGATGGTCTTCTACTGTCTGCTCAGGGTCCAGTTCCATGCCATCCAGCCCCGGTGCCAGCTTGACCGCTTGCGGACCGATAGAGCGCGCAAACAAATGACCAAGGTTATGCGCCGGATCAGTAGAAACCAGCAACACCTTTTTCCCGGCATTGGCCATAGCTAGCGCGGTGGCTGCCGAGACCGTTGTCTTGCCGACACCGCCCTTGCCGCCAAAGAAAATAATGCGTCGTGAACGCGCCAGCTCTAACAACATGAAACGTGATCCAGGGGAGATTTCTCCATGCCCATGCGCCGATGCCAGTCATGGAAGCGCTCATACACCACGGGCAACAATTCCATGGTGTAGTAGGAAGCCGGATTGGGGATCCCCAGACTCTCGGAGAAGACCATCAGCATGAACAAATCGTCTTCATCGCGCTGCGCGCGCGCAAACGCCTGGCGATAAGGCGCCACGTAGTATTCCTTCAGGCCTGCTTCAATACGGCTGAACAGGGTTTTGCCTTTTATTGGTTCATCGCTCATGGATTCCGCCTGGGTCTGTTTTTTTTCGGGCTGTGGCTGCGCGCGCCAGACGTGCCTGTTTGGGATCGATCAGCAGAGGTCGGTAGATCTCCACTCTGTCGCCCGCTTGCAAAATGTATTCGTCAGGTTGCGGGTTCAGTGTGCCGTCGAGTTTTCTGGAGAAGATGCCTAACACTGCTGCGTGCGTGTCTATCTCAGGAAACTGCGCATCAATCCCCGAAAGCAAAACGGCCTGCCGAGCTGTTGTACCTGCTGGCACCTGCAGCGGCAGAATAACCTGATGATCAGGTCGAGCGTAAGCCACTTCGACGTGTAAAGGAAATTGTTGTTGAGCTTGCTCTGTCATTCGCCTGAATCCGCTTCCATAGCATAGGAAACGGAGTGTATCAGGAAAATTCCTGATCAGTAGCCGACTTGACATGCGCCTCTGTCAGATCAGAAGAGCACATCTCAATACAATGATAGGCGAAGCGGCGGATGCAGGTTCTCAATCCCTGAAAACCGTCATTTTAACGTCTTGACGTTATGACGTCATAGCGTTACGCTTAGACATGACAAAGGAGACCACCCATGAATAAACAACCCAAGCGCTCCACCATCTATTTTGATTCCGCTTTACATGCCGCCTTACGTCTGAAAGCCATGCATGCGAACCGATCCGTGTCCGATCTTGTGAACGATGCAGTGCGTGCTGCGTTAGCGGAAGATCAGGAAGACCTTGCTGCTTTCGATCAAAGAGTGGCAGAACCAACCATGAGTTACGAAGCGCTGCTGAACGACTTGAAAGCCAATGGCAAGCTATGAACTGATTTTCAAAAAGTCAGTTGCGCGGGATTTACGTACTATTCCCAACCAGGATGTTGTCCGGATTTTGCAACGTATTGACGGCCTGAGAAACACCCCTCGACCAACCGACTGCGAAAAGCTCTCGGGCCAGGAGAAGTACCGAGTTCGCCAGGGTGTCTATCGCATCATCTATGAGATACGAGATGCGGAGTTGCTTGTCTGCGTCATTAAGGTGGGCCACCGCAGCAGCGATTACAAGGCTGGCCGCGACAATTGATATGTGCCTTCGCGACTATGAGTGGCGCGACAAATTGTCAATGTGGATGGAACGACTACCTCTATCGTCGGATTCGCACTATCTGATTCGGCTGCGCGTTGAAAACTTTGAAGCGCCTGCCAGCTTCAATTCCGAAATTCTACATATATTTTTCTGGCGCGTTCGACTACCGCGTCTACCAGCGTGTTAGCGGAATGCTCAAACAGTTTCTCCAGTGCCATTCCTATCAATCCGCCGGAGTACTCAAACTCCATCTGCAGCGACACTTTACAGGCAGCATTGGTCAATTCTTTGAAGTGCCATGACGCATTGAAATGGCGGAACGGCCCCTCTACTAACTGCATCTCGATACTTGAGTTGGGAGTGAGCGCATTCCTGGTGGTGAAACTTTGTTTCAGCCCGGCCTTGCCAAGCGTCAACTTACCCGTCAAAGAATTTTCCGACTGCTCAATAACACGCGCCTCCAGGCAGCCCTGCATAAAGTGTGGATAGGACTCTATGTCATTGACCAGGTCGTACATTTGGCGCGCGGAGTAAGTAACCAACGCGCTGCGCTCGATGCGTATCATGTCAATTAACGATCATCGCGATGATGTCAAAGGCAAAATACTTCACGGATACCGAATTGATGAACACAATCAACAACAGGGCCGGTACAAAAGTGCGCAACGAGATTGTCAGATACATATCCATTTTTGAGCCAAGAAAATTCTCATCGCCGACGGCCAGTTCGCGCGCCAGACCACGATTTTTCCAGCGGTATGCACAAAAAATACAAACCATGAATCCAACAAACGGCAGAATGACTTCGGAGAATGTATCAGCTATCAAATCAAAGAAAGATTTCGGTCCGCCACCGTAGGGTATGAACTCAGTCAGGAATCCGGACATACCGAATGACATGGCGGCCAATATGGCAATGGTGGAGTTCAGAAGTGCCAGCGTCAGTACGGCACGACGTCTTGAGAAACGCCACTCGTCCACCATATAAGCGATAGGTATTTCGAGAATGGAAACCAGCGATGTGAGTGCCGCGAAAAATACCAGCGCAAAAAACACCGAAGCGACAATGCTGGCACCGAAGTAGCCAACCACCGTCTGCATGGACAGGAAAATCTGCGGCAGATAACTGAAGATCAAACCAATACTGCTGCTGGATAATTCTTCCGGATTGGTCGACGGGTTGAAACTGAAAATTGCCGGCAGAATCAATAAGCCGGCCATGAACGCAACACTGGTATCCGCTACAGCAACCATCTTGCCGGAACCGATAATGCGGTCCGTCTTGCTGAAGTAAGAACCATAAGTAATCATGATGCCCATACCCAGCGACAAGGAGAAAAATGCCTGATTCAACGCGGCATTAATTACGCGTCCATCCAACTGACTGAAGTCCGGCACTAAATAATAACGTAGGCCAGCGAACGCATTGTCCAGCGTCAACACGAAAATAATCAGTCCTAACAACATGACTGCCAGAGTTGGCATCAGTAACCTGGCAAGGCGCTCGATGCCTCCTTTTACACCACCCAACAATATGGTGAAAACTAAAACCTGAACAAACACAAAAAATATGAACAGAGAAGGCGAGCTGATCATTTCACCGAACGTTGACGGGTCGGCCAACTCAGTGAGGCCGCCAGTGAGCGCACGCAGCAGGAATATCACGATCCATACCGTGACCACCGCGTAGAACACGCCAATCATGAACGGCGTCAGCACCGCCAATTTACCGCCCAGGCGCCAAATGGGATGGCCATTGGATAACGCAGAAAACGCACCTACAGGGTTGCGCTGCGTATGGCGACCCAGGGCAATTTCCGACACTAGAACCGGAAAGCACAGCAAAGCAACAAAAATCAGATAGACCAGAAGAAAGACACCGCCGCCATTTTTTGAAGCCATTACCGGGAATGCCACCAGATTCCCTAGTCCTACTGCAGAACCGGCCGCTGCCAGAATAAAGCCCAACCTGGAACTGAACTGACCGCGGTCAACTGACATGGAATCTCCTGAAAACTCAATTAATTAGATTTTGTTATAGGGCAGGCAATGCGGCTGATTCTAGCAGTGGGTAAAACTCCGGGTCAATTTTAGCGGGATAACAGGTATAATTCGCGCCCATGGCCAATTCCAAGAAGTCAAAAAACACCGATTCCACGATTATTCGCAACAAAAGAGCCCTTCATGAGTATTTCATCGAAGACAATTTTGAGGCGGGCATGGTATTGGAAGGGTGGGAAGTCAAAAGTCTGCGCGAGAAAAAAGCGCAGCTTACGGACAGCTACGTACTCGTGAAAGACGGCGAAGCCTGGCTATTGGGTTGCAATATCACGCCGTTGAACGCTGCCAGCACCCATGTGATTGCAGACCCCACGCGTTCGCGCAAACTGCTTCTGCACAGCAAGGAGCTGGCGCGGATGTTCGCCAGCACCCAACAGAAGGGTTATACCTGCATTGCCACCGCCCTCTATTGGAAGGGCCACATCATCAAGTGCAAGGTCGCTCTGGCTAAAGGTAAACAGGAACACGACAAGCGCGCCGTACAGAAAGACCGCGAGTGGAATATTGATAAACAGCGTATTGTTCGCCAACACAACCGGTAATCAACAGGAGTGCATGATGAACCACACCGAGACACTCAACGCGGCGGGATTCTCGTCCTCTGAACTGACTGGCGGAAAACTTGCCGTCTGTTCACCCATCGATGGAGCATTGGTGGCACACGTCGCCACAACCCCATTGGCGCAAGTAACCGACATGATCGACCTGGCTGAATCCGCTTTTACACAATGGCGTACCGTGCCAGCTCCACGCCGGGGTGAACTGGTGCGTCTGTTTGGCGAGGAGTTACGAGCAGCCAAAGCGCAACTGGGTGCGGTGGTCACGCTGGAGGCCGGCAAGGTAACCTCAGAAGGTCTGGGTGAAGTGCAGGAGATGATTGATATCTGCGATTTTGCCGTTGGTCTGTCCCGACAAATCTATGGGCTTACCATTGCGTCGGAGCGCCCGGGCCATCGCATGATGGAAACCTGGCATCCGCTGGGAACCTGCGCGGTCATATCTGCATTCAATTTCCCGGTTGCAGTCTGGGCGTGGAATGCAGCACTGGCGTTGGTCTGCGGAAACCCGGTGATCTGGAAGCCTTCCGAGAAAACGCCACTGTGTGCACTGGCCTCGATGAAGATCATGCAACGCGCGCTGGCGCGTTTTGGCGATGCACCGGAAGGGCTGCTGCAATGTGTCATAGGTGACGCCAGTCATGGTGAGGCATTGGTAAATAGCAAGAAGGTGCCGGTTGTCTCAGCCACGGGGTCTACCCGTATGGGCGCTGCGGTGGGACCCAAAGTAGCTGCACGTTTCGGGCGCGCAATTCTGGAACTGGGTGGTAATAATGCAATGATCGTCGCCCCGTCGGCCGATCTGGATATGGCTGTCCGCGCCATTGTATTCTCGGCAGTCGGCACGGCCGGTCAGCGCTGCACGTCGTTAAGGCGTCTGATTGTTCACCATTCCATTCGCGAGCAGCTTACCGAAAAATTGGTACAGGCTTATGCCAGCCTTGCCATTGGCGACCCGTGCGTGAGTGGCACGTTAGTTGGACCACTCATAGATGCCGATGCGCAAACCAATATGCTGAGCACACTGGAGCAAGCCCGCGCCGAGGGTGGCATTATTCATGGCGGACGACCAGTAAGCAGTGGCGTTCCTGCAGGTGGCAATTACGTAGAACCTGCTCTGGTGGAAATGACTGCGCAGACTGACATAGTGCGCACGGAAACCTTCGCACCCATCCTGTACATACTCGGCTATGAAACGTTGGAAGAGGCTATTGCATTGCAGAACGATGTTCCGCAGGGTTTGTCCTCGTGCATTTTCACGCTCAATATACGCGAAGCGGAGACTTTTCTCTCGGCCGCCGGCTCGGATTGCGGCATCGCCAATGTCAATATCGGCCCCTCAGGCGCTGAAATCGGCGGTGCCTTCGGAGGGGAGAAAGAAACCGGCGGCGGCCGCGAAAGCGGATCAGACGCCTGGCGTGGTTATATGCGCCGCCAGACCAATACCATTAATTACTCAGCGCAACTGCCGCTGGCACAGGGTGTCACGTTTAACTTACAGGAGTGAGTCATGTTCAATAAAGTTGCAGTCCTTGGTCTGGGCAAAGTGGGTCACCTGGCTGCTGAACTGTTGCATGAGGCTGCTTTCGCGGTAACAGGCCTGGACAACAGAGACATCGATGCACCATTTCCAACCCGCACTGTTGATCTGGCTGACATCTCTGGCTTAAAGAAAGCGCTGGACGGCCAGGAAGCTGTGCTTTCCTGTCTGCCTTATCACCTGAACATCGCCGTCAGTTCGACAGCGCATGATTTAGGTTTACATTACTTTGATCTCACCGAAGATGTACCCACCACCCGCCACATTCGCAATCTGGCTAAAACCTCCAAAGGGTTGATGGCCCCGCAATGCGGCCTTGCTCCCGGCTTTGTCGGTATTGTCGCCGCGGATCTTGCCGCTCAGTTTGATACGGTACGTTCCATTAAACTGCGCGTAGGCGCACTGCCCCAGAATCCCACCGGATTGCTCGGCTACGCGTTTAACTGGTCGCCCGAGGGTGTCGTTAATGAATACCTGAATGACTGCGAGGTCATTGAAGAAGGCGTGCTTAAATCAGTTTCCGCAATGGAATGGATAGAATCTATTTATATCGATGGGGTGCATCTGGAGGCCTTCACTACATCGGGCGGCCTCGGCACCATGTGCGAAACCTACGCTGGCATCATTCAGAATCTCGATTACAAGACCATGCGCTATCCCGGCCATGTAGCTCTGATGAACTTCTTTTTTCACGAACTGTTGATGCGTGAACGCCGCGCCGAGGCTGGAGAGATACTGACCAACGCCAAACCACCCGTCGAAGAAGATGTGGTGTATGTGCACATTGCTGCTGAGGGTAAGACCGCGGGTAAACTGCTGCGCCGCGAGTTTGTGCGGGCCTACTATCCACTGAACATCAACGGGACACCGCGTACGGCGATTGCCTGGACTACGTCGGCGTCAGTCGTGTCCGTCATTGAAATGGTGCGTGCTGGCACCTTGCCCGCTCAGGGCTTCCTGAAACAGGAAGAAATACCGCTTGCTCCCTATCTGGCCACGCGAACTGGTGATTATTTCCGCATCGGGAAGAAAAGCCGGGGCCTTGGCCAGTGACCGCATCTGCGCATGAGAGTGTCTGCCTTACGGGACGCTTTCCGGCGCGCGACAGCTAGGCTGGCACCAGATACAGAATACAATCCGTGCGCGCAATCTCCGGATTGTTCGTTACCATGAAGAACTTCATGCGCAACCGCGCAGTGAGCATGCCATCCTCCACCAGAAAATACCGCTGCAGGCGGTCCTCGCCATCGCGCGTGCGAGCCTGCAATAGCTCGGTAAAATCCCCGGTAATAAAACCGATCTGTGTGTGCGGTTCAACATAATTGAAATTGAGATGCTCAACATCCGGCAGCAGACAGATTCCTGCAATCGGTAATGCTGCGCTGCCGTAGGACACCGCTGCGCCGGGTTTGAGTTCCAGGCGCATCGGATTGTGGAAGTAATCCATCGACATGTCGTCCGGCGCACCCAGTTCCAGCACATTGTCCAGACTGAGAAACTGTGTCATGCCAATCAGCGCCATCCGGTCGGATTCTTCATCGCGCGCTCCGCCGCACTCAATTGTCACGGTGGGGCACAGCCTGCCACTGAGGTCCATCACCGAACCAAGCAGCAGGTCCGTTATTACCATGCGATGACTGAACAAACGGACCAGCGCTTCGTGGCGATCATCCATAAATGTTGCCACCCCGAAAGAGGGACCCGCCCCGGAAGTGTTGTGCACATCGATCATCGCCTCCGGCTGCAACTCTTCTAAACTGTCGAGTATTGTTTTCGCCAACCGGCTCTGGGGATCATCGCTGAAAGGGGGCTTGAAGCAACGATTGAGATCGCGCTCGCCGGACAGCATGCGATGATGAAACAGGGGTTCGGTCAACGCGGCAACCGTGCTGGGAATGAAGAAGTGAATATCCACGGCGGGCTCCACACCCTGACGTAACAGGGCATGCACTGCCGTCAGTCCCGAAGGTTCGTTGCCATGCAGCAATGTGACCACCGCCCGACAACGGGAGCTGTCGCGTCCAGGCAGATGGATATGCGTCGGCCCGCGCAACGCCCGCAGAAATTCCACAGAAGTCGGCGCAATTTCATCAGCCAGAGGTGCGTGCCAGTGATGTAACATAGGCCCTCCTTAAAGCCAGGTCGACACTGGGATATTCTGCAGACAGTTTTTCTGATACTGCACCTGCATCTGTTGGAGCGCCTCCTTGTGCGGCATATCCTTGCTCAGCGCAGCGAGTTTGTCGAGTTGCCACTGCGCTCCCGTCTGACGATTGTCGATACGCTCGCTGATCACCTGTAGCAGGGGCTCGAAATCAGTCCTCACAAAACCCATAGAGGCCAGTTGCTCCGGTATCAGTGGGAGCAGGTCGCCCAGAATATTGGCGGCTGTGCGGAATTCCGGTTCGGATTGCGTTGTCGACGGCCAGATCAGCTCAGCGGCAAGTCCATGCTCGGCCGCTCTGTAGAAATTTCTGGCGCAATATTCGAAGGGTAAAGCAGGCAGCATTTCCTTCACCGAATTTTGCAGAAGGCGTGCCAGACCTATCAGCAGTGCCGTGTTGGCGAGCATATCCGTCACCGACGGCCCGGCAGGCAGAGTACGCATTTCGATGCGCAGATGTCCCCCATCGACAGGATCATACACAGGCCTGTTCCACAGCCACACAGAGCCCAGATGCAGACGCAGTTCCTGCAGCGAGGGGACGCCGCCGGCTCGCAGCACCGAAAAAGGATCCTCCTCGCCGCACAGCGGGATCACCGGTCGATACAGACGCACGGCCTCCGAGAACAGTTCCAGCGCTCCGCGCCGCAACCAACCATGTCCGTAATTCACGCGCGCAGGCCGCGGATGCGACGGATCCGGCGGTCGACAATCGATGGATTGTTTAAACAATGGCACACGGGTTTCATGCCACAGACGTTTGCCGAACAGAAGAGGCGAGTTAGCCGATGCGGCCAGTGCCAGCGGTGTGACAAGCTGGATCGCGTTATACATATCAGCGAATTCCGAGGGCGGCACGCGCAGATGTATCTGGAAAGAGGTGTTGGCACCCTCCAGCGTCAAGTCTTCCATTTTGACGTCAATCGAATCCAGCCCGTGAATGCTGATCGCAAACTGCTCGCGTCGGATGGCACGCAGTTCGTCAGTCAGCATGTGATAGCGCGGCAGATCGGTCATCACATGCGGGCCCAGATCACCTGGCAGCAAAGTAGGCAGAATTCCGATCGGAAAAACGCTGCCGCCCCACTTATCCGCACACTTATTAATTTTCTCCAATGCGGCCAGTGCCTCGCGCGCGGTAGCGCCGAAGCAGTTTTCGCTGATGCGCACCGGCGAGAAGTTGTATTCCAAATTGTAGCGATTGAGTTCCAGCGTCAACTGCGGATCATTCAACGCCTTCTGGATCTTCTGGTTGATCAGCAGTGGGCGCCCCTCCTTATCGACGATATAGAGTTCGAGTTCTGCGCCCATGGTGATGGGGCCTTCACCGAAGCCAGGCTGCTCGAGCAGCTTCTCCAGCGATTTCAGGTTCGTGCCCAAGCGATCGCGAAAACGCGTGTAGTCGTCTTCGGTATAGTCCGTGCGGTCGATGGACAGGCCCATGTGTATTCCTCGTGAAGCTTGCAGGCGCGCATGTACGCCACCGGCATCTTAGCAGAGGAGAGCCGTCCGGTGTCACACAATCCAGGCTCCTTGAAAAACAATCATCGCACCCCGATATAGTTACCTGTGCTAGACTGCACACACATCTGGGGGCGCTTTGGATTCGACGCCGGTATCAAACCCTGAGGTGCATGTCGAGAGAGTATAGGCTCTCGTAAATCAATCTATGCAACTTAATAGTTGCCAACGACGATAGCTACGCTCTAGCAGCTTAGTGCTGCTAGCGGTCACCCCGGGATGCCTGTAAACCGGTGTTTTTGTGACTGTCATATAGAACAGGATCGCCAGCCTAGCGCGCCCAGCGCGAAGCAGCTAAAAGTACTGGGCTCGCCCAAACCACCCTGCCCGTCGGGCCGGTACGGGTTAACTCAATAGACGACGCTAAACATGTAGATCCAAAGGCAGCGGACTGACGGACGGGGGTTCAAATCCCCCCGCCTCCACCAATCTTCGTTAAAAAAGGCCGCTAAGCGGCCTTTTTTAACTTCGACTTGGCGGAGCCAAGGAGAACCCGAAGGGGAAGATTGCCTCGTCGTAGCTGCAAGCGAAGACGGGCCAGTCTTCGTTAAACGCCGCTTCGCGACCTTTAACTTCGACTTGGCTTCGCCGTCACTTCGAAGCTAAAAAATGAAAACGGACCTGTCACGTCGGAGCAAAAAGCGAAGACGGACTTTCTAACCTACACTGTCAGATATCATGACAGCCCCAAAATTCCACTACGTCTACATCCTCTCCAGCCAATCGACCCCTGGCCGCTTTTACATAGGCGAAACCTCAAACCTCCACAAACGCCTCACCGCCCACAACTCGGGCCGAAGTACCCACACCGCAAAATACATGCCCTGGCAGCTAGAAACCGCGCTGGCATTCCGCTCTACAGAAAAAGCCAGGGCTTTTGAGAAATATCTGAAAACCAAATCTGGCAGAGCATTTGCCAGTAAACGCTTGTGAGCAGAAGTGAGTATTCCTACCGACTATGCCGGCTTGCTTTCGGATATCAAACACCGCGTTCGTCATGCCCAGACCCGTGCCGAACTGGCAGTCAACGCCGAGTTGATCCGGCTCTACTGGGAAATCGGTGCCCTGATCGATAATCGTCAAGTGAATGAGGGCTGGGGCGCAGGGGTCATTCTCCGCCTCGCCCGCGACTTGCATAACGAGCTGCCGGAGGAAAAAGGCTTCTCGGAGCGCAACATTAAGCAGATGCTTGCCTTCTACCGCGAATATCCGCAACTTCAATTTGTGCCACAGCCTGTTGCACAAATGAATGCTCCGCCAAAAGTGCAACAAGCTGTTGCACTTTTCCCATTGGAGCTGATTCAGCAGATCCCATGGGGACACCATGGCGTCCTGATGTCCAAAGTTAAAGACCCGGTCACCCGCCTGTGGTACATGCAGGCGACATTAGAGAATGGCTGGAGTCGCAACATTCTTGTCATGCAAATCGAAACTACCGCCCACAAGCAGTTGGGGCCTACGGCAAGCAATTTTGCCAAACTCCTGCCGCCGCCTGATTCCGATCTGGTGCTACAAACACTGAAAGATCCCTACTTGTTCGACTTTCTCACTCTGCAATCAAGCTTTCACGAGCGCGAGCTTGAAACCGGCCTTATCGCCCATCTGGAAAAGTTCCTGCTGGAACTTGGACGGGGCTTCGCTTTTGTCGGGCGCCAATACCACCTCGACATCAGCGAGCAGGATTTCTACATCGACCTGCTGTTCTATCATCTCAAGCTGCGCTGCTATGTCGTCATCGACTTGAAGCGCGGCAAATTCAAACCCGAGTATGCCGGCAAGATGAACTTCTATTGCAACGTGGTGGATGATCAACTGCGCCATGAAAATGACAAGCCCACCATTGGCCTGATCCTTTGTCAGCAAGCCAACCGCGTTCTTGCGGAATACACCTTGCGGGATCTCGACAAACCCATTGGCGTGTCCAGCTACGAATTGACACGTGCCCTTCCAGCCGAGCTGCAATCCAACCTGCCCAGCATTGAGCAGATCGAGCGGGAATTGCAGGGAGGTGAGGGATGAGTCGGATTGATGAAATGATTGTGGATTTGTGAAATCGAGAGCATTCTCGCGTTCGGGTAGCTTCATTGAGCAAGCGCCTCTACCCTCAGATAAATTCATTAAAGAAAGGACTGTTAATTTCCTTCTAGACGATAAGATATTTACACATAGACGAACAAATACTTTCAATTAGCCGAACGCTGTCACTTTGGGAAGACAAGTCACTGCTTGGACAATTGCTGGAAACATTCGTGTATCAGGAGCTGAGAAAGCTATGCAGTGCCACTTAGCCTACTCGCACCACCTGCTGATAAATAGGGGTTCTACCCCACACACGGACGGTTATATCGTGCGGTTTTCGCGGTGGTAGCGCCTGCAGATTACCCCGCACCGCTTCTTATCAATAAATGGGGTCAGAGTAAAATTTCAATAATGAAATTTTACTCTGACCCCATTTATTGCGCATTAGTGGAAAGAAACAGCAACAGCCCCCCCTCAATGGTGTCCCCCACTCCGGGGACATACATAACTGACAGTGCCACCACCGCAATCACACTCAGACAAAGCATTAAATAGTTTTTCCAACTCATGAAGTCATCCTCTTGGTGCCAATTCGAAGATCCAGGTGTTTCCGGCTTCAATCGCTTCTCGGGTAACGGGCGCCCGGTACTTCTCTCCCATGACTGCTGCTACACCATCCAGAATCGGCCCTTCATGGATACGGACCAGTTGTCTTTCATAACGCACACCGTCGATACGCACGACTGCCATACCATCACCACTATCCGCCTGAACCGCCCAGTGCTTCCACAGCCGGCCAAGAAAAGTACTCATGTATCCGGAGGCAACGAAAATCCGTCCTTCGCTTTCAATTATCCATATCAGGCGCGAACTAAGCGGATCATACAACTGCAACTCGATAGTGGGTATCTGGCGGGTAAATGCCCAATCCGGTTCCGGACCTTGATGCAGCTCGCCAGAGACCAGTGCACCGCCCGGAAACAGAATGGATGGTCCGTCGGCATTGGCATGGCTTAAACGCAGGGTAGCCATGGCAACCAGCGGCACGAGCAACACAATACCCAGAATCTGGACCGTAATCTTTGCTATTTTTGAGCTTCTCATTTTTATACTCCGTCAATGGGAGAACAGCTTGCAACATGATGAAAAGGAACCGAATACCCCCCTCTCTTCAGTAGCACGCGCTTTTAAGATACGAAGATTACTATATCCTGCCTTTTCAGCAATTGCTTTGTACACTATCAAGGACATTTTTTACGCAGCATGACTCCAGAGAAGTGGATGAATGGCTCGACTGCTCTGGAATACTCGTCTATTCTCTCTAACCGACGCATTTGCGAAGAACACGAGAACCAAAGGGTCCAATATGAACAAACTGCATCGAACATTCGCGTGGCTTGCTATCCCATGCCTGAGTTTTCCCGCCTTCGGGCAAGGGCTTGTCGAAGCCGGCCCGAGCCCCTACGAATTCATCACGGAATCCTGGATGAAGCCCTTTGCCGCCGAGGGGTTTACTTTTGGAGGCACCTCCAGTGTGGTTGTGGAATCGTCTGAGCGCATTTTCATCCTGCAGCGCGGTGAGACCCAATTGCCTGATCCTCTGCCGCCCGAGTACACGACATTTGCCGGCTCTATGGGTTGGAATGTGCTGCGGGGCCAGGGTCGTGTGTGGCAGAACAGCATTTATGTCATCAACAGCGATGGGGATGTCCTGGAGGTGTGGGATCAATGGGATCATCTGTTCGAGGGTACCGATGGCCCCGGCCCTCATAAATTGCGGATCAGTCCCTATGACCCGCAGAAGAAACTCTGGCTAGTGGACGAAACAGGCCACATCATTTATGTGTTTTCCAACGATGGCAGTCGGTTGTTGATGACGCTGGGTGAAAAGAATATCTCTGGCAGTGATGCAACGCATTTCCATCTCCCGCAGGATGTGGCATTCCTTCCCGACGGCAAGTTGCTGATAGCCGATGGTCTGGGAGATAACAAACGGATTGTCATCCGCGATGCTAACGGCGGCTACATAGGCGAATTCGGGGAGGCAGGCGAGTTGCCGCATCAATTTGCCAGCGTGCATTCCCTGGCGTGGGGACCGAATGAGCATCTTTATGCCTTGGACCGGGACAGACGCGACATCAAGGTTTTCCGCCAGATTGAACCGCGGAACAGCGCTGATTATCCGCAGTTCGAATATGTCAAAACCTGGACGGGATTGGGCTTGCCTTTGGACATCGTTGTCACCGAAAACGCTGCCTGGGTGACAGACTTGAACCCTCCCAAGATTGTGCAGTTCGACTTAGAAGGCACGCCAACTTATGTGTTCAATCTGCCGGTGACAGGCCCCGATATGTGGATAGAGATGCACTCTGTTTCCATTGATGAAGAAGGCAATCTTTACGGCACAGACAACCAAGCCGGGCGTCCACAAAAACTGGTGCCGAAAGCGGACGCGGACCCTGCTTTGATTGTTGGCCGACCGTACGTCCCACAATAGGATCTGTCCACCAGCCATCGAGTGAAGAGCATGAGCGCGCAGATGACAAACCCACTACTGACCGGCACTTACCTGAATGATTCCGACGCCATTGCTCTGGCGGAACTGCCGGACACGGCAGCTATAGCGGCAGTGGCGGCGGCAGTGCGCGATCGCGGGCATGGCAGACTCGTCACCTACTCACGCAAAGTCTTCATCCCTCTCACGCACCTGTGCCGTGATGTCTGTCATTACTGCACGTTCGCCAAGACGCCCAAGCGCATTGGCGAGCCCTACATGAGTTTGGCAAGCGTAGTGGAATTGTGTCGCACGGGTGCTGCCAATGGGTGCCAGGAAGCTTTGTTTACGCTCGGTGAGAAACCGGAATTGCGCTACAGTGCCGCCCGCAACGCCTTGGAGGAGATGGGCGTGGGCAGCACCCTGGAGTACGTGCGCGATGTGGCTGCCGCTGTTCTGGCCCAAACCGGTCTGCTGCCTCATATAAACGCCGGCTGCATGACGGCGCAGGAGATTGCCCTGTTGCGGCCGGTCAGCGCCTCGATGGGCATCATGCTGGAGTCGGCATCAACGCGGTTGTGTGAAAAAGGCATGCCCCACTACGGCTCTCCGGACAAAGACCCGGTGCGTCGGCTTGAGACTATCGCACTGGCGGGGCAGGCCAAAGTGCCTTTCACCTCCGGCATTCTGATTGGCATCGGGGAGACGCGCCTGGAGCGTATTGAGTCGCTGCTGGCATTAAGACGCCTGCATGAGCAGTATGGCCATATCCAGGAAATCATCGTGCAAAACTTCCGGGCTAAACCGGGAACGCGTATGGCGCAGGCTCCCGAACCGGATCTCGATGACTTGCTGTGGACAATTGCCGTAGCACGCTTGTTGTTCGGGCCCGACATATCCATTCAGGCCCCGCCCAATCTCAGCCCGGGCGTGCTGCCTCAGTTGATTGCTGCGGGAATCAACGACTGGGGCGGTGTATCGCCGGTCACTCCGGATCACGTCAATCCCGAAGCTCCCTGGCCGCATCTTGATCTGTTGGCTGACGAAACTTCTGCCGCTGGGAAATTTCTGGAACAGCGTTTGACGATATATCCCTCGTACGCACAGAACGCGGAGGTGTGGCTGGACGAAGGTGTTCGTCCCGCAGTGTTAAAGCTGATGGACAGCAGCGGTCTGGCTCGCCGCGATACATGGACGCCAGGCGAAGGTATAAAGGTCCCGCTTTTCGAATCCCGCTTGCTGCAACAGCCTGTCAACTGGGAAGACGTGACTCCGGAGGTGCGCGAAATCGTGGCGCGGTGTGCTGCCGGCGAACGGGTGGACGAGGCGTCTGTCACCCGCTTGTTCGAGTCTCGTGGCAAAGACTTCACCTACGTTGTCCGGCAGGCGGACGCTATCCGTCGAGCGGTGTGTGGCGATACGGTCAGCTATGTCGTCAACCGCAATATCAATTACACCAACGTATGCTATTACAAGTGCCAGTTTTGTGCCTTTTCCAAGGGTCGACATCACGAGAGCCTGCGCGGCAAATCCTATGACATCAGTGCGGAGGAGCTAGCCCGTCGCTGCGTTGAGGCAGAGGAGCGAGGAGCTACCGAAGTGTGTCTGCAGGGAGGCATTCATCCCGATTACACCGGTCAGACCTATCTGGATATCGTGCATACGGTCAGAATGGCCACGCCCACGATGCATATACACGCCTTCTCCCCGCTGGAAGTGTGGCAGGGGGCCAAGACACTCGGCATCAGTCTGGACGATTTCCTGCAACAACTGAAGCTGGCGGGTCTTAACACCCTGCCGGGCACTGCTGCCGAGATTCTCCATGACGAGGTGCGCGCAACTCTGTGCCACGACAAGCTGCGTACGGATGAATGGCTGGCCGTGATGGAAGCTGCACACAAGGCCGGCTTCAAAACGACAGCCACCATCATGTACGGCCATATAGAGGCGCCGCGCCACTGGGCCAGCCATCTTCTGCGCCTGCGCGATCTGCAGGCCCGCACCGGCGGTTTTACAGAGTTTGTTCCGTTGCCCTACGTACCCATGGAAGCGCCGATGTATCTGAAGGGTCGCTCCAGGCGCGGCCCCACTTTTCGGGAAGCATTGCTGATGCACGCGGTTGCGCGCCTTGTGTTCCATGGGCTTATCGACAATATCCAGGCTTCCTGGGTGAAAATGGGCCAGGACGGCGTTGCTGCGTGCCTGAACGCAGGGTGTAATGATCTGGGCGGTAGTCTGATGAACGAAAGTATCACCCGCGCAGCCGGTGCCAGTTTTGGGCAGGAATGGCCACCTGCGCAGATCGAAGAAGCGATTCGCGCGCTGGGCCGCACACCCAGGATGCGTACCACATCGTATGGGGACGTGAGTCAGGAGCAGAGGGACAAGGCGATGCAGGCAGATTTGTTGCAGGACATCGAAAACCTGCCGGCAGACAAACTGCAGCGCAGTAAGCGACTTAGGTGGACTTCGTGAAAAGGTGGAATCCGTGAAAATCGCACTCACCGGAGCCAACAGCAGGGTGGGAAAGACCCTGCTGGCCCATATTTTGTCGCATAGTGACCACACAGTAGTGGCAGGCGCCCGCTCCTCAGGCGCGTTCGCTGAGTTTCCCGCTTCGCCCAGGATTACTCCCGTGGTGATTGACTATGGCGATGCCACCAGCCTCGTCGCGGCACTGAATGCGGCCGATTGTCTGGTGCACCTGGCCGGCATTCTCATCGAGACCAATAGCTCCACCTATCAAAGTGCCAATGTGGATGCCACAGCGGCGGTGCTGAAGGCTGCGCAGCAAGCCGGTGTCGCCCATGTGATCTTCATCAGTGTGGTGGGTGCTGATCCGCAGTCGCCGAATGCCTATTTCAAATCTAAAGCGGATGCCGAGCAGTTTGTAGCGGACTGCAAACTGTCCGCCACCATTATTCGCACCCCCATCCTGCTGGGAGTTGGCGCCGCCGGTGCTGCTGCCATTCAATGGGCTGCGTCCCAACCCAAGGCCCGGCTGCTGGGTGGCGGACGCTACACCATGCATCCATTGGACATCGATGATCTGTGTGTGGCCATTCTCAACAGCTGTAATAACAGGCCTGAAGGCACTGAGATATATGAACTGGTGGGCCCTGAGGCGGTGCAATACAGTGATCTGATCCGCATGGCTGCAGACCTGCAGGGGCGGCAAATAGAAATCGGTTCCGTCCCCATCTGGCTGGCGAAACTGGGAGCAAGAGTGAAAGCCCTGTTCCGGCCCGGTGGGATGACGCCTACGGTGATCGATGTGATTACCGCAGATGAGGTGATTGAACACAATGCCGATAAGGAGCTGGGTGTCACTCTCACGCCTCTTGCAATGACGCTGAAAAAATTCATTAAATCTTAGAGACAGAAACCATGACAGACCCGAACGCTGAAGTGCCGCAGGCAGCCCCGGTAACTCCTGATATTCCCCCGCGCAAAAAACCCAGGACAATTCAGCGTGTCGTGTTTCTGGTCATCACTATTCTTTGCTACGCCTATTTGTATTATCGTCTCAACGGTGCTGCGGCGCGCGAGGGCCTGGGGCTGGTGCCCTACATGACGCAGGTTTTTGCCAATGTGCAGTGGTTGAACTGGCTGCTGTTGATGGTGACGTATTCGTTCGTCTATTTCGCGATTGATACATTGGTCGTCACCCGCGCATTGAATTGGTTCATCGCCAGCGTGAAGTATCGTGACATCCTGCCAATTCGCGGCAGTGCCTACATCATCTCCGTGTTTAACGAACAGATCGGCAAAGGGGCCATGGCGTACTATTTAAACCGCCGCGACAAGGTGCCAGGTTGGGAAACCGGATCGGTCATGTTGTTCATCATGTTTTGTGAAATTTTCTATCTGCTGGTGTGGGCAACTATCGGCTATGTTTTCACCACCGACGTTCTGCCGGACGTATTCGGTTTGATCCCGTACATCGCTCTGGCCGCCGGGGTGTTTCTGGTGGTGTGGATATTGTATTTTCAGGGTCGTATTCTGCCTGGCAACACGTTGCGCGACAAGCGCATCCTGCACGCGTTCAAGCTTGCCCGGCCATGGCATTATGGCGCGTTTTTCCTGCTGCGCTCGCCTGCCATCATCGCCGCCATGCTGGTCTACACGCTGGCATTGGGTATGTTTGGCGTGGAAGCCAGTTTCCTCACCATGATAGGCGTGCTGCCGGTCATCTTTTTTGCCGCCGCGGTGCCGACGCCTATGCGTGCTGCGGCGATCACCCTGTGGGTGGTCTTGTTCCCGGAGAATGAAGGTCAGATGGCCGCCTTCGGGTTCGTGCAGCACAATTTCTTTATTCTTTTTAACGCCACCATTGGGTTGTTGTTCTGGCGTCGCGCGCAGAGGGAGCTGTTCGGAAATTGATTGCCAACGCACTCACTATTCTGCGTCTGCTGCTGGCACTGCCGGTCGCATTTGCCTGTGCCAACCCTGAGCTGCTGCCACCGTCGCTACTGGTGACTCTGGTCGCCGTCGCCGTAGCGTCGGATTATTTTGACGGCAAGCTGGCGCGCAGGTTTGGTACCGCATCTTCTGGCGGCATGCTGTTCGATCACGGTGCTGATTTTTTGTTTGTCACCAGCGCTTTGTTCGGCGCCGCTGTTGCGGGACTTGTTACGGTGTGGCTGCCAGTTCTGATCGTGATTGCATTCTCGCAGTATGTTATCGATTCCTATTGGCTGTACCGACAAAAACAGTTGCGCATGAGCTTCCTGGGACGTTGGAACGGCGTGTTCTATTTTGTACCTATCGTGCTGCTGGCCGTCTCGCGTCTGGAGTTTGTCGCAGCCTTCGAGCCAGTCTTGGTGCAATTGCTGTGGTGGTTGTCCGCCCTGTTATTGATCAGCACAGGGGTATCCATTGCCGATCGCGCCATTGCGCCATTGCGCGCAAGCAAACTCATGGAAGGCAAGGAATAGAGAAAGGGCACGGAAAGGAGTATTTTCTGCAACTATAAACAATAAGGGGCTGTCGCCCCCCACCCGAGAGAAACCACCCATGACAACAAAAACAAGCATCATGAGTATCGCCCTGGGAGTCCTGCTTGCCTGCGGCTTGATCTACTATGTCTTCACTGCACCCTATACGCGTTTCCCGGGGGTCAGGTTGGGCGGCGAGATGACTGCCGCGCCAACAGACTGGAGCCAGGTTAATGGCGAGTCTACAGCGCGGCTGAAACTGGCGGGATTTCCCCCGTTCGTTATTCATGTCTGGTATGTGGGAACACCAGACGGTGTCATCACGGCCACGCGTCCGGACAATGGCTATTGGGGCAACCGGGTCAGGTCTAATCCTGATGGCTGGTTACGCATTGGCGACCGCAGTTACGCGTTGAGTGCACAGGAGATCGTCGGCGCCGACAGGATCCCCTATCTGGAGCAATACAGCGCCAAGTACAACATGCCCATGCGCTATGACTTTACCGGAGAGATCATTACCGGCACCAATGAGCCTTTGCATACCTGGGAAGTATTCTTCTGGACCCCCCGATGAAAAAACCACTGAAGATCATTGGTATCGTCTTGCTGGTTTATATCGGCCTGGTAGTGGTGTTTGAATCACTGCTTGGCTATTTCCAGCCAGAGAACCAGGCAACTCTTGTTATCACCACACAAAATGACAATGGCGAAAGCCACGATCGCGTCCTCGCACGCCTCTCCAGCAACGATCAACTCTATGTGGCGGTGAATCACTGGCCGCGGATGTGGTACCGGAACGCGCGCGACAACCCGAATGTGCAGATTGACCTTGGCAATGGTCCCCAGGACTACCTGGCCACCTTGATTGCAGGCGAAGAAGCGGAGCGCGTCAATGCCGACAGCCCGCTGGGTATCGGCTTTCGCGTTCTGACTGGTTTTCCACCCCGATATTTCTTTCGTCTCGACCCGCGCTAATAAATGTAATAAATGGGGTCAGAGTAAAATTTCACTAGTGAAATTTTACTCTGACCCCATTTATTAAAATTTTACTCTGACCCCATTTATTAAAATTTTACTCTGA
>JBGSXL010000002.1:0-194046 GCA_041751425.1 Pseudohongiellaceae bacterium | reverse complement strand
GCCTGGACATAAAAGTAGGGGAGACAGCAATTGCCAGTTCCACCAATATTCCTGGTTCGTCTCTGATGACAATCGCCAATCCGGAAAGTATTTATACTGAGGTGCTTGTGGATGAGGCCGATGTGGCAACTATCGAAATTGGTCAGCGCGCTCAGATTGTTGCAATCGCGTACCCGGATCAGGCAATGGAAGGCGTAGTCGATTTCATTGCGAACTCCGCCAAGATTGCGACGGGAAGACAGGGATTGAGTTTTACAGTAAAAATCAATATCACCAATCCCGGCAATGTTGTCTTGCGCCCAGGCATGTCCTGCCGCACCGAAATCTTTACCCGTCAGGATGAAGAGGTGCCTGCTGTCCCTATTCGCGCGATACTGTTCGAAGAAGATCGCTCCGCGATGCGCAATGAGTACTTCGTGTTCGTCAACGACAACGGCATAGGTCGCAAGACCCTTGTTGAAGTTGGTGTATCTGATGATGAGTACCAGGAAATTATCAGCGGCCTTGAGCTTGGTGATGAAATTGTAACCGGCCCGGACGCTGTGCTGCGACATCTTCTGGATGGAGACAGATTGAGCGCCACCCGCTAACCAGTTATCCCTGATTTTATTCAAGACAGTTCAGAGCGCCGCATGTCACTGATACAGATGAGAGATATTACCAAGTATTATCAGATGGGTGATCACACAGTACGCGCCCTGGATGGTATCAATGTACACATTGAAAAAAATGAGTACATGGCTTTTATTGGTTCATCAGGCTCCGGTAAGTCCACGATGCTTAATATACTTGGTTGCCTCGATCGCCCCAGCAGTGGTCAGTACTTTCTCAATGAGCAGAACGTTGAGAACATGGATGCAAATCAGCTGGCTGTAATACGCAATCAGGAAATCGGATTCATTTTTCAAAGCTTCAATTTATTGCCTCGTGCCACCGCGCTACATAATGTCATGCAGCCACTCATTTATCGCAATGTGCGTTGGAGCGAACGCAAAAGCCTGGCGCTTGAGGCATTACGACGCGTCAATCTTGCTGATCGTGTGCATCACCTGCCCAATCAATTATCAGGTGGTCAACGCCAGCGGGTTGCCATCGCCAGAGCACTGGTGACAGAACCCTCCATTTTATTGGCCGACGAACCCACGGGAAATCTGGACTCGCAAACAACCGTGGAAATCATGGAGTTGTTCGATCAATTGCACAAAGATGGACAAACACTGATTCTGGTTACCCATGAGAGTGAAATCGC
Organism: Pseudohongiellaceae bacterium; assembly: GCA_041751425.1. Lineage (GTDB taxonomy): Bacteria > Pseudomonadota > Gammaproteobacteria > Pseudomonadales > Pseudohongiellaceae > JAVVEG01. The sequence continues at coordinate 192,797 of JBGSXL010000002.1, read as the reverse complement.
CCGTCACTGTCACCGCATTGTCGAGATGAAAGACGGCAAGGTTTATAGAGATGAATTGCAATCGGCTACGGCGTGATAGTGAGAGTTCAGAAAACGGAAAACCACCATGTTATTTGTAATATTTGAAAGCACACGATCTGCATTGTCATCGATTCTTGCGCACGGGTTTCGCAGTTTCCTGACTACGCTGGGTATTGTGATCGGTGTTGCTAGTGTTATCGCAGTGGTGTCGTTGACGCAGGGGCTGAGAGCATCGGTGGGGGAGCAGTTTTCTGCGTTAGGCAGTAACAGTCTGACGATTGCCTCTTACACACCTATACAGGATCAGATGCAGGGGCGCCGTGCGCGATTAACAGCGGATGATCTTGAGTTGATTGAACGACGTGTTGATGGAATCGCGTCCATTACCCCGATTTTGTATGCTACACGCTCATCTCAGATTCGCTATGGTTCACAAACTTCCTTCAGTCAGATTATGGGTACTACGTATGCCTATCGGGATGTAGGACAGTACTATGTGCATTCCGGCCGCTTTCTGGCGAACAGTGACAACGATACAAGGCGCCGGGTTGCCGTTATTGGCGAAGCTGTAAGAGATAATCTCAATTTGCCAGAGGATCCATTGAACGAATACATGGAGTTGGGTGGCGAATGGTTTCGCATAGTGGGGTTGCTGGAATCCAAGGGCGATATCATGGGTTTCAACCAGGATGATATTGTTCTGGTGCCTTTTGCGACCATGCAAAGTATTCAGGGTAATCAGGCGCAGACAGACATCCAGATTCAGCTGCGTGTCAGTGATGAAGCCAGCGTTGAAGAAGTTTCGCGTCAGGTCACTTCCATATTACGCAATGCGCGTGGCATTGGCTTGAACGATCGCGCGGATTTCCAGATTCAAACTCCGGAACAATTGATGGAGACGGTGGATACAGTCATCGGCATGGTGACAGTAGTGCTCGGTGGCATTGTGAGTATTTCACTTTTGGTTGGTGGCATTGGCATCATGAATATCATGCTGGTGTCGGTAACTGAGCGTACTCGTGAAATTGGTATCTGCAAAGCTATTGGCGCCAGGCGGCATCATATATTGCTGCAGTTCCTGATTGAAGCTGTAGTGCTCTCGCTACTGGGCGGCATGATAGGGGTGGCGTTTGGTTATGGCATGGGCGCGTTGATAGCGTTCAGCATCCCGGGATTTCCACCTGCCAATGTGCCACTCTGGGCGATCGCTCTGGCCCTGGGTTTTTCAGGTTTTGTAGGCATATTGTTCGGCATCCTGCCAGCCGGCAAGGCAGCCAATCTTGACCCGATTGATGCCCTGCGTTACGAGTAGCTGTATAGAGCGTGCTTCTCATGCATGTGCCGGCCTAATGCGTGTTATGTTTCTTGACAAGAAATTCGTCCACCTGTTCTTTCGCTAATTCGCGAGAGATGCCGTATGCCTCTTGCACTTTGCCGGCCAGTTTATCCGCATGACCTTCCGTCTCCAGGAGTTCATCATCAGTCAGTTTTCCCCAGGTGACCTTTGCAGCACCAACGGTTTGTTTCCATTTACCTTTGCTTTCATCTCTATTAAAAATATCCATGTTGCACCTCAAAAAAACTCTGGATCGTTTATTGGAAAGTCCCAGTGATGAGATTGCCAGCGCAGCGAGCTGGTGTCGGTACGGTTGCACACATGACATTAGTGAGGGCTAACGCTGCCCGGCTGATTTTTCCTTATCGGCGTAAGGGATGGTGATAAACTACATCAGTCATTTTGCACCACCGGTCTGAAAAGTAGTTATCAACCAACAATAATAGAGGATGCGCTGCATGAGTATGGTTCAAGAGTTCAAAGAGTTTGCGGTTAAAGGAAATGTTATCGATATGGCCGTCGGCGTGATTATCGGGACAGCGTTTGGCAAGATTGTTTCATCCTTTGTGGCGGATGTGGTTATGCCTCCCATAGGCGTATTGCTGGGTGGCGTGGACTTCTCTGATCTGGCTATTACTGTCAGGGAGGCGGTGGGCGAATCACCTGCGGTAGTCATGTCCTATGGCCGGTTCACACAGACAGTCATTGATTTCATGATTATTGCTTTTGTGATATTCATGGCAGTTAAAATGATCAACAGATTGAAACGTAAAGAGGAAGCGGCTCCTATGGCCGTAGCGCCACCGCCGGCGCCATCCCGTGAAGAGGAGCTGCTGGCTGAAATCCGGGACCTCTTGAAAAAATAGGCTTTACCCGACTTTTGTTGATTTCAATGGGCATTGTGATAGTCTCGACACCGTTATCAATTTCAGTAACACCAACAATAAGGGAGAACGTTCTGATAATGTCAACTCATAAAAGTATGCGCTCAGCGCTGATCAAATTCTCTGCAGCATTGGCTGTAGCACCAGTACTGGCATTCGCCCAGGCTGACATGGCGCCCACCAATGATCTGCCCAACCCCTACCAGACGATAGAAGGCTGGGCGAAGATGCCGGAAGGCAGAACCTGGGGTTCTACCAGTGCCGTGGATATCGATCCTGACGGCGTAAGCATTTGGGTGGGTGAGCGTTGCAGCGGCAATGTTGGTGCCTGTGTAACTAACTCTCATCTCGACCCAATCATGAAATTCGATGCAGACGGCAATATGGTAACCAGCTTTGGAGCGGGAGTTATCACGTGGCCGCACGGCATTACTGTAGATCCTGACGGCAATATCTGGGTAACTGACGGTCGTGACAACCGTACGCCAGAGGGCGAACCTGCCAATGTAATCGGTCATCAAATTCACAAGTTCAGCCCGGAAGGTGAGTTATTGATGTCCCTTGGAGAGCCAGGCGGCGCGAGAGCTCCGGATTACTTTTTCCAGCCTAACGATATCTATGTAGCCCCCAACGGCAATATATTTGCTGTAGAAGGACACTCCAATGCGGAAGGTGCTCCCGCTCGTGTACTTAAGTTCAACAGTGACGGTGAATACATCACGTCCTGGGGTGAATACGGCAATGGCCCGGGTCAGTTGATGCAGCCACATTCATTGGCTATGGACTCACAAGGTCGCCTGTTCGTGGCGGATCGCAGCAACAACCGTATCCAGATTTACTCTCAGGACGGTGAATTGCTGGATACCTGGTACCAGTTCAGCCGTAACAGCGGTCTGTATATTGACGCCAATGATGTGCTGTACGCAGCAGACTCCGAATCTGGCTCAGTTAATCCGGCCAACGGTGCCTGGTTGCGCGGTATTCGCGTAGGCAGTGCGGTGACAGGTGAAGTACATTACCTGATTCCTGATCCGATCCCGGAATGCCGTGGTACCTGTACAGCTGAAGGTGTGGTAGCTGACCGCAATGGCGTGATATATGGCGCTGAAGTTGGCCCCGTAGGTGGAATCAAGCGTTACGTCAGGCAGTAAATATTTCCGCCTGATCGAAGACATACAAGAACCACCATCGGCATGACATTTTGCGGATGGTGGTTTTTTATTACTGGTAGAGCCAGAGGCAGTAAGCATGGCAACTTATCTGAAAGAGGAGTCTAAGGATCTTGGCGGTTTTACCGTCTCGCGTATCCTGCCGCACTTCAAAAAGAAAATGGTAGGCCCATTTATTTTCTTTGATCGCATGGGGCCAGCCAATTTTCCCGTTGGTGAAGGCGTTAACGTGCGGCCTCATCCCCATATAGGTTTAGCGACAATCAGCTATTTGTTTACTGGTAGTATGCTGCACAGGGATAGTCTGGGATCTGTGCAGGAAATTTTTCCCGGTGATGTGAATTGGATGACGGCAGGAAAGGGGATTGTACATTCCGAGCGCGAAACGCTGGAAGTACGTGGCAAACCGCATAAGCTGGATGGCATTCAGTGTTGGGTTGCTCTACCGGAAGAAAGAGAAGAGATTGAGCCGGAATTTTCGCATGTTTCCTCTGAGCTGTTGCCCTGCATCTATCATGAGAAAACCATGATGCGTTTGATTGTTGGAGAAGCGTTCGACAGAGCGGCTCCCGTAAAAACGTTCTCGCCAATGTTTTATCTGGATGTAATCTGCAAAGCAGGTGCTGTTGTTAATCGCCCATACGCAAATCAGGAGACTGCCGTCTATGTAATTGATGGCAGTGTGAGAATCGGCGGCGCAGAATTTAAGGCGGGTCAGTTTGTTTTGTTGGATGCAGAGGATGAAATAGTCGAGTCGCTGACAACAACGCGCTATATGTTGCTCGGTGGTGAACGGTTTGAAAGACCTCCGTACCTTTACTGGAATTTTGTATCGCATAGCAAAGCGCGTTTGGAGATGGCGAAGCAGCGTTGGGAACAGGGCTTGTTTCCAACGATTCCCGGCGATGATGAGGAGCACATTCCTTTGCCGGAACGGTGAGGGGCGTTTTAGAAATAATGACTTTCTATGAAGAATCATAATAAATGAAGGAGAGTTGGCGATGGTCGTACAAGTCGATTTGAAGTCTCGCAGTAAGGTTATGTACAAAAAGTTTTTCGGTTTATCAGCGGCCTTTGCTCTGGCCAGCTTGCTGCTTATTGTTCCAACAAGCCAAGCACAAACGTACAGCAAAGGGCAATACATTGAACCGGCCTATGAGGGCTGGCAACAGAACGAAGATGGCACTTATAGTTTTCTGTTTGGTTATCACAATGAAAACTGGGATGAGGCGTTGAATGTGCCTGTTGGGGTGAACAATTTCTTTTCACCGGGAGACGCAGATAGGGGCCAGCCCACACATTTTCTGCCGCGCCGCAATCGCTTCACATTCAAAGTTCAGGTGCCGGCAGATTGGGGCGACAGGGAGATGGTCTGGGAGATAACGAGCAATGGCGTTACACGCAGAGCGTATGCAACACTGGCGAAAGACTATATTGTAGACAATGTGGTTATCGCATCGGAAACCGGTTCGCTCGGCGCAGGAACCAGCACACCTGAATCGCGCGCTAATACACCGCCAGTAGTGACCGTGCTGGGTGATCAGATAGGCGGTGACATTGTGCGCAGTGTTCGCGTAGGTGAACCGCTGTTATTGCGTGCTCTGGTTGAAGACGATGGCTTACCCAAACCAAGAACCACTACCCAACAGGAAACAGATCAGGTGTTACTGGAGCGCATGATGCGTCCACCACGTCAGGTTACGGTTGGCAAAACCAATGGCCTGTTCCTGTCATGGAATATTTATCGTGGCGACGGTGTTGCGACTTTCGATCCACCGCAGGTCAAGCCATGGGAAGACACGCGTGCATCTGCCAACTCTCCCTGGGGGGCGCTGTGGGTTCCACCTCCTGTGCCGGACGATGGCATCTATGAGGTCAGCGTGACATTCGACGAGCCCGGCACTTATATTCTATGGGCGCGAGCCGATGACGGTGGTCTGTATCATGATCAATACGTTACGGTAAACGTTTCAGAATAACTAACGCACGGGCAGTTTAAGATAGACAAGACAGGCGACAAAATGAAGACTATGCAATTGAACAAAGGGCGGGAGTCTTCTCTGCAGCGCCATCATCCCTGGATTTTCTCCGGAGCCGTTAAGCAAATTGACGGCAATCCGGAGGCAGGAGACACGATTAAAATTTCAGATGCCAGCGGCCGCCCGCTGGCGCTGGCAGCCTACTCGCCGTCATCGCAGATTCGCGCCCGCGTTTGGACCTTTAATACTGATGAAAAAATTGATGCTGCATTTTTTGCGAACAAACTGCGAAGTGCATTGCTGCGCAGAAAGCAATACGTAAAAGATGAGACTCGTACTGCGTGCAGACTGGTCTATGGCGAATCCGATGGCTTACCCGGATTAATCGTTGACAGCTATAACGATTTCCTTGTCTGCCAGTTCCTTTGTATCGGCGTTGAAAAGTGGAAGCAAACCATTGTTAGTGAATTGGTAAAATTACACCCTTGCGCAGGAATCTACGAACGCTCCGATGTCGCCGTGCGTGCGCGAGAAGGGCTTGGTCCAAGCAAAGGAGTTTTGTGGGGAGAGGAGCCGCCGGAAGCTATCCAGATAAATGAGCAGGGACGACTCTACAATGTGGATGTATTTACGGGACACAAGACCGGTTTCTATCTGGACCAATACGATAATCGCGAAGTCGTAAAAAATCTGTCGCAAGGGCGTACCGTCCTCAACTGCTTCTCATACACCGGTGGTTTTGGTGTGGCGGCTCTGCAGGGCGGAGCGACCCATGTGCTGAACGTGGATTCTTCAGCGCCGGCCTTGGGGATGGCAACCCGAAATTTCCAGACAAATGGGTTTGCAGCAGAGAAATACGAGACCGTGAATGCCAATGTCTTCGAGTTACTGCGCGAATACCGACAAGCCGAGCGCAAATTTGATCTGGTTGTACTGGACCCTCCCAAGTTTGCCGAGAGCAAAGCCCAGTTTAGTAAAGCAGCCCGTGCTTATAAGGACATTGCCATGCAGGCTGCCGGCCTCTTGAAACCACAAGGGTATCTGGTCACATTTTCATGCTCCGGCGCTATCGATCTGCCGATGTTTCAAAAGATTACTGCGGATGGTCTGCTGGATGCCGGTCGTCAGGGGCAAATAGTGCGATATCTGCATCAGTGTGATGACCATCCAATAGGTTTACCATTCCCCGAAAGCCTTTATCTGAAGGGTTTGGTTTGTCTTTTGGACTAATTCAGCCTTGCTGCTCAGGCTTGGAATCAGGCTATAATCTCACTCTATGAACAAGGCTATACAATCCAAACCTCAGGATCTTACCTCGGATACATCTGCTACAGATGTTTGTGCATCCCTGCAATCTGCAGCAGAAAATATCGCTGCTGCCGGTGCGCATATCTATCAGCGCGGTTGGGTACCGGCGACCAGTGGTAATTTCTCGCAGAGACTCGACAAGGAGAGTTTTGCGATAACCGTCTCCGGCAGGCACAAAGGGCAGCTGACATCGGATGATGTCATGCGTGTCACTCTGGATTCTCACTCTGCCGGAAGCCAAACTTGCAGTACTGCCAAGCCTTCTGCGGAGACCTTGTTACACACTCAGCTGTATAGACGCGACGCAGCGATTGGCGCGATACTGCATACACACTCCTTATACTCGGTACTGGTATCCCAGGCAGCATTCAAAAAGGGAGAAGCGGTATTTTTGCAGGGTTTGGAATTGTTGAAGGCGTTTTCTGGCATTACGACGCATGAGACGGTATTGAGATTGCCCGTGTTTGCCAATTCACAGGATATGGTTGCACTGTCTGAGCAGGTGGATGCAGAAATGAACCAGCACGGTTGCGGCCATGCCTATCTGATCAGCGGGCACGGTGTGTATACCTGGGGGCGCGATATGGCAGAGGCCATGCGACAACTTGAAGCTATTGAGTATCTGTTGGAATACACTTGGCGGGTGGGCGAAAAAGTATGATGAGCAGTGGTATGCAGGGGAAATACAATGAGTAGCTTAACTGTATTTTTAGATAACAATTCCGAAGAAGCTGTGCTCGCCAGCAGCGATCGTAAAGTGATTACGACCGTCCTGCAGGAAGCGGGGATCAGATTTGAGCAGTGGCAAACAAAAGGGTCTGTGACAGCGGGCGATGGTAGCGAGAAAATCCTGCAAGCCTACCAGGAACAGATAGATAAATTGATTGCGGAAGATGGTTATCAAACCGTGGATGTGATCAGTCTGGACTCCAGCAACCCAGAAGTGAAAGCGAAAGTGCCAGAGTTGCGCCAGAAATTTCTCAGCGAGCATCGTCACTCTGAAGACGAGGTGCGATTCTTTGTCGATGGCTGTGGATTGTTCAGTCTGCACTTGCAAGACAAGGTTTATGAAGTGCTGTGTGAGAGAGGAGATCTAATTTCCGTACCAGCCAATACCCCGCATTGGTTTGATATGGGGCCGCAACCGGCATTTGTCGCCATTCGTTTTTTCAACAATCAGGAAGGCTGGGTGGCCCATTACACCGGTAGTCCGATTGCCGAGCAGTTCTCAAGATTGGAGCCCTAATGCGACCACTTGCCATCGTAACGGATATTGAAGGCACAACCAGCTCAATCGGATTTGTCAAAGAAGTACTGTTTCCCTACGCAGCCAGGAACCTGCCTGGTTTCATTCGGGCGAATCGCGAGAATCGCGACGTGATGCGCCAGTTGCGCAGCATGAGTGAATACACGGGAATTTCTTTGGCGGATACCGACGCGCTGATTCTGCAATTGCTGAATTGGATCAAGGATGACAAGAAAATCACAGAGTTGAAAGCCATTCAGGGCATGATCTGGGAGCAGGGTTATCAACAAGGTGAATTTCAGGCGCATGTTTATGCGGATGTTCCCGACAAACTGAAAGAATGGTTTGAGCTGGGTATCAATTTATACGTTTATTCTTCCGGCTCTGAAAAAGCTCAACGGTTGTTCTTTCGGTATTCGGAGTTCGGCGATCTGCGCTTGTTATTCTCCGGCTATTTCGACACAACGTTTGGCCCCAAGAACGACAAGGCTTCATACAAGAATATCGCGGATGCGATAGCCTGGCCCGCAAACCGTATATTGTTTCTGTCTGATATTGAAGCAGAACTGAACGCAGCCAAGGAGGCAGGTTTTCAGACCACCTGGTTGATTCGCCCCAAAGATTCTCCGCTGGATCCTTACAAGCTGAAAACAACACACCCCATCGCCAGAAATTTCGATGAAATAAAAATTGAGTAAAATCCAAGCGTGATTAGAAAAGGCTTTGGCACTATGAACAATAATAATACTGCAGGATTCTTTAGAAAAATGCGCTTCGCATCTCTGACATTGTCGGCGCTGGTTTTTTACAGCTCTGGATTGCAGGCGCAACAAGCTCGTTGGGTAGATCCCGCAGGTGATTTAAACAATCTGCCTACTGAAGGAGGATTGCTAACCTGGCAAGGTGATGCGCAGATTATTGGCTACCGGAATCTTAGAAACATGTCAGCTACGCGCGATATTCTCGCCGGCAACGACGTGCTGGAGTTGCCTTATCGCGAACATGACTTCTCCTCATTGCGTTACACGGCAGGCTCGCAACAATACAGCCTGGAAGATTATCTGTTACGTAATCACGTAGCCGGTTTATTGGTCATCAAGGATGGCAATATTTTGTTGGAACGCTATGGCATGGGAAATAATGAGGACAGCGTTTGGGTGTCTTTCTCCATGACCAAGTCAGTGGTGTCCATGTTGACAGGTGCAGCAGTTGCGGATGGATTCATCGGTAGTATTGATGACATGGTTACCGATTATCTTCCGCAATTGAAAAACTCTTCTTATGACCAGGTGAGTGTACGCAATGTGCTACAGATGGCATCTGGCGTTGAATGGAATGAGGACTACGCTGATCCGCGTTCCGATGTTGCCAGTTCGCCGAACGATCTTATGTCTCTTTATCGTTTTCTTGGTAGCAAACCGCGGGTAGCGCCACCTGGAGAACGATTCAATTACAACACTGGTGAAACCAATCTGGCAGGCGCTATTCTTCGAGCTGCAATTGGCAATAATCTTGCAACCTATCTCACTCATAAAATCTGGATGCCATTTGGAATGGAAGCTGATGCGAACTGGGTGACACATGGCGCTGGTAATGGAGAATTGGGTGGGTGCTGTATCAGTGCCACGCTGCGTGATTTCGGCAGACTGGGTTTGTTTGCGATGCGGGGCGGGGTTTTGGCTGATGGCACAAGAGTTTTACCTGAGAACTGGATGGAAGACTCAATTACGCCGTCACAGGGCAGCGAAGGTTACGGTTATTTGTGGTGGTTGCAGGGCAATGGTATTTATCGCGCAAGCGGTATTTTTGGTCAGGGCATATATATTAACCCGGCCAATAACCTGGTCATAGTGACTCAGGGAGCATGGACGACAGCAACTGGTGCTGAATATGCCCGTCATCGTGATGGTTTTTTTGCAGCAGTCGATGCTACGTTGAAGAAATAGAACTCAAGATTCGAAATTTCAGCAATTGATACTCATCCAGCGACTGTGGGTTAGCCAACGCATCCGCATTTTTTACTATCTGCCCATTGATGAGGTTACGAACCGCAGTTTCCGCAATTTTGCCGCTTAAAGTACGTGGAATATCCTGCACCTGCAGAATCACAGCGGGAACATGGCGTGGACTGGCACCTTGTCGAATCGTTAAACGAATCCTGTCTTCCAATTCGGAATCAAGAGTCTGCCCTGCGACCAGCCGCACAAACAACACCACCCGCACGTCGCCCTGCCAGTGCTGGCCAATCACTATCGCTTCCAGTATCTCTGGTAGCTGTTCCACCTGACGATAAATCTCGGCGGTACCTATGCGCACTCCACCAGGGTTCAGAACGGTATCAGATCGCCCATAAATGATGAATGTATTGTTAACTGTCTGTTCGGCATAGTCACCGTGAGTCCATGTGCCGGGAAAACGCTGAAAATAAGCTTCGCGATATTTCTCATCATTGTCATCGTTCCAGAAACCGCAGGGCATACTGGGAAAAGACTGCCTGCAAACCAGTTCACCTTTCTCGCCAATGACCGGGTTGCCTGCATCGTCGAATACCGAGACATCCATGCCGAGACCTGCGCATTGAATCTCGCCCCGATGCACAGGCAACAGGGGGGAACCGAGTACAAAACAGGAGATGATATCAGTGCCACCGGATATCGAGTTCAGTGCTGCTTTGGTGGATATACTGTTATAGACATAGTCATAACCTTCAGCGCTCAAGGGCGAGCCCGTGGAGAGTATCAGGCGTACAGTATGCAAATCATGTGATTGCAATGGATGCAGGTTGGCTTTCTCGGCCGCCGACAGAAATTTGGCTGAAATGCCAAACACAGTGATACCTGTTTCCTCAACAAGTTTGAAAAGCTGGTCAGGCTGCGGATGGAAAGGGGAGCCATCATACAGCACCAGTGTCGCTCCGCTGGCAAGTCCGCTGACCAGCCAGTTCCACATCATCCAGCCGCAAGTGGTGAAATAGAAAAGCACATCTTTTCTGCGCAGGTCTGTATGCAACTGATGTTCCTTGCGATGCTGCAGCAGAGTGCCACCTACGCCATGCACAATACATTTAGGGACACCGGTAGTGCCTGAGGAATACATAATAAACAATGGATCGTTGAACGCTGCAGAGTGGAATACGATTGGATTTTTCGCGCGCGACTTAATGGCGTCCCAGCGGAGCAATTGACAGTGTTGCGAGTCGAACTGCCAATTCTGATCGCAGTTATATAGCTCAGGAAACACGACTACCTTTTCCAGGTTGGGTAATTTGCTGGCTAATGAATTGAGTGTGCTAGCGTGTTGGATGGTTTTTCCGGCATACAGATGGCTGTTAACCGCGAACAGAATTTTTGGTGTTATCTGCGTGAATCTGTCCAGAATGCCATTGATACCGAAATCGGGCGAGCAGGAAGACCAGATGGCACCCAGGCTGGTACTGGCAAGCATCGCAATAATGGTTTCGATTCGATTAGCGGCGAATCCGGCTATCCGATCTCCAGCAACTATGCCGTTTTCCCGCAACCAATGGCTAACTCTGGTAACTTCGCGATTGAGATCAGCATAACTCAACTGTTGGTGATTGTGACGCTCATCGAAAAAATGCAAAGCCATTCTGTCATCGCTAAACCTGAGCAGATTCTCTGCGTAATTCAGGCGCCAGCCGTCAAACCATTTTTCCTGCCAGAGATTGTCGTGCGGCGTGTGAGCATTTGCACCGCTGTCGTGAATATTTATCTTGCTGAAATCAAGATATTCCTGCCAGAAAGCAACTTTATCTTTTACGCTCCAGTCGTGCAGATCTTTATAATTATTAATGGCAACGCCATGCTTTTCTTTCACGAGCTGCATGAACGCGAACATCTGCGAATTTTCTATTGCAGACTCGGATGGCTGCCACAGGATTTCTGCGGTACTCATGCATTTCCTCTGGCGGAATTCCCGCGCGCTAAAGCAACTTTCGAATTATTTTTTCTCTCCAGTTTCTCGCAAATCCAATGACTTGTGGCAATCAACGTATCCAGATCGACTCCGGTTTCGATGCCCATGCCATGCAGGAGGTAAACGACATCCTCGCTGGCCACGTTGCCACTGGCACCTTGTGCATACGGACAACCACCAAGGCCGGCTATCGAACTGTCCACAGTCGGGATACCCGTTTGCAGTGCTGCCAGAATATTCGCGAGCGACTGTCCATAGGTATCGTGAAAGTGTACCGCCAGTTGTGCGGGATTAGCATGTTGCATACATGCTTCCATAACAGCCTTTACTTTAAGAGGTGTGCCAACGCCAATCGTGTCACCAATGGAGACTTCGTAACACCCCAGAGCCAGCAGCTTTGCTACAACACCTGCGACAGCAGAAGGTGCTATCTCTCCCTCATATGGGCAACCGAGCGCACAGGAAACATAACCACGAACGGGCAGGTCAGCCTGTTTTGCAGCGTTAATGACTTCGGTAAATCGCGCAATACTTTCCTGAACGCTGCAATTGATATTGCGTTGACTGAAAGTTTCGGAAGCAGCGGCGAAAACAGCCACTTCACTTACATTTACAGCAATGGCTCGTTGCAGACCCTGCAAGTTGGGAGTCAGAGCGGAATACTGAATGCCGGGGTGTCTTGTGATCTGCTGAAAAACCTGTTCGGAATCCGCCATCTGTGGAATCCATTTTGGCGATACGAAACTGCCTGTTTCAATGGTTGATAATCCACAAGCGCTCAGGCGATTTACCAGTTCCACTTTCAGTGCAAGCGGTAGATGCCCGGGTTCATTCTGCAGACCATCCCGTGGTCCGACTTCAACGATTCTGACTTTCTCAGGATAATTCATCTTGCTAACCGGTTTCCTTGTTGGAGTGGTCAGATTTACTGCTGTCATCAGAAATTTTTCGGGCAGCGCTGAACTCAACCAGCAGCTGCTCCGGTTGTAGAAAATCTCCGGGTTGACAGTGCACGCTCTGCACTATGCAGTCTGCGCTTGCCGTAACTGTGTGTTCCATCTTCATGGCTTCCAGAACCAGAATAACGTCGCCACGTTGCAGCTTATCGCCTTCTTTTACATGCAATGCTATCAATTTTCCGGGTAAGGGTGCCTTCAAAGCGGATTGTGCACTGGCATCATCTGCTGCCAAAGCATTGATATCGTGCCCAGGTATCTTCTTCTTCAGGATATGAAAATCACGGCTGTATTGATTCTGATGCAGATTGCGCCAACCGTCGAAGCTACCCCAAGTATCGGGCAAAGTTTCAGCGAGTTCTTCACGATACGCTGCTATATCCATTTTCAATTGCAAAACATCTTGATTATCTCGGAGAAAATTTGTGCTGATTTTTGCCTGAATGAATTGCGAAGTTTCCAATACGGATTGCAAGAATGCGGCATTGTTTTCAATGCCTGTGATCTGACTGGCTTGTAGTGCCATCGTTAATTTTCGAATGGCCATCTCCCGAGTTGGTGCCCATACAATCATTTTGGCGAGCAGAGAGTCGTAATAAATGCTCACGCGATCGCCACTGCGGAAACCGGTATCTATCCGCAGATCTTTTGCTGCTGGCCATTGCATGGATGTAATCAAACCACTGCAGGGCATGAAATCCTTGTTTGGATTCTCTGCGTTTATTCTTGCTTCAATAGCGCAACCATTGCTGGCTATATCTTTCTGCAGCAATGGCAGCGGTTCTCCCTGTGCTACTTTCAATTGCCACTCCACAAGATCCAGACCGGTTATGGCTTCGGTTACAGGGTGTTCAACCTGTAGCCGTGTATTCATTTCCATAAAGTAAAAGGCGTCATCCTGATACAAAAACTCTACGGTGCCCGCGCCAGAGTAATTAATAGCCTGCGCTGACTGAATGGCCGCGGTGCTCATGGCGCTGCGTACCGCATCACTGATATTGGGTGCAGGTGCTTCTTCGATCAGTTTTTGATGGCGGCGTTGAATGGAGCAGTCGCGCTCAAAGAGATGTACGCAATTGCCCTGCTGATCCGCGAAAATCTGCACCTCGACATGTCGGGCCAGCGGCAGGTATTTTTCCAATAGTACGCGCTGATCCGCGAATGCAGCCAGTGCTTCGCGTTGCACAGATGACAATGCTGTCAGGAAATCCTCGCTGCGTTCGACTACGCGCAAGCCACGGCCGCCTCCACCCGCTACCGCTTTGATCAGCAAGGGGTAGCCAAGCTTGTCTGCTTCAGAATGCAATAGCTCAGGCGCTTGATCAGAGCCGTGATAACCGGGCAACAACGGGACGCCAGCTTTACTCATCAATTCTTTGGCACGTGCTTTGGAGCCCATAGCAGCAATGGCCTGGCTGTCAGGGCCTACAAATATTATTCCGGCTTTTTTTGTAAGTTCGGCAAACTCGCTGTTCTCCGATAAAAAACCGTAACCGGGGTGAATCGCATCTGCCTGCCAATCCTTGGCGAGAGCGATGATTTTATGTGCATGCAGATAACTTTCGGAACTGGGTGAAGCGCCAATATGAAAAGCAATATCGGCCTGCTGCACATGTTGTGCCTGACTGTCTGCGTCCGAGTAGATAACAGCGCATTCGATGCCCATCTGTCTTGCTGTTCTGATGATGCGGCACGCGATTTCGCCACGATTGGCAATCAGTAATTTCCTGATCATCGCTCGCCCCCGGAATCACTCTTCACAACCCAGGGCGGAGAATTTTTTTCGAAGTAAGCCGCCAGGCCTTGTTGTCCTTCTTCGCTGCAACGCAGGCGTGCGATAAGCTCACAGGTGTATTGCGTGATTGCTGGGTCTGCATTGTACGAGGCGATGTGGTGAATCAGTTCTTTGGTGGCGCGTATGGCTTGCGGGCCGTTATTCAGGAAATTCATTGCGTGTTTATGAGCGGTCTCTAATAAAGCTTCAGGTGCAACGATCTCATGAACAAGCCCTGCATGTTGAGCAGCTTCCGCAGCAAAGATTTCAGCACTGAGAAAATAACGCCTTGCGTTGTGAACGCCAATACGCGCGATGACAAATGGGCTGATGACTGCCGGAGCTATCCCTAGTCTCACTTCACTGATGCAAAAACGAGCGTTGCTGGCTGCGATAACCAGATCCGAACAGGCTATCAATCCTGTCGCGCCAGCGAACGCATTGCCATTCACTGCGGCGATGACGGGTTTCGGAAAATGATTCAATGTCTTCAACATCGTTGCCAGGCGCTGCGCATCAATGACATTTTCTTCGTGGCTGAAATTAACCATCGACTTCATATAATTTAAATCTGCACCCGAAGAAAAGCTTTTACCACTACCGGTGATGATCAGTACACGGCACTCATTGTCAATCTCAAGAGCTGCCAAAGTATTGATGATCAGCTGCATCAAGTCCGGATCGAAAGCGTTATGCTTCTCCGGTCGGTTCAATGACAGTGTCGTGATGCCATTCGTGTCTGTGGCTACCTGAAGTGAACTGTTCATGGCATTACATCCTGAATATACCGAATCTGGTTTGTTCCACAGGCGCGTGAGCTGCAGCGAATAATGAAAGAGCAAGTACCTGGCGCGTTTGTGCAGGGTCAATCAAGCCGTCATCCCACAGTCGTGCGCTGGCATAATAAGGGTGACCTTCCTTCTCATATTTGTCTTCAATAGGCTTCTTGAATAACGTTTCATCTGCGGCTGTCCAGGATTTCCCCTGCTTCGCAAGTGTTTCCGATTTTATCTGTGCCAAAACACCTGCGGCCTGGGGACCGCCCATCACAGATATTCTGGCATTGGGCCACATCCAGAGAAAACGTGGGTCATAAGCGCGTCCGCACATGCCATAGTTACCCGCGCCGAAGCTGCCACCAATCAATGTTGTGATTTTCGGGACGCTGGCAGTTGCTACAGCATTCACCAGTTTTGCGCCATGCTTGGCGATGCCTTCATGCTCGTATTTGCGGCCCACCATGAATCCGGTGATGTTCTGCAAAAAAAGCAGAGGAATATTGCGCTGGCAGCATAGCTGAATGAAGTGAGTGCCTTTTAACGCGCTTTCCGAAAAAAGTATGCCATTGTTGGCGATAATTCCAACCAGGTTTCCGCACAGTTTTGCAAAGCCGCATACTAGAGTGGTGCCATACAAGGGTTTGAATTCGTCGAACTCAGAAGCATCTACAAGGCGGGCAATAATTTCTCTCACATCGTAAGGTTGGCGTACATCTTTCGGAATAATGCCGTAGATTTCTTCCGGGTTGTAGAGTGGGGCGGGGGCGTTGCAATCGAACGTCCTGGCTTCTCTGTTCAGGTTTGCGATGCTGCTGCGCACCAGCGCCAATGCGTGCGCGTCATTCTCTGCCAGTTGATCGGCTACACCTGATATGCCCGCATGTACAGCTCCACCACCGAGTTCTTCTGCAGTGACTATTTCACTGGTTGCCGCTTTGACTAGGGGAGGGCCACCAAGAAATATCGTCCCCTGGTTTTTGACTATGATGGATACATCGGCCATCGCAGGTACATAAGCGCCACCCGCCGTGCAGGAACCCATTACCGCCGCTATCTGCGGAATATTGCGCGCTGACATATTCGCTTGATTGAAGAATATTCTGCCGAAGTGATCACGATCAGGAAACACTTCACTTTGATGTGGAAGATTGGCGCCACCGGAATCGACCAGATAGATACAGGGCAGATGGTTCTCTGCGGCAATCTGTTGCGCGCGCAAATGTTTTTTAACACTTAAAGGATAATACGTGCCGCCTTTGACCGTAGCATCGTTGGCAACGATGACACAGCACTGACCGGAGACGAAGCCAATGCCGGTAATTACTCCGGCACCAGGAATTTCCTCTTCGTAAACCCTGTAGGCAGCGAGTTGTGAAAACTCCAGAAACGGTGAGCCGGTATCCAGCAACGCTTCAACACGTTCCCGGGGGAGCATCTTGCCGCGTTGTGTGTGTCTGTTGCGAGACTTCTCATCGCCGCCAAGAGACAACTCTTTTGTTATCTTGCGTAGCTCTTCACATTGTTGCCGGTGATGAGCCATGTTGGCAACAAAGTCCTCACCTAGAATCTGCACATTAGATTTTATTTTCTGCATGATTTTCTCAAGACCGTGTTTCCGCAAACAATTCTCGGCCAATCAACATACGACGTATTTCCTGCGTACCGGCACCTATCTCGTAAAGTTTGGCGTCGCGTAGCAGGCGTCCGGTTGGGTAATCGTTGATGTAACCATTGCCACCCAGAATCTGGATCGCCTCTAACGCCATCTGGGTAGCGCGTTCTGCAACGAACAGAATGGCACCTGCCGCATCCTTGCGCGTTGTCTCACCGCGATCGCAGGCGCGTGCTACAGCGTATACATAAGCACGGCTGGCGCTCAGTTGGGTATACATATCGGCGAGTTTGCCTTGGATAAACTGGAACTGGCCGATAGGTTCGCCAAATTGTTGACGATCGTGTACATAAGGGATAACAGCGTCAAGACAGGCCTGCATGATACCTAGCGGGCCGCCAGCCAGCACTACTCGTTCATAATCCAGCCCACTCATCAGAACATTGACTCCGTGATTTTCGGCGCCAAGTATATTTTCTGCGGGCACTTCGCAGTTCTCAAAAACGAGCTCACAGGTATTGGAGCCACGCATGCCCAGCTTGTCGAGTTTTTCCGAACGACTGAAACCGGGAAAATCCCGTTCAACCAGGAAAGCGGTGATACCGCGTGCATCCTGGTCGGGAGCTGTTTTGGCATAAATGACGTAGACGCTGGCATCCGGACCATTGGTGATCCACATCTTGCTGCCATTCAATACATATTGGTCGCCTTTCTTCTCAGCACGTAGCTTCATGCTGACGACATCGGAGCCAGCGCTATGTTCGCTCATGGCAAGAGCACCGACATGCTCACCGCTGATCAGTTTTGGCAGGTATTTTTGCTTCTGCTTGAGAGTGCCATTGCGGAAAATTTGATTGACGCACAAATTGGAGTGCGCACCATAGCTGAGGCCAACGCTGGCCGAAGCCCGGCTAAGCGCCTCTGTAACGATTACCTGGGCAAGATAACCCAGTCCGACACCGCCAAACTCTTCGGAAACAGTGATACCCAGCAGGCCAAGATCACCCAATTTCAACCAGAGATCGGCAGGAAACTCGTTGTTGCTGTCAATCATCGCAGCCCGGGGTGCAATTTCCCGGCTACTGAACAGTTCTACCTGGGTTTTCAGAAGGGTCAAAGATTCATCAAGATCATAGTTCAATTGTGAATAATGCATCGTCAAGTCGCCCTGGGAGTTATCCCTTTCAGTTCCCGCCATGCATTTTATCCGGCTGGCGGGATCAGGTCGATTCTAAACCAATACTGAAGCCATTCACATTGTCTGGCAGCAATCACTGCTTGAATTTACTTATAAAACAGCGTAAAGGCTGGATAGGTAGGGTCGATAAAAAAGTCCGGGCGAAGTTATGAAAGAAAATCTGCTGTCATCAGTTATTGAGGCGCAACGACATCTCACGTTGAATGAAGCTGTTTATGAAGAGGTTTTGCTTCAACTTGCAGAGCTGTCACAAAGCTTGCTGGATGGGGACGGTGCCATTATCGAGGTGGTGAGTGATGGCATGATCATCCATCGTACAGTCTGTGGCATTTCCATCAGTCAACCACAGTTCAAGCTTAATCTCAAAAGCAGTTTATCTGGTCTCGCCGTCGAAAAAAATTGCGCACTCTTTACGGAAGATTCGGATGTTGATCCGCGCGTTGATGCAGCCTCATGTCAGGCGGCAGGTATTCGTTCCTTAGTAGTTGTGCCAATGAAGATGGGTGGCAATGCCATTGGAATTCTGCGCGTTGTCGCTGTCAGACCAAGCGCTTTTTCGCAGAACGAGGCGAACGCATTGCAATTGCTGGCGGAATCGTGCACTGCGATTATACAACGCAATCGTACGCAACAACTGCTGACAAGACATACACGTACACAAAAGATGTTGAGCCACTGTAATCAGGCGTTGTTACGGACAGAAAGTGAGTCCGAGCTCCTGAATGATATTTGCCAGTTAGCGGTAGAAGAGGGCGGATATAAAATGGCCTGGGTCGGTTTTATCCGGGCAGAACGGAAAAGGATTGAGCCGGTAGCTTGGGCCGGTGATGAACTTGATTATCTGAGTACACTGGATCTCAATTGGGATGAGGACGATATGCTAGGCAAAGGTCCCGCTGGCCGATGCGCTCGTTCCGGGAAACTTTCCATCACACGTGACATCGAAAAGCTCTGGACAGAAACGCATCCGCAACAAGCCTCAGAGGCGTTGCAGCGCGGTTACAAGGGCGTTGTATGCTTGCCGTTATCGCATGCCGGGAAGACATTCGCTGTTTTGACCCTGTACACGGGCAGCGTTCAGGAAACGGCGCATGATGAATTGCAGTTACTGCAGGAGCTGGCGGATAATATGGCGTTTGGCATCGTACACGTGAATGCTATTCAGGAACGCGAACTGGCCAATGTCCGCATCAAAGAGCAGGGGGCCATATTGAGCCGTGCTCAGAAACTGGATGCGGTAGGCCAATTGACTGGCGGGGTGGCGCATGATTTCAATAATCTGTTAACAGTCATCCTGGGCAATTCGGACTTACTGGTCGAACAACTTGAAGATAAACCGCGGCTGGCAGCACTGGCAGTCATGATCAGAACAGCTTCCCAGCGCGGTGCGGAACTGACCAATCACCTGTTGTCATTCGCGCGCCGTCAGGTGCTGGAACCCACTGCAGTCGATATCAACCATCACGTTATAAATCTTGAAGCGTTATTGCAACGTACCGTCAAAGAAGATATCGAAATTGAACTGAATCTGACGGAAAACATTTGGTTGGCACTGGTGGACGCTGCGCAACTGGAATCAGCATTGCTCAACCTTTCGCTCAATGCACGCGATGCAATGCACGGTGGCGGACATATGAGCATAACCACTGTTAACGTGAGTCTGGATAGAGACACTTTTAGCGACGCACCGGATTTTGAGGCAGGAGATTATGTGATGATTTCCGTAGCGGATAATGGTATCGGTATTGCGCAGGAACATATGGAGAAGTTGTTTGATCCTTTCTTCACGACCAAGGAACATGGCAAAGGAACAGGCCTGGGGCTCAGTATGGTGTACGGATTCATCCGCCAGTCGAAAGGTCATATCACCATAGATTCACAGCCAGGTATGGGTACAAAAGTCAGTTTGTATTTTCCTCGCTACTTCGGTGAACACCGTGCGTTGCCCGAAGGTGATATTGCACAGATGTACGGGAACGGAGAGAAAATTCTACTGGTCGAGGATAATGAATTGGTCAGGCAATATGCCTATGAGCAATTGTGTAGTCTGGGTTATCAGGTTGTAGACGCTGCCAATGGGAGTGAAGCGTTGGGCGTATTGGAGGCAGGTGAAGCCTTTGATCTGCTGTTCACTGACGTAATCATGCCAGGCGGAATGAATGGACACGAACTGGCTTTGTCTGCAAAACTACTCCTACCGCGCCTGAAAGTCCTTTACAGCTCAGGTTATCCGGATAATGTGTTGAGCGGTAAAGATTCTCAAGAGCTTAATTTACAACTATTGAGCAAACCTTATAATCGTCAGCAGTTGGCGCTTAAGGTTCATACTGTGCTGTCGGAGCCAACTGCAATGCAAATGGACGAGGTGTGACTGGTGAGCGATAAAAGACTCCTTATTCTGGATGACGATCCATTAATAGGGCAGACGATATGCTTTATTGCAGACACCATGGGTATGGAGTCTCAAGCTACAGATAAACCGACAGATTTTTTCGCGGCTCTGGACTCGTGGCAACCAACCCATATTGCACTGGATCTGGTCATGCCGGAAATGGATGGCGTGGAAGTTATGGTTGAGCTGGCTCGCCGCAGTTGTCGTGCGAAGATAATCATTACCAGTGGAGTAGGCAGTCGTGTATTGGATGCCGCAGGGCGGTCTGCTGCAGAACACAAATTAATGATTCTTGGTGTATTGGCTAAGCCCTTCCTGCCATCAGCTTTGAGAAAACTCCTGCAAAGTGAGAGTAAAACCCCCAGCAATGACCTGCCGGAAAGCATCCCGATGGCCAGTAGCGCTGCGAGTCGGGCAGTCGTTAATCAGGATTCGTTGCAGGAAGCGTTGGACAAACATGAACTCTTTCTGGTTTATCAACCCAAGATAAGTTGTAAAAACGGAAAACCGGTTGGCTTTGAAGCTTTGGTTCGTTGGTACCATCCGGAAGTAGGTATTATTTCCCCGGGAGATTTCATCCCAGTTGCCGAACTCAGCGGATTGATAGATCAACTCACCGATCGTGTCATTGATCTGGCGCTTAACTTTTTTGCTGAAGGTTTTAATCACAATGAGATGCATATTTCGATCAACATTTCAGCGAAGAACCTGAAGAATCTTGCATTCGCTGATCGTGTTGCGGAACTTTGTCAGAACCTGAATGTGCCTTCCACATCATTGCTTTTCGAGTTGACAGAAACCACGACAATGGAGGACCCGGTAATTTCTCTTGATCTATTAACGCGGTTGCGTTTGAAAGGATTTCAATTGTCCATTGATGATTTCTGTACCGGGTTCTCTTCGATGTTGCAGTTGGTGCGCTTGCCTTTTTCAGAGATCAAAGTGGACCGCTCTTTTGTCATGACAGCCAGTACCTCCCAGGAGTCACGCACAGTTATAAAATCCATTATAGAGCTGGGGCACAGCCTGGGCCTGCGAACAACCGCAGAAGGTGTTGAAGATGAAGAGGCGCTGGCCTATTTGCGCACGGTAGGTTGTGATCTCGCGCAGGGATTCGCCATTGCGAGACCCATGTCATCCGAAGCAGCGCGCAATTGGTATTTCGAACAGAGGTTGCAGTATGTCAGTAGCATGTATACTCGGTAACAAGGTCCCACCTCAGTATTCTGCAATGTAAGTATTTTGATTCAGAAATCAGGAAGTTTATTGATGACGTGTGGATTGGTTGATGTAGATAGCGCTCGCGAAATGATTGCCTATAAGGCGCAGATCGTGGATATACGCGATCAGATGTCATATGCCGCAGCGCATATTGAAAATGCTGTGCATATCAGCAATGAAAATATTCAGGATTTTCTTCAGAAAGCCGACCGCAAGCGCCCGTTGATCGTCTATTGTTATCATGGCAATGCAAGCAAGACGGCAGCGGCTTTTTTTTCTGATCACGGTTTCGAAAAAACGTATAGCCTGGAAGGTGGTTTTGAGGCCTGGAGCGCATCGCGCAAGGAGAAATAATAGCGCTTCGTTGCGCGATGTTAGCAACGAAAGGCCTGGTGGTCGTGCAGTCGATACCAGCGTGTGAAATTTTCTGCCGCTCCTGGTTTATGAATGAAAAACCCCTGTACCTCATTACAATGATGATCGCGTAGAAAATGTAATTGAGCATCCTGTTCAACACCTTCCGCGACGATTCTCAGGCCCAATGTATTCCCCATGGATATGATCGCTTTGCAAATCGCCTTGTCTTCTTCGTTGGCGGGAATATCGAAAATGAAAGTTCTATCTATCTTCAATGTATCAATGGGATAGTTTTTCAATTGTCCCAGGGATGAGTACCCTGTACCAAAATCATCCAATGCCAGTTTCACGCCTAACTCTTTTATCTGTGACATGACCATAAATGCACGTTTCGGGTTGTGAATGACGACGCTTTCAGTGATCTCCAGTTCCAGCATGTGCGGGGCAAGTCCGGATGTGTCCAGGGCATGCTTTATTTTATTGAGCAAGTCGGGGTCATTGAACTGCCGGGCAGAAAGATTCACCGCAAGGCGAAGATTCCCAATTCCCTGGCTGTCCCAATCAATCATTTGTTGACAGGCAGTATGCAGAACCCAGTTACCGATATCTATGATCAAACCCGACTCTTCTGCCACCGGAATGAAGCGATCGGGTGCGATGCTTCCCATGTGTTCATTGTCCCAGCGCAGCAACGCTTCCACGCCGGTTACTTCACCAGACTGCAGGTCAAGTTTTGCCTGATAATGCAGGCTGAATTCGTGTTGTTCCAATGCGCTGCGTAAATTCAGTTCAAGGTTGATTTTCTCCTGCGTCATTTGGTGAATGTCGCTGGAATAAAACTGGAAATTGTTCTTACCTTCTTCTTTTGCAACATACATGGCTGCATCGGCATGTTTCATCAATGTTTCTTCATCATCTGCGTCCCGACCAAAAATACTGATACCGATGCTTGCAGTAACCCGGCATTCTTTACCGTTCAGTATTATGGGATTGGTAAAAGCCTTGAGCAAATTGCCGGAAATTTTCGCTATTTGCTCCTGCTGGTCAATATTCTGCAGCAGGATAACGAACTCGTCTCCACCCAACCTGGCCACTACATCGCTGGCGCGCAATGGCTTACGAAGTCGTATCGCAACTTCTTTTAGCAGATCGTCACCAACATGATGGCCATAAGTATCATTAATAGACTTGAATCGGTCCAGATCAATGAAGAGTATCGCGAAAGTCTGATTCTTATAGCGTTTGGCAGTTCTAGTGGCTAGTTCAAGTAATTCACTGAACATCACACGATTTGGCAATTTAGTTAAATGGTCATGAGTGGCAAGATATTTTATATGATCAGAAACTCGCTTTCGTGCTGTGACATCTCGAGATATGCCTCGATATCCGGTAAACAAACCTTCATCATTGAAAATAGGTTCGCCGCTTAGTGAAAGGTGGTAGATATCATCACTATCATTGGTAAATGAGCATTCGAAATCACGGAACTTTTCATGATTTATCATGGTACTTTTCAACGAATCCCAACTTGTAGCGCCGGGTGTAACGCGATCAATAGACCAGATCTGGTTGCCGATGATTGTCTCTACTGCTCTGATATTACTTTCGCCAACTATATTACCTTCGTATTTGGTGAAATATAGCTCTGCATTTTGTTCCCAGTAAAAATCAGAAGAGAGATGGGTAAGGCTCCTGAATCGTTCCTCGCTCTCCCGCAGAACTATTTCCGCTTGTTTACGATCAGTTTCACTCTCAAAGCTATCCAATGCATAAGAAACGTTTTCGGCCATATTGCTCAGGAGTTTTACAATATCCTCGTCAAATGAATTCTTTTCGACAGAATAAAAAAGCAGAATACCGACACATATTTTTCGTTTGAATAAGGGAAACGCAGCAGCGCTTGCAATTCCATTCTTTAAAGCGATTTCATGCCACGCCCGGGTCCTCTTATCCTGCACAAAATCATTGCTGACACAGGGGGTCTGTGTTCTGTAGGCTATGCCGGAGAGTCCCTGGCCTTCAGTTTTTTCTGCGTCAATTGAAATTTTCACAGAGTTCATGATATTAAGGATGCTGCCTGCAGTAGCAACTGATTTCAGCCAGCCACTTTCATCAGGCGTTATGACAGTGGCGATATTGAATTTGCCTCCTTTTACGGCAGCTTTGCAAACATTCTGATAAAGGGATTCGATACTGGTTGCTCTTAGAATTGCTTCGTTACTTTCACTAAGAGCTGAGAACATTTGTCGCAAGCGCAGGGAAGTGTCCTCTGCCTGCTTGCGCAGAGTAATATCGCGACTCATGCCGATGATTATCCAACGACCGCCAATGAGTACCGCCCGACTGCTGACTTCTACAACCCCAGGCTTGCCATCTCGATCCAATACCTGACTTTCCATACAATGACTGATGCCGGTTGTTATCAACATCTCGTAGCGCTTCGCAACAGTATCCTTATCCTGTGAGAGCATTTGTTCCGGGCCCATCGTCAACATTTTTTCACGGCTTAGCCCTGCATTCTCACAAGCGGTGTCATTTACATCAACGAAACGCATGGTCTCGGCATCGACCAGGTAAATCATATCGCTTGAGGTGTCTACAGCAGCACGAAATCTACGCAGACTGTTTTCCGTTTCCTTCTGCCTGGAAATATCCTGAGCCAGACAATTATAGCCGATGAATTGATTCGCAATATCGAAGAGCGGTTCGCCGCTTATACTAAAATAGCGCAGCTGAACGCCATCAACGAGTTTACAAATGTAATTGCTGAAGGATTGTCGTTGTACTTGAGATGACTGGTAGGCTTTATGCTGTTTGTCATCAACAGCGGAGAAACCGAACTCGTATATAGTTTTTCCAGGCAGGGTGCTGAACAGGGTCTTGTTTTCTATTGTGTCGTTGCAGCGTAAGCTTAAACACTTGCCATCGGTATCTTCGCGCCAATGCAGATCCGAGCAGAGCGCGATAAGATTCCATAGATCATCGGCAGTTGTATTATGTATTCCGCTTGATCCCAGTGTAAGCATTTTGGTATGGCGCCGAATTCCCTTCATCTTTGGCTTCGTCCCTCCCAGCGGCCAGCACTACCAACAGACCAATTATTTACTTTTGCCATTCCTGGCAAACGTCGCGAAGAATGCTTAGCGCCTGCTGAATTTCCGCAGGTTTCACATTCAGTGGCGGCAGCAATCTGATGGAGTTGGAGCCCGCTTTCACTGCCAGCATCTTATGCTTGAGCAGCGCAGCGATAAATTCCGCATTATTGACAATCAATTTCAATCCGATCATGAACCCCATGCCAGTTTGTTCCTGCACAACGGCTGGGAATTCCTTGATGAGTTCTGACAATCCCGTTTTAAACGTGACTGCATTTTTCTGCGACTCCTCCAAAAATCCTGGCGCAGTTATAATATCGAGCACTGCATTGCCAACAGCAGTAGCTAATGGGTTACCACCAAACGTACTACCATGCGTACCAGCTACCATGTGTCGGGCAACGCGCTCGGTGGCAAGACATGCCCCGATTGGGAAACCACCGCCCAAACCTTTGGCTGAGGCCAGCAAGTCAGGCATCACACCAAGTGCTTGATATGCGTAAAGATGCCCCGAACGGCCGACACCTGACTGTACTTCATCAAACATTAACAAAATACCGTTTTCATCACAAAGTTTACGTACTTGCTGCAGGTAATCAGTTGGCACCACTCTGATTCCGCCTTCACCCTGTATAGGTTCGAGAATGACACCGGCTGTCTGATCGCTGATTTGTGCGCGCAGTGCTTCCAGATCGCCGAAGTTCACTTGATCGAAACCAGGATCACCAGTCAAAAAGCCTTCGATATGAACCGGATTGCGACAAGCAGCGATGGGCGCTAGTGTGCGACCGTGAAAAGATTGCGTGAGGCTGATGATGCGAACTCGCGCGCGGTCGCCAAGATCGTAGTGATACCGACGCATCATCTTGAAACCGGCCTCCACGGCCTCGGTACCCGAATTGCTGAAAAACACGCGGTCAGCAAAGGTAAGGTCGACCAGCCGCTGTGCCAGTTTTTCGGTGGGTGTTATGCGAAAAAGATTGGAGTTGTGCCAGAGTTTATCGGCCTGCGCTTTCAAGCACTTCACCAGATGTGGATGGCAATGCCCCAGACAATTCACCGCAATGCCGGAAGTAAAGTCCAGATAGGAATCGCCTTCGGCAGTGTACAGGAATGACCCGTTGCCGTGATCAAATTCCAGTTGTGGATAGCCATAATTGGCCATTAGTGCAGAGCTCATGATTCCACCTTTATAAATGCATCGGGCTATACGAGTAACAATTCATGCAACTATTGCTACAAACTTAATAAGCGTCTATGTTAGATCTGAAGGCGCGATCATGCCTTATCATTCGCAGTGATTCAAGCTGCAGGAGTTCAGAATGTTTTTGCAGAAACCAAAGGATTTACCAGATGCAGATTCTGCATTGCCCGGCCGCTCAGACGCAATACAGATAACCAACAGACATTTCGTCAATCAGCGCCCCATCATGGAGCCAATGCCAGAGGGAGTTGAGAAAGCAGTTTTTGGTCTGGGGTGTTTCTGGGGAGCAGAGCGTCTGTTCTGGAAAGCTGGCGGCGTCTACAGCACCGCAGTTGCCTATGCCGGTGGGATCACGCCTAACCCCAGCTACGATGAAGTATGCAGTGGCCGGACCGGACATGCGGAAGTGGTTATCGTCTATTTCGATCCGGCGCAGACCAGCTACAGCAAATTGTTGAAGATTTTCTGGGAGTCCCATGATCCTACGCAGGGCATGCGTCAGGGGAATGATCGCGGCACACAGTATCGCTCTGTTATCTACACCACCAACGCGGCACAACTGGAGGAGGCGTTGGCCAGCAAACTGCGTTATCAACAACAGCTGACGCAGGCGGGGTATGCGCCGATCACAACCGAAATTAAGACAGCTCCCGATATTTATTATGCGGAAGAATATCACCAACAGTATCTGGCGAAAAATCCGGATGGTTATTGCGGTATTGGTGGTCTGGGTATTGGTTGTCAGTAATGTTCTACCGTTGCCTGCGGACGGAAAAACGCCAGAATCTGACTGGACTTTTCCATGGCGTCCGAAAATCCCAGCGTCATCAACGCCTCGCAATAATCTTTTTCGAACAGCAATAGACTTAGTATGTTGCTTGATCCCGTGTCATTGATGAACAACCTCAATGCGCGTGGCAGGGAATTGAAATACTCGCTGGCAATTATGTTGAGATCTTCACTGGGTGATATTTCCAGCAGATCGATATGCCGCAGTGGAAAATCTTTGTCGTGTCTGGCTTCGGTTGGAATAGCAGGAAGAATATTATTGTAACGTCGCAGAGTGTCCAGGTCGGTAACCATGGTGTCTATAAACGCACTGTTAAGAACATGACCGATAATCTGCGTCAAAGAAGGGTGGGCACTGATCGAGTCTTTTGCAGGTCTGCGACTCTTGTAGCTGCTAACACCAATGGCGAGAATTTTTTCAGCACCCAGATGAATAGCGGGGCTTAATGGTGCCAATTGTCGAATTGCACCATCACCAAAATATTCGCGATTGATTTTCACGGCCGGAAATAAAGTAGGAATTGCGGTTGACGCCAACAGGTGCTGCAGGGTGAGCTGCGTTCTAATTCCTACCCGATGGGGGCGCTGCCAGTTCCCGATACTCGGTACCGCTTCAAAAAACGACACAGACTCGCCGCTGGTATAGCCAGACGCAGTGACACTGATCGCATCCAGCAGGCCCGCTTTGATATTCTCCTGTAGCCGTTCCAGGCGCAACACTTTACCCAGTAACGACTCCAGCGGCTCATTATTCAAAAGAGAAACGGGCGTATTTCTGCGTCTGCTTGCCATGAACGAGAATACCCAGTTGGATGCACTGCTTATCAACCCTGCAGAGTCCAGACGGTAAACTTGTTTGCTTTCAATATTCCTCCAGATGTACTCCAGCGTTCTGACACCGGTGCGCATACGCTGGGCATGTGTTGCCAGAGAAACCGCATTCAATGCGCCAGCAGAGGTGCCGCTGATAATTTGGAAAGGGTTAGCTGCATCCTTGGGCAGCAGATTGGCAATCGCACGCAGCACACCCACTTGATAAGCGGCACGGGCGCCACCACCCGAGAGAACCAATGCCGTTTTGAGTTGCTTTACTTCCTGGCGCATATAACCACACATCCTGCACGAACGGGTTGAACCGAGCTATCTCGGCCGCACTATATCATCTAAAGTGTCATATAATGCATTGGCATAAAGGAGACAAATTTTATATGTCAGGACAACCAGACCAGCCACAACCCGGGGCAAACCAGAAATTGGTTATCGCCATTTCTTCACGTGCACTTTTTAATCTCGATGAAAGTCATCGCGTGTATGAAGAGCAGGGGTTGGAAGCGTACCAACAATATCAGATTGCCCACGAGGATGAACCGCTGGCACGTGGAGATGCGTTCAGCCTGGTAAAGAAGTTACTGGGCCTGAATGAAATCCTGGCCACGCAGCGGGTTGAGGTAATTCTGCTCTCGCGCAACAGTGCAGATACGGGGCTGCGTATTTTTAATTCCATTGAACATTACGATTTATCGATCAGCCGCGCAGCGTTCTGCGGTGGCGATAGCCCCTGGCGTTATATATCAGCATTCAACAGCCATTTATTCTTGTCAACGGATGGCGCGGATGTGCGCCATGCGCTGGAGTTGGGTATCGCAGCTGCAACCATCCTGCCTTCTAATACAAGCAACGTGAAGACAGGTCAGCTCAAATTCGCTTTTGACGGTGATGCGGTGTTGTTTTCTGATGAGGCAGAGAAAATTTATAAGGCTGATGGGCTGGAAGCTTTTGCGAAAAGCGAGAAAATGGCGGCTAACCAGCCGTTGTCGGGTGGACCTTTCAAGCCGTTCCTGGCTGCATTGCAGCAGTTGCAGACTGAGTTTCCCGCTGGCGAATCGCCTCTGCGTACTTGCCTGGTGACGGCGCGTTCAGCACCGGCACATGAGAGAGTGGTGCGGACACTGCGCGCCTGGAATATTCGCATCGATGAATCGCTATTTTTGGGGGGCATGGATAAGGGGGCTTTCCTCAAAGCGTTTGATGCAGATGTTTTCTTCGATGATCAGCAGGGCCATTGCGAATCGGCCAGAGGTCATGTTGCTACCGGACATGTGCCACATGGTGTCGCCAATCTGCCTCAAACTGCGGATAAATAAAACATGAAATTGCAGCAATTGCGCTACATCTGGGAGGTGGCCAGGCAGGGTATGAATGTTTCTGCAGCAGCGCAAACCATGCACACGTCGCAACCTGGCGTGAGCAAGCAGATCCTACTGCTTGAACAGGAACTTAATCTGGATATTTTTATTCGCAATGGCAAGCACTTGACCGGTTTGACACCGGCTGGCGAGCAGATCGTAGCAATAGCTGCGGAAATTTTGCGAAAAACTGAAAATATCCGCGTAGTTGCCAAGGAGTTTACCGCGCAAACCAAAGGCAGCCTGGCTCTGGCAACCACCCACACGCAGAGCCGGTATGTACTACCACCCGTCATCAGCAGGTTTATTAAGAAGTATCCGGAAGTTTCCCTGCATATGCATCAGGGCACACCGATGCAGATCGCCAAACTCGCAGCAGAAGGCACAGCAGATCTGGCGATTGCTACCGAAGCGATGGAATTATTCACCGATTTGATCATGGTTCCGTGTTATCGCTGGAATCGCGTTATTCTGGTTAAGTCCGATCATCCGCTGGTCAGTGTGGAAAAATTGACTTTGGAGGCAGTAGCTCAGTATCCGTTAGTCACTTATGTCTTCGGTTTTACCGGGCGCTCAAGGTTGGATGAGGCGTTTCAAGCGCAAGAGCTTGAGCCGCACGTCGTGTTTACTGCAGCAGATGCGGATGTCATCAAGACTTACGTGCGCCTGGGCATAGGCGTTGGCATCGTTGCCAGCATGGCCTATGACTTGGAGAAAGACAGCGACCTGGTTGCTTTGGATGCCAGCCACCTGTTTGATTACAGCGTCACTAAAATAGGATTTCAGCGACATGCTGTACTGCGCGGCTATATTTACGAGTTCATTGCGATGTTCGCGCCGCACTTGCAGCGACATCTGCTGGAGCAGGCACAGTCTGCAGCAAATCAGTCTGAAGTTGATGCGTTGTTTGCGGGAATAGAAGTGCCGGTTTTTTAACCGCGGCCGATAATATCGCTATTGTTGCTCTTGTGCAGACCGCACTCCTTCTGCGTCGCTTCCTCCCACCACCAGCGTCCTTCGCGCTCATGCTGATTAGGTCCAACGCTGCGAGTGCAGGGTTCGCAACCAATGCTGATGAAGCCACGGTCATGCAGGCTGTTATAAGGTAAATCGAACAAACGGATATATTCCCAAACCTCCCGCGATGTCCAATTGGCCAGAGGATTGAATTTCAGCAGGGTTTTTCCAGGCGCTGAGAACGTGTTGTCTATCTGTGCAATAGGCACAGCAGCACGGGTAGGGCTCTGGTCGCGCCTTTGTCCTGTGATCCATGCATCCACGGTCGCCAGCTTCCTGCGCAATGGTTCAATTTTTCTGATGCTGCAGCACTCTTCATGACCATCTTCGTAAAAGCTGAACAAGCCTTTCTTGCTGACCAGCGCCTGCAGAGCTTCTGTATCGGGGAGCATGAACTCCAGATTCAATTGATACTGTTTTTTTACCTTGTCGAGAAACTGATAGGTTTCAGGGTGCAGGCGGCCGGTATCCAGACAGAAAATGGCAACGTCTTTTTTTATTTTCCAGGCCATGACAACCAACGCGATATCTTCTGCGCCGCTAAACGAAACTGCGGCGTCAGGCACTGCTTCCAGAATTTTCTTCAGGATTTCTTTAGGAGCAACATTTATATTATTATCATTAAAATCAATGATATTAGATTCATTTATCATGTAAATTCTCTATAATCTTCCACGTGAAACGCTACGTATTGCCGTCGCGAGTTCCGTTTATATGAGCGCCATTCTGGCGTATTTGTCGTTTTTGGTAAAGTGTTGGTAGAGCGGTACAATAGCACTCGCTGACTGGGCAATGATTGGGATATCTGTTAAATTTAGCCGCTCAAAAATACCAGCTGCTGGTCGAATGCAGCGGACCATAAACAAGTAAAAGGGGAAGTGTTTTGGAAGTAGCATGTCTGGATCTGGAAGGTGTACTGGTCCCTGAAATCTGGATAGATTTTGCGGAGCGCACGGGAATCGCCGAGCTGCGTGCCACGACCAGAGATATCCCGGATTATGATGTGCTGATGAAGCAGCGCCTGCGCATACTGGGTGAACATGGGCTGGGCTTGAATGATATTCAAGCAGTAATAAGCACTATGGCGCCAATGCCCGGAGCCAGGGAGTTTATCGATTGGCTGCGTGAGCGCTTTCAGGTGGTCATACTGTCCGACACTTTCTATGAATTCTCGCAACCCTTGATGCGGCAACTGGGGTTTCCGACACTGTTTTGTCATCGCCTGGTGGCCGATGCGACCGGACGGATTGTCGACTACACTTTGCGCCAGAAAGACCCCAAGCGCCAGTGCGTCAAAGCTTTTCACGGATTGAATTTCCGCGTAATCGCAGCCGGGGACTCCTACAACGATACAACTATGCTTTCTGAGGCTGATGCAGGCATTCTGTTCAAGGCTCCTGCAAATGTGATCAAAGAGTTCCCACAGTTTCCGGCAGTGCATGAATACGCTGATTTGAAGCAGGAGTTTATTAAAGCCAGCAATAGAGAATTAAGCCTTTAATCAATGAATTAGTATTGAAAGCTAATGTCATTGATTAGATTTATTCATGTCTTGAAGTGTGCACAGTAGTAACGTGACTTTGTCATGTCCCTCCTGATACTCCTGCTCACAGACTGAATCTGCCACGATGCCACCACCACCCCAGCAATAAATTTTGCCCTGCTCACAAAGCAATGTGCGGATGGTGATATTGGTATCCATCTGACCGTCAAAACCGATGTAGCCTATTGCGCCACAGTAGATCTGGCGTGGGTCCGGTTCCAGTTCAGCGATAATCTGCATGGCTCTGATCTTGGGTGCTCCTGTGATTGAGCCTCCGGGAAAGCAGTTGCGCAACAGGTCCAATGGGCTTTTGTCTTCTGGCAACTCGCCGCTGATGGTGCTGACCAGGTGATGTACGCTGTTGAAGCTCTGCAGTTCGAATAATTTCTCAGTTTTTACCGTACCCGTTTTGCAGATACTGCCTAAATCATTGCGCAGCAGATCCACAATCATCAGGTTTTCTGCCCGATCTTTCTCGCTGTTACAGAGTGCGTTTTTCAGTGCTTCGTCCTGTGCCGGGTTTGTGCCACGCCGACGGGTGCCCTTTATAGGCTGAGTGAGTACTTTCCTCTGTCGGGTTTGCAGAAAACGCTCCGGAGATAACGACAGGATTGCATTGTCCTGCATGCCCAGGTAGGCGGAAAACGGGCTCTTGCTGCGCTCACGTAGTTGCAGATACGCCAGTAGCGGGGTGCCCAGGTAACGTGAATGGAAACGTTGTGCCAGATTGGCCTGATAACAATCGCCCGCCTCAATATACTTTTTCAAACGCTCGAACAGAGGCTTATAAACTGCAGGAGACATATTCGATGTAAACGGTTCGGTCAGCATGAACGCTGGTGGTGTGGCGAGTTTGCGATCTGACGACATTAAGGCATTGACTTGCTCCCGCACGGGCAATGGGCAATCGGTCAAGACGAAGAAGTGTGTTTTTTGCAGTTGGTGATCGACTACGATTGCCCAGTGATATATGCCGATGTGGGCTGTTGGCAGTTTACCAGACTCATCAGACTCGAATGTCTTGCCACTTACGCACACATCCGCTCCCTTGTAAGGATCACCACTTTTGTATAAATCACCGCTGTGGTAGCCAAAATAACCCGCGGCTCCGCCTGTAAAAGGCATAGCGGACAATTTATTGTCGAAATCTGCATGCTCAGCGCTACTCTTATCCCCAACCGTCTGCAAGCTGTTTGATTGGTAAAGTGCCAAAGTTGATTTCACAGCAGTGAAAATATCTTCTTGCAGCACTTCAGTGGCTGGGTCATCAGCATAGTGGGATATCCGCAACACCTGTCCTTTCTGCAGATAAATAGACGCTGTAGGTGCTGCAGTAAGGATGTCATAGCGGGCGCCGCGGTCTTCGTTGTTGCTGCTATCCAGAAAAACGGAGCAGGGCAGCTCGCTGAGGCGCAACATCAGCGCAGCGCTGTCAGGGTAGTAGGTCAGTTCCTGAAACACAGGTTTAAGCTTCACGGGCATCAGGGCAGTATTTCCGCAAGCACCGCCAACTGCCGCAACCCGGCTTCGCTTTCCGGACTGGTGGAGAGAATCTCGCTGGAGTTACTGCCCGAGTCGCTGAACAGTACTTCGGTTGGGTTAATGATGAACCACTGTCCCGGGGTCAATGTAAGGGTGGTGCCTACGCTCTGAGAATCGTTAGATGCGCCATCAACGCTATCCTGTGTCAGAGCGTGCAATTGCAGCAATATCTGTTGCCCGCGTATTTCAGCGCGAACTCTGAAAGAGGATTCTGAGCGGGTATTTTCTCCAAGCAAAACGGCTGCTGTGCCGCTCCCCAAACCAATAATGTCTTCGCTGTTGATCTGTTCGGTGACGACGGCTGCTTCACCCTCCTGCATTTGCACCGTTCGAACCGCGTTGCCACGGTCACTGGCATCGGTGCTAAGGACGTTGTCAGCGGAAGGCGTGCGATAGTCGAAATCCAGACTAACACGCAGTGATCGTAAAGGTGTGTCCAACTGCGCAACCAATGCTCGCAGGTCGCGCAGGTTGCCGCGGGATGTGGCAACTATCAAGTTGTTATCCATTTGGTTAATGGTGCCGCGAGAATCAATATGCGGAGTGATTGCCTGACGGATACTGCTGGCATCACGATGCTGTAGACGGATTATTTCGATGACTGCTGCCTGATCGTTAACAGTTGGCTCTGACGTTTGTGCTAGCGCATGAGTGGGCAAAACCATTCCAAGCATAAGAAAAAAGCGCAGTTTGGACTTTAGCGACTGTAAGAACGGGATTTTGGAAAGCGACCGCCTGATTTTCTTCATGGTTTACGGTAATCCAATAACAGACTGCCTTGATTATAAAGTTGAGCCAGCAAATTGAATGCTGAAACTTCATCTGTGGGTAGCAGATCAAGCAACGTGTCGGGAAGTTCCTCACTGGCACATAAAAGTAGAACCAGAGACAGTTGGTCTGCCGCACATTCAATGGTACATCCGTCAGCGAACAGTTGCAGCTTATCCTTATTTTCCCGGAAGGCAAATCTGGCTGCAGGATTCTTGAACAAAAAACCACGAACTTGTTTTCCGGGTTGCTGATGCGATATGCCTTTCGGTTGCATGGTTTGCCGCAATGTTTCTGCTGTCAGTTTTTCTTCCACGATAACACTGATGTCAGGATACTTCGGGTTGGTCATGCTGCGACCGAACCAATTGGCTATCAGCTCTGGGCGTGTGAGTTGCTGCAGCAACAAACTTTGCAGTTGTTGAATGACAGTGTCCGGTATTTCACCGTGGCGATCAGGAATTTGCGGGTCAGTGTCAATATAGCGATCTTCTTCGCGCAGCTGCTCAATGAGCTCATCGCCAAGTTCGCCGATAATTTCAGCATGTGAAGGGGTTCTGAATCCGATGGAGTAGGTGAGGCTATTGCCCATAGCGATACCGTAGTGCGCCACATTGGGTGGCAAGTAAAGTATGTCGCCAGGCTCGAGCAACCATTCTTGCTCCGGCTCAAAATCTGCCAGCAATCGGAGATCCTTGTTGGGCAGGCGTTTACTGTTACTGTCAGCGTGTCCACCAAGCTGCCAGCGCTTCTTGCCGAGCCCCTGGATCAGGAAAACATCGTAGTAGTCGAAATGTGGGCCTACATTGCCGCCATCTGTAGAGTAACTGACCATGATGTCGTCTATACGCCAGCTTGGCAGAAAATTAAAATCCCCCAGCATGGCGCGTACACCCTCGTGCCACTGGTCTACTGCTTGCACGAGCAGTGTGTAGTTTCTGTCTGGCAGCTTCAGAAAATCCTTTTCCTTGAATGGGCCGTGGCGCAGTTTCCATTTGTGTTTGTGCAACTGTGCCGAACTGGCAGTCGTTTTAGCCGAGTCTTCTGCTTGCCCGATGGTATCTTTACCAGTTGCCTTTTCTGTAGGGTAAAAATTTATTAAACGCGACTCAATAAATTCTTCGCATGCCAATCCGGCAAGCTCCTCTGGGCTGACAGGATCTGTGAAGTCTCTTTTTTCTGCCCGAATGAGCATGGGCTTTTTCTGCCAATAATTTTGCAGGAAATCGTGTTTGTCGAAGCTGTTGGGTAACAACATAAGTGAGCTTATATTTTCCGTGCTTGCGCTGCAGCATTACCGGTGTAGTTTTCCGGTCGCAGTTCGCGCAGCGCCTGCTTGCCTTCCTCAGGAATTTCCAGGGTTTCTATGAACTCTATCAAAACTTCTGCAGTGATTTTTTGTCCGCGGGTAAGTGCTTTCAATTTTTCATAGGGCTTCTCAACGCCATAGCGACGCATGACTGTCTGAATAGGCTCCGCGAGCACTTCCCAACTCTGATCCAGATCTGCGAGCAGGGCAGCAGAATTTACTGTTAACTTACTTAAGCCCTTAAGAGTTGCGTGATAGGCGATTACGCTGTGCGCAAAACCAACGCCAATATTGCGCAGCACGGTGGAGTCAGTCAAATCGCGCTGCCAGCGAGAAATGGGAAGTTTCTCTCCGAGATGCTGCATCACCGCATTTGCGATTCCGAGGTTGCCCTCTGAGTTTTCAAAATCTATCGGGTTCACTTTATGCGGCATGGTTGAGGAGCCAACCTCGCCAGCGATTGTTTTTTGACTGAAATAGCCTAACGAAATGTAACCCCAGATATCCCTGTCAAGATCAATCAGTATGGTATTGAATCGGCATAGAGCAGCAAACAGTTCAGCGATATAGTCGTGCGGCTCAATCTGCGTTGTATACGGATTCCACTGTAGACCGAGTTGCTGGATAAATTCTGCCGCATTCTTCTCCCAGTCAACATCAGGGTAAGCGGAGAGGTGAGCGTTGTAGTTGCCTACAGCGCCATTCATCTTGCCAAGAATTTTATTGTCTGTGAATTGTGTCAGCTGACGCCTTAGCCTGTGGATGACATTTGCCAACTCTTTTCCTATAGTTGTGGGCGATGCTGTCTGACCATGAGTACGTGCCAGCATGGGTTGATCTGCATGTTTGTGCGCAAGTTCCTGCAACGTGTCAATGGTTTGTTGCATGAGTGGCAGCATCACACTATCCCGGCCGTCACGCAGCATTAACGCATAGGAAAGATTGTTGATATCTTCGGAAGTGCAGGCAAAGTGTACAAACTCCAATTGCTTTTGCAGGTCAGGATGTTGACCAATTTTCTCTTTGATAAAGTATTCAACAGCTTTGACGTCATGATTGGTGGTAGCTTCAATTTCCTTTACGCGCAGTGCATCGGTTTCGTTAAAATTATCGAGTAAGGTTTCCAGAGCTTCGTTGCCGGTAGCGCTGATTGTTGGCGCTTCGGTAATCTGCGGGTGAGATGCGAGTTTTTGCAACCAGCGAATCTCCACGATAACGCGATAACGTATCAGGGCATATTCACTGAAGTACGCGCTCAGCGCTTCTACCTTGCTGCGGTATCTTCCGTCTACAGGTGAAATGGCAGTCAGACTGCTTAGTGTTGGCGCTTTATCTGCAGAGTTCCTGGACAATTTGAATTCCTTTTTATCTGGTTTCAATTTACGGATAACAGGGTACGACGTATGTGCGCAATACTTTCCCTGATGCGTTTACGATAAATCAATAAATGCCAGCGCCGCCCACCCAACTGATGCCAAAGCACAGCTGATCTGATACCTGCGAGGAGCAGTGTGCGAATCTTGTCTGCCACCTGCGTGTTACGAAGATGTTCCGGATTACCTGCGACATGTATACGGTAGCTCAACGTGCTGATGGTATTTTGATACAGTCGCGCTATTTCTGCATAGTGTGTCTGATCAATATTGCCAATTTTCTTATTTTCGTTAGAGTTTGCCGGAAGAGCCTGAAGTCCGCTACGAATCCGAGATTGCAATACCGGTTGTTTCGCCAATTTCTGTTGCAGGATTTGTATGCCAAGGAAATAACGAACGGCTTCCGGGAACTGTTTGTTGCCATCGTCACCCATCGCAATCTGTAATGTGTTCAGCCCGGTATTCAAGTCTGCAACCCTGGGGTAAATCTCTTGTGTCGAATCGGCATCCAGTATCAGTAAAGGTGCTACACAGGCATTTATCTGATCGTCGTCTGCCTCGCCTTTGGTAGCGAGCTCGTTGACCAGAACAGCGCATTGAGCTACTGCTGCCAAGGCAATATTTCTATATTCCCAATTACTGAACTCAATGGATGTATTGTTCAATCACAGCTCCTCCAAGACAAACATCATCCTGATAAAACACAATCGTTTGCCCCGGCGTCACGGCGCGTTGTAGTTGTGCAAAGTCGACGTGAACTGCGCTGGATGTAGCGCCATCCTCAACTGGCATCGATACAACGCACTGCTGATCTTCCTGCCGATAGCGAATCTTTGCAGTGCAATGCAATGGCAGTTGTGGAGCGTCATTGTTTATCCAGGCCAGTTGTGTTGCCAGCAAGCCGGCCGAAAATAAGGCGGGATGGTCGTTGCCCTGCGCAACGATGAGAACGTTACGCTGCAGATCCTTGCCAACCACATACCACGGAGCCTGATCATGCTCCTGCAAGCCACCAATTCCCAGGCCCTGGCGCTGCCCATAAGTATGGTACATCAGGCCGCTGTGCTGGCCGATGACAGCGCCCGCTACTGTTTCGATGTCGCCCGGTTGCGCGGGGATATACTGTTGCAGGAAATCCTTGAACTTGCGCTCACCAATAAAACAGATCCCCGTACTGTCCTTTTTATCATGCGTAATAAAGCCATGCCTGGCCGCCAGGTCTCGCACCTGAGATTTTTCCAAGTCTCCAACGGGAAACAGACTTTGCTGCAGACATTCCTCACTTACCGCGCTGAGGAAATAGCTTTGGTCCTTGTTGGCGTCGAGGCCTTTCAACAGCATGGTTTGTCCATGAATAACAGCTTTGCGTACATAGTGACCAGTCGCAATGAAGTCAGCTCCCAGTTCCTTGGCGTAATCAAGAAATGCTCTGAATTTGATTTCACGGTTGCAGAGTATATCCGGATTCGGTGTGCGACCGGCTTTGTATTCGGCAATGAAGTGCTCGAAAACATTGTCCCAATATTCAGCGGAAAAATTAGCGGTATGCAGTTTAATACCCAGACTTCTGCTTACTGATTCGGCATCTGCCAGATCCGCTTTTGCCGTGCAGTATTCCGTATCGTCATCTTCATCCCAGTTCTTCATGAATAGTCCTTCCACCTGATATCCCTGTTTCAGCAATAGCAAGGCTGCTACCGAAGAGTCGACGCCCCCGGACATGCCGACAATGACTTTGCTGTTTTGTTTGGATGTCATGTGAAAAAATCTGTTACGCGTTAAAAGGGTTTCAGGATTCTATTAGTTTGAGCGCAGTCATGGGATAGCGCTGCCCATTCAGATAATCGTCTATAACAGTCAAAACTACGGGGCTGCGCAATTGGTCGCGTTTAGCCTCAATATCCGCTTTGCTCATCCACAGGGCGCGAATTATCCCTGTGTCCAGTGTTTGGTTCGGTAAGTGTTGAACAGCATCTGCAATGAAACAGGTGCGTAGATAACAGACATTGTCCTTGGGAGACGTATATTGATAAACGCCCAGTAACGAAATCAACTTCACCTGCCATGCGGTTTCTTCCAGTGTTTCTCTGATGGCAGCTTGGGCGAGTGTTTCGTTAGCCTCCAGATGACCTGCTGGTTGATTATAAACAAGCCTGCCGTTAATGAGCTCTTCGACCATCAAAAAGCGGTTTTCCCGCTCGACGACGGTTGCCACTGTTGTATGAGGATGCCACTGCATAGCCGGGTTGCGTGCCAGATTGCCCAGGAAAAAGAAGGCGCAATGCTACCGTATTTCGCAGGCAATTGCCTTAGGGAGCCACAGAATAAGTCTATTCGGTTGCTACACATCTTGTGGAGGAAGATAGATAATGCAAACCAACGCGTTGTTTTGGGTCCGGCAATGCTTCCAACGTCAGCAAACCAGCAGGGTGAACAATGAGTGGATTAACGCATCTGGATGCGCAGGGTAAGGCGCAAATGGTCGATGTGGGTAGTAAGGAGATCAGCAGTCGGGTCGCCAAAGCCAGAGCGGTTGTTTCCATGCTGCCAACAACGCTGCGTTTGATCGCCGAGGGCGGCCATAAGAAGGGTGACGTTATCGCGGTGGCGCGCATTGCGGGCATTCAGGCCGCCAAGAAAACTGCGGATCTTATACCGCTGTGTCATCCCCTGATGCTGAGTTCTGTGCAGGTAGACATTGAGCTTGACGAGGCGAGCAGCAAGGTGATTATTAACACGAACTGCAAGCTCAAGGGCCGTACTGGTGTCGAGATGGAAGCACTGACGGCAGCAACTGTCGCCGCATTGACCATTTATGATATGTGCAAGGCTGTGGACAGGGAAATGGTTATTGAGTCGATCCGTTTGCAGGAAAAAACGGGTGGAAAATCAGGTGATTATCGCAGAGAGCATGATTTGTAATTATTGCCTGCAGATTTTAGGGCACAAGGTTTCAGTATGTTGACTATCAATTATTTTGCCAGTGTTCGTGAGGCTTTGGGCTGTGCGTCCGAAACCCTGTCTTTGCCGGAAAAAGTGAATGACGTCAGTGCGTTGGTCGAGCACCTTACCCGGCAAAGAGATGCCAGGTGGGCCATCCTGAGCAATACGAATCAGGTTCTTGTGGCGGTTAATCAGACCATAGTCGGGCGTGAGCAGGCATTGCAGGATAGCGATGAAGTGGCTTTCTTTCCTCCAATGACAGGTGGCTGAGCGTGATTGTATCGGAACATCTGTTGATATCTGTGCAGGAAGACGATTTCAATGTCGGCCAGGAATATGCATTATTGCGTAATATGGCAGATAATGTTGGCGCGATAGCCGTTTTTAGCGGCCTGGTACGCGAGTTTTACGAACCTGCTGTTACAGACGCTGGCCCTGCAAGCAAAGTGCTAAATCTTTTCCTTGAGCATTACCCTGGCATGACTGAGAAAGCGCTGCAAGACATCGTTCAGGAAGCTGATACCCGCTGGCGGATTCAGGCATGCAAGGTGATTCACCGTGTGGGCGAGCTGCATGCCGGGGATCAGATAGTGTTCGTTGGAACTGCCAGTGCGCATAGAGCAGATGCATTCGCCGCTACGGAATTCATCATGGACTACCTGAAAACGCGGGCGCCATTCTGGAAGCGGCAGCAATCCAGCGAGGGTTCGGAGTGGATAGAAAGTCGTGATTCAGATGCTGCGGCTGC
Organism: Pseudohongiellaceae bacterium; assembly: GCA_041751425.1. GTDB lineage: Bacteria > Pseudomonadota > Gammaproteobacteria > Pseudomonadales > Pseudohongiellaceae > JAVVEG01. The sequence goes on along the minus strand of JBGSXL010000002.1, from coordinate 152,112 downwards.
CGCGCGCTGGAACTCTGATAAGGATTGAACGCTAAATATTTATCTTCACGAACTCACCAGGCGCAATGCCAGAGACATCCCAATCGCCGATTTTTCGTCTAATCAATCGGAGGGTGGGGAAGCCAGCGGCAGCTGTCATTCTGCGCACCTGTCGGTTTCTACCTTCATGAATAGTCAGTTCAATCCAACTGACAGGTATATTCTTTCGCTCACGGATGGGTGGTATACGCTCCCAGATGTCAGGTTCCTGGATGCGTTCGGCGAGGGCAGGCAGTGTGAGTCCATCCTTCAACACCACACCTGCACGTAAAGACGCAAGCGCTGCCTCGCTCACTTCGCCCTCAACCTGTGCCCAGTAAACCTTGCTGAGTTTAAATCGTGGGTCGCTGATGCGTTGCTGCGTCTTGCCGCAATCGGTGAGTATCAGCAAGCCCTCAGAGTCCTGATCAAGCCTGCCGGCAGGATAGAAACCGGGTTCCTTGATGTAGCGCGCAAGCGTGACCCGGTCGCCGTCATCGGTGAACTGGGAAAGTACATTGAAGGGTTTATTGAGCAGGATAAGTTTCGGCATGTGCGGCAGTTTATGCGAAATTACTTGAGAAAGCAGTCCAGTTTAGTCAGCTGAACTGCTATACTTGCCGCCGTTTTTAGGCACGATCAATTCAAATTTCAATTCAGTGGAGTATGCAATGGGATATCAACATGTATCGGTTCCGACAGATGGTGACAAAATTACTATCAATGCCGACGCATCGCTTAACGTACCTGACCAGCCGATCATACCTTTCATCGAAGGTGACGGCATTGGCGTAGACATTACACCCGTTATGATCAAGGTTGTGGATGCTGCTGTAGAAAAGTGCTTTGGTAAGCAAAAAGCGATCAAATGGATGGAGATTTACGCAGGTGAGAAAGCGGCTGCCACCTATGATGGCGATTGGTTCCCCGCAGAAACATTGACTGCACTGAAAGAGTTTGTTGTTGGTATCAAAGGCCCGCTGACTACGCCTGTTGGCGGTGGTTTCCGCTCACTGAACGTGGCTCTGCGTCAGGAATTGGATCTGTATACCTGTCAGCGTCCGGTCAAATGGTTTGAAGGCGTGCCTTCACCAGTGAAAGAGCCGGGCAAGTGCGATATGGTCATATTCCGTGAAAACTCGGAAGACATCTACGCTGGTATCGAGTGGAAGGCTGACTCTGCTGAAGCGAAGAAAGTCATCGATTTCCTGCAGAACGAAATGGGCGTTACCAAGATTCGCTTCTCGGAAAACTGTGGTATTGGTATCAAGCCAGTTTCCAAAGAGGGTACCCAGCGCCTGGTTCGTGCTGCACTCAAATACACAGTTGATCAGGACTTGCCTTCACTGACCCTGGTTCACAAAGGCAACATCATGAAGTTCACCGAAGGTGCCTTCAAGGATTGGGGTTACGAGCTGGCAGTTGCAGAGTTCGGCGCCAAACCTCTGGATGGCGGCCCCTGGCATTCATTCAAGAACCCACGTACGGGCAAGGAAATTGTCGTTAAGGATGTCATTGCAGACGCCATGCTGCAACAGATCCTGTTACGTCCCGATGAGTACTCTGTTATAGCGACCTTGAACCTGAACGGTGACTATCTCTCTGACGCACTGGCCGCGCAGGTTGGCGGTATCGGTATCGCCCCAGGTGCGAACATTGGTGCTGAAGTGGCTCTGTTCGAAGCTACACACGGCACTGCGCCCAAGTATGCCGGTCAGGACAAGGTGAACCCGGGTTCATTGATCCTTTCAGCAGAGATGATGCTGCGTCATCTTGGCTGGAATGAAGCTGCTGACCTGATACTTAAAGGTATGGAAGGGGCTATCTCAGCGCGAACCGTCACTTATGACTTTGAGCGACTGATGACGGGCGCTACCTTGAAGAAGTGTTCTGAGTTCGGCGACGAAATAATCGCGCATATGTAAATTGCTACTGTCGCCGGAGATTTCGGTGATTTGCATGCAGCATAGAAAAGCGGGGTAAACCAATTTCCAGGAAATAGGGTTACCCCGTTTGTTATTGGCTCAAACAAGCAGAACTGCCGAGAAAGTCTGATTCAGTGCCTAGTTGGCACCATTTACCTGCTCAGCTGGTCTGATGTTTGTTGCATGCAGCCCCTTGGGGCCTTCGATGGTTTCAAACGTTACCGTTTGACCGGCCTTCAGGGTTTTGTAACCTTCCATGCCAATAGCGGAGTAGTGTGCGAAGAGATCGCCGCCGCCATTGTCAGGAAGAATAAAACCAAAGCCTTTCGCATTATTGAACCATTTAACTTGCCCAGAACTCATGGCAATACTCCCATAGAACGTTTTATTGTAATTTTTATACACTCAGGTGTACTAGTTCGTGTAGCTGGTCTTCGTTTTGCTGCTCTTTTTGTGCTCTTTTTGTTGCTCTTTGCTGTTGTTGATGGAACTGGCTGACTAGCAGAAGTCAACTGTCTCTTCTTTTCAATCCTTGTCAATTTGCAACATTCTGCAACAGGTTCCGGCAAAAAATCAACTTCCTTGTCCATGCAATCAGAGAAATGCAGATTTTTATTCGTCAACCGCCTATTCAAGCGTATTATGGAGCCTTCAGAATTTAATGAAGCCAAACCATTTTGGCTCAGGTCGGGAAGCCAAATTAGCTTAACCGACCCACGACTGTATCCAATGAGGAACGCAAGACGTTATGAGGCAGCAGTTCGATATATTTGCAAAAACTGTCATACAGGCAGGAACTGGGATCAGGGCGCAACGGCCAGGAGACGAAGGGGACGGAACCGGGCTGGCAACCGCTGATACAAGGCCAAGACTGGCTCAACCCCCCATGTTCAAAGTGGTTTTACTAAATGATGACTACACACCCATGGAGTTTGTTGTAGAGGTTTTAACATCTTTTTTTGGTATGCATCTGGAAAAAGCAACACAAATTATGCTGAAGGTGCATACTGAGGGCAAGGCGGTATGTGGTGTATACAGCAGGGATGTCGCAGAAACCAAGGCGCAGCAGGTGAATGATTATTCACGAGAATGCCAGCAGCCCTTGATGTGCAATGTGGAGGCGGACCGTTAACAACGCGTTATAGGCTGAATACTTTACAGGAGCCAATCTGAGATTGGCGCGAAAAGGCAAACCTATGTTGAGTAAAGATCTGGAAATTACCCTGAATATTGCCTTTGCCGCAGCGGGTAAAAAGCGGCACGAATACATGACGGTTGAGCATCTGTTGCTCGCACTGTTGGACAATGAGTTGGCAGCCGATGTCCTCAAGGCCTGCGGTTCCGACCTGAGCCGGTTGCGGCAAGAATTGCTGGAGTTTATTGACGCCACCACACCATTGATTCCGGAAGAAGAGCTGGAAAGAGAAACACAGCCCACGCTCGGCTTTCAGCGTGTGCTGCAACGAGCAGTTTTCCATGTCCAGTCATCGGGCAAGCGTGAAGTGACAGGCGCTAATGTACTGGTTGCTATCTTCAGCGAGCAGGACAGTCAGGCAGTCTATTTATTGCGCCAACAAAGCGTAGCCCGCATAGATGTCGTCAACTACATCAGCCACGGCATTTCCAAAGTTCCCGGTCACGATGCACAACACGACTCGAGTAGCACACCTGGTCAGGAGACTGAGGATGAACAGGTTGAGCGTTCCGCAAGTGCACTGGAAAGTTTCGCCAGTAATCTCAATCAATTGGCAACACAGGGAAAAATCGATCCTCTGATAGGTCGTGAAAAAGAAGTGATGCGTCTGGTGCAGATACTGTCACGCAGACGCAAGAATAATCCTTTACTGGTGGGCGAATCCGGAGTTGGTAAAACGGCAGTCGTTGAAGGTCTGGCGCGTCTGATTGTAGAGGAGCAGGTGCCTGATATTTTGCAGGGGACTGTTATCTACTCCCTGGATTTAGGCGCGTTGCTGGCGGGCACCAAATATCGTGGTGATTTTGAAAAACGCTTTAAGACCTTGCTGGCCGAGTTGAAAAAGAGTCCTGGCGCCATATTGTTCATTGATGAGATCCATACCATCATCGGCGCAGGCGCTGCCTCCGGCGGTGTGATGGATGCCTCCAATTTGTTGAAGCCAATATTGACCAGCGGTGACATGCGCTGCATCGGCTCAACTACTTACCAGGAGTATCGCGGTATTTTCGAAAAAGACCGCGCTCTGTCGCGTCGCTTTCAAAAAATAGACGTCGACGAACCTGACGTCGAAACTACATACAAGATTCTGAAAGGTTTGAAATCACGCTTTGAGGAGCATCACGAGCTACGCTATAGCGACAGCGCTTTGCGCGCAGCATCCGAGTTGGCTGGTCGGTTTATCAATGATCGCTTTATGCCGGACAAGGCAATTGATGTGATTGACGAAGCGGGTGCGTATCAACGTCTGCAGCCAGTGAGTAAACGCAAGAAACTTATTCAGGCTACGGATATGGAGAAGGTGGTTGCTGCTATAGCTCGCATTCCTGCACAACATGTCACCACTTCCGATGTGGAAGCTTTACGCAGTCTGGAAAGTAATCTCAAGATGGTTGTGTTCGGGCAGGACAAGGCCATCGAAACTTTAGGTTCAGCTATAAAGCTTTCGCGTGCCGGTCTGGGCGATCCTGCCAAGCCGATTGGTTCCTACTTGTTTGCAGGACCTACTGGTGTAGGTAAAACTGAAGTGAGTCGACAGCTCGCTAAAATTATGGGCATCGAATTATTGCGCTTCGATATGTCGGAATATATGGAACGCCACACTGTATCGCGCTTGATTGGTGCGCCACCGGGTTATGTGGGTTTCGATCAAGGTGGCTTGATGACAGAAGCCATTGCCAAGAATCCTCACTGCGTTCTGTTGCTGGATGAAATCGAGAAAGCGCATCCGGATATTTTCAACGTGCTGCTGCAAGTGATGGATCATGGCACCTTGACAGACAACAATGGTCGCAAGGCAGATTTCAGAAATGTCATTTTGATCATGACCACGAATGCGGGTGCCCAGGAGATGGCACGCGCATCCATTGGTTTCACAAAACAGAACCATACCACTGATGGTATGGAAATTATCAAGAAGGCATTTACCCCTGAGTTCAGGAATCGTCTGGATGCCATTGTGCAGTTCGGTGCATTGACACCGCAAACCGTGCGTACTGTTGTCGATAAATTCCTTGTTGAGTTGCAGGTTCAGTTGGATAGCAAGAAAGTTAATTTGCAGATCGATGATTCGGCCAGAGACTGGTTCGTTGAACATGGCTATAACGAATCGATGGGTGCGCGCCCTATGGCAAGACTGATTCAGGACAAACTGAAGAAATCATTAGCAGAGGCCATACTCTTTGGTGAACTCAGCGAGGGCGGTGATGTTGCCGTCTCCATCGAGAACGATGAGGTGAAACTTGTCGTGACCGGACGCAAACAGTCGGCCACTGACAAATCGAAGGAATTGAGCAGCGAGCCTGGTTGATTAAACGTTTGGTTTTTGGACTGTTCTTGAAACGAGGAATCTCAACGCAGATGCTGTTGAGATTTTGAGAGTTCAGCGTGCGCGGTAAGTGATTCTGCCCTTGCTCAGGTCATAGGGAGTCAGCTCCACTTTCACCTGATCGCCTGTCAGTATGCGGATATAGTTCTTGCGCATTTTTCCGGAAATATGAGCCGTAACGATATGCCCGTTTTCCAGCTTAACGCGAAACATGGTGTTGGGAAGGGTATCAACCACTTCACCATCCATTTCAATCTGGTCTTCTTTTGCCATTAATGGAAAATCCTGTGCCTTGTGCAGAAAAACTGTGCGCGCATTTTGCCCTATTTTTCTGGCATTAGCAAAGGATTGCGGGAGCAGACTCATATCTGGTCTGCGTTTACGGTTAGCGTCCAATGGCCGGGTGTCAGAACTTCGTTGCTATATCTGAAAAGAACATCCTGAAAGTCATTACGCGACATCTCTCGGGCACCCAGAGAAAAGAGGTGATCGGTTGGCATCTGGCAATCAATAATCCGGAAATCCCGCGCCTGCAGTTGACGACATAGATATACGAATGCCACCTTCGACGCGTTGCTGCTGAGACTGAACATGGATTCACCGAAGAACATTTTGCCCATGGCAATGCCATAAAGCCCACCCACAAGTTGGTCTTCCTGCCAAACTTCGACCGAATGGGCATGCCCCAAGCGGTGCAATTCGCAGTAGGCTTTCTGCATGGCCGGGCTAATCCAGGTGCCAGGGAATACTGCGCGGGTTTGTCCGCATAGACCGATAACAAGCGCAAATGCCGTGTCCATGGTGACGCTGAATTCTTGTTTGCGGATGACTTTCCGCAGGCTACGCGAGATAACGACCGCATCCGGTTGCAAACACATACGGGGGTCGGGTGACCACCACAGGATTGGCTGGTCCTCCTCATACCAGGGGAATATACCGGCTGCATAAGCGTTGAGCAGCCGCTGTGGGTGCAGATCCCCACCAACGGCCAGGAGACCGTTGGGTTCCTGCAAAGCTTGACTGACTGGCGGGAACTCGAAGGAGGTCTTGCTGAGCAGGGCCAGATCACTCATGCAGTTCAGTTATCCAGAAATTTTTCAGCATCCAGCGCGGCCATGCAGCCGAAACCAGCAGAAGTGATTGCCTGCCTGTATACATGATCGGCAATGTCACCAGCAGCAAAAACACCGGGAATGCTGGTTTGTGTGGCATTGCCGTCAGTGCCACTGTGAATCCTGAGATAGCCATCCTTCATATCCAATTGGCCCGCGAATATATCCGAATTGGGCTTATGGCCAATAGCGATGAAGACGCCATCGACAGTGAGCGTCTTTTTCTCCCCCGAATCCGTATGGGCAATCTCGATGCCGGTTACACCCATGGGATTTCCCAGCACTTCATGCAGATTATGGTGCCATTCCAGACTGATTGAGCCCGTTTTGACGCGGTCGAACAGCTTATCCTGCAGTATCTTTTCCGCGCGCAGTGTGTCGCGACGGTGCACCAGAGTGACATGCGAGGCGATATTGGACAAATACAGAGCCTCCTCGACTGCGGTATTGCCGCCGCCAATAACGGCAACGGGCTTATTGCGATAGAAAAAGCCATCACAGGTGGCGCAGGCGCTCACGCCCTTACCCATAAACGCGGTTTCTGAATCCAGGCCAAGGTACTGGGCTGAGGCGCCAGTCGCTATGATCAGTGCGTCGCAGGTATAGACTTCGGAATCACCCCACAGGGTAAATGGTCGTTTTTGCAGGTCCACCTTGTTGATATGATCAAATAGCACCCTGGTGTCAAAGTGCTCGGCATGACGCTTCATACGAGCCATAAGTTCCGGGCCTTGCAGGCCTTCCACATCTCCAGGCCAGTTGTCGACATCAGTAGTGGTGGTCAGTTGTCCGCCTTCAACTATGCCGGTGATGACTACGGGGTTCAAATTGGCGCGGGCGGCATAGACGGCAGCGGTATATCCCGCCGGGCCAGATCCCAGAATGATGAGGCGGTGGTGTTGCGTATTACTCATGTGGCGAGGCTTCCTGTGCTGTTTTTAATGGCGATTTCTGCCTGTTTGGTGGATATTGTGGCTACTGTCACGAAATTAAAGCGGGATATTAGCACGACATCGGGAATGCTTATTTCCGCTGCGCTTAAAATTGATTATCATAGCCGCAAAATTTCTAAGAAAATAAGCTAAGTCATAACTGCAGGCATTTGAATAATTTGAAAAATACAGTCGACAAAAGATCAGCAACAGAGCAGCACCTTAATTCGCTCTCGCAAAGGCTGTTCAGGGAAGGAACATTAATCCTGTCTTTCCTGCTGGGCATTTTTCTGCTGCTGGCGTTACTGTCCTATTCGCCACAGGATTCTGCCTTCTTCACCAGTGGTGATGGCGGTGCGACCAACAATACAGTGGGTCCTGTCGGAGCGTGGTCGGCGGATTTGTTATTACACTGGTTTGGCTATATTTCCTACCTGTTTCCTATAGCTTTGGGCATGAAGATCATTAACCTGTTTCGCGAGCAGGACATCATCAGCGAGTTCTCCTGGCGCCTGTTTGGCATCAAAGCAGTCGGGCTGTTATTGCTGGTCATCGGAATTTGCTCGCTGGCAACCCTGCACTTCGCCATGGACTCAGGCATGCCGTGGTTTGCGGGTGGGTTTACCGGGTCCATGATGGTGGATTTAACCAAACCGGTTCTGGCTACCCTTGGCAGTACTATGCTGTATCTGGCAATTTCCCTGTTCGGCTTGACAATCAGTTTCCATATTTCCTGGTTAAGAGTCATTGATCGCACAGGATTCTGGACATTGCATTTCATGAACTGGATGCTCGATTGGGGACGCCGCTGGCTGGAATCCAGAAGACAGGAGAAAAGTGCCCGACAAGTAGTAGAGACTCGGAAAAGGGCACTGGATGTCCATATCGAGAAAGAAAAGAAACGCACACCGCCGCGCATCGAGCCAGTCATCAAACCTTTTGTCAGAAGTGAGCGCGTTGAAAAAGAACGTCAGGGTAAACTGTTCAGCAATGCCACGCCTGGTGAATTGCCGGCAATAGGCTTGCTGGATGAGCGCAAATCAGGCAGTAGCAAAGGATATTCCACGGAGTCCCTGGCCGCCATGTCCAAATTGCTGGAATTGAAGCTGAAGGACTTTGGTGTCGAAATTGAAGTAACCGCCGTTAATCCCGGACCGGTAATCACACGTTTTGAAGTACAGCCTGCTCCTGGCATAAAAGCCAGCAGGATCAGCGGCTTGAGTCGCGATCTAGCGCGCTCTTTGGCTTTAGTTAGTGTCCGGGTAGTCGAAGTCATTCCCGGCAAGACTGTTATCGGTATAGAAATACCCAACGAACACCGTGAAATGATCATGTTGAGTCAGGTGTTGGCTTCTACCGAATTTGACAAAGCGCAGTCATCGTTGAGCATGGCGCTGGGTCATGACATCGTCGGTAACCCGGTCATAGTGGATTTAGGCAAGATGCCGCATTTGCTTGTTGCTGGTACTACCGGTTCCGGTAAGTCGGTGGGCATCAATGCGATGATCCTGAGTTTGCTGTTCAAGGCCAGCCCGGAACAGATACGCATGATCATGATCGACCCAAAAATGCTCGAGTTGTCCGTGTACGACGGCATTCCGCATTTGCTGACGCCTGTGATTACGGACATGAAGGATGCCGCCAACGGACTGCGTTGGTGTGTTGCCGAGATGGAGCGCCGCTACAAGCTGTTGTCGGCGCTGGGCGTGCGCAATCTGGCCAGTTATAACAAGAAGGTTCAGGATGCTAACAAGGCGGGCACGCCCATTACTGACCCTGTATGGCGACCTGATCCAATGTCTGTGCAGGAAGATCAACAGGCGCCAATGCTGGAGCCTTTGCCACAGATAGTCGTGGTGGTCGATGAGCTTGCTGACATGATGATGGTAGTCGGCAAGAAAGTGGAAGAGCTTATAGCCCGTATCGCCCAGAAAGCCCGTGCAGCCGGTATTCACCTGATACTGGCGACCCAGCGCCCATCAGTGGACGTACTGACCGGCTTGATCAAGGCGAATATACCTACGCGGCTGTCATTCATGGTGCAATCTAAGGTGGATTCACGCACGATTCTGGGGGAGGGCGGCGCAGAGCAATTGCTGGGCAATGGCGATATGCTGTTTTTACCTCCCGGCGGTGGCGTGGCGACACGCGTTCATGGCGCCTTCGTCAGTGATGAGGAGGTACATCGCGTAGTCGCTGACTGGAAATCACGTGGTGCGCCGGTCTATATCGATGAGATCACCCAGGGTGTGGAGGAGCGCGAGCTTGGTATGGGCGGTGGCTTTGATAGCGGTGCTGATGGTGAGGAAGACGATGCGTTGTACGACGAGGCTGTGGCGTTTGTTACGGAGACCCGCAAAGCCTCGATTTCAGCTGTACAGCGCAAACTGCGCATCGGTTATAACCGCGCCGCTCGCATGATAGAAGCCATGGAGGCTGCTGGTGTAGTGTCTGCCATGGGCAGTAATGGCAGCCGCGAGGTGATCGCACCGCCTCCACGGTGAAAACAAGGTGTTTCGACAAGTCCAATCCGTTTTTTATTGAGATTTCCGGCGGTTTTTATGCGAAGTAGTTCGAGAGCGTTAACAGGAAAGTTTTTCCGGTCCGGTGTTAGGGCTGCGTTTGCAGCTATGCTTATGCACAGCTCTGCAGCAATTGGCGATGCTGCTGGCGAGTTAACCGAACAACAGGCCGCCGTTGCAGAATTGACACAATTGCTGATCAATGTCAGCACGTTTCAGGCAGATGTTAATCAGCTGATTGTTGAGTCTACCGGTGGTGTACTGGAAGAAAGTGAAATTCGCTTCATTCTGAAACGTCCTGATGGATTTTATTGGGAAACTCTTGAGCCCTTCCCGGAATTGGTTGTGACCAATGGCAGCCTGCTGTGGAATTACCAACCGGATTTGTTACAGGTCACTGTTGAGAAATGGGAAGCTGATCGCACAGAGCTTGCCGCGCGGTTATTGAATGGCGAGATAGCTGAAATAGCGACTGAATATACGATCAGCGCACAATCTGCCCAGGCAGGCGCGGACTGGGAGTTTTTCCTGGTGCCATTAGACCCCGGCAGTATTTACGAGCGAGTGACTCTGTATTTCGCGGCAGGTGAACTCGACTCCATGCATATCGACAATGGCAATGGACAAAAAACGCTCTGGCAGTTTTACAATCGCCAGATCAATGAGCCGGTTTCAGATGATGTTTTCATTTTTACTCCACCCGAAGACATAGAGGTGGTAAACAATACGCAGTAACTATTTTGCGACCAGGCTGCGACAGCAATCAGGTTGCAGCCTTGCCTGACACCCCGCCATGAGTAAATCATGAAACAGACCAGCTTCGAAGAAACGGTGAGCTTTGCGCCAACACCTTCCAACACTACCCAGATAAATACATCGCAGCCGCTGGCAGCCCGTATGCGGCCGTTGACGCTGGATGAATTCATAGGTCAGGAACACATTCTGGGTCCCGGCAAACCGCTGCGTGAGGCGATTCGCAAGGCGCAACCACATTCCATGATTTTTTGGGGGCCACCGGGAGTCGGCAAAACGACATTAGCACACTTGCTGGCTCAGGCCAGCGGCGCGCATTTCGAGAGCATATCCGCCGTGCTGGCTGGCGTGAAAGATATCCGCGCAGCAGTAGAGCGTGCGCAACTGCGTAAACGCGCTGATGGGCAGGCAACAATACTTTTTGTCGACGAGGTTCACCGTTTCAACAAGGCACAACAGGATGCCTTTCTACCCCATATCGAGAACGGTACGCTGATATTTATTGGCGCGACCACTGAGAATCCGTCTTTTGAGTTGAATAATGCTTTACTGTCCCGCGCGCGGGTTTACGTACTAAAGAGTCTGCAAGAAGACGCTCTGGTTATCGCTATTGATGCAGCACTGCGGGACGAGCGGCGAGGGTTGGGAGCGCGCAACATCATTGTAAGCCAAGCGAATAAATCCCGTATGGCGGTTGCAGCGGATGGTGATGCTCGCAAAGTGCTGAATTTGTTGGAAATAGCAAGCGACTTGGCGGAAGAGCAGAACGGTGAATTCAGAATTTCAGATGCTGTGGTAGAGCAGGTTCTGCAAGGTGGCAGCCGGCGCTTCGACAAAGGGGGCGACTCCTTTTATGAGCAGATATCTGCTTTGCACAAGGCTGTGCGCGGTTCTGCGCCAGATGCAGCTCTTTATTGGATGGTGCGTATGCTGGACGGGGGTTGCGATCCCCTATATATTGCGCGGCGGCTGGTACGGATGGCCAGCGAAGATATTGGCAACGCTGATCCGCGGTGTCTGCCCCTGGCGCTGGCAGCCTGGGATACGCTGGAACGGCTGGGAAGCCCGGAAGGTGAATTGACGCTGGCGCATGCTGTTATCTTTCTGGCGTGCGCACCCAAGAGCAACGCCGTCTATAACGCTTACAATGCGGCACGGGCTGATGTGCAGGCTGCAGGTTCTCCGGAAGTTCCCATGCATTTACGCAATGCGGCCACGTCGTTGATGAAGGGGATGGATTACGGGGCAGGGTATCGGTACGCCCATGATGAACCTGACAGCTATGCGGCGGGCGAGAACTATTTTCCAGAAGAACTAAAACAGACGCAGTACTACCATCCGGGCGCGAACGGGTTGGAACAAAAAATCCGTGACAAACTGCAATATCTGCGCAAGCTCGATCAGAACAGCAGCAGGAAAAGGTATACTCCCAAAAATTGAAAGCAACGATTAGATCGCACCGGAACAAAAAAGAGGAGAGGGTTGTTGGCTTATTATTTAGCCGTCGCGATTGGTGGCGCCATTGGCGCTGTCTCCCGTTATTGGATGATGTCCATGGTGGTATCACTGAGCACCATGCGTTTTCCTCTTGGCACTTTTTTGGTGAACGTTCTGGGCTCATTATTGATCGGTATTCTGTTTGTGGTATTGACGGAACGCTCAGCATTATCCGCTGAGTGGCGCGCGTTGCTCGTAGTGGGTTATGTGGGTGCATTCACAACGTTTTCCACATTTTCACTGGATGCATTGCAGTTGCTACAGGAAGGATACGTTTTGCAGGCTGTGAGTTATATAGTTGCGAGTGTCGTGGTTTGCATGCTGGCAACCTGGTTGGGAATTGTAGCCATGCGCGCAATCTAGAAAAAAGGGTCATGTTTAATCAGTCATCGATTATCAATTTTATGCAGGAAGAATAATTTCAATGTTAGATACGAAATGGTTACGGACAGAACCTGAAAAACTGGCAACGCTGCTTGCACGGAAAAATTTCAAGCTGGAACTGGATCAGATTAATGCCCTGGATGCGCGGCGGAAAACACTGCAGCAGGAAACTGAAAAATTGCAGAACGAGCGCAATGTGCGCTCGAAATCGATAGGTCAAGCGAAAGCCGCTGGTCAGGATGTTGCTCCGCTGCTGGCAGAGGTAAACCAACTAGGTACTTCGCTGGAAGAAAATAAGAAACTGCTTGCACAGGTGCAGGAAGAGTTCAACGAACTTTGGTTGCGTATTCCGAATGTGCCGCAGGAAACCGTACCTGCCGGCAAAGATGAAAAGGACAATCAGGAGTTGCGTAGCTGGGGAACGCCACGCGACTTCGATTTCGAGATCAGGGATCATGTTGCGTTGGGTGAGAAGGAAGAGAACAGCGGCGCTGGGCTCGATTTTCCTGCGGCATCGAAGCTGACTGGTGCGCGCTTTGTCGTGATGCGCGGAAAACTGGCCAGACTCCACAGAGCACTTATTCAATTCATGCTGGATCAACATACGCTGCAGCATGGCTACGAAGAAGTTTATGTTCCCTATATCGTCAACCGTGATTCATTGGTTGGTACGGGAAACCTGCCTAAATTTGCTGAGGATCTGTTTCGGCTGGAAGGCGAGAATGAGTATTACCTGATTCCTACAGCTGAAGTGCCGGTTACCAATCTGGTGCGTGATGAGATAATTCCAGCACAGAAACTGCCATTAAAATTTGTGTGTCACACACCTTGTTTTCGCAGTGAGGCAGGCAGTCACGGTCGCGATACACGGGGCATCATTCGTCAGCATCAATTCGAAAAAGTCGAACTGGTTCAAATGGTGCGCCCTGAAGAATCCGATGCGGCTTTAAGTGAGTTGACCGGTCATGCGGAGCGCATTCTGCAATTGCTGGAATTGCCATACCGCGCCATGCTGTTGTGTGGTGGAGACATGGGAGCCAATGCAGCACGTACGATAGATCTGGAAGTATGGTTGCCATCGCAGCAATGCTACCGGGAAATTTCCTCCTGCAGCACCTTTGGCGACTATCAGGCGCGCCGAATGCAGGCTCGTTGGCGCAACCCGGAAACCGGCAAGCCAGAGTTATTGCATACCCTGAATGGTTCCGGGTTGGCCATTGGGCGTACGCTGGTTGCGATCATGGAAAATTATCAACACCAGGATGGCTCAATTGACGTCCCAGCAATCCTTGTCCCCTACATGGGTGGCATCAGCGCTTTGTAACTGCTTGCAGTACAATCAATAGGTAAGTCTTCACGCTGTGTCTGGAGTAACAAATTGGAGTTTTTGCCGATTTTCATCAATGTCAGGGAAGCCGACTGCCTGATTGTGGGAGGAGGCGAAGTTGCGCTACGCAAAGCAGTTTTGTTGACTCGGGCTGCTGCCAGACTGACAGTGGTTGCTCCTGAGATTTGTGAACAACTGCAGACACTGGTGCGCGACAAACAAGGCGTGCTGCATCATCGTGAATTTACCGATAACGATCTCGATGGTACTACGCTCGTTATTGCGGCCACCGATGATGAAGAGTTGAATGCGCAAATATCCGTGCTGGCGAAAGCGCGTCGACTACCTGTCAACGTGGTGGACAGACCGGAGCTTTGCAGTTTTATTGTGCCAGCTATTGTAGATCGCTCGCCGGTTGTCATCGCTATCTCAAGCAGTGGCAGCTCTCCCATTTTGACTCGCAAACTCAAAGAAAAACTTGAGATAGTTATTCCCGGTGGTTACGGCAGGCTTGCACTTCTCCTTGGTCAATATCGTACCAAAGTAAAAAATTCGATTGCAGATTTCAGTAAACGCTCGCGTTTCTGGGAACGGATCCTGTCCGGCCCCGTGCCAGAAATGGTGTTTTCGGGTAAGCAGGACGAAGCTATTGCATTTCTGGATCAGGAATTGGCTTCTTCAGAAAATCTGAAGTTGCAGGGTGAAGTCTATCTGGTTGGAGCGGGGCCGGGTGATCCGGATCTATTGACATTAAAAGCACTTCGATTGATGTATGAAGCGGACGTTGTATTATACGACCGCTTGGTTTCTCCAGAGATCATGCAAAAAATCAGACCCGATGCTGAAAAAATCCATGTTGGCAAGGAGCGCTCCAACCACAGCTTACCGCAGGAAAAGATCAATGATATGTTGGTCCGATTAGCCCTGGAAGGCAAGAAAGTTTTGCGCCTAAAAGGTGGCGACCCGTTTATCTTTGGCAGAGGTGGGGAGGAGATTGATCAACTGGCAGCGGCAGGAATTCCCTTTCAGGTGATTCCAGGCATTACCGCAGCATCAGGTTGTGCCTGCTATGCGGGAATTCCATTGACGCATCGCGACTATTCACAATCCGTGCGCTTTGTAACCGGGCATTTAAAAAATGACAAGGTGGATCTGAACTGGCAGCAGCTGGCGTCTGAGCAGCAGACAATCGTGTTCTATATGGGATTGGTTGGGCTGCAGAACATCTGTCAACAACTGATAGCACATGGCATGAGTGAGGATATGCCAATAGCATTGATCCAGCAGGGAACTACGCAGAATCAGAAAGTGCTGGTTGGCACACTAAGCACTATGGCGGCGATTGTAGCTGCGGAAGAGGTGAAGGCGCCGACTCTGATCATTGTCGGCAGAGTCGTAAAACTCCACCGACAATATTCATGGTTTAAAGGCCAGCAGTAGACCTACTCCGCTTTTGTAATGCAGAAAACTGCCAACTTGTGACCATCCACATCCCGGAAGTAACCAGCATAGAAAGTAGGGCCGCGCGGACCAGCAGCGCCTTCATCGGCTGCACCCAGTTCAATTGCTTTTTTATACACGCGATCCACCGTTGCAGTGCTGTCTGCAGCAAGCGCAAACATCACACCATTTCCGACGCTTGCAGGTTTACCATCATACGGTTTGGTAATGGAAAGCATAGCCTGATTGGGGCTGTTTCCCCACGCTATAAAAGTTTCCATTTCCATGAATCTCTTGCCACCCAATTCTGCCAGAAGCGCGTCATAGAAGGCAGCTGCTTTTTCGTAGTTGTTGGTTCCCAGCGTGACATATCCGAGCATGGTTTTATTCCTTTGCAGTTGTTTGAAAAGTTGTATGAAAAGTAGTGCAAAAAATTAACTATAAGAATTGAACTAAAATTAATGCAAATCTGGCAGCGTCAATAATTTTGGCGAAACAATAACGCCATTATTGTCTGCATAAACGAAATGCCCGGGATGGAATGTAATACCGGCAAAAGTCACCGCAACATTCAGTTCACCCACGCCCTGACGATTACACTTCAGAGGGATGGCCCCAAGTGCCTGCACGCCCAGGTCAAGCATGCTGATTGCGTTGACATCGCGTATACAACCGTAAACGATAACGCCTTCCCAGCCATTGCTCATGGCAGACTCGGCAATCATGTCGCCCAGCATGGAGCGACGCATGGAACCGGCGCCGTCAACAATCAGTACTTTTCCTGTGCCGGCATGTTCCAGCTGTTGTTTGACCAGCGAATTGTCTTCGCACGCCTTGACGGTAACAATCTCACCGCCGAAGGCTTCCCGGCCACCAAAATTGATGAACATGGGTTCAGCGACCTGAACCAGTTCCGGGAAATGGTCGCATAGCTCAGGCAGGTAATCTGTTATTGAATCTTTCATAAGGAGTCCATTTTTATAGTGCTATTTAATCAGATCAAATTCGTTTTTGAGTATGTCGATTATTTCCGCTTTCGGATTCTCAGAAAGTTCGATTTTGTGTCCCGTAATTTTTTCTGCAATGTCGCGATAGGTTTGCGACACCTGCATCAACACTTCAGCAGGTAAGGCGTTGTTTGCTGCCAACGCTTTGCGCTCTGGCATACGATCTTTGTTAAGCAAAATGTCCGGATCAGGAAAATGATTCAACAGCAACTGGCGAAACTCTTCCTTGGATTTTTCTACCACTTTTCCCGCTCGATAAGAAGGTCCATCCCAGATACGCGAGGAATCGGGTGTGCCTACTTCATCCATATAAATCAGTTTTTCATTGCCATTCTTGTCGGTGACATAGCCAAATTCAAACTTGGTATCTACAAATATCTGGTCCAGATCGCTTAACGACTTGCTGATCAGATTGAAGCCTTCCTTCAATAGTTTTTCATAATAGTCGATGTCATCAGGGTTGCGAAAATTGAATGCCTGATAATTATTCTCTATATCCTGTCGCGTGATATTGACGTCATCGGCTTCCGGAACACCGGGGATCCCCGTCAGAATTCCCTTGGTGGATGGCGTGATCAACAATTCAGGCAATTTCTGATCCTTCTGCAAACCGTCAGGTATGCGGATGCCGCAGAAATCCCGTTCACCCTTGCTATAAGACCGCCACATGGAGCCCGTAATATACTGTCTGCATATTGCCTCAATCATGACAGGTCGCGCTTTTTGCACTATCCAGACAAATGGGTGGGGTATTTCCAGGATGTGACTCTCCGCCAGGCCGTGCTCACGAAACGTGGCAAACCAGTGGTTGGATATGGCATTTAGTGCTGCGCCTTTACCTGGAACCCCCTGCATGCCGCCCTCACCATGCCATATGCAATCAAAGGCTGAGATACGGTCACTGATTACCATGATGGCCAGCGGCGCGTCAGCGGCAACGTTGTACCCGCGCTCTTTAATCAGGCGTTTACTGTCAGCATCGGTCAGCCAATAAACAGAGCGTACTTTACCACTGTGGACGGGTTTGTCAGTTTTAATAGGGAGGTCATTGTTGACGGCCAAAACCTGATTGGCAAGACTCATGGGGCTGGTTCCTGATCAGTATTGATGAGTAGTAAAAGTTCGTTGCGATGCCGTTTTTACAGCAAAAACGCAGACCGGAATCATAGCAGATCACACCGGCCAGATGTAGGGAAAATGCTTGATCTAAAGGCAGTTTTCCGGGCGTGGTAAACCCGCAATCTTGCTGGCCAGCAGCGCCGGGTTACCGGGAAATAACTTCAGCAGGTAAATGCTGCGACCCTTATCCGGCCCGAGCTCTCGGGCAACCAGCTTCACCAGCGGTCGCATGGATGGAGATAACAAATGCTGATGATAGAAATCACGCAGAACATAGATGATTTCCCAATGCGCCTGGCTCAGTACCAACGCCTCTGCGCTGGCAAGCGCACCTGCTACTTCTTCGTTCCAGTCATCCAGATTACGCAGATAACCATCCTTATCCAGAGCCGGTATTTGAAGATGGATTGGTGGTTTAGAGTTCATTATTAGAGATACTCAATGGCTGCTCACCTTGCAGATCAGAACCAGCTGATGGTTTTTGAGTGACTACAGGTTAACGCTACGAATTCAGCATAATCGATCAATTTAACCTGCGCCGGTACCGATGACTCCAACCCGCGAGCCTGTAAGTCTTCACGCAGAGCGAACAACGTAATATCGGAATTTTTTTCTTCCAGCAATCTACTGCCGACAGCACAGCCAGCCACCGCGTACACGCCGTCTTCAATCAGCAATATGGCATCTCCCCGTGTGGCTATGCGTAAGCATGATGCCAATATCCCGCTTTGCAGCCCGGATTTATTGACGGTATGCAAAGTTGTATTTGCTGAGTTCATAAGCACAACTTTTTCATAGATTAAATACCGTTTCTGATTGCCTGATCAGAGCCTGAATTTGCTGCGCTGAACACACTTTGATTTCCACGTCAGCCAGCAATGAGTCACTGTGTAAACCGCGATCGAGCAATGCTTCTTCATCCACATACACCATTTCTACGCCATACAGAGCGAGCGCAGGAAAGGCTGCAGAAACATTGCGCGCATGAATGGTGGCAGGTGTCTGCTTGTCCAGCAGCTGAAAAACACCATCATCCATGAATATGTAGTTAACGGTTTGATCAAAGACAGCAGCAGAGAGAACCATATCCAGGCAGGCTTTCGCTTTGCCACTGCTGTGTGGTGAGCTGCGGCTAATAAAGGTCAACGTTTTACGTTCTGAATTGCTCACTGCGTCAGTCTCCGAAATTGATGACGCGGTCTGCTACAAGGCAAGCTTCTATCAGTTGCCCCAATCCGGAAAGGCTGGTCGCGTCCGCCAGGTTGTGGCAGTTTTTTTCGTGACGATCGGCTTCTGTTCCATCAAGAATGCCGCGTTTCAAAGCGGAAGAGACGCAACTGATAGCGTCGATATCATGGCGTTTGATCAGCTTTTGCCATTCCAGGGGCAGGTTGATTTCGTCCTGTGGTGGCACGCATAACTGAGTGGTGTTGTGCACGCCATCCTGGTAGAAAAACAGCCGGTAGATTTCGTGTCCGCTATCCAGTAAGGCATTGCAGAATTGCCAGGCGCTGGTTGCTGCCTGGGACGAGTAGGGTGCAGAGTGGACGACAATAGTGAATTTCACTTGGTTAGTTCAATCATGGTTAGCTTAGTGTTAGCGGCATTATGTTCTGCCAGCTTGCTCTCCGCAAATAAAAAGCCCCGACTAAGGCCGGGGCTAAAAGGAGTTATCTTTAAATCAATGGATTCCCGGACTTATTCGTCGCCAGAGAATGCCGTCAATAGATGAATCAGGCTCATGAAAATGTTGTAGATGGAGACATATAAGGCAATGGTCGCCAGAATGTAATTGCGCTCACCACCATTCACAATCGCGCCAGTCTGCATCAGAATGATGGCGCTGGAAAACAACATGAACCCTACTGACATAGCCAGTTGCAGGGCAGGCATCTGCATGAACAGATTAAGAACGAAAGCCGCTACCAGTACCAGGAACCCAGCAAAGACGAATCCGCTCAGGAAGGAGAAGTCCTTTTTGGAAACCAGGGCATAGCCGGACAAACCGAAGAAAATAAAGGCTGTGCCACCCAAGGCAGTCGTTACCACCTGACTGCCAGCGCTGGTGGACAGCAGCATACCAATCAGAGGTCCGGTGCCGTAGCCGATAAGACCGGCGAAGGCGAATATGGTCAACAAGCCCCATGCTGTATTAGCCAGATAATGGGTGGCAAACAACAAGCCATAAAGTCCAATCAAATACACCCACATATTGATGGGTGGTGCATTAAAACTGAGCATCGCCATAATTGCGCTGAAAGCCAGAGTCATGCCAAGCAGTAGATAAGTATTCCGTAATACTTTGTTGACCGCGACAGCGGATTCGCTGGTATGGACAACGTCTAATTCATAATTACTCATCTTTACTAAACCTCCGGTTGAGACACCTTGAAAAGCGGTTGTACGAAAAAAACCATATTCTATTGAATGGGGGCGAAACCCTGTAAATTCAACTCAATACGGCGTCAATCATACAGAGCAGACCGGCAAAATCAACGCTTTTCGTTCAAATCCAACCCTACACTCAATCTCCGGTTGACTGGGGAAATAAATAGGGTAAGATTCCGCCCCTGATGCGGAGGGGTGGCAGAGTGGTTTAATGCACCGGTCTTGAAAACCGACGAGGGTGAAAGCCCTCCGAGAGTTCGAATCTCTCCCCCTCCGCCACTTCATTAGTAAAATCAATTAGTTAGCAGCATAACAATCTCTTTCCCCACAATTTAACCAACGTTCTGAAAATGCTATCCTGAATTCCCATTAACCCAGGAGAAGCAATAATGACTAAGCTAATCGCACACCCGAACCACCCGGAGATTCAATTCACCCCCTACGAGGCCAAGTTTCTTTTGTGGGTTATTGAGAACGCTCCGCAACCCCTGACTGAAACTGCTATGCAGGAGTTCATGGAAAAGGTGCATCTGGCAATGCCAAAAACTGACGGCACGTTATGGAGTCGATTTAGGAATCTGTTAGACATAGCTAAAGAGCTTGGCGATGAGGCGGTGGCATCATGAATAACCAAAACAGTACGCCGGATCAGCCTTCACGCTATCAGTTAGGAGTGCTTTTCGCTGAAATTGCAACGGAAGCTACAATACTTAATGATGCTCTACGCGAATACACTGATGGTGATGAAAAAAACGGTTTCTATGCCTTTTTTGCGATGGTAGAAAAGATCGGATTTTTGGCAGATTTCGGTGCTAAGGGAACTGGAAACCACCAAATGTACGGAGATGTTGAGTGGTTCCTTCCACCGTCCTACGATTGGAATAAAGACGAAAAACCGGGTGACCTCGCTGATAGCGAAGCGGAGAAACTGGCGGAATCGTGAAACTATACTAAGCTTAATACAGGCGGCCCATGAGCAAACCCCTTCGCGCTCTCGGCGCATTAGGCGTATTGTGGCCGCCTAACCCCCTACCGATACCCCGGCGGGCCTGTATGCGCCGGGGTATCTGCGCTCAGAGGGTTATATCTTTCAAATTAGTGGACTTTAATTAAGGCTCTGTGCAGTATTGATCCCTCTATGTGATCTAAAGCACATACTAATTCGATGGTATTGACTAACCTTGCCCAACTAACCATAATGGTCACCAACAACAATAAGACTGAAACGCGAAGAAATAGAAGTGAGCACTCTATTGAAGCAATTCATCGGCTGGCTCGCCAAGGCCAAGTCGCTTACGGGTCTCAACGCGTTCAAGATCACATTATTAATTATCTTGGTTATTCTCTTAAAGAGGTCTGTGACTGTCTATTGGGCATATCTGAGATGGACTATAAGGAGTCTATTGACTACGGCGACCACAAAAAGTGGCTCGACGTATATATTAGCTCTATCTCTCCTCCAGGTAAGCCTAAAAACGACCCGCCTCTTTATATTAAATTGAAACTGAACAGAGATTGTACAACCTTGGTACTTGCATCTTTTCATCCAGAAGGAATGCTTTAATCCTATGAGTAATATTTGCCCTATTTGCGATACCGGAGCACTGTCTCCTGTTACCTTTGATGATTTCTTTGATTTCAATGGGGATAAAATCCTTGTTGAGGGCTTGGAGGGTAGCTTGTGTGACACTTGCGGCGCGGACCCGATTCTGCGTAATCAGATCTTGAGAAATCAGCGCGTTATCGCAGACGCCAAGCGAAAGAAATTAGGCTATCTCTCAGGAATTGAAATTTTGAGGATAAGAAATAAATACGGCCTGACGCAGAAAGAAGCGTCCGAATTGTTCGGTGGCGGCACTAATTCTTTTTCTAAGTACGAGCGAGGAGAGGTGGTGCAAAGCGCTGCGGCAGATGTATTGTTACGTCTGGTAGATATTCACCCCTCGATTCTCACAGAGATGAAAAACTTAAGGCTTAGAGATGGGACAGGACCCCAGATTCAGCCGCAGAAACAATCCCAGTTAGATTATGGTTTTTGTAAAGGTCCTGAGCTTACCTTGGTGTCCAGTCAGACTTCTGTTAGAGGATTAGCTAACATGAGTTTTACCAAAGGGCAGAATCTCAAAAGATATTCGCGCTCTCCATGGAAGCGAGTTAAAGCAGCATGACGCCAATGCAGAAAGCTTTAATCGCAAAGGCAATCCCTAATCTCGCGCTTGAGAATATAGTTCTACATGAAAGCAGATTAGAACGTCCAGGCAGCCTTCCTGCCGATGGGGAAAGCAAGGTTGGTACTCAATATAGACGAGGCGTAGGCTTCAATATTGAGAAATCTTCCGACCCTGCATTGCTTTTTGTTAAAGTCGATCTAGGTGTACGGTTAGTGGACGCCTCTGATTTAAACGACTCCGATCCAATTGTTTACGTTGTGATCGAGGCTGATTATGTCCTTATTTATCGCATGTTAGGTGAGCTCGACGATGAAAGTATAACCGAATTTGCTGAAGCGAATTCCGTCCACAATGCATGGCCTTTCTGGAGACATCACGTCTTCGATATCGTTCAAAGAGGCAACTTGCCGAAAATTGATATCCCTTTGTATCAAGGAGCCCTCTTTGATGTAAACGATAAAGAAGATCTCGAAAATGATGTTGGTTCAAAACAATGAAGAATACATTCATTTCCCAGACTGCATTCAATGCCTGAATCAAGCCTTAACCCGGCCCGCAACAACCCGCTGCCTAAACCGCTCAACAGTTTCATTAACCCTTCTGCGAACTGTTTTCCCGGCCACAATTGCAGCGTAGGGTTCCCGGCTGCTATCCATGTGCAGGAAGGTTATTTCTGGGTCGCTTGTTTCCTTACTGGTCATAATTTCCTGTGATTGAAAATCTTTTTTTGGTTAGCTTTTTGAGTGCAATGGAGCTGATCGGTCCTGTAGCGAGGGGTTGTAGGGGATGGATATGCCCCCGGTAGCCTAGTGATACCCATTGAAAAACTCGTCAGCAGGGTCTACTTCATCATTTCCGGCGTAATTGACCTTTGAACTATCTACAGGGGTTGCGCCCAACTTTGACAGAATGGCGCTAAGGGTCTGAGCCGCCTGTATGCCAAAGTTCTCACCACTGCACAAGCGGGCTGTCAGAATGCAAGCCATGTGCACCAAAACGCGGTGCGAACTATTGAGCCAAGGTAGTTCGCTTGCAAATTCACGCCAGCATTCTATCTGCGCTTCATTCATGGTTTTGTAAGGTTCACCAAGTGCGCGAGTGCCGGAAGGCTCCTTACGATCTTTGAAGCGTCCGGGGTTCTTTATAGCCGCGCCTGTCACTTCAGCTTTCTTTGCTGGGATTCTATTCTTTGCCATGTGTTCAATTCCTATTTAAGTTTTAACTGCCAACCGGCCAACCAGAAACATCTATCTGAACCTTTGGCCTGTGCTTCCTTCCCTCATCCTCTGCTGTTTTGGCGAGGTGACAAGGTGTGCAAATGCTTTGCAAATTTCCCTCGTCATCAGTGCCGCCTTTGGACCTGGGCTTTATGTGATCGACCTGTGAAGCTTGGGTGACTCTGTTTGCTTTTAGGCAAGACTGACATAGGCCGCTATCTCGTCTTAAAACAAGTTCACGGGCCTGCTCCCACTTATAGCCATAGCCGCGATGGTGTCTGCTTCTTGTTCTGCTCCAAGTCATTTTAGGGTCATGGTTCCAATTGTGGATGCGCGTTATTTGGAGTCCGCCGGTCCATAGGGAGGAGCGTTTTACAAACCCACTTCCCCCTCCCTCCCGGCACATGGCAGCATCCTTGCTGCGTGTGTGTAATTAGTGCCTGCCGCGAAGCGGGACGTATTGAAGCTTGGATCGCTTCCGCAGGCTGACGGGGTTTTCGGTTAACTAAACCGGGCACTAAGTCCGTCTGATCCCAGCCGATTACGGCCATTTCACATTGCAGAGCTAGCAATGATTCTTACTATGCCGGGATTACCCCGTTGATCGCACAGAATGCTTGTGCGTGTTGCAGCTGGACATCAAGGCGCATGTGCGCAATGAAGCCAACTTCCAGCGTGTCGGCATAACGCTCGTTCAGCATCATGATTCGCAGGTTGTCGCGAACACCAAGCATCACGTTACTGAAGTTACCAATGATTACGCTTGAAGCGTCCACTGCGGTGCCTTGAGTTTCGTCGATGGGTAAAGTGGTAGAGATTCGCTGCGTAATGGCTGCAATATCGCGAGGCATCACAAGAGGAGTCTTGTCACTGGTCAGACCAGTTTTCAGCTTTCGCAGATCGCGGGCTGTTCGCGGGTGCATGGCCGCGTTGAATGGACCGGGAATGTTATCCAGTTCCAGTTCATACAGCGCGTCAAGCCACTTGTCATAGTCCGCGAATGCTGCACCGTTAGTTCCCATTGATACCGTGTTTATACCGGCGGCATTGAGAATACCTGTCGGCTGGTTGCCTGTGCCTGTGCCGCATAGTGCGGTTGCGTCGATCTCCAGCGCAGCAGCATTGGCGAATGCTTGCAGTAGCATCTGTTCTGCATTCACAGAATCCTCAAGCAATTCCCGGCTGCACTTCACCAGTACAGCGCAGCTCTTAGCCGTGAACAGTACTCGGGAGAATGTAGGGTCGCCAGTACCTACAGCCGCCAATTCCGCACGCCATGCAAACGCAGGGTCAGACGCCAGCTTTGCAATCTGCAACGTATCGCTATCCATTGGAACAGTGACAGCGCCAGCGCGTATAACAATAGATTGCGCACGCAATGCGTCAATAAACTGTCGTGCTAACGGTGCCGGTACAGTGAAGCCGCCTGCACCGTCAGTACCTTCGCTCAGTGAACGGCGTTCGGCTTCGTTGCGCGGTCCAAGAGCTACAGCGCGGATTGCGCTACCAAAAGAAAGTGCGCTGTCACTGCGTTCGGCAAGATTCTCATTCGGCTGATATACCCGAATAGATTTACCGTCGCTGTTGCGCCATTGGCTGTCAGGCATTGCATTACCGTTGAAACCGTCCCCCTGATCCTCCGCATCCTCTCGAGTAGGGCGGCCAGGGTTTCCACCGTGAGCGCGTGGGCCTCGATCGCCTGATTCGCCCCGATAGTCCAGTTCATTCACGCAAGCTTCTTGCGCCACAATGATCGCATCAAAAGCGCGTTCAATACTGCGGGCTTCGTTATTAGGGGTAGACTCAGTAATCTGGTCCAACAGGGTTTTGGAGATAGTGCCAAGTTCTTTTTTTCGAGTATGGAGATCGCCCCATTCAAGAGTGTGCGGGGCAAACTCGCGAAGATCGGGAATACTGATTTTTCGCAGTTGAGTGGCAGCGTGTTTTTTTGCAGCCAAGTATAGAGCATCGGAAATATTGATAGTCATGGTAAAACCTCGTTAATTGGGGAGAGGCTTAAACGCAAACGGGGCGCAGCCAACTACCCGATAAATAAATATTGGGTTAAAGTTAGCACGCGCCCCGCCATCAGCAGTTCCGTGACTCGGCTGTTTCAATGTGCCCCATCGGGTGCACCATCCACAGCAAACATCAGCTGTAATTATATCACAGCTTTTGTAGAAAAATCGAACTACAATTTCAAAATTCATCATTTTGCACTTTCACTTTTGATGGTCGCTTGCGCTGTTGAAGGGTAAATTTTTTTTCTGCTCGCTGTCGCATTTTTCGTAAATATTTCTTTCCGGGTTTATTGCTCATTAATGTGTACTCCTTGCTTCTTTGGCTTCCTTCATAGTGTCCCGGTGTCTGCACTCATCCGCGATACACTTAACCAGACCATTAGTCATTCGCATGAGCACGATCAGTTCACCTTCGGAAAGGCTAGGAATATCTTTTTGATCTATCGCGGAAAGTGTTTCCAATACTTCTGCTATTCGCTTGTTCATTATGTTTGTCTCCGTGAGTGCATCGGGTTTTTGTTTGGCGAAAAGTTTGGCGCTCGCATGTTTTCACTAACTTGAACAGTGATTACTGAAAGGGGTATGTATGGTAAATATATAAAGGTCACCACTATACGGTTCAGTGGAAGCCCAAAAAAGCGCGTTACAGCACCACTATACGGTTCAGCCAGCACCACAATACGGTGTGGCAACCTGCTACCCTTGAACCGCCATACGGTGCAGTCAGCACCACAATACGGTGTGGCAATGTTAATTTTCATCGGAAGCTCCTGGGTGGATGCAGGGTAGGAGAAACGTCCAACTTCCCTCCGCATTCATCAATCGGTTGCCATGTGATCGCGTACAGATTCGGCCCCATGTTTAGCCCGCCTTGCTTGGTTTGAGTAATTAAGTTTTTTTCGATCAGTTCTTTAATGCCTTTGCAAATTTGTTGATTGCTATTCCAGCCTCGCTTTTTCAGGATTGACATTGCCGCGCACAGATCGCCGTTGTTGCGACCGTTGTACTGGCTACCAATGTCAATCAACAGCTTGATCGTGTTTCCTTTGAGCGAGATAAAATCCGGGCAATTAAGCAATGCTTTATGCAAATGCAAGTAGCCGGGATAGGTGATCGCTTTGCTGGGCGAACCTTTACCATTAGGCATTCGCTATGGCCTCAAATTGGCGCTTTTTAGAACTTTCCAGCGCGATTACGTTTGAAGTAATAGTTTCCCTAGGCTTCGGGCGAACGTTGAATAGAGGGCAGCTTTTAGCAGTACATGCTGCTACCTGTTGCCGCCAATATCCGGGGCCAGATTCGCAGTAGATACATTCGCGGCATTTTTCATTTATCGCTCGGCGTAGACTCATAGTGAAGCCCCCCCGCCAAAACTATCTTGCAGTTTTTTTCTATCGTCGTCGGTAAGGTGGTAGCGCCCATACCAAGAAGGCTGAGAATCAATTGTGACGAAAGGTATGTGTTCGCAAGGAATCGAGAGAGAGTACCCGCGCCGCAAGTCTTTGACGTACTGTGCGACATTTGTTGTCGGGGCTATGTCTATCAGTTCGCGGGTTGAATGCGGGCGATCTAATAATGCCAAGACAATACGGTGCATTCTTTTGGAAAGTTTGGTAGGATTACTTCGCAATGTTTTAGAAATATGCCCTGTATTGGTCGCCACCTCTACAGGGTTTTCTTTTTGTAGGGTCATTTCTGATTACCTCCCTCGCGATCGTTCTCCCACTTCTCAATATCCGAAAGTTTCCAGCGAGTACAGCCGGGAGATAACTTTACCGGCTGCGGGAATTCTCTGGCGGCAGTGCAGCGCCATATTGTTGCAGGACTGCGGCCATGCCGGAGAGCAATATCTTTAATACTTAAATAGCGGATTGGTTTCGTTGATTGTGCGTTCATGTTATCCCCGTCAATTGGATTGGACAGGAATCATGTTATTGGGAGAGGCTAGGACAAATAAGTACGAAAACTACACCTAGTTAGCTGGACTTTTCGGCTAGTGTATTCTCGTATTTTCGCCATGCGTTGATTTGCTTTCGCACTTTGAGCGGATCATCAGGTAATTTTATCTGTAGGGCTTTGCATACCTCGATTAGGATATCAGTGGCTTTTGCCTTCTTCAAACCGTCTTCGTGCGCCTCAAGCCAAGCGTCAAGACTGGCTAAAAACCTTGCTCGATTTTCTTCCTTCGGTCTACCGGTCCTGCGTCGATTGCTCTCTATCGCACGTTCGCTCAGAACAACCAAAGTAGAGAGCTTTTCCAAGTCGGATAAAATCTGTCTCTTGAATCCTGAAAAATTGTTGCCATAGTGGGAGCGGCCAATTTCATTAAAATAGTAATCAGCTTCAGGGGGCAGATTGCATAAACGAGCTGATACTTCTTGTGTGGTGTATAGCATTTCCTCTAGCAGTTTTACTTCCTGCTCAATAGAAGGCTTTTTTCGTGCGTCCCGTTCAAGCGACCTATAGAGGCCAAGCTGAAAGCCTAGATATTCTTTAAATGATTCGTGATCTGCTGACAGACTGAACCGTTGGAGAATGTTATTTATGGTGGCTTCGGGAAAACTTCTGTCAACGAACCCTCCGCCGAATTGAGAACGCGCTTCTTCCGGTGTCAGTTTTCGCAGTGAGCCTGTTCGCTTACCTTTGATTGTCATTTTGAATTCCGTATAGGAGTGACGGCGCTGCTCTTTAGCGGTAAGGCGCAAAATTTTTCCCAGTCTCTCATTAGCAGAGCGCGTTTAGGCAAAAGCTCATCCCTCGCATAGGCTGCCCTCGTAGCATCATTGTTGACGTGCGCCAGTGCCAATTCTGAAACTTCGTCAGGGTAAACGGTGCATGATCTAGCCCAATCCTTGAATGTACTGCGAAATCCGTGTGGCACAGCGTCAACGTCCATGCGCTTCAATACAGCCGATAACGTAGCATCAGAGAGCATCCCGCCACGGGGAGAGGGGAAAACATAGGGGCATTCCTCAAAACGCGGGAGTCCGGCCAGAATGGTCTTAGCCGAATCGGAAAGGGGTACTGTATGCTTTTTCCCTGCCTTGATTCTGGTTTCAGGAACTACCCATATCCCGGCATCCATGTCTATTTCATCCCACGTCATGCCGCGAACTTCTCCGCTGCGGGCTGCTGTCAAAATGGCGAATTCCAGCGCCCTAGCTGCGATCCCGGGACGTATTCGCAGATCCTTCATGAACTGGCCGACCTTCTGCCAGTGCAGGGATCGGAAATGCTTTACCGGGGCAATCTTGGCCGGGTTTGGCAATAGCTCTTTCAGATTGCCATCCCATCGTGCCGGGTTGTCACCAGATCGAAAGCCGGAGACTGTCGCCCATGTAATTACTGCTTCTGTGCGTTGCCTGACGCGGGTCGCGGTTTCTGTCTTGGTATGCCAGATTTTTTCCAGCATTTCGAGTACATGGGTAACGTCAATTTCGGCAATTTGCATATTGCCAATAGTGGGGAAGGCGTGATTTTCCAGCGCGGTGATCCATTCGTGTCTGTGCTTTTCATTTCTGAATTCTGTCTGTTTGGTCGCGTGGCAGCGCAAGGCTGCTTGCTTGAAGGTAATAGCTTTGGCCTGCCGCGATTTCAAAGCCTGCTTATCTGCTTTTCGTTGATCTACTGGATCAATACCAGACCGGATCAATTCGCGGCACTCTCTGGCTTTATCTCGCGCCATTGAGAGGGTTACATCAGGATAGCCACCCAAACCTATGTCGCGCCGTTTATGGCCGACGGTGACGCGGAGAATCCACGAACGGGAGCCGCCTGCATTGACTCTCAGGTACAATCCTTTCACGCCCCCTGCGGCATAAAAACCGGGAGACTCCAGCCGTTTTATTGCGATTGCCGTCAAAGGGTCCGCCGACATTTTTACCCCCTGTTGGGTAGGCTGTTGGGTAGATTGATGGTTAAGTGAGAATTTAAGGCGTTTTTCTCATGAGAAGCATTTTTTCCCTCTGCCTATATTCTCTAACCAACAATTTAACCAACAAATAAATTGTGCTTGTATGATACAGTGTGATAGCCTCTGATACAAGGTAGTGCTTACAGAACAGCTACTTAGTGGGTTTTTGAGACAGGTTGATACTGCTTGATATGACGGAAAGTTGGACTCCCCCTCCGCCACTTTTTATAGATCCCACCACCCCCAAACCACACCCAACTTCAGTAGATTCTACAGAGCCAGATGGGGGGAGATATTCGAACTCGAAAAGAGAGTTCGACCACCTGCGCAGCAGGGGGCAACAAGCGCGCAGCGCGCAGCCCGAAGGGTCGTAACAGCCCCAAGGCTGTTACGATTAATCTCTCCAGCCCAGCGAACTCCGCGAGTCCATCGAACTCACTTCACCAATCACTTAAAAATTGAACAACTGGTGGCCCTTAACGCCCATTTTTTTCGCTAGTCTTGTTTACAAAGCCTAGCTCGACTCACACAAGAAACCTGATATCGACGCATAAAAAAAGGCCGGAGATGCAACTGCTGCAATCTCCGGCCTTTCTATTTCTTTACTATATAAACAAGACTACGTTTATGGAGCAGGTTTCACTACTGTTGCACTGTCCAACGCTACCATTGTCTGCGCCAGAGCTCGGCCAGTTAACGATGAACCGGTTTGCATAGTGATCGAAGTTTGCGACAGGATGTTGCCTTCAAAATGCGCACCAGCCTCAATGATGACTTGCCCTGCAACCTGCCAGAAAATATTCTTGGCCTGTGCTCCGCCTGCAAGAGTAACTCGTTGATTAGCAGAGATGCTCAGATCACCTGACACCTGGAAAATCCACACGTCGTTGGCGCCACCATTAAGCGTGAGAGCCGTTGGAATGACTACTGAAGAGCCCCAGGTATAAAGGCCAGCCGCTAAAGTCTGACCACCGATATTACCGCCACCCAGATTCAATGAATCCGGTGTTGGTCTACCAGCGGCATCCGTGTAGGCAGTTTGCATGTCCAGGACAGCGATAGTGAGATTGGAACTTGTAGGTGGAGACATATCGGCTCCGTACAAAGTACCCGTTACCTGCGTGGAGGTCGCTGAAGTAGTGCCCACCATGGTCAATGAAAAACCAGTCAGGAACGAAGTAGCTGCAGGGCTCACGCCTACATCACCATTAATAACTGACTGAGGTACGGTAGACACCGCTGTTTTCGCAAGAATCGCAAAATTACCAGATGTGCCCAACAGCACAGCCGCAGGCCCTTTCACAACTGAATCAGCCGTCACGGTATAAACCATGGCGTACTTCTCGTTATTGATCATGTCACTCTCAGTTAGCCCGTACCCTATATAGAGTTGGGCGCCGATGTAAGCAGATAGATTTGTGTTTGCAAACAGCACAGCAGATCCACTTTGCAGAGACGTTGTAGCCAGAACGGGGACAGTACCGGTGCTATAGTCCACCCAACCCTGCGCAGTCAGAAAATACCATTTATTCTCGAAATTAAATCCGGCGTAGTAGTTACCTGTAACCCCGACATCAGCATCGGCTACGTTTACTGTTGCGGTCAGCGTCAAGTTATTGGTGGTACCAGTGGTTGATGCTGAAAAACTGGCAGTTGGCGCAGCGTGTGCGCTACTCATCAATGCTGTCATTACGAATAACGGCAGCAGGGCGAGCCAGGCTTTTTGCGTTA
The DNA here is from genome assembly GCA_041751425.1 of Pseudohongiellaceae bacterium. Taxonomy (GTDB): domain Bacteria; phylum Pseudomonadota; class Gammaproteobacteria; order Pseudomonadales; family Pseudohongiellaceae; genus JAVVEG01. The sequence goes on along the minus strand of JBGSXL010000002.1, from coordinate 121,114 downwards.
AATTACTTAAGATACGTCTCATGGGAACTCCAGGTTAAAACAGAATATTCGGGAGAGGGCGCTGGAACGCTACGGCAGCTCAAAGGCCCCCTTAATTTGCCACGCGACTATAGCCACTAAAATTGTGAACTACTGTGTGTTGGCGCACTAAGGGTGTTTAATAATTGCGGCTTTGCGACGCAGTGCCAAGTTTCGAGATGAACGCTCGGGGATTGCGGCTTCGAGCGGTGCTGCTGGCTGTCGGTTTCAACCACAGATCTAAACTTTGATACCCTTTTTGCGGTAGCTTCGAGCCGCGCTGCGGGCTATCAACTCCAATCACTGGCGCCGGCCCTCCGGGCTTCCCTCTCTGCGAAAAAAGCCCTGTAGGGCGGTCTTTTTTCTCCGTTCGGCGTTGCGCCTTTTATGTGATTGGAGTTGATAGCCCGCAGCACGACAGGGTGGTGCTAAGTGACAAGTGAGGAAGCTTCGAAAGATCGCATATTGATGTGATTCGTAGTCGCAACAGAGGAAATGAGTTGACTCCGCTCGGTGAGGTTTACGTTGCAGCGAAGTGTCGAATCTCCAAACTTTGCGTTCACCAAACCTGCAATTGGCAACCGGTAACGTGAGATCCAAAAGCGGCGGGTTGGGGGGAGGTGCGCGCTCGGCGATAAAAGCGCCGCACCGACCGACCGAGGAAGACCGCCCTACAGGGCTTCCGACCAAGAGAGGGAACCCCGGAGGGGTGCAAGCTGCCGAGCGTGTACCTCCCCCCAACCCGCCGCGCTCTCCCAGAATCCATTTGCCAATAGCAAAAACAAAACTACCATGGAATAAACTAAAGCGACAATCCGTTATACCAGTGTCACTAAACAAAACAGGAGAAACTGGTTATGACAAACATATTCAAACCTTCAACGATTGCACTATCTTGCCTGCTGGCAGGCGTTACATCCTTCACATTAGCGCAGGCCAGCGGTGTAGACGCTTCCGCTGAAGTTACTGCCAGCTCTACAGTCGGCATTGAAAGCTCAGCGACAGAGAACAGTAACGCCGCGACAGTGAACGGTGATAGCTCCACAACAGCTAATGTTGAAAGCGCTGCAACTGGCAGTGTCGATAGCACTGCAACAGGTAGTGGTGAAAGCGCTGCAACTGGCAGTGTCGATAGCTCTATAACAGGTAGTGTTGAAAGCGCTGCAACAGGTAGTGTCGATAGTACTGCAACAGACAGCGTGGAAACCTCTGTGTCAGAAGATCAGGAAGTAAACGCAGGTGTTGGGCACGGTTTATCTGTGGCTGCGGCTGTAGCGGAAGCTCGTGAAAACGGCGAATCGGTCTCCGAGGCTGCAGTAAATGCGGCGTTTGCTATAAATGGTCGTGCTGGCGGACGAGTTGAAAGCGGACTGGACAGTGCGGTAGAAGCTGCCGGCGATGGTCGTAGCACTGCAAAAGCGCGTCTGGAAGCTGTGCAGGGTGAAGCGGAAGAAGCCCGTGGATTTGCCAGGGGCAGACTGAACGCCGTATTAGGCGATGCGGACTCCATCCAACGCGAAGCACGAGGCCGTGCTGCTGCTGAAGCTCGACTGACCGCCGAAGCTGCGGCTTCTGTTGCTGGTGAAGTGAGAAATACCACACAGAACGTAGCAGGGGCTGAAGCTCGCCAAGAGCTGCGTGGTAACATCAGCGCAACCGCTAAAAACGCAGTGTCTACAGAAACAGGGTCAAGTGTGCGCGATGCTGTCCGGGCTGATGTGGCTAACAGCGTCAGCGAAACCGTGCGTGCCAACGTTGACAGCGACGTTAATGGACAGGTACGCGGCAGCGTTCGCGAAAATGTAAAAGCTAACATCCCTGGTATTGGTGGTACTCGCTAAAACCAACAGATTGTTAAGCAGATAAAAATGCAGTGACTGACTGGCCAATACTCCTAAAGTATTGGCCAGTCTCAACAAGAAAAGAGAATGGAGACGAACATGAAAGATTCATTTCTGCAATATCACACGGTCCGACCTGACATATTAAGTGTTTCTGTTGCCATAGCATTGGTCTGTGGAATCGCAGTCAGCGGCGCCGCTGCGCAAGATGACGAGCAATTTTCAGTTTCAGGCGCAGTAGAAGTAGGAGCGGAACACAATAGTAACGTCAGCATTTCCGAGCTGGAAAGCGCAACTGGCGAAGCGGATACTGCAGCCATTGCCGATGCCGGGGTCGATTTCAGCTGGCAATTGAACGAGGGATTAGCGTTGGATGCAGGTTATAGTTATAGCGGAAGCCGGTATCAGGACTTCGATGCTTTTGATCTTGATCTGCATTTATTGTACGGCGATCTGAGTTATGAATTCGAAAGCTTCACCCTGGGGAGCAACTACTATTACGCTGATGCCAGTCTGGGCGGAGATGATTTCCTGACACTTAAGCAGCACTCGTTCTATGCAGCAAAACTATTTTCTGATCAGTGGTATCTGCGTGGCGCACTTAATTTTGCAGACAAATCATTCGACGGTCTGGCGCTGCGCGATGCAGACACTGAAGGCGCAAGCGTGGATTTGTATTGGTTCTTCAATGAAGGGCGAAGCACTCTGGTGTTTGGTTTGGCTTACGACGATGAAGAAGCCGCTTTTGATGCTTTTTCCTACGAAGCGCAAACGCTGCGCCTGCGTTATAGCAATCGCTTTACCCTGGTTGGCAGGAATGCAGAGCTGCAATTGGGAATGCGCTTGCAGAATCGCGACTACACCGGGATTACACCTGAAATCGGTGCGCGCCGTGATGATGATCAGTTAATCACGGAAGCAGGGTTGGAAGTCTCGTTAAATGATCATCTGGCTGTTGTCACCAAACTGCAGCGCGGATCGTTTAATTCAAACCTGAGCAGCGCGGACTACAGTGAAAATCGCGCTTCGCTGACACTGAAATTAAAGTTCTAAAATATAAAGAATGCTAGTTCGGGTGCAACAAGCCATGACCAAACACAGGATCATGGCCTGTTGCACCCAAATCTAACGCTTTATTTTGTAGTGAATAAATCGCAGCGTCTACATCTTTATCGTGAGCAATTAATTCGCAAGCCATAAACGCACTGATAACTGACGCCGCTAATGATGTGCCTGATTCAAATCCAAAACCACCATTTCCCCGCGCGGTTGGTACAGCGACGCCCAAGGCGGCAAAATCTATGTGCTTGCCCTGATTAGCCCACCGATAAATGTCTTTATTTCCGGTAACTGCAGTTGCGGACAGGACGCCCGGATAGGCCGCCGGATAAAAATCCGGTGCATGGGGTCCGGCGTTGCCGGCAGCAGCGACAATCACTTTATTTTGTGCCAGAGCCGCGTTGATTCCGCGCTCAAGAATCCTGTTATCAGGACCTGTCAGGCTCATATTAATCACCTGAATATCCAGGCCTAGCAACCAATCCAGTGCTTCCAGCAATTGCATGGCGCTTGCGCCCTGGTGATAATTATCCTGCTCGTAGACTACAGAGGCATTGTAGATGGTGCCATGCGGCAACAGCGGATTTAGATTGGGTCCCTTGCCAAGCATCACGCCAGCTACGGCAGTGCCATGCCCATGTGGCTCTGCCAGGTCTGCATCGATAAAACGCTTGTTGAATACAGTGACGCCGTGATTAAAGGCTGGGTGCGATGGATCGATAGCTGAATCGATCATCCCCACAGATACGGGATTCTCGCACAGTGCGCGCATTGGCATAGCCAGTCCGCTGAAAGCTGCTGTTGGGGGGCTGATGGCTTCGGATTGCGCTGAATAGATATGATTTCGATCCATCAGCTCCCGCAGGGATTCGGGAACCAATTGCAGTATCTGGTCATCGGCATCCAGATCCGGGGGCACATTGAATTTCAACAGGTAGCTGTCCAGGGCGGTAAACGGTCGTGTTTGTGTCAGAAACCGCATCAACTCGGGAGCTTCGTTATTCAACTGTTCGCGTTGCGCTTCACTGATCAACATGACCCACTCGCGCTCCAGTACGCGAATATTAGGCTCTATAGTAATCTCGACGAATGCCTCGTTGCCTTGTCTGTCAGCAATGGGCAGTCGCGGTGGCAGGGGCCGCATTGGACTACCTTCAGTGCGGGGGCTCAAACCTCTATCTACGGCGGGCCCTGCGCGCGCCGGAAGATCCTGCAAACGCTCCAGCTGTGATTGTGTGCGCCCGGCAGCCTGATTTTGAGTCCGCTCCACTTGATTCTGAGCGCGATTCACCTGACTCTGAGCGCGATCCACTGCCTGGCCCTGAACCCGTTCAGCCTGGTTCTGAATTCGATCCACCGCCTGATCCCTGACAGCATCCGCCTGATTCTGAATACGATCGGCAGTCTGTTCTATGACTAGCGCCGCCGCCTGCTCTTGCGCCAGGGTCGCCGCGCGTTCCGCAGCCTGTGTGGCAGCGCGTTCAACGGCTTGCTCACTGGCTCTTTCTGCCGCCTGTGTAGCCTGTCTTTCGACTGTTGATTGCACAGTAGGTAAGGCACCAGGCAGGGTTTGTGCGGCGCCGGAAACAGGAATTCCGTTGAGAATCAGAGCGGAAAACAGCATATTTTTTAAATCCAATTTGGTCATCTCGATCTCGGTAAGGCAATAATAGTAAAATCAACAGCTTGTTGTACTTATGACGGTTCAAATCATAAAAAAGTCCCTGCTGGCGGAATAAAATAAGCTACCACTCGTTAATGATGTAAGAAAGGAGATATTTGCATCAATGAATGAACAGTTGATGGAACTGCTGCCAGGATTGCGACGCTTTGCCTGGTCGTTGACTCAGTCAGCCCAGGATGCAGATGACCTGTTGCAGGGAACTGTCGAACGCTTGCTGAGAAAGGGTGTGCCTGAAGGTGTTGAACTGGCGAAATGGGCGTTCACGGTCTGCAGAAACCTCTGGATTGATGAGTATCGATCACGCAAAACCCGGCAAGGGGTGGACGTAGAACCGGATCTTGCCGAAGCAGGCCAGATTGATGGCGAAAGAGATGTGCAGGCCCAGATGGAATTGGCACAGGTAATGAAGGCCATGCAGGAGTTGTCCAGGGATCAGCATCTTGTGCTCAGTATGGTGACTGTACAAGGGCTTTCTTACCAGGAAGTGGCGGAAGCCCTTGATATCCCGGTGGGTACCGTCATGAGCCGGTTGGCAAGGGCCAGAGGAAATCTGACACAGTTATTGCAATATTGACAGTTTCACGTTGGTAAGCCCAGCAGGCTTATGAATAGGAGTAGGGCGATGCACATAAGTGATGAACAACTATCAGCATTCCTGGATCAGGAGTTATCCGCGCAGGGTATGGAAGAAGTGCGTGAAGCCATTCGTCTGGACGCCACACTGGCGGAACGTCTGGCCCAATTGAGCGCTGCGGATGCGCTGGTACGAAGGCATGCGGCCGCCATTGATGAAGTGCCGATGCCAGCGTCTATTATGAAACTGCTTGGTAAGTCTGCTGACGTTGTCTATTTGTCGCAGTGGCAGAAAGCCCGACAAAAAGTAACGCTGATATTGCGCGAACATGCTGCGTTGGCTGCCAGTCTGGCGCTCATTATTGGCCTGGCCAGTGGGCAGTTATTAAACTTTTCAACCGGGACAGACACATCGATTGATGAAAATGGAAGGCTTTGGGCATCTCTGCATAGTGGGTTGCATAGTGAATTGCAAAGTGCGTTGGACACCACCCTTAGTGGTCAACGCATAACACTTGCAGCAGATGCCATTTTTTTGCCTGATTTCAGTTTTATGGATACGCAAGAACGTCATTGTCGACAGTATTCAGTTTCGCTCAGCGACCACGTCAGTGAGAGCCTGGCATGCCGGAGTGCAGAAGGGTGGGAAGTAGTTGCGACAGCCAACGCCAGCAACGTTTTTACGACTGGTGAGTATCAACCAGCCAGCGGCGGATCTTTACTGGACAGCACGCTGGATGTCCTGATGCAGGGTAGCGTGTTGAGCCTGGATGAAGAAAATCAACTGATTCAAAATGGTTGGCGATAAAGTTCTATAAAGGAGAAGAAGCATGCAAAGAATCAATAAAGAAACCGTAATAAGTGTCGATATGAAATTCTGTTTACAAGCAGCTTTTCTGCTCAGCTTGTTATTTGCGGGACTGTTGACCGCCTGTACGTCACAATCCGACTACCGCGCTGCGAATGGCAGCGGTTTTGGTTACACGGAGCGACAGATTTCTGCAGATCAATACCGTGTCAACTTCAAGGCACGTGGTGATGACACAGGTCGGGCAACAGACTATGCGATGTTGCGAGCCAGTGAGCTGACCATCGAAAAAGGTTACGACTGGTTTGATATTGCCAGCCGGGATACGTTGGTCAATCGGGAGCAGGTTACACCTGCGGTACAGACTGGTTTCGACAGTGGCTCTGTGATTGTTCAGGATTGCGGTTTGCTGACTTGTCGAACCTATCAACGTCCAACTCGTCAGTACCACACCAGCATGTATCTGGGCGACAGCCGCAGCGAAGTCGAAATCATCATGGAGATTCGCATGGGTACGGGGGTTCGTCCAAGCAATACACAAAGCTACGATGCGCTCGAGGTATTCAGAAATTTGAAGCCCGGAATTTAACCCCTGTAAATCCAGAGAGCCTTCGCACAACCCTGTCATGCACAGTTATGCCGGGGTTGTGCGGGGGTTTACTGATAATTCCCTGATCCTGCTCAATCCTTTCTCTGAGGTTTTTTGGTATAGTGCGTGAAACGTACCAGGTACCGCATCTCTAACAACAAGAAAAAGGCATCCACTCATGAGAAAGTATTTCCTTTACCTTGCCGGTGTCACATTTTTGGCCGGTTGTGCCAGCAATCACGCGCAGGAAATCAATTATCCCGACTCCTTTGCAGAACCCATCGGTCATTTTCCGGCAGCGCTGGGTGATTTTCATTACCCAATTTCCTCGGAATTTGAAGAGGCCCAGCGTTATTTCGATCAGGGCTTTCAAATGATGTACTCCTTCACCAATGTTGATGCCGCTCGATCATTCAGGGCAGCACAACTGGTCGACCTCGACTGTGCCATTTGTTATTGGGGGGAAGCCTGGTCGTGGGGTTCATATCTGAACGCTCCGATGAATGCGCAAGCGGCACCGCGCGCCTATTTTGCCATTCAACAAGCTCTGCAACGCATTGATAAAGCTACCCCGAAAGAAGCTGACATGATTCGAGCGCTGAGTGTGCGCTACGTGCAGGATTTTGACCCGGCGCAGCGCCGTGTGCAGGATGAGGCCTATGCCGATGCCATGGCTGAACTTGCTGCGAAATATCCAGATGATCTGGACATTGTGACGCTTTATGGGGATTCGCTGTTTCTATTGGAAGAAAGGCGTGGTTACAGGGATCTGGATGATCCCGACGTAATACGCCTTCACTCTGTTCTGGAAAGTGTTCTGGAGCGGGATATCCGTCATCCCGGCGCTTGTCATCTATACATCCATGCCACCGAGTCGACGCCGAAGCCGGAACTGGCGGCACCCTGTGCACGCTATCTGGCAACAGCCATACCGGGTGCCAGTCATATCAACCATATGCCCAGCCATACCTGGAATGAAATGGGGCTGTGGAACGAAGCAGTACGCTCCAATATCATGGCCTGGCATTCAGACCAGAAAGCGGCGTATGGAGAAGGTTTCGCCATTTACCCGACGCACAATCTGGGCATGTTGCTGTATGCCGCAAGTATGGACGGTCAGGGCGGCATTGCTATACAGGCCGCTAAAGATCTTGCCAAGATTGGTGATAACAGCCAACACGTGATGACACTCATTCGCTTCGGTCGCTTCGATGAAGTGCTGGATGTAGGTGAGAAACCAAGCGGTGAGATGTCCGGAGGTATCTGGGAATTTGGTCAGGCCTATGCGGCGTTGAAAATGGGTGACATGGAAACCGCACTGCAACATCAAGCGGAACTTGACAGCGTTGCCTCAACAACTACCGCTCGATACAGGTTTCACGAAGCGAGAAATATTCTTGGCACCTTGAGCGGTATTTTGCAGGGTGAGATCCAATGGACACAGGGTAATCTGGAAGCTGCCGCTGAGGCGTTCCGTCAGGCAGCCGAAGTGTATGACCGACTGGATTTTGATGAACCGGAACCCCTGCCGTTTTCGCCGCGCCATTGGTTAGGCGCTGCATATATTGAATTAGGTGCTTATGATCGGGCTATCGAAGTGTATGAGCAGGATCTGCGCGAGCATCCTCACAACGGCTGGGCGTTGTTTGGCATCAAGCAGGCACTAACGGCGCAGGGCAAGGAAGACGCCGATATCGATGCGCGACTGGCAGCAAGCTGGGAGCGTTCTGATACCTGGATTCGTAGTTCCAGGTTTTAGATAGCGGTTGCAAGAAAGAGACGCTGATCTGAAATGCCGGACTCATCGCATCGTTTGATTCCTTACGTGTTCGTTTTTCTATGGAGCACGGGGTTCATCATTGCTCGCTACGGTATGCCTTACGCGGAACCGATGACTTTTCTGTTTCTGCGTTTTACCGGCGTGTTCGTGTTGATGCTGACCTTCGCGTTTATATGGCGGGCCAAATGGCCCTCTTTAAGACTGAGTTCGCATATCGCCATTGCAGGACTCTTATTGCAGGCCGGATATTTAGGTGGTGTCTGGGCTGCTGTTAAATTGGGCATGTCTGCCAGTCTCGCAGCATTGATAGTAGGGTTGCAACCCATACTTACAGCCTGGTTTGCCGCCATGGTTTCCGAACGCGTCTCAGCTCGGCAATGGGTAGGACTCGTGGTCGGATTTTCTGGCGTTGGTTTGGTGGTGATGGCGAAATTTTCGCTGATAGGTTTGACAGTCAATAGTTTGTTGCTGGCAGGCTTTGCCCTGGCCAGTATCACGATTGGTACTCTGTATCAAAAGCGATTCTGCCCTGGCTTCGATTTGCGGGCAGGTTCTGTGATTCAGTTTGCCGCATCGGCACTGATATGCCTGCCTTTCATGTTCATATTTGAAACACGCGAAATAAATTGGCATCCACACATGATTGGCGCGCTGTTGTGGTCAATTTTTGCGTTGTCAATTGGTGCCATTTCACTGCTGTTCATGATGATCAGGGACGGTGAGGCGACACGAGTAACCAGTTTGTTATATCTGACCCCTCCGGTTACTGCATTGATGGCTTGGTTGCTGTTCGCAGAACCAATTACGATAACGACATTGATAGGAACAGCATTAACCGTTTTAGCTTTGTGGCTGGTGATGCATGCCCCGGTTTTGAACAGTGTGAAAGCGGATGCAGAAGGTTTATCCATTAACCCCGGTATCAGCCCCGATCTACCGCCAGCGGACCCCACGCCTGACAAATCGGCATAACTTCCAACGTATTGATGTTCACATGGGCCGGAACACTGCAAACCCAATGAATAATATCGGCGACATCGCCGGCTGAAAGTGGTTTGACACCTTGATAAACTTTGTCTGCTCGATCCTTGTTCTGATTAAAACGTACCAGGGAAAATTCCGTCTCTGCCATGCCGGGTTCGATATTGCTCACCCGAATATTTTTGCCGAGTAAATCCGCACGCAACTCGCGGCTGAACTGTTGCACAAACGATTTCGTGGAACCGTACACATTGCCACCGGGATATGGCCAGTTTCCTGCCGTGGAACCTATGTTAATAATGTGCCCTTTTTCTCTGGCTACCATTCCGGGTAACACCAGCCGTGTCATGCGCACCAGTGCAGTGACGTTAGTGTTGATCATGGTTTCCCAATTTTCCAGTTTGGCTTCGTGAGCCATTTCCAAACCCAGCGCCAGACCCGCGTTATTGATCAGGACATCGATCGCGCTGAAAGACTCGGGTAAATCTGCGATCGCGGTTGCAACAGCAACTGCATCGGTAATGTCTACCGCCAGATAGTGCACCGGGCAAATCTGGTTAAGTTCTGCCTGCAGTTTTTGCAAGCGATCCTCACGCCGTGCGAGTAATACCAACGCATATCCATCCGTCGCAAACTTTCTTGCGCATGCTGCACCAAAACCGGATGAAGCCCCGGTAATCAGTACGGTTCCTTTTGCAGAACTGCTAACGTTCATGTTTCATCCTCGTCTTCAGTGTTTTTACGTTGCTTGCGCGTGACACTTAACCAATCCAGCGAAATACCGGATATAGCGTTGAACCGAGATACGCGATAAATGATTTGTAAAATTCTGGGGCGTTTGCGTACCTTGGGTTCTACAGAGCGTGGTATAAACCAGGCCGCAACCGCAGTGCGCAACAAAGTGCTCACAATGAATACAATGAAAAGCGGGCTACGCATATTGTCTGCAAAAGGAATCACTGCAACGAGAAACGGTGCTGCTGAAGCTATCATTCCGCCTGCCATTGCACCCAGAAAAACGGCGCTGGCGCCCAATGCCGATTGCGTAGCTGCGTAAACGGCAAAGTCACTGCGATGCGGACGAATATCGTAAAGATAATTCGCTGTACTCAACGTAAATGCGCTCCAGACCAGACCCGACAACATTTGCACCAACAGCAGATAGTAGAAATTGGGAGACAACATCCAGAATATGGGAACTACGGGAATGACCAGACTGGAAATGATCATCACCAGGCGGTTGCCAAAACGATCGCTGAATCGTCCCCAGAAACTCAGTGTAAGGAACTGCGTGACGATAGATGCGATGGCGTTCAGGCTGTACTCGAGATAGGTAAACTGCAGATCGCGCAACATGTAAACAGCAAAAAACGGAGCGGAAATAGCAACCACTCCCTGCATGCCGGCAACAAACAAGCTGTACTCACGAAAGGTTTTGTCGTGCAGGGACTCGCGCAGTTGTCGCATAGTCACAAGAAAGCCTTTGCGACGATCTTTGTGTGGCCGCGGTTCCGGGTCATGCATCAAACTGAGGAATCTGCTTGAAAATCCGCGACCAACGGCCGCAATGGTAAACAGAATAGCAAAACCCAACCAGACCATGCCTGCGCGTTCACTCAAGCTTAATAAGGCGCCGCCACCCACAAAAATTACCAATGAAGCCATCATGGTAAGTCTGGTACGGGACGCGAAGAAAGTGCCACGTCGGCGTTGCGGTACGATGCTGCCCATCCACGCCCGCCATTGTGGCTGAATGAAATTGACGCAGGAGAAATACAGCACAGCGAGGATGATCAACCAACTGACTGAGTTTTCATGGCGGCTAATGGCCAAAACTGCCAACAAAATTACAACGATTACCTGAAACGCTGCCGTTACCACTACCAATGGCTTACGCGGTAGATAATTGCCCAACCAGGCAGACAGCAGTTGAAACAGGGCGCCAAATAATTGTGGTATGGCAGTCAACCATCCCATCTGCACGGCTGTCGCGTTCAGATAGATGGCAAATGCGTTGAAGAAATTGTCGCCTGTAGCCGTCATGGTTGCAGAAGCGACGGCTTCCTGTTGTGATAGTCGCAGTGTGCGGCGTAACCACTGATTGCGATTTTGGGATTTGCCAGATTGGGGTGAATGGTCCGGAGAGGGCTGCGTGGTTGGTCCGGATTGTTCAGTGGATGCTGTCATAACTCAAGTTTAAGTAACCATCATTTATAAGTCACACACTTTTTCGTCACCTGAACAGACGGGTTGCCAGTGCGGTAGAAAAGACGAAATTCAGGCTTGATTCCAAACTGCAACTGCGGTCATATTGATCCAAAAAACAGGAGGCTGTACATAACATGTTTAAAGATAAAGTGGCTGTGGTAACGGGGGCAGGCTCAGGTATAGGCAGGGCATTGGCGATACAGTTGGCAAAGGAAGGTGCTCTGATAGCATTATCCGATATCAATCAACAGAGTCTGAATGAGACAGTATCTTTAATGACTTCAGGTTCCGGCGATACAATAAATGTGACCGGCAGGGTGCGAACCTACCAACTGGATGTTTCTTCACAGGAAGCAGTATTTGCCCACGCGGAGGCGGTCAAGAAAGATTTCGGTGCCGTCCACTTCGTTTTCAATAATGCGGGAGTCACGGTCGTTGGCACAGTGGAACACACCTCTATAGAAGAATTTGAGTGGCAATTGGGCATCAACATGTGGGGCGTGCTATACGGCACCAAGGCATTTCTGCCCATCATGCTGGCTCAACGCGAAGGGTGTATTGTCAATATATCCAGCGTTTTTGGGTTGCTGTCGTTCCCTACGCAGGGGGCTTATAACATGTCCAAGTTTGCTGTGCGGGGGCTGACCGAGTGTTTGTGGTCGGAGCTCGAGGGCACAGGAGTCCGCGCGGTCAGTGTGCATCCCGGAGGGATAAAAACGAATATCGCCAATATGGCACGTCGCTGTAAAGCAGCCGATACGACGGAAGAAAGTTTCACCAAAGGTGCTGATAAATTACTGAGCACTCCGCCGGCGGATTGCGCGGCAGACATATTGAATGGAGTGCGGAAGGGGCGAAGACGTATATTGACCGGCAATAAATCCAGCACCTTGTATTGGATGTCGCGTCTGTTTCCAAACAGCTACCCAGCCATGATAAAGCGAATGGGCTAAGGAACAACAGCATGACTAAATCACTGGCGGATCAATTGCTCAATGCGGGTTTAATTGATAAAAAACACGCAGACAAAGCCAAGAAAGAAAAATACCAACAGGGCAAACAGAATAAAGTCGCCAGGAAAAAAGGCAAACCCCAGTTGGACGAAACTCAGTTGCGCCTGCAACAGCAAAAGGCAGAACAAATTGAGCGTGATCGGTTATTGAATCTCAAGCGTCAGGAAGAACTGACCGCGAAGGCAATGCGTGCGCAAGTCAAGCAGATGCTGCAGCACAGCAAGCAAACTGTCACAGGCGATATTCGTTTCAGCTTTACTGATCCACGTACGCGCAAGATCAAGCAGATGTATGTTACCGCTATGGTCCAGGAGCAGTTAGCGCGCGGTATTCTCGCTATCTGTGCTGAGGGAGATAATTTTGTTGTAGTGCCGCGCACCGTGGCAGATAAGATCGCAGAACGATACCAAGAGGATGTGATCTTTGTTGCCGATCTGCAAACGCAAAAAGGCAACCAGATCGAAGACGATCCCTATAAGGACTTTCCCATCCCTGACGATCTCATGTGGTGAGACTATTCCTGTACACGCAAACCATTTACCCATGTCTGCGTAACAGTAGCTTTCCATATCTCAGTAGGGGCGTCAGAGAAAATATCCTGTTCTACCAGAATGAAATCTGCTCGTTTGCCCGGTTCCAGAGAGCCAAGCAGTTCTTCCTGATGTCCTGAGTAAGCCGCATCCAGAGTGAAACTTGCCAGGGCTTCTTCGCGAGTCATACTTTCTTCCGGAAACCAGCCACCGGGGGGCTGATTATCGTGATCCTGCCGCGTAATGGCGGCATGCAAGCCAAAGAAAGGGTTGGCGGATTCAACGGGAAAATCAGATCCATTGGCAATAATCGCACCAGCATCCAATAATTTCCGCCATGCATAAGCGCCAAGTATCCTCACCTCTCCAAGGCGATCCTGAGCCATGTTTTTATCGCTGGTAGCATGTGTAGCCTGCATGGACGCGATAACGCCCAACTCACTGAAGCGCAGAATATCTTCGTAACGTAAAACCTGTGCGTGTTCTATCCGGTGACGCATATCTCTGCTGTCGGTCGATGCGATCAGATTCTCGAAATTATCCAGCACCAGCATATTGGCATTATCACCGATCGCATGTACATTCACCTGAAACCCTGCTTCCATGGATGTACGCATCAACTGTGTCAAACGCTCCGGTGCGTGCAACAGTAATCCACGATTGCCAGGGTCGTCGCTGTAATCTTCAATCAGTGCAGCCCCGCGACTACCCAGCGCACCATCCGCAGATATCTTTACGCTGTTAATCGTAAGCGTCATATCGTCGCTGGCGAAATGGCCTTCAGCCAATCTGTCAGCAATTGCCGGGTCACCTGCCGCTAACATGACATTGACGCGAACGGGCAGGGGGCCTTCAGTAAGAAGTGATTTGTAGGCTGCAACTGTGGTGCTTGACGCTGCTGCATCATGCACGCTGGTCAATCCCTGTCTCGCGAGTGCGTGCATGGAGCGTCGTAAAGCATACTTTTGCTCTTCCAGAGTAGGCGGAGGAATGTGTGCGGTGATGAGGCGCATGGCGTTGTCGATAAACACACCGGTTGCTCTTCCTTCGGAATCACGGATAATTTGTCCGCCATCGGGGTCAGGTGTCGCCGGATTGATACCTGCCAGTTCCATGGCAGCACTGTTTGCCCAACCTGCGTGACCATCTACGCGACTGAACCACATGGGCGTGTCATCCAGTGCAGCATCGAGTGTCGCAGCCGAAGGAAATGCGTTGCTGTCCCATAGAACCTGATTCCAGCCGCGGCCTTGTATCCAGTCCAGTTCCGGGTTTGCGGCCCGAAATTCTGCGACACGTTGCACTGCCTCCTGCTCCGTGCGCGTGCCGGTCATATTGACACGCAGCAGACTCAAGCCATAGTTGAGCACATGGCCGTGCGCGTCAATCAGTCCTGGCAAAAGGGTGTTTCCTTCGCCATCCAGCACGATAAAGTCCTCATCCATGGGTAACTCATCTTCAGAGGTGAAGAGTCTGTCAATGGTGTCTCCAGTAAACTGCATTCCTGTAAAGCTGATCAACTCCCGATCACTGTTTAGCGTATAGCCTTGGACATTGGTGATTATTGTGGTCTGTGCAGTCAGGCAGTGCGTGGTTAACAGTGCACAACATACCAGGAGTTTTCGTATCAGCATGGGTTTAGTCTCGTCTGCGAGTTAGAAGTTTTTGACATATTACTGATTTCCGTAGGAATCGTACATGGGAAATATAAACCTATGCCCCGCAAAACTGGACTCAGAGAGATTGCGCGTTTATGCTACCCGCCGGCATTGGCTGAATTGGGGGCACTTCAGTCATGTTTCTTTTTTAAATCAATCGCATGAAAAAGGTGAGTCGTTTGCAGCCCAGCATTTTGGTAGCCCCGATCTTCCTCGCACAGGCACTTTTCGTTTTCTGTGCTGCCTTTCCGGTGTTCACACAAGAAGTGTTCGCACAACCAGTTATTCCCGAGAGTATAGGTGACGTTCAAGTCAGTCTCGGCCGTGGTGAACCATTACGCCTGCAACGCCTCGCGCACGCGGAAACTGATATCAATATTGATGGTGACATTAACGAAGCCGAGTGGCGTCAGGCAACACCCATGGGTGAGATGCGTGTTGTAGAACCAGAAACTCTCGCAGAAGTACCCTACGCAACAGATATCAGGATTTTCTACACTGAGCGCGGGCTTTATATCGGTGTGGAAATGGAACAGCCCACAGAAACTTTGGTGCGCCGTATCAGTGGGCGCGACAACATTTTCCTGAACCGCGACAAAGTATCTTTTACGCTGGATACATCTGGTGCCGGCCTGTTTGGCTATTGGATGACGCTTGCACTGGGCGGCAATGAATCCGATGGCACCATACTGCCTGAGCGGCGCTATGCTAGTCAGTGGGATGGCGCCTGGTATGGAGCGACCCAGCAGAACGACAACGGTTGGTCCGCCGAATTCTTTGTTCCATGGGGACAGATGGCGATGCCGCGTGAAGATGGCGTTCGTCAGATTGGGATCTATGCAGAGCGTCAGGTAGCCCATCTGAACCAACTTTGGTCCTGGCCAGCAATTCCTGATTCAAGCGCCATCTTCATGAGCAATTTCCCTTTGCTGGAACTGCAGGATGTTAACCTGCGCCAGCAATGGAGTCTGTTTCCATATGCCTCGTCTACCATTGACAGGATTGATGATTCGACTGATTACAAAACGGGATTCGATGTGTTTTGGAGGCCGTCCAGTAACTTCCAGATGACAGCTGCGGTAAACCCGGATTTCGGTTCTGCGGAATCTGATGATGTTGTGGTAAACCTGACCGCGAATGAAACTTTCTTTCCGGAAAAGCGCTTGTTCTTCCAGGAAGGGCAGGAAGTGTTCAACACGACACCTCGATCAACCGGAAGTAATGGCAAACGCCTGAGTATTGTCAATACACGACGTATCGGTGCGCGCCCCAGAGCACCGGAACTTCCACCCGGTGTAAACCTGAGTGTGCGTGAAAGACTGAGACCAGCCGATTTGCTGGGCGCCGTAAAAATGACCGGGCAACTGGGCAATATGCGTTATGGCGTACTGGCTGCGATGGAAGACGAAAGCGATTTCAGAGCCGCAGGTTCTCGCTTCTATCAGGATGGTCGCGATTTCACAACATTCAGAATGATCTACGAGGATAGCAGTGAAAACGCGGCATACCGAGGAATTGGTTACATAGGCTCTCTGGTTCAGCATCCCGAGTCTGACGCGCAGGTGCATGCTGTGGATTACCATTACCTGACAGCCAATGGGCGCTGGAATTTCGATGGACAAATGATCAGCACCGACACTGATGAAACGGGATCTGGTGCCGGTATTTTCACAGACATCACCTATACGCCGAGACAGGGCTTTCGCCATATTCTGCAACTGACGTATCTTGATGAAACCTTCAACGTCAATGATTTCGGTTTTCAGGAACGTAACGACTCCCGCGAAGCATGGTATCGATTCGAATGGGTGAAATCTGATCTGGGGTTCGTGCGTAATTTTCGCTTCAGTCCATTCCTGCGTTACGAAGAAAACGCTGCCGGAGATCGCATCAATAATGCATTCCCGGTTTTGAATATGGATGTGACATTGAATAATCTGGATCGTGTCAGCATTGGCGTGCAACATTTCCCCAAACGCTATGACGATAGAAACAGTTTTGGTAACGGTACATTCGCGACAACTGCAAGAGTCAATTACAACATCAATTATCGAACGAACACAGCGCTACCCGTTAGCTACCATGTTGGTTTCGGATCTTCTGATGAATTCGTTGGTGGCGATGCTGTGCAGGGAAATGCAGGCATAACCTGGCGCCCGCAAGATAATATATCTTTGGCTGCGAACGTGACTTACGATGATCGTGATGGTTGGTTGTTGCATCAAGAGCAATTGAATTTCACGACATTTAAAGCTGAAGGCTGGCGTGCTGATTTGAATTTCGATTACTACCTGACAGCACGTCAACAATTGAGCATGGCATTGCAGTGGGTAGGGATCAAAGCAAAAGAGGACGAGTTTTACAGATTGCAGGCGGATCAGCCAACGAAAAATCGTGATTTATTGAAGGTTACAAAACCGGCAGGCCCGAGCGATAGCTTCGGATTATCGCAGTTGAATTTTCAACTGCGATATCGCTGGCAGATCGCACCATTGTCCGATTTGTTTATCGTCTATACGAAAGGGGATAATCGTCGCAGCGCCATGATCAGCTTCGATGAGATGTTCGACAACTCTTGGCAGAACCCGCTCGGTGATCAGTTGGTCATTAAACTCAGGTACCGGCTGGGCAGTTGATTCATTACTTATACGAAAAGTACATCTATAATCAGCCATAAAAAAAGCCTTGCAGGAATTCATCCTTGCAAGGCTTTTCGTTTCTACAAGTGAACGAATGATTCGTATACTTACTCTATTTAAAGATTAGTAGAAGCACGCATATGACTTTCTGTTGGTAGCGCCGCCATCGGGTTGCCAAGCAACAGTGCCATGTCAACCAAAATCTGACTGCTCTCTACCAGCAGCGGATCAAGTTCTTCTTCCGCTTCCTCTTCTTCATTAGCAGCCAACGTATCGCCATTCTCGGCGGCATTGAGTGCGTCTTCATTCAATTCTTCTTCCTCTTCCCAGACTTCCGCGGGTAAGCCCTTGGCAACCAGTCTGGCGTTATTGGCATCGAAAGCAGCGCGACGATTTTCTTCGCGTTCCTGACGCACAACTTCCTCGTTCAAAGACAGGGTAGTGCGCTCGCGCATCGCTCTCGTTCGTGCAATCTGTTGTGCCAGATAAATGAAATCGGGGTTCTCGGCAATTCGCTCTTCATGACGCGCTTGCAGTGCAGGCAGAATCTGCTTGATCTGATGATAGGTTTTGTACTCTACGGGGCGCACAGTATCCCAGGGCAGAGCGCCATCCAGATTGCTCTCACCCATTTCGTCAATAGCGTCGTAGCGGTCGGGGAAATAAATATCAGGCAGCACGCCGCGATTCTGTGTGCTGGCCCCGGAGATTCGATAGAATTTCGAACGTGTTAGTTTAACCTGACCATAATCCATCGGAATGATTTCCTGCACGGTGCCTTTGCCAAAAGTCTGACCACCCAGCACGATACCGCGCTGGTAATCCTGAATGGCGCCGGCAAAAATTTCCGATGCGGAAGCGCTGGCTCTATTCACTAATACTGCCAGCGGCCCATCATAAGTTACCTCCGGATTGCTATTGGCAAACGAGCGCACGAAACCATTGCGTTGGCCGGAATAACGAATCTGCACGGTAGCACCGGAATCGATGAACAGGCCAACCATGTCGCTGGCCTCGTTTAGTGAGCCACCGCCATTGTCACGCAAATCCATGACAACCGCTTCAACACCTTCATCCTTTAACTCTTCCAACAGGCGCTTGACGTCTCTGGTTGAACTTTTGAAATCCGGAACGCCTGCAGTAGCTGCCTCAAAGTCGAAATAGAAAGTTGGCAATTTGATGACGCCAACTTTGTAGGTTGAGCCTTCGAAAGGCACCTCAATGATTTCTTTTCTGGCTGCCTGCTCTTCCAGTCTCACGACATCGCGGATGATGCTGATCACTTTAGCTCCAGCTTCACTGGTTGCTTCGGCCGGAATAACACTGAGACGCACTTGCGTGCCTTTCTCGCCGCGAATCTGGTCAACAACATCGTCAAGACGCAAGCCGACGACGTCTTTCATTTCACCTTCGTTGCCTTGAGCAATAGCGATAATTCTGTCGCCTGCTTTCAATTCGCCGCCCTGGTCAGCCGGGCCGCCCTTGATGATTTCAGCAACCTTGGTGTACTCATCTTCGCTGGTAAGCTGCGCGCCAATTCCCTGCAGGGAAAGACGCAGATTCATATTGAAGTTTTCAGAGTCGCGTGGCGAAAAATAGCTGGTATGCGGATCCATGGTGCTGGCGACGGTGGCCAAATACGCCTGGAAAACATCGCGGCTGTTTGTCTTGCTTACCTGGCTGAGTTGGTTTCGGTAGCGCTTGCTCAAGCGTTCCTCAACCTTGTCGATCTCCATGCCTGTCAGTTTCAGACTGAGAGCGCTGTTCTTCAGGCGCAGACGCCAAAAATCATCAAGCTCGGCAGTTGAGCTGGCATAGGGTGCATCCTCACGATCGATTACGAAACTTTCATCTAGAGTGAAATCTTCGTTTTCTAAATCGTTTTCGACAAAATCAACGGCGTAGAGCAGACGCTCCAATACGCGCTTGTGGTAGACATTGTAAATTTCAAAAGCCGGGTCGATGCTGCCGCTTTTCAATGTGTCGTCCAGTGAATAGCGGAAGCGGGTGAGCCGATCCAGATCTTCCTGAACGAAGTACAGTTTGGAGTTGTCCAGCCCCTCAATGAATTTGTTAAACAGACGGTCAGAGAAATCGTCATTAACGACTATGCGGGCATAGTGCTTTTCTTCCAGTTGTTTAAGAAGCTCGACAGCGGTGCGGCCGTAGACAGGTTCTGATTGGAATTCGGTATAAAGGGTGTCGATATTCAGCGATTCGGGTAAATCAACATCACTATCCTGTGCTTGTATCAGAGTCCCAGTCAGGCCAAGTGTAAATGCCAGTCCTGTAGCTGCAATCATCCTGTTAATCGGTTTCTGCCAAATATTTCTCAAGCCAGGATTTGTCATAGTGCCCCGCATTGTTACTTCGTGGATGTTTCGATCTCTTGATATTACGTTTTCAGTCGTGCTGTCAAGCCGTGCGCCTTATATTTAAGGCTTGATAAGCTTGTTTCGCGCTGAGGCGTGACGCTCTGTCCGCTCAACATCTATGTATCGGTCGGTAATTGCACTGGACCCATGACCGGCATCGTCTCGTACATGTTCCCGAGGGCGGTGTTTTACATCCTCCGAAATGCCGGTATGGCGTAACCAGTGCACTGTGGCCGTGGCCAGACGGTCGGCTTCCTCGGGATTGTTCTCTTTCCTCAATTTCGCCTCTGCGCGATTGAAGCACTCCTGCACGATACCGCGAATCTGTCGCGTGCTTGTTATACCACCTGCACCCCGGGTTTTATGTATCAATGGTGTAGCTTCTCCGGGAGTTGGCAGGGCGGGGAGGTTGCGCGACAGTCGGTAGCGCTTTAGAGCTTCCAGCATATTGTCGCTGACAGAGATTTCGCGCTCCTTGTTGCCTTTGCCCACTGTAAGAAACCACCAATTGCCCTCGATATCGCGCTGGAAATGTCCCATCTGCGGTGCCCAGCGCTCGGTTTCAGTCAACTCGGATATACGCAGATACATGGCATACAGGGCAGTCATGATAAACAGCGTCCTCTCATGAACAATTGCCTCCTCTTTAGCCATCTCAGTCGCTACTTCAATAACCACGTCCCATTGGATTGGGGAGAGACGCCGTATCTTGGCCTGCCCCTGCTGCTTGCGCATGAACTTGCCCTTTTGCCGAATCTGCGCCACCGGGTTAGCCCCCAGGTGTTGTTCCTGAATCAGAAAATTGAAGAAACTACTGAGTACACTGAACAGGGACTGCAGGGCAGACTGCGATACCACATACTGCATTTTGTCGTTTACCAATGTGCCGACATAGGGTCTCCAATCCGGATTAGATTTGCGTTCGCCGTTCTGGTTGATAAACCGCGCCACGTTCTTGGCGCCGATCCAGGAAGCAGGGGGCTTGCGCGTGAACTCGACAAATGCCTCGATGTCTTCCCGCTTGATGTCTCGCAGGCACTTTTTACTGATCAGCCAGCACCACTGTAAGAAATGCTCCAATTCTCGGCGATAGGTCGAAAACGTGTCAGGGCTGCCGCGGTAACTGTAGAGAAACTCGTTCGCCAGACGGTAATCTGCCAGCGTTCCGTCCAGAGGGTGTTTGGTGAGATGATCTATTGATTGAGCAGGTTCCCGGAAGGGATTGGGCATTTCTTCAAGCGTGTCGAATAATGCACTGGGCGGCTTGCTGGCTGACATATTGCTTTTCGCTATCGGATTGTTGGCATGGATTATTCACCATTATGGGGGCGCTGTGTAGCCTTTGACAGGGTTAGGCACCATTGGTTGCATTTGCCAATAGAGAAGGGTGGATTTATGATTACGCCGCACGTGTAATTCTCATCGACAATCCTGAATCCGGGGTAAGCAGAATGAAAGCAGGCAGGGTAATTATGACGCTATTGGTATCGCTAGCCGCCACTGCAGCGCAAGCGCAAGGAGCTGCATCACTCGTGGGTATCACAAACTATCGGGAGTACAGCCCCAATTTCGCCAGCGCAGGCCAGCCAACGGCAGAACAGTTTCAGGCAATTCGCGACAATGGCTTTGAGCGAGTCATTTATATCGCTTTCAGCAACAACCCGAATGCCGTGCCGAATGCAGATCAGATAGTGAAAGGGTTGGGTATGGACTATTTACACATCCCAGTTGACTGGAATAACCCCACAGCGCGTGATTTCTATGCTTTTGCTGACGCCATGCAACGTGATGACCGCAAGACCTTGCTGCATTGTCAAATTAACGCCAGAGCGACCGCGTTCAGCTTCCTGTACCGGGTTATTTATGAAGACGTGCCTGTAGCTGTAGCTAAAGCTGATATGAACTCGGTCTGGCAGCCTAATGAAACCTGGCGTGACCTTATCTTCAGCATTCTGGAGGAGAACGATATTTCTCCCGAATGTGAAGATTGCGATTGGTCGGTGCCAGCATCTCAGTGATACTGGAAGTTTCCATGGGTGGCTTGCTGCTCAGGTTCATCTGAAATTGAGTAGCGGAACACATACTGAACATTTGAGACATCCACGGGCATGCCATTACGAATTCTTGGATTAAAAGTAAATTCGGATGCTGCTCGCTTGGCACTGGTCTCAAACATCCCTCGCGGCTCCGAATCTACAACGTCGATGGATTGTGCATCAACATTGCCTGCTGCGGTGACGGTGAAGTTTACTTTTACCCAACCTTCAACCTTCCTATTAGCAGCTCTGGCTGGATAAACAGGTACCACGTGGAGCAGCGGAATCATTTCATCATCCACAGCGCTTTGAGATGAGTTTACGGATTGTGCATAGACAAAGCGCTCACCACCAATGCCAAACAATGTAACAGCCGAGATTGATAGCATCAGAGCCCAAGATAGTTTTACATGACTGGTGTTTTTGTTGACTTGTGTACTCATAGTGTTCTCCTCAAGTATGCGATGGATTCTAGTTTTTAAATTGCTGCGACCCAACATCATCTGCGCAGGAATATCTCCACCGCGCGTGAGATTAGGGGTATGAATACAGGCTTGTGCCACACTCAGCAGGCTCCCTGCGTAATCAGTATCATTGCGCCCGGCGTGTAGCACTGCCGTGTCACAACTATTCTCGGCTTCATCGTTCAGACGTTTGACAGCAAACCAAACCAGTGGATTTATCCAATAGAGGGTGGCAACAAATCGAGCCAGCATCATGGTAATCCAGTCCAATCGTTTGATGTGATTAAGTTCATGTAACAACACGTCAGTCATCATCGATGGCGACCAGTGACGTGACTGTGCCGGCAGAATGATGTGGGGTTGCAGTAACCCGAATGACATAGGTGAATCGATTTGATGGCTACTTCTTAATTCAACACTACGTTTGATACCTAGTTGCGTGCGAAGGTCAGATAACAAAACTCTGGTTGTCTGATTTGTTACCGGTCCTGAGCGTTGCTGAATGCGGCGAAGATGATCAATCGCAACTCCCATTTTCGCGAGCAGCCAGATCACGGGGACAAAATAAACGGCCCACAGCCACAAATAGCTGAAAGTGCTCGACCCCGCCGGGGTGGAAGTGGGTGTGACAGTGATCTCAAGCCAGGCATTTGTAGTCGCCATGTTCGACGTAGCGTGATTGATCAGTGTTGGCAAAAATGGCAGCGCGGTGAGACACAACAGCGCGTTGATCCAGAGTAGGTGATGGGTGTTGCTGCTGACTCGTTTTTCAAGCAACCGGTCAAGCAGCGCAAAAACGCTGAGTAAAGCGGCTGATTTCAGCAACAGATCCAGCAGTGCCACAGGGGTGACTATTGTGCTCAGAACGAGTGCGTTATCCATGGCAATCTCCAGCAGAACAGTCATCGTATTTTCAGATCCAAGTCACTGGGTCTAGAGGTGCTAATAAAATAGCATGGTGCGTACAAATTAGCACTTAGGTGTTGCATGTCAATGCTTTTTTTGAGACGGCTGTCTGCGGCTTACTTCAACCAACTTCAGAACCTGATATTGGTTACGGTTTACATTAATCAATTCAGACTGGTGTTAGGTACACGAAGGGGAGCGCTAAACCATTGGATGATTCTTGCTCTACTATTTCCGGTAATCTTTATTACCGGAAATAGTAGAATATGCAAATATTAGCATTAGTATTTGATATATAGCTGAATATTCAAATAGTTAAATTTAATAGTTAATCAAGATTATAGAATCCAGAATAACCCTTCTCATGTATCAATTAATTGTGCTGAAGCTATCCGCTTGTTTTGCTACCGCCCGCCGTGCGAAACTTCCGGCATGATTACCAAGCGACAGATTTATATATTATTGCTGGCCCTGTGGCTGCCCGGGCAGTCACTAGCCAGCGCACTGCTGCATTGCGACTTGGTAGATTCTGTTGCAGGTTCTGTAGCTGAAGTCTCAGCCATTCAGGAAACTGCCATGCCCGATTGTCACGGAGACACACCTCCATTCATTATGTCTTCGTCGGAAACTCCCGAAACACTGGATTCGCGTCCGGATATAACCTCTGAGCACTGTAATGGCAATTGTCACGGCGTTCAGCCTATGAGCAACGTGCCGGATGCCGAAGAACAAGCAGTAGCTTTAAACGCCTTTATAGCTGCCCCTGCTGCTGCTGAAATTAGCAATATTCCTGAAAATCCCCTAAGACCTCCGAAATATTCTTAATCTGGTCTGACATTAAGCTTATAGCTTAAATGCTTGATTAATATATATTTTATGTGAGGTTTTCCATGTTTATGGATCCATTTTTCCGCTATTTGAAGGGCGGTGCGACGGCGTCTGCGTTCAGCACCGGGTTGCTGCTAATGCAGTCGTGTACCAGCCTGCCCCTGCCTGATTACGACGCCATACAGGCTGAGTTGAACCAAACGCACCCGCATCTTGAGCAGGCACTGACCGATTTGCGCTTGTCTGGTGTACCAGGTGAACGAGACGCAGAGGCAAATGCATTGCAAGCGTTGCTTGCGGAACCACTTTCACCAGCTGCAGCTCAGCAGATTGCTTTGCTGAATAGTCCTGTAATTACGTCAGCTCTAGCAGAATTTGGCATAGCTAATGCGCGAGAGATGCAGGCAAGCATGCTGAGCAATCCAGGTCTTTTCGCAGGTGCCATGAGGCCTGAAGGGGGCGGACGCTGGCAACTCGATCTTGGCGTGAGCCAGAGTCTGCTCGATTGGTTAACGCGTCCCATGCGCATGCAGCTATCCAGAGAGGCTCTTCTGGAAGCGCAATGGCATCTGCTACAGGTCTTACAGGTTAATCTCGATAACGTATTGCAGGATTACTATCACGCACTGGCAGATTTACAGCGCGCTGAGGTAGTCCGCATTAATCTGGATGCCGCCCTGGCAACAGATGAACTGGCCAGACTTATGTTCGAAGCTGGCAATATCAGCGAATTGGAGCGGTTGCAGCACGCCGGGGAATTACAAAGACGGCAACGGCAGTTATGGCAGACGGAAGCCGCAGCGCTTCAGTCCCGGCTTTCTCTCAAACAGAGTTTAGGTTTACCTGCCAATGCCCAACTGCTTCTGGTTAACGCGTTGCCTGAATTACCGGAACAAAACATCAATTTCGCAGCAGAGATATTGTTGGAAAGCAGTCTTGCACGTCGTCCTGAAGTTCGCATTTCTGAGCAGCGTCTTTTGCAAAGTGAGCAGCAATTGGCATTGAGCAGGCGTTATTCGTTGCTGCAACAATCCGAGTTCAGTCTGCATTCGGAGCGGGAATTTTCCGGTGCTGAAAATTATGGAGTGGGACTTGGTTTCGGGCTTCCATTGTTCGATCAAGGTCAGGCAAGGAGGCAACTGGCCGAATCCGGGATAGCAAGTGCACAGGCACAGCAATTGTTGACAGTGCAACAGATAGACAAGCAGATTAATCAGTCTCTTGCGGCGGTCAATGCCAGCTATCTACAAACACGACAATTACAAGATGTCGAAATTCCTCAGTACACGCAGATCCTGGCATTGGGATTACAGGAATACAATTTCATGCTCCTGGATACGTTCAGTCTATTGCGGCTTAAACAACAACAACTGGAAGTGCAATTGGCGCATGTCGATTCCCTGGCAGCGTATTGGTTGGCGCGCTCCGCGCTGGCCGCCGCCACTGGCGAAACCTTTATGCATCCTGATGTCATCAATGGCATCCCTCAAACAGATTCGCAGCCACAGGAGCACCAGCATCATGATTAAATTCAAGCGTAGAGAATTATTATTGGGCAGTGCCGCCGGATTGCTTGTTTCTTCTTTGGCAGGGGCAAGATCAAGTCAGGCGGCTGAAAACACCAACACATCGCAAAACGAAGAAACATCATATACACCCGTTATTACCCCTAACGGACGCACCCTGCCCTGGCGCATGCGAGATGGCGTAAAGGAATTTCATTTGATAGCGGAAGAGGTGGAGCACGAATTTGCACCCGGCATGAAAGTGAAAGCATGGGGATACAACGGCAGTACCCCCGGCCCTACTATTGAGGCCGTTGAGGGAGACAGAGTTCGCTTTTACGTCACAAACCGGCTCAAGGAACATACCAGCATGCATTGGCATGGTTTGTTATTACCCAGCGGTATGGATGGCCTGACGGGCTTGTCGCAGCCTCCTATTCTGCCCGGCGAAACTTTCGTTTATGAATTCACACTGCAGCAAAACGGCACGCATATGTATCATCCGCATGCGGATGAAATGGTACAGATGGCGATGGGCATGATGGGTATGTTCATCATTCACCCACGTGTCCCGCTAACTCCGTTAGTGGATAGAGACTATGCTGTGTTACTGCACAACTGGGCAGTGCATCCCGGCACTTATCGCCCAGACCCCATGGTCATGCAGGAGTTTGATTTGTGGACTATGAACAGCAAGGTGTTTCCATTTATCGATTCGATGGTGGCGCAGACTGGCGAGCGCGTGCGCATTCGTGTGGGTAATTTGTCTATGTGGAATCACCCTATGCATTTGCATGGGGTGCAGTTTGAAATCACCGGCTCCGACGGAGGACGCTGGCCTCAGAATCAGTGGCGCAAGGAAGTGACTGAGATTGTCGGGGTAGGACAAACTCGTGACATGGAATTCAACGCGGTGCCGGGGGACTGGGCTTTTCATTGCCATATGTCTCACCACACAATGAATGCCATGGGGCACGATTTCCCCAGCACCATTGGTGTTAACCAAAGCGACGTGGCAAGCAGAATTAGAGCGTTGATACCTGGTTATATGGCAATGGGTGAACATGGTATGGCTGAGCATCAGGTGCATACGGATGCCGGACATATGCCCGGACCTGCGAACACACTGCCCATGATGATGGGTAATGGACCCTATGGGAAAATGGAAATGGGCGGTATGTTTACGCTGATGAAAGTGCGTGATCAACTGGACGGTGATCCAGGCTGGTATGAGCCACCACAGGGCACGATGGCAAGCAAGGTTGATGTGGTGCCGGATGATTTGCCGGTCTGATTATGTGCAATACTGCGTTACTGTGAGCATTTTTATCTTACAGTAACGCAGGTAAATTTTACTGTGGCTCAGGAGTTCGCATCGTGACGAATTCCTCAGCTGTTGTTGGATGAATTCCCAGCGTCATGTCAAAGTGAGTCTTAGTCGCACCAGCATTCACCGCAACAGCTAAACCTTGAATGATCTCTCCGGCTTCAGGTCCCATCATGTGAATGCCCAGCACCCTATCGGTCTCTTTATCGACCAGCATTTTTAGAAAAGTCTTTTCACTGTTGCCGCTAAGCGTGTGCTTCAATGGGGTGAATCGACTTTTAAAAACCAGCAGATTCTTACATTGCTCGCGTGCTTCTTCTTCGGTTTTGCCAACGCTGGCGATATTCGGTTGACTGAAAACTGCAGTAGGAATATTTTCATAGTTCATCTCTTTTCCGGCTGCACCAAACAATCTGTGAGCAAGTAATTGTCCTTCGGCGAGTGCAACTGGTGTTAATGCCACGCGATCAATCACATCGCCTACTGCGAAGATATTTGCGACGCTGGATTGGAAATGCTCATTGACGATCACTGCACCATTGTTTGCAAGTTTGACGCCCACTTTCTCCAGCCCCAGTCCTTCCGTTTTCGGTTTGCGGCCAGTCGCGTAGAAAACAGCGCCGTAGTTTGCCGAGTCCCCATTTTTGAAACACACACGGTATGGTTCGGATTTATCGTCGGGGTCGTTATGGGAGATGGATTTCACATCTGTATTACATTTTAGTTCGCTGTATTTGCAAAGCTCATCGGTGAAAAGTTTGGCTACCTCCACATCGAAACCGCGCAATATGTGTGCGCCTCGGTACGATAATGTGGTTTTGACGCCAAGGCCAGACAAGATGCCGGCAAACTCAACCGCAATATAGCCACCGCCGACAATCAGAATTGATCGAGGCAGACTTGCCATGGTGAAAAGTTCGTTGGATGTGATTGCCAAATCATGACCTGGCACCTCCGGGACGAATGGCCAGCCACCAGTAGCAATCAATATGTTTTTAGCGCGCAGTTCCTGCATACCGACAGCGACAGTATATTGGTCCTTTAAAACGGCGTGTGCTTTGTAAACGGTGACACCAGCCCTTTCCAGCATCCCATCGTAGATACCGTTTAAGCGTTTGATTTCGGTATTTTTCGCTTGCAGCAGATGCTGCCAATCGAATTTCGGCGGCGCAGGAAACTGCCAGCCGAACCCTTGGCTATCTTTAAAGTCGTGATGATAATGCGCCGCATAGCTGAACAATTTTTTCGGGACACAGCCGACATTGACGCAGGTTCCCCCCATGTATAGTTCTTCCGCA
Organism: Pseudohongiellaceae bacterium; assembly: GCA_041751425.1. Taxonomy (GTDB): domain Bacteria; phylum Pseudomonadota; class Gammaproteobacteria; order Pseudomonadales; family Pseudohongiellaceae; genus JAVVEG01. The sequence goes on along the minus strand of JBGSXL010000002.1, from coordinate 92,994 downwards.
ACGCCAACCCGTGCGCCGAGTCCGGCGGCAATACGGCTGGCGCGTACACCGCCAGACCCAGCACCTATCACGAATAAATCATAATCAAAGTCGGTCAATTAAATGTCATCCTTTTGGCGTCTGTGTAAACTAAGTTGCCCAATATGTAGGCATGATCCCAGAAATGCCCGATACATAACAGCCGCATGCGAGGTTATAAGTGGGGGAAGGTGGTTTGCAAGATCAGAGAAAGGCTTACTAATGCCTGCGGTTTTGGTAGGATTAAGCCCAGATGAATATTAATACTTCAGGAGTAATTTGCATGGTCTGCTTATCCGGGTTTAGCCGATCTGTCCACAGCTTGCTGACAGTCATTCTCAGTTTCGCACTGCTGGCTCCATCTACCTTTGCCAATACCGTTACAGGAAGCAATGGTGCTGTCAGCTCACGTTCTCAACTGGCCTCCGATGTTGGTGTGGAAATCATGCGCCAGGGTGGGAATGCCGTGGACGCAGCTGTCGCAGTGGGATTCGCGCTGGCCGTCACCTACCCTTCCGCCGGCAATATTGGTGGCGGTGGTTTTATGGTCATCAAATTGCCTGATGGCAGCGTTGTGACTCAGGATGCCAGGGAAAAAGCACCACTGGGCGCTACCCGGGATATGTTTCTGGATGCAAACGGTGATGTAGATAGAGGCCTGTCGGTCAGCAGTCTGCTCTCCTCAGGTGTGCCCGGTACTGTGGCAGGTATGCTCGATGCGTTGGACCGTTATGGTTCCATGTCCAGAGAAGTCGTGTTAGCGCCGGCAATACGCCTTGCTGAGGAAGGGTTCGCATTGAATGATGATTTGGCAGAAGATTTCCGTCGCGTACTCGGCAGCATGCGCAGCTACCCGGCTTCGTTGGCCATTTTCAGTAAAAACGGCGAACCCTATCAAGCGGGTGATCTCTGGGTGCAAAAGGATCTGGCAGAGACCCTTAAATTGATCGCAGCGCATGGCCGTGATGGTTTCTATAAGGGCAAGACGGCAGATTTACTGGTAGCGGAAATGCAACGCAACGGCGGTTTGATCTCACACGAAGATCTCACTGGCTATGAACCAATCTGGCGCGAACCCATACATGGTACTTATCGCGGCTACGACATCTGGTCGATGTCCCCACCCTCCTCTGGCGGCGTATTGTTAGTACAGATGCTCAATATGCTGGAACCCCACGATATTGCCGAGCTTGGCTGGGGCAGCGCAGAAACGATTCATTTAATGGTGGAAGCACAGCGTCGCGCTTATGCGGACAGAGCAATGCATTTGGGTGATCCTGATTTCTACCCCGTTCCATTACAGAAACTGACTGCGAAAGACTATGCCAGCGAGCGTTTTCAGAGCTTCAACCCACAACAGGCCTCTCGCAGCGAAGATATTGCAGCTGGCAGTTGGCCTGAGGAAAGCACCGAGACCACCCATTATTCCGTGATGGATGGCGATGGGATGGCGGTTTCGGTCACGACCACGTTGAACCTGGGTTACGGCAACAAAATTGTAGTGCCGGGGGTAGGTTTCCTGCTTAACAATGAAATGGATGACTTCTCAGCCAAAGCCAATGTGCCGAACAGTTACGGATTGGTGGGTGAAGAAGCCAACAAGATTGAACCGGGCAAACGTATGCTCAGTTCCATGACGCCCACAATAGTCACACGCGACGGTATGCCTGTTCTGGTGACAGGTTCTCCGGGCGGATCAACTATTATCAATACCGTATTCCAGGTGGTGTTGAATGTTCTGGATCACGGCATGAGCGCGGAAGAAGCTGTGGCCAGCCCACGCTTTCACCATCAGTGGTTGCCCGACCAGGTGCGGCATGAGACTGGCGCATTCAGTGATGAAGTGATTGCGAAACTCACTGAGATGGGACACGCCGGTTTACGTGCGGGTGGATTTGGTTTAGGTGATGCCAATTCCATCAAAGTAAACGGTGCTGAATTGGAAGCTACTTCAGATCCGCGCAGCGTCGGTGGTGCATCCGCGTTCTAGAACCTGCGTTTAAAAGCACCGTTAACCAACCTGCGTGAGGTTCTGAACCTTGGATCATTTTGACGTTTGCGTGGTTGGAGCCGGTGTCGTTGGTCTGGCAATTGCGCGGCAATTGTCAGCCAATCGCTCTTATCCCCCAGGCAGTGTGCTGTTGCTTGAACAGAACGCACTGCCGGGTCAGGAGATCAGCAGTCGCAATAGCGAAGTTATTCATGCTGGCCTGTATTACCCTCCCGGTAGCCTGAAAGCGCAGTTGTGCTTCGAAGGCAATTCCCTGATTTATAGATTCTGCAATCTTTTTTCTGTGCCCCACAAAAGGCTTGGTAAATTCGTTGTTGCCACAGAGAGTGAGTTGTCGCAGCTGGAAAGTCTGCATCGCAATGCGCAGTCAAATAGCATTACCAATCTACTTTATCTGGACCGCAAGGAGATTAAGGGAATCGAACCACATTTGTTAGCTGATCACGCGCTTTATTCTCCTGATACCGGTATCGTTGATAGTCATGCATTCATGCAGAAACTTTTGCAGCACTGCGAAGCTGCAGATGCAATTTTTGCCACACACAGTTTCGTTGAAAGCGTTGCAAGAACGTCGGCAGGTTTTTTAGTGACTTGCCGATGCGGTGAGGCAGGTAATCAGGAGGAATATAAATTTGTTTGCGAGAAACTGATCAACTCGGCAGGATTGCAGGCGCAGGCGTTAGCGGCACTCATCGAAGGCGTTGCGCCAGATCACATTCCCCCATTATTTCTGTGCAAGGGTAGTTATTTCAGTTTGCGCGGAAAATCACCTGTCAGACATCTTGTGTACCCTATGCCGGAAGAAAACCATACCGGTTTGGGGATTCACGCGACGTTGGATATCGGCGGTCAATTGAAATTTGGACCCGATGTGGAATATACCTATACGTTGAATTATCGCGTGGATACGAAGAAGCGGACAATGTTCGCCAATGCAATCCAGCGTTATCTGCCATCGGTCACAGCCGCAGATTTACAGGCGGATTTTGCGGGTTACCGTCCCAAACTGCAGGCTCCGGGAAAAAATGAGTTCAAAGACTTTGTCATTCAGGGAGAAGCTGTCCATGGCATTCCCGGATTGGTGCAGTTATTTGGTATTGAATCACCGGGATTGACTGCGGCGCTGGCTATTGCCATCACCGTAGACAAAATGCTCGACTAGATCTTTTCGTTATAAAAAATTTGCCAGCAAGCTGCGGTCAATATTGCTCAGCTGCTGTAGCGATATGTTTGTATATTGAACTGCTGCCATCGTCCTTCAAGAGCAATACATCATAAGGGGAAAACTGTGTGCCGACCTCCATGCCAGGACTGCCGATAGGCATACCAGGCACGGCCAGACCTATTACGCCGTCCTGCTTCTCTTCCGCAAGAAATTGATGGATCAATTTTGCAGGCATGTGTCCTTCAAAAACAAAACCATCCTCGGATACTGCGGTATGGCAGGAGTGATATTGAAAACCGATACCGCGCTGCAATTTCTCTTGAGTAAGGTCCTGCGGATGATGGATGGTTGATTGAAACCCGGACGCGTCTGCGTGATCAATCCAGAACTGGCAGCAACCGCAGGTTGGACTCTTGTAAACATCCAGCAAATGCAATTCTGTGCTATTGCTATCAGCGGTGTCAGTAATCTGAGCATGATTTTCCTGGCCACAGGAAGACAATATCGCCATGCCCACCAAAGCAATCAATGTTGTGAATTGGCGATATGTAAGTAAGCTAAAAGTGATATTCATGATTTAGTACCAGTAATGTAAATGTTTATATCTACGATATAGCTTAGATAGTGTGAGTCTGTTTGTCGGAATTCAATTGCCCTGCCAGCACGCTCTCTATCTTGCTGCGTGCCACACCTTCAGTATCGTTGAACTGAACGCCGATGCCTGCCGCTCGATTGCCTTGTGCTCCTCTGGGAGTAATCCAGACTACCGTACCCGCAACAGGAATCTTGTCGGCTTCATCCATCAACTTCAACAGCATGAATACCTCGTCTCCCGGTACGAAGTTTTTACTGGTAGGAATAAACAAGCCGCCATTTTTTATGAAAGGCATATAAGCCGCATACAATACGGCCTTGTCTCGAATAGTCAGAGACAATATGCCATGACCTGCCGGGCGAACCGGTTTTTCATCCAGTGTTAATATGTCTGCGAAGGACATTAACTCTCCGTCACCCCTGCTTTTGCCAAATGCGCCATGGATTGCTGCCACGCTATCAAACTGGTTTCCATAAGCAATTGAGGATTCGGGTTTGAGGTGCTGTCCAGCAAGCGCTTATGATTGTTGAGTATCTCATAAAGTTTCAATAAAGTACGGCTTTGCTGTAACCCATTGGCGGGTGTAATACCCGCGATTGTTGCCAATTCCTGTAACTCTGGCTCGTTCTGCATGTAGCGCTGTTCTGCGCTGCTCTGGAAGCGAATCAGGTTCGCCAGACTGACTAACAAAATACTCAATACGTCCTGGCGATCCGATTTATCCAGTTGCTTTGCTAACTCTACCGGCTGTATCCGGTTTTGCATGAGCAGGCTAAGTGCCTGCAGGACACCTTTGCGTTGGGCGGGCAGGTTTTTCGCTAACGCTGCAAGCGCAATCAGCGGCCTGCCCTTCGCTATCAGCATAGCGCCCTGCATATCATCCTTACTGGTAGCGGGTGGAACCACTCCCTGCAGCCAGATACTTAATGCCTGCGCTGTCGGCACAGGCATAACTTGCGGCTGACAACGACTTCTGACTGTAGGCATCAACAAACCAGGTTGGTGTGAAATAAGCAGAAAGAAAGTATCTGTCGGGGGTTCTTCCAGAACTTTCAGCAGCGAGTTGGCGGCGGCAGGACCCAGGGCTTCTGCGGGAGAAATAATGATGACGCGGTTACCGAAACCATGAGCGGTTTGTTGAGAAAATTTGCCTAACTGGCGAATCTGCTCGATTTTAATTGCGGCAGAACCTTCCTCTGGTCCGATAAAAAATAAATCAGGATTGGTACCCGCGCTGTTCAGGTCGCACGCTTTGCAATGACCACAGATTGCAGACGCAGATCTCGCAGTGCACAACAAATACTGCGCAAAACCAATAGCAAACTCCCGCTTACCTATCCCCTGCTCTCCGACGAGCAAATAGGCATGCGCCAGATTTCCGCGCGCATATCTTTGCGCCATGGATTGCCAGAGTTCCTGCTGCCAGGGGTAAATATTTGTTATTCCCATATTATCATTGGCCGTCTGTATATTGGCTTTTGGTTTAATGACCCAAATATTTGATCAGCTGTTCTTTAATATTGCGTTGTACTTCTGGCAAAGGTTTACTGGCATCAATTACTACACATCTATCAGGTTCGGCTGCGGCCCGCTGTAAATAGCTCTGCCTGACTCGCGTAAAGAAACTGATCTCCTCCTGTTCGAATCTATCGAGATTCGCCCTTTTCTTAGCGCGCGCCAATCCGGCAATCGGGTCAAGATCCAGGATAAGTGTCAGATCAGGCCGCCGTTCTCCCTGTACCAGATTTTCCAGTGCGGAAATCGTTTCGCTGTTCAAACCGCGTCCGCCTCCCTGATAGGCATAAGTGGCATCCGTGAATCTGTCACTGACAACCCAGCCACCGCTGGCAAGTGCCGGTTCTATCACTTGCGCAAGATGTTGAGCTCTAGCTGCAAAGATCAACAACAGCTCCGTCACTTCCGCCATCGGTTCCTGATGCTGATCGAGCAACAGTTTTCGAATTTGCTCTGCTAAAGGTGTGCCACCAGGCTCACGCGTGACAGTCCAGGTTATGCCGAATTCATCGAGACAACGGGTAATGAACTGGAGATTAGTACTTTTGCCAACCCCTTCAATACCTTCAAGCGTGATGAATCTTGCTTTGTTGCCTGAATTGGAAACTGACATCTTATCGTTAACTCGCTTATGGGTGCGAAAGCTTATTAGTTGTTGCTTTCAATAGTAGCAGGATTTACGCGATTTTCAGGATTGCGCAAATAACGTTGTACGGCGGCATTGTGTTCTTCCAGAGTGCTGGAAAAATAATGCCCACCATCGCCGCTGGCAACGAAATATAAATAGGTTCCATCTTCCGGATGCAGGCTGGCACGAATGGAGGCGCGACCTGACAGAGCAATAGGAGTCGGAGGCAGGCCGTTGATACGATAGGTGTTAAAAGGTGTTTCTGTATTCAAGTCGCTCCTGCGGATAACGCCAGTGTAGTTCTCTCCCGCTCCATATATAACGGTGGGATCTGACTGCAAACGCATACCGGTTTCAAGCCGCCGCACAAACACGCCTGCGATGCGTTGCTTCTCCGCATGCAGGCCGGATTCTTTCTCGATGATTGAAGCCATGATCAAGGCATCGAGAGGTGAGTCATACGGTAAACTTCCCAGACGTTGAGCCCACTCCTCTGCCAGAACGTTTTGCAGGCGCTGCCTGGCACGTTGCAGAATTGTCAGATCGGTTGTTCCGGCAGTGTAAAAATAGGTGTCCGGGAAAATTGAACCTTCCAGAAACGGAATGTCATCGCCCAACAAACCAACAATATCATCCGCGGAATGATCGCGCAGACTTACGGTAATTTTCTCACTTTGCCAGATTGCGTTAAGTGCCTGTTGGAACGTCCAGCCTTCGACCAGCGTCAATGGATACTGTTTATTGCGACCGGATACCAGTAAGTCCAGCAATCCCTGAGGCGTAATACCGGGAAACAGTTCATATTCGCCCGTTTTGATGGATCCCGCCAGGCCTTGGTATCTAGCCCAGACAACCAGTGCGACTGGCATCTCCAATAACCCCTGAGCTGACAATCTGTTGCTCACCTGTTGCAAAGAACTGCCAGCTACAACCGTGATCAGCTCGGGTTGTGTAACTGCCATCGGTTTTTGCACATAGTCACGCAAAAGCATAACCGCGCCAGCCGCTACAATTATCATCGCTATGGCCAGTAGACCAAAACCTGTCAGCAGTTTCCCGGCTTTCATATAGCGAACTCTTCAAACAAGCATTGTTGAGCAAATCGTGTCACTGGACCGATAGGCCAGGCTAATATCCTGTCCTCAAATTGAAGCTGTGTTATTGGCCAAATGCCAAAAACGCTATTGCAAACGAATACCTCGCTAGCGTTGTGTACTTCTGTCATAGAAATTGCGCGGATTTCCAATATAGAACTTTGCTGAGCAAACTGCTCAAGCAGGTATGCCCGCATGACTCCGGCTACTCCTGCCGTACACAGGTCCGGTGTCAATAGTTTATTATTCACAACCAAAAATACATTGCTGCGGGTACCTTCAATAAGCAGATGATCTTCCGTGCGCATTAGCCCTTCATTAAATTCATTGCCAAGCTCCATGCTGGCAAGCACCTGGTCCAATCTATTGAGATGCTTCAGGCCTGCCAGGTGCGAATTCGTGGAGATGGGGTGTTGACATACTACTGCTCTGATACCATTTTTGCCGTTCAGGCCGATATTTTCGGGCAGTTTGTGAAACTGCAGTATACGGGTCGGTTGGTTTGACCCTGATGGTTGATAGCCACGACCGCCATTGCCGCGGGTAAGCAGAATTTTCAAAACACCAATGCTGGGTTGATTCTCAAGAAAGTGTTCAATTTCTGCTGGCAGGCTGGCGGGATATTCAAGACCTATTCTTTTGCAACCGGACTGCAGGCGCGCTATATGAGCCGCGAGCATCACAGGCGTTTTATTGATAAGCACGGTTTCAAACAAGCCATCTCCGTAAAGCAAGCCACGATCCGTGGCGGAGATCTTCTGACCTGGTTGACCGTTAATCCACATGGACTCACCTTTTCAAGCTTGCACTTTCCAGAAGATTCCGGGCTACTGAGTGGCGCAGTCAGCTTATGCTTCTGAAAACCAGGCTGCCATTGGTACCACCAAAACCGAAGGAGTTACTTATGGCGATATTCACTGCCTGATCGCGGGATTGATGAGGGACATAATCAAGATCGCAACCGTCATCGGGGTTGTCCAGATTGATGGTCGGGGTAATAACATGATCATGAATGCTAAGTATGCTGACTATCGCTTCAACCGCACCGGATGCGCCAAGCAAGTGACCAATCATGGATTTGGTGGAGCTGACAGCAAGTTTTTTCGCATGGCCGCCAAACAAAGTTTTGATAGCCTGGGTCTCAGCGATATCGCCGGCTTGTGTGGAAGTGCCATGAGCGTTGATATAGTCAACTGCAGTAATGTCTACGCCAGCACTTTGCAGCGCATTGCGCATGCAAAGTGCTGCGCCTCTGCCGTTCTCTGAGGGCGACGTCATGTGGAACGCATCGCCACTCATGCCAAAACCAATCAGCTCTGCATAAATAGTAGCGCCACGTTTACGTGCATGTTCGTACTCTTCCAACACCAGTATGCCTGCACCGTCGCTGAGCACGAAGCCATCACGATCCCTATCCCATGGGCGACTGGCTTTGGTTGGCTCATCATTGCGCGTAGACAAGGCTCTGGCTGCACAGAAGCCACCCAGTCCTAATGGTGAGGTTGCCATTTCCGAGCCGCCTGCCAGCATCAGATCAGCCTGATTGTTGGCGATCATATTGGCAGCAACACCAATATTGTGCGTACCGGTTGTACACGCGGTCACAATGGCAATATTGGGGCCTTGCAAGTTATATTTAATCGACAAGGTGCCGGCGATCATATTGATAATGGAACCGGGCACAAAAAAGGGCGAAACTTTGCGATAACTGCCATCGCGGATTAGAGCGGAATTATCTTCGATAGAGCTGATGCCACCGATACCCGAACCTATGGCAACACCAAACCGTTCGGGTTCAAATTCAATACTATCCAAACCGGAGTCGACCATGGCTTGTACACCTGCAGCCAGTCCGTATTGAATAAATACATCCATTCTGCGGGCATCTTTTGCCGGCTGATACAGATCGCTATTGAATCCTTTTATTGAACCACCAATTCGCGTGCTGAACTCGGTAGTATCAAAATGCTCGATCATATTGATACCGCTTTTGCCTTCCTTGATAGCTGCCCAGGAAGTTGCAACGTCATTGCCCAGAGGAGTTACTAAACCCAGGCCAGTTATAACCACGCGTCTACCGTTCAAAGTACATCTCTCCCGAACTATGTAGGGACTTAAATTTTAACTTTTTTTGAGCACCAGAAAAACAAAAGCTACTCCTGGTTTTGCCCGGAGTAGCTTTCTTCTTTACGCACGTATTCGGTTAGAGATTTTTGTTGATGTAATCACAGGCCAATTGAACCGTGGTGATTTTTTCGGCTTCTTCATCAGGGATCTCAGTTTCAAACTCTTCTTCCAGAGCCATAACCAATTCCACAGTATCCAAAGAATCAGCGCCCAAATCTTCTACAAATGAGGAGGAGGATTTTACATCCTCTTCTTTAACACCAAGCTGTTCGCAGACAATTTTCTTAACGCGATCTTCAATGCTACTCATAACTATTATTAGCTCCTAGTTACTATTTTAAATATTGCTTTCTGATTATGATTGGTTGTTTTTTGATCAACCGAGATAACCCAAAGCGCAAGTTTACATGTATTTTATTCAGGTTGTAATCTTTAACTGGAAAATAATTCCCTTATCTATGTTAAACAAATTATTTATCAATAGCTTACGCATAATATCTAATGCCTTACGGCATATACATTCCACCGTTAACATGGATTGTTTCACCCGTAATATAAGCACCTGACTCGGATGCAAGAAACCCCACAACGGCAGCAATTTCTTCGGCCTTGCCAAATCGACTCAAAGGTATTTGGTTCAACAAAGTTTCAATCTGTTTTTCGCCCAGGGCACGCGTCATGTCGGTATCAATAAATCCGGGGGCCACGGAGTTGACTGTTATCCCGCGTGAACCAATTTCCCGTGCCAACGAGCGAGAGAATCCTTCGATAGCTGCTTTGGAAGCTGCATAGTTTGTCTGACCCGCATTGCCACTGGAAGCTACAACAGAACTGATGTTTATAATTCTGCCCCAGCGCGCTTTAGTCATCCCCTTCAGGCATATTTTGGAAAGACGATACAGTGAATTGAGATTGGTGTTAATCACGTCTCCCCACTCTTCTTCTTTCATGCGCATCAGCAAATTATCTTTGGTGATACCCGCGTTGTTTACGAGGATTTCAGGCATGGAAAAATCGGTACCCAGAGTGTTGAGCAACGCTTCCACTGATTCTGTCGAAGCCACGTCCAACTGATAACCACGTCCGGTGATACCGGATTCCGCGAGATAAGCTGTAATTGCTTCTGCGCCGGCAGCAGTTGTGGCTGTGCCGATGACAACGACTCCCCTTTGCCCAAGTTCTACGGCAATTGCCCGGCCGATTCCGCGACTGGCGCCAGTCACCAATGCTAGCTTTCCTGCAATACTCATCCTGTGTTACTCCTTTTTGCTGTTCGTTCTGCGATAGCTTCATTCTTGTAAAAAACATTGTAAAACTAAGCCGTTGCCCCTGCTACTGCAGCGATCATGCTCGCCGGATCATCGCTGCCAAAACACTCAATTTCTGGTTGTATTCGCTTGATTAAGCCACTCAGTACCTTGCCAGGGCCACATTCCACTATTCTGGCGACACCCAAGTCGCGCATGTAATTGATCGAATCGGTCCATCGCACAGGCAGGTACAGCTGCTTGAGCAGATTGCTTTTAATTTCGTCCGGAGTTTTTGCAATGCGTCCGTTGATATTCTGCACGATTGATATTGCCGGCATTTGAAAGGTGACAGCCCGCAGGTCTTCCGCTAGACGTTGTGCAGCCGGCATCATGAGGGCGCAATGCGAAGGTACGCTGACATTGAGAGGTAGGGCGCGTTTTGCACCAGCGTCCTTACAGGCCGCTATAGCGCGATCAACAGCATCCTTGCTGCCTGCGATAACGGTCTGACCGGGTGCATTGATATTGGCTGCTGAAACTATGCCGTCCTGCGCTGCTTTTGCACACAAGTGGATGATTACCGCATCATCCAATCCCAGAATTGCCGCCATTGCACCCTGCCCTGCAGGTACCGCTTCCTGCATATATAAACCGCGTTTGTGAACCAATTCTACAGCTTGCGCAAATTCCAATACTCCGCCACAGACCAGTGCGGAGTACTCCCCCAGACTGTGGCCTGCAAACAAATCAGGTGTCTTACCCCCTTGTTGCTGCCACAAACGCCAGATTGCTACAGAGGCTGCAAGCAAAACCGGTTGCGTAATATGGGTTTGATCCAATTGCTGCTCGGGATTTTCCTGGGTGATCTGCCACAGATCCAATGACAGTACCGCTGAAGCTTCAGCGAAGGTTTCAATGATCACTGCATGCTCGGCTGCCAGTTCCGATAGCATACCTGTCTTCTGTGACCCTTGCCCGGGGAATACGAATCCAAACTTGTGCATAACTTTGTCTCTCGTCTCTTGAAAACTTACTTTGCTTTATATGCGTGGCTACACATGCTTTGCATGGTTGTTTATAGCAAACTATACGCGTTCTTTCTTCAGCTATTTTAGTGTTGGGAGATCGTTATCGGGCATAGCCTGCAGTTGCTGTGCTATAACTGTTGGAACGGCAGACTGCACTTCCTGATCAGCCTGCAGAATAGCTGCAGTAAACCCATTGGCGCTGGCATTGCCGTGACTTTTAATTACAGTGCCCCTCAGCCCCAATAAACTGGCTCCATTGAAGCGCGCCGTATCCACATGCGTTTTCAACGAATACAACAAGGGTGAGGCCAGCAGGCCGAGCAGTTTATAGAACATGCTGCTTTTTAAGGTTTGCAGCAATAAATTATCGACAAAACTGACAACGCCTGCGCTGGTCTTGATGCTGATATTTCCTGTAAACCCATCACAGACAATCACATCAGCGTCACCTGCAAACAGACGGTTCGCTTCAATGAAACCGATATAGTTCAGCGTGTTCTGCTGCTCCAGAATTCTGGCAGCCTGACGGATATTTTCGGTGCCTTTGTGCAATTCTGCACCGATATTCAGCAATCCCACTTTAGGTTTGCGGTTCTGTTCAGTTGCTGTCAGCAGTGAGGTTGTGGGGGAGCCTGTATGCCGTGCTGAAGCAGCCAATATGGTCCCCATCATGGCGAATTGGACAAGCTCTCTTGCAGTACTATTGATATGTGCCCCGACATCCAATAAATAGCTTCTGCTATTGTTGTCCGGGCTTGGGATAGTGGCCACCATGGCGGGTCTGTGAATGCCCGGAATAGTCCTCAGCAGATGTCTGGCAAGCAACACCAAAGCACCGGTATTGCCGGCGCTCACGCAGGCATCTGCCTGCTTCAGCTGCACTTGTTCAACGGTCAGGTACATGGAGGAATTATTGTGACCACGCAGAGCATGCTCAGGTTTGGTCAGGTTGCTGATTTTTTCAGTAGTATGCAGTATGTCGATGCAGGCGAGTTGTTGTGGGGAAGCAGTCTGAAGAAAGGGTTTGATCTCCTGCTCGTCACCGACAAGCAGAAGATGCAGACCAGAGCGCAACGCAACCGAAGAAAGTGCTGCGGGGACAGTGACAGAGGGGCCAAAGTCCCCTCCCATTACATCAATTGCAATGCGCCTGATACGCGACAAATTTATTCGTCGCCGAGATCGAGAACTTTTTTGCCCTTGTAAAAGCCATCTGCCGTGATGTTATGACGACGGTGAATTTCACCGCTGGTTTTATCAGTAGACAGTGTTGGGGCAGTCAGTGCATCGTGTGCGCGACGCTTGTCACGTCGGGCGCGGGATACTTTCACTTGTTGAACGGCCATGCGGATACTCCTTCAATAAATCTGTTTAATTAATAGCATTACTTAAAAGCCGGATTTTAACGCCTTACTTCAAGGCCTGCCTCTAAGGCGATGTCGAGCTTGTTATTGTTTGTCCTTATTCTTGAGGCTTTGCAGTGCCGCAAACGGCCCTTGGGCTGTTGTGTCTTCTGCGCTGGCTTCATTTTCTGCGCTGTTAAGTTGCGCGCGAATCAAAGCTGCCTCGCCAGTACATTTGCCATCTTCATGGTTACTCACCAGCGGCATACAAAGAATCAGTTGTTCCTCGATAATATCGGGAAGATCCAGATTCGCAGTTGTGCAAAACCAGGGATCAAGTTCCGTCGGTAATTTACGAACATGTTCGTCCGTTTCTACCAAAGCCAGATTCAATGTATCTTCCAGATCAATGGCCACTGCCTCCAGGCAGCGCTGACAAATCGCATTGACCCGTGCTTTTACATGGCCGGATACTATCCTTCGGCGCCCCTCATCCACAGTAAACAGCAGTTCTGCCTGCGCCAGACCCTCGGAATTACTCAGGCTTTGCGACAATCGCTGTAATCGCCCGATTGGCAAAATGCCTGTTATCGAAGCGCCTTTGGAGAATATTTTGCGAGCGTCAACGTGGTCTGGAACGAGGGTGTCTGCCATAGGCGCGCAATAATAGGCTGTGTAAGCGTTTCTGTCAAAAAAATCTGTCACTTAAGACGGTTTTTCAGCTTTTAATCTGCTTCGAGACGTCCTATCAAGGCAGCCATGTTGCCCGCCACAGGGGCTTGGACCGTTATTCGCTCTGCGGCATCCGGGAGGGAGAAATTAAGCATGGCGGCATGCAGGCAAAGGTGTTTTTCCTGGCTCAGGGCGTTTTTGGTGGTTGGTGTGTATTTGTTGTCCCCCACTATCGGATGACCGGCATATTGGCAGTGGACGCGAATCTGATGGGTCCGACCGGTAATTGGCATTGCTTGCATCAGGGTTGCGCCTTTGAAGCGCTTCTCCACGACGTAATTAGTTAAGGCTGTTTTACCTTCCTCAGATACTGTAACTATCCCACTACCCGCTTCTGCTGACTTCTTTAATAATGGCGCGCTGATTTTTGTCACACTCTGTGGCCAGCTACCGTGCACCAAAGCCAGATAGGTCTTCTGCAGTTTTCGGGCTTTGATTTCACCTTGCAAATGCTTCAGCGCCTTGCTGGTTTTAGCAATTAAAAGACAGCCGGAAGTATCTTTGTCTATCCGGTGTGCCAGCTCCAAAAAGCTGTAATCGGAAAATATATCGCGTAAGGCTTCTATTAACCCGGCATTCAAACCGGAGCCGGCATGAACGGCCAGCCCCTGTGGCTTATTGATAACCATTAACTGGTCATTTTCGAACAGAATGCACTGCCGCAATAAGTCGACTAACCCTTGGCTGGGAGGCGCCAGCGTTTCCGATTTGACCACCTGAATTGGAGCAATGCGTACTATATCGCCGTGCTGCAAACGAGTTTCCGGTTTAACACGCTTTTTGTTGACCCTGATTTCACCTTTGCGGATCAAACGGTATAAGTGCGAACGCGGTACACCCTTTAAGCGACTTGTCAGAAAATTATCGATACGCTGACCTGCTGAGCTCTCGGCTACGTCAAGCAATTGCACCCCTTTATTTTCTATCGTCATATGAATTCTTTGCTGGTTAACGTGTGAGTAGCGGACCGCTGCGGAAAGAGCGTGATTATAGCAAGGTTCCCACGTACGGTGACATTCCCAGACTGCAAACCCGCGCAATAGTGTACAATTCCGCCCTTGTGACAGGCGTCATTATAGAAATCTCATGATGGGAACGAACAATGCTAACAATCAAGCAGGCGCTGGAAATACAGATCAGCGCTGCCATTAGCCAGATCAGTGGTATTGCCGAGAGTCGGGCGCATGTAATCTATGCATCACGGCCGGAGTTTGGCGATTATCAAGCCAACGGTGTGATGTCTATTGCCAAGCAATTGAAAACCAACCCACGAGATCTGGCTGCCAGAGTTGTAGCTGTATTGAATGAAAATCTCTCAGCAGACAGCATGCTTGAGAAAGCAGAAGTTGCCGGCCCCGGATTCATCAATTTATTTTTAAGAGACGACTTTCTGGCGGCTCAGAGCAAAAAGTTTGCTGACAATGAGGCTGCACTGGATTCATACGCTGCTGCAACGCCAGATAGTAAAACAACAAAAGTAGTTATCGACTATTCCAGTCCAAACCTGGCCAAGGAAATGCACGTTGGGCATTTGCGCGGCACCATTATAGGTGACTGTATCGCAAGAGTGCTGGAAGCGCTGGGATACGAAGTAATTCGGCAGAATCATGTGGGAGATTGGGGTACCCAATTTGGTATGTTGATCGCGCATATGGAATCGTTGACTCAGGCAGGTGCGGAATTACCAACGCAATTAGCCGATCTTGAAACTTTCTATAGGGTTGCGAAAGAGCGTTTTGACAATGAGCCGGAGTTTGCAGAAACGGCCCGCTCTTACGTTGTTAAATTACAACAGGGAGATCCACGTTGTCTTGTAGTTTGGCAACAGTTCATCGATGAATCGCTCCACCATTGCGAAGATATTTACGCCATGCTTAATGTTAGCCTGCAGCGCACCGACCTGTGTGCAGAAAGTTTTTATAACAATGAACTTGCCGGGATCGTTTCGGCTTTGGATGAAAAAGGGTTATTGACTGTTTCCGAAGGTGCCAAATGTGTTTTTCTGGACGAGTTCAAAGGTAAAGATGGTGAACCACTGCCCGCCATTATTCAGAAGAGCGACGGTGGTTATCTATACGCAACGACAGATCTGGCAGCAACAAGATACCGCAGCGAAACCTTACAGACAGACAGAGTGTTGTATGTTGTGGATGCGCGTCAGAGCCTGCACTTCCAGCAGGTGTTTGCCATAGCTCGCAAGGCGGAATTTGTGCGACCGGAGTGCAGTCTGGAGCATCTGGCTTACGGTACCATGATGGGAGAAGATGGCCGCCCGTTTAAAACTCGCAGTGGTGATACTGTCAAACTGAAGGATTTGTTGAACGAAGCCGTAAAGCGCGCCTACGATTTAGTGAGCGAGAAAAATTCCGATCTGAGCGAGGAAGAGCGTCAGGCTATAGGGCAGAAAGTTGGCATCGCGGCGGTAAAATACTCGGACTTGTCCAAGAACAGAACCAGCGACTATGTATTTGACTGGAGCAGTATGCTTTCTTTCGAAGGTAATACAGCGCCGTATATGTTGTACGCCTATGCTCGTATCAAAAGCATTCTACGCAAAAATGACGCTGCAGTTGTTAAATCCGCCGCTATTCAATTGCAGGCTGTAGAAGAACGCGCACTGGCACTGAAAATTCTGCAGTTCCCGGAAACAGTACAAGTGGTTGCGTCTGAATGCTATCCGAACCATTTGTGTCAGTATTTGTACGAACTGGCAGGTAGCTTTATGCGCTTCTATGAAAGCTGCCCTATTCTCAAGGCGGAAGGCGCAGAACGGGCCAGTCGCCTGGCACTGGCTACACTGACGGCCAACACGCTGCACCAAGGATTAGGTTTGTTGGGAATTGACACCTTGGAACAGATGTAATTCCCAACCGGTATTCTGTAATCCGACAACAATTTGCAGTTGTGTTGCAGTCACCTTTGCGTTACTGGCAAATGCTATCAATCACAAAGTTCCAGCAACAATTTGTTCAAACGTTGTGTGAAGCTGGCGGGATCATTTAACTGCCGTCCTTCAGCCAGGCTCGCCTGATCAAACAAGACTGAAATCAAATCAGTAAAACGTTCTTCGTCCTGTTCTTTATCCAGTTTCTGAATAAGAGGATGCTCCGGATTGATCTCGAAGTTTGGTTTGCTCTCCGGCATGCTTTGTCCTGAAGCCTCCATGATGCGACGCATTTGTGCACCCATCTCATCTTCGTTGATTGCCAGGCAGGCAGGCGAATCGGTCAGGCGATGCGTAATTCTGACTTCCTGCACCTGCTCTGCGAGTTGGGTTTTGATACGATCCACCAACGCTTTGAATTCTTTTTCAACTTTCTCGTGCTGCTCTTTCTCTTCTTTATCTTCGAGTTTACCAAGATCCAGAGTGCCTCGACTGACATCCTGCAGTTGCTTGCCATCGAACTCGTTCAAATGACTCATCAGCCATTCATCAATACGATCGGAAAGCAGCAATACTTCGATTCCTTTCTTGCGAAATATTTCCAGATGGGGACTGTTCTTTGCGGCTTTGTGTGAGTCGGCAACCAGATAGTAGATTTTTTCCTGCTCGGGCTTCATGCGCGACACATAATCTTCCAGCCCCTGGTCTTGATCATTGCCGTTGGATTCAGTCGATGTAAACAGCAGCAGTTTGGCAATAGCTTCACGGTTGGAGAAATCCTCTGCCGGACCTTCTTTCAGAACCTGGCCAAACTCTTTCCAGAAACTGGCGTACTTTTCTTTCTCGTTATTCTTCAACTTCGCAAGCATATCAAGTGAGCGCTTTGTCAATGCGCTGCGCATGGAATCTACTGCAGGATCTTTTTGAAGAATTTCACGCGAGACGTTCAATGAAATATCGTTGGAGTCCACTACGCCCTTTATGAAGCGTAGATACAGAGGCAGGAATTGTTCTGCGTCGTCCATGATGAAGACACGCTGGACATATAGTTTCAGACCTCGTGCGCCATCTCGGTTCCAAAGATCAAAGGGAGCCTTGGAAGGCACATACAACAGACTGGTGTATTCCAGTTTGCCTTCAACTTTATTGTGACTCCAGTTCAATGGTTCATGATAGTCATGAGTCACATGCTTGTAGAATTCGTTGTACTCTTCGTCTTTGATATCGGTGCGCGAACGCGTCCACAAGGCTTGCGCCGCATTGACGGACTCGTACTCGGGTTGCATGTTGGTAGCCTCGGTCTCGTCCTCAGATTTGACTTCAGCTTTCTGCATCAGGACAGGAATAGAAATGTGGTCAGCGTATTTTTTGACGATATGCTTGAGTCGATAGCTTTCAGCAAACTCCATTTCATCCGGACGCAAATGAAGAATGACGCTGGTGCCGCGAGTTTTCTTTTCGATGGCTTCAATGGTGTAATCGGATTCTCCGGAAGATACCCAACGCACACCATCAGTTGTTGCACTACCAGCCTTGCGGGTTAGCACTTCTACCTGATGCGCGACGATAAACGCGGAGTAGAAACCCACACCAAATTGTCCGATCAGTTTTGAATCTTTTTTCTGGTCCCCACTCAGGGAATTGAGAAACTGTGCAGTGCCGGAGCGGGCAATGGTGCCCAGATGGCTGATGACTTCGTCCCTGCTCATGCCAATACCATTGTCGGTAATGGTCACAGTGCCGGCATTCTTGTCGAAATCTATCTGCACCTTTAGCTCTGGGTCATCTTCATAGATCTCAGGTTTGGAGAGTGCCTCAAAGCGCAGTTTGTCGGCGGCATCAGATGCGTTTGAAATCAATTCGCGCAGAAAAACTTCCTTGTTACTGTAGAGGGAATGAATCATCAAATGAAGCAACTGCTTTGCTTCCGTCTCGAATCCGCGAGTTTCCTTGTTAATCTCTGTAGTCATCAACACAACCTCTGTAAATTCTATTCAATAAAAAAACCCGGAGACTGTTGCAGATTATGCAAAGTGCCCGGGTTCTTTATGGGGACGGATGTGCTTGTTTCAAGCTTCCGTTGATTTATGAACGATAAAAATCTATTGCTTGTGCCTTGCGTGCATCCAGATTCTCACGACGCTGACGGCTGTTTTCGATATAGGTAATAAACTGCCTTGCACCCGTACTCCCCAACTCCTGAGCACGTCGTGCCGCTGCAGCCGCACCTGCGTAGTCTTCTATTTCTACCAAAGCACGGGCCAGGAACAACTGGGTATCAGCCGGATTATCAAGACCACCGCGTTGGACGGCCATTTTAATGGCATCCGCAGCGCTCTTATAGTCGTGCATCATGTAGTAGATGTAGCCGAGATAATCATAGGCATCTCCAGTTTCAGCCAGTTCTGCTGACTTACGGGCCGGAACCAATGCGCGCTCATACTCATTAGACATCAGATACATCTGGGTCAAACGCTCCAGATTCTCGACGGTCTCTTCAACTTTTCCTGCCTGGAACCCGGCTTCCAGCACTAAAGCGCCTTTGTAAGGTGCTTCGCTACCAGCCAGAGATTGTGCAAGATTCATATATTCAGCAGAGCTTTCCATAAAGCCTTTGCTGAACGTGAGCATTAAAGTCTCTACACGCTTCTTATCATTATCCAGCATGCCGTAAATAGCAGCCAGATTCCGCCAGTCTGCAGCTTCATCAAACAGCGTGATCATTTCCTTGGTAAGTGCTTCGGCTTTGGGAAAGTCTTCCAATTCGAAGTACATGGCATTGAGCATGCTGTATATATTTCTGGGTACAACTTCACCACTGGCGCGTTTCATATCCATATACTGAATCAGAAATGGGATGGCTGTTGTGTACTCTTCCAATTGGTAGTGATTGTTTGCCAGCATCAGAAAAACGTTATCGTTTTCTACTTCGGATAACTGACGCCATTGTGTCAGGAAATTGATCGAATCCCGGTAACGTTCTTCGCCGATATACAGGTTACCCAACGTTAACAGAGAACGTAAACGCAGTTCATGACGCAGGTTTTCGATAGTCAGCATGCGCTCGTATGTAGAAATCACCGCATTGATATTATCGATACCAAAATAATATGTGGCATAGAAGTTCAGCAATGTAGACTTTTCGAAATCATTGAGCGTGTCATAGCGCTCGTTCAGACCGTCAAGATCTCGTTTTACGCGCGCATAATCGATAGTCGCATTCTGGTCTTCCGGATTCAGGATCTCGGACACGGCAGAAATCACCCTGAAAACTCGATCTGTGAGCACTTCCGAGGAACGTGTGGGTGGTGGTTGCCGTTCGCCATCTTGCGCGAAGGCAATTGATGAGAACCCTAACGATGCCATCATCGCAGCGCTCATCGCGGTGACAGATACAACGCTCAGCAGTTTCTTGCCTACAACAGAGAAAGACTTCAGGCTAATCATTGCTCGCCCTCCAATTGATAGCGGAATACGTACTGAACATTTGGTACCTCAACAGGTTGCCCGTTCACCACGCGTGGTTGGAAGCGGAAGCGCTCTGCCGCGCGGATAGACGAGGAATCAAACATGCCTCGCGGTTCACCATCGACCACAACCACGTCACGCACACCACCCGTTTCCGTCACAACAAACCTCACCTGGCACCAACCCTCAATGCCGCGTGAGGCTGCACGGGTAGGATACTGAGGTGTCACGTTAACCAGTGGCAACATTTCGCCATCGGAAATATTCAAGGACGCGGCGCCAAAATCCAAACCGGTATCAATAGCGACAGAGGCACGCTGAATATTCAGGCTGGGGCCATTGTCCATATTCATCTGGCGATCGGGAGGGGTGGGTGGTGGCTCATTGAGTTCTTCAATGGGTTGCGGCCTTTCAATCTCACGAATCACTTCCATGACGATTTCCGGCATGGTCGCATCAACCATTCTGATCACATTGACTCGTTGGTCAAGTTGCGAGCCAGTCGCTATCAAAGCCTGCATCAGGTAAAACAATACCAAAGTAATTGCCGCGGCAAATACCAGGGATACTAACCATCGAATAGCAATCATTGTTATGCCTCCGCTGAGATAGAAACGCTTGCGATTTCTGCATCACGTGCAGCTCGCAAAATTGACAGTATGTGCTCATTCTGAGACGCACGGTCACCCTGAATTACAACTGCTGCGTTCGGTGTATCTGCCAACCTCAACTCAAATCGCTGCCGGATAAAGCGCGGGTCAATCTCCTCGCCGTCTATCCACACCTGCCCATCTGCACTGACTGCAATCAGGATCAGATCCTTGGACTTGGGTTCAGCTGTCGAAGCTTCCGGTTTCAACACTTCAATACCCGCCTCGGTAATGAATACCGAGGTAACGATGAAGAAGATCAACAGGATGAATACAACATCCAGCATTGGGGTCAGGTCAATCTCCCCTGGACCTTCACCATCGCGTCTCTTCATTAAACCACTTTTCATTATTGTGCCTTTTCGTGAATTAATACGTGTCGAATTTAGTTATTTAGAGCCATATGGTCTTCAAGAAGTTCCAGATCACGATCCATCTTGTGCTTCAACCAGTTCGAAGCAAATATACCGGAAAGCGCTCCAACCATGCCTGCCATCGTAGGAATTGTCGCCTTGGAAACGCCGCCCGCCATCGATTTAGCATCGCCACCACCGGTCAATGCCATCACGAAGAAGACTTCAATCATGCCGGTTACCGTACCCAATAGACCGAGTAACGGACATATAACAACGAGAGATTCAATCATGGGTAGCGTTGACTTAAGATCCAGCGATACCTGCGAAATCATCATGTTGCGAATTTGTCTGGCACGCCAGGACTTGGTGTCAGATCTGCCGTTCCAAACTGCCAGAGTATGTTTAACTCGGTTGGCGTGCGCGGAGTACAGATACCACACACGCTCAAACACGAGAGAAAACTTTACCAGCAGCAGCATGGCAATAATCCAAAGCACCGGCCCACCTTGCGCCATAAAGGCTGAGATGGCATCGAGCATATCTAGCAGAGCAAAATACATAGTAACTCCTCTATATCTTAAGCTCTTGAACCTACTGAAGATTCAGCTTTCTGTGCAATTACGCCAGTAGCCTGCTCTTCAAGGATATGGATAATGCGATCACTTTTGCTCTTTACCCAGGTGTGCATCAGAATTGCCGGGATAGCAACTACGATACCCAATACTGTAGTCATCAAAGCCATGGAAATACCGCCAGCCATAATTGTCGGGTCACCAGCACCGTAAACGGTAATCTGCTGGAACACTTGAATCATACCGGTTACGGTACCCAAAAGACCCATCAAAGGCGCAATGGTGGAGATAATCTTGATTAAAGTCAGGAAGCGTTCCAGTGCAGGAGTTTCCTGCAGGATGGCCTCACCAAGTTTAAGCTCCAGCGTCTCGGTATCGGCATTGGGATTTGCTTCAGCAACCAATAATACGCGACCCAGTGGGTTATTCTTGTTGGGCTTGTCTGACTTGAGCTGTGCGCTCACTTTTGACGCAACCATAGTCAGGATGAATGATCTGACGATGCCTACCAGCAGAGCGACTATACCGATGGCAATAATCAGGTAACCAATCTCACCTGAGTTGTCACGTACTTGCTCAGCCGCTGTCGGGAAGTTGATCAGGTTGGCCATCAATTGACCACCTAATGCGCCTGTTGGGTCGATGCCAACTTTGTGCAGTCCACCTTGAGCATTTTCCAAATCGCGGGCACGGCCTACGATGTTACCGCTTGGTTGACGTGGCAGAACTTGAAGATGTCCGATAGTGCCGTTATAGCTGAGATAGTCACCATCAGCGATAGCATTGAATGAACCAACGCGCGTAATAGTTCGCTCCGACTGTTCACCTGAAGGCAGACTGACCGTATCGTTGTAGCGAACCACGCGACCAGATTCAGTCATTTCCTGCTGCATGAAGTACCAGAAACGCTCGATCTCGTCGATGCGAACCTGTTCGGTATCACTGGCCACACGCTCAATGAACGAATCAAGGAACTCTTCACGACCTTCATACTGAGCGCTGATCAGGGAGTTTTGGAAGATTGCTCGAACATCACCCGCTACGCCTTGAATGGTACCCAACAGTTCGTTGAGATCGGCACGGGCGACACGCAGCAATTCGCGGCGCTCTGCAAGAATTAGACGATTCTCATCGAATTGCGCTTCCAGTTGCACATTCAATTGCTCTTCCTGCACAACACGATTTCTGGTTTCAGTCAGCATCTGCTGCTGCTGGTTTGCCTGCTGCTGGAAGCGCTGCTCACGCTCGCGGTGTTCCTGCGATTCAGTGACGCGATCCTGTTCAACGTTGCGCAACAAATCGTTCAGACTGGCTGCCTGTTGTTGTGCAAAAACCTGGGTAGTAACAGTCAGGCACAGACCCGCTGCAGTAACGCTAATAAGTTTAATTATTTTTTTCACTGGGCTAACTCCGGCGCAACGATAGGTAGGTCGATAATTTCCTGTGCAATAAGGCCGCTGGAAACGCTGATGGCTCTCTGAATCGCGGTGCGATATTCACCTGGACTCAATTCGACCCACTGTCTGTTAGCCTGATCCCAGGCACCGGTAAGCGTGCGATCCTTAGTTTGATAAACCAGCGCGATACGTCCTACCCGAAGCATATCCACATCGCGATCCTGACCACCAAGGTTCAGAGTTGCAGGATATGTTTCGTGGGTACGCCCATAATTATTTTCGATTTGATACAAAGACAGGATTTGTCTGAATTTCTCAGCGCCGGATACATCAGGATTGTTGATTGCGTTCTCGGCGAAGACCAAGCGATCACGACGTTGCTGGATATGGAAAGGCATGTCCAGTTCGATAAACTGTCGCAGGCTGCTCATCATTTTGGTCATCAGAAGAGGCATCTCCCGAGTCACAACAGCCACATCAGCGATTGACTGTTGTATGGTTTCGATTTGCGCCTCCTGGCTTGCTATCTGCATGCGCATACCAGCATTCAACACCAGCATGGCTTCAAGAGCGTTATTCTCAATCTTGAACTCTTCGAACAGACTACTTGCAGAATTGGACAATCTGGTAATGTTTTCCTGAGATTGAACTGCTGCTCGGGTTTGTTGATCTGCGATATTCAAGGCTTCATCTATAATGCTGGTATCGACTTGTGCTTGCGCGGCGCCTGCTACTAACAGCGACGCGAAGGGAGCCAGAACCTTGTAATATAATCGACGGTTATTCATGTGCCATCCTATTATTGTATTGAATCTATCTTAGCCTGCGTTAAAGCCTGCGACTTGCAGCAGACTACAAACGTGACAACCTGGTTTTAAAAAATCCTGTCCTAACTGCTCAAAAGCCCCGGACAACCTGCATCCAGAACTTATGTTAAGCAATTTTCCATTCGACTAGCCACTCGAATATAGTTACCAATCTACTCAACCCTATCCTTTGTGAGTTTATTGGTAACTATTGCAAGCGGTTTCGTCTAATTCAGCGCTAAATTCAGCGTTTTTAGCGAATTTCGGAACCAAGACTAACACACCCAGTCCGATTTTTTGAACCACTAAACTCAGAATTTTTTTCTTGAAACCGATTCGAAAGCGGCTTCATGTCTGTATTTCAGAATTACCAGCCTGTGACTTCTTTCAGGGCGTTTCCAATTTCCGCAAGGCTGCGAACAGTCTTTACACCGGCGTCTTGCAATGCCGCAAATTTTTCATCTGCAGTACCTTTGCCGCCGGAAATAATTGCACCTGCATGACCCATGCGTTTGCCGGGCGGAGCCGTTACTCCGGCTATATAAGAGACGACCGGTTTGGTTACGTGTTTCTTTATATAGGCTGCGGCTTCTTCCTCGGCGCTACCACCAATTTCACCAATCATGACGATAGCTTCGGTCTGGTCATCTTTCTCAAACAAGGCCAGGATATCGATGAAATTAGAACCGGGAATCGGGTCGCCCCCAATGCCCACGCAGGATGACTGGCCAAACCCGAAGTCCGTTGTCTGCTTGACGGCCTCATAGGTGAGCGTGCCTGAGCGTGAAACAATACCCACTTTGCCCGGTTTATGGATGTGACCTGGCATGATGCCGATTTTACATTGACCAGGTGTTATCACGCCCGGGCAGTTTGGTCCGATCAGACGCACACCGAGTTCATCGCACTTCACTTTGGCGTCCAGCATATCCAGGGTTGGTATTCCTTCGGTGATGCAAACAATCAATTTGATACCACCAAAAGCAGCCTCCAATATCGAGTCTTTGCAGAACGGTGCCGGTACATAGATAACAGAGGCCTCGGCACCTGTGGCTGCGACGGCATCTTTCACGGTATTGAAAACCGGCAAGCCCAGATGTGTTTGCCCGCCTTTACCCGGAGTGACGCCCCCAACCATCTTGGTGCCATAGGCTATTGCCTGCTCGGAATGAAAGGTACCCTGTGCACCAGTAAATCCCTGGCAGATAACGCGGGTGTTTTTATCGATCAGAATACTCATTTGGCACCTCCTGCCGCGGCAACTACTTTTTCAGCCGCATCGGTCAGGCTGACTGCGGCGATAATATTTAAACCGCTGTCCTTAAGCACCTTTCTGCCGAGCTCGGCATTGTTTCCTTCCAGTCTAACGACAACTGGCACCTTAACTCCTACTTCTGATACTGCGCCGATTATGCCTTCGGCAATCAGATCGCAGCGGACGATTCCGCCGAATATGTTCACCAGTACAGCCTGTACATTGTCATCTGAGAGAATAATCTTGAATGCTTCAGTCACACGCTCCTTGGTAGCACCACCCCCTACGTCAAGGAAGTTTGCGGGTTTTCCACCATGCAACTGCACGATATCCATGGTGCCCATAGCCAGACCGGCACCGTTGACCATGCAACCGATGTTGCCTTCCAATGCTACATA
Source organism: Pseudohongiellaceae bacterium (assembly GCA_041751425.1). Classification (GTDB taxonomy): domain Bacteria; phylum Pseudomonadota; class Gammaproteobacteria; order Pseudomonadales; family Pseudohongiellaceae; genus JAVVEG01. Next base: position 67,702 of record JBGSXL010000002.1, on the reverse strand, counting down.
ATTCAGTTCCCATTTCGCAGCCAATGCTTCACGAGCATCGTCCTGACTGGGGTCGTGCATGGCGCGCAGTTGTGGTTGACGGAACAGTGCATTACCATCGATGTTGATTTTGCCGTCGAGACAATGCAGATTACCTTCTGCTGTAATAACCAACGGATTGATTTCCAAAAGTGCCAGATCGAAATCTGTGAACAACTTAGCCAAGCCCAGAAACAGCTGCGTAAATTGCTTAATCTGCTTGTCATTCAAACCCAGCTGGAAAGCAATTTCCCTTGCCTGAAAAGGCTGCGCACCGCAAAGCGGATCTATAGTTGCTTTGAGTATTTTATCTGGGGTTTCTTCAGCTACTTTTTCAATTTCAACACCGCCTTCAGTAGACGCCATGAAAACTACGCGACGTGTTGAACGATCGACTACCGCGCCCAGGTACAGTTCCTGGGCAATATCGGTGCAGGTTTCCACCAGAATTTTAGTCACTGGCTGCCCGTTGGCATCTGTCTGGTAAGTCACCAGATTCTTGCCCAGCCATTTGTCCGCAAACGCTCTGATTTCTTCTTTGGTAGAAACCAGTTTCACACCACCCGCTTTACCGCGACCACCAGCGTGCACCTGCGCTTTAATAACCCACTTGTCGCCGCCAATCTTTTCCGCAGCTGCAACCGCTTCGTCCGCGCTGTCTACTGCAAATCCTTTCGAAACGGGTAATCCATATTCGGCGAATAACTGCTTCGCCTGATATTCATGTAAATTCATACTTCGTCACCATGTTTCCTGTTTTAGTTGGTAAAGTAAAAAGTGAAATAAAAGGAGATCTTATCAGCTGCGTTTGCGGCGATTAACTCCGTGAATAGCATGGCCGTTCACTGACAACGCAGCTTCATGTACCGCTTCTGACAGTGTCGGATGAGAAAACATGGTCAAGCCAATATCTTCTGCGCTGGCGCTGAACTCCATCGCGATTGCCACCTGTTGAACCAGATCTGCTGCGCTGGGTCCGATAATATGGCAACCCAGCACACGGTCTGATTTCGCATCAGCCAGTATCTTCACTAAGCCTTCCGTATCATTGGCTGCCATCGCGCGACCGTTGACACTGAATGGAAAGGTACCGACATTGAACTCTGTGCCCTCTTCCTTTAATTGCTGTTCGGTTTTGCCGACCCAGGCAACTTCCGGATGGGTATAAATAACGAAGGGAACCAGTGCGTAATTAACCTGTGTCTTTTTACCGGCAATGCGCTCGGCTATCATGACGCCTTCTTCCATTCCTTTGTGCGCGAGCATCGGGCCACGAACCAGGTCGCCTGCCGCATAGACACCGGACACTTTCGTAGCACAGGTATCATCAACAACAACAAAGCCGCGTTTGTCCAATTCAACGCCGCTATCGTCAGCAAGCAGTTTTTCGCTGACAGGTCTGCGTCCCACTGCAACAATCAATTTGTCAAACACAGCTTCCTTTTCGCCTTCGCCATCTGTATAGCTGACGGTGACGGTTTTAGTTTTGCCTTTGCTGATATTCGTGCCGGTAACTTTTGCGCCGAGCTTGATGTCCAGGCCCTGCTTGGTGAAAATTTTCAGCGCCTCTTTAGCCACCTGTGTGTCAACTGCAGGAAGAAAACCGTCCATGGCCTCTATCACGGTCACTTCCGACCCAAGCCGCGCCCATACACTGCCTAACTCCAACCCAATAACGCCCGCGCCAATAACGCCAAGCCTTTTGGGGACGCTGTCAAATTCCAGTGCGCCTGTTGAATCTACAATAACATCGTTATCAACTGGCGCGGGTGGAATTCGGATTGGCTCTGAACCAGCGGCCAAAATCACGTGTTCAGCCTGCAATTCCTGCGTGCTGCCATCGTGAGCGGTAACCAATACCTTTTTGCCTTTCAACAACGTGCCGATACCTGCAATACCTTCCACTTTATTCGAGGTAAAAAGTGATTTAACTCCCTGAGTAAGTTGACCGACAATCTTGGCCTTACGGGCAATCATCGCAGGCACGTCCATTGTGACGTTGTCCACTTTGATGCCGTGAATCTCAAACCCTTTCTTTGCTTCCGCATACTTATGTGATGAATCCAGCAAGGCCTTTGATGGAATGCAACCCACATTCAGACAGGTACCACCGAAGACAGCATTGTTTTTGTCATCATGCCATTTCTCAACGCATGCTGTTTTCAAGCCAAGCTGCGCGCAACGAATGGCAGCAACATAACCCGCAGGTCCGCCACCAATGACGACAACATCATATTTATTGCTCATAACCTATTCCGTTTATCTATAAATATTTTGCGTTTAAATTTCCAGCAGGATTCTGGCCGGGTCTTCCAGCAGTTCCTTGATAGTTACCAGAAATTGCACAGCTTCCTTGCCATCGATCATGCGATGATCATAGGAAAGCGCGAGATACATCATGGGCAGTATTTTCACCTGACCATTGACCGCCATAGGACGCTCCTGGATTTTATGCATACCCAGTATCGCTGTTTGCGGAGGGTTTAGAATTGGAGTCGATAGTAACGATCCGAACACACCGCCGTTAGAAATAGTAAAGGTGCCGCCTGTCATTTCATCAATCGACAGCTTGCCATCCTGTGCCTTCATGCCAAACTCACGAATCTTGGTTTCTATCTGCGCCAGCCCCATGTGATCTGCATTGCGCAACACAGGGACAACCAGGCCGCGTGGTGAAGAGACTGCAACACCAATATCCTGATAACCATGATAGACAATATCGCTGCCGTCAATGGAAGCATTAACTGCCGGGAAGCGTTTCAACGCTTCTACGCTGGCGCGCACAAAGAACGACATAAAACCCAGGCGAGTGCCGTCATGGGATTTTTCAAACAGTTCTTTGTACTTGTTTCGCAGCTCCATGATTGGTGCCATATCAACTTCATTGAAAGTTGTCAGCATCGCAGTTGTTTGTGAAGCCTGCAGCAAGCGTTCTGCCACTTTCGCGCGCAATCTGCTCATGACAACACGTTCTTCCACTCGCCCGGATGAAAGGTCTGCGCCACTGGTGGCATTTTTGATGTTTGTTGTTGCTGCAGCTGGAGCCGTTGCTTTTCCGGAAGCACCTTTGCTCTCAACATACGTCAGAACATCTTCTTTGGTAACGCGACCGCCTTTGCCGGTACCCTTCACCTGTTCGATATCTATATTGTTTTCTTCAGCAATTTTTTTGGCTGCCGGGCTCAAAACAGGCTCATCGGAAGAAGTCTCGGTCGCTGCAGTTTTCGCCGGAGCTGCTTCAGTTTTCGCTGCGGGTGCCTTGCTGGCAGCAGCATCCCCCGCCTCAATGCGAGCAATCAGTTCGTTGCTGACAATAGTATCTCCTGACGCTTTTATGATCTCAGAAAGAACGCCATCTGCTGGTGACACCACCTCAATAACGACTTTGTCTGTTTCGATATCCACCAGTAACTCATCACGCTTGACTGCATCGCCGGCATTTTTATGCCAGGTCGCGATGGTGCCGTCCGGTACGGACTCAGGTAATGTGGGTGCCTTGATTTCAATAGCCATTTCTATTCCTTGTACTTGGTATCTAACTATAAATTTGCTAACAAAAATTACCCTAAGGTCAGTGCCTGATCAACAAAACGCTGCAGCTGTTCCATATGCAATTGTGGGTATCCTGCAGCTGGCGCAGCAGAGGCTTCCCGTCCGGCATAAGTCAGAATAACCTCTGGCTTAAGTTCGCTGATTACCCGGCGCATATGGTGCTGGCTGGAATACCACGCTCCCTGATTCATCGGCTCTTCCTGACACCAGACTACTTCCGTGAAGTTTTCGTACGCCTGCATCACAGCCTTCAGATCAACTTCCGGGAACGGGTATAATTGCTCGAGTCGAATAATGGCGATGTTCTCGATAGCTCGATTACGTCGCTCCTGACGCAAATCGTAATACACCTTGCCTGAACAAAGAACAATGCGCTTCACCTGCTCTGGTTTGATTTCATCGGTCTCGCCAATGACTACCTGGAAACTACCTTCCGCCATTTCTTCCAATGTGGAAGTTGTATCTTTGTGGCGCAGCAGACTTTTTGGCGACATCACTACCAGTGGTTTGCGTAACGGACACAACACTTGTTTGCGCAACATGTGGAATACCTGCGCAGAAGTTGTTGGCAGACAGACCTGAATATTGTGTTCGGCACACAATTGCAGGAAGCGCTCAAGGCGTGCTGATGAATGTTCCGGACCCTGCCCTTCATAGCCGTGTGGCAGCAACATGGTCAAACCGCAAAGTCGCTGCCATTTATGTTCACCACTGGTAATAAACTGATCGATCACCACTTGTGCCGAATTGGCGAAATCTCCAAACTGCGCTTCCCAGATGATCAGCGCATTGGGTGCTGTTGTAGCGTAACCATATTCGAACGCAAGCACTGCCTCTTCCGATAACAGTGAGTCATAGATCGAGAAACTTTTCTGGTCGCTGGTCAATGATTGCAGAGGAATGTATTCGCTGCCATCGTTCTGATCTCGCAAAACTGCATGGCGATGAGAAAAGGTTCCACGCCCCACATCCTGCCCGGTAATACGTACCTTGTTACCGCTGGTCAGAATGCTGGCATAAGCCAGAGTTTCAGCAAATCCCCAGTCAATCGGTTTCTCGCCGGCAGCCATCTGGATGCGGTCATCAATAATCTTCTGGACTTGTTTATGCAGTTCCATAGTGGCAGGAATAGCAACAAGTTTACGCGCCAAAGATTTCAGAACATCCAGTTTGATACTGGTGTTGTAACGAGGGCTCCACTCATGTCCGAGATAAGGGCTCCAATCCACGAACAGTTCTACAGAAGGTTCTTTGACCAGACTTTTCACGACATGCAGGCCGGTATCCAGCGCTTTGCGATAAGAAGCGTTCTGGTTGTCCACAAACTCTGTACTGACCACACCTTCTGCTATCAGCTTCTCAGCATACAGTGCGCGTGTGGTAGGTTGTTGGCGAATCTGTTTGTACATCAGAGGCTGTGTGCTTGCCGGCTCGTCAGTTTCGTTGTGACCTCTGCGTCGATAACAGACCAGGTCCACAACTACGTCTTTCTTGAATTCGTAGCGGAAATCCAATGCTAACTGAGTAACAAACAATACTGCTTCCGGATCGTCAGCGTTCACATGGAATATCGGTGCCTGTACCATTTTGGCCACATCGGTACAGTATTCAGTAGAACGGGCATCATCCTGACGGCTGGTGGTGAAGCCTACCTGATTGTTGATGATGATGTGTACCGTGCCACCTGTATCATATGCGCGGGTCTTGGACATCTGGAAAGTTTCCATCACCACACCCTGGCCAGCAAAAGCGGCATCCCCGTGGATGATGATTGGCACAACTGTGTGGCCAAGATTATCCTGTCGACGGTCCTGGCGGGCACGCACGGAGCCTTCCACCACCGGCGCTACGATTTCCAAATGCGAAGGATTGAATGCCATGGCCAGGTGAACTTCGCCACCCGGAGTCATGATGTTAGATGAAAAACCCTGGTGATATTTGACATCGCCTGAACTTTTGTAAGTGGCTCTGCCTTCGAATTCGTTAAACAGATCCGCTGGGTTTTTACCGAGAATATTCACCAACACATTCAGGCGACCACGGTGCGCCATACCGATGACCAACTCCTTGACGCCGTAGCTGCCAGAGCGTTGAATAACTTCATCAAGCAAGGGAATCAGACTTTCGCCCCCTTCCAGACCGAAACGTTTTGTGCCGGGATATTTTGAATCGAGATGTTTCTCGAGACCTTCCGCTGCGCTGAGTCGCTCAAGCAGGTGTTGCTTTACTTCGTTAGGGTAAGCCGGGTTACCCCCTTTGCTTTCAATGCGCTTTTGAATCCATTGCTTTTCAGCCAGATTCACAATATGCATGAACTCGTAGCCAATGCTGTGGCAGTAAATCTTTTCCAGTGTGTCGACAATATCGCGCAGTGGAGCCTTGTCACGATTGATAAACAGCGATCCGGTCTGGAACACAGTGGAATAATCCACCGGTGACAGCCCGTGGAAATCCAGCTGTAGATCGGGTACCTGCTCACGATGCATCAGATTCAAAGGGTCAAGGTGTGCTTTTTGGTGACCACGGACTCGATAGGAACTGATCAGATGCAGCACCTGCACCTGTTTGTTTTCGTGTTCGGAATTGACGACGGCATCATTGCTGAGAACCGGCATGAAGCGGCTGATCTTGCCAACTTTTTTGAAGTAGTCCTCAATTTCGCGATGAGAAACATCTTCAGGCGAGCCTTCAGCAATCTTGGGCAGTGACTCGAAAAACTTTCGCCACTCTGCGGAGACTTGTTCAGGGTTTTGCAAAAACTGATCGTATAGACCTTCTACATAGGTAGCGTTGCCACCTGAAAGATGCCCTGTGTTCCACATTAACTGCATAATGCTGTCATGCATTTCGTTCATTCCCAGATTAAATAGTGCGTTGCAACAACATGGTCCGGATATGTCCGATAGCGCGGGTAGGATTCAACCCTTTTGGACAAACTGCCACGCAGTTCATAATGCCTCTGCAACGAAAAACACTGAATGGATCTTCAAGGTCGCTAAGGCGCTCGTCGGTTGCGGTATCCCTGCTATCCGCCAGAAAACGATAAGCTTGCAATAAACCTGCAGGGCCGATGAATTTATCCGGATTCCACCAGAAAGAAGGGCAGTTGGTACTGCAGCAGGCGCACAGAATACATTCGTACAGACCGTCCAGCTTCTCCCTGTCTTCCGGTGATTGCAAGCGCTCTATGGCAGGCGCTGGCTGATCGTTGATCAGGAACGGCTGCACCTTCTCGAACTGTTTGTAGAAAATTGACATATCGACAACCAGATCGCGCACAACAGGCAGCCCCGGCAGCGGTCTGACAACCAATTTGCCTCCCTTGGCAACAGCCGAAACCGGCGTAATGCATGCCAGCGCATTGGTGCCATTGATATTCATGCCATCGGAGCCACATACGCCTTCGCGGCATGAGCGTCGATAGGCAACGGAAGGGTCCTTCCTCTTTACCAGTTCCAAAACGTCCAGCACCATCATGTCCTTGCCAGCCGGTAACTCCACTTCCACGTCCTGCATGCGCGGTTTGGAATCAGTTTCCGGGTTATACCGATATATGCTCACTAACACGTTAAATGCACCTTTTTAATAAGTCCGAATTTTGGGTTCCATAGTCGCGACCGTCTTTGGTGAAAAATTGACTGCGCGTTTGCCTACCCGTTTCTCACCAGGGAAGTACATGGAATGACACAGCCAGTTCTCATCATCGCGCTCCTGATAGTCATCCCGAGCGTGTGCACCACGACTTTCGGTTCGTGCCTCTGCGGCGATCGCTGTTGCTTCTGCCACTTCAAACAGGTTTTCCAGCTCCAGGGCCTCGATTCGGGCAGTGTTAAAGGCATTGCTCTTGTCAGCCAGATCGATGTTGGCTACCCGGGTACGCAATGCGGCCAGCTTCTCTATGCCATTGCGCATGAATTCCCCGGTTCGGAATACACCGAAATAGTTCTGCATGATTGTCTGCAGCTCGGTACGCAGATCAGCTACTTTTTCGCCGCCTGTGGTGCTGTTCAGTCGGTGCAATCTGCTCAGAGCCTGATCCAGATCGGATTGTGAAGGAGCGCGCTGTTCAATGCCCTGCTTCAGCATGTTTTCGATGTGCATACCTGCAGCACGGCCGAATACGACCAGATCCAACAGAGAGTTGCCGCCCAGACGATTCGCGCCATGCACGGATACGCACGCTACTTCACCCACAGCGAACAACCCGTCAATAATTTTATCATTACCTTTTGCATCAAGAGTCAGCGCTTGACCGTTGATATTAGTAGGAATTCCACCCATCATATAATGGCAGGTAGGGACAACAGGAATGGGTTCTTTGACTGGATCAACATGGGCAAAGGTGCGCGACAATTCAAGAATGCCGGGCAGTTTCGCGTTCAACACTTTTTCGCCAAGATGATCCAGTTTCAGCATCACATGGTCGCCATCCGGGCCACAGCCCTTGCCTGCCAGAATCTCCAGAATCATGGAACGGGCAACGACGTCCCGACCAGCCAGATCTTTGGCGTTTGGTGCATAACGTTCCATAAAGCGCTCGCCGTCCTTGTTAATCAGATAGCCACCTTCACCGCGGCAACCCTCAGTCACCAACGTACCGGCGCCGTAGATGCCGGTTGGATGGAACTGCCACATTTCGATGTCCTGCACCGGGTAACCGGCCCGGAGTGCCATACCGATACCGTCACCCGTACAGATCATGGCGTTAGTGGTTGAGGCATATATGCGACCTGCACCACCAGTGGCAAACACGGTCGCCTTGCTGCGAACAAACACGGTTTCACCCGTTTCAATACAGATAGCTATCACTCCAACGACAACACCATCCTGATTACGCACCAGGTCTGTTGCATACCATTCATTGAAGAATACGGTGTCGTTCTTGACATTGTTCTGATAGAGGGTGTGTAACAGGGCATGACCCGTTCGGTCTGCCGCCGCACAGGTACGAGCGGCCTGCCCGCCTTTGCCGAAGTCCTTAGATTGGCCACCAAAAGGCCGTTGATAGATGCGACCACTGTCTGTACGCGAGAAAGGCAGTCCCATGTGTTCCAGTTCGAATACTGTCTGCGGGCCTTCGCTGCACATGTACTCGATAGCGTCCTGGTCGCCGATATAGTCGGAGCCCTTGACGGTGTCATACATATGCCAACGCCAATCATCATTTGGATCGTCGCTGGCTATTGCGCAGGTGATGCCCCCTTGGGCAGACACGGTATGTGAACGCGTAGGGAAAACCTTGCTGATTACAGCTGTTTTATAGCCAGACTGAGACAGTTGCAAAGCAGCCCGCATACCGGCGCCGCCCCCGCCCACTATCACTGCATCAAAGGATAGAGTACGAATCCCAGTCATTTAGTTTCCCCACAGAATCTGAATACCCCAGATGAGGTAGATGAAAATCAACACAACACAGGCAAGCTGAAATACAAAACGCAGGATATTGGCTTTGCTGCCCATCAAAGCTGTTGTTATGTAATCGGTGGACACGGTCCACATACCTATCCAGGCATGGGCACACAGTGCGATCAACGCAGCAAGACTGGCAATACGCATCCAAGTAGTGCTGAATAACGCCTGCCATCGGTCGAAATCAAGCTCCGGGTTCAGAACCAGATAGCCCAGCAAGCCAACAAAATATACGCCCAGAATTACAGCGCTAACGCGTTGAACCAGCCAGTCAGCGACTCCGCTGCGGCCAAAACTGGTGACATTCGTTACCATAACCATACCCCCGCCAGAATGATGGCAATCGCTGAGGATGCTATGACCAACTGCGCACCCAGCACGCCACCCTCCAAAGTCTCACCAATACCCATATCCATGATCAGATGCTTAATGCCGGCTATCAGGTGATAAAGCAGGCCCGCAACGACAGACCACAGCAGTAGTTTCACCCACAGCGTGTCCAGCCATTGCTGAACCTGCAGGAAACCTTCCTCTGAAGAAAGTGATTCCGCCAGTAACCAAAGCAATAGAGCAATGCCAGCGAATATGAACACGCCGGATACTCTATGCAGGAATGATGTGACAGCGGGTAGCGGTATGCGCAGGGTCGTAAAATCGAGGTTTATCGGTCTGTTATCTTTCACTGATTTTAGTTTCGCTGAAGCCCGAAAACGGGTTGGGTTAGTAAATTGGAACGGCAAATTGGCTGCCTGTCCGCCTGCCTGCAGAGCACGAATTTCGCGCACGAGATATGGGCGCAGAGTATAGTCCTGTGGGCGCTTGAATACAATTGATTAGCCGTGATTTTACGGAAATATGACAATGCTTTGTCAGTTATTTTCAGAGGTAAAGCGATACAAGCTAAAAACCGCAAAAAGAAGAGAAAAGAGGGAAAGAAAGGAAATTGGTGGAGCCTATCGGGATCGAACCGATGACCTCAACGCTGCCAGCGTTGCGCTCTCCCAGCTGAGCTAAGACCCCACAAACTAAAGCCCGCGCATTCTAAGCACCGCTTCCTGCGCTGTCAATCAATACCGCTGGATTGCCGCATAAAATCAGCAATGTCACGGGTTTCCTTCTCCAGTGTTTTCGTTTCTTTTTTGGATACACCACCTAGTACAGTTATACCGTTGCGCATGCGCGCTCTGACTATATCGAGTCCAAGTATTGCCATGGAATCTATGACTGAGGTTGATACAGCTTTGCCGGATACTGCTACGAACAGTGGAAACAGAAAATCACGGATTTTCAAATCCATGAAGGTTGCCAATTGCTGACAGATACGCTCGATATCATCGCGCTGCCAGTCTTCCAGGGCTTCCAGTTGCCAGACTGTGTGTTGCAGAATACGCCGACTGTCCTCATCACTGAGCTTGCCATGTTTGAATTGCTCAGCAATCAGGGGAACGATGCCGGCGAGAAAAAAGCCCGCCAATGGCACAACATCGCTGAACCGTTCCACCCTGTCCTTGATCAGCGGTACTATTGCAGCGACAACCTCAGGATTAAACGCCCACCGGGTAAACTGTTCAACAAACTCCTCGTCAGTCAGGTTCTCGCGTATATATTTGCCGTTCAGCCAGTCCAGTTTTTCCGTGTCAAACACGGGGCCGCCAAGAGAGACCCGCAGGAGATCGAAGTTTTCGATCATCTCGGCCTGAGAAAACTGTTCGCGCCCATCGGGCATGGTCCAACCCATCATACCCAGGTAATTGACCAGCGCCTCAGGCAGATACCCCATGTCCCGATAATAATTGATACTGGTCGGGTTCTTACGTTTGCTCAACTTGCTTTTGTCAGTATTGCGAAGCAATGGCATATGGCAATAGGTGGGAGCTTCCCAGCCGAAATACTGATATAGCAATAAGTGCTTGGGTGTTGAATTGATCCACTCCTCACCGCGGATAACGTGACTTATCTGCATCAGATGGTCATCCACTACATTGGCAAAATGGTAGGTCGGCAAGCCGTCTGATTTCATTAGCACCTGCATGTCTATCTGCTGCCAGCTTATGGAGATTTCGCCGCGCAACATGTCGGTAAAATTGCATTCGCCGCTCTCCGGAATACGCATACGGATCACATAAGGCGCTTTGTTGGTCAGCTTGCCCCTGAGTTCCTGTTCACTGAGTTGCAGACAGTGCCCGTCATACCCGGCGTTAACCTTTTCCTGCATCTGTTTCTCGCGCAACTCATGCAGACGTTCAGCGCTGCAAAAACAACGAAAGGCGGTGCCGTTGTCGAGCAATTGACCGATATGGGCGCGATAGATGTCACTGCGTTGGCTTTGTCGATAAGGACCGAACTCACCTCCGACATCCGGGCCTTCATCCCAGCTCAGCCCCAGCCAATTTAACGCTGCCAGAATATCCTGCTCTGAGCGTGCCGTGCTGCGTACCTGATCAGTATCTTCAATCCGCAGAATGAATTGCCCCTGGTGTTGTTGTGAGAAACAACGATTGAACAAGGCAATATAGGCAGTGCCAACATGAGGGTCACCCGTAGGCGATGGGGCAATGCGCGTTCTGACTTTTTGCATGTAATTCCTGAGTTGCTCTACGGCGAGTGTTATCGAAAGCTAAGCGCTGCTGAAATGCAGACAAGGCGGCGATTATACGCGAATCTGTCATGCTATTGCAGTCTGCGTTGGTAAAACGCGAGCCCTCCTCCTCTGCCGCCTATTCGCGTATAATCGCGCCGATGTTAACTTTACCGCCTGATCACACATTCTGCGTTGCCCCCATGCTGGACTGGACTGATCGCCACGAGCGGGTATTCCTACGCGTGTTGAGCCGTCACGCCATGCTGTACACAGAAATGATTACCAGCGCTGCTTTGGTGCATGGACGGAAAACCCGCCTTTTGGAGTTCTCGCCGGTAGAGCATCCCATCGCCGTGCAATTGGGTGGCAGCAACCCGGCAGAACTGCAACAGGCCGCAGCCATGACTGTCGCGTTTGGTTATGACGAAATCAACCTGAACATTGGCTGCCCCAGTGATCGTGTGCAAGCCGGACGGTTTGGCGCGTGCTTGATGGATGACCCAGCACTTGTTGCTCAGTGCGTTGCTGCTATGAGGTCTGAAAGTGGTTTGCCAGTCACTGTCAAATGTCGCATCGGCATAGATGACCGTGACTCTGACGCCTATTTTGAACGATTCATCAGCACTGTCGCTGCTGCTGGGTGCACCACATTTATCGTCCACGCCAGAATCGCTCTGCTGAATGGTCTCAGCCCGAAAGAAAACCGGGAAATCCCCCCACTGAATTATGACCGGGTCTATCGTCTTAAACAGAAATACCCGCAATTGCAAATCATTATCAATGGCGGAATCAGCTCACTTGCGGATGCCAGAGCGCATTTGCAACACGTTGATGGTGTGATGCTGGGCAGAGAGGTGTATCAGAACCCTTTTCTACTGGCGACGGTTGACACGGAATTTTATGGCATACCGAAAACAGCAATACGTTCCAGGTTTCAAGTGATGCAGGACTACCTTCCCTATGTTCAGTCGGAACTGGAAGCCGGCACTCCCCTGCAATGCATGACGCGACATATTTTGGGTTTATTCAAAGGTGTACATGGTGGTAGACAATTTCGCAGACACTTAAGTGAGAATGCCTACAGAAAAAGTGCGGATATTACTGTTCTGCAAGACGCACTGGCGTTTGTGACTGAAGTTTCGATATCTGAATAAAAAGTTTTAGCCAATAGAAAGTGATTTAGCGTTGATGAAAGAGGTATTGGGCTGATGTTAAGTACCATCAAGAAGTTTTTCGACGAAAATTTGAAACCGGAAAGTGCTGAGGAAACGGGTAGTATCGTCTGCAAAGTGCAATTGGCCACGGCTGCGTTGTTGTTTGAACTATTGAAAACAGATCAGCATATTGATGAGCGGGAAACGAAAATTTTACGCAAGGTTTTGCAACAGACTTTCAATCTGGATAGCGCATCGTTGGAGGAAATAATAGATCTGGCGGAAACCGAGTCGCATCAGGCGACTTCGCTTTACGAATTCACCAGCCTGATAAATTCGGAATACGATCGCCCGCAAAAACTGGCATTGATAGAGAATATGTGGCGCGTAGCATTTGCCGACCATATCCTGGATAAGTATGAAGAGCATCTCATCCGTCGGATAGCAGACCTGATTTACGTCCCGCACAGCGATTTTATCAAGAGTAAATTAACGGTGCGCGAGCAATTGGGGATTAGCTAGAGATCGTTTAGCCGCCACTTTAAAGCCGACTAGAAATCGTCAAAGACCTCACCGTCACTGACCAGGTATTGACGCTGTTGCAGGTATGCTTCCTTGACGAACAAGTATTCATCGCCAAACATCATGTTTTCTATCTGAATCGTAGTTGCTCGCGTGTCTATCTGAATAACGCCGTATAAGGCGGTACGCGCCGCATCATTCTCTATCTGGCGAATGGGATTAACATAGGAATCCACGCCAAATCCCAATGTGTCACGCAGATTGCTTGGGCCGAACAAGGGCAACACCATATAGGGGCCGGGCTTTACCCCCCAATATCCAAGAGTCTGACCAAAATCCTCCTGATGACGCTCTAACCCGGCTTTCGTCGCCACATCGAAAAGCCCACCCAAGCCTACCGTTGTGTTTATCAGAATACGACCGGAATCAGACGCAGCATCCTTAAACTTAAACTGCAGGAGGTTGTTTGCCATGACATTTACGTCATTGATATTGTAGATAAAATTACCGATTCCCGCGCGTACTGGAGGCGGCACCAACGTGTTATAACTGATCGCTAAAGGTCGCAGTATCAAGGTGTCCAGGTAGTCATTGAGGGTATAAATGCGCTTGTTAACAGGCTCCCAGGGATCATTATTCTGTGCCATGGCAGGCGTGGCAAAACTGACCAGCAGAAGCCCGACAAGAAGAAACCTGAACCGTACAGCGTTTTTGAACAACATTTACCTCAAACCTCAGATACACGATATCCGGAACAATTCCTAATAAGGACCGTTTCCGACTAAGTTGATATTTTGCACAGGTTATTATTATCTGGATGCCCCCTGAACAGGGGGATGTTCTAAAGTGGCAGTATTATCACAGAATATCAGCTGCTTGAATATGACTACAGTCACATATAGTTACGGTATGAGGTCAATTAGATGCCAACAGCTTCTGTAATCGTTGTACAGAAACAGGGCGGGATGTCTTCAAGGTTTGCGCAAACAGTGATACACGCAATTCCTGCAGTAACCAGACAAACTCCTCCAGAGCCGGATTGTTGCTTTTGCGCATTTTCTGATAACTCTCTTCCAACTGCCGGATAGCATTCAAAGCCTCTCTATCTTTGGCTGAATTTTGAGCAATTTTCTCCAGACGCAAATTGATTGCTCGCAGAAATCTGGGCATTTGTACCAACCAGTGCCAGGGTGTAGCCATAAGAAAGCCAGGAAAGATCAGATTGTGCAATTGCTCCCTGATATCCACACAGGCGTAGTTATAAGGTGAGTTCTGCAAAGTAGCTATCCGCCGCGATAATTGAAAATGTAAATCATAAGTTTCCTCCAGCAAGCGACAAAGCGTTTCACAACACGGAATCAAATTGCCTTTGCCAGTCTGCAAGAGCGCTTCAAATGCCTGTGCATCCCGAGGCATAATGGTTTGCAGGTCAAACGCTTCCGTGTAAATTGTCTGTAACGCATCGCTACCGGCATTGCTTATACCAACCGGCAGTTTTAAAACCAGCCGCTTGTCCAGTTGTTGCATAGACCTGGTTATAGCGTTCTTCTGTTGCACAGTTCTCAACAGCAATAATCTGAAAATGCCCTGACGATTCTGTACTTTGGCATCGGCCGCACTGGCCAATAGTTTTATCGCAACAGATTCTCCTTCGTCATGCAGTGCCGGGTAGCGGATGAGCTTTATACCCTGATCCAGCTCTACCTCTGCAGGTAATGTCCCAAAATTCCACTCCTTAAGGCCTTGTCGCTCGAGCGGATGCTTTTGCGTAACAGCCGAAGAAGCAGCCTGTAATTCCCCTGCGAATTTCTGGCGCAACCAGTGCAAAGAATCGCTGCATGCCAGCTCAGTGTTATTGTTATTCAGAATTCGAATCTTTGGTCGCAAATAAGGTGGAATGGCATCTGAATTTGCTGCCAATTGTTGCCATACGCCAGATTCCAACAGAATGCCTTTCCTGACAGCCCGTTGGCTCAGGATGCTGATGAGGTTCTGTGTTCCGGGTTCCACACCAGTCAGCGCATCGGTTACAAATTCAGACACGGGAATAAATTGCTTTCTGGCTGCTTTTGGTAGTGCCTTAATTAATGCAATACAGCGTTCCTTAACCAGACCGGGTACCACCCATTCCAGCTCCAGCTCAGTGACCCGGTTGAGCATGGCCAGAGGAATATCAATACTGGCTCCGTCCTCGGTGCTGCCCGGGGTAAAGCGATAGTTGATGCGTAATCTGTTCTCGCCAATCCGGGCATGATCCGGGTACTCAGTCGCTACATTTTCATCCAAAGGTCTTTGTAATAAATCTTCCGTGCGCATTTTCAGAAGCGCCGGGTTGTCTGCTTCCGCTTTCTTGCGCCATTTATCGAAACTGCGAACATCGCAAATGGAGCTGGGAATCCGACTGGCGTAAAACGCCACCAGTTGATCATCGCTGACCAGGATATCCGGACGGCGTTGCTTCTCTTCCTGTAGTCTGATCTCTGCGATCAGGGCGAGATTATCGCGGTAGAAAGTAGCATTGGATTCCAATTGCTCGCCAACCAACGCTTCGCGCAAGAAAATGTCGTGGCTGGCCTGTGCATCGACTTTGCTGAAATCCACACGCTGTCTTTCAATCAAAACAAGCCCAAACAGAGTCACCTTTTCAAAGGCAACAACCTGCCCTCTTTTCTTCTCCCAATGCGCTTCAAAATGCTCCCGTTTCACCAGTTGAGTGGCCGCCTCGGCAGCCCACTCCGGTTCAATCTTCGCTGCCATACTCGCAAATAATCTATGTGTTTCGATGAGCTCTGCCGTCACAATCCATTTCGGCATTTTTCTATATAATGCCGAAGCCGCTACCAGCACAAATTTTTTGCCACGCGCACCTAGATAATTGTTGTCCGGCGATTTCATTCCCAACTGATTCAGCGATCCGCGCACAATGGCACGATGGATTGCTTCGTAGTTTTCGCTAAGCTTGTTGTCGATGGTGTCATTGTCGATGGTGTTGTTGCCAGCGTCTGCTGGCGGATTGCCTTTAGTGTTCGCTCTATGGGAGCGGAAGTTCAGTTGCTGGCAGGACAATGTCAATTGGCGATGCGTCTCACGCCATTCGCGCATGCGCATGAATGACAGGTAGTTCTCTTTGCAATACTGCTTGAGCGCTCCTTGCGACAGATCCTGCCTTTTTGTTTCATACTCTGTCCATAAACGTACCCAACCCAGAAAATCTGAGTCCGGGTAACTGAAAAGTTTATGCTTCTGGCGCGCTGCCTCTTTTTTGTCAGGTGGAAATTCGCGCGGATCCTGCACACTCAACGCGCTGACGATGATCAGCATTTCATGCAGGCAATGGCGCACTTCGGCCTCAACCAGCATGCAAGACAAGCGTGGGTCGGCTGGCAGTCGCGCCATCTTGCGCCCCGCATCAGTAAGGCGCCTTTCCTTGTCGATAGCACCCAGCTCCTGCAACAATGCATAGCCGTCATTAATGGCACGCAGGTCAGGACGTTCTACAAAAGGGAAATCCGCAATGTCACCCAGATTCAACAGAAGCATCTGCAAAATGACCGCGCTTAGATTGGTGCGTTGAATTTCTGGTTCCGTGAACGCCGGGCGGCTATTGAAATCTTCTTCACTGTACAGGCGAATACATATACCGCTGGCTATGCGTCCGCAGCGCCCTGCCCGTTGATTGGCACTGGCTT
This sequence comes from Pseudohongiellaceae bacterium, assembly GCA_041751425.1. Classification (GTDB taxonomy): domain Bacteria; phylum Pseudomonadota; class Gammaproteobacteria; order Pseudomonadales; family Pseudohongiellaceae; genus JAVVEG01. The sequence goes on along the minus strand of JBGSXL010000002.1, from coordinate 50,777 downwards.
GTGAGATGCGCTCTATAGGAAGCCTCTGCACCTTGCTCTGCACGCTGTAGCGACTGATTCGCGCCAGCCCGGTATCGATCACATAAATAATGCCCGGAACTGTCAGAGAGGTTTCAGCCACGTTCGTTGACAGAATGATTCTGCGCCCACTGTGGTTGGCGAATATTCTTTTTTGTTCTGCCTGACTTAAACGCGCATATAAAGGCAATACTTCGGTATTGCGTAACTGTTGTTTTCTTAGCTCTTGGGCCAGATCTCTTATCTCCCGCTCGCCACTAAGAAACACAAGAATATCACCCGCTGCTTTGCGTTGGTGGCGTTCACTGTCTTCGATGCGGTGTATCGCTGAAACAACGGCGGCACTCAATAAGTCATCATTGCCAGCGCCCTCCTCCTGCTCCGAATCTGATGGTTCCTGATAGATAATGTCAACAGGAAAACTGCGTCCGGAGACAGTAACGATAGGCGCATCGTTGAAGTGCGTCGAAAATTTCTCAACATCGATGGTTGCGGAAGTGACAATTATTTTCAGCTCTTTGCGTTTGTCAGCCAGACGCTTCAGATAACCAAGCAGAAAATCAATATTGAGGCTGCGCTCATGCGCCTCATCAATGATAAGCACTTCATACTTGTTCAACAATCGATCCTGCTGAATCTCCGCAAGCAGGATGCCGTCTGTCATCAGCTTGATGAAAGTGCTGCTATCTGTTTCGTCAGTGAAACGCACCTGATAACCGACGCCTTTACCCAACGTCTGTTGCAACTCCTCCGCAATACGGGCTGCCACGGAACGGGCTGCCAGCCGTCGAGGTTGAGTATGACCAATCAGCCCCTTGGCACCGTAGCCAAGTTGCAGGCAAATCTTAGGCAGTTGTGTCGTTTTACCGGAACCGGTTTCGCCAGCAACGATGATGATCTGATTGCGAGACAAAGCGTCTGCAATCAAATCACGTTTCTCACTGATAGGTAAACCAGGCGCCAGAGTGACGGTGGGCAGGGCCGCGCGACGTTTGCGAACGGCGCTGGCTGATGCTTCCATCTGCGCCTGCAGCTTTTCAGCGTTGGCGCGATGGTTTGCATCGGTGGACTTCTGTTTTATCGTTGCCAGCGCTTTGCGAAATCTGTACTGATCTGCCAGCAGGCAGTCATTGATATTTACATCTGTTTCGCGTTGCACTTTCAGAATATTTCCTGGCTATAGCCTTTTACTTGGCTTCTTCCAGCTCACGTAGTTCGCGGCGTAGAATTTTCCCAACATTGGATTTAGGAAGATCTGTCGCAAAGACAATTTCATGTGGCACCTTATATGCTGTCAGATTCTCTCGACAATAGGCTTCCACCTCGGCTGCCGTCAGTGACGCATCGCGTTTAACAACAAAAAGCTTCACCGCCTCGCCGGTTTTCTCTCGCGGAACTCCTATGGCTGCGCACTCCATTACCTTTGGATGCGCATTAACGACTTCTTCGACTTCGCTGGGGAATACATTGAAACCGGAAACCAGAATCATGTCTTTTTTGCGGTCAACAATGCGCACAAAACCTTCGTTGTCTATCGTGGCGTAATCACCCGTTTTGAACCAGCCATCGGCAGTCAATGCTTCTCTTGTCGCTTCTTCATTCTGCCAATAGCCCTTCATCACTTGTGGTCCCTGCACCCATAGTTCACCCTTGCCGCCTTCGGGGACGTCAACACCTTCATCGTCCACCAGTTTCAATTTAGTCATGGGCACTGCCGGGCCAACTGTACCTATTTTGACATTATCCTTAGGGTTTACGGTGACAACTGGCGAGCACTCTGTCAGGCCATAACCTTCGTAAACCTCGCAATTAGTTATTTTCGCCCATTCCTTGGCCACTGAGACGGTCAAGGCCATACCACCGGCTCCGGAGAAGCGCATGTCACTGAAGTCTACTTTACTGATGTCAGGATGACGGCAAAGCGCCAGATACAAGGTGTTGATGCCCACAAAGCCATTCATCTTGATACCACGCAACGTTTTGACCAGCCCATTGATATCACGCGGGTTGGGAATCAATACGTTGTGGTTGCCGGCGTACAACATAGCCAGGCAATGAAACATAAAAGCGTAAGTGTGGTAAAGGGGCAACGGCGCCACGATGGTGTCCTGCTGATCCTTGATCAGGGAAGTACTTACGGCACGCAACTGCATCATATTGGAAATCAGATTTGCGTGCGTGAGCATGGCACCCTTCGACAGACCAGTGGTGCCGCCGGTGTAGAGAATTATCGCGATGTCTGAACCGGAATCGATACTGTTCGAAGCTGCGGGACCAGCAATAGTTTTCGACCATTTAACGGAATCAGGCAAACTGAACGATGGCACCATTTTCTTCACGTACCGCAATACTGCATTAACCAGCACGCGCTTGACTGGTGGGAGCATATCTCCTAATTCAGTGACGATCACAGTACTGATCTGCGTGTCTTTCAGAATCAACTGCAGTTTGTCGCAGAAGTTGGCAAGTATCACGATGCCTTTAACGCCAGAATCCTTAAACTGATGTTTCATCTCGCGCGCGGTATACAAGGGATTGGTATTTACCAGTACCAGTCCCGCGCGGGTAGCACCAATGACAGCGACAGGAAATTGCAGGATATTCGGCATCTGCAGGGCAATACGGTCTCCAGGCTGCAGATCTGTATTTTGACGTAAATAGTTGGCGAATTTTCTGCTGCAATGATCCAATTCCCGATAAGTAAGCGTTTTGCCCATGCAGGTGAATGCCGGTTTATCGGGGCAGGCAGCTAAAGCTGTCTCAAAGACCTCATTCAGGGTCTTGAAGCGGCTGGGGTCAAGGTCGCCAGTCAATTCTATAGTGGAAAATGCGTTCATCAGCGGTGTCCTTCTTTTTTATAGTAGGTTCTTGGGTTCCGTTGGATTTCTGGATTCTGTCTCATTCCTGCCTGGTAGCGCCAGTTTTTTCGGCTAACTATCGTTCTGTAGCCACTTTCTCCCAGTAACTGTTTCTCCTGATAGCTGGTATCTGGGGGAACCTAATTTTTTCTGGTAAGCAGCGTCATGGCCTCTTCCAGACCTTTCACGCTAAGCGGGAACATCCGGTTTTCTGTCAATTGACGCACCACATCAATGGAATAGCTGTGCTCCCAAAACTCCCGGGAGACTGGGTTTATCCAAACCAGCTTGTCGAAGTTCTCGACGATGCGCTGCATCCAGACGGCACCCGCTTCTTCATTATAGTGCTCAATACTCCCTCCGGCATGAGTAATCTCGTAAGGGGCCATACTGGCATCGCCCACGAATATGACCTTATAGTCCTTGCTGTACTTGTGCAGGATATCGAATGTGGGGGTGGTCTCTGACATGCGGCGATGACTTTTCTTCCACACGGATTCGTACAGGAAATTATGGAAATAGAAATATTCCAGATGCTTGAACTCCGAGCGAGCAGCGGAAAACAATTCCTCACACATACGCACATAAGGATCCATGGAGCCGCCGACGTCAAAGAATATCAAGACTTTAACCGAGTTGTGCCGCTCAGGAACCATCTTGATATCCAGCAGGCCGGCATTCCTGGCCGTGGAACTGATGGTGTCAGTAATATCCAGTTCATCCTGTGCGCCGGTACGGGCGAATTTACGCAAACGCCGCAAAGCCATTTTTATGTTTCGTGTACCTATCTCAACGGTGTCGTCCAATTCACGATAATTACGTTTATCCCATACTTTCACAGCTCGCTGATTGCGCGACTCATTCTGACCAATTCTTATGCCTTCCGGATTGTAACCGAAGGCACCATAAGGTGAGGTGCCACCTGTGCCAATCCATTTATTACCACCCTGATGGCGTTCCTTCTGCTCCTGCAGACGCTTCTGAAACTCCTCCAACAATTTTTCCAGCCCGCCCATCGACTGAATCAGTGCCTTTTCTTCATCACTCAGGGATGCTTCAAACTGTTTGCGCAACCATTCATCCGGGAATGTCGCGCTCAGAATATCATCCAGACTTTGCAGTTGATGGAAGTAGCGTGAGAACGCTTTATCGAATTTATCGAAATGCTTTTCATCTTTCACCATGCACATTCTGGAAAGCAGATAGAAATCATCCATGTTTGCAAACGCAAAATTTCTTTGTAAACATTCCAACAGCGTGAACAATTCACCGAGGCTTACCGGTAATTTTTCATTGCGCAATGTTGTAAAGAAATTAATCAGCACTTTATCTTTTCGCTCTGTGCATGAATGCAAGTTTTTCCAGTAGATGGACATCCTGCTCGTTCTTCAGCAAGGCACCGTATAATGGCGGAATAGCACTCTTGTTGTCATGGTTCTTGAGAATATCTTCGGGAAGCTCATCGGCCATCAACAATTTTAACCAGTCAATTAACTCAGACGTTGACGGTTTCTTTTTCATACCAGGCACTTTACGGATATCGAAAAATATCTCCATTGCCTGACGCACCAGGTCATTGCGAATCTTTGGATAATGCACGTTGACGATTTTTTCCATCGTGATCTGATCTGGAAAAGTAATAAAGTGAAAGAAGCAACGTCGCAGGAACGCGTCCGGCAATTCTTTCTCATTATTGCTTGTGATGATGATTATGGGACGCTTTTTCGCCTTGATTACTTCGCGGGTTTCGTAAACAAAGAACTCCATCTTGTCCAGTTCCAACAGCAGATCATTGGGGAACTCGATATCTGCCTTGTCAATCTCGTCGATTAATAGAACAACCTGCTCATCGGATTCGAACGCCTGCCAGATTTTGCCTTTGATGATGTAGTTGGCAATATCATGCACCTTGTCATCGCCCAATTGCGAATCACGCAGTCTGGATACCGCATCATATTCATATAAACCCTGCTGAGCTTTCGTTGTGCTTTTGACATGCCACTGAATCAGCGGCAGCTTCAGCGAACTGGCTATCTGCTCAGCTAACATGGTTTTGCCGGTGCCGGGCTCTCCCTTGATAAGTAGTGGTTTCTGCAAAGCGATGGCGGCATTGACGGCCATTTGCAGTTCTTCTGTTGCTACATAACTTTCTGTGCCGGTAAATTTCATGTTTCCCTCAGTGGCTTTTTCTGAAATCTTCAAGTCTTGAACTTTTAGTTCTGTATGGTTTAAGGCTGAGCGTTTTTCCGCTGCAATCTTTTACCTATAGCGCGGCGGATTAATCCGCCAGCCAGCGCAATTATCAGTGCGAAAATTATTGCCAGTAGTAACGGGACGAAAGCGCGTACAAATGCTGTACCGCCCTGGGTGATAATGTCTAATAGAATGACCATTAGAGCGGGAGCCATCAGATCCTGATCAGTAGCTACGTACCAGGGTGTAAATATCAGCGCGAGCATAATCGCTCGTAACGTGTTAGCCAGCGGCTTGAATTTAATCATTCCGGTAAAGCGATAAAACAGGATGAAACACACCCCACCTGCCGTCAGATAAATCGCCCAACTAATTAGATACCCGTAAATCCCTACCATGATCTGCCTGTTTAAAAGTTCTGTCTGTGAAATGTTCAGCCTGCGGCTTTCACCCAGCGAATAATATGCTCTTCCATACCGTCCTCATGTACGTAGTCCTCAGAAACCACCCTGCCAGTAACGCTGATACCAGCAATCTGCATGGCCTCCCTGGAGCCAGTGAGCAACGGATGCCACTCAGGAAGCGGTTTATTCTGCTCTCGCAGTTTATAGGCACAGGTATCGGGAATCCAGTCGAGCGTAGGGAGATTTTGAGTATCCAGCACCAGACAATCGGGAACCAGTATTTGACGCTTTTTGTACGCCGTGCACTGGCATTGTGATTGGTTCAAATAACGACACACAACGCGCGTGTAATGAATCCTGCCAGAATCGACATCGGAGAGTTTCTTCAGGCAGCAACGCGCACAGCCGTCGCACAAAGCCTCCCATTCCCGGCGATTGAGCTCAGCCAGCGGTTTTTCCCAGAATTTATCTGCCAACTGGTCTGTGTTACTCATGTTACGACCTGCGTTAGAGATATCATCAACTGAGCAGCGATGAGGGAGATTCGGAGGATTTCGGAGAAATTGCTGCGCGAATCTCAGCTTCAAGCACCTCGCGACGCCAGGCGGAAACCTCTGCGGGCCACAGCAGCTCTCCCGTTAAGTTGAAATGAGTGAGAAGATCGACCAGCAATTTCTTTCGGGCCAGCAGCTCCTCTGCAATTTCCATGTCAGCGGCCACTTTGCGAACAGCTTGCTGCATTTTCTTCAGCACATGACGCAAATCCGGCGTCAAAGGCTTTTCAAACGAGTCAATACTGGCTTTACGTTGACGGCCGGTTTTGACCAGAGCCAGCAATGTAGCACCATCATGATTGAAAAGTGCGTTTGGCAAATCAGCTATATCGCGTAAATCACTGATGGTATTCGGTAACGCCGTTGCAATGGCGATAAAATCCGTATCTTTGGCAATCCAGCTACGGGGCTTGTCCCGATGCCTGGCCTCTACTTCGCGCCACTGACATAATTCGCGCAATACGCCAGCCTGCTCCTCATCCAGACGCCAACCGGCGCCCAGGTTCTTGTAGTAGTCATCCCAACCGGCAGCATTCTCCGCGTTTACACTGATATGACGCATCTGATCGCAGTCTTTTGTCAGCCATAGCAACCTTTCCCTCTGCAATAACTGGTTCCTGAGCAGTCGGTATACCTCCGGCAAATAGGCAACATCCAGTGCTGCATAATTCAATTGCTCGCGACTCAGTGGACGTCGTAACCAATCGGAGCGGGTCTCCCCTTTCGGCACGTCAATTTGCAACAGAGTCTTGACAAGATTCTGATAGCTTAAGCTAAAACCCAGATTCAGATACGCAGCTGCTTTCTGCGTGTCGAACAAGGACGTAGGAATAGTATTAAAAAAGTGATGAAAAACTACCAGATCCTCAGAGCACGAATGCAGTATCTTGACCACAGACTCATCCTGCAGAATCTGGACGAACACGCTCCAATCAGTAATTATTAGTGGATCAATTAAATAGCTGTTCTGATTATCGCAAACCTGAATCAAACCCAGCTTTGGATAGAAAGTGTTGACACGGATAAACTCGGTATCAAGGGCGAGAAAATCCAAATGCTGCCATTTTTCGCAAAGCGCATGAAACGTAGTGTTGTCTGTAATCATGACTGGCGTAGTTAATTCTGCCAAAGTATCGCTACGATAATTGTTATCCATGGTTAGCGCATCACCTGGCGCCCATTGAAGGCATGGCTCAATGTGCCGCCGTCAACAAACTCCAACTCTCCGCCAACAGGAACGCCATGCGCGATGCGCGATACGATAATCTGCGTCTCTCGCAATTGCTCCGCAATAAACCACGCAGTTGCCTCACCTTCTACAGTCGGGTTACAGGCCAGTATCAACTCCTCAACCTGTCTGTTCTTGAGTAGATCCAGTAACTCTGGAATACCGATCTCTTCCGGCCCTACTCCGTCAATGGGAGACAGTCGTCCCATCAGCACGAAGTAAAGACCTTTAAAACTGCCTGTTTGTTCAATAGCAAAAACATCAGCGGGTGATTCAACTACACATAGCAGTTTTTGATTGCGATTCTGATTGGCGCAGATTAAACATAACTCAGTTTCGGTCAGAGTCCGACATTGCTTGCAGTTACGCACTTTCTCCAATGCCTCTAACAATGCAGCGCTGATATTATTGGCGCCAGGACGATTTCTCTCCAGCAGATACAGAGCCATACGTTGTGCTGATTTTGGACCAACGCCAGGCAGGCATCGAAATGCTTGCACCAATTGCTCTATGACGGGACTGAAAAACATATTACAAACTCAGATGAATATTAATTGGTCGAAAAGATATTGCTACTAAAATGGCAGCTTAAAGCCATCAGGGAGTTTCATACCGGCAGTCAACCCGCTCAATGCTTCCCTGCTACTGTCTTCAACGCGTTTCACCGCATCATTGATAGCAGCTGCCAGTAAATCTTCGATAATCTCTCTGTCTTCAGTCAGCAGCTCCGGGCTGATGACCACTTTCTTTACATCATGGCGGCCGGTCATGTGGATCTTCACCAGGCCTGCACCTGACTCACCAATGACAATTCTGCCTGCTGCTTCCTCCTGCGCACGTTGCATTTGCTCCTGCATTTGCTTTGCCTGTTTCATCAATGCATTCAGATCTGTCATTTTCTTTCCTCCGTGGACAACTTTAAGGAGTCGGGTTTGATGGTGGCTGAGAACTTCTGCATGATTTCACAGACATTCTCATCGTTATTGAAATTTTTGATGGCTTCCTGCCGCAGCTCCTGTCTGATACGTTGGCTGCGCGCCGCGGGAGATTCAGTGGCGGTTACCCCAGTTCTGATCGCTACCTGCAATTGCCGCTCAAAATAGTCATTCAACGCGGTATTGATTATCGCAATGTACTGCTCGTTGAACAATGCACTTTGGGTTTCATCAATGACGAGATCTATTTGTGATTCTGTAACATTCTCAGGCACACTGTTGGCCAAAAGGTTCGCGCTGATACCGCTGAGCAGACAGGCTTGCACTATAGAGGGCCAATTCTCCTGTGTTATTGCAGGCGGGCTTGAAACTCTGTTATTCGCAGAATTCTCAGCCTGCTGTTCGGCGACTTCTTCGATTTCGGGCTTACTGACAATCTTCGGTTCAGCAACCGGATTCAGACGCTTTTTTTTTTGCTCTTCGGTTTCTGCTGACGAGTCATCGATAGGTGCTGCCGCAGTGGTTGCAGGCTGACTTACAGCGGGTCCATCAGGTGTAAAAGCAAGCATGCGCAACAGATACATGTCGAAAGCCATTTGCAGATCCGGCGCAAGATTGAAGTCGGATTGCGCTTTCAACGTAATCTGGTAATACAAATGGATATCTTCTGGCGGCAGACTATTGGCTAATTTTAAAATATGCTCTTTGTCCCCATTGCTGTTATCTATTGCTTTGGGCAGAACCTGCGCGATGGCGCTGCGATGCAGTACTGAGAGAATACTTTCCAGTATCTGCATGTAATTCGCATTGTATTTGGCTATTTCTGCTGCGCCATTGAGCAGCTCAGCAGCGTTGCGCGCGTTGATGGAATCCAGTAATCCGAACACCTGCATCTGCGCAGGCGTGCCCAGTAAAGCCTGCACACTGCTGTCGCTCACCTTGCCTTCGCCGTAAGAGATAGCCTGATCCAGAAGAGTCAACGCATCACGCATACTGCCATGCGCTGCTCTGGCCAGATGCCACAACGCCGGTTCCTCAAATTCAACTTGTTCAGCTGTCAGCACCGATTGCAGGTATTCCACAATTTTGTCGGGCATGAAGTTTTTCAGATTGAACTGCAGACAGCGCGACAGAATAGTGACCGGAAGTTTGTGCGGATCAGTGGTCGCGAGTAAAAATTTTACATGAGGTGGTGGTTCTTCCAGGGTTTTCAAAAGCGCATTGAAGCTGTGCGTAGACAGCATATGCACCTCATCTATCAGATAGACTTTGTAGCGGCCACGCGATGGCGCGTATTGCACATTCTCCAACAGCTCGCGCGTGTCTTCCACCTTCGTGCGCGATGCAGCATCGACCTCAATCAAATCGATGAACCGTCCTTCTGCTATCTCGCGGCAGGAATCGCATTTTTCACAGGGAGTTGCCGTAACACCTTCGTCACAATTGAGGCATTTGGCAAGAATTCTGGCGACGGTTGTTTTACCGACGCCGCGCGTTCCGGTAAACAGGTAGGCATGGTGCAGACGGCCACTTTCAAGCGCGTGTACGAGAGTCTGGAGTACGTGAGCTTGCCCAGCCATCTCCTTAAAGTTTTTGGGTCGCCACTTTCTTGCCAGTACCTGGTAGCTCATCTCGTTCCGATCAGTGATTCCGCTAGTGAAAAAAGATGCACCGGAAAAATCTGGTGGTAGCTCCTGCCAGCCACACCACGGCACATGACGCAGTTATTACCGTTGCTCCCTTCCGGGCCTGGCGGGGTTCACAACCTGTCATTGCGAGGGGACCGGCAAGAGATACCGTCAAACACGACTGCTGGTGCAGCCACAGCCGGGCATTATCTGGAAATTCCCTGCGCTTATCAAGCACTGATGGGCCTGCGCAGGCAGACAGTTCCCACAGGTTCAATTGCTGGCCGACATTGAATCCGGAAGCGCTAACGCCAGCAGACGTGTATCAGGGCCAGCGCCGATAGCCATCACTATGAATTGCTTACCGTTTACTTGATAAGTCATCGGTGTACCCATCGGTGGCAGTGGAATTTCCAACTCGCTAACGATTGCTCCTGTATCTTTATGGTAACTTCTGAACACCGAACGCGATCCATCCAGTTGACCAAAAAACAGCAATGATTTTGTCAGCAACGGCCCATTGCGACCGAATGCGCCTACCGGACCCGGATCTGGAATTCCCATCGCTAACAAACGTTGCCGAATGCCTTCGCCATGCGGCACCATCCAGCGATGTTCGCCTGTATTCAGATCGATAGCAGTTATGCGCGAATAAGGGGGCTTTATAAGAGGTAAGCCTTGCGGACCTGGCAAATCGGCTCTGCCATCGCGGACGAAATCAAAATTGGAAGTTGCCGGATCAGGTCGCGTTAGTCTGACAAAGCGCGGCATGGAAAAAGACGGGATATAGATTGTTGCGGTTTCCGGATCAACGGCAGCCCCTGCCCATGTAGCGCCGCCACTGTAGCCGGGGAAAATAATGGTGCCTCGTTCTGTTGGTGGTGTGAACAGCGGACCATAATCCACTTCAGCAATTATCTGCAGAGCTTCCTCTCGCAATGCTGGCGTGTAATCAATTAACGTTTCTGCAGAAATACCCTGCGGTTCAAACGGGGCTGGCCTAGTCGGGAATGGTTGCGTTGGTGAGGTGCGCTCTCCCGGCACGCTGGATTGCGGAACGGCTCTTTCTTCTATGGGCCAGACAGGTTCGCCAGTCAATCTGTCAAACACGTACACGAAGCCCTGTTTGGATATCTGCGCTACTGCCTTGATGTGTTTATCATCAACAGTGATGTTCACCAGATTCGGTGCGGCGGGTAGGTCATAGTCCCACAGCCCATGATGAACCATCTGAAAATGCCAGATGCGCTCTCCTGTGGCCGCGTCCAGACAAATCAAGCTTTCTGCGAAAACATTGTCTCCCAGACGATGACCGCCATACCAATCGTTGGTCGGCGTGCTGGTCGGTAAATAGATGTAGCCGGTCTCTGCATCTGCACTCATGCCTGTCCAGACATTGGTATTGCCGGTGTACTGCCAGGAATCGTTTTTCCAGGTCTCTGCGCCGAACTCGCCGGCCTGTGGGATAGTGTGAAAAATCCATTTCTGCGCACCGCTGCGGACATCGAAACCGCGCACATGGCCGGGAGGCATGGTGTCGTTAAAGTTGGGAACGTCGCTTATGGAAGAGCCCACAACCACGATATCGCCCACCACTGTCGGTGCAGAAATAGCACCGTACTGGCCGATCAGCGCTGCGCGTCCCAGACCCTGTTTCAAATCAATCTGGCCCTCTTCGCCAAATGCCGGGTCGGGTTCTCCGGTAGAAGCATCCAGAGACCACAAAACGCCATCGTTGGCTGGCATCAGAATACGTTCTGCAACCCCGTCGCTCCAATAGGCGACACCGCGATGGTTATTGTTGAAATTGGGATGCCTGCCACGAGTCCAGGAGCCTGTGTCGAATACCCATAATTGTTGGCCCGATGCTGCATCTATAGCTGCGACCAGACCCAGTGAAGTGCTGATATAAAGCACGCCATCCACCATAATGGGTGTCGATTTAAATTCTGCCGCGGTTGCACGTGTATCGTTACGGAAGATTGCGTTGTCTGGCGTTTCCCAACTCCAGACAATTTCCAGGTGCTGTACGTTGTCAGCATGTATTTGCGCTAATGGCGAGTATTTGCTGGCAGCCAGTGTGCTGCCGTAGTGTGGCCAATCGGTCTGTATCGGCTCACGAACTTCTGTCGCAGATATTGACTGGAGGGAGGATGTCGATTCGTTGTTACAGGCGCTAAGGAAGGCGAGCGATAGTATGCCGCCAAGCAGCCAGACAGGATTATTGTTCTGCTTAATCCTGTCTGGCATGCATACACCTCATAGCAAATAATGGAATATCACGGCAGGGCAAGCGTGACGAGTTTGGCGTCTGCGCCACCACCAACAGTGATTGCGATGAATTGTTTGCCATTCGCCATGTAGGTCATCGGCGTGCCGCCCGGTTGCGATGGCAACTGATACTCCTGAATCACTTCACCTGTGGCTTTGTCGTACGCACGCAGCAACGGACGACCGTTGTCCGTTTGCCCGACAAACAAAAGACTTTTGGTCAGGACCGGACCTGTGCGATCTGCTGAGCCAACGGGACCCGGGTCAATGATATTCATATCAATCAGACGCTGACGTATACCTTCACCGTGCGGCACCATCCACTCATGTTCACCGGTGTTGAGATTAATTGCCGTAATGCGTCCATACGGAGGCTTGGTCAAAGGCAGCCCCTGTGGTCCCGGTGCAGAAGTGGCACCACCACGCACAAACTGAAAGTTGGAGTTAGCACTGTCAGGCTCTACCAATTGCACTACTATCGGACCAGTACCGGAAGGGATATAAAGCATACCGGTTTCCGGATCGACAGCTGCACCCTGCCAACCACCGCCTCCCGCCCAACCGGGCAGGTTGATAGTGCCGCGTTGCGATGGTGGGGTAAACAACGGGCCATAGTCGAAACGCTCGATACCACGCAAGGCTTCCGCGCGCAGTTCGGGCGTAAAATCTATCAATGTGGCATCGGAAATGCCCTGTGGCTCGAAAGGAGCAGGTTTGGTTGGAAATGGTTGCGTGGGTGACAAACGCTCTCCGGGCACAGTGCTTTGTGGCACCGGGCGATCCTCAATTGGCCACACCGGCTCGCCGGTAGCGCGATCGAACACATATACGAAGCCCTGCTTGGATATCTGCGCCACGGCCTTGATGGGCCTGCCATCCACAACGATATCAACCAGATTGGGGGCAGCCGGCAGGTCATAGTCCCACACGCCATGGCGCACCATCTGGAAATGCCAGACGCGCTCGCCGGTGCTGGCATCGACCGCTACCAGGCTTTCAGCGAATAAATTGTCACCCAGGCGATGTCCGCCGTACCAATCATTGGTTGGCGTTCCGATGGGCAGATAAACATAACCCAACTCCAGATCCGCACTCATCACGGTCCAGACATTGGTATTGCCCGAGTATTCCGCCGCGCCATCCTCCCAGCTGTCGTTGCCGAATTCACCGCGCTGCGGAATGGTATTGAACATCCAAACCCGTTCGCCAGTTTGCACATTGAAGCCACGCACATGTCCGGGAGGCGCTTCCTTATTCGCAGGTCCGTCATGTATGGAAGAGCCGACAACAACGATATCGTTGACGACCAGTGGGGCAGAAATCATGGAATAGGCAGATCTGTTAATTTCTCTGCCCAACCCTTGAGCCAGATCCAGTTTGCCGCCTTCACCAAACTCCGGATCTGGCAAACCGGTTTTCGCATCGATGGACCACAGCCAGGCGTCGTTGGACGGCATCAGGATGCGTTGGCTCTCGCCGTCACTCCAGTAAGCAACACCGCGATGGTTGTAGCCCAGGTTTGCAGGTCGTCCTGCTTCCCATGAACGGGTGTCAAATACCCACAGCTCTTCGCCACTGAAACCATCAATAGCAACGACACGGCCAAATGAGGTGCTGAGGTATAGAATGCCATCAACAGCAATTGGTGTGACCTTGAATGCTCCGGGCGTAGCACGAAAATTTTCCTGTGCGTGATTGGCTGCTACCGTGGCATTGTCAACTGAGTCCCATGACCAGGCAATTTGCACATCGGCTGCATTGCTCGCATTAATTTGCTCAAACGGTGCGTATTTGCTCGAGCTCAGATCCGATCCATAGCTTGGCCAGTCATCTGCCACGGCGGTATGCACGGCAAACGTACTCAGTGAGATGCTCACTGCCAATGCTGACAAGGTTGTTCCCAGTGACTTCTGTAAACGGGGGCTGGAGGATTTCATGGAGGCGTCTCGTCTTGTTTTTGTGATGGTGCAAAGATACTACATGAAGATGGTGTAAGTTAGAAAGCTTGGTGTGCTTGAGTAGATTTTAGTTAACTGGGAGTGAGGGATTAATTGAAGCAGCCTTTGGGCTGCTTCAACCCTGCGGGCTTCGCACTGCGTGCTCGTTGCAAATTGCGCTGCAATTTGTCGAACCCTTTTTCGGGTTCGGATCCCTCTCTCTTGGGGAGGGTGGCACACTGTTTGAGCGGACGGTTTGAGTTCTGGGGTGGCGCTTCGGTTAAATGGCGGTGAGAGAGGGATTCGAACCCTCGATACGTTATTAGCGTATACACACTTTCCAGGCGTGCTCCTTCAACCACTCGGACACCTCACCAATTCGAAGGCGCGTAACTCTATACCAGCAGGCTGATAATTACAAGGTGATTACTGGCGGATAAAGCGGCGGAGGCCCGCTGTAGGGCTGCCTGCGTCTGCGTCTGGCGAGGTACTTCTTATGGGGTTGATATCAAGGCCGCCGCGGCGCAGAAAGTGAATGGCTACTGTTAAAGATTCAGGATGACAATGCTGCAGGATGTCGTTGAACATCATTTCCGTACAATGTTCGTGGAAACCGTGATGATTACGAAAGGAGACGATATAACGCAGCAACGCAGCATGGTCTATTGCTGGTCCGGAGTAGTCGATCACAACGGTTCCCCAGTCTGGCTGCGAAGTGACAGGACAATTGGATTTAAATAGATTGCTGAAAAGTTTTTCGCTTAATGATTCCTCTGCCTTAGTTGCAGTGCCTTCCTTCTTCGCTTTTGCATTCGATCGCAAAAGAGACGCATCCGGTTTAAAGACATCTGTTGCTATTTCTATTCCATCCAGACAGATACCAGACGGATGCGCAATCTCGAATACTTCGGCACTTGTGGCAATATTCTGGATGCGAACCATAACAGGCAATCCGGCCGCAAAGGAAAGGTCCTTGCTGAGCAACGCCTGCACGCTGTCTGTGCTGGGGTAACGCATCTGATTCAGAGAGTTCAGGTACAACTTCAAGGATTTAGACTCGATAATATAAGGTGACTCACAAGGCACCAGCAGTTCGGCGACAACGACTATCGGTTTACCATGCATATCCAGCCACGAGAGCTCGAACGCGTGCCAAAGGTCGTAGCCAAAGAAAGGCAGGTTGCTGTCCTTAATACCTAACTGCGCACGATTATGATCGCGCGCTACAGTAAACAATAGCTCGGGCGCATAGCTGTCCGGGTATGGTGTTGCCTGGCCCAGCGGATTGTCGTTACTTTTGTGTGACATCGGAAACCTTATAGATTGCTCTGTCTGCCTGACATTAATGCCGCAGTCCTGTTCCCCGGCGCAGCAACATGATTGCTGTACCAAACAGCACGACAGTAAAAATTACCAACATGCCTATCGCCCAGACAATATTGACATCGCTACTGCCAAGAATGCCATGGCGAAAGGTATTGACCATGTAGAAAACCGGATTCAAACTGGAGACCCACTGCCCCACCTGTGGTAATAGATCAATCGAATAAAACACGCCGCCCAGATAAATCAATGGTGTCAGTACAAATGTGGGGATGATGGAAATATCATCAAAGGTATTCGCATACAGCGCATTGATGAATCCTGCCAATGAAAAGACAGTTGCAGTCAGCAATACCACCAGGATTGTCAGCCACCAGCTATAGATGGCAAAGTCTGTAAACACAAAAGACATCAGCGTGACTATCAAGCCAACGGCCAGGCCGCGCACTATACCGCCAGCCACAAAACCCGACAGAATGATGTAATTTGGCACCGGAGAAACCAACAGTTCTTCAACACTACGCTGAAATTTATGACTGAAGAACGACGAAGATACATTGGCATAGGAATTTTGAATTACAGCCATCATAATCAAACCAGGCACGATGAAATCCATGTAGTCGAAACCACCCATCTCCCCTATTCTGCGGCCGATCAGGTTGCCGAAAATCATAAAGTACAGCCCAATGGTTACTGCAGGAGGAACCAGAGTCTGCATCCATATACGCATGAAACGCCTGACTTCTTTTATCAGAATGGTTTCGAAAGCAATGTAAATATGATTTGTCAGCATGGATCAAACTCCCTTCAGTCGAGAAAGGAACAGCTCTTCAAGACGATTGGTTTTGTTGCGCATGCCTTTTACAGGAATACCCGATGATGTCAGTTGCGAAAACAATTCATTGATATCGCGCTGAGTGCTGACCGATACTTCAAAGCTGTGGCTATCGACCAGCCGGCACTCGGTCTCGCCATTGTCCAGTTCGGGTGCTTCAGTCAGTTCGTTGCGACAGTCGAAAACCAGCGTCTGAAAATCCAGCTTGTTCAGCAGCGCTTTCATACTGGTGTTCTCAATGATTTGACCTTCATCGATTATGGCAATATTGCGACAAAGACTTTCAGCCTCTTCCAGATAATGCGTAGTCAGGACGATGGTTGTCCCACTGGCGTTTATCTCCTGCAGAAACTCCCACATGGAACGGCGTAACTCTATATCGACGCCGGCAGTGGGCTCATCCAGTATCAGCAAACGCGGTTCATGCACCAACGCTCTGGCAATCATCAAACGCCGTTTCATTCCGCCAGATAACATCCTTGAGCGGTTGTCACGCTTCTCCCAGAGGCCAAGCTTCTTCAGATACTTTTCAGTACGCTCTCTGGCCAGACTTCGAGGCAGACCGTAATACCCGGCCTGTGTCATGACAATATCGCCTACTTTCTCAAATTGACTGAAATTGACCTCTTGCGGAACAACGCCAAAATCCAGTTTGGTTTGATAGACATGAGTGGCGACATCTTTGCCGAATATCTGCACTTCACCGGCACTTTGCCTGACCAGCGTTGAGATGATCCCGATAATGGTGGACTTGCCTGCGCCATTAGGTCCTAACAACGCGAAAAAATCGTTCTCTTTGACTTCAAGATTGACCCCTTTCAGGGCGATGTGACCATTGGCATAGGTTTTGTGAAGGTTACTCAGGGAAATTGCGCTGCTCATGAATTCAAAATAGTCCGTACTGACTGCGTTCTCATGGGACTGTGCGGTTGCAACAGAGCGCGGATGATAGCAAATATGCTGCTGTCCTGCTAACTCAAGCTAGTTAAGCCAACAAAAATTACGGGCAAAAAAAAGCCCGGCAAGGTGCCGGGCTTCAAAAAAGGAGTAACTAAAATTTGGCGTCCCCTAGGGGTTTCGAACCCCTGTTGCCGGGATGAAAACCCGGTGTCCTAGGCCTCTAGACGAAGGGGACAGGACTTAACTCATTGACATTCTGCGGCAGCACTCGCAACTGCGGTTGGCTTTATGCAGAACGGGGCGCATTCTAAGAATCTTGCGGTTGCCAGTCAAGACAATTTTTGTGGATTCACGAAATACCCAGCTTACAACAGGCCTTTGCCCTCAGGGGTTTAATTAGACCAGTTTACTGGATAAGTCCCCTACTGCGCGTTAATATCCCTGCTCCGGATTTATCCTGCAAATTGCGAGCAAACCGGTGCTCGTATAGGCGACAAATTGTCATTTTGAGGTAGTAATGGTTGTAGCGTTAATCGTCTTGCTCGCTCTGGGTTTGCTGGTAATTATTGTCCTGGGTTTGCACAGATTTCAAAAAAGAGAGGCTGAGAATAATGCTGACCGCCAGTCTCCGCTGCCACCGCTGGATGTTAACTCTGTTACTCCTTTGTCAGACACCCACCAGGATAGCGCAGTAAAAGAACCTGTTTCTCACTCTACCAGCAGCTTGAAGGTAACGGATCTGAAGTCTGAGATAAAGTCATCCTATCCAGAAGACACAAAAGATGAAGACGATAATAGACAAGGCTCAGCAAGCTGGCAAAAGCTGTGCATGGAGCTCAGGTCTGCAGGGCAATACGATAAAGCTTTGCTTATCTGTCGGCAGCATTTCCCACAATGGGGAGCCTTCTCGCAAGCTGCGACGATTTTACGAGCTGAGATTCGAAGTACTCACAAACTGAATAAAGACGTCGAACCGCAACTGCGTGAATTGTTCAAATTGGCGGTTCACGCCAGTTTTCTCCATGACAAACTAGATGGTTCCCCTACTATAACCACCAAGCAGCTGAAACTCCTGCCGCCGAGCGCCTGGGAAAATCTGGACATGCCATACAGCGCGATAGGCTTGAATAAACTTCGCCTGCTGGTCCAGTCAGACAGAAAAATGATGAGTGATCTTTGGGGTGAACCGGTCCGGCATGTGAGTGCACGTGAGTTTCATCGCGAAGCCTGGCAACGACTCTTGCAAATATACGCGGCCCCGGCAGGTCAGGGTAAATCGTACTGAAAGCCATACTTTTTCGTCTGTACACCTGCCCCTTGACCGCTTATTAAGCGTATGCCAACCTGTGCATATGAATGATAAACACAAGACTCAGCGCACCCCGAATATCGATCAGAAACTGGTCGAAGAAGGCAGCGCGCAACTCAGCAGTGAGATCGAGATTCTCGAATCGTGGTTGGCAGACTTGGGTAGTGCCGATGCCAGCGATCCATACGTTATCGATGCCAAAAACTCCTACCTGGATATGCTGCGTAGCAGACGCGCCATGCTAAATACTCCGCAGGCTCCATTTACTCAAAAATAAAGTCACACAGGATCAACCTTCCAAATGCTTTCAGAATCACAGGCGCGCACCATGCTGTCTATGCAGGCCAGGATGAACAGTAAGGTAGACCCGGACTGGGTTAGCGCGGCTTACCCTTACATGCGCGCTGTGGTTATAGAAGCGGCTGAAGCCATAGAGCATCATGGCTGGAAATGGTGGAAAAGGCAGACCCTGGATTTACCGCAATTGCAGATGGAACTCATCGATATCTGGCACTTCATGCTGTCCGAGATTTTGCTTGTAAACCGAGGTGATGAAAACAAGTCATTGTTATGGCTGATGAAACAAACACGGGGCAACACAAACAACAGCCTGACTTTGGATGGTCAAACCTATACCATTTCTGAATTGGATTTGCTCGCCAAACTGGAGCTGTTAATTGGTACTGCCATCGTGAGACGGGTTGAGCTTGGACTGTTTGCAGCAATTATGCACGACTGCCAATTGAGCTGGCATGATATGTATGCGCAATATGTCAGCAAAAACGTATTGAACTTCTTTCGACAGGACAATGGCTACAAGGAAGGCAGTTACCGTAAGATCTGGCAGAACCGGGAAGACAACGAACATCTGGTAGATATCATGCAGAGTCTTGATCCTGCTGACCCCGCGTATCAGGATCTGCTCTACGCCCAGTTGACTGTGCGCTACAACAGCTAAGTCGCCAGTTTCGTAAATGCAGGGCCTTTTATTGATTGCTTTTTATTTGAAGTAAGCGTTCTCGCGGTTACTGTGGTCGGTACTGTCGCGCACAGCGGTCAACTGCGGAATCTGTTCCATCAGCGTTTTCTCAACCCCCTCTTTCAATGTGACATCCACCATGCCACAGCCTTGGCAGCCACCCCCGAATTTCAAAACCGCCACCGTATCCTCGAAAATCTCCTCCAGAGTCACGACCCCGCCATGTGCAGCCAGCGATGGGTTGATCTCGTTATAAAGGATATAGTTGACGCGATCTTCCAGAGGGCTGTCGTCACGGACCTTAGGCAGGCGCGAGTTGGGTGCCTTGATAGTCAGTTGTCCACCCATCGCATCTTTAGCGTAATCCACAACTGCGTCTTCCAGAAACGGGATGCTGCGCTTCTCTAAATAGGCGTTGAACGCGGTGTAGGGTTTCAACTCATCGTCTTCTTGCTGTTCGCCGGGGCGACAAAAGGAGATGCAGGTTTCAGCCTTGGGCGTCCCGGGGTCCAGAATAAAAACCCGCACGCCAATACCTTCGCAATCCTGTTTTTGCAACAGTTCAGCAAGATACTCCTGGGCAGATTCGGTAATACTGATCATGACTAGGTCTCATCGGAGTTATAGATATCGGTAGTAAGACGCAACGGCACGTAGTCTACGCTATCTAGCAGGCAAGTTAAATACTGTAGCGTTTTAGTTGGTTATTATGGTCAGGTGATGTCATACATTTGCCTGCAACGTTGCGTAAATTCATCTGGCAGGCGTTCAGTAAGCTTATATTCTGATAGAATTACGCCCCTTTTAAGCGCGTATAAGCGCGCCAGCACAACTATCAAGGTCGATTCCACATGAAATACCGTCCATCCAGAGAACTACTGCTCAATGCGCTGCAAGATCGTATTCTGATTCTTGATGGCGCTATGGGCACGATGATTCAGGGACACAAGCTGACGGAGGCCGGTTTTCGTGGCGAGCGTTTTCTGAATCATATCAGTGACCTTGGCGGCAATAATGACCTGTTGACTTTGACGCGCCCTGATATCATCCGTGAAATTCATCTGGCTTACCTGGATGCCGGCGCAGATATAATTGAAACCAATACTTTCAATTCCACGGCTGCCTCGCAGTCCGATTACCAATTAGAGGAACTCGCTTACGAGCTCAACTTCGAGAGCGCAAAACTGGCTCGTGAATGTTGTGATGCAGTAAGTCAACAGACGCCTGACAAACCGCGTTTTGTCGCAGGAGTGCTGGGACCAACCAGTCGTACCGCTTCCATATCACCCGATGTGAACGACCCCGGATATCGCAACATTACTTTCGATGAGCTGGTCGCAGATTACTCTCGTTCCACAGAGGGGCTGATCAAAGGCGGCGCTGACATCATTTTAATAGAGACTGTGTTCGACACATTGAATGCCAAGGCCGCGATATTTGCTGTACAGGCATGCATGGAACAATTGGATATCGAACTGCCAATAATGATATCTGGCACTATTACAGATGCCAGCGGTCGCACACTTTCGGGGCAGACCGTTGAGGCTTTCTGGAATTCAGTCGCACACGCCCAGCCGATATCAATCGGTTTCAATTGTGCGCTTGGTGCTGCTCAATTGCGACCGCATATCGAAGAAGTGTCCAGAATAGCGGACACTTATGTCTCTGCGCACCCAAATGCAGGCTTGCCTAATGCCTTTGGCGAGTACGATCAGAGTGCTACTGAGATGGCAGCAATAGTTGCCGAGTTTGCTGCCAGTGGTTTTATAAATATCGTGGGTGGGTGCTGCGGATCGCGCCCGGAACATATTCGTGCCATTGCTTCAGCTGTGGCACAGCTCCCGCCACGGGTGCTCCCGGAGATACAAACAGCGTGTCGTTTGGCGGGTCTGGAAGCTTTCACAATCAGTCCGAATTCTTTGTTTGTCAATGTTGGAGAGCGCACCAATATCACCGGCTCCAAGCGTTTCGCGCGTTTGATTCGCGAAGAGGATTACACCACAGCACTGGATGTTGCGTTGCAGCAGGTCGAATCCGGCGCGCAGATTATCGACATCAACATGGATGAAGGCATGCTCGATTCAGCAGCCGCCATGGACAAGTTTTTGCGCCTGATTGCCGGAGAGCCTGATATCAGTCGCGTGCCAATCATGATCGATTCTTCGAAGTGGGAAGTTATCGAGGTTGGCCTGAAAGGAATTCAAGGTAAAGGCATCGTAAACTCTATATCTCTCAAAGAGGGAGAACCGGACTTTATTGCCAAGGCAAAACTTTGCCGACGTTATGGTGCTGCTGTCGTTGTTATGGCGTTTGATGAATCCGGCCAAGCGGATACCTTCGAAAAGAAATGTGCCATTTGCAAACGCAGTTATGACATTCTCGTGAATGAAGTTGGCTTTCCTGCGCAGGACATCATTTTCGATCCGAATATATTTGCCATTGCGACCGGTATTGAGGAGCACAACAACTATGCTGTGGATTTCATCCAAAGCTGCGAGTTCATCACGCGTGAGTTACCGTATGCGTTGATTTCCGGCGGCGTCAGCAACGTATCGTTTTCATTCCGTGGTAACGATGCTGTGCGCGAAGCAATCCACTCCGTGTTTTTGTATCACGCCATCCGCGCGGGCCTGACCATGGGCATCGTGAATGCGGGACAACTGGCTGTTTATGATGATATTCCCGCGGAATTGAAAGAACGTGTAGAGGATGTGGTTCTGAATCGTCGCCCGGACAGCACGGACCGGCTGATGGAAATCGCCCAGCGTTATACTGGCGATGGCAGCGTAGAGAGCCACGAAGATCTGACCTGGCGCGAGAACGAGGTGCAGCAGCGTATCAGTCACGCTCTGGTCAAAGGCATCACCCGTTACATCGAACAGGACACAGAGGAAGCCCGTAAACTCTTCGACAAACCCATCGAGGTTATTGAAGGCCCGTTGATGGATGGGATGAATATCGTTGGGGACCTGTTTGGCAGTGGCAAAATGTTCCTGCCCCAGGTAGTCAAAAGCGCCCGCGTTATGAAGCAGGCTGTAGGCTGGTTGCTGCCCTTTATCGAAGAAGAGAAACTGCGCAGTGGTACTGAGGCCAAAGCCAAAGGCAAGGTATTGCTGGCGACAGTCAAAGGCGATGTACACGACATAGGCAAGAATATTGTGGGCGTGGTGCTGGGCTGTAATAACTACGATATTGTCGATCTGGGCGTCATGGTGCCATGTGATCGCATTCTGCAGACTGCTATCGACCAAAAGGTAGATATTATTGGTTTGAGTGGACTTATTACGCCCTCTCTGGATGAAATGGTGCACGTAGCCAAGGAAATGCAACGTCTGGGTTTAACCATTCCCTTGCTGATTGGTGGGGCAACCACATCCAAAGCGCACACTGCGGTGAAGATTGAACAGAGCTACACTAATAATGTGACTGTTTATGTGCCGGATGCATCGCGCAGCGTCACGGTGGTCAGTAATCTCCTGCAGGATAGCGGCAATGCGGATTTTGTTGCCGGTGTACGCGCAGAATACGAAGCCATTCGTACGCGCTCGGCCAACCGTGATCAACGTAAGAGTCTGCTCACGTTTGCAGAGGCCAATGCCAATGCCTGGCAGGGTAACTGGGATGCATACATACCCGAGGAACCTGGTTTTGTGGGCAACCGTGTTTTTGCGGACTATCCTTTGGCAGAACTGGTGCCTTATATCGATTGGACGCCGTTCTTTATCACTTGGAGTCTGTCGGGCAAATACCCAGCCATTTTGCAGGACGAAGTGGTTGGTCAGGCTGCGCGCGACCTGTTCAAAGATGCTCAGGAGATGCTTACCAAAATCGTGGATGGCAAATTGCTCAAAGCACAGGCCGTCGTAGGTATATGGCCGGCTGCAAGACTGCAGGAAAACGATGTAGTGCTATATACAGACAAGGATCATAGCGATTCCTTAGCGATATTCCACTTCTTGCGCCAACAAGCTAAAAAGGAGCCCGGTATTCCCAATCTATGTCTGGCTGATTTTATCGCGCCTGCCGGTGCCAAAGTCCCGGACTATATGGGCGGTTTCGCAGTAACGACCGGTATTGGTGCGGATGAATTGGCGACGAAGTATCAGGAAGCGAATGACGACTACAGCGCCCTGTTGGTGAAGTCGCTTGCTGATCGTCTGGCAGAAGCATTTGCCGAGCGTTTGCATGAGCGGGTAAGAAAGGAGTTCTGGCCTTATGCGCACGATGAGGCACTCGACACCCAAGCGCTGATCAGGGAGCAATACCGGGGTATCCGGCCTGCTCCCGGTTACCCCGCCTGTCCGGAGCATTCAGCAAAAACTGAACTGTTCAGGATACTGGATGTAGAAAACTCAGTAGACATGACCCTCACCGAAAGTTTCGCGATGACCCCGGCGGCCAGTGTCAGCGGTTTCTATTTTGCGCATCCTGAATCGCGATACTTCTCAGTAGGCAAGATAGACACCGATCAACTGGAAGCAGTAGCAGACCGAATGAAAATCAGCACCGCACTTGCGGAAAAGCTTTTGCGCCCCAACCTTTTGTCTTGAGGGCGCAGTATACGCAACAGGTCTTCAGGAGCAAATTACGTGAAATCCAGTAGTGATAAACCGCGCGCAGTAAGCGATGTCGATGACGACACTCAGGACAACGCCAGAGGTAAAAAGCTGCCTTTCTGGACGATGATGTTAAGTGTCATGCAGGCCAGCTTTGGGGTGCAGAACCGCGCCAACAAGGAGCGCGACTTCGAGCAGGGATCGGTGGGCGGTTTCATCGCGGCTGCGCTGATCTTTACTTTTATCTTTGTGGTGGCGCTGGTGCTGATCGTGCGCCTGGTGCTTTCTTAAGGTTCTGGGCTTAAGATTCTGTTCTGGGCTTAAGGTTCCCGACTAACTTTAGCGGCTGACGTAATACACAGCCATAATGACAACCACTAACACCACACCCAACATGGCAAACATATCCACGGTGCTGTTTGCTTCGGCTTCAGCTTCGTTGTAATCGTGGTTGTCAGTATCGTGGTGGCTCATGATTCAATCTCTTTGCAGTAAAAATGCTGACTGGAAGGGTGCAGGTTTTGTGGATTGAAGGATAAATTGCTGAAAATTCCCGAAATCACGCTGCGCATTGTAAAGATTCGAGCCTGATAATCAAGGGTAAGCAGACGATATTTTGCACTTGTCAGGCCCTTTGTTTACAATTGCCGACCTTTTCGCCAGACAGACCCTGGACCGCTAGACTCTTGACTGGCATAAGAGCCACAGCCCCAAAGTTCACAGACAAACGAATAAAGCACCCATTATGTATAGATACGACAACTATGACCATCAAATGCTGGCTGACCGCGTAGCGCAATTTCGTGGCCAGACGCAACGTTTTCTGCAAGGGGAGCTCAGCAACGAGGAGTTTCTGCCTCTGCGTCTGCAAAACGGGCTGTATATCCAGCGCCTGGCGCCAATGCTGCGTATCGCCATTCCTTACGGCATGCTTTCGTCCATTCAGCTACGCAAGCTCGCTTTCATAGCGGACCATTTCGACAAGGGATATGGGCACTTTACAACGCGACAAAATATCCAATTCAACTGGCCGGATCTAAAGGATGTTCCCGACATTCTGCAGCATCTGGCGGACGTAGAAATGCACGCTATCCAGACCAGCGGCAATTGCATACGCAATACCACGACTGATCAATTCGCCGGTTGCGCTGTCAATGAAATTGCTGACAGCCGTCCCTATTGCGAGATCATTCGGCAATGGTCAACCTTCCATCCTGAGTTTGCGTACCTGCCACGTAAATTCAAGATTGCCGTTTGCGGTACTCAGGATGATCAGGCTGCGACACAAGTGCACGATATAGGCCTGTTCATCGTGCGTAATGAGCAGGGTGAGCTTGGGTTCCGCGTTCTTGCCGGCGGCGGACTTGGGCGCACGCCAGTTATTGGGAAGGAAATCCGCGCCTTCCTGCCTGAAAAAGATCTGTTGACCTATCTGGACGCCATTCTGCGTGTGTATAACCGCGAAGGCCGGCGCGATAACAAATACAAAGCGCGAATCAAGATTCTGGTCAAGGAAACGGGCGTAGATGCGTTCCGCGACAAAGTGGAAAAAGAATGGCTGGCACTGAAAGACGGACCCATGACGTTGACACAGGCAGAGATCGATCGCTGCAAAGCGTTCTTCATTGAGCCAGCTTATAAAAACCTGCCGGCCGATAGTGAGACTTTGAGCAGCGCATTGAACACTGACCTGCTGTTTGCGGCATGGGTTGAACAGAACATCAGCGCGCACCGCAAACCTGGCTATGCCATCGCGACCATTTGTCTGAAGGAAACCGGCGTGGCACCCGGAGATGTAACTACAGAGCAGATGCAATTTGTCGCAGATCTGGCGGACCAATACAGCTTCGGTGAACTGCGTATCAGTCATGAACAAAACATTATTCTTGCCGATGTGGAGCGGTCGCAACTGTATGAGTTGTGGCGCGCGCTCAAATCACAATCGCTACATGCGGACAATCGTGGTCTGTTAAGCGACATTATCTGCTGCCCTGGCGGAGATTTTTGCTCACTGGCAAATGCGAAGTCGATTCCTATAGCTGAATCCATACAGCGCAGCTTCAGTCGCGAAGATTTGCGCGATATTGGCGCCCTGTCGCTTAATATTTCCGGTTGCATGAATGCCTGCGGTCATCATCATGTTGGTAACATAGGCATTCTGGGTGTGGACAAGAAAGGACAGGAGTTCTATCAGGTTTCTCTTGGTGGCTCAGCTAACAACTACACGGCACTGGGCGACATCGTTGGACCTTCATTTGCTCAGGAGGAAATCCCCGGGGTGATACAGAAGATTATCGCTGTGTACAGAAAACAGCGTGTTGCAGACGAGCGTTTCATCGATACCTACCAGCGCATTGGTATGGACCCTTTCAAGGAGAAGGTTTATGCCAAAGCTGATTAAAAACCGGCAGATTATTGAAGACAACTGGGAGTTGGTAAAGGATTTCAGCGCAGATTTGCTCGCGGAGCGCGGTGGCGAAAATCTGTTGCTGCCTCTGGTTGCCTGGTTGGAGCACAAGGATGTGATTGCTGCGCGCTCAAGCGCAACTGGCGTCTGGCTGGACAGTCATGAACTGCCTGCACAGCTGGCAGATTCTCTGCACAATCTACCTGTAATCGCTTTGAATTTTCCGGTATTTCGCGACGGCCGCCCGTTTTCCAGTGCGCGAGAATTACGCCTTAACTTTGGCTACCAAGGTGAGGTACGGGCGATAGGTGATGTTTTACGCGATCAACTGTTCTACATGGCGCGTTGTGGCTTCGATGCGTTTGTGATGCGCGAAGATCAGAATCTGGAAACCAGCCTGCAGGCGTTCGAAGATTTCCGTGATGCGTATCAGAGCAGCGTGGACCGCCCTGACCCGCTGTTCAGGCGGCGCGCCTGAACAGCAGTTACGATCAACTCCTGGCAGTATTAAGGACTACCCGTCCAACGGATTCACCACGAAATACTTTATCCAGATAAGTTGCCAAGTCGGAGAAACCGATTTCAGTATGCAGTTCCTGCAATTTTTTCACTTTCCAATCGCTTGCCAGTTGCATCCATAATTGCTGTTTCTTTGCGAGCGGCAGATTCACCGAATCCACACCCAACAAGTTAACACCACGCAGAATGAAAGGCAGGACGGTTGTGCTGAACTGCGTTGAAGCTACCAGACCACATATCGCCACGCTGCCACCATACTTTAGTGACTTAATGATATTGGCGAGCAACTCTCCACCCGCTACATCCACAGCAGCGGCCCATTGCTCCTTCAACATGGGTTTTGGCGAAGCTTCCGTCAACTCTGCCCGGCTGATTATGGATTTAGCGCCAAGCTTGCGTAAAAAATCGTGTTCGCTTTCTTTGCCTGTGCAAGCTATCACTTCGAAGCCCAGTTGCGCCAGCAACGCAACGGCGTATATACCAACACCACCTGTTGCACCGGTAACCAGTACCTCTCCGTGTTCAGGAAGCAGACCATTCTGCAGCAATTTCTCTACGCACAAAGCGGCTGTAAAACCCGCCGTACCGATGACCATGCTTTCCTGCAAAGACAAGCCGGATGGACAAGCAACCACCCACTCTGCGGGTACCCGAATACATTCGGCGAAACCGCCTGCTGTATTCATGCCAAGGTCGTAGCCAATCACAATCACGGCAGCGCCTGTTTTGAACCGGGGATCAGACGACTCTATGACTGTACCCGCCGCATCAATTCCCGGTGTGTGCGGGTATTGACGTGTAACACCTTTGTTGCCTTGAGCTGAAAGTGCATCCTTATAATTCAGCGAAGAATACGCGACCTTAATCAGTACTTCACCGGCTGGCAAATCGGAGATATTACGTTCAACAATGGTTGCAGAATATAAAGGTTTGGCAGCGGTTGCCTGTTCTGTAACCCACAAAGCTTTAAAGCTTTTCATAACGGTTCCCATATTAAGAAAAATAGCGAGATTCGCTGATGCGTTTCCACAACGACATGACACTCTTGTCCACTGCACTTTGCACCACAGAGCCCAGTTTATCGCTCAATGACTTCCTGAATTCGTAATTGACTTCATAGACATCAGCCGTCTCGCAGGCCTGCATAATGCACTCGTCGCTGGTACTTATGGCATCGATCATATTGCGCTCCATGGCCTGAATACCAACCCAGGTTTCTCCCGTAGCAATCTGGTCTATAGCCACAACCGGACGGTGCTCTTTAACCCAATGCTTGAATAAGTCGTGCATCTCCTCTACATCTTCTTTCACCTTGTCGCGACCCTTCTTGGTAATTTCACCAAAGGTTGTAAGCGTAGTCTTGAATTCGCCGGCAGAAATAGTTTCGTAATCCACTTCGTTCTTTTTCAGCAAACGGTGGAAATTGGGCATTTGCACAAGTACGCCTATTGAGCCGAGAATGGCAAAAGGAGCTGCAATCAACTTATCTGCCAGGCATGCCATCATATAGCCACCACTTGCCGCTACTTTATCAACGCAGATGATCAAGGGAATATTGCGCTGCTTGATACGCAATAACTGTGACGACGCCAATCCGTAAGCGTGCACCATGCCGCCGGGGCTCTCCAATCGCAGTAACACTTCATCCTGTTCTTCTGCCATCGAAAGCACAGCACTAATTTCAAGGCGTAACGATTCAACTTCTGATGCGGCAATGTCTCCATCAAAATTCAATACGTACACGCGCTTTTTCCGGGCCTCAGGTTCACCGCCATCCTTACTCTTTTTACGCAGCGCCTTATCTTCTTCTTTAGCCTTCTTACGTTCCTGCTTATGCAGTTGTTTCCAGCTGTGTTTATCCAGCACTGTTCTCTGCACATTGTCGCGTAGATCGTCAAACTCATCGTTCAAATGGGTTATGTGAACAATACCTTTGTGCGCATTTCTTTTATTGCGCTCAGCACTTGCCATGATGGCAGTAAGTACCGCGATAATCGCAAAAACCAGGGTGGCGGTTTTTGCCAGAAATAAACCATACTCAATCAAATACTCCAAGAACTCTTCTCCTATTTCAACCAGACGCAACGGTCGCCACTGGCTTTTGCAATGGCTTGTAACCGTTGTTCATGTGCAGCCAATTCTGTTTCACTTGCACGTATTACTTTTAAACACAAATTTTCGCGATTTATTCTCTGTACAGTTATTTCGGTATGCTGATCTGCAATCTCGTCAACCCCCAGCGAAAGATCTGTCTGCCCGCCAGTCATTGCCAGATATACATCGGCCAGTATTTCCGCATCCAGCAAAGCGCCATGCAACTCACGTTGTGAGTTATCAACATCGTAGCGTTTGCAAAGTGCATCCAGATTGTTGCGTTGCCCCGGATGTTTCTTGCGCGCCATAACCAGTGTATCGATAATCTGCGCGTAGTTTTCCAGCGGCTGACTATCTTCTCCCAGGCGGCTCAGTTCACTGTTGAGAAAACCCACGTCAAACGGTGCATTGTGAATGACCAGTTCGGCTCCGGAAATAAAGGCCAGGAACTCAGCAGCGATCTGCCGGAACTCTGGTTTGTCCGCCAGAAACTCCTGCGTTAATCCGTGCACTTCCAATGCCGCTTCATCGCTCTCTCGCCCTGGATTGAGATAGCATTGATACGTTCGACCCGTCAGACGACGATTCTCGATCTCTACACAACCTATCTCAATAACCCGGTGGCCCTGTGAGGTCTCAAGGCCAGTAGTCTCCGTGTCCAGTACAATTTGCCGCATGCTCGCTCCGTGCGTAATTTTTCTTCAGTACTCGGTGTAATCAATGCCTGGTTTATTCAATGCTCAATTCATCAATACCACGATTAGCCAATTGATCAGCAATCTCGTTTTCGCGATGTCCGCTATGTCCTTTCACCCAGCGCCAGCTAATCTGGTGGTTGCCGGCAAGCTTATCCAGTTGCTGCCATAAATCAACGTTCATGACTGGTTTTTTTGCTGCAGTTTTCCAGTTGCGTGCTTTCCAGTTTGGCAGCCATTCTTCAATACCTGATAGCACATATTTTGAATCGCTGGTGACGGTGACTTTACAATCTGGTTGCCTGAGTGCCTCGAGTCCCTTTATCACCGCAGTTAATTCCATGCGATTATTTGTTGTCAGATGCTCTCCGCCGTACAAGGTTTTTTCTTTGTCCTGATAGCGTAGCAATACGCCCCAACCACCTTTGCCAGGATTTCCCCGACAGGCCCCATCAGTAAATAACTCAATGTGTTTTGACAAATCGGGATTTCCTGCTCTGCGTTCTATTGGTTGCCTCTCTCGAGGTATCGCTGCAGGGTTCCAGCGACACTTCCTCGCGTCGATGTGGCGCAGCCAAAGGGGCTGCTTCTGTAACAGGGCGCACTATAACGGTAGGTAACAGGCGTGGCCAGCGTTTAACTACAGGAGTAAGCGGGAACACCTGTTTGGTGGCTACTATCAAATAGAAGCCCCCTAAGGGGAGTTGCAGGCGATTGCCCAGGCGTTCGAATTTTTCTGCGTGCCGCATCAATCCCGCGTGATTGACGGGAGGCACCCACGCTCCATAATTGACAGATTCCACATGGAATTCGAGTAACTTTAACCAGTCAGTCACACGCGAGGCGGTTATAAAGCGAGCATTCCATGGCGTGTTTCTGCGCCAGCGTAACAACTTGCTGAGCCCCCAGGAACTGACAGGATTGAAACCAATAATTAATAAGCGACCGCCGGGCATGATGACACGTGTTGCTTCCCGGAGCAGGCGGTGACTGTCCGGGGTGAAGTCCAGCGCATGATGCACCAGCACTGCGTCTACACTGCCAGAGGTCAGAGGCAGTGCCTCCGCATCCGCCACAGGTTGTTGAATATCCGCAACATAATCAGGTGCAAAGCTGATTTTATGACCTACGGGAGACTCTGATAGCAGCTGTGTGGAGTTGGATGATGATATCTGCAGAATATGGTAGCCGAAGATACGACTGAGAACAGGATTCAATTGTCTGCTTTCAGCCTCCAGCAATCGTTTCCCTAACGGAGTCTCCAGCCATGCTGCCAGAGCAACCTGCAATTGTGCGGGAGCAGGCATTTTACGCAGCAGTTCACGCTTTTGCTCACGCCCTTGCTGCTCACGCTTTTGTTGCCCACGCTTTTGCTGATAGTCGCGTAGAAATTTGATCAAGGGTGACTCTCCGCATACCACAGTCAATTTAGGCTGGAAAGATAGCATGCCAATGCTACCACTGCATCTAGTGTTTACCGGTTATGCACCAAAAACAGGCGGGGACAAATCGCTTGAGTTACAACAATCACGGGGTATCATACGACCTTTGTTTTATGCAACAAGTTCGGGGTATTCACGTGGCAGATACGCGGTCAGATCAAGCATTACTTGTAGACCCAATAAGGGCATTTCAGGACAACTATATCTGGTTGCTTACCCGTGCCGGCAGTGAAATTGCCTGCGTAGTTGATCCTGGCGACGCGGATCCTGTTATCGCTGTGTTGCAGGCACGCGGCCTAAGTCTGGGTGCAATTCTGTTAACCCACCACCACGCTGATCATGTAGGGGGTGTCAAGGAACTGGTAAAGAAATATAAACCAACAGTTTACGGACCCGCCAATAGTCGAATCGAAGGGATCGATATTCCGCTGCATGAAGGTGAACAAATTAATGTGATGGGCTGTCATTGGCGGGTGCTGGAAGTGCCCGGCCATACTATGGACCACATCGCTTACTTTGCGCCTGCACAAGCTTCAGCCGGTGTCAGTAAACCTTTGCTGTTTTGTGGGGACACACTGTTCGCGTCAGGCTGTGGTCGAATGTTTGAAGGTACACCACCAGTCATGCTGGCATCCTTGCAAAAGCTGGCTGCGCTGCCAAAACAGTCACTGGTGTATTGTGCGCACGAATATACGCTGGCCAATATACGCTTCGCGCTGGCTGCCGAGCCGGAAAACCCGGCTATTACTGTGCGTTTTCGCGATGATAGCGCCCGTTTGCAAAACGACAACATCACAATACCTTCCACTATTGAGCTGGAACTGCGAACTAATCCATTTCTGCGTTGTCACATTGTAGGTTTGCGTGCAAATCCCGCGTTGGCAGGCACTGGAAAAATGCAGTCTGACGCACAGGTTTTTGCAGCGCTGAGAAGCTGGAAGGATAACTTCCGTTAGTTATAACCCATAATATTCAATAAGATACAAACTAATTACTAATGCTTCCTACAAGGATTTTCTACAAGGACTCTCTAGACTTAATGACTTCTAATAATAAACAGTTAAAGATTTCTTACAACAAACAGTTAAAGACTTCTTACATCCACCAACCGAATTCTGCTCTCTTCAAAAAGCTTTCTATTCTAGTAACATTCTGTGCATTCCTGCATGCCTGCGGCACCCTACAAGATGAGATGGACAGTACGGAGATCAGTGCTGAATCCAGCACTGCAACGGCAGCCCAGACACGCACAGCAATCTCTCGCACCACGTTACCTGATAACGCTGAGTTATATCCGCTGGTTTTCGATGATGTATGGGAGCGCATACGCCTCGGCTTTGTCTTCACTAGCGAACATGAAAACGAAAAAATTCTCTCTGAGCTGGCTTTCTATGCGGATAATCAGGGTTATCTCAACCAGGTAAGTCAACGCGCAGCTCCTTTTCTGTTCGATATTGTAGAGGAAATCGAAAAACGCGACCTGCCGATGGAACTGGCATTATTGCCAATTATTGAGAGCGCTTTTGATCCAACCGCCACATCGCCCGCCAATGCGGTAGGACTTTGGCAATTCATGAGCGCTACTGGTCGCAGCCTGGGTCTGAAACAGGACTGGTGGTATGACGCCCGCCGAGATCCACAGACCTCAACTATTGCAGCCCTGGATTATCTGGAATCGCTGTACGCACGTTTTGACAACGACTGGCTGTTAGCGTTGGCAGCCTATAATGCGGGGCAAGGCAGCGTACAGCGCGCAATACAGCATAACCTCAGTCGTGGCCTGCCAGTAGACTTCTGGTCCCTGCCATTACCACGTGAGACGCTTGGCCATGTGCCGAGACTGATCGGATTGGCACGTCTGGTTGCTGATCCAGCCCGTTATGACATCGAACTGTCTCCGATTGCCAATGAACAATCCTTAACTCCTATAGACATCGGCCGACAAATTGACCTGACTATGGCGGCACAGCTGGCCGGCTTGGAACCTGAAGTCATTTACCAATTAAACCCAGGCTACAAGCAATGGGCCACTCATCCTGACGGGCCACATACCTTGATGCTGCCGATCAGTCATGCAGAGCAGTTCAATGAGGCATTAAAGGATCTTCCGGCAAACCGGGCTGTCACCTGGGATCGCTATGTTGTGAGAAGTGGCGATACGCTGGGTGCCATAGCCCGTCAATTCAGAACGCAGGTGGATGTGCTGCAGGAAGTAAATGGACTGAAGAACTCACGCATTATTGCAGGTGAATCTCTGTTGATACCGCGCGCTTATAATTCTACAACGCCAGTTACGGCACCTGATGCACCTGTCTTTTTAAGTAAAGTTGTTCAACCAACTGCCACTGAAAGCTCCGGCACCTACACAGTTCGCCGCGGAGATACGTTGTGGGAAATCGCCCGTCGCTACAACGTCAGTTTGTCTGATCTGACTAGCTGGAACAATATTCGCACGAGCTCAATATTACGCCCGGGGCAGGAACTTATTATTCATCTGCCCCAGATTAATTGATCAAGTTACTGGGAAATGTCTGCACTGTTGCGTAGATTTCGGAGATAGGAGTCAAATGCACCACGGCCTGAACGTTGCACTATGGCATTGGCCAATGAGTTTCTTTCCTCCTCATTCAGATTGTCCAGATTACCGGGATTCACCGCATTCAATTCAATAACGACGAAGGTGCCGTTGTTAAGCACAGTACCGTGATAAACATTGCTACCATCTTCAGACGGCGCGATATTGAAGGCCGCCTGCAGCACCTCTGCGTTGACCCCAGGTTGATTACGCGTAACAACTTCTGCAGTAATCCACTCCAATTCATTGGCAGCAACAAGTTCATCGATACTTTCGCCAGCTTGCAGCGCAGCGAGAATCTCCTCGCCTAACGCTCGTGCTCTGTCGCGTTCCAACTGACCTCGCAGTAATGCTGCTATTTCGCCGCGCACCTCTTCCAGAGGTATCAGAACCGCATCATTGTGGTCTCTGACTCTAAGCACCATGGCATCGGTGGTACCGAACTCAATAATGTCACTGTTGTTACCATCCAATAAAACATCTGCGGAAAACGCTGCTTCCACCACGCGGTTATCGGATGTAAAGCGGTCATTGCCACCATTGCGTGTAAAGAAATCACTTTGACGAATTTCCAAACCAAGCTCTGCAGAAATATCCTGCAAATCACCTGTTTCGAAAGCAAGATTAGCCAATGTCTCCAGGCGACCGAAATACAATGCATCTACTTCTGTGCTTTTGAGGTCGCGTTCAATGCGCTCTGCCACTTCTTCAAAGGGGGGGAATTCGGCAATGTCGTACTCGGTCAATTTAACAAGATGCACACCGAATTCACTGACAACCGGTTCAGAAACCTGCCCTACTTCCAGCGCCGTCAATGCTGCTTCTATGCTATCGGGAAAAGCCGATCCATCAGTAAAGCCAATGTCACCGCCGTCGCGTGCAGAAGCTATATCATTGGAAAATTCCAGTGCTAACTCAGCGAAGTCTTCGCCCGCATCAATACGTATTTTTATTTCAGCAGCGCGTGTAATGGCTTCAGCTTCACTCAGATTGCCACCCGTTTCGAACAGGATATGCGCAGCACGGCGTTCAGCCGATGAAGTTGTGCTATCGCGTTCCAACTCATACTGAGCCTGGATTCTGGCTGCATCCAATTCCACCTCATTGAAAATGACATTTTTTTCAAGTACCACGTAATCAATCGCAAGCTCCTCTTCCTGCATGAACTGCGATTGATTATTCATGTAATAGGATTCGATATCGTCGGCAGGAATAGCTTCGCCCAGAGTACGCGTACCCAGAGTGACCGAAAGATAGCGCAGGTCGCGAGTTTGTGTGGTCAACGCAGCCAATTGTTCAAGCTCAGCCTGAGTAACAAACGTGGTTGCCGAATATGCACTCGACAATTGACGAATCAACATCTGATCAGCCAGAGTTGCACGATAAGATTGCGGTGTGAAGCTTTGTGCGCCCATGGTGCGCAAAGCCAGATCAGCATCGAATACACCCCCTATCTGGAATTGTGGTGTATTTATAATGGCGCGGTCTATAGTATCGCTGGAGATGACCATGCCAGCGCGGTTAGCCGATTGCATCAGCACCAGGTCTTCAATTAATTGTCCCAGTGCAATCTCACGCACCAGTTCTTCATCCAGGTCTCCCAGATTACCACCAACACTGTTAATCAAATTTTGAATGCTGGCAGCCAACTGCGGTTCGGTGATTTCATCGCCATTCACTTCAGCAACAGTGGCATTATTCATGAACCCACCCACGATGGATTCTGCGCCGAATAACGCAAACACGCCAATGATCAAACCAATGATTATTTTAGCGACGATGCCCTGTGAGTTGTCTCGAATGTTCTGCAGCATGGGTTTTTCCTGATCCGTTTAAAACGGTTTAAAACAGATTCTAGTGATTAATGATTTGGCTTCAAATAAATTAAAGTAACTAAAACTAAAAAGGCGCATCACAGATGCGCCCTTGATTTACAAAACCAGCGAGTAACTGAATAACCGATCTGAAAGTGCAGAAAAGAGCTTGTTACATTTACCTTGTAACACCAATTCGGTTACCGGATATTCGCTGGTCCTGAAGCTGCCAGCTTAACCGTTGACAGCGTCCTTCAATGCTTTGCCAGGTTTGAAGCTGGGAACTTTGGCAGCTTTGATCTGGATAGCGGCACCAGTTTGTGGATTGCGTCCTGTGCGGGCAGCGCGCTCTTTGGTTCCGAATGTGCCGAATCCTACCAGCACTACCGGGTCACTTTTCTTCAGTGAATCTGTAATGGCCTCAATAACCGCGTCGATTACGCGTCCTGCAGCAGCCTTTGGCAGATCAGCACTAGCAGCTACAGCATCGATTAGTTCAGATTTATTCACGATATCCCCTTATTTTTGTAAGTAAAAGTAACTTGAGAACCCAACGTTGATGTAGTGCAAAAAGTGCATACATGGTGTACAAGGCCGAGTATTTATTCTGTCTTTTTATATTCCTTGAAATGGTTTTTGAACCATTACGACCGCCACTTTATACCAAGCCACTGAAAGGCGTGTCAACAACAAACACGCGGGATTAGTGGGTATTTACGTGGTTTTCCTCTTTTGTCGTGTCGCTGGCTTCTTTAGTGCTATCAACACTCACAATATCAGTCTTTGTACCAGCCAAAGGCACTGGCAAATGTTCAAGTGCAATTTCCAACACCTGGTCAATCCATTTCACCGGTTTGATGACCAGGTCTGCCTTGATATTGTCCGGTATCTCTTTCAGATCCCGTTCATTATCCTGGGGAATAATCACTGTACGAATATTGCCGCGGTGTGCTGCCAGCAATTTCTCTTTCAATCCACCAATACGCAACACTTGACCGCGCAGGGTGATTTCGCCTGTCATGGCGACATCAGCACGAACCGGTATTCCGGTTAGTACAGATACAAGTGCAGTACACATGCCCACGCCAGCACTTGGACCGTCTTTGGGCGTAGCTCCTTCCGGCACGTGAATATGCAAATCCACACTTTCATGAAAATTGGCCTGCAGGCCCAACACAGCAGATCGGCTTCGTACTACCGTCAATGCCGCCTGAATAGACTCTTGCATCACATCGCCCAGTGAGCCTGTTTTGATGGTCTTACCCTTACCTTCAACGGCTACTGCTTCTATTGTCAGCAGTTCACCGCCAACCTGAGTCCAGGCCAGACCATTCACCTGACCAACCAGATTCTCTTCCTCTGCCTGGCCGTAATCGAACTTGCGTACACCGGAATAGTTTTCCAGCGCAGCAGAATCTAGTTTGAGCGATTCATGATTTTTCAACAAAGCATGCTCTTTAACCACCTTACGGCATATCTTCGCGATCTCGCGCTCCAGGCCACGCACACCGGCTTCACGGGTGTAATAGCGCACTAAATCCTTGATGATGTCCTCGCCTATTTCCAATTCCCCTTTCTTGAGGCCGTTGTTAGCAAGTTGCTTGGGCACCAGATAACGGGTGGCGATATTGATCTTCTCTGCCTCGGTATAACCAGGCAGGCGAATCACTTCCATTCTGTCCAATAATGGACCCGGAATATTCATGGTGTTCGAGGTACATACGAACATCACTTCGGACAGATCGTAATCCACCTCCAGGTAATGGTCGTTGAAATTATGGTTCTGCTCAGGGTCAAGTACTTCCAGCACCGCCGATGCCGGATCGCCGCGATGATCCATACCCATCTTGTCTATTTCATCTAGAAGAAACAGCGGGTTTTTAACGCCCACTTTGGCAAGCTTTTGCAGCAATTTACCGGGCAGCGAACCAATATAAGTTCTGCGGTGACCGCGTATCTCTGCCTCATCACGCACGCCACCCAGCGCCATGCGAACAAATTTTCGATTGGTAGCTCGTGCAATGGACTCGCCCAACGAAGTCTTACCAACACCGGGAGGGCCCACCAGACACAGTATAGGACCTTTGAGCTTCTTCACCCGCTTCTGTACTGCCAGATACTCCAGAATGCGCTCCTTGACCTCTTGCAGGCCATAATGGTCGCTGTCCAGCACCGCTTCGGCAGCTAACAGGTCCAGACGCACTTTGCTGCGCTTTTTCCACGGAATACTGACCATCCAGTCGATATAAGTGCGGACTACCGAAGCCTCGGAGGACATCGGAGACATCATTTTCAACTTATTAAGCTCACCGAATGCCTTCTCTTTCGCATCCTTAGGCATACCAGCGGCTTCGATTTTCTGTTTCAGTTCTTCCGCTTCGTTAGGGGCATCATCCAGCTCACCCATTTCCTTCTGAATAGCCTTCATCTGCTCGTTCAGGTAGTACTCGCGTTGACTCTTCTCCATCTGCTTCTTGACGCGGCCGCGAATGCGCTTCTCAACCTGAAACAGATCGATTTCCGCCTCTATCAACCCCATCAGATGTTCGATACGGGCTTGCAGATTAGCAAGCTCCAGCAGATTCTGCTTCTCCTGCAACTGCAGGGACATATGCGAGGCGATGGTATCGACCATGCGGCTAGGCTCATCAATGCTGGAGATTGAGGTAAGCACCTCTGGAGGAATCTTCTTGCTCAGTTGCACATATTGATCAAACTGGGACATCAGCGAGCGCAGCAATAATTGCCCCTGCTTCTCATGCATCTCGTCCGTCTGGATTGAACTTATTTCGCAACTGAAGTAGTCATTCTCAAGCTGTACAGACTTGATGCGTGCGCGGCTGACGCCTTCAACCAGCACCTTAACGGTGCCATCGGGCAAACGGATCAGCTGCAGAACGGTCGCAACCGTGCCTATTTCGAATACATCTTTGGGACCGGGATCATCATCGGTAGGATTTTTTTGCGCCACCAGCAGAACCTGCTTGTGCGCGGACATGGCCGCTTCCAGCGCTTTTATAGATTTAGGCCTGCCCACGAACAGGGGTTGAACAATTTGTGGATATACGACTACATCGCGTAGAGGCAACAACGGCAGATTGGACTTGCCTGCTTCGGATATGTCTGAATGCTGATCCATAAAATTCATCTCGGAGGTAAATGGCAAAGTTGAAAATCGGCTTTGCCTGTTCGAAGCCTGATAGTTAGACCAGTTAGCACCAGCCAGGTTCACAGCCGACAGAATAGCAGACGAATAAACTGCTCGTGGGAAAAGAGATTGGGCCGCTGAACCGTTATTTCAAGCCAGCAGACCGGTTTACTCTTCCGAGGCAGCCCGAGATGGCGCCTGCTCTGTGTTTTCGTACATCAATAATGGCTCTGATTCGCCATTGATAACTGCCGCGTCAATGACAACCTTGGCGACATTTTTCATCGAAGGAATACGGTACATGGTTTCCAGCAAAACGGTCTCCATGATTGAGCGCAAACCGCGCGCACCGGTTTTCCGTTCCTTGGCTTTTTTGGCAACAGCCAGCAAAGCGTCATCACGAAACTGAATCTCAACGTCTTCCATTTCAAATAATTTGGTATACTGCTTCAGCAAAGAATTCCTAGGTTCCTTCATAATGCGCACCAACGCATCCAGATCCAGTTCATCCAACGTTGCAATCATCGGCAGACGTCCAACGAATTCCGGAATCAAACCATATTTGACCAAATCTTCCGGTTCCACATCGCGCAATGTTTCGCCAACGTGTTTTTCCAGATCCTTGCTGCGCACTTCTGCACCAAAACCGATACCGCCTTTTTCAGAGCGGTCGCGAATTACTTTGTCCAGTCCGGCAAACGCACCGCCGCAAATGAACAGAATATTAGACGTATCCACTTGCAGAAATTCCTGTTGCGGATGCTTTCTTCCACCCTGTGGTGGAACCGAGGCAACTGTTCCTTCTATCAACTTGAGCAATGCCTGTTGCACGCCTTCACCCGACACATCGCGCGTTATCGATGGGTTATCGGATTTGCGGGAAATCTTGTCGATCTCGTCGATGTAAACAATACCAATCTGCGCTTTCTCAACATCGTAGTCGCATTTCTGCAGCAGTTTTTGAATGATGTTTTCAACATCCTCACCAACGTAACCGGCTTCTGTCAATGTGGTGGCATCAGCGATTGTGAAAGGTACGTCCAGTAATCGCGCCAGAGTTTCCGCCAGCAGCGTTTTACCAGTACCCGTAGGACCAATCATCAGAATATTACTTTTGCCCAGCTCGACGCCTCCGGAGGGTTGGTCGTAATTCAAACGCTTGTAATGATTGTAAACAGCCACGGCCAGCACCTTTTTGGCATTGTCCTGACCGATAACATACTCATCCAGCGTCTTTTTAATTTCTTCCGGAGTAGGCAGCTTCTTGCTGGAAGAATCGGTATCCTTTTCCTGAATTTCTTCGCGGATAATGTCATTACAAAGATCAACGCATTCGTCGCAGACGAATACGGAGGGACCTGCAATCAGCTTACGCACTTCATGCTGGCTCTTACCGCAAAAGGAGCAGTACAGTAATTTACCGTTATCCTCACCCTTGCTGTAGCGATCGTCAGACATTCATCATCCTCTTGCAAACGATTGGAGCAAGCGTCAGGCTCCACTCTTGATTTTCATACCCTGGATGCTTTACCCAGAGCAACTACTTGTTTCTTGTCAACAGGTTATTTCTTGTCAACAGGTGTCAACCGGTTGGCCACTACCTTGTCGATCAGGCCATAGCTTACCGCTTCTTCGGAGTTCATGAAATGATCTCGCTCAGTATCTCGGGCTATTTCCTCAATGGGTCTGCCTGTGTGCGCAGCCATAATGAGGTTCAACTGGTGGCGAATCTTGATGATCTCATTCGCCTGTATCTCAATATCTGACGCCTGGCCATGGGCGCCGCCACTGGGCTGATGAATCATCATCCGCGAATGCGGCAACGCGAAACGTTTACCAGCGGCACCCGCAGCGAGCAGGAATGCACCCATGCTTGCCGCCTGACCAATACACATGGTGCTTACGTCCGGCTTGATGAATTGCATAGTGTCGTAAATCGACAAACCAGCTGTCACCGAGCCACCTGGCGAGTTGATATACAGATGGATATCCTTGTCCGGATTTTCCGACTCCAGGAACAGCAACTGCGCCACAACCAGATTGGCCATGTGGTCTTCAACCTGCCCGACAAGAAAAATAACACGCTCCTTGAGCAAGCGCGAATAAATATCGTACGACCTTTCCCCTCTGGCTGTCTGTTCAACAACGATTGGAACGAGATTGGCCTGCACAGAATCCCTGATGTTTTCCATATACCTCTTCACTGTAAAAGCCATACATCTTTTGTAATCAAAGCAATAATGGCGCTATGGGTTTACTTTTTGGCGGCTTGCGCAGCGTCAGGCTTGATCAGATCTTCATAATTCACTTTCTTCTCAGTCACTTTAGCCTTGCTCAGTATCAGATCAAAGGCCTGATCTTCCAGTGCCGCAGACTGCACCGAAGTCAACTGTTCATCGTTGCTGTAGTACCACGCCACCACTTCTTCCGGTGACTCATAGGTTGACGCAATTTCTTCAATCATGGCGCGCACCTTGGCAGGATCAGCCTTGAGCTGATTCTGACGTATAACCTCACCCAGAATCAAACCCAGCGCAACGCGCTTTTCCGCCTGCTCACGGAACAACTCATCCGGCAATAGGGCTGGATCGATATTCTTGCCGCCAAACTGCTGCAGAGCCTGCTGACGCAGCACATCAATTTCAGCTGTTACCAAACTGGCAGGCAATTCCAGTTTGTTATGTTCAATTAACGACTCCATGACCCGGTTTTTTAACTTAGTCTTGCTGGCGTTTCGCAGTTCCCGCTCCATATTTGCTGCTACTTCAGTCCGGAATGCTGCTTCGCCTCCTTCTTCCACGCCGAAAACTGCAAAAAACTCATCATTCAGCTCTGGCAGAGACGAAGCAGAGATGGAATTTACTTTTATCTCGAATTTCACAGGTTTACCGGCAAGATCCTTATTGCGGTAATCGTCCGGGAAGTTCAGCTCCAGCGTTACGTCGTCACCAGTCTTCTTCTTCAGCAATCCTTTCTCGAATCCCGGAATCATACGCTCGGAACCCAGAACAAGATTTGTATTGCTGCCTGAGCCACCTGCGAAATCCTCACCGTCTATCGTGCCGTTGTAATCAATATTGAGACGATCGCCGTTCTTGGACTGCCGCTTGACCGTTTCCCAGGTCTGCCGCTGTTGGCGCAGGGTTTCAATCATCTTGTCGACATTAGCTTTCGCCACTTCGGCAGTGAGCTTCTCCACTTTGATCTTGCCGAAATCACCCAGTGCGACATCGGGATAAACTTCAAATGTTGCGATAAACTCAAGATCTTTACCCTCTTCCAGGGTTTTGGGTTCGATACGCGGCTGACCGGCTGGTCTCAGTTTTTGCTGCGCAATAGCGTCGTAGTAGCTCTTGCTCATGACTTCACCAAGTACTTCCTGACGCACGCCCTTGCCAAAGCGATTCTTGATAACGCTGGCAGGGACCCGACCCTTACGAAAACCATTCAGACGTACAGTCTTGGCAGCTTCCTGCAGACGCGCTGCAACAGCATTTTCGATAATGGAAGCAGGCACGCCAACAGTCATTCGGCGCTCAAGTCCTGATACGTTTTCTATGGAAACTTGCATGAAAAATCCTCGTGAGCGTAACTCGTGAGCTTGAGAGGCATTCGGCCCCCAACAGCATCTGTGGTAGTGGAATTAAACCGGGAAAACTCAGGTTTCCGTTCTGTATC
This sequence comes from Pseudohongiellaceae bacterium, assembly GCA_041751425.1. Classification (GTDB taxonomy): domain Bacteria; phylum Pseudomonadota; class Gammaproteobacteria; order Pseudomonadales; family Pseudohongiellaceae; genus JAVVEG01. The sequence goes on along the minus strand of JBGSXL010000002.1, from coordinate 8,477 downwards.
GACATTCTGCAAAGGAAAAGTTGTATTGCGCCTTAGAGCGAAAACAAGATAAATCAACCATATCAGATAGTTAACAGCAGTTTCCTGAATTTCAAAGTGCGCGATTGTCCCATATTGCCCCGTTTTATTCAATAAATAATCTTGTTCAGAGGCTGCAGCTCCCCTATTCTTCCCGTTTCCATCTCCAGCCTCTTCCCGATAAGCCAGCAACACTTGTGAATCCCGATGAGCACAACAGACAAGCCAATCGAAAGGATTGTGTCCAAAAGCAGATCCAGGTGCGAAGTAGCCGGCGTAATTATTGCCGGTGGTCAGGGTTCCCGCATGGGGTTTACTGACAAACCTCTGCTGCAGATTAACGGAAAAACGGTGCTGCAACACATCATCGCCAATGCCTCGCTACAAACAGATCCTCTGCTGTTGAATATCAATCGTAATCAATCAACCTACCAGTCATACGGCCTACCGCTAATAAAAGACATTGCCAAAGCTGATGCTGGTCCACTTGCCGGCGTGCTGGCGGCAATGGCCTGGCTACGGGAAAACGCACCTGATATCCGCTATCTGGCCACCTTTCCCGGCGATACTCCTTGGTTTCCCAACTATATCGTGCATTTGTTACGCGATGGACTGGAACATAATGCAGCCGAAATCAGCTGGTTACGGACTAATGGTCAGTTGCAGCCTTTATATGCTCTCTGGTCAATGGATCTTATGGCAGAACTGCACGCAGCTTTGGCACAAAATCACTATAGCCCGCGCTTTTTTATCGAGTCACGAAAACATGCACTCATTGTGCTGGATGGGCTTGCTGCAGACATGTTTTTGAATATCAACGATGAGAGAACGCTAGCTAGCGCGAAGACCCACCACATTAAGGGTAAATAAAGCCAGATAGGACGCTCGGTTTAACCAATTCTGTGCGAAACTTTTTTAAACATGCTCCGGGATGAAATTTTTTTCTTGAGAAATTTCCAAGTGCATAAAAGGAAAGAAAAAAAAACCTGCTCTACGCACGTAAGTGAATGTCGCGATATGCCAAATTGAGTTTTATTGAACGCTTTAAGATAGATCTATATGTTGCTGATTATTAAGTTTTTATTACTAATCTCACTGTATGAAAAAAGAAATATAAGCCCTTAATTTGACAGGCTATTTTACGAACTAAAAAGAAGGTGCCGCAGCTACCAACAGGATGTGAACTGGCACACATTTTGCGCTCTTCTCAGTTTTTGAAATGCAGAATATCTTCCTCCTACTCGCTAGCTCCGAGCTTACTACCTGGTTACACGGGTACTGCTACTTAAGCGGGGTTTGCTCGGGGCTAGCGGAGACCAAATTGAACCATGTTCACTGCTCGGCCCAAGATTGTCCATGAAGCATTGATGATAAAAAAAATAACCAGAATGCCATTTACAGAGGGCTCCAAAAAATGACAAACCTTCGCTCCAATGACTGTGCTGGTTCAGATGCTTTCAATCGCAGCGATCGCGTAATCAACGACAGTGATTCAGGGCTTTGGTTTTTCCGAACACGGGAAGGCAATAGCATCGGACCTTTCCGCTACCGAAGTGAGGCCGAAGAAATGTTGGCTCGCTTTGTCAGCCAATTGCAAGAAGCTAACTCACGAGAGACAGCAGCGACAAAACTGCACTTTCGCATACAAAGCAGTCCGCGCGTACCTGAATCCGGTCTAACTGTTTCTTAAGACAGGTTTTTCAAAGCAGGTGTATTAGAGTTGGCTTATGAAAACAGAAGCTTCATAAGTTGGGGATTTTAATATTGCCGCGCGAACACATTCGTTTGTACGCCGGCTTCATTGGCTGACTCTTTTACTAATAAACAATTTCCTCGCAACTTCAGATCAATCTGTCTGAAAATATCCTGTGCTCCCTGCATAAAAAAGTAATGCCCGCGCTTGGCCACTTTACGCAAAGCACAGTCGTTCAACTGCTGGCTCAGCGATTCGGAGCAATGGGCGGGGACGACGGTATCCGCGGCACCATGCCAAAGTTGCACCGGCACTCGAATCTCCGTAAGTGGCACGCTCCAGGGTGCGAAGCATAGTTGATTGTCTTTCGCCATGTGAGAGCCACCTTGTCGCAGACACTCAATGATGCTTTGTTCCAAAGCTTTGAATATACGCGGATTGGTCAGTACTTTTCGGTCTGCAAAACTCAATTCCTCACCCAGACGCCGAAGATAATCGGCGGGATCCCTGGTGCTTAATTGATGCCGGAAACCAATGAAACGCCGCATCACCTCCAGAGAAAGTCGGTTCACAAATGTGCTTAGCGAGAAGCCCGGGTGTTTAGGTTGTTTCTGCAATGGCAAGGGAGAAATGGCAACCAGCAGATTGACACGCTCCGGGCAAGCATGGGCTAACGCGAAGGCAAAAGGAGCGCCACCAGCCCAGCTCAGCAGACTAAAGTGACGCAATTTCAGCGAGTCCGCCAGGACTGTGATATCGGTTGCTACCTGTTGGTGACTGTTTTGTCTGTTCGCATCTGACAAGCCAATGCCCGGCCTGTCCACGGCGATGATTCTGAAACCTGCGCGTTTCGCATCCTGATGAAAGAAATAGCCTTCCAACCTGCTGGACGCATGATTGTGGAAGTAGATCAGTGGTCGGCCAGTCGGGTCACCATACTCAGCAAAGGCCAATTTGCGGCCATCTTCAAGTTCAAGCAATCTTGCGGTGTGAATAGAACGATGATTTGCCAGTAGCGGATCAATATCCGCTTTATCCGTGAAGACACGTTCCATAACCCTATGAGGTTTTGCCAAAAACGTGTGATCTTCCAGTAATCGCGTCTGCATTGATTCTTCCAGTTTGTCAGCACCATGCATTAATGTGGGTGATGCTGAAGCAATGCCCGTGGCAATTTACTGTTTGCCTGGCTAGTTACAAGTTCGTCATTGAGCTGAATCATAAGTGGGAATAATTCCCACGTCAATGTATTGCTTAAGAAAAACACTATCTTGTGCTTATGTTCACAAATCTGTGGGATTTATTCCCACCACTGTTATACTGCCAAGTTATGGAAAATCAGGATCAGAACACAGTAGGTCAACCACCTTCGGTACTTGTAGCTGCAATGCGCAAGCTATTTCGACCGCTAGTGCGTTTGATGCTGTCCTATCAAATCACTTACCCTTTTCTGATCACCTTGCTCAAATCGATCTTTGTCGAAGTGGCCGAGGAAGATTTTTCGATAAAGGGAAAACGCTCTTCCGACAGCAGAATTAATCTGCTCACTGGCGTACACAGGAAAGATGTAAAAAGGCTGCGTGCTGAAGCAAGTACCCGACAGAAAATTCCGGGTAATGTCTCTATCGGCGCGCAGTTGATTGCGGTATGGATGGGGCATGAGAAATTTAGAGCCGCTGATGGCAGTCCCTGCAGTTTGTCTCTGAGAACAGGCACCGATCATGCTAAAAGCATTTATTTTGACGATCTGGTGACCATGGTCTGCAAACAGGATATCCGCCCGCGCGTGATCCTGGATGAATGGCTGAATCTTGGCGTTGCTACACTCGATGCAGAGGGGCGCGTGCATCTGAATACCGGCGTTTTTATCCCTGAGAAAGGCTTTGATGAAAAAGTTTTCTTCTTTGCGAAGAACATCCATGACCACATCAGTGCCAGCAGCCATAACTTGAAAGGCAATAAACCTTCCTATTTCGATAGAAGCGTTTATTATGACAAGCTGAGTGCTGAGTCCATTGAGAAGTTGAATGAGCTGAGTAATCAGATGGGTATGCAGGCCTTAACCGCTATTAACCGTGCAGCGTTACAATTGCAGAAAGCCGATGAAAGTCGCCCTCATACCGGCGCGCCAAATTCTGTTTACCGTATGAATTTTGGTATATTCAATTACCACTCACATTACATACCTGAACAACAAAATACTGAAGCAGATAGTAAAGCTGCGAAATCTGACTCTTCGATAACTGATACCAATAAAGGGCGCAATAATGCCTAAGGCTATACTTGCCATTCGCAGCTACCCGATAACACTGCTTGTTGCAGCGTTGATCTTTGCTGTGACACTGGTCCTCACAACTACCAGTGCAGGTAAAATCCGCGGCGGTGATGATGAGGGGAGTGGTTTTGGCGGTACTGGCCGCTCTGGCGAGTCAGGTGGTAGTGGTTTGGGTGGAACTGGCGCGCCCTATCCTTTTTTGACTCAGGAAGAAGAAAGGGATTTGCGAGTGCGAGAAGAGCTTGATCGTATGCGCGAAGAATTGCGACCCGTGGATATTCCCGACGCACTGCAGCGCTCGTTTGAAAACAACCCCCTGTTTGAGCAGACTGAGTTGGCAAATTTGCAGGCACCTGAAATTGCGCCTGACCGAGTAGACGTAAATCGCTTGTTGCAAGACCCGGCAGCACCAGCATTGCAACTGGCACAACCTGGCAGACAGATGCCCGTGTTTGATGTGCCAGCTATCCGTTTACCGGAAGTTGCCATACCACCTGCGGCATTACCGGTGCCTCGCCAGGCCGCTGAGATTGCTGACAACACCACTGCTGTTGATGTTGAGTTTAATGTTGAGCGCGGTGCTGTTACGCAGGAAACCACACCTGCCACAGTTGCTGTTGCAGATGCTTTTTCGGATGTGAGCGAGTTGATGGATGCTCCTGCGCAGAAAGGCTTTGCGGATCTTGTTGAATTCCTGACTGCAGGCAGCGAGCCTGCAACCGCAACAGAGCCCAATAGTGCAACGGACTCAGGTTCCGGAATTGATCAGTCGACACATAATCAAGAGCTTGCGGACACTGATGATAGACGCAATCTGCCACAGCGCTTCCAGCGACCTGAATTGCCACCGTTCCAGCAAATGCGCCCAGCCGTAATAGATCGTGTATCGATATCACCACCGCGCCCGATGCCGATGCGGATCTGACGAAGCTTTACTGTCAGAAACGATAACTTAGCTGCGTTCCTACAGCGATATCGGCGCTGTCCCGCGTGAACCCTTTCACCAGATACGTCATCAATGTCCAGTCTTTGTTCGGGTTCCAGGAAACATACGGAACCAATTCATGAGTTTCCGTGGAGAATTGGGAAGCGCGTTCACGATAATCATAAATCAGACCGTAACTCCAATCTCCTTCTGTTTTTTCCTGTAGCCAGTCATTGGTGACAGGACGCATGAATCCGAGTGAAAAAAACCACGAATCCTGCAAATCAGGAAACAACGCAGTTTCCCCGCGCTTACGGTACCCCAGTGTGGAGAAAGCTGTGCTGTCACCAAATAATTGAAACAGATCCAGCTGGAGAGCGTAATCAGGCTCTCCTGTACCCAACCCTTTTGCATCATCAGCGCTGGGGTACTTGAATTCCGCAGTTATATCCATGAAAGGCCCTCCGGCGAATAAGGCATTCATTTGATAACTCACTGAAAATATAGAATCTCCCAGCCCATTGGCAGACACTGCGGGGCCATCCGAAAACTCAGGATCAAAAATGGGATCATCAGCACCTCTGCCAACCCCGCCAATGTTGACCAGGACATCACCCAGGCCTGAAATTTCTATAAATGGAACGGTAGCCTTAAAACGCCAGCGCTCCCCGGCTAACTCATAGGACACCGGAAAATAATAGATGCTGGTATCGGCACCCTGCCCGTAATCACCTTTGCTGTAATAGGCTGCAGCTGACAAAGTGTGACGGAGCCCGCTTGCAGTGGTCGTTTCCCCCTCGGCAGCATTTGTGATGGCTGCTGGAAAAAGCAACAGTATGGCTACCCTTACACGGCCGACGTTCAAAATGTTACAGTTCAACGGTAAACTCCATACTGCAAATACGAATCAGGTCACATAATACAAGTAAACCTGCACGCTAAGCACTTGAAACCGCAATGATTCAGTGTAACTATGACCAACAGAACATAGTTCTTCATTTGAATTGGATGCAATGATGAGAATGAGATGCCTTCCGGTTGTCGCAATCTCTATTGGTTTCTTGTTAAACCAAGGCGCTCTGGCGCAACCCCTCCCGCCTAACGACCAATTGGATGCCATGATTGCCGCTGGGCAGTATGCTGAAGCGTATGCCCTTGCCAATCAGAATTTGAATGAGTGGGAAGGGGATACCGAATTTGATTTCTTATACGCTCTTGCTGCACTCGAAGCAGGTTATCCGAATGAATCTGTATTTGCTTTAGAGCGGGTAGTCAACACAGGAGAAACCGCGGTTGTTCGTAGCCGAGCGAGACTGGAGCTTGCGCGGGCGTATTACTTGACTAACAACCTGGCAGCCTCTGAAAACTTGTTCAATCAGGTATTAGCGACTAACCCTCCCCAGAACGTTCGTGACAATATTCAAGTGTTTTTGCTGCTTATTGACGCTAATCTGCGCTCCCAGCAATCCGAATTTAAATGGTCCTTAGCGGCGGATGTCGGTCACGATGACAATATCAACAGTTCTACCTCCGAGAGTTTGATTGATACCCCCTTAATTGGCGAGATTGAATTGGACCCGGATGGATTGAAAGCCTCTGATAGATTTACGGATATAAATCTTACCATGGCTTATCGTCGATTTTATACGCGCGATAAAACACTAAACTTTAATCTGAATTTTAATAGGCGTGACAATCTTTCAACTGATCAATTCGACATGGATAGTATACGTGCGGATCTCTCTTACTCACACACTGCTGGCAGACATCGTTTCAGATATGCAGTTCAAACACAACAAGTCATGCTGGATAGCACCAGCTTCCAGAGCTCCGCAGGGTTGGGGGTTTCGTGGCAAAGGGCTGGCAATAGCGGTTGGTACCAATCTTTGACCGGTTCATATACTGCTTTGCGATTCGACAATAAAAGCTCACCCAATAACGATTTGCGTGATGCCAATCAGGCTCTTGTCTCATTTGGCCTGACCAGGATAGGTAATAGTACCACCAACAATACCGCGATTTATTATGCTGATGAGGATGCCTTGGAATCCCTGGGACATCACAACGGTCGCAGTTATTACGGATTTGCGCATAGTGTTTTTTGGCGCATGAGCAGTGTCCACACACCTTATGCCAGATTTAATATTCAGGAATTAGAACATGCAGACAATCACCCCGTGTTTTTCAATGACACTCGAAGTGACACAACTCTGTCAGCTACTTTAGGCTGGTTGTGGCAATTCAACCGACGATTATTATTGAATGGTGAATACAATTACACGGAGTCAGATAGCAATATCAACCTATTCGCTTACTCACGTTCACGCTTTCAAGCGGGTTTCAGGTTCCAGTTCTAACACAATCAATGGTTGTCTTAGCCAAGAGTTAATTTCATGAACATACCATTTACCAGAAAGTTGATGTTTCAGTATCCCGTTTTCGGACTGATGATTACTGCTTCAACAATAACGCTCGCCTCGGAAAATACTGTAGCGGGACTGGTAGTGAGGGCAACAGGAACTGTTGAGGCAACCAATGGCCAGGAGACGCGTACACTGGCTCGGCGTTCCGAGTTGTTTGTTGGTGACACTATTGTCACTGGTCCGAACGGCTTCACCCAAATTCGACTTACAGATTCTGCAATTATCTCTTTAAAAAGCGAGACAGCATTCGAAATTACCGAGTACACCTTTCAGGATCCGGGCGGGCAAGAAGACAAGGCAACCATGAATTTGATTCGAGGTGGTTTCCGCACCATTTCAGGCAGCATCGGTGAAGTCAATAAGGAAGCGTATAGTGTAGCAACACCGTTTGCTACAATTGGTATACGTGGCACGGATCATGAAGGAATCATCACCCAAGAAGGTCTTGTTGCGGCTGTTTACGACGGTGGTACCATACTCGAAAATAATGCGGGGATTTTACTGTTAGGTGTCGATGCAGACTACGATGTTGGAATCATTCGCACACCAGACAGTCCTCCCGAAGGACTAAGTTTCGTACCGCCCGTACTAGGCAATATTCAGGTATATGATGCCGACGAAACTGACGAAGAAATCAGCGAAGAGACAACAAACACGCCAGCAAGTGGCACAAACAATACAGGTATTGTAAGTGTCTCGGGTAGTACAGGTAATAGTGCTGCTGGCATTGTAGCCGGTCAGGTACAAACTGGACTCAACCAACCGCCCGCAAGGCAGATAGAATCAATTAGGGTACTTCCTGAGCCCCCGCCCACACCGACTGCTGTAATCCGAGAAACAAATACCGGACGCGCCACTCTTTTTGCTGTAACTGACGGCACATTTTTTGCCGCAACTGATAGTGCGAGCGTCAATCCTAATAATAGTGGTGATGGCGCACTGGCGTGTAGCGCAGATCCTAATGGATGTAAAGATCCGATCCCTGTACTAGAACCTGAGCCCCAGCCAGAACCTGAGCCTCAGCCAGAACCTGAGCCCCAGCCAGAACCTGAGCCTCAGCCAGAACCTGAGCCTCAGCCAGAACCTGAGCCTCAGCCAGAACCTGAGCCTCAGCCAGAACCTGAGCCACAGCCAGAACCTGAG
>JBGSXL010000001.1:0-99578 GCA_041751425.1 Pseudohongiellaceae bacterium | reverse complement strand
ATGTAACGAGTCAGATCGGCAATCACTTGTTGTATGGCAGCGTCATCCAGGCTGGAGACTGATTACTGGGCAGGAGTGTTTCAACACCCACTTCAGGAACCGAAAGTCAGCGGGAAATTCAGTCCGAATATCACGCCGTTGCCAGGGCCGTTCAGCCGGAAACTGACCGATGGTTGGACAAACAGGCGTTGTGATATGCGGGCGGTGAGCCCGAGCAATAGATTGTAAGTTTCATTCTCTCGCAATTCCGCCTCTGCAAATGATGTCGCCCTGCTGAAAGTTCCCGCCAGCGCTGTAGTCAGAATAATTGAATCGTTCAACGCAAACGCATACCCGACTTGCGCATCAATCCGGTCTCGCGGCTGCAAGCGTGAGAGATCGGTAAAATCAGGGTTGAATGTGTAGCGATAGTCGACAGAACCGAACAGCACGGAAGGATCGAAGCTTTTAACCATGGTCACGCCGCCCGCCAGGCTGAAAGATCCGGAGCCGGTTGGCACACCGCCTTCGAGCGACACTATCACATCCGGCCGGCCCGATCTTTCATTGAGGACGGTATGTCGCACGCCTAAACCGATCTCACCCAATTCGTTTCGCGATGCCCGACTGATCGACTGGCCATTGGCAATTATGCTCACGTTCTGGTCTCGGTAGCTGCTGCTTGCGAAAAGTTCAGTATTCCCTCCAGGGCTGTATCGGCCCACCATAACGCCGCCGAACGTGTCCGATTCAACGAGCCCGAGGGTCGGCCCCGACCCGGTATCGACCAATACCAGATTATCTGTTCGGGCGTAGACAAGGCCGAAATCGACGGTCAGTTCGTTTCTGTTCAGCAGAACCCGCTGGTCCCGTAAAAAAACTTCGCTTGCGCTACGACCTTGAGGAGCCGTCCCGATCGGCTCGGCGAAATTCTCGGGGAATTCCTCGGCCGTATCCTGCACAGTGTCGTTCACGCCGCGACCCACGATGACGGAAATTGCTTGCGCGGACAAGGGCGTAAGGTTTACAAATGGCGCGGTTTCAGCAAACGGGCGGGATGTTCCGCCCTCGGATGCCGACGTTGCGTGGGTGTATCCAGCGAGCCAGCCCAACAGAACGGCACGGCTGAAGCGCCAGTTGTCACCCAGTCTGCGCGCTGGCACCGCACCATCGGCGGCAAGTCTTTCCAGGGCGGCTCGCTCGACGCGTAGAAATTGCGCCGCCTCGTCAATAGTCATGACCTCCGGCATATCATCCGGGGTTGACGATTGTTGTCCCTGCGGTGATATTTCATTGCTCTGCGCATTCGCACCCGAACTGAATGCAAGTACACTTGCCCCCAGTAGGAATGCCCCGAACCCGGTGTACAACTTTGTCATGATCGAACCTCTATCGTGATGCAAATGGCGCGCGCATCGCCTGGAGTTGCCGGACCGCTATTATTTCCGGCTGCACGACCCCACGCGAATCGGGCCGCAAAGCACTAATCAAATTCTGATGGTCCCCGTCAGGTTCCACGACGAAAACGATACCGGTTCCATTGCGCATCCACGCTTCCAGGAACCGGTAGGCAGGCATCCGAATATTTCCGCGCGACGGATCAGCGAGATACACCCGGTCCCCTCTGACCCCTTTGAGTACGGCAAAATGTTTGTATCCCATCGTCTCTATAAACACGATCACGGGCCCATTCAGCTCCGCGAGATATTGCGGCTCAAGCTCGAAGCCTTCGGCGCGGTATCCTCTGCGCTGGGCGACCTGCTGCAGGTCGTAAAGCGAGAACCCCTCTTGCTCGCGTTGTGCCGCCTCGTCTCCGGCAAGCCCGGCAAACAAGTCCGCTATAATCTGCTGCTCTGTGACGGGATCGCCGAGGCCATATTGCAAGATCGTGGCGAGCGCCGCTGCCCCACAGGAAAAATCGTAACGCTGCCGGATGAGGTTTTCGTCGCGAAAATCGACCATCGACTTCAGGCTGTTACTGACGGTGCGGGTGGGGTTTGCAGAAGCCTCAGTCGATGCAAAGAATGCAGTTGACAGGGCCAAGGCCACAAGAAAACGCAGAGATCCGGAGATAAAGGACGAAAAATCAAAAACGGTTTTCACGAACTTCGGTAGTGCGATCCTATGCTGTCTGCAGTACGCTGGCAAATCACATTCTCCCGGTTCGTTTCGTTATGCAATTTGTCCCTACCGCTGCACGATCTTCAGCACAGCGACGAGGAGAAATTTTTCTGGTTTAGTTCAGGAAATCAAACGCAGTTGCTTCGCGGCTGGGTGACCGGGCAAAGTTGCCACCTTTGGGTGTGGGCGCGGCAGCTCTGGTCGCAGCTTCGGCCTTTGCAGGAAGTTCAACACCTTTGCTTTCAACCAGAAAATAGATGTGAGCCTTGCCTTCAACCGATTTCATCTGTGTTACCGACATTTTCTTGGCCGGAACTGCGCCAAGGGTAGCGAGTGGTGCAGCCTGAGCGACGGTAGTGTCAGTCTCAGCGTGAGCGGCGCCAACGCCAAATACCATCAATGCCCCTGCCAAAGCAAAAGCCGTTTTTTTAACAAACATGAGAAGTTCCTCTTTTCGAAGGGCTAAGCCTTGACGACTCCAGTGTTTGAAGTTGCACAAAGCTGCTGGACCCCAGCCCGAAATTAGTGGCCCTGCATGACAAAAATAGCATTCAGAGCAGTGTCGTTCCGTTCTGTGTCGTACATAGGTACTGACAAGTTAAAGTCCATTCTGCGAAAATACATTTCATGATTAGAGAAAATATGTACAAGCGTCACCGGTTTTCACTTCAAATTATTCAATACGCTGTATGGCTTTACCACCGCTTCAACCTCAGTCATCGAGATATCGAAGATTTGATTTCACACGAACCGACACGAGTGAGAGAGCGGGGCATGCGTAAGTTCAAATCGATGCAGCAGGCACAACGATTTTTGAATGCGCATGCAGCTGTCTATAACTTGTTCAACCTCGGGCGTCATTTTGTGTCAGCGGAGAATTACCGCTATTTCCGACTGCGAGCTTTTGCGTCCTGGAAAAAGGCGGTAGCGATGTGGAACACGGGTTACCTGGATTTTTTTGACTTGGCCAGTTAACTTGTCAATACCCACAAAGCTGTTTGACCATAAAAAGTGATCTGTCCCCATTATTCTTTATGAGTTTATTTGCCCATTAATTAACTTCCAGGATAATGGGCTCCGCACCATAGAAAAGCTCGCCAGTGGCCAGCAGCTGGTAACCGATGTAAAACTGGTACACGTCTTCGAGCCCTGGTGTTAAAAGCACATTCCCCCCGGGAGGAGCGGTCAATAGATGATTCTCATCGAGGGTCAGCTGGGCAAATCCAGTCATCTGTTGACCGGTGAACGGCAGCAGCGCACTGTCGCTAGAGAGCAGATAGATAGTGTTGGGATCGGACTGCAGCACTATGCCAAGAACTATTAATGCCTCGGTACCAACATGGTTCGGAGCCGGTGTTAGCAAGAACTCTAGAGATATAGTTTCACCGATAGAGAAAGCGGCTTGCTTAAAAAAATCTTCGGAACTATTGCCGTTGACACCCCCGCGCAATGTAACTGACTCAGATCCGGGTGGCCCAATGATGTTAGATATAGCTGGCAATGAGTTGATGGCATCATCAATAGCCGACGGCAGAGTTGTGTTAAAGCTACCTTGGACCACATAGGCTTCTACGTCGTCCAGGAAAGCGGTCGGCGTTAGTGGAAAAGCCGTAAAACTATCCGCATTCGTTGTGCCAATCTTCGCGCCTTGCACACCATAGTGGCGTGGACCCAGATATATTTTATAGCTGTAGCTGTCTTCCCTGTCAAAGTCCTCGGTAATTCGCTGCCATAAAGCGGATTGGCCATCGGCGGCGCCCAACAGTTCCAGCAGGTTGCTGGCGTTGAATTGGAATTTTTGGCCCGAAAAACTAACGTTTTTGCTGGCCTGATCATCCAGCTCAATCTGAATGAATTCGCCTCCGCTCTCGACCCGGACCGTCAGGTTGTTATTCGTTTTAATTTCACCAATAAAAGTCCCGTCGTCCGCTACCGAAATAAAAACTTCATCCAGGAAGACCCTGAGGTATTTGTCATTGTTATCCCCAGTAATCTCTATTGCAGCCCAAAAAATATGCTCGCCTGTCAGAATATTGCTAGTGTTCAGGCCAAAGCTGAAAGAAGGAATTCCATAGTTGCCAGGCGCTATGGGTATTGGTTGGGAGGGCGTGGCGGTGCCATCGGCGCGCACCTTTAGATTCTCGCTGGATGACGCGCTAGTTACAGTTAATAAATTATTCTCCAACCCAAAGTCTGTTGCACTAGTCTGTAATGACCAGGCAATCATGATAGTGGCGATGGCGCTGTTTCGTATGAATTTCTTTTCAAGCATAGTGTCTGGCTTCCTTATCCTTTTACTTCAATAATTAAAAAAATGCTGCCGATCAGGATGTGAGCCATCCAGCCCAGCGTCGGGCCACCGCCCAGCATTGCTCGATTTTCCTCCGTCTTTGAGCTGGTCGTATGTACGCAACCGGACATAAGAGAAATAAACGGGATTTAGCGAGGCTGTGGGGAGGTCGCTTCGAACGCGAACTTGAGGTGCCTGGTTTTGAGTTCGCGGGGACCCAGCTCTCCAGTTTCAGTGAGGCCAATCTGCTCGGGGCAAGCACTACTATGGACTGGGTGATGGGGCTCAACCTGTGGACACAGGATTTCGAGAACATGACGGATACCCGGCAGACACGCTATGGACCGCTCTATAGCGGAACTCTCGCCAATCCAGTGTTCGATGACATCTAGGCGCCACTCGATGGCTTTGTAATCAATGGTGGAATCTAGCTGCGCTTGTGATCAGGACATGTAGAATGGGCACACATATCGCTAGCACCAATGAAAGCAATGCAGGCAACGCAAGCAATGCATTCGGGCAAATTTTAAAGTGCAAATAACTATGAACCGCAAATACATCAACATACTCGTGTTGACATTCTGCATAGTCATGAACGCTGCCCTGGCGCAGGAGCCGGTAGTGGACAACGGCGATCGCAACTTCCAGCGCCAGCTCTATACCAAGGCCTCGGCGGCGTTGGCGAGCGGCAACACAGCCGAATTCCAGCAGCTACTGGAACAATTGTCAGATTATCCATTGTTGCCGTATCTCGAATACGCAGCACTCAGCCGCGATCTCGCCACGCTGCCCAATGCTCGAGTTGACGCATTCCTCGAGCAATATGCAGGAACTGTAATCGCTGCCAGGCTCGAACGGCAATGGTTGGCAGAACTGGTTAACGCCAACCGCACCGCAGAAATGATCCGCTACTACAATCCTGGCAACACGACTACTGAACTGACTTGTCGTGTGCTCAAGGCCCGATTCGACAATGATGATGCCAGCGCACTGGATGCAGTGGCGCCGCTGTGGAATGTGACCAACTCACAGCCCAATGTTTGTGACCCGGTATTCGATATATGGATACAGTCAGGCAGCATGACTCCTGAGGTTGGCTGGCAGCGTTTCAGCAATACTCTAAAGGCGGGGCAGTTGAATCTTGCCCGCTATATTGAGCGACTGCTGCCAGCGCGCGAACAGGCGCTGGCGCAGACTTTTCTTGATGTACACCAGAACCCGGGCCGGCTGAGTCGCATCAATGACTTCAGCGCTCGAGACAAAGAGACCACTGAAATAATTCTGCATGGCTTGCAGCGTCTCGCAGGCAGCAACTCCACACAAGCAATGGAGCTGCTTGACTCTTACGCGTCATCACATGAGTTCACCGAGTCCGAGCGACTCTCGACCGCACGCTTCATTGCCCTGCGTATGCTTTATCAGGGCTATATAGTAGAAGTGGAAACGCTGTTGCATAACAATCCTGACCTGCGCTCTGAATCACTGGCAGACTGGTTGTTACGCAATGCGCTCGGCACGCAGGACTGGACGCGCCTCATTGCTCGAATACCACTGTTGCCGGAAAGTGCGCAGGACAGTGAGCGCTGGCGTTACTGGCACGCGCGTAGCCTGATGGAGCAGGACACAACTGAAGCGGTAACTGCGGCTCAGCGTATTTACCAGGACCTGGCCGGCTTGCGTTCGTATTACGGTTTTCTGGCTGCCGGCATACTGGGGCAGCCGTATGCATTCGTCGATCGTCCGGTGCAGGCGAGCGCTGCAGATCTCCAGCAGCTGGCGCAGTTGCCCGCACTCGAACGTGCCCATGAACTGTTCCTGCTCGACGATGAAACCAATGCTATACGGGAATGGGACCACGCGCTGGCAAAACTGAATGAAGCGCAGGTGTTGGCTGCCGGAAAACTGGCTGCCGATTGGGGATGGCATCGCAATAGCATACAGGCCATGATCAAGGTGAGTTACTGGGACGATCTGCAATTGCGCTTCCCGATTGCATATCAGGACTACGTAACAGAGGCAGTCAGTAAACACCCGCAACTGAATCCCTTCTATGTATTCGCGATCGCCCGACAGGAAAGCGCGTTCATGACCAATGTCGTCTCGCCCGCCGGTGCGCGAGGCCTGATGCAGTTGATGCCAGCCACCGGTAGGGAGACTGCGCGAGACGCCGGCATTCGCATCACCGATCAAGACTTATTTACCCCCGAGATCAACATCGCACTGGGCAGCCGCTATCTGGCCAGGCAATTGCAGAACTTTGACGACAATCGCATTCTGGCGGCAGCTGCCTACAATGCAGGCCCAAGTCGGGTCTCACAGTGGCTGGACCAAACCAATGCCAACATACCAGTTGATATCTGGATTGAAATGATACCGTTCGCCGAAACCCGTGGTTACGTACAGAATGTATTGGCGTATACCGTTATCTACGCGTACCGGGTTGGCGCGAGCATTCCGATGCTTACCGAACACGAAGCGACTATTAGAGGGCCCCGTTGATTCGTTAAGTCACGCTCGCCCTCGATCTGTACTTCCTTGAACGTTAATTTGCCGCCATCGCGAATCACGCCTTCACTAATGATCCAGTTCTTCTGGCCATTGCCAATGGATCGGCCTTGCGCTATTTCCGACTGCGAGCTTTTGCGTCCTGGGAAAAGGCGGTAGCGATATAGAACACGGTTTACCTAGATTTTTTCGACTTGGCCAGTTAACTTGTCAATACCTAACTTTTTTATCCTAAAGCCTTTTTTCACAGACACGTTTCCGCGGAAACGTTTTTCTGCAACCTAAAGTTCCCCCTTACCAACTCCAAATGTGCATTCACCGCCTCCCACAACGCCACCGGCTGCACTATCGTCAACGCAAAGGGCATCTGCACCAGCCAGCGTGCAAACCACTCCACGCTGTCGGTGCTGGTGTCCATCAAGAGTCCGTCGTCCTGTGGTTGTAACAGACCTTCCAGGCCCCGCAGATAGTGAGACGCAGTAGCCATGTCCGTGTGCAGCAAGACTGTTACAGGATGTTGTCGCGGCACATTCTGCATACTTTCGTTGAGATGCGACGCCGCATCAAAATCAAGCGGGCGCAGAAAACTGTGGCTGAGTAATTCCACCTTGCTAAGACGGTCCAGGCGGAAGGTTCGCAGTGCTTTGCGCAGGTGACAATGCGCTACCATATACCAGTGACCGCGACGGAATACGATGCCGTAAGGGTCAACGTTGCGCTGCTGCGCTTCAGCATTATCCGTCTGATAAACAAACCGCACACGCTGTTGAGCATGGGTAGCATCGGCGAGCAGCAACAAGTCTTGCTTATTCTCCGGGCCATGTGCCTTAGGCAATATCAGGCTGGCACTGTTGCTGATAGCGCGCACCCGGCGCTTGAGATTACCCGGCATCACACGTTCAAGTTTGGCTTGCACGCTGGCAATAGCCGGTGCGGTTTCCGCCAGGCCAAGCTGGTCTGCCGCCAGCAGTCCCAGTGAAACAGCCAGAGTTTCTTCATCGGTAAACATCATTGGCGGCAGTTTGAAACCCGCGACAAGCTGATAACCGCCGTAGCGACCCTGTTCGGTGACCACGGGAATCCCCAACTCTTCCAGCGCGTTTATGTAGCGCCTGACGGTGCGGGTATCCACCTGCAAGCGCCGCGCAATATCAGGGCCGGACATCAGGCCGTGGGTTTGCAGCAATTCCAATAGCGTCAGTACACGCGTGACCGGTTTTGACATGGTTAAGTCCTGCCGGGTGTCTACCCGCGATATCAATATGGCTAAAGCCTACAAACGATACAGGACAAATATTGACCTGTTTGATCAGTATTGTGCACGGGTAGTCAAAAACTCACCACAACATCTGAGAATATTGAGGGACATAAACATGAAAAATCTGACTCTGTATACAAACCCATTCTCCCGGGGCCGCATTGTGCGCTGGATGCTGGAGGAAATTGGCGTCCAATATGACGTGAAGATAATGGAAATGGGTGGCAGCATCAAATCCCCGGCGTATCTGGCCATTAACCCCATGGGTAAAGTGCCCGCCATTAAACACGGAGATACCGTCGTCACAGAAGTGGTAGCGATCTGCGCTTACCTGGCCGATCAGTTTCCTGAGAAAAACCTGGCGCCAGCGCTCAATGATCCTGCACGGGGCAGTTACTATCGCTGGTTATTTTTTGCTGCTGGCCCAATAGAGATGGCAATGACTGCTAACACCTATAGGTGGGATATCAATGAGGAAAATGTGCAGTCTATCGGTTGCGGGTATGTCTCCGACACCGTCAATACGCTGGAAATGGCGCTTAAAAAAGGCCCGTATCTCTGTGGAGAGCATTTCACGGCGGCAGATCTGGTGGTGGCCAGTTATATCGGCTGGGCGATTTTACAGAAGAATCTGGAAGTGCGGCCTGTATTTACCGAGTATGTAGAACGCTGTTATGCGAGGCCGGCGGCTGTAAGGGCGAATGAGTTGGATGATGGGTTGGGCAAGTGAGGGAAACTCTGAGGTCTTAAATTTATGGAGAAATATCCTCAACTTCGTGATACTAATAGTTTTTGAGTAGTCGTGTAAAATAAGCTTAAGCACTATTAGAGAAGTTAACAAATAAAAGAACTAACAATACAATACAGGTGCCTCGACAGATGACTAACCCACAACGATTTTTAGCCGATGGCGAGAAATTGTCGTCTGCTCAAATCAATGAAACTCATGTTCAACACCCCCGAGTTGGCAGTTTTTTCCAGAGGAGCACTTTGCTAATTGGTACTCGAGGAGTCGGGAAAACTTTCTTATTACGTCATCGAAAAATGACGGCACACCCGGATGCGATATATATAAATCTTGTGAGTTGCCTTCAGTCTCTATCCAAGGATTCGGGTATTGGTGGGAGAACTTTGGAGTTTAACTCAGATCTGATCTCACAAATTGGCGCTAAGACTTCCGCGCTGATTGCCATAGCTGTTCTAGAACAACTTCTGAAAGATTCCAAAAATCCCGATTTTAAGTTTCCATTGCGATTACTAGAAGCGGTATTGCCTGAAGAACTAAGAGTTTCTGATATTGCTACTTTGGAGTCAATTAAAGCTATTAGATTGAAGGTCAATCAATTTCGACTAAAGGAATGGCCAAAGGAATTTTTCCAATCTTGGTCACTGATTAGTACACTAGAAGAAATATGTGAACATTATGGAAAGAAAGTCCCGCTTTTTCTGGACAGAGCAGAAGATGTTCCTGCTCCAGCATTAAAAGTCATATTCCCGCTGTTAGATCAATCAGTAAGTTTTCTAGTAGTGATAGCTGCGAGACCAGGATTGGCACAATTGATTCCGGCCGGAATAGATCCAACTTCGGTTCCTGGGGACCATTTTGATATTGTTCATTTAGGTTCCAATCCATATGATGATGATTGGATAGAGTTTTCTAGAATAGCTACAATACGATTTCTAAATGAAAATAATATTGTAGTGCAAGAAAATGACTCCTTTCTATGGGCGATGAGATTTGGAAGGGATTCAGTTCGTGCAGCAATTGGATATACTCAAATTAGTGTGGAAACCTCTTCGAAAACCGAACTGAATCGTCGCTTACAATACTTAAAATCCCATAGAGAATATCAACTAAAAACTATAGCTGCTGAGTTGCAACCTGAAAATGCTGATTATAGATACACTATAAAAGCTATACAAAATAATTTTCCACAACTTTTGACATTAGAATCTCAAAAGCCTGTTCTTATCGAAACTGAAGTCGAGACTGAACAATTGTCATTGTTAAGAGGAAATTCACAATTGGTTGGGTACTTATTAAAGGCAATTCGCTCCGAGGCGATATTTTTGCCCCCTGGCCAGCTTTGGCATCCTTACGAGTTACCTGCAGTATTTGAAGTTCCGCCACTATTTGTTTGGAGAAGTGAGAATAGTTCATGGATCAGTTAATAATGAAAGTTTCAAAAGATATTTTGATGGGTAGAAAAGGCGGTAGTCATAAAGAAAAAGCACATAGAATATTTATTGCTTACCGCATGAATAACAAGGTTAGTATTAATTTTCGCAAAGATTTTGAAGAAGCTCTTCAGCGACATGGAAAGGTTGAGGTGCTAGATGGACAAGTAGGACTAAACAAGCAATGGCCAGCGGAGATCAGGAAAAGGATAAAGCAGTCGAACTTGTTGGTTGCGGATATTACAGGTCCGAGTAAAGAAGTGCTATTCGAAATTGGGGTTGCTGGTGGGAAACCAAGATTTCTGGTGGTGGAATCGGAAGCGGAAAGAGCAAAATTGCCTAGTTGGTTGACGAATTATCAAATGCTATCTTTTGAAGAGGAGGGGACTGCAAAAATAGCACTTACAACATGGGAAAAAATAAGCATGAAAAATCAAGACAATACAAGGAGACCGCCACCAATCCCTGGACAAATAATATGGCTGCAAAGCGAGCGAAGCTCTTGGTGCGACACGAGTTACAACCAGCTTAGTTATAAATGCGCGGAAAGATCGCTAACCTTGACTAAGATGCACCCAGAGGACCTTAACAGCGCTGAAGATATTCGAGACGCACAGAAAGGTTGGTTATATATTGGTTGCTTAGATGGTCTTTCGCAAGATTATGCTATCCATTTTCTCGCGGGCGACGTTACATCTAGACAATTTTGCGGTTCGGGCCGTGGTCCAGGACAGAAGATTAAAAGAAGTATGGTATTGCTAGGGGAAAAGGAATCCAACTACGAATTGCTTGTTGCAGATAGCGTAAAAAAGGTTTCGAAGCAGTCTATCCAGTTCGCGACCGTGGATAAATTTCTGGAAGTTGTAACACCATTCTTAGATAAGCATAGGCGTTGGCTGAGTATGGAGTTAGACAAATGAGTAGCGATGGAATGATTATGATAGCTTCATTGAGTTTTGAGGAACGCTGCACAGGAGCGATAAAGAAGTCGATTTCTTCGAATTTCAAAATCAGTGAAATCGCAATGTTAGATTATAAATCATCAGCGACCCCAGGGACCGAAGCAAGTGAATTGAGGAATAAAAATTGGAATGTTGTAAATCAGATCGCAGATAAGATTGACGTACCTTGTAACCGTGTTGAAGCTAATGCTTATTCGATGGATGACTTAGAAGATATAGTTGCTAATAAGTTAGGTTTACATAGTGAACTTCTTTTTGATATTTCATGTATGACTAGGCCGCATGTCCTCGGGTTAGCTGCTTCATTGGCGAGATTACCTAAAGATAAAAAATGGCGGATAGCTTATACCAAACCAATGACCTATGGCGATTTAAATGCCCCAAAGGCGGCAGGCGGTTGGAATGACACTCTTTGGCTCCCATTAGGCGATGACGCAAGTTTAGAAAACCAGGGATTGGCAGTAGGTCTAATAGCTTCAGGGCATGAGGCTGCTCGAACGAGTATAGCCTTAAAAGAAATTGAGCCGAGCTGTGGGCTGGTTATCGTGCCTACTAGAGTAGATAGACCAGATTTGCATAGGGTGATTTTAGACAAAAATGATTCATTGTTTCGATTCTTGAATGGATTGCGTGTAGCGGGTCCGAGAGGTGAGAAAGCAGAAAGTCATTTCAAGAATGGAGGATGGGAAATTGAACACGCGAAAATGGAGAATATAGTCGCGGATATATCACAAATAGTAATCAGAGCAATAAATGCTGCTATGGAGCTTGAAAGCCCAGTAGTGCTCGTCCCGTTCGGCCCTAAACTTGTAGTATTTATATCGGCGTGGATGCTTGCTAAAGAATATGCAGATCGATCTTGGGCAATTTATCCAGTGGCAAAAACACATCCACTTGCATACAGTGATGGGATATTGGACACAGAATTTGTTTCATCTGAGGAGTTAGAGTTTGTATACCAATCCTACTTAGATAGAAATCGAAGTTAGACCCAAAGCGACACGGAAAGAACTGAAGGGATTCCGATAGTAATGTGCAGTGGTTCATCAATCTGCGGTATGCCATGTTAGTGATTAAGACGTGGTGGCGAGAATACAACGAAGAACGACCAAAGAAATCACTGGGTGGTTTGATACCCATGATGTATGCAAAGCAATTTATGAAAGAACAGGATATATTGACCCCCGGACTCTAAAGAAAAGTGCCACTGAAGCAGGGGTCTCGTCAACTGGCACCCTTGGTCCGAACATCCTCTCGTTGGAACTAAAAATAGTATATGGATTTGTACATGGCAAAACGCAACAAAACCGCCGGCGACAAGACCGCAGATAAACAAAAAGACAAATCCCTGGAATCCTGGATCTGGGATGCTGCATGTTCTATCCGTGGTGCCAAGGACGCGCCCAAGTACAAGGACTTTATCCTTCCTCTTATATTCACCAAGCGACTGTGTGATGTATTCGACGACGAAATCAACCGTATCGCTAAGGAAGTCGGTTCTCGCAAAAAGGCTTTTCAGCTCGTCAAAGCCGACCACAAGCTGGTTCGCTTCTACCTGCCGCTGCAACCCGATGACCCCGAGCAAGCTGTCTGGTCGGTGATTCGAAAACTCGCCGACAAGATCGGCGAAGGCGTGACTACCCAGATGCGGGAAATCGCCAAACAGAATCCCAACCTGCAGGGCATCATCGACCGGGTTGACTTCAACGCGACCACCCACGGCCAGCGCGACATCGACGATGACCGCCTCTCCAATCTGATCGAAGCTGTCAGCACCAAGCGTCTGGGTCTTGAGGACGTCGAGGCCGACATCATCGGCAAGAGCTACGAATACCTCATTCGCAAGTTTGCCGAGGGCGGCGGCCAGAGTGCTGGCGAGTTCTACACCCCGCCCGAAGTCGGCATCATCATGTCCCGTGTGCTCCAACCCGAGCCCGGCATGGAAATCTACGATCCCACTTGTGGCTCCGGCGGCCTCCTCATCAAGTGCGAGATTGCCATGGAAGAAGCGGCCAAAGGCAAAAAGTGCACCGTGGCACCGCTGAAACTGTATGGCCAGGAATACATCGCCGACACCTGGGCCATGGCCAACATGAACATGATCATCCACGACATGGAGGGCGAGATCGAGATCGGCGACACCTTCAAGAACCCCAAATTCCGCACCAAACAGGGCAAGCTGCGCACCTTCGACCGCGTTGTCGCCAATCCCATGTGGAACCAGGACTGGTTCACCGAAGCCGACTATGACAACGACGAGTTCGACCGCTTCCCCGCCGGGGCCGGCTTCCCGGGCAAATCCTCTGCCGACTGGGGCTGGGTACAGCACATGCACGCCAGCCTCAAGGCAGATGGCCGTGCCGCTGTCGTCCTCGACACCGGTGCCGCATCGCGCGGTTCCGGCAATGCCGGCACCAGCAAGGAAAAAGCCGTGCGCCAGTGGTTTGTAGACAATGACCTCATCGAGAGCGTGCTCTATCTGCCCGAAAACCTCTTCTACAACACCACCGCCCCCGGCATCGTGCTGTTCCTGAACAAGGCCAAGCCGAAAGCCAGAAAGGGCAAGGTCTTCCTCGTCAACGCCAGTCAGGTCGTCGAGAAGGGCGACCCCAAGAATTTCATCCCCGACACAGGCATCCAGCGCCTTGCTGACACTCTTATCGGCTGGAAGGAAGAAGAGAAACTCAGCCGCATTGTCGATCATACCGAGTTGAAGAAGAACGACTACAACATCTCCCCCAGCCGCTACATCCACACCAGCGACGCCGAAACCTACCGGCCCATTGCGGAAATTGTGCAAGAACTGAATGTGATTGAGGCAGAGGCACGGGAGACCGACAAGGCGCTTCACAAAATCCTCAAAAAATTGGGAGTAGCCCAATGAGCGAGCTCGTCCTCTACACCTCGGACGACGGCCGCACCCGGCTCGACCTACGCGTCGAAGGCCAGACGGTCTGGCTCACCCAGCTCGAAATCGCAGAGCTTTTCCAGACAACCAAGCAGAATGTCAGCCTTCACGCCAAAAACATCATTGAGGACGGGGAGTTAGTTGAGACTTCAGTTGTCAAGGAATCCTTGACAACTGCCAGCGACGGGAAGCGCTATCAGACCAAGCTCTACAACCTCGACCTCATTCTGGCCATTGGCTACCGAGTACGCTCCCCGCGCGGCGTCCAGTTCCGCCAGTGGGCCAGCAGCCATCTTAAGGAATACCTGATCAAAGGCTTTGTCATGGACGACGAACGCCTCAAGAACCCCGACGGCCTGGACTACTTCGACGAACTCCTGGCCCGCATCCGCGACATCCGGGCCTCGGAAAAGCGTTTCTACCAGAAGGTTCGCGACCTTTTCACCCTTAGCAGTGATTACCAGGTACGAGAAAAGGAAACCCAGCTCTTCTTCGCCGAAGTGCAGAACAAGCTGCTCTACGCTGCTACCCACCAGACCGCTGCTGAACTCATCGTCGCCCGTGCCGATGCGAGCCAGCCCAACATGGCACTCACCACCTGGAGCGGTTCCCGTGTCCGCAAGCACGACATTATTGTCGCCAAGAACTATCTCAACGAAGAAGAAGTCGATACCCTCAACCGTCTCGTTGTCATCTTCCTTGAGCAGGCAGAACTGCGCGCGAAACAGCAGAAAGACCTCACCCTCGACTTTTGGCGGAAAAGCGTGGACCGCATGCTGGCGTCCAACGATCAGCCCCTACTCGAAGGTTCCGGCTCCGTCACTCACGAAGCGATGAAAGCCATCGCCGCAGAGCGGTATGAAGACTTCGACAGAAAACATCGGAAGCAGGCAGCGATTGCAGCTGATGCCGAGGATTTGAAAACTATTGAGGACTTGGAGAAGGAACTTAAACGGAAGGGAGGCAAATCGTGAGCAAGAATCTTAGGCAAGCTGCCAGCGGCAGTCCTAGCGACGATCCCGGCACGACAAAGGACTTTGAGTTCACACAGATTGCCGCAGATTGGAGTTCAGTCACACTGGGCGAAGAAAATCCTAAGGCGTTGCTCGCTATTCGTAATGGCCTCACGACGAAACAAGATCAGAACAACGGCGACTACAAAGTTAGCCGCATCGAAACCATCGGCGGTGGATGGATTGACGAGACAAGAGTTCGCTTTGCCTCCGACCTCAAAGAAAAGGATCTTGAGAAATACCGAATCCAGAAGGGAGACATTCTTTTCAGTCACATCAACAGTGACCCACACCTCGGTAAGACGGGCTTCGCCGAAAGGGATTACGAGGACCTGTTGCATGGGATGAATCTGCTTCTCATCCGTGCAAATCCTGAAGTTTTCGAAGCGGAATTCCTGAATCGCGTATTTCAGTACTATCGCGAAATCGGTGTCTTTATTTCGATCTGCAGCCGCTCGGTCAATCAATCGTCGATCAACCAATCGAAGCTGAAGGCTGTCGAAGTTCCGCTCCCCCCTCTCCCCGAGCAGAAGAAAATCGCGCACATCCTTTCTATGGTGCAGCGGGCAATCGAAGCTCAGGAGCGCATCATTCAGACCACCACCGAACTGAAAAAAGCCCTCATGCACAAACTCTTCACCGAAGGCCTTCACAATGAACCCCCAAAACAAACCGAAATCGGCCCTGCGCCCGAAAGCTGGATGATGTGCAAAGTGGGAGATGTCGCGAAAATTCAAAGTGGTGGAACTCCCGCACGAGACATCGCAGATAACTGGAGTGACGGAACCATCCCGTGGGTGAAAACTGGAGAGATCAACTACTGCGTAATTCATGACACGGAGGAGAAGATTACGCCAGTTGGCCTCACGAATTCTGCTGCCCGACTTTTCCCTGAAGGAACCTTGCTTATGGCAATGTATGGCCAAGGGATAACTCGTGGAAGAGTGGGATTACTTGGGATCGAAGCCGCAACAAACCAAGCTTGTGCGTCGATCACACCGACCGACAAGAGGCGGATCTCTTCTAAGTTTCTGTACTACTTCTTTGAGTATCACTACGAAGACCTTCGAAAGCTCGGTCACGGAGCGAACCAGAGAAACATGAACGCCGCATTGATTCGTAGCTTCCCCTTAATGCTCCCAAAGCTACACGAGCAGGCTGCTATGGTGACCGTGTTTGAATCACTTGATGAGAAACGCGTCTTGCACGAACGTAAGTGGAATCAACTCCAAAATCTCTTCCGCACCCTCCTGCAAGAGCTTATGACTGCCAAGATCCGCATTCACGATGTCAACCTACAGTACGAAATTAGAAGCTGACCATTACTAACATAGGAACGACTCAACTATGAACCAAATTACGCGATTCCAAATCTCTAAGCTTCATGGCTATAGGGACTTAGACATCAAATTCAAGGACAATACGCTGATCCTTGTCGGAGAGAATGGAGCAGGGAAAACAACAGTGCTGCAATTGCTGTTTTACCTCTTATCAGGACAATGGAGCGCCATAGCTAAATTCCAGTTTAACTCTCTGACACTTACGATAGGGAAAACTGAACACGTCCTTCGTTACTCAGATTTCGAAGAATCGCTCCAAAAAATAGACGGAAGATTTCTCCGTCAAGTGCCGCCCCCCGTCAGACATCGAATAATAGCTCTGCTTGAACGCACTGAGGGTCGGCTGCCGCTTCCTGAGCTCGAGATGCTGTGTGACCAATATGACATTCCGATTCACTTACTGCTAAGCCAGATAGACTTATTCGAGCGACCAAGAAAAAGAAAACCCAGTACTCTGATTCAGACAATGGAAGCCATTCAAGGATCCCTTGGCGCTCAACTTCTTTACCTTCCTACGTATCGTCGCATTGAGCAAGAATTGAATCTTATTTTCAAGGGACTAGATGACCGCGAGTTGGCTAAAAGACGGCATATGCTTAGCTCTCGCCGCAGTGCAGGGATTTACGTCGAACTCGTTGAGTTTGGCATGAAAGACGTAGAGTCCGCTATCCGTGAAACGCGCGAGGAACTCGATAAGTTTGCCCGAGCTAATCTCAACAACCTAACCTTTAGTTATCTCGGCGACATCGTTGAGGAGAAGTATCAATCAGTAGACCTGAAGCCAATTCGAAAAGCGGACTCGAAGACAATTGACAATATTCTTAATAGAATTCAAGAGCCGGTGCTTTCACAAGAAAACAAACTACACTTGAGAAAAATCATACAAATGGTTAAGGACAATCCAACAAAGAATGTTCACTCACAAGTGATATGCCATTACTTTACTAAGTTAATGGCTTTTCATCAGGAATTGGAGAAAAGAGAAGTTAAGATTGTAAGTTTTTGTGAGGCGTGCAATGACTATATGGTCGACAAGGAATTTCAATATGATACTTCCAATTTCAATTTCCAAATTGTTTCTAAGAGCGCAAGAGAATCGACCCGAGAAATCGAATTACAGAATCTATCATCCGGAGAAAAGCAGATTGTGTCGCTATTTAGCCACCTCTATTTATCAGGCGGAAAAAAGTATTTCGTTCTAATAGATGAGCCGGAGTTGTCTCTTTCTGTAGAATGGCAGCGCAAGTTCGTTTCGGACATCCGCAGGGCGGAGTTCTGCTCGGGCTTGGTAGCCGTAACACACTCTCCGTTCATCTACGATAACGAACTTCGGAAATATGCACACGGTATTGGCGAGTTCATTATTTGACGGATGCAACTATGAGCATGTTAAAAGTACACGCTGCTGCCCTTAGCTGCAAGATAGCGAGTTACCACGAGTTCTTAGCGAGATTTTCGAAAACTAAGAAAGTAGTATATGGCTTTGTTGAAGGTAAGGAGGACCCCTGTTTCTATCGAGGGTTCATTGAACATTTCCTACCGGACGACTGGGAAGTTGAACTTTGGCCCGCGGGAAATAGAGATCAGGTTCTTCGAATTTATCGAGATATTGACTGGCGACAGTTTCCAAAAAAACGCGTCTGTTTCTTTGTCGATCGTGATCTATCAGATTTAATTTCAGAGAAGCTGCCAAATGACTTTAATGTTTACGTTACGGACAAATACTCGATTGAGAATTCAATTGTTACTCGCGGCACCTGTCGTCGAATTCTAACTGAAGTCTTTGGTTTCTCTAATGCCAGTCATGACGAAATAGACCGTGTCTGTGATCAGTTCGAAGCTAATCTTGAAGAATTTTTTATCGCGATGATTCCAACAATGGCGCGCATCCTTTTTTGGCGAAGTGCTGGCACAAAAGCGAATCTAAACGATATCAAGATTGGCAAAATGTTTTCTATTCAGGACGGTAGGCTTATAGTTGATACTTCGTCAGCAGCGGAGGCTAAAAGAGCGCTATATATTCATAAGAGTGCTGGGGTCAAATTCGAAGCATCTACAGACATTTCAATTCATGAGGCTCAGTTTAGGAAGGCTTCATCATATCGAAGTTTTGTTCGTGGAAAATATGTGCTGTGGTATTTAGTTGAGTTTTGCAAATCCGTACACCAGAGTTCTGCTACTTTTTTTGCAGCATACGTTAACGCTCCAAAAATGAAAGTTACAGTATCCGCTGGAAACGCGGTGACAGTGCTCGGAAATCGCGCACGTGTACCGCAATCACTGAGAACGTTTATATCTAACACTTTCTGCGCATATATTGAGCAGAAGAGGGTGTAACCATGTCCGTTATCGTAGAATTCATTGCCGCCCACCCTTTAACGCCCTGTGGGCTGTGGCGGAGGATAACCTTAAACTAATGAGCAAACCTGGCGAACATAAGACAGTTCAAGCTCGCATCCTTACCTATGCCCGGGATGTCGGGTGGACTTTTGTTTCCCGCAAAGAAGCCGAGCAGCGACGTGGATTTGACCCCACCACGCCCCCCAACGACCGCGCCAAGAATCGCTCTCTTTTCTTCGACGACCTCCTCGACGCCAAAGTACGCCAATTCAACCCACGCTACGCCGAAGCTAAAGGCGCCTTGCTCGGCCAGTTCCGCCATCTCCATCCCGACATTGACGGCAACCGCGAATTCGTCGAACACCTACGCAACCGCGGCAAGTTCTTCGATCATGAAGAAAAGCGAGAACGAGACCTGATCCTGATCGACTACGACAACCCGGCAAATAATGTTTATGAAGTCACCGAAGAGTGGGCCTTCCACAACGGTCACTACGGCACGCGGGAGGATGTCATCTTTCTCATCAACGGCATCCCGGTGTTGGTGATCGAGTGCAAGAATGCCAACAAGGATGAGGCAATCGCCCTGGGGGTGGACCAGATCCGCCGTTACCATCGTGAGACACCTGAGCTCTTCGTATCACAGCAACTCTTCACCGCCACCGATGCCATCGGCTTTTCCTACGGGGTCTCCTGGAATACGGTGCGGCGGAATATTTTCAACTGGAAAGATGCGGAGGTCGGCAAGCTGGGGGCTAAGGTGAAAAGCTTCTGCGCCATCCCGCAGGTGCTGGCCTTCATAAAGGATTACATCGTATTTGCAGAAAAGGACGAGGAGCTGAACAAATACATCCTGCGCCAGCACCAGACTGGCGCAGTGGACGCCACCGTCAACCGTGGGCTCGATCCCGCACGTACTCGCGGCCTTGTCTGGCATACCCAGGGCAGTGGCAAGACCTTCACCATGATTAAGGCGGCAGAGCGGCTCTTCCGCGCCCCGGAAGCCGACAAACCAACGGTTCTGTTGATGATCGACCGCAATGAACTGGAAGACCAGATGCTCAAGAACCTTGCAGCGCTTGGTCTGGGTAACCTGGAACACGCCAGCAGTATCGCCCGGCTCAATCAACTGCTAAAGGATGACTACCGGGGCATCATCGTCACGATGATCCACAAGTTTCGTGATATGCCTGCCAACATCAATACACGCTCTAATATCTACGTTCTCATTGACGAAGCTCATCGCACCACAGGTGGTGATCTTGGCACCTTCCTGATGGCCGGTTTGCCGAATGCAACCTACCTGGGTTTTACCGGCACGCCTGTGGATAAGACCGTCTACGGCAAGGGCACCTTTAAAACCTTCGGCTGCGAAGATGACGAAGGTTACCTGCACAAGTATTCCATTGCTGACAGTATTGAGGATGGCACTACGCTGCCCCTTTATTATCAACTTGCTCCCAATGTCATGCTGGTGCCGCATGAAACGCTTGATGCTGAATTTCTATCACTGGCAGAAGCAGAGGGCGTGGCGGATATAGAAGAACTGAACAAGATTCTTGAGCGCGCAGTTAATCTCAAGAACTTCTTGAAGGGCAAGGAGCGTATTCAGCAAGTAGCCCAGTACGTAAGTGAGCATTACAAGGCCAATGTAGAACCGCTTGGCTACAAAGCTTTTCTGGTCGGGGTGGATCGCGAAGCCTGCGCGCATTACAAACATGCATTGGATCAGTTCCTGCCAGCGGCGTATTCCGAAGTCGTTTATACCGGCAACAATAATGACTCTGCCCTGCTAAAGGAGTTTCACCTCGACCCGAAGAAGGAGCGGCAGATACGCAAGAGCTTCGGTAAGCTGGAGCAGATGCCAAAAATTCTTATCGTCACCGAAAAATTGCTGACGGGCTTTGATGCGCCGGTGCTTTACGCCATGTATCTCGACAAGCCCATGCGAGACCACACGCTTCTACAAGCGATTGCCCGGGTAAACCGCCCGTACGAGAACGAAGCCCAGGAAATGGTCAAGCCACATGGCTTCGTGCTCGATTTCGTCGGCATCTTCGACAAGCTCGAAAAAGCACTGGCCTTTGACAGCGATGAGATCAATGCCATCGTCAAGGACCTGGCCTTACTCAAAGGTGTGTTCCAATCGAAAATGGAAGAGGAGGCGCCCAAATACCTGGCGCTGATACAACGGAACTTTAACGACAAGGATGTAGAGAACCTGATTGAGCATTTCCGGGATGCCGATCGACGCAAAGTATTCTTCCGGGAATTCAAGGAAATCGAAATGCTCTACGAGATCATTTCACCCGATGCCTTTCTGCGCCCCTGGATTGAAACCTTCGCTTCGCTTGCCGCCATTTACAGTGTAGTGCGCAAAGCCTACACCAAGACGGTGTATGTAGACCGAGATTTCCAGCGTAAAACCGATGAACTGGTACAAGAGAGAGTTGGCACCTACGGGATTGGCGAGCCGGGAGATCTGGTGGCCATCAATGGTGACACCATAGAGGTGATCAAGGCAGGTGCGGAGGGTGACGGCACGAAAGTCATTAACCTGATCAAATCCATCCAGAAGATTGCTGAAGAAGAGAGTGATGATCCTTACCTGATTGCCATGGCAGAAAGGGCCTTGGCAGTGCAGCAAAGTTTTGAGGATCGACAAGCTAGCACCGCAGAGTCGCTTGCAGCGTTGCTGAAGGAAGTAGCGGTGAACGAGACTCGCAAAACCGAGCAGGCTCAAAAGGGTTTTGATGGACTCACTTATTTTGTTTATCGCACCTTGCTCGACGAAAAAATTGGTAACGCTGAAGAAGTGAGTCGGAAAGTGAAAGCCGCATTTGTTGAATTTCCGAACTGGCGCAAGAGTGAAAACTCATTGCGGGAGTTGCGCAAGAAAGTGACCTTCGCCGTGCTCGCTAAAACTGACGACGTTGATCGCGTTGCCACCATCGTGAACAACCTGTTCTCACTGCTGGACAAAGTGGGCAGGATCTAGCCATGACCACGAGCGATCGCAAAGCACAATTCAAGACAGTGGTCAGAGCCTGGGGCAACAAGCTGGGAGTGCAGATAGTGGGACTGTATGTGCGCCCCATGCGCAACAAATGGGCTTCCTGTTCATCCAACGGTATTCTTAGCTTCAATGCTGAACTGCTGG
The DNA here is from genome assembly GCA_041751425.1 of Pseudohongiellaceae bacterium. Classification (GTDB taxonomy): domain Bacteria; phylum Pseudomonadota; class Gammaproteobacteria; order Pseudomonadales; family Pseudohongiellaceae; genus JAVVEG01. The sequence continues at coordinate 77,524 of JBGSXL010000001.1, read as the reverse complement.
AGTTTGAGCCCGCAGTCTGGGACTACGTGATTGTGCATGAGTTGCTGCATTTCGAGGTGCCCAACCATGGCAAGCTGTGGAAGAGTTTAATGCGGGCGCATGTGGGGGATTGGGAGAGTTGTGAGGAGAAGCTTCGTGTGCGTGCTTCGAGTGGGAGTTATGGGAATCCGAGCCTTTTGCGGGTAGGGTTGCTTGCCGAGGGCAATAGCCAATAAGCGTTGTCGACGGGGGCAGTTGTCCGGAAATTTCGGGCAACTCGATTTATCGAGGTGAAGGTGGTCTAGAATTCAAGAAGCAGTATCAATATATCGAATCAATGGACTGACCAACCTCAAGGGAACATGAGCATGGATAGGCAACTGATGACACTACAACAGGAACTGGACGGATTCGCTCAGCGCGCTAACGCAGAGGCTGGCATTGAATTCTGGTTCGCCCGCGACCTGCAACCCCCCCCTCGGTTATACGCGTTTGGAGAACTTTCTAACGACCATTCAGAAGGCTATAACCTCTTGTAAGGAAAAGAGTATTAAGGATTCAGACCATTTTCGTGGCGTCACGAAAATGGTACGTCTAGGCAGCGGTTCGGAACAGACTTTGAGCCCGCGCAGGAAGGCCAATTGATATGAACGCAGCTGAGCGCGACCTTGCAAAAAGATGGGCCAAGTGTATAGAGCTTTGGAATGCGGAATGCGTTCCTGAGATCGATATAGTTCCCTATGATTTTAAAAGGCCCGCAGGTGCTCCTTGGAGAAATCGCGATAACGTCCATGGATGTGGCTCCAATCCACTCAGATCTACTGCGTATCATATTTCCGTGTTTCTCTTAGACAAGCCACCTGAACTGATTGTCGCTTACAAACTTCACGCATTCTGTGTGCAATATAGGCAACATCCAGATTCTCTCCTTCAATACGCTTTTTCGAGAAATGGTTCTGAAATAGGCGGTTGGTGGGGACAGAACTCAAGGAACGTGTTGCCGCCTGTTACACCATTTAACATGCAAGAATATGAGTTTCGCAGATCTCGGGATTGGAAAAGCTTGATTGCCGTTGCTGCAAGAGAATGGCGTTTGATTAGCGAACAATGGTATATCATTCGAATTCCCGACCTGATGATTGACAGCTCAGATGAAAAAGTAAGATGGAAGAAGCACTGCGAGGAACTCTCCGAAAAGCACGAACGAGCTGAGTATGAGCGTCTTAAAAAGAGATTCGAGAACAGCTAGTGCGCCGAACAACTACCACACCAAGTCTATGAGTGCGGTTTGTATCTCACAAACGCACCATCACGAAGCGGAGTTCAAATCACCAAAGCTTTGGTCGCAATATGCTGCCAGTCATACACCACTGGTCGCACCAGTGTCGGCCCTAGCGCTGAAAGTCGAGGAATTAGGGCTGGTGGTCCTTAGAGCGCCATTAACCTTTCCAACAACGGCAGGATTACGGCGGCTATGATAATGGCTTGAGTCCAGATAAATACACGCTGGTTACTGTCGACTTTAGATTCCAGGTGGGAAAATCGTTTCTCTGCGCCGGTGTCAACATAGGCTTTCAGCTCTATGAAGCGGTTCTCCCAGCACGCATCCTGTTCGGTGAAGCGTGTATCGATATACGCCCTCTGCTCCGCGAAGCGAGCGGCCAGAAAGTCCTTGGTAACCAACGAATCCAGATTCACGTTAAATGCCTCAGTGAGCGCTTCAGCCTGAACTTCTGCCAACTTAAGTGGCATCCCCGCATCTTCCAGGCGGCGAACAAATTTATGCGTATCAAACGTCGTGATGGTCATTCTACATTCCCTGTATTAAGTCCACGTTCTTGAAGTATAGTCTGTTATAAACAAAGCTACGAGTAACAGATGACCTGTTAGTTAAAGTCCGTGGAACCCGAATATGAAAAACCTGTACAAAAGCCAGTTGCATCAACTCCAGATAGAGCTGGTGAAACTGCAGCGTCATTTCATCCAGTGCAATGACAAGATCCTGATCATATTTGAAGGTCGTGATGCTGCCGGCAAAGACGGCTTGATCAAACGAATTACCGAGCATCTGAGCCCACGGGAAACCAGAGTAGTGGCTTTGGGTAAACCGTCGGACAGGGAACAATCATCCTGGTACTTCCAGCGCTATGTGCCACATCTACCGAGCGCCAGCGAGTTGGTGCTGTTCAATCGTAGCTGGTACAACCGCGCAGGTGTTGAGCGTGTGATGGGATTTTGTACTGAGGAAGAGTTGGAAGAATTTTTTGATTCTGTGGTTGAGTTTGAGCAGATGTTGCAGCGCTCAGGAATCAAGCTGCTGAAATATTATTTGGATATCACTCGCGATGAACAAGCAGAGCGTCTTGCAGCGCGCAAGCTGGATCCGCTGAAGCAATGGAAGATAAGCCCAATTGATGATCAGGCGTTGCACTTCTGGGATCAGTACAGTCAGGCGCGCGACATCATGCTGCAGCGCACCCATAATATTGTTTCACCGTGGTCTATCGTGCAGGCTGATAATAAACGCGACGCCCGTTTGTATGTCATTAGTGATTTGCTAAAGCGTCTGGACTATCAAGGAAAGGACGAGTCCGTGTTGTTAACAAATAGCAAAATAGTCACCTTTTACGATGATAAAAAACCAGAAAATAATAACCTTTCTCTTTAAAGAATAATTTGCAGCGATGCATTTAAGCAGATTATTCAAGCCCTCGACAGAATGTCGGCGGACACGATCTCTCCCTTCGCTATACCATTGCGCCTGCCCAGACCCAGATTGCGAGCAACCATACTCGGCATCGTGCGAGCCGAAGGTTGAAAGACATGTAGCTCATTATTGGCTGAAGCCAGATACATGGGTATGTCCCACTGCCTGACCAGATTGGTATCAACTTCCGAGAAGTATTCCCGTGACCAATGCTCTGCACCGTGTGTATGCCAGAAGGCTACCATTTTACTTCCTGGAGGGATTCTGATTGCAGCAGTGACCGTGTCCTCACCGCTTTTCCCGGCCGCAACACTGTAACTGTAATAAGTTAGTCCATTCACCTTATGTTGAAAAATGGCACCTAAATACTCCTTGTCTTCTTTTACTGAAATGGGGTTATAGCGTTCAACAGCATCCACTACTGCGGCCAGTTCAGAGGAAAAAAAACGGCTGGTTGCCGAATCATTTGACCGAATATTGGCTATTGATTCAGAAGGCCACAACAAGCTGACAACAATCAGCGATACACTCAATACGGAAAAAAGTCTGTTTGCAATTGTCATAGGTTTTCTCCTTTTGCATGTGAATTATGCAAATGGGTGATATGACAATCCTGCGCAAAAAATGAAATATGCTCGCCGTTTCGTCAGCAAAATGTCCAGAAAACCTTCGCTTTGTTGTTCGCGGGTTGACGATTTATAAAAATTCAAGTTATTTAGCGTTCCTGCGAACTGCATTTTTAAACCTTCGGGTCTATTTTTACGTCTCACATTGCATGGTAAAAAAAATATAAGCGGGTCAGGGGGCACAACAATGAAACTTCCCAATACTTCTGAAGGGAACCAACAGAGCGGTTATCAGCTTGGAGAATGGCGGGTTTATCCGGAAGCAGGGTTATTGGTAAAAGATCAGCATCACGTGCACGCAGAACCAAAACTGATGGACGTGCTGAGTTGCCTGATGCACGCCAATGGCCAGGTTGTCAGCCGTGATGAGTTGATCAATTGCGTTTGGCCCAGAGTTGTTGTCAATGAGGAAGTGTTGACGCGTGCCATTTCAGAATTGCGTACGCTGCTGGGTGATATCAGCAGAGAACGGCGCTATATCGCCACGATACCAAAACGTGGTTATAAGCTGCTAATCGATGCGGAACCATTGCCGGGGAAAGCGAACCCGATGAGCACGGAGAAAGTGCAGCAGCCATTGGGAATAAGCGTTTCCAACGCCCGACCCATGGCTTGGATTGCAGGTTTGAGCAGCGCAAAGCGAACCCTGCATGGTTCCATAGTGGTAATGGGTTATGCGTTTGCCAGTCTACTGGTGTTCGCTCTGTGGTCGAATTTATATCAGGAGCCGGAGACTTCCCGGCAGGTTTCCGGCGGTGAAACACGCGGAGCGGTGTTCAATGAACTGGATAATCTGCTGTCGACTATTGGCTTCAGCGACAGCGTTTCGTCAGCTGCGCAAACTCCACCGCGCAGAATACTGGTCACGCCTTTGACAACGATAAGCAACGATGCGGCAACGCGAACTTTTGCGGCTGGCCTGAGCGCCGACCTGCAGCATGCGCTTTCGCAACAGGCCATGTTGAACGTGGTGTACCAGCGGTCTGATGAGACAAATGACGCGGACCTGGTTCTCAGTGGCACCGTACAGGTTCACGAAAAGCAGGCACGGGTGAATCTGCAGATCATTGAGAAAAGCAGCGCCAGACTCTTGTGGAGTCGCAGCTTTGAGACCCAGTTGACCAACACGCTGGATGCTCAGGCCAGTATCGCGCGCTTGATGAATGACGAGTTGCATCTGTCGCTGACAGTCTGATTAAAAGTCCGCTTCGTACTGTGTCAATTTCACCAACTCTTGTTCTATTTTGATCAAAAGAGTTAGTGAAAAACGCCAAGCAGCTCGTTGTGTTCCACATATTTTCTAATAAATACAATAAGATATAAAGTTGGCACGATCCCTGAATCTGTTCCTGTCAATTCAGGTAGTAATCAATATTTTGCACAATAACAAAGAAAGGAAAACAGGTGATAAAAATGAATAAATTCGCAGGACAATGGCTTAATGCCATGGGTACAAAGCTGATAGGTGTAGCGCTGTTCAGTGCATTTCTGCTACTTGTAACAGCTTTCGTCGTAGCAGGTCCTCATGCAGAGCTGGTTCCTGAAGCAGACAACTTATCAGTGACTCCCGTCGCCTTTCTCCAAGATCAGGCCGATGCCTGAGCCGCGGGGAAAACCCTTCCAGTAAGTATGAGTAGCACGTAGCTGACCGTTCGCATCCATGGCGAACACACCATCCGCAGCGTGGGGAACAAGGTTCAGGTAAGTCCGCTTGTCAGTATCGCCTTTCAAGTGCAGGTCCAGAAAAGCCGTCGTAAAGTGAACCAGTATATTGTTTGAGCGCACACTGCCCCATACAGGGTCCATATAGTGGCCAGCCGCAGCGGTGTTACCGCTGGCTGCCAGTTCCTGCGGCAATGGAATCGGGGCAGCCACACTGTGCCCGCCATTCTCGAAGGTCAATAAATAACGATCGCTGTTCACCGCCTGCTCGAAAATGGCGCGTGTGCCGTTCGCATAGCCTGCTGTTGAATCGGCATCACCGGCTACAAACAACACTGGCTTATCCAGACCTTTCAGCCCTTCGGCATCCCAGAAATTATTGTTCATCCCCCAGGGAGCAATAGCGACGCCTGCCTTGAAACGCGGGTCCAGGCTGGCCCTGAATTCCGGGTTCGCGGCTGCACGCGCCTGCAATAAACGATTCGGTGGTGCGCCCAGCCCTGTGACGCCCGCTTCGCTATAACCCGCGCCGAGATTGTTCAGCGCGCCATAGCCGCCCATGGAGAACCCGATCAATCCGCTGTTCCCGGCATCTACCATGCCGTACAGGAAACTGCCGGCGTCCGCACTCACATCCGCAATGGCAGAAAGCACAAACGCCTGGTCAAAAGAGCGGTTGTAAAGGGTGCTGGCAAACGCCTGCTGGTCCTCGTAAGTGCTGTCTGTATGATCGATTGAAACGGCGATATAACCTTTGCTGGCCAGATTCTCCCCAAGGTGACTTAACAGATAGCGATTGCCGGGATAACCGTGCGATATGATGACCAGTGGAAACGCACCAGCGCTGCTGAGCGGCGCTGCATCACGCACGGCGGACCCCGTTAAAGTTGCCATCACCGAAGGATCGCGTGTGTAAGTGTGGTATTGACCTGAACGCACGGTATCGGCACCCGGTTGTGCGGGATACCACACTTCAACGGTCAGATTGCGATCATAGAACTGCGTCTCTTCACCGGTCTTTGTGTTGAGTACATCAGGTCTGTTGCTGTCTGTAAGAGTGAGTGTCCTGACGCCAATGGCGTAAGTACCGAATCTCGCCAGCTCCGGAGCATCGGGGCGAACCAGATCAATACGGTTGGTTTGGGCGAATGCTGTGCTGGCGAATGCGGTCATCAGTAGTCCGATCAGTAGCGTTTTCATGAGACACCAAATGGTTTGAAGCGAAACGGTTAAGTCCGTCTGGCAAACGCAAAGATACACCAAAACTATTGAGGGGGCATCAGTCAAAAACAGGCAGGTTATGGGGAATCAAATGCAAGGAGGCTGGCTGGATTAAAAAGTCTGTTGCGTAATGCCTGTGGAAGTTGCGTTACCGAATCAGGGGCAGTTGCCTACCCCTGGTTCAGCCTGTCTGTGTACGCATGGCAGTTCCGCTTATGTAATTCTTGTTATCGAGAATGAGCCTTGGTTTCCTCAGTAATCTATCGTTCTGTAAAAACCGATATATAAAAACTTTTTGAGGAAATCCCGATAGTGCAATCTCACTATCGTGACCTACAGTTTTACTCAGTACGTGGTACGAAACTGAATTTAACGTTTGTGCGCACAGGCACAGCGATGCCGTTGTCCATGACTGGCTCAAAATGCCAGCTTTCAATCGCTTCCAGTGCTGCTCTGCTGAACATACGGCCAGATGCTTCGCGCACCGCCGGTGCAGTTACGCTGCCATCAGGAGCAACGGTGAATTCCACAATTGCGTGGCCATCGCGGCCAGTGCGGTCGGCAAACAATGGATAAACGGGAGTTACCTGTTCAACAACAGTCAATTGCTTGCTGCTGAACAACTTGTCTGGCGCTGAGTCTGCAGTAGCAGCTGAAGTAGCCAGTGTCAGTGCCAATACTGCGGCGGAAGTTGCAATGGTGTTGGAAGTCTTGATACGCATGTTAATCCCCTGTCAAAAAATGATTAAACTGTCAAAAAATGATTAAAAGTTAAGTATCGTCATTTACAGCTTTGCGGGTCACTTGCGGTCCTTCACTGTGTTACCGATACACAACGGTTATTGCAACCGCCATGCCAACTAGTGTTTATGCATTAAATACAATGAGTTAACTTATTTGCAGGGAGTGAAAACGCTCACATTCATGCGCTATGGCGAAGCACGGCAGCATGAAAATGAGCAGAAATGGGTCAAAAACGGGTGGAAAAGTAACAACTGTGCGTTACCGCACATCAGGACTGTTGATAGGTTTCCATTGCCGGGCAAGCGCAGAAAAGATTGCGGTCACCGTAGACATTGTCGATGCGGTTTACGCTGGGCCAGAACTTGTTGTCACGCAGACCGGCAACAGGAAACGTCGCCTCCTGTTTGGAGTAGGGGCGTTGCCAGTTCTCATCCATGATATCGGCCATTGTGTGGGGCGCGTTCTTCAGAGGATTGTCCAGGGCATCAAGCTCGCCTGCCTCAACCCGGGCAATCTCTTTGCGAATACTGATCATCGCTTCGATGAAGCGATCCAGCTCGGGCTTCGACTCGCTCTCGGTGGGCTCAATCATCAAAGTACCTGCCACCGGGAACGACATGGTAGGCGCGTGGAACCCATAATCCATCAAACGCTTGGCAACATCTTCTTCGCTGATGCCGGAACTGGCCTTCAGAGGGCGCAGATCAATGATACATTCATGGGCTACTTTGCCGTTCCTGCCGGTATACAGAACCGGGAAATGGGGCGCCAGTTTCACAGCAATATAGTTGGCGCTGAGAATAGCAACTTGCGTGGCACGCAATAAACCTTCCGCACCCATCATGTGAATATAGGCCCACGAGATTGGCAGTATGCTGGCGCTGCCCCAGGGTGCTGCAGAGACAGCAGAACTGTCTGCATTGGGTCCCTTGAGTTTGATAATGGCATGGTTGGCTACGAAAGGCGCCAGGTGTTTCTTCACGCCGATAGGGCCCATACCCGGTCCGCCGCCACCATGAGGAATACAGAAGGTTTTGTGCAGATTCACATGGGAAACATCGGCACCGATATCGCCGGGACGTGCAACACCAACCTGTGCATTCAGGTTAGCGCCATCCATGTAAACCTGACCGCCATTGTCGTGAATGATCTGACAGATTTCCTTTACCGACTCCTCGAACACGCCGTGAGTGGATGGATAGGTAATCATCAATGCAGCAAGCGTCTGCTGGAACTGCGCCACTTTCTTGCGCAGATCTTCCACGTCGATATTGCCGTTGTCGTCACAGGCGACAACGACTACTTTCATATTGATCATCTGCGCGCTGGCCGGATTGGTTCCGTGTGCGGAGCTGGGAATCAAACACACGTTGCGTTGCGTCTGACCAATGCTGTCCAGGTAAAGACGAATGGCTAACAGGCCGGCATACTCGCCCTGCGCACCGGAATTCGGTTGCATGCTGACAGCATCGAAACCGGTGATCTCTGCGAGCATCGCTTCCAACTCAGTAATCATCTGCGCATAGCCTTCATTCTGAGCAACTGGCGCAAACGGATGCGGCTTGCTGAACTCAGGCCAGGTCACCGGAATCATTTCCGCTGTCGCATTCAGTTTCATCGTGCAGGATCCCAACGGAATCATCGCATGCGTCAGAGAGATGTCTTTGTTCTCCATGCGCTTTAGATAACGCAGCATATCGGTTTCACTATGCCAGGTATTGAAGACAGGATGCTGCAGGAATGCAGACTCTCTTTGCAGGTTTGCAGGAATGCCTGCAACCGCCGCAGAGCCAGCGACAATTTGTTTATCGATATTGGCGACGGACAAACTCGCGCTCTTGTCACCCAGCAATACCTGCCAGAGTAATTCTACGTCCGCTGCAGTACAGCACTCATCCAGACTGATGCCAAGAATTGTCGCGTCATCTGTACGAAGATTGATATTGAGTTCTGTCGCTCTGGCGAGAATCTGTTGACGTTCAGCGCTGTCTGCTTTTATGGAAATCGTGTCGAAGAAAGAACAGTTTTTATTGAGCAAATTCATGCCGACAGATTGCAAACCACTGGCGAGAATTGTCGTCAAACGATGGATGCGCGTGGCAATAGTTTGCAGACCACGAGGTCCATGGTACATCGCGTACATCGCGGAAATATTCGCCAACAAGACCTGTGCAGTACAGATATTGCTGTTGGCCTTCTCGCGGCGAATATGCTGCTCGCGAGTTTGCAGAGACATACGGTAAGCCTGCTTGCCGCGCGCATCAACCGAAACGCCAATAATGCGACCTGGCACCGCGCGCTTGAATTCGTCTTTGGTTGCGAAATACGCAGCGTGTGGTCCACCATAACCCATCGGCACACCGAATCTCTGCGTTGTTCCCAACACCACATCGGCACCCATTTCGCCTGGCGAGCGCATCAGAACCAGACTCATCAGGTCGGCGGCTACCACAGCGATGGCATCGCGTTCATGCAGCGCATTAATCAACGGGCTGAGATCGTGTACCTCACCCTTGCAGTTCGGGTATTGAAAAATAGCGCCAAATACATCGTGCGTTGCTGCTTGCGAAATATCTCCGATGATTAGTTCGAACCCGAAATTAGCAGCGCGGGTTTTCAGAACATCAATTGTTTGTGGAAAGCAGTTTTCATCCACAAAGAAACGATTGGATTTGCGATTTTTGCTGACACGATTAGCCAATGCCATCGCCTCTGCTGCAGCCGTAGCTTCGTCCAGCAATGACGCATTGGCCAGATCCATGCCGGTCAAGTCCAGAGTCATCTGCTGAAAAGCCAACAATGTTTCCAGGCGCCCCTGTGACACTTCAGGCTGATAAGGTGTATAGGCGGTATACCATCCCGGATTCTCCAATACATTGCGCAGAATGACATTCGGGGTGATGGTGTCGTAATAACCCAGGCCTATAAAAGAGCGGCAGCTTTTGTTCTGTTTGGCCATGCCACGCAGTTTCGTCAGTGTTTCCGTTTCGGTAGTCGGAGCGCCAAGATTCAGTGCACGTCCAAGAGCAATCGAACCAGGCACAGTGGCTTCGATCAGCGCGTCCAGTGAAGGCAGTTGCAGAGTGTCCAGCATACTGTTGATCTGGATTGCGTCCGGGCCAATATGGCGTGCGATGAACGCGTCACTTTGCTGCAAACCCTGCAATGAAATGATGGACTGTACTGACTCGCTGGAGCTGGCCATGAATTGCCTCAAATTTGAATTGAACCGAATATGCCCAATACTGAAATGCGGGACAGCAATGGGCAGGTGGAAAATGTTTTAGGAAATTAGAAACGAATTACTCGCACATATCCGTATACGCTTCAGCGCTTAGCAACTCCTCAAGCTCCGATTCATCACTGGGCAGAATCTTGCAGAACCAGCCATCGTCATAAGGAGAAGAATTGACAGTTTCCGGAGCGTCTACTAGGTCTTCGTTGATCGCTATGATCTCACCGGAGATTGGCGCATAGATATCGGAAGCCGCTTTAACAGACTCAACCACACTCATCTCTTCGCGGGCGCTGACAACACGACCTTCTTCAGGTAATTCGATAAAAACAATATCACCCAGCAGCTCCTGAGCATGATCGGTAATGCCAACGGTGACAGTGCCGTCTTCTTCTACGCGAACCCATTCGTGGGTTGCGGCATATTTAAGATCTTCTGGGATATTGCTCACTGACTTGCCCTCTTGCTGATGAAATTGAGATTATGCAAAAACCTGTTTTCCAAAGCGAACGAAATTCGGTTTGACTATACGAACGGGTGTCAGTTTGCCGCGCAGATCGACCTGACAATTCTGCGCTTTTGTGGGCAATCTGGCCAGTGCTATGGAATGCTTCAGAGTAGGGGAGAAAGTGCCGCTAGTGATAATACCCTCGGCAGCTGCACCGTCAACTTCGCACACTATCTTCATGCCTTCACGCAATACACCGCGAGCTTCCATGACCAGGCCCACCAGCACAGGAAGTTCACCCGCTGCCTGCTGTTGCTTGTGCAGCTCTACCGCACTGCGGCCAATAAAGTTTCTGGTCTGTGGTTCCCAGGAAATGGTTTGTTCCATATTCGCTGCTAACGGAGAAATGGATTCATCCATATCATGGCCGTAGAGATTCATGCCTGCTTCCAGACGCAGCGTATCGCGGGCACCCAGACCGATGGGCTTCACACCTGTTTCCAGCAACTGATTCCAAAGTGTGCCAGCAGCCTCACCCGGCAACAGAATCTCCAGGCCGCGTTCACCGGTATACCCGGTGCGTGCGATGAACCAACCATCTGCTTCCAGGCCGCGGAAATTCCCCAATGCTTTTACCTTCTCGGCGGTGTCTGCCGATAAAAGCGAGCAGACTTTATCGATGGATTCCGGCCCGTGCACGGCCAGTATGGCCAATTCCGGCCGCTCGCTGAGGCTGACGGTGAACTCTCTGGCGTGCAGCGCCATCCACTGCAAATCCTTTTCCCGCGTCGCACAGTTGACCACCAGTCGATAACCCCACGCCATACGATACACAATCAGATCATCGACAACCCCGCCGGCCTCATTCAGCATCGCGCTGTACAGGGCTTTGCCGTCTTCTGCGAGTCTGTCTACATCGTTAGCCAGCAGATACTGCAGATACGCCTTGGCATCTGGCCCGCTGATATCGATGATGGTCATGTGAGAGACATCGAATACGCCTGCATGTTGACGTACGGCGTGATGCTCCTCGATAACGGACTGGTACTGGATTGGCATGTCCCAGCCACCAAAATCGACAATGCGTGCGCCGGCGCTGACGTGTTGCTGATATAACGGAGTTTTCTGACCCACAGGTTTGGCTCTTTGACTGAATTGACTGGTCGGGACAGGAATGTCGCGAGGGGGGTTATTTTAACTGCTGGATACGGGTTTTAACAGAAACTACTGCAGTTCGGCCAGAAAACGTTCCGCTCTTGGCCGGAAATTGCGCTCACTATCCAGAGAGAATACGACTGAGCTGGAGCGTCCTACTATCTGGTCGCGCGGTATGAAGCTGTACATCCGGCTATCGGCGCTGTTGTCGCGGTTATCGCCCAGCACGAAGAATTGATCCAGAGGAACCCGTGCCGGACCGTAGTTGCGTGTGGCCCGGTTTGGTGCCAGCCCGGAAACCATGGCCTGGTGCGAGTGCTGCAAAATCTGTTCGGAGATGATGATGCCTTCATCCGCATTGCCCAGCACTTCATAACCTGCGACTTCACCGTTGATAACCAGAGTGTTGTTGCGCATATAGATGCTGTCGCCCGGCAGTCCTATGATACGTTTAACCAGACGTTTCTCTGCGACGGTGGAATCAATAATGATGATATCGCCGCGTTGCGGATCGCCCAGGGCAGCCAGAGAGATGGTCGTGAAAGGAATTTTCAGATCGTATGCAAGTTTGTTCACCCAAACCTTGTCTCCATCCAGCAAGGTTGGTTGCATGGAGCGCCCGGAAATGGAGTTCAAATCGGCAACAGCACTTTTGAAGCAAACGATAGTGAGCAGGATCAACAGAAATTTCTTGTTGTCATGCCAGAACGCGACAAAATATTTTTTCATTACAGCTAATGCTCTGAGATTCAGTTTGTCTAATCAGGACCTCGGCCGATATCTGCAGCCGGACAGTCAAGGCAACATAGCGTATCTGCGTGTGATTGGTCAATCAGGCAGTTTTTGCATTGAGTATAGTGCAGAATGAATAGTGCATGGTTCATCTTGCATAGTGCATAGTGCTCTGTGCTTGCGCTAAAGTATGTCCTCTGAATATGTCCCCTGACTTACGTCCTTTAAATAGTGTCGCGACAGAACGGAAGAAACCCATGTCTCTGCAATCGTTCCATCCAGCCTGCCAAGCGTGGTTCAAACGCGAGTTCGGCCAGGCCACTGCGGCACAGGAACAAGCCTGGCCGGCTATCAAAGCGGGTAAGCATACCTTGATAGCGGCGCCCACAGGCAGCGGCAAGACGTTGGCGGCTTTTTATGCGGCAATAGACGATCTGGTCTGGCAGGCACAGAGCGCCGCACTGCCGCAGGCGACCCGCGTCCTTTACATCTCGCCTCTTAAGGCACTCAGCAATGATATTCATCGCAATCTCGAGATTCCATTGGCAGGCATAGAGGATGAGCTGTTTCTGCAAGGTCAGTTTCCGGCAGGTATCAGTATTGCGGTGCGCACGGGAGATACGCCTGCAGCGGACAGACAGCGCATGGTGAAAACACCGCCGCATATACTGGTCACTACGCCAGAGTCTTTGTATTTGCTGCTGACCAGTGCCAGCGGGCGACAAATGCTGCGCACGATAAAAACCGTCATTGTCGATGAGATACATGCACTGCTGGGTGACAAGCGTGGCTCACATCTGGCGCTGTCGCTGGAGCGGCTGCAGACCTTAGTAGGCGAGCCGTTGCAACGCATAGGGCTTTCCGCCACACAAAAACCTATCGCCATGGTTGCAAACTACCTCACTGGCAATGGTGTGCGCGATCCGCAAAGCGGTGAATTCAGCAAACCGGATTGCACGGTGGTGGATACAGGGCACAGACGCAAGATAGACGTGACAGTGGAGGTGCCTGCATCAGCATTAAGCGCGCTGATGAGTAACGAGGTGTGGGAAGAGTTGTATGAAAGACTGGTGGTCCTGATTGAGTCACATGAAACCACGCTTGTTTTCGTCAACACCCGTCGCCTGTCTGAGCGTCTGGCACTAGCGCTCAGCGAGAGACTGGGAACTGGCATAGTCAGTTCGCATCACGGCAGCATGAGCAAAGAGCATCGTCACAAGGCCGAGCAGAAGCTCAAGGCCGGTCAATTGAAAGTGCTGGTAGCTACAGCATCCATGGAGCTGGGTATCGACATTGGTTCTGTGGATCTGGTTGTGCAATTTTCTTCACCGAAGAGCATTGCAACATTTCTGCAGCGCGTGGGTCGCAGCGGTCACTCGGTGGGAGGCACGCCCAAAGGCATTCTGTTCCCACTGACCCGTGATGATCTGCTGGAGTGCACCGCGCTATTGGACAGCATTCACCGCGGTGAGCTGGACAAGATCCGCATGCCCGAGAAACCGCTGGACATACTTTCTCAACAGATTGTTGCCGAGCTTGCCGCAGTCTATGAAGCCAATGAAGCCAATGAAGGTGCAGGCTACGATCTGCAGACTTTATATACGCTGATGACGCGTGCCTATCCCTATCGCGATTTGAGTGAGGCAGAGTTCCAGGCCACCGTAAAAATGCTGGCTGATGGCTACAGTACGCGGTTGGGTCGTCGTGGTGCCTATCTGCATCTGGACCGCATCAACAATCACGTGAGCGCAAGGCGCAATGCCAGATTGACAGCGTTGACCAACGGCGGCGCGATACCCGATATGTTTGACTACCAGGTGGTGCTGGACCCGGAAGACACGGTAGTGGGCAGTCTGAACGAGGACTTCGCTTTGGAAACGTTGCCGGGCGATATCTTTACGCTGGGGAGCCACAGTTGGCAATTGGTTCGCGTTGATGGCCTGAAAGTGCGGGTGCGCGATGCTCAAGGCATGAAACCCACAGTCCCCTTCTGGTTGGGTGAGGGGCCAGGACGCACTAAAGAGTTGTCGCAATCTGTTTCGCGCCTGCGTGAGTCAATGGACGAGTTCATCACCGCGCAGCAGGCAAGCGCAGCGATCACCTGGCTGACGGAAACTCTGCGCCTGCCACTCGCGGCTGCACAACAATTGTTTGAATACCTGCAGGCGGGTCGCAATGCACTGCAGGTAATGCCAACACAAACGACTCTGGTCATGGAAAGATTCTTCGACGAAGTTGGCGATATGCATGTGGTCATCCATTCGCCTTTCGGCAGTCGCCTGAACAAAGCCTGGGGGCTGGCGCTGCGTAAACGTTTCTGTCGCACTTTCAATTTTGAACTGCAGGCGGCGGCTAATGAAGACAGCATTGTTATTTCACTTGGCTCAGTACACAGCTTTTCATTACAGGAAGTTTTCTCTTATCTGCACAGCGCCACCGTAGAAGATGTATTGGTTCAAGCTTTGCTCGATGCACCCATGTTTGAAGTGCGCTGGCGCTGGAATGCAACACGCTCACTGGCCATTCAGCGTAACCGCAGCGGCAAACGAGTACCACCGCAGTTTCAGCGCATGGATGCAGAAGATCTTGTCGCTCAGGTTTTTCCGGATCAGATTGCCTGCTTCGAGAATATTCAAGGCAAGCGGCAGATACCCGAACATCCGTTAGTGCAACAAACAATTCACGACTGTCTGACAGAAGCGATGGATCTGGAAGGTTTGCTGGAACTTTTACACGCGCTGGAAGGAAAAGAGTTGCAGTTGATTGCGTTGGATCTGCGTGAGCCTTCACCGTTTGCGCAAGAGATAATCAACGCTCGTCCCTATGCGTTTCTGGATGACGCTCCTTTTGAAGAGCGACGCACAAATGCCATTCTCAACAGAAGTTGGGTGGACCCGGCAGAGACCGTGGGATTTGCTGTGCTTGATCCTGCAGCCATTGCACAGGTCAGGGAAGAGGCCTGGCCTCTCGTTCGGAATGCAGAAGAATTCCACGATGCTGTTTACTCAATTGGGTATATGACTGCATCCGAGATCGAGCGCGGTGGTTATCAACAGTATGTGCAGCAGTTACAGGCAACAGGACGCATGACGAAAGTTGTGCATCAGGCACAAAGCTTGTTTATGGTTGCGGAACGCTTGCCTTGCGCAACTGCAGCATTACAGGGCTGCGCGTTGCAACCAGTGCTGAGCTTGCCAGACTCGCTGATGAATGAAACATGGCAACAGGAAGACGCCATTCGCGAACTGGTGCGCCGACGTCTCGAAGGCCTTGGGCCAGTGACGGCACAGCAGTTGGCCAGCGAGTGCGGCCTCACACTGGTACAAATAGAACTGGCGCTTTCCGGTTTGGAGACGGAAGGGTTTGCATTCCGTGGCAGTTTCTCGCACGCCACCGCACAGGAGTGGTGTGAGCGCCGCCTGTTGCAACGTATACATCGCTACAGCATTGATGCACATCGTCAGACTATCAAGCCGGTGTCGCTGCAAAGTTACGCGCAGTTCCTGTTTGAATTGCATGAGATCAAAAAACAAACCCTGACACCAAGGCCCGTGCCATTGCCATCCGCGGTTGAAGGGCAGGCAGTATTGTTGCGCACGCTGGAGCGTCTGGATGGTTTGGCAGCGCCAGCCGCAGCATGGGAAGCAGAGATATTACCTGCGCGTATCGGTATGTATGATCCGGCGTGGCTGGATGTGCTTTGTGTGGGTGGGCGTATTGTCTGGGGACGCTATACATTGCCTGCGTTTGTTTCTGCGGTCAGCAACACATCCGTTGCAGCAGGCGTTTCCGTAGCGGGAAAACGGTCGGATGCAAGCCCGATAAAATCTACGCCAATCACGCTGGCCATGCGCAGTAACAGTGAGCTTTGGTTAACACTGATTGATCAACAGAATAAACCGACAGGTGGAGCGGAGCTCAGTCCAGCGGCAGAAAAAATAGCGGCTGATCTGCGGCAGCACGGAGCCAGTTTCTTTACCGATATCAAACAACGCAATGATCTGTTGCACAGTCAACTGGAACAGGCGCTTGCCGGCCTGGTAAGCAGTGGCCAGATAAGCAGCGACAGTTTTACAGGTTTACGCGCACTGCTGACTCCCGACTCGCGCAAACCCAGCACACATCACAAGCGCGGACGTCGAGCTACTTTCGGTGTGGAAGACGCCGGCAGATGGTTCCTGTTGGCCCGTGGTAAAACAAACGCACAATTGTTTGCAGACGAGCAGTTGGAACAACTGCTGAATATCTATCTTGCTCGCTGGGGCGTTGTTTCCCGGGCAGTGCTGGAAAGAGAAGCTGCGGCGCCCGCGTGGCGAGTTCTGTTGCCAGTGTTGAAGCGTCTTGAGTTACGCGGGATAGTGCGCGGCGGTCGCTTCATTGCCGGGATTGGAGGTGAACAGTTTGCATTGCCGGAAACGGTGAGTAGCTTGCGCGCGGCAGCAAAAAGTGTCGAGAAAGCAGAAGCGTGGGAAAGTGCGAACTATTACAGTCTCTCTGCGGCTGATCCGATTAATCTGTTGAGTGTACTGCTGCCCGAGGTCAAGTTGACACGTACAATCAGAAACAGAGTGTTGTACAAAGATGGATTGCCGATAGCAGTTCTTGACGGCGGTACTGTGCGTTTCCTGCGTGAAGTACCCGAGAACGTAAGGTGGCAAATGCAACAATTATTGCAACGCCGTGAAATACCTCCGCAGTTGCGACGTTACCTGGGTGGTCGTTGAATTTCTGCACAAAAACATAAACAATCCGCGATAAATACGCACGCAAGGAGTCAGCCATTGAAACTGCTTTTTGATATACCCGTTCCCACCGTAGCCATCCATGGGAAAGAAGAACGATTTCCGGTTAACAGAGTTTATTGCGTGGGCAGAAACTATGCCGCACATGCAAAAGAGATGGGTGCGAATCCGGATAGAGAAGCGCCGTTTTTTTTCAGCAAACCAGCTAACGCGGTTCTTTTCAATGGCAAGGACATTCCTTATCCCTCCCGCACCTCTGATTTGCATCATGAGGTTGAGCTGGTTGTCGCACTGAATAAAGGGGGCAGGAATCTTACAATAACGCAGGCGGAAGAGGCCATATTCGGTTATGCCGTTGGCATTGACTTTACAAGGCGTGATTTGCAGGCGGAGGCCAAGGGTAAAGGTCGGCCATGGGATACAGCGAAAGGGTTTGACTACTCGGCACCAGTATCTGCAATCAGTCCGGTTACGGAAACCGGACTGATCAATGCCGGGGAAATTACGCTTTCAGTAAATGGACAATTGCGTCAGCGCGGAGATATCAGCGATCTGATCTGGAATATTCCGGAAGTGATAACAGAACTTTCCACTTACTATGAATTGCGCGCAGGAGATCTCATATTCAGCGGCACTCCGGCTGGCGTTGGCGCTATTGGCCCCGGCGATATTCTCGATGCTAGAATCGCAGGTCTGCAGAATTTGCAGATAGAGATCAGAAGTTAAAGAAGACGCTGATGGATACGTAGAGAATTGCTGCGCTGATAGCGATATAGCTGATAACTTGCAGAGGGTTATCGCGCAGCCTGTCCAGCATCGTTGTCACCTGACCTGCTTCTTTCAACTGCTGATACTCCTGTCGCACCCGAATCACGCGCTCCTGTTGGTAGATATCCAGCAATTCTTTTGCGCGCGGGTAATCCTCCTTGTTGCGCAACCAGATGGCAGGCATTGAAATACCCCAGTTGCCGGGGCTGGTTTCGTAGTAGTCGAACTGATGCTCCTCCAACAGCTCGCGCACGTCTTCGGCCTCATCTTCGGGAACATTGCGCAGTCGGAATAAAATTTTCGCCATAGTGGGTGTTTGGTGCTATAAATTGCCGCACGAGAGCGTGCCAGACTGTGTATGCTACCTTAAATTCACCAGAAGGAAGCGACTATGCAATACGGAAATTACATTCAAGAGTACAGGCAATCAATCATGACAGTAAGCAATCACTTACGCATTCTTAGCAGAGTGCTTTTCCTCTCGCTGGCCGGGACATTGGCTGTATTTACTGGTGCTGTCTATGCAGCGGACGAGACTGCACCTTCGTCTGTGTGGGTCATCAGTTCCGGTGATGACAAGGTGTATCTCGGTGGCACAGTGCACTTGCTGCGAGCTTCCGATTATCCGCTGCCACCGCAGTACGAGCAGGCCTACCAGGATTCAGACATGCTCTATTTCGAAACGGACATCAATGGCATGAATGACATCAGTGTGCAGACCCGCATGATGCAGCAATTGACCTATCAGGACGAGCGAACTCTGCAAAGCGTTCTTAGCGAAGAAGCTTATGCCACGCTGGCCGCACACATGGAAACTGTTGGTTTGCCTATAGCCATGGTGCAGAAGTTCAAGCCTGGCTTACTCACCAGCACGTTGACAGTGATTGAGATGCAAAAAATGGGGTTCACCCCGCAGGGTGTGGATTCTTATTATTCAATTCGAGCCATGGGAGATGGTAAGCCAGTTGGGCAACTGGAAACGCTGGACGAACAGATTGGCTTTTTGGCGGATATGGGCGAAGGCAATGAAAGTGAGTTTATTCTGATGTCACTGCGCGACTTGCAGCAAACAGAGATGATGGATCAGATGATTCAAGCCTGGCGCACCGGAAACGACAATATGTTGTCCGAACTGTTCATAGACGAGATGAAGAACGAAGCCCCAGAGCTATACGACAGCTTGTTGGTAGAGAGAAACAATAATTGGTTGCCGCTTATCGAGGCCATGTTCCAACAGGAAGGAACCGAGTTCGTGCTTGTCGGGGCTGCACACCTGGTGGGTGATGATGGTTTGTTGAAAATGCTTGAAGATAAAGGTTATGAGGCTTCGCGCCTGTAACCTGTCATTGACAGGCTACAAACATATTGAAGAGTTAAGTGTTGCTCTTATGACTGAGTACTATCTGGCGCGGGCCGCTTGTTGAAGTTTGTCCGCTGGTCCCTGAGGGAATCTGTTTAACCTTGCCGCCAGATTTGAGAAAGGTCTCGATGTGTTCAGACAAATTGACGCGATTATCCACGGAATTGTCTTTTCTGGGTTTAGTAGCCATAAACTGCCTTTGATATCAGTGGTCGTTGGAAAAGTCGCCGATTATACACTAATTCACAGTCTCGTGTTTACGTGAATTAGTGGAAGTCCCTGCTCAAGGAGCTGGCGATATTCTCGGGAAGCGGGTCAACCTTGTGTTCGTAAGCCGGATGTTCGCAAACGATTGACCAGACAGCCCCTTTCTTCGCCGCCGCTATCATCTCCTCAGTGAACTCAAAGCGCAGGAAATGGACAGCTGAGGTCTTCTCATCGGTACTCCTTTCCAGATCCTCATCTGCAATGGGGTAAACCGCAGCAAATCCTTCAATACGGATAAACACCTTGTCCTCAATCCCGATAAGTTTACGCAATGCCTGCTTGCGTACTTCCTCATCGGAATACTCGATCATGAAAGTGGCTTTAAGATTTGTGCCATCGGGGATCAAAGGATTGTACGCGCCAACCTCTTCTTCAATGGCTTCAGTATCACGCAATTTCTCTGTGCGCATCATTTCCTGAACCTGATACTTCATCGTCATATAGTCTTCAAAATATAAAGAGGCGTTCGGACCCAAAGGTACGCGTCGGTTTTTTTTGTGTTCGATAATAGCTTGTCGCAATGCAGGCCGCTGCTTCTCATATTGATCAAGCGTGCCAAGGTCCGCCACAGTCAA
The DNA here is from genome assembly GCA_041751425.1 of Pseudohongiellaceae bacterium. Classification (GTDB taxonomy): domain Bacteria; phylum Pseudomonadota; class Gammaproteobacteria; order Pseudomonadales; family Pseudohongiellaceae; genus JAVVEG01. Next base: position 57,303 of record JBGSXL010000001.1, on the reverse strand, counting down.
CTTCTTCATGTCAGTTCCTTTTCCTGCGTTTCGATGCAGGCAAATTCAAAAAGTTAATTCTGAAATCAAATACCGTAAGCTTTACGCAGGAGATCCAACGGGTGAGTGTGCTCCTGGCCGTTACTCAAATTGTGTTCTATATGTCGCCCCGCTACAGGACAGTCACTACCAAAATAATCTGGTTGCTGTTCTTTAATCTGGCGTACTACAGGCGCGACAATTTTATTCGCAAATACAAGGGACTCCTTCTTTACACCGTAAGTGCCGTCATGGCCCGAACAGCGCTCTATACTTTTTACAGAAGTTTCAGGAATCAGTTCAAGAATCTGTCGCGTCTTAGGGCCAATATTCTGCACACGCTGGTGACAGGCGACATGGTAGCTGACATTACCCAGCGAGTTTTTGAAATCAGTTTTAAACTGACCGGATTTGTGTAACTTGTGCAGGTATTCAAACGGATCATGGAATGCTTTGCCAACGGTAACAACACGCTCATCGTTCGGATACAATAACGGCAATTCCTGTTTGAACATCAATACGCAGGAAGGAACAGCGGCAACAATACTCCAGCCCGCTTTAACCCGATCGTAAAGCTCGGGTATATTTCTCTCCATCAACATGTCGACGGTCTTCAGATCGCCAAGTTCCAGTTTCGGCATCCCGCAACAATGTTCCCGGCTCATGATCTCGACAGTGATGTCATTGTGCTGAAAAACGCGGTACAAACTGTCGCCAACATCGGGCTCATTGTAGTTGCAGTAACAGGTGGTAAACAGGATAACCTTGTTGGCATTTTCGGTGCTGTGCGTTGTCTCACCCAACTCTTTTCTCAGTGTAGTTTGCAGTGTCGGCCGCACATAAGCCGGAAGTCGAGCGTCCTGGTGAATCTCCAGAGTTTTCTCCAATAGACCACGTAATGGTTTGCTCTTGTTGGCGGCGTTCACCATCGCATTCACGAATGGTGCAGTAGCTACTTTACCAATCAGGTCCGTGCTGGTAATAATATTGTCGCGACGTTTGGTATTGCCCTTTTCGTAGTTGACAATTTTGGCGCGCAGCATGAGATGCGGAAAATCGACATTCCATTCATGTGGTGGAACATAGGGACATTTAGTCAGATAGCACAGGTCGCACAAATAACACTGGTCGACAACCTTTTGATAATCCCCGACGGCAACACCGTCAACTTCCATGGTTTCGCTTTCATCGACAAGATCAAAAAGAACCGGAAATGCATTACAAAGACTAACGCACCTTCTGCAGCCGTGACAGATATCAAAAACCCGTTCCAGCTCCTTGTTCAGATCCTGGTCATCATAGAACTTTTCACCGTGCTGATTCAGTGGGTGACGAGTAGGCGCGCCTAATCCGCCTTCACGTTTTTCTTCACTCATGGTTTAGCTCCATCAGGTTCGGGTTGTTCGCTGCATGAGATTAGCGGTGAATCGCGAAAACGCGATTTATGCATTCAGCAAATACAAGTGAACATCCTCAGGCTACCGGGCGGTTGCCTGAGGGTTTTCAGCGCGGTGATCAAGCGTCCAGAGAATCCAGAGCTTTCTGGAAGCGATTGGCATGTGAGCGCTCGGCTTTCGCAAGCGTTTCCATCCAGTCAGCTATCTCATCAAATCCTTCATCACGAGCATCTTTTGCCATGCCTGGGTACATGTCAGTATATTCATGCGTCTCGCCAGCAACGGCCGAGCGCAGATTGTCCGCAGTACCGCCGATTGGCATACCGGTCGCAGGATCACCTACGGCTTCCAGGTACTCAAGATGACCGTGCGCGTGTCCGGTCTCCCCTTCTGCAGTGGAGCGGAACAGCATGGACACATCGTTGTAGCCCTCAACGTCTGCTTTTTGTGCGAAGTACAGGTAGCGACGGTTGGCCTGAGACTCGCCAGCGAACGCTGCCTTCAAGTTATCTTCTGTTTTGGTGCCCTTAAGTGACATAAATCATCTCCAGATTAAAAAAAGTTACTATACTCAATCGGTTACAATGCATTGAGGGTGCAAGCGGCAGTTACAGCTTCCCAGCCTGCTGCAACGGATATCGAACTTTCCGCATGGTGAAAAAGACCTTACTGTGTTTCAGGTGTTAATACTAATTTAATTTTTTGTCAGAAACGATACAAAAAAGCTATCTCCGCACTGCATGGTTGTCGGGATGCGATAGGGACTCAGTCATATATGGCAGTGGCGTGATCAGGTCTGCTAAAATCCGATCATCTGAACCGGAGCGCAATACATGACTGAGCCAAAAACCAGCAAAGCAAGCAAACCCAAAGCGACTAAAGCGCCAAAGAAAGAAACTGCAGCGCCAGAAAAGAAAACTGCCGCGGCCGCCAAAAAACCTGTAGAGAAGGCGCCAGCAAAAAAGACTACAGTAAAGAAAGAAGCGGTCAATCCTGCAAAGAAGCCGGTTAAGAAGCCTGCAGAGAAGCCTGCAGCAACTGCAACTGCGGAAAAATCGGACAGCAAAGCCGGTATGGCAATTGCCGACAATTGCGTTGTCTCTTTTCATTACAGACTGTGTGAGATCATCAATGGCGCCAAGTCTGCCTGGCTGGAGCAGTCATTCGGGCGTGAACCGCTTCTGTATCTGCATGGTCACGGCAACGTGATCACAGGGTTGGAAGAGGCAATGGTTGGTAAGCGTGCCGGGGACGAAATTGCAATTACGTTAGCGCCGGAACAAGCTTATGGTCCGCGTCGGCCAAACGCTGTGCATAGGGTGCCTGTGAAGCATCTGACTTTACCGAAAGGACAAAAGCGCGCTGTACCGGGTCAGATAATAACTTTGAAGACTGACAAAGGCGCAAAGAGTGCTGTAGTTGTCAAAGCCGGAAAATTTACGGTGGATGTGGACATCAATCATCCGTTTGCGGGAAGAACGCTGCATTATGAGATTCAGGTTCAGAATGTGCGTCCTGCCAGCATGGAGGAGATTGCTCATCGTCACGCCCATGGTATGGGTGGACATCATCACTGAGACTTAAAGCTTGCCGACAACTTCTGAGATGAACTTGCGATTACTGACAACCTCGTAAAAGGGTTTGTCAGTACGAGCACCGGTTTCCGTCGCATTATCTCGCCAAATACCGATACGACCTTCGCGAATTACCAGGTCATGACTTTTGCCTTCCGTATCCGGATACTTACCAACCAATAGAACAATCTGTTCATTATTGATCTTGACGGTTGCGCGCTTCAGGTTTATCTCTGTGCGTAATTTTGCCAGTGCTGCATCCTCCAGCAGTATGCCGTTCACATTGTAGCGTAGTACCTGTTGTCCCTTTTCGCCTTTGTCCTGCTCACCCTCTGGCAATTCAAAAATATCCACACTAAAAAGACCCGGGTTAAATTTATCTCTCAGTTTCCATGAACAACCCGAAAGTCTGTCTGCCAAACCAATCGCTGATGAAATCATGATTGGTTTTTCCTCATCGTAAAGAAAGTGTGGTGATTTCCCCAAATAGCAGATACCAATCCCGAGTTCCAGAGGAGGCAGGTCCATTTGTTTAGAATAGCGATTGTTTGCGTGCACAATGCTGAGCATGGATTTTGCCAGGCCACATGCACGCGCAACGGCGAACCACTGTTGCGGTTCCTGTTCGTGTTCAAGGAAACTGAGAATGACAGCATCTCCTTCTACGAATACTTTGCTCGCGCTGTAAGTGCTTAGAATCTTGTTGATGGGACTGAAAAAGCGCAAACTAAAATAAGACGCAGGATTCAGATTCCGGCTTTGCAGCTCCTCGGTAACAACTGTAGAACCTCGCACATCCGCTTTCAATACCGCGTGATGCGCAATCTTCAAATCCAGCTCTTCTCTTTCACCATCTGTAAAAAGTGTATACAGAGTTTCGGCCTGCTTGGACAGCTCAATATCTTCCGGATTCTTCAGAATGTTTAATCTATTGAACGCGCGATGTGCGAAGCGATAGTACTTCAGGTGTAATCGGAAGCGACATACATCTTCAAGTATTTTTGCAGCGCTCTGACGCGAACAGGTTGTGGCCTGACTGTCTATTTCCGCTACGGTTTTCTCCAGCAGAGTTAAATATTTCTCTGATAGCACCTTTTTACCGCTGGCACGCTCCTGCAGTTTTTTCAAAGTAATTTGCGAGCTCAGATACTGACAGAGTGTTCGCGCATCAAATCGTTCCGCCAGCGTTTCATTCCAAATATCAGCAAGATGGACAGAGGCTATAAGTGGTTTAAATACACTGGAGCGCTCCAGTTGTTTGGCAACACGATCCAAAACACGGTTGAGTTTCTGAAACTGGCCGCGTTGATGCCACCAGCTTTTCAAACCCTGCTCAGCTCGCGCCGTAGAAAGAATAGCAGGGTAGCGGTCTACATCGAAAAGTTGACGAACAACCTCCGGGTCGTCCAGCCAACAGAATTCTTCCTGAATGACGGCCTTCTGGTTGTGCGGCACTCCCATGAACCGCTGCGTTTGCAATAAGCCACCCAGACTGTCATACAGCTCCGGAGTGGAAGTACTTTTTTCGTCTTTTAAAGTAGCAACAGTAAATTTGGGGAGCGCGTTAATTAACAGGGTTTCCAGTTCCCGGTTTACCCGGTTGAACCCTACGTCATCAGATTTGTCATCGGTAGCGATGGACCAAATGCGATAATGTTCGGCAAGAAAATTAATATTGCTCAAGTCGCTGGTAAAAAGCATGGGGCTATACAGCATATCGGTGGCGTCATGGTTGGCGCCTGGCAGATACTGCTTTCGAAGTGTGCGCAGTTGGCGATTCTCTGCTCTTTGCAATTGGGTGAAGATCTGTCTGTTCACTCTGAAAAGAATCGTGTCGTAGTTTTTCTGCAAGCTCACCAGGCGATGATTGGCAGCAAGCAGTTCGGTGTCGCCGCGCGCCTGATACTCGGTGACCTTTGCTTTGATGCTGATTATCAAGTCGTCAAGTTGAGCGCGAACCTGTTCCAGCACATGCTTGATGACAGCAAATTCCAGTATCTGAATTTCCGCAATACTGAGATCGGTTTTCACGCGATGAATTAAAACAGTCATCATATCCAGATAACTGCTTTGCACAGCATCCAGCTGACGAGAGTTGTTGACGGGTTTCGTGGGGGGTGTGCTGATCTGCTCAAGCAGAGCGGTCACCAGTTTTTTCAGGTTACTTGAAAACTTGCTGCTGATTCTTACATCGTAATGATAGTTATCGATACCCTTTTTCAGGCTCGATGTATCCAGTATCCAGGGTTCCTTCGGTTGCACCTGGTCCAGAACGTCTGATGATCCTTCAATATTCACGATAATTGATTATCAATGGTTACAGCATTATTAAAATCTTAAGGTCTGACCATCCTGCAGCTGTGGTCGACCATAGTGTTTTCCAATGGCACGCTGACTTCGGTAAGCAAACCAAAACCGGAATTATCAGCATCAAAAGTGATGCCTTCATTGGTATGGACGGAAATCTGTACTGGTTGGAACATTTGATGATCATCAGCGCGCATGTAAATCCGGTCACCGGTTATGTTTGTGATCTCCATGCCCTCAAGTGCTCTGGCGACGGCTTCAGGATCTGTGGAGCCTGACGTCTCAATGGCCCGCGCCAGCATTTGCACGGTATTGATTACGCGCGGATAGCTGACGTCGTTGTTTGGGAATCTTTTTTTGAATTCTCTGACAAACTCCGCGTACTCAGGTGTAGGCGGTGGATTAAAATAACCCTCGTGCACCATGCGGAACTGGTTCTTGCCGGTAGCCCCTATCGTGGACGTAATGCCATCATATGCAGCGTAATAAGTGAAAATGGGAGACGTGATGCCTGCATCGGTGATCGCCTTGCCCAGGCTCACCATGTCGGCGCCCCAGTTACCGGTAATGATGGCATTGGCGCCGGATGACGCTATCTTGGTAACGTATGGGGTAAAATCTTTTACCTGTTCCATGGGGTGCAACTCGTTGCCAACAATTTGAATGTCGGGACGTTTTAGTTTGAGCATTGCTACCGCTGCGTCGGCGACTGATTTACCGAACGAGTAATCCTGGCCAATGATGTACACCCTGGTGATATCCTGGCGCTGTGCAATCATGTCTGTCAGGGCCTGCATTTTTATATCGGCATGGGCATCGAAACGGAAGTGCCAGAAATTACAATTTTGGTTGGTCAAAGCAGGATCAACGGCCGCGTAATTCAGGAACAGTACGCGCTGATCAACGTTACGGCGATTGTGACGATTGATTGCCTCAGTCAATACACCTGCTACTGCGGAACTGTTGCCTTGAGCAATGAATTGAATTCCTTCACTGATTGCGCGGCGCAGTTGAATTTGTGACTCCTGTGCGCTGGCCTTATTGTCATACGGGACTATCTCCAGCATTCGGCCACCCAGTACGCCGCCTTTGCTGTTAACCAGATGGTCGACGGCGAACTGAAACTGGCGCAATGCGTTATAACCTGTGGCTGAGAATGAACCGGTTAAAGGATCGATGTAGGCTATGCGTATTGGTGCAGAATTATTCTGCGCAAGACTGGTACTCGCTGCTGCCATCATCAGTGTCGCTGCGAGTATGGTGCTCAATCGGTTCATGCCGGAACTCCTGAATTATTGTCTGAAATCTGGGAACAAGTATCTGGTATATAAGTAGCTGCTATAAGTACCTGTTATATAAGTACCTGTTATATAAGTGCGTAAAACACAAATAACACAAAATACCCGTTACAGCAGACCGCCCTGCTCCGTCTAATCTTCAATAGCTCCCTGCAGGGGCTCTTCTGAGCCATAGCTCACTTGACCACAGAGGTAACTGTAAAAGCCAGATAGTTCCAAACTTGCCTCTTAATGTCCACAGTTAGTGCGAATCAGGACAATATGATATTGTCTTAGGCCCTGCAACATCCGTGAAAGACAGGTGTTATGGCAGTCACAGATAATAATCACAGGCACGAGGTGGGCACATGAACCAGGAACCAGAGAGCAAAGAGCGTCGCAAGCTGTTGAAAGGCACATTGGGGGCGGGCGTGCTCGCTTTTGGGGCAAGCGCTATTCCAAATTGGATGACACCGGCACTGGCCCAGGGTGAGGTACTGGTCCCATTTCTGGATATTCCCGATACCTTCGCGCCCGGTGCGCTGCGGCCCGGAGCAACTCACATACTCGATACCCGCAAGATGGACAACTTCTACACTGACGGCTTCTACGTTGTGCAACACTATGGGCAGCCAGATGTGGATGCCGGCAGTTATCGTCTGAAGGTGAGTGGCCTGGTGGACAATGCCCGCGAATACTCACTGGATGAACTGAAGCAAAGAGCTGCGGTGCAGCAGGATATCGGCTTTGAATGCGGCGGCAATGGGGCGCGTATGTTCCATGGTCTGGTTGGCAATGCCAACTGGCGCGGCGTGAAATTGCGCGATCTATTACTGGAAGCTGGCATTAAACCGGAAGGCAAGGAAGTGGTTTTCTTTGGCGCCGATATAGGCAGTGAAGAAATACGAGGACGTCAGGTAGAGAAAGCATTCGCCCGCAGTTTGTCTGTGGAAGACGCCATGCGTGAAGACAATCTGCTGGCCTTCGAGATGAATGGAGAAGCACTGCCGCTGCATCATGGCAAACCGTTGCGCTTGATCGTCCCCGGCTTCTATGGCGTGGCTAATGTGAAGTGGCTGACGCAGATTCATGTGCAGGATACCCGCTACATGGGTCGCTTCATGGGCCGCGACTATGTCACGTTGAAGAAAGAGAATGTGGGCGGCGAAGAGCGCTGGGTAGAAAACTCAGTTGCGCGCATGAATCTCAAATCTGTCGTCACGCGCGTAACGCGGCTGGGTGACAACCATCACATCAACGGTTTTGTGCTGAATGATGGAACGCCACTTCGTAGCGTTGAGATTAGCATCGATGGTGGCCCTTGGCAGGTCGCGCAACTAGATGCACAGGCCAGTCAGTATTCCTGGAAACCATTCTCGTTTGTGTGGAGTAACGCAACACCCGGTGAGCATTCGATAGTATCGCGTGTCACAGATATCAACGGGAACACTCAGGCCCGTCAGGAAGATTTGCCGGAACGCGTCAGTTACTGGGAAGAGTTCGGTCAGTTTGTCCGCCGCGTAATGATTGGTTGAGAGTGATTCGTTAAGTGGGATGAGTTAATAGCGATTGACTGCGAACACTCGATGCAAAGAGGAAGAACGGCAAGATGACGATGAATCTGGTATTGACTGTTATTGGTGATGATAAACCCGGCCTTGTAGATTCGCTGGCTCAGACTATCGCCAGAAATTCCGGTAACTGGCTGGAAAGCAATATGTCGCACCTGGCGGGAAAGTTTGCAGGAATACTGCGCGTTAGTGTTGACGATGTTCACGCAGATGCATTGATAGCTGACCTGCAAAAATTGTCAGCAAGCCCTTCCAGTCTTAAGGTTGTGGTTGAGAAAGCGCACGCGCTTGGTGAACAACAGAAGCTGCGCAAATTGCGCCTGAAGCTGGTGGGCAATGACAGGCCGGGAATCATCAAGGAAGTTTCACGCGCACTCGCCGCTCAGCATGTCAACGTGGAAGAACTGACGACGCAATGCAGCAGCGCGCCCATGTCCGGCGAGATGTTGTTCCACGCGCAGGCAATTCTGAAAGTGCCGGCTGCGCTGGACATCGATGCCCTGCAGTCTGAGTTGGAGCGTATAGCCGATGACTTGATAGTCGAAGTTAATCTGGCTAACGCAGACTGATTACCGGCCAGCCCCGCTCCCGCGCTTGTTTTTCGAGAACCGGGTCGGGGTCCACGGCTACTGCCTCCGCTGCTGCTTCCAGCAGGGGTAAATCATTAAAAGAATCACTGTAAAAGATACTGTTGCTCAGACTGAGTGATGCCAACTTCTCATCATCACCCACCTGCTGCAGCCACTGTTGTACGCGCTTCACCTTGCCAGCCTGAAAGCTGGGCGTGCCTCTTATCTTCCCCGTATAGTGACCATTCACCAACTCAAGCTCATTGGCCAGCAGCACGTCTACGCCGAGTTTTTTGGCAATTGGCGCGGTAATGAATTCATTGGTAGCTGTTACGATAACGGTATAGTCGCCCTGCGCTTTATGTCGCGCCAGTAATGCAGTCGTCTTCGGCAGCAGCATGGGCTCAATAAACTCTCGCATGAACTCGACGTGCATCTTTGCCAGGCTGGCCGCATCCAGATGCATGATTGGCTTGATAGTGAATGCCACATACTCGTGAATATCCAAGCCACCATGCTGATACTGGTAATAAAACTGATTGTTGCGAGCTTCGTGTTCCAGTGGATCTACCAGTCCGCTTTTTACCAGAAATTGGCCCCAGGCATGGTCACTGTCACCGCCCAGCAGTGTGTTATCAAGATCAAATATCGCCAGCTTCATGGTGCAAAGGTTCCGAATTAGCCGAATTAATAATAAAGAGCCGCGGATTATACAGCAATCCGTCAGTTTCCTGTGGCTTGCCACGACCGCCTGATCAGAGTTATTGTTGCACGCTGTTCGCCGTGAGAAGGATTGTTTATCACCATGATTGATGCTGAAGGTTTCAGACCTAATGTTGGGATAATCATCTGCAACTCAAACGCGCAGGTCCTATGGGCCAAAAGAATAGGCCAGGATGCCTGGCAATTTCCGCAGGGCGGTATTCGCCAGGGCGAGAAATTACAGCATGCCATGTTCCGCGAGCTGAAAGAGGAAGTTGGGCTTGAGCCGGGCGATGTGGAGATAGTGTCCAGTACGCGGGATTGGCTGTACTATCAATTGCCGCACAATTTCATCAGGCACAACTCCAGCCCGGTCTGTATTGGGCAGAAGCAGAAATGGTATTTGCTGAGATTGCGCTGTGATGAGAAGAAAATTGCTCTTTGCAGTACCGACTATACGCCTGAATTTGATGACTGGCGCTGGGTCAGTTTCTGGTACCCTTTGAGTCAGGTTATCGAGTTCAAGCGCGAGGTTTATCGGCAGGCTCTGAAAGAGCTCGTTAAACCCATGAATCAGATAACGAGCCGCTGAGCGGCAACACTCCTCTGGACTTCAGAACTCTTGACTTCGGATCTTTTGATTTCAGTCCCATTGACTTCAGAAGAGCACTGAACGCAAAAAGCCTGTAGACAATAACTGCGAAAACCACGGGAAATGGTAAGCCAACATGCTGGAAAGATTGCGCGAGATAGTTCAGGAGGTAAATACAGCGAAAGACCTGCAGTCTGCGCTGGATATTATCGTTTCTCGCGTACGGGCCGCTATGGATACTCAGGTCTGTTCAGTCTATCTGTTGGACAGTGACCTCAATAGCCATGTATTGATGGCATCTGAGGGTTTGAAGAAATCAGCGGTAGGACATGTCAGCCTGCAACTTGGTGAGGGTCTGGTAGGACTGGTGGCCCAGAATGCTGAGCCCGTGAACCTGGAGGATGCGCCAGGCCACCCACGCTATCATTACCTGTCAGAAACCGGCGAAGAAGAATTCAACTCGTTTCTTGGCGTGCCCATTATCCACCACCGTAATGTACTTGGCGTGCTGGTAGTCCAGCATCGTGAGAAGCGCTCTTTTGATGAGGGCGAAGAAGCTTTCCTGATCACACTCTCTGCGCAACTGGCTGGTGTTATCGCGTCCGCGGAAGCAACGGGCGCCATTCAGGGTTTGAGCCCATCCGGGCAGAAGAAAATGGATAGCAGCTTCGGTGGTATATCCGGTTCCTCGGGTGTCGCCATTGGCCAGGCCGTGGTCATTTTCCAGCGAGCAGATCTGGACCTGATCCCGAACCGCATCTGCACAGATGTGGAAGCTGAGGTGCTGTTCTTCAACGCGGCACTGGATTCAGTGCGACGCGATATGAAACATCTGGCCGACTCCATCGGCAGTCAGATACGCCGCGAGGAGCGCGATTTGTTCGATGTGTATCTCAGCATGCTGGACGATGACGCGCTGGGTGCTGAAGTGGTGATACAGATCCGCAATGGTCAGTGGGCACAAGGAGCCCTGGCGGAAGTTGCGCGAGACCATGTGCGCACATTTGAATCCATGAAAGACACTTATCTGCGCGAACGCGCTGCAGATATCAAAGATCTTTGCAGCCGGGTTTTGTTCTATCTGCAGGAAAAAGATGTTGTTGTAACGGACTATCCTGAAAACACCATTTTAGTAGGCGAGGAACTCACCGCTGCGATGCTTGTGGAAGTTCCGAAAGAAAAGTTGCGTGGCTTGGTATCCGTGCTTGGTTCAGGCAACTCGCATGTCGCTATTCTGGCACGCACCATGGGTATTCCTACCGCGATGGGCGTGGTAGACCTGCCGTTCCGGCAGCTGGACGGCCGCCAATTGATTGTTGATGGATACAGTGGGCAAGTGTTCACCAATCCTTCCGAGGGTTTGCTTAATCGCTACAGAGAGGTCATCAAGGAAGAACAGCAATTGGTCAAAGGCCTGGAAGGTCTGATCGATTTGCCCTGTGAAACGGCCGACAAGCATCGCGTAAATCTGTGGGTAAACACGGGCTTGATGTCTGACGTAGTGCGCTCGCTGGACCATGGTGCAGAAGGAATAGGATTGTTTCGCACCGAGGTGCCCTTCTTGTTAAGCGAGCGTTTTCCCAGTGAAGCCGAGCAGGCGGCCATTTACCGCGAACAGTTGCAGGCCTTCGCCCCGAAACTAGTAACCATGCGCACTCTGGATATTGGCGGCGATAAATCGCTACCCTATTTCCCTATCGAAGAAGCAAACCCGTTTCTGGGGTGGCGCGGAATTCGTGTAACACTGGACCACCCGGAGATATTCATCGCGCAGGCGCGCGCGATGATTCTTGCCAGCGAAGGGCTCAATAATCTGCAGATCATGCTGCCCATGATTTCAAACCTGCAGGAAGTGGTTGGTTCAATTCAGATTATCAGGCGCGCCTATCGGGAGCTGAAGGAAGAAGACCGCGATGTCAGGATGCCGCCAATCGGCGTCATGATAGAGTTGCCCGCAGCGGTCTACCTCACCCGGTCATTATGCAAGATGGTTGATTTCATTTCAGTTGGCAGCAACGACCTTACCCAGTATCTGCTGGCCGTGGATCGCAACAACCCGCGCGTAGCCAGTCTCTATACCTCTTTCCACCCGGCCGTGTTGCAGGCGTTGCAGCACGTGGTCACAGAAACGCATGCGGAAGGCAAGACAGTCAGTATCTGTGGTGAGATGGCAGGTGATCCTGGTGCTGCTGTGCTGCTGGTAGCTATGGGCTTCGACATTCTGTCCATGAACTCCTCAACCTTACTGAAGGTGAAGGCTGTTATTCGCAGTTTGACCATGGAGGCTGCGCAGGAACTTTTGGCCCAGGTCATGCAAATGGATGATGCGCAGATGATCAGAAGTTGTGTTGATCTGGCGCTCTACAATGCCGGTGTTGACAGATTGTTGCGCTCCACACGCAGCAACTGAAAAAAGGCGCCGCAACTAGAGAGGTCTCCTGAGACTCCCGCGCCATGCCCTCTGTAGGAATATTCCTACGCAAATTCGCGACAAATTCCTACATTATTTAATCTGCAGGTGTGGATAATCCTCGCATGGATAACTCTCGGGTTGAGAGTGGCATATGGAAATATCGAGCAGTAGCGAATCCATGGATGGAGTCGCTGAACTGTTTCCTGATCGCTAATCCATATACTGGTTAGTTTGTAGCGCTGCCCTCCCCGGCAGCGCTTTCTTTTTCGCAAATCATGTAGCCTTCAACGCAGCTCAGCGCCCATTGTCCTTGACAATCCTTCATCCGATGTTAGAGCATCACCACTGCTAAAAACTCGGTTCCCGCTTCCTATGCTGACTTACCCGCAAATTGATCCAGTAGCATTCTCACTTGGTCCACTCGCCGTGCACTGGTACGGCATCATGTACATCATTGCTTTTGGCGGTGCGTGGTATCTGGCGCGTATGCGCGCGGCAAAGGCTTCTCCTGTCTGGACCAACGATCAGATTTCGGATCTGATTTTTTACGGTGCGGTGGGTGCTGTAGTCGGTGGCCGCTTAGGCTCGATGCTGTTCTATAATTTCGACAGAGTGCTGGCGGATCCCATGTGGCTGCTTCGCGTCTGGGAAGGCGGCATGTCATTCCATGGCGGCTTCCTGGGCGTGATGCTGGCGTTGTATCTATACGCACGGAAATTGCAACGCAACTGGTTTGACGTGCTCGACTTTATTGCGCCATTGGCACCGTTTGGACTGGGTGCAGGACGTATCGGAAACTTTATCGGCGGTGAACTCTGGGGCAGACAAACTGATGTGGCCTGGGGGATGGTATTCCCGCATGTGGATGCGTTCCCGCGTCACGCTTCCCAACTGTATCAATTTGCTCTGGAGGGGATTCTTTTGTTCGCCCTCATGTGGTGGTTCTCAAGTAAGCCGCGGCCCCGCTATGCCGTCTCAGGATTGTTTGGTGTAGCCTATGGCTGCCAGCGCTTCTTCGTTGAATTCTATCGTGAACCGGATTTTGGTATAGGCTTTGTCGCTCTGGACTGGATGACGATGGGGCAGTTGTTGTCGTTACCGATGATACTGGCCGGCGCAACTCTGCTGTTTATCGCTTATCGTAGAGCACCGGAAGAAATCTCAACTGTGAAAAGCTCGGGTGGAAAAAAATCCAGTCAGAAAAAATAACCGGGAAGTGGAAACAGGTTAGTAGAAAATGAAACAGTATCTCGATTTATTGCAACGCATTCTGGATGAAGGTGCTCAGAAGGGAGATCGCACCGGCACAGGTACGCTTTCGGTTTTCGGGCACCAGATGCGCTTCAATCTGCAGGATGGTTTCCCACTGGTAACTACTAAAAAGTTACACCTGCGCTCTATTATCATCGAACTGCTTTGGTTTCTCAGTGGCGATACCAATATCCGTTATCTCAAAGAGAACGGAGTTTCCATCTGGGATGAATGGGCGGATGAGAATGGCGACCTGGGGCCAGTGTATGGCTTTCAGTGGCGTTCGTGGCCGGCGAAGGATGGTCAATCCGTAGACCAGATAAGTAAGCTCATCGAACAAATCCGCAGTAATCCGAACTCGCGTCGCCTGATGGTTGTTGCTTATAATCCTGCTTATGTTGATGAGATGGCGTTGCCGCCCTGCCACTCACTGTTTCAGTTTTATGTTGCCGACGGCAAACTATCCTGCCAGCTTTATCAGCGCTCTGCGGATACATTTCTGGGCGTACCGTTCAATATCGCCTCTTACGCATTGTTGACGCATATGATTGCACAGCAATGCGATCTGGATGTAGGCGACTTTGTCTGGACGGGTGGCGATACACATCTGTATGTGAATCACCTGGAGCAAACTAAACTGCAATTGTCGCGTCAACCGTTGCCATTGCCAAAACTCGTGATCAAACGCAAACCGGCCACAATTTTCGATTACACCTATGACGACTTTGAAATATCCGGTTATGAATTTCATCCGCATATAAAAGCGCCGGTCGCTGTGTAGTCAGAGCTGGATTTTCAGAGTCGGGTTTTCAGCAAGAGCAATGAACATTATTTATGAAACTAGCACTAATCTGGGCCATGGCAAATAATCGCACCATCGGGCGCAATAATGATTTGCCCTGGCGTTTGCCTGAAGACCTCAAATACTTCAAACGCACAACGCTCGGTAAACCGATAATCATGGGCAGAAAAACCTGGGACTCTATTGGCAAGCCTCTGCCCGGCAGAACCAGTATTGTTATTTCGCGAGACCCAACATTCACACTTGCTGGTGCAAAAGTTGCGGGTACGTTGCAGGCAGCGATTGAGCTGGCAAAAGCAGAAGTGAGTGACGAAGAGAATGAGGAAGCTATGGTCATTGGTGGGGCAGAAATTTTTGCTCTGGCATTACCAATGGCAGACCGATTGTATCTGACACAAGTGCATGCAGATGTGGAGGGTGATGTTTTTTTTCCGGATTTTGACACAAACGCGTGGCGGGAAATTGCGCGGGAAAAATTCAGTGCATCGGATGCCAATCCTTACGATTATAGTTTTATTGTGCTCGACAGAAAATAATAAATTACAAATCCAAGAAAAATAAGGAGCAATCATGGGCTCAGTTGGCCAGGCATTGCAATCTTTGTCCGCATTTCTTTGGGGCACCCCGTTAATTATTCTGTTGGTGGGCGGCGGTATCTATTTTGCCATCTACAGCCGCTTGCAACCCTATCGCTATTTCGGCCACGCCATAGCCATCCTGCGTGGTCATTACGATGATGAGCACGACCCTGGCGATCTTTCGCACATTCAAGCGCTATCGGCAGCGCTGTCCGGCACACTGGGCATGGGCAATATCGCCGGCGTAGCCATTGCCATTACGTTGGGTGGCCCCGGTGCAGTCTTTTGGATGTGGGTTACCGCCATCGTGGGCGTTGCGACGAAGTTCTTCACCTGCACTCTTTCCATCATGTATCGCGGCCTGGACAGCAACGGCGAACTGCAGGGCGGACCGATGTACATCATTCGCGAGGGTCTCGGGCCGCGCTGGCACTGGCTGGCTATTTTCTTTTGTATCGCGGGACTATTCGGCACCCTGCCTATTGTGCAAATAAACCAACTGACGCAGATCATGCGCGAGGTTGTTTTTGTGCCGACAGGCTGGGTAGACCCCAACAATCATTTCACGTTCGATCTATTGTTCGGATTGTGTATGGCGGGACTGGTGGGTGGTGTCATTTTTGGTGGTATCAAGCGTCTGGGTTACGTTGCTGTGCGTCTGGTGCCGGCGATGGTCCTTGTCTATATGAGTCTTACTGTCATCGTGCTTGCTGCGCATATCACTGAGCTGCCCGGCCATTTACTGTTCATCGTGCAAGACGCCTTCACTGCACAATCGGTAGGTGGTGGTCTGGTAGGAGTAATTACGATAGGCGTGATGCGTGGATCATTCTCCAATGAAGCGGGTATCGGCACGGAAGTGATGGCTCACGGCGCTGCCAAGACTACCGAGCCTGTGCGCGAGGGTCTGGTTGCGATGATGGGGCCGGTGATAGACACCTTGATAGTGTGCACCTGCACGGCACTGGTGATTCTGGTCACAGGTGTGTGGGAAACTTCAGACGCCAATGGTGTAACGTTGACAGCCATGGCTTTCGGAGAAGTGCTGCCTGGCACCTTTGGCACATACGCAGTAGCATTTGTGGTGCTGGTTTTTGCCAGCAGCACCATGTTCACGTTCTGGTACTACGGCGCAAAATGTCTGGGATTTCTGCTTGGGGCTGAACACCAAGCGGTGTACAAATACTGTTACATTGGGCTCGTTGTGGTTGGAGCCGTGGTGTCGCTGGAAGCTGTTTTCGGTGTCATCGACAGTGCGTATGCATTGATGGCTATCCCTACCATGACGGCCACGCTGCTGCTCTCACCAAAGGTGGTGGCGGCAGCGCGGGACTATTTCAAACGGCTGGAGTGATGAGTTTGCAGATACCGATTCATAATCGAGCCGGAACCCCTTATAGAGAGTAGTCGTTTCTCTCCGCAGGTTTATCACTCAGGTACTGAATAAACTCCCACTCTACGTTATTGCCATCCAGATAATACACGCGGCGCCGGTGCGGGTGAGTGTCGTCAGTGAGATCAGGCTCCAGACCCTGCCTGCGCAGACGCTCCATCAGCGCCTTGATATCTTCAACCTCCATGCCGATGTGCATCAGACGGAACTGATCGTCGTAGTGATAATCAGGCACAGGCTGCGCATCTTCCTCGCCTGGTTTGGCGGACTGCAGCAGGGCGATATACGTTTCATCGTTGCCGAAATGCGACCAGTAGCCGTAGGTTTCGCTATAGCCATTGCCACGCTGGCGGAAGTCCTCGAAGGCGGCTGCCAGGAACGCCTGGGTCTTTTTTATTGAGGGAACACGCAGGTTAATGTGCTCCATTCGCTTGGCAAACATAGATTTCTCCTTGTTTAACGCTAAATAGATAAGTAATTACTTTGCCAATATATTCCTGTCGCCATTTTATGTAAAGTCTTTGCTTTACATAAATCCAAATTCTGGCATCATTCGGCTTGTGGAACGCAGAAGCTTTATAAACACAGTAGCTGTATGAAAGTAGTATCTGTGTAAAAAGTAGTATTTGTGTAAAGAAGTTCTGTGTAAAAAGTGAAATGGGACAAATTTTGAACGAACTTCCCCAAAGCCAGCAGGACATCCTCTTCAGGCTCAAGACCAAGGGCGCTTTAACGGCGCGTGTATTGGCGCAGGCCTTGGGCATGACAACGGTAGGCATACGCCAGCATTTGACGGCTATGCAGCAGGCCGGTTATGTCCTGCAGGCAGAGAATACAGAGCAGAAACCGGGGCGGGGCCGGCCGGTGCGGCCCTGGCATCTGACGGGTAAAGGACATCGTCTATTTCCCGATGCGCATGCGGATGTCACTGTCGCGTTGATCGCTTCAGTAAAAGAGGTTTTCGGTGATGACGGGTTGGACGCCCTGATTGCACAACGCACCCGCAAGACTTTGCAGATGTATCAACATGCGGTGGCCGATGCCGAAACGCTGCCACAGCGTCTACAGATTCTGAGTCGACTGCGTACCGATGAAGGTTATATGAGCGAGGTAAAGGAACTGGGAAGTAACAGCTGGCTGCTGATTGAGAACCACTGTCCGATCTGTGCGGCCGCAACAGCCTGTCAGGGATTCTGCCGCTCAGAACTGGAAGTGTTTCAGGAGGTACTGGGGGATACTGCCGGCATCGAGCGCATCAATCACATTTTGTCGGGTGCAAGGCGGTGTGCCTACAAGGTCACTGCTTTGACGTGAAGGTTCAAACCAGGTTTTTTCGAAACGCCTTCGAGTTGCGCTGGTAGTTATACAGTTTCTTTTTTTTCTCCGGCAATTCGCTGATCGCTATTTCCTTGAATCCGCGTTCTATAAACCAATGTGCAGTTTGCGTAGTCAGTACAATAGCTTTGGTCAGCCCCATCTTTTTAGCTTCAGTTTCGATCGCTTTCAACAGGTGCTCACCGCGACCGTTTTCCTGATAATCACGATGTATAACAATACACGCTATCTCTCCGGTCGAATCATCCAGCGGATATATAGCGGCGCACGCAATGATCATGCCCTCCATCTCAATCACTTTGAAGTAGTTGATCTCCGCTTCCAGCAACTCGCGCGAACGATGCACCAACACACCGGCGTCTTCCATGGGTTTGATCAACTCCAGAATTCCACCCACGTCATCGATAGTGGCAGAGCGTAGCTCTTCAAACGTATCTTTCGAAACCAGCGTGCCGGAACCTTCGCGTGTAAACAGCTCCTCTAATAGAGCACCATTCTGTACAAAGCTGATCAGATGCGAACGGTGCACATGCTTCCTGCAGGCTCTGGTTGCAGCCGTAAGTGCCGGGATTATGCCATTGTTAACATTCGTTTCATCCAGTGCCAACTGCGCGAGCAGTGTTTGTGCCAGGCCAGGGTTCAATGTGCTCACCAGTTCGCCACTGGCATCCTGAACACCTTTCTGTGGTATAAAAAGAATAAGTTTTTCCGCATTCATTGCGATGGCAGTTTCGGTGGCGACATCTTCCTGCGCCAGGTTGAATACTTCACCAGTTGGTGAATAGCCCAGGTTAGAAATAAGCACGATATTATTTCTGTCCAGATGCTGTTGAATAGCAACCGCGTTTACTTTACGCACAACGCCGGTCAATGCGTAATCGACACCTTCCAGAATTCCGAGCGGCCTGGCAGTAATAAAATTACCTCTGCTCAGTTTTATATCTGCGCCATGCATCGGAGAATTGACCAAACCCATGGAGAAATGGGATTCGATATCGATACTCAAAGCGCCAATGGTGCGCTTGATATGATGCAGGCTGTCTACATCAGTAATGCGCAAACCGTTGTGATAACGCGGTTTGATTCCGGCAGCTTCCAGCGCCTCATTGATCTGCGGTCTGGCACCATGCACAAGCACAAGCTTCACCCCCAGGCTATGCAGCAGGGTGATGTCATGCACAACATTACTGAAGTTTTCGTGCGCCAGCGTTTCGCCAGTCAGCAGTACCACGAACACCTTCTTGCGGTGCGCGTTGATATAGCTGGAGGAGTGACGGAACCAGTCAATGTATTCGGGTAATTGATTCATGGCGCACAATATATGCTATTCGTGGAAACTTATGAAACGTTTTTTCCGGCGGGAACAACGGTGTTATCTGGTTGAATACAAAAACGCGTGATCAAACTCTGCAACAATTCTATGCAGGGTTTGATGCGGGACAGTGCCAGATATTCATCAGGTTGATGCGCCTGATCTATATCGCCGGGACCTAATACGATGGTTTCCATACCGAGCTCTTGCAGCATCGGGCCCTCGGTTCCGAAAGCTACCGTAGTCGCATTGTGACGGGTCAACTGCTCAGCGGTGTGGACAAGTGAGCTGTCGGCGGGCGTGAAGAATGCCGGTATGCCCGGGAACAGGGGAGTCAGACTGAATTCCACACCAAAGCGTTCTGCAATGGGGCGCATGCGCTGGCTGATATCATCGCGCATCGCCTGCATCTCCATGCCGGGCATCAGGCGAATATCAAACTCCAGTTCGCAATGGCCACAGATGCGGTTGGGATTGTCGCCGCCATGAATGCAGCCCAGATTCAGAGTAGGGTGGGCAATAGAGAACAAGTCGTCTTGAAAGCGAGCTTGAATATCCTTGCGGAATTCAAGCAATTCACCAATCACGCTGTGCATTGCTTCCAGCGCATTTTTACCAAGACTGGGGTCGGAAGAGTGGCCACTCTGTCCCTGTAAGCGCAGTGTTTCCATCATGATGCCTTTGTGTGCCCGCACCGGCCGCAGACCGGTAGGTTCGCCAATCACCGCGTAACGGGCCTTGGGTTTACCTAAAGCCGCCAGCGTGCGCGCGCCCTGCATCGAAGTTTCTTCATCGGCAGTGGCCAACACTATCAAGGGCTGATTCAGTTTCAATTCGCCCATTGTTTTTACCGCTTCCATGATGATTGGGAAAAATCCCTTCATGTCAGCACTGCCCAGCCCGTATAAACGATTATCTTTTTGCGTTAATTGCAGTGGGGGGACTTTCCACAGGGCCTCGTCCATCGGTACGGTATCGGTATGGCCAGCCAACACCAACCCTCCTGGGCCCGTACCGAATGTCGCTATCAGGTTCGCCTTCTTAAGCTGGCTGCTGCTGGGGCTCTCGACAATCTCGCAACTGAAACCCAGATCAGTGAAACACTCAGCCAGATATTCGATAACAACCAGATTGCTCATATCGATTCTCGTGTTCGCAGAACTGATGCTGGGCAGGCGCAGAATCCTGTCCAGGTGTGCAAACAAGTCTGGGAAGTTCGTTGCCATAACGCTCAACTTTCCGAAGCTTTGCTGGCGATCAAATCTGTCTTTGCCGCCATGATGAAATCGTTGGCATGCAGGCCATTGGCTTTGTGAGTCCACCAGTAAACGGTGACCTTGCCCCACTCCGTTAAGACGCTGGGATGATGATTCTCACGTTCCGCCAACATGCAGACTTTGGTGCTGAATGAGAACGCCTCCTTGAAATCCCGGAAATGAAACTCGCGGCGAATTTGATCAACACCATCCACATTGATTTTCTTCCAGCGTGGTATGGAAGCGATCATGCGATTGCTTTCGTCTGAGGACATGGGGCGCGCGCCAAGCATGCAGGGTTGGCAATGCTGTTCGTATAAGGAGCTGCTCATAGTGTTTTCCTAACAGGGTTCTATAGAAACTCTTCCAACACAGTATTCAGTAATTGCATGCCGCGCTCAGTACAATGGACTGCTGTTTCTGAAACTGCCAGAAGACCTTTTCTTTGCAGAGATTCTACGCGCTTTTCCACGGTGCTGAAAGCAAGGCCCGTACGTTCTTCGAACATGGCTTTGGGGAAACCTTGCGGCATTCGCAGCGCGTTGAGCATGAACTCGATGGCAAGTTCTTTAGTCTCGATGGCTGAAACTTCGGCAGTGAATGAAGCTCTTTGCTCCGAGCTCTGTGGGTGGGCGAGATTCTCTATGCGGTCAAGAACTGCAAGATAGTGCGCTGGCTGCTTGTTTTTGCGCGTGCGCACAATCCAGTGTCGCGACGGAATGGAAAGTTTGCCGTGTGCGCCTGCCCCAATGCCAATATAATCGCCAAACAACCAGTAGTTCAGATTATGGCGCGCCTGTCTGCCTTTCTGTGCAAACGCTGACACCTCGTAACGTTCGAAACCATTGGCGGCAAGCAGCGCCAGGCCACTGTCCTGCATATCCAGTATTAACTTTTCTTTCGGCAGCGGTGGTGGATATCTGAAGAACTCAGTATTCGGTTCAATGGTTAACTGATACCAGGAGATATGCTGCGGCTTGCTGGAAATCGCTTCCTGCAGATCCGCCATCGCAGCATCCAGCGATTGCCGCTCAAGCCCGTACATGATATCCAGATTGAAATTATCGAAGCCGGCAGCAACAGCAAACTCTATCGCTTTGCAGGAATCGTCACTGCCATGAATTCTGCCAAGATTCTGCAACTGCTTCTCAGCGAAACTCTGGATACCGATAGACAGACGATTGATGCCGATCTTGCGATAGTCTGCAAACTTCTGTCGCTCTGCAGTGCCGGGGTTTGCTTCTAACGTGATTTCGATATTGGCAGCAAAAGGAATCATTTGCTGGATAGCGCCAAGGAGCCTCTCAAAGGAACGCGCTGAAAAAAGACTGGGTGTGCCGCCGCCGAAAAATATGCTGCTCAGCTCTCTGCCTTGCACATAAGGCAGATCCTGTTGCAAGTCCTGCAACAGCGCATCAATGTAATTATCTTCTGGCAGCTCGCCATTCTGCTGGTGCGAATTGAAATCGCAGTAAGGACATTTGCGCACGCACCAGGGGATATGGATATAGAGACTCAATGGAGGCAGGCGCATAAGATTCGGCGCTGCCTCTGTATTGGCAGAAGTCTTGTCCGAACTTTCTGCGGCACTCACAATTGCGCGTTCCAACGCGCCTGCAACTGCTTCAATGCCTGACCGCGATGGCTGATACTATTCTTGACGTGCGAGTCTAACTGGGCGGAAGAGCAACCGTGCTCCGGCACGAAAAAAAGAGGATCGTAACCAAAGCCGTTAGCGCCTGTCGCAGCGTGCAGAATCCTGCCTTCCCACGTGCCTTGCAGGATCAGAGGCGTCGCATACCTGGCATGACGCATAAAAACGATAACGCATTGAAATCGCGCCGTGCGTTGCGCATCGGGAATATTCTGCAAGGCTGCCAAAAGCTTCTGATTGTTCTGCAAGTCGCTGGCACCAACGCCGGCATAACGCGCTGAATAAATACCTGGCTCACCGTTGAGCGCATCGACTTCCAGCCCCGAATCATCGGCCAGCGCAGGCAAGCCACTTGCAGCACTGGCGTGTCGCGCTTTAATGATCGCGTTCTCTACAAAAGTAAGACCAGTTTCATCGGCGTCTGTAATACTCAATGACTTTTGCGTGACGAACTGAATGCCCTCATTGCCGAGCATGTTCTGCAACTCTTTCAGCTTTCCTTCGTTGCCAGTGGCCAGCACAATTTTTTCAAACATGAGAGAACCTTATGTGAGAACTTTATGTGAGAACTCTAAAAGAGCACCTTAGCGGCTGATGTGGTAAATGGCAATCTCACCCAAAAGATTAGGCAGCAGATTTGTCGTCCAGCTGTCGCGGTGCCTGTTGTCGACCACCAGACGGGTCAGGACATTTATTTTACGCGCCGCGCAAAACGAATCGAAATCACGCACGGTACAGAAATGTATATTGGGCGTGTTATACCATTCGTATGGCATAAACTCAGAGACTGGCATACGGCCCTTGCTTACCAGGTAAAGGCGACTGCGCCAATGACCAAAGTTTGGAAAAGTGACGATGCAGTTCTTGCCGATACGCAGCATCTCATCGATGACGACATCCGGATAACTGACAGCCTGCAAAGTTTGCGTCAGCAGGACAGTGTCAAAGCTTCCGGATTCGAAATTCTGTAATCCTTTGTTCATATCCTGTTGTATGACATGCACACCTTTCTGCAAACACTTCTCAATATTCTCCTCGTCAATCTCCAGGCCAGTATCCGCAACCTGTTTATTGTTTCTGAGAAAATCCAGCAGACTGCCATCGCCGCAACCCAGATCCAGTACGCGGCTACCGGGTTGTATCCAGCTTTGAATGATATCCAGATCGGCTCTCATGCGCTGGTCTCCTGATGTACACGCTGCAAATACGTGCTTAGCGCCTGCATATAACGTGGCACAGGAAGCAGGAACGCGTCGTGACCCTGATCCGCTTCAATCTCAAGATAGGAAACCGCCTTGCCCGCCTTGAGCAGCGCATCAACTATTTCCCGCGAACGCTCTGGCGGAAAGCGCCAGTCCGTACTGAAAGAGAACAACAGAAACTGACAGTTGCTGTTGGCAAATGCTTTGCTCAGATCACCATCGTAATCAACAGTCGGGTCGAAATAATCCAGCGCTTTGGTCATCAGCAGATAAGTGTTTGCATCGAAAGTTTCCGAAAAGCGCTCGCCCTGATAGTGCAAATAACTTTCCACCTGAAAATCGACATCAAAACCGAAGCTCAGTTTGCCCGCACGCAAATCTCGTCCCAGATTCAGAGAAGCACTTTTTATTTCTTCAGTTGCTTTGCCGAACTTGTCGCGCATTGCGCTATCAGAAAGATAGGTGATATGACCAACCATGCGTGCCAGCATCACACCTTTTCGGGGCAACGTATTATGTTCGCGATAACGACCTGCGTGGAAATCCGGATCAGCCGTGATGGACTGCCTGGCGACTTCATTGAAGGCGATATTCTGCGCGGAAAGTTTTGGCGCAACGGCCATCATTATGGCGTGCCGAACACGCTCCGGATAACTGATAGACCAGCGCATAACCTGCATGCCGCCCAGGCTGCCGCCAATAACTGCTGCCCATTGCTCAATGCCCAGTCGGTCCGCCAGCCTTGCCTGACTGTTTACCCAGTCGCGCACAGTGACAACAGGAAAATCCGGACCGTACCAGGTATTGGTTTCAGGGTTGATGGAAGCCGGGCCGGTACTGCCGGCACAACCGCCCAGATTGTTCAGACACACTACGAAAAAATTGCGCGTATCGATTGGCTTGCCGGGGCCGATATAATAATCCCACCAACCTGGCTTTTCGTCGGCGTCAGTGTGATAACCCGCTGCATGATGATCACCACTCAGAGCGTGGCAAATCAAAATGGCATTGGATTTTTCAGCGTTCAACTCACCGTACGTTTCCACCATCAAATCATAGCTTTGCAGAATTTTCCCGCTGCGCAGCGTTAACGGTTCATCAAAGTGATGTAGAGCGGGAGTAACGATCCCTACTGAATTTTCGAAAATATGCTTTGGCATGGTTCGGTTAGATTCCCAGTACCAAAGCCGGATTCAGAGGCACTCTTGCAATAAACACGCTTTGAATAATCTGAATGGTTATAAACACGAAAATGGGAGAGAAGTCCAAGCCGCCCATCGCCGGCAGAATTTTTCTGAAAGGAGCCATCACAGGTTCAGTCAACTGGCGCACCAGCGTCAGCGCGGGATGGGTGCTGAAGGGTGCAATGAAACTGGAGACGATAGAAATTACAATCGACCAGAAATAGATATTCAGAATGAAAGACAACAAGCCAACTACGGACCAAGTGAGGATGATATTAAAACCCGGAAGTCTGAAACCGTTGAATATGATGAGCAGAGAAGTAAAGATTATTTGTAAAACCAGCGCCAACACCAGCGTTGAGAAATCTACACCACGAAACCCCGGAATGAAACGGCGAAAGATGCGCACACCCGGATCGGTAATCTTCACAATAGCTTGAGTAATCGGGTTGTAGAAATCAGCACGTGCCAATTGCAACAGAAAGCGCAATAAAACGGCGAGCAGTAAGAGTCCACCAAGACTGCTGACCAGTAATGCGCCTATTTCTCCAAAAGCTCCCATATCGGTTCTCTCTTCTTGCGGTCAAATTCTTTTACAACATTGAATTCTTGCTTCTAACTGCTAAGCATTTTTAAGTGACATTCCGGGCCAACTCCACAGACTGCCGTTGCGCCGCCTCCATAGCCTTCTCAACCAGCTGCTCGAACCCCTTGCTCTGGAATGTTTTAATCGCCTGTTCGGTGGTGCCGCCCGGTGATGTTACTCGTGCGCGTAATTCTGCGGGAGGCACATTGCTGCCAGTGGCCAGCAGCGCTGCACCCATTGCTGTCTGTAAAGTTAACTGTCTGGCAACGTCAGTAGACAAACCAAGTTTGACAGCTGCAGCTTCCATCGCTTCCATCATCAGGAAGTAATAGGCAGGGCCACTGCCGGACAACGCCGTCACCGCATCGATGTCCTGCTCCTGCTCCAGCCAGCAGACAATGCCTACTGCAGCCAGAATACCTCCGGCCAACTGCGTCTGATCCGCAGTAGTTTTTGCGTTGGCGTACATACCCGTCGCTCCGGCGGATACCAGAGCCGGCGTGTTCGGCATGCAGCGCACGATTGCAACACTGTCGCCCAGCCACGATTGCATGCTGCTTAATGGAATTCCTGCAGCAATGGAAATGATGAGACAGGAACGTTCCGCCAGCAGGGGCGCCAGCGACTTACAAACTTCAGGCATTACCTGCGGTTTTACCGCTAACAGCACCACATCTGCCTGTTTGGCAATGTCAGCCATACTGCCAGTGACGATTCCACATTCTTCATGCAGTGTACTCAGTTTCTTTGCATCGGGGTCGCAGGCAAACAGATTTTGGGCCTGCGCGCCTTTTGACAGCAGCCCCCGAATCAGGCTGTTGGCCATATTACCGGCGCCGATGAAGGCGATCTTGCTGTTGTTCAAAATGGTGCCCCTGTCAAAATACTACCCCCCGGCAAACGGCCGGATGTCGGATCCAATGGGGAAGTATTCTAGCGTAAGTCAGGTGTAACGCGCACCTTACTCTGTGCCGCTGTTATTGTGCTTGATGAAGCTGGTCCAGAAAGTCAGGAACAGGGCTGCGAGTAACGGGCCAACTACAAAGCCGTTTATACCCATAAGCGACAAGCCCCCCAGTGTGGAGAACAGCACCATATAGTCCGGGAGTTTGGTGTCACGGCCAACCAGGATGGGGCGCAATACATTATCAGCCAGACCAATAATGATTGCGCCATAGGCGACGAGTATCGAGGCCGCTACCCAGGCGCCTGTGGAGTACAGATAAATGGCAACCGGCCCCCACACCAGAGAAGCGCCCACTGCCGGTATCAAGGACAGGAATGCCATGACGACAGACCAGAGTATCGGCGCAGGAATGTCCAGAAGCCAGAATATGAGGCCACCCAGCGCACCCTGCACAGCAGCAACCACGAGATTGCCCTTGATAGTTGCGCGGGTTACCTCAACAAATTTGTCGAAGACGAGTTGCTTACGTTCTCCACCCAGCGGTAATGCTTTACGCATCCAACCGGTCATTTTCTCGCCATCGCGAAGCAGAAAGAAGGTGAGATAGAGCATCAGGGCAAGGCGCAAAGTAAAGCTGATAGTGTTGCGCCCGAATTGCAGGGCCTGTTGAGCTACCCACTCGCTGATAGTCACGGCAGAGGTGGAAAGGAACTGCCTGATATTGCGGGTATCAATACCCACACGCTGCAGAAGTTCGGGGATGATCGGGACACTATTGCCTATGCTTTCCACAAACGTTGCTGGATTGATCTCCTCGTTCTCGATGAGTTGATACAACTGAGCCCCTTCCCGGACAAAAGCAAAAATGAGCACAACGACCGGTAAAACGACAACCACGATACCAATCAATAGCGTGAGCAGGGCGGCGGTATTGGAGCGGCCTCCTAAGCGAACAAGTAAGTATTTCTGCAAGGGGAAGAATATAACGGTCATCGCTACTGCCCAGAAGATAGCTCCCCAAAAAGGGCGCAGCAGCAAAACAAACAAGACGGTAAATGTGACAAGCAACCCGATGAACACCCGGGATTCCATTACCTGTCGTCTGACTGTATTCATCAACTACTCTCTTCTGTGGCTGCGCGTGGTGCGTGCAACAACGTTTCTGGGAAAATCAGCCTCTTAGCATGCGCAATAACTCAAGCAGTCGCGGAGGTTGTCCGGTACGCAGCACTCCCTGTCGGAAGACCTTGCCGGATAGCCACAATACCAGAGCAACGCTGGCAAGCAAAACAATAGTAGTGCCAACCACGTCCACCATCGGTGGTTGGGCAGCAGCTCTGTTCATCATGGTAAACGGCGTAAACAGTGGTATCCATGACATGACTCTTGCCACAGTACCGTTCGGGTCACGTGCTATGAAGGTCATCGTAACCAGCGGCACTATCAAAATCATCATCATCGGCATCATCAGGCTCTGCGCTTCTTTCAACGTGTTGCACAGGCTGCCGATCGCCAGAAAAATGCCGGCATACAATGCATAACCGGCCAGATAATAGAAGATGAAATAAGGAATAAGATCCGACCCTAACAACACATTAAGTATCTGCCCAATCATTTCTGTTTCGCTGCTTTGATAGAACTGGATAAACAACATGAATGACAGTATCCAGGTAGCAATAGTTGTGATGCCGCTCAAGCCAATGCCAAGCAGTTTACCCATCATCAGTTCGCTGGGTGTGACAGATGCGAGCAGAACTTCAATGATACGGTTGGCTTTTTCCTCGATGGTATTGCTGAGAAGGTATTGAACGCTTTGCATCAACGTGACGAACATCAGGTAAACAAAACCAACGGGAGCCCATTGCCGGAATGTATCTGCCACGCTCACACTTTCCTCGCCCACTTCTTTTTTCGGGTCCAGCCTGCTTACAGGTAAGCGCGTGCGCTGCACATCTCGCACTGTACTTGTAGCAATGCCCCGGGCAGCGTATTCATTATTGCGAATACTGCTGTTGACGCTGTTTTGTATTGCGTTGGAGAGACGAGTATCGGTGAGGTTGCTGGCCCAGTACTGAATGCCGGCAGTGCTTGAAGGTGGAGTTATAGTACCGGGTCGCACAATATCCTGATTAATATCTTCCGGAATAAGGATGACCGCAAACAAGGGTACCCGCTGGCCATCCACGTCCAGTCGTCTTTCTCCGTTCAAGTACGGTCGTAACTGTTCGATAATTTCTTCAGGAGAACTATTGGCATCAATAGCAGCCGGCAATTGTGCTGCAATAAACTGCTCGCGCGGCTCTACGAATGCTGGAGCATTTTCTCTGAGGCTGGCGCCTGACATGGCAAGAGCAAACGAAAGTCCACCACTGTCCAGCCATTGATCCAGTGCGGCAACTTCATCGGCATCTACATCGCCAATCAATTGATCAATCTGTGCAGAACTGTCAGCGGGTGCTAATTCGAAATTAACATCTCTGCGGTTGTCCTGCAGGTAGCGCACAAACTCCAGTAACACGCGGCGCTGATGTTCACGGCGGATAGCAGTTTGTACTGCCTCCGCATAGAGACCAGACTGATCGATCAGTATGTAATGTCTTGTTGGCGTGGAAGTGGCCAACCTTTCAGAGACAAAGAAAAGTGATATAAGAATGACGGGTAGCAGAAGAATACCAATCCAGAATCCTTTCGTCTTCACATTCTCGGCGTACTCGCGCATGGCAATCAGGCAGATCACTCTCATCGGAAAGCATGCTCCTTTGCATCGGTGCTCACCAGATGTACAAATACATCGTGCAGGCTGGGTTGCGTGTAATCAAACCGGGTCAGCACAATGCCGTTCTCGAAACATTTTTGCAGAATCGATTGGGGGTTGGCATTCTCGTGCAGGAAAATTTCCCAGAGCTTGCGATCCGCGTCCTGGCCAGCAGGCAGGACGCTCTCTTGTACTGACATCACATCTTGCAACTGATTGAGAACACTGATGTCGTTTGCTGATTCAATAAGTACACGGCGAGGCAGAATGGCGCAGGCCTCTTCGACAGTGCCGTCAAAAATTTTCTGGCCCTTGGTAATCAACAGCAGGCGATCACACAGACGCTCGGCATGCTGCATAATGTGCGTGGAAAAGATAACAGTTTGCCCATTGCTGGCCAGGTCCTGAATCAATTGCTCCAGCACTTCCTGATTCACCGGGTCCAGTCCGGAGAAAGGTTCATCCAGAATGACCAGCTCGGGTTTGTGAGCAACGGCAGACAACACCTGCACTTTCTGCCCCATGCCTTTGGAAAGCGATTCAACTTTCTGGTCAGCAAAATCTTTCAGACCATAAGTTTCCAGCAGTTCGAATGCGCGAGCGCGCGCAGCCTTTCTGTCAAGCCCTTTGAGGCTGGCGAAGTAACTGATGATCGCCCAGACCTTCATTTTCTTGTACAGACCTTTCTCTTCCGGCAGATAACCAATACGGTGTCTGACAGCAGCGGCAGAGGTGCTGCCGAGCACGGTGACAGTGCCTGAATCAGGTTTGATGATGTCGAGAATCATGCGGATGGTAGTGGTTTTCCCGGCGCCGTTGGGACCGAGAAAACCATAGATGGAGCCTTTGGGTATTGCGAGGCTGATATTGTCTACGGCTGTAAAGCTGCCATATTTCTTGCTGACATTCTGAAGTTCCAATACTTGCTCTTGCATAAGCGATTCCCTGTATTTAGAAAGCAGTGATGCCTACTTCAGTTCTTCAGAAAATAGATCAGTTCGTCAGAAAACTGTTGATCTCCTCGGCCACCAGACGTCCCTCGTCAATAGCGCGCACTACTAAGGACTGACCGCGGCGGCAGTCTCCCGCAGCAAACACTTTTGGATTGCTGGTACGGAATTGCCTGTACTCGGCCTTGTAATTGGAGCGCGGGTCCAGATCCAGTTGCAGTGGCTCGCTCACATAATGCTCTGGTCCAAGGAAACCCATGGACAGCAGAATAAGATCAGCCTCCCAGAACTTAATAGTACCTGGCACTTCCTGAAACTTGCTGTCTACGTTTACGGTATTGATGCCCAGCAGATTGCCGTTCTCATCGCGTACAAATTCTTTACCGGAAATAGAAAACTCCCGCGGGTCATTGCCGAACTTGTGCGCGGACTCCACATGACCATAGTCTTCACGATAAATCTTTGGCCACAGCGGCCAGGGATTATCAGCCGGGCGGTCGACAGTGGGTCGTGGCATGATCTCGAAATTGACCAGAGTTTTACAGTCATGACGCAGTGATGTTGCGATACAGTCGGTACCGGTATCGCCGCCACCAATCACAATAACGTTCTTGTCTTTGGCGCTGATGTAGTTGCCATCCTGCAATTCCGAGTCGAGCAGACTTCGCGTGTTGGCAGTCAGAAACTCCATCGCGAAATGCACACCCTTGCCTTCTTTGCCCGGAATTTTCAGGTCTCTGGGAGTCGTGGCACCTGTAGCCAGACAAAGCGCGTCCACTTCAGACAACAGTTTATCAACGGCAACGGCGTTCGCGCCTTTGCCACCGATGTCAGCGTTAACGACAAACTTGACGCCTTCGGCTTCCAGCAAACGCACGCGACGATCAACAACTGACTTGTCGAGTTTCATGTTCGGAATGCCATACATCAGCAGCCCGCCAATCCGGTCTTCGCGCTCATAAACAGTTACGTCGTGACCTGCCTGATTCAGTTGCGCTGCAGCGGCCAGTCCTGCAGGACCAGAGCCAACCACGGCGACTTTCTTGCCACTGCGGAAACTGGGCAGGGTAGGCACAACCCAGCCATTCTCGAAACCTTTATCGATAATGGCGTTCTCAATGTTCTTGATGGTCACCGCGGGATCGGTAATGCCAAGCACGCACGCGCCTTCGCAAGGAGCAGGACAAACTCTGCCGGTGAACTCGGGGAAATTATTGGTCTTATGCAGACGGTCCAGCGCTTCGCGCCAGCGGCCCTGATAAACAAGATCATTCCATTCGGGAATCAGGTTATAGACAGGGCAGCCATTTTCCGACTGACAAAAAGGCACGCCGCAATCCATACACCGCGCGCCCTGCACTGCCAGCAGCGACTCGTCGTGTTCAGTGTAGATTTCCTTGTAGTCAAGTAAGCGTGACCCGGGCGCCCGATAAGGTTCGGCGCGTCGTTCGTATTCTTTGAAGCCAGTTGGTTTGCCCATTACATATAATCCAGTTAAGCCAATTCTTTTGTTGTGACTCTTAATTCTGTCTCTCTAAAGAGTCTCCAAGCTGCTATCTTTTGCCATACAAACAGTCCTTCGCTGCCTGTATCAGACTGCAACCGCTTGTATCCGAGTATCCGCAGCGCGTTCAGCAAGCACGCGTTTATAATCGGTAGGCATTACCTTCACGAACTGAGCCAGTGATTGCTCCCAGTTATCGAGAATGGTTTTGGCAACCGTCGATTCCGTGTACTGCAGATGACGACTGATCAGGTTTTTCAACTCTGCGATATCAGCGGTGTCCTGCATGGGTTCCAACTCAAAAGTATCCATGTTGCACTGTTTCTCGAAGTCGTTGTCCGGATTCCAGACATACGCCACTCCGCCACTCATACCGGCACCAAAATTGCGGCCTGTTTTGCCCAGAATCACTACCTTGCCGCCAGTCATATACTCGCAGCCATGGTCGCCGATGCCTTCAACGACGGCAGTGGCACCACTGTTACGAACCGCGAAGCGTTCCGCGACGATACCGCGGAAGTACGCCTCACCACTGGTTGCACCGTAAAGGTTCACATTACCGGCAATGATGTTCTCTTCGGCTTTGAAGGTGCTGACTTTATGCGGATAGACAATAATCTTGCCACCGGAAAGCCCCTTGCCTACATAGTCATTAGCATCGCCTTCGACAGTGATGGTAATACCCTTCGCCAACCAGGCTCCCAGGCTCTGCCCTGCAGAACCGGTGAGCTTGATGTTGATGGTATCCTCCGGCAGCATTTCTTCTTTCCAACGCTTTGCGACCTCACTGGAAAGCATGGTGCCTACCACACGATTGATATTAATCACTGGTAGTTCGATATTGACTTTCTCGCCAGTCGCCAACGCTTTGGCAGACAGTTCAATAAGCTGGTTATCCAGTGCTTTCTCCAGACCATGATCCTGGGTGATGGTCTGATAGACTTCCGTGTTCTCGAAAACTTTTCTGGCAGGCGCGAGGATGGCGCTCAGGTCCAGACCACTGGCTTTCCAATGACGGATGGCGTTGCTGGTTTCCAGCAAGTCCACGCGACCAATCATCTCATTGACAGTGCGCACGCCAAGTTGCGCCATGATGCCGCGCATTTCTTCGGCAACCATGAACAGGTAATTCACTACATGCTCCGGTTTGCCTTTGAATTTTTTGCGCAGCTCTTTATCCTGCGTTGCTATGCCTACAGGGCAGGTATTCAAATGACACTTGCGCATCATGATGCAGCCCAGCGTAATCAGTGGGGCAGTAGCAAAGCCGAATTCCTCAGCGCCTAACAGTGCAGCAATGGCAACATCGCGGCCGGTTTTCAATTGACCATCGGTTTGCAGCACAACGCGTGAGCGCAGATTGTTCATCACCAGAGTCTGATGCGTTTCCGCTAAGCCCAGTTCCCATGGCAGACCTGCGTGCTTGATTGATGTTAATGGTGACGCACCGGTGCCGCCGTCATGACCGGCAATAACGAGGTGATCTGTTTTGGCTTTCGTGACGCCGGCAGCGATAGTACCAACGCCGATTTCCGAAACCAGTTTCACGCTGATACGCGCATCACGATTCGCATTCTTCAAATCGTGTATAAGTTGTGCGATGTCTTCAATTGAATAAATATCGTGATGCGGTGGTGGGCTGATCAAACCAACGCCGGGTGTGGAGTGACGCAGGCTGGCAATATAATCGTCTACCTTGCCTCCGGGCAGCTCGCCGCCTTCACCAGGCTTGGCACCTTGCGAAATCTTGATCTGCAACTCATCCGCATTGTTCAGATACCAAATAGTGACACCGAAACGTCCTGAGGCTACCTGCTTGATGGAGGAGCGCTTGGAATCACCGTTAGGCATCGGGCTGAAGCGTGACGAATCTTCTCCACCTTCTCCTGTGTTGGATTTGCCGCCCATGCGATTCATCGCGATGGCCAGCGCTTCATGCACCTCAGTAGAGATCGAACCCAGACTCATGGCGCCGGTAGCAAAGCGCTTGACAATGTCAGCAGCTGATTCCACTTCATCCAGTGCTACAGGTGCATTAATACCGGTTTTGAATTGCAGCAGACCACGGAACGTACAATTTCGTGTCGTCTGTTCATTCGTATGTTTGGCAAATGTGGCATACGCATCCACATTATTATTGCGGGCCGCCACCTGTATATTGAAAATGCTGGTCGGGTCCCACATGTGACCTTCGCCGCCACTGCGCCAGTGGAACTCGCCCGGATTATGCAGCACAGGCAAACGATTACTGGCTATGGTCGGGTAACCCACTTGATGACGACGTTCTGTCTCTTCAATCAATACATCAAAATTGACGCCCTGCACGCGGCTGGCCGTACCCACGAAACAGCGCTGAATGATTTCATCGGCCAGGCCGACCGCTTCGAATATCTGCGCGCCTTTATAGGATTGCAAAGTAGAGATGCCCATCTTGGCCATGACTTTCAGCATGCCCTTGGCAACACCTTTCTTATAGGTGTAAACCAACTCATCTTCATTACTGAACAAATCACCCAGCAGGCCTTCATTGCGGGCCTGCCACAACGCTTCGAAAGCCAGATACGGGTTGATGGCGTCCGCGCCGTAACCGGTAAGCAGACAGTGGTGATGCACTTCACGCGCTTCACCGGTTTCCAGTATCAGACCAATACGACTGCGTTGGTGGCCGCCAATCAAATGATGATGCACAGCGCCACATGCCACCAATGCGCTCAACGGAATGCGGTCTCTGGCTATTTTTCTGTCAGACAGAATGACGAAGGAAAACCCGTCGCTGATAGCCTGCGTTGCTTCGCTGCAGATTCTGTCCAGCGCATCGCGGTAGCCGTTCTGCACGCCTGCCGGATAAGTAATATCAATTACCTTCGTGCGCATACCACGGAAATTCATGTCACGAATGTTTGCCAACTCTTTGTTGGAAAGTATTGGGTGCTGCAAGCTTAGCCGTTTAGCCTGCGACTCATCGGTATCGAGCAGATTGCCCTCGGGTCCGATGAAACACTCCAGTGACATGACCACTTCTTCACGAATGGAATCGATGGCAGGGTTGGTGATCTGCGCGAACAATTGCTTGAAATAGTCGTAAATCATGCGCGACTTGTCAGACAGACACGCCAACGCGGAATCGTTACCCATGGAGCCAAGCGGATCACGTACTTCGGTGACCAATGGCATCAACATGAAATGCATGGTTTCTACGGTATAACCAAACGCCTGCATACGCTGCATAACATTTTCTGCATCCAGCGAGTGCGCTGCGCTGTCGGTAGCAATGTGGTCGAGCGTAATTTTTTGATTGGCAAGCCATTCGCCGTAAGGACGACGACCTGCGATGTCGAGCTTGAGTTCTTCATCAGGAATCAATCGACCTTGTTTAAAGTCCAGCAGGAACATCTTGCCTGGCTGCAGACGGCCTTTGATTTTCACATTGGCAGGGTCCACATTCAGCACGCCAACTTCGGATGCCATGATGACCTTGTCGTCATGTGTCACATAATAGCGGCTGGGGCGCAAACCGTTGCGATCGAGGACGGCGCCAATGTATTGCCCGTCAGAGAAAACGATAGAAGCAGGACCATCCCAGGGCTCCATAAGCGCCGAGTGGAACTCGTAAAAATCTTTCTTGGTCTGCGACATGTTGACGTCTGATTGCCAGGCTTCCGGAATCATCATCATGACGGATTCGGGCAGCGTACGACCAGACATCAGCATGAACTCAAGTACGGCGTCGAAAGAGCCGGAGTCCGAGCAGTCTGAATCAATCACAGGGAACAGGTCTGACAGTTTAGGTCCGAACAGTTCGCTTTTGACCGTGCCTTCGCGTGAAACCATGGAGTTGACGTTGCCGCGCAGCGTGTTGATCTCGCCGTTGTGACTCATGAAACGGTTTGGCTGCGCTCTGTCCCACGACGGGAACGTGTTGGTGCTGAAGCGCGAGTGCACCATCGCCATATGCGTTTCAAACTGCGGATTGGTCAGGTCCAGGTAAAAAGGGAACAACTGACCCGGTGTCAGCATACCTTTATATACCATCACCTTGGTTGACAGGCTGCAGGCGTAAACCATTTTGGCTTCAGTCAATGACGTGTCGCCGCGCAGACGGTGCGTGAAGCGTTTGCGAATGATATAGAGTTTGCGCTCGAAAGCCTCGCGATCGCTCATGCCCATGGCGCCGATGAACAACTGCTCAATTTCGGGCTGTGCCATTCTTGCGGCAGGCCCAACGTCAGCACCTTCGGCATCCACGGGAACAGTGCGCCAGCCAAGCAATTCCTGGCCCTCTTCAGCAACTATCTTTGCAATAATTTCGCGGCATTTGGCGCGCTCATCAGCTTTCTGAGGCAGGAAAATATTCCCAACGGCATACTCGCCTTCGGCAGGTAGCGTAACACCCAGCTCATCAGCGGCAATCTCTGCGAAGAACGTATGTGGCAATGCCATCAATATGCCCGCGCCATCGCCCGTATTGGCTTCAAAGCCGCAACCACCACGGTGATCCATGCGTGAGTTCAGGTGATAGGCGTCCAGCATGATCTGATGACTGGGACGGCCCTTGATATCTGCAACAAAGCCTACACCGCAGGAATCTTTCTCATTGGCCGGATCATAGAGACCGGTCTTCTGAGGATAGCCGAACTTTAAGGGGTAATGGGCTTCGTTGTTCATAAATCGCAAAGTCTCATCTTGTGTACGGTGTTCAATTTCCCGTTCAGCCGCTGTCAAATTCCCGGTCAAGGATTGTCTGGGGTCTTTCGACACCGACTACATTGTGGGAATTGCAAGCGTGTTTTATGGGGGCTGGACACAATACCACCGTAACAAAATAAGTCAAGTTGCCGGGCGGGGCCGGAAACGGCAGTCTGAGCCAACGTTGCGACAGCGCCCAATAATGACTGAATATGCTGACAATCTACCCTTTGGAAACGCTGTATATGCGCTGGAATGCTTATATTCCGGGCTTGATAAATGGGGGTAGGTGGATTAACCTTGATCGCCTCAAATGCAGGAACGCCGCCGAATAACTATAAAAAATCATCACAATAATTACATATGGAAAGCATAAGGGGTCAATAGTGGAAATAGTTCGCTATAAATACGATGTCTGGGGCGAGGAAGTCATCCTCGGAGTTTCATGGGATCTGCTCTGGGTCGTAGCCGTTGCTGCACTGATCCTGCTGGCTGGTCACGCTATTTTCATGGCTGCACTGGCCAAGAAGAGAGCCAAACCTTCTCCGGAAGGCAAGCGCGTCAGCAGACACGCCGCCATTGACAGGGCTTTCCACTGGATAATGGCAGCCAGCGTCCTCGTTCTGATCGTGACCGGCACTGCACCCATAATCGGCCTGCGCTTCGCCTGGTTGGATATTCACTGGATTGCCGGCCTGGTGCTCACCTTCGTGGTGATATTCCATACTATTCGTGCATTGTTCTGGCAGGACTTCAAGTCAATGCTGCTGGGGCCAAGCGATTTCGGTGAGCCATTTGATGAAACCAAAAAGCCAGGCAAATACTCATTCGAACAAAAGGGTATGCACTGGGCAATGACAGTGCTGGTCATTGCTGTCATCGTCACCGGAGTCATCCTGATGCTGAATATGAATACACCGTGGTGGAATCGCCCAAGTGTGGCAGACGAAGCACAACTGGGCCTGATGTTCCTGTTGCACGGTCTGGCAACGCTGTCGCTGATTGCGTTCACCGCCATTCATATCTATTTCGCTCTGCGTCCGGAAAAGCGCTTCTACACCCGCTCCATGGTGACGGGCTGGATTTCAGAAGATGAGATGAGAGAGAATCACGATCCAAGTCGCTGGAAGGTTGAAGAGAAGAAGTGAACAACATAGAAGAAGATATTGATGTAATCGAAGCAGGGTATGAGTTTCTTCTGGCATACGCAGCGCAAGGCAGACCCCCGCATGAGGAGGCCAAGACTCCACCTCCCCATGCTGGCCCTACAGTGAAAAACATGCTGGATGCCATGCTTCGAATCAAAGACAGTTTGCAGAACAGCACGGACGAGTTTGAACAGGTAATCGTTGACGACGTAAAAAAAGCCAGTGCCGCTCTGAAATTTGTGGTTGCGCAGAAGCGTATGAGTTCTGAGCTGATCGATAATCTGAACGCATCGATTCATTTGCGCGCCGTGTTGACGAATTTCTTTTTGTACAGCGAGAAGTTCCGCCCAGTGGCTGAAACCAAGTAACTCCAGCTCAAGCGTATCCGAAAGGCCGGAGCACAGCGTGCAACGGCCTTTTGTTTTTTCAGGAGATAGCTGTGATTCAATTTCCGCCCAAGCTTGAATTGGCAAGGCTGCCAACACCGTTGCTCAAGTTAACGCGTTTCGATGTGCAAGCGGGCGCAAAAACTATCTGGATCAAACGCGATGAACTCACCGGCACGGAAGTGTCCGGCAACAAAGTGCGCAAACTGGAATTTTCTCTTGCGCAGGCGTTGAGCGAAGGTTGCGACACGATAATCACCTGCGGCGGAGTTCAGTCGAATCATTGCAGGGCGACAGCCGTGTTGGGTGCGCGCCTGGGTTTGCAAGTGCATTTGGTTTTGCGCGGCGAGCGACCAGCAACTATCGATGGTAATTTACTGCTCGATTATCTGGCCGGTGCAACTGTCAGTTATGTTCCTGATAAAGACTACCACCGCCATGCGGAAATAGCCGCGGATCTGCAGAAAGAATACCAACGTAAAAGAAAAAAAGCTTTTTTCATTCCAATCGGTGCCAGCGATGAAATCGGACTGTGGGGATACGTTGCCGCATGTCGGGAATTACAGCAGGATTTTCAAGATCAAAAAATATCTCCTGACGCGATAGTTGTCGCAACCGGATCTGGCGGCACACAAAGCGGGCTGATCGTTGGCAACGCATTATTCGGGCTGAATACGAGTATATTCGCATTCAATGTGTGTGATGATGCGGCATATTTCCACCAGAAGTTTCATGCAGATGCGGGCGCGTGGCTAATGCGCTATGCCGCATCGCTGCCGGCTGATTTTGCTGTGGCGAATCTTGCCGTTAACACGGTGGATGGTTACGTGGGCCCGGGTTATGGCAAAGCAGATAAGGAAATTTTCGACACCATCAGTTTGCTGGCGCGTACCGAGGGTATTTTTCTGGACCCGGTATACACCGGCAAAGCATTCCACGGGATGCTGCAGGAAATGCAGAGCGGGTGTTTGCAGGATGCCAGGGACATTGTCTTCATTCACACGGGTGGATTGTTTGGTGTTTTTCCGCAGAAGTCGGGTTTTGATTTTTCTGGGGGGTAAAGGTTTCGCTTGAAAAACTATTTCTTCTTTCTCTTCTTCTGCGCTCGTTTCAAACCCGCCTTAAAATCGTAAAGACGAAAGTGCAATTTGTGAATGGGCTTTAACGGTTTGTCGATAGCAGCAAAGTATTGCTCAAGAAATATTTCCCGTCCTTCCCAGTGCAGTTTATGCAGCAAGCGCACCAAATCCGCAAGACGATCTTTTATAACCAGTGGCTCGTGATAAAACCGTGCGCGTGCCGTATCGATCAGTGAGAAAGTGAGCAGCCCATCAGCAACCTGTTGAGTCAGCACATTTCCTCCGGACAGGTCACGGAAGAAAACGCCGCGTTGATGCAGATTGAGGACGAACTCGCACAACTGATGCAAAAAGCTTTGCATGCCGATGCCGTACGCCTCAGTCGCCCCTGCAGAAAATTCGGTCATGAAGTGTCTGGCAGATACATTATTCTCCTCCAGTTCACACACATACCAATTTCGCAGAAGATCAACCTCATTCCTATTGTCGAAATATGCAACAGGCATAGGGGTCGCAATACCACGCCGTAGCAATTCGCAGGCGCCATTCCAACTGCGTTGCGCTTTGGAGTGTTTGAATCTTTCTGTCAGTTTCTTATTCCAGCTTAATCTCACCGGTTGTTTGACTACCAGCAACTCTGATTCGCTGCGCGGATCATCGATAGTCCAGATGGCATTGCGTGCATTGCGTAATGAACCAGTTCGCGACTGTTCGTTGATTTTGTCCGGGTGTAATACAGCAAACAACTTGTCGGCGTCTTCTTTGTTATCCGCCAGCACCAGCCCCTGCCAGTTGTCATCATGAAAGGAATAATAATTTCCGGAAACGGTAGTGCAGATTGCCAGACCGGAAATCAACTCGGGGTCAGGTTTCACAGTTACATTCGTGCTGATCGGCCAACGGAGATACACCGGCGATTCTTTTACCAGAGAGGGTATCTCCGGCAACGGGCGGCCATCACGGTCTATCCATTCAGCTTGTTGCAAGGTTCCGTCCGGATACAGATCGACGAAACTGGCCGCTGTACTGTTCAAACTCCAGACCACGTGTACACGCTGGTTGTCGCGAACGAACTCGTGAATCTCCAGACCTTCTTTGCGACAGCGCGCACCTAAATAGTCGGAGCCGGGAATAATTGCCTGAAATGCCTGCAGTGCGAAAAATGCCGCGCGCTTGCGGTAGAGAGCGCTATTGCCGCTGATTTCATTGTAGTAGGTGACAATCTCGTTATTAGGGCACTCAGCATGGGCATCATCAATCAACCCCTCGCGGCAGTTTATCAGCGCTCCCCAGTACACACGTTTGAATGCACCGGAGGCTGCTGCCAGAACCAGATACCGGGTCAGGTAATCAGCCTGCTTGGCGGTGGCTTCCGGTGTGAAGCGTTTGATGCGTGGCAGCGTCCAGCTCACGTAAGAGCAGATCATGCCGTCTATGCCTTTGCGCTCCGCAATTTGTTTTAACTGGCGCGCCTTCCTGATCAGGTTGTAGCGCACCAGCGGTGCCAGCAGCACGCCATAGATTCTGTGGTCGTAGACTTCCGGTTGAATCACGCGCTCTACAAAAAGGTTATTGGTGTAGTACTGAGGGAGCTGCTGTGAGTCATATAACAAATCCAGTAATGCAATAGTGTACAGAGGCTCGAAATCGCTGATATTGGGCCCGGAAATGCGCAGATTACGTTGTTTAGCTTCAAGGAACGCAATAGTCCAGCAGGCGGTGAATCCGGGTAAGGTGTAACCAGCCCAGCGACGGCGATTTACCGTGGAACCAATCTCAATGATTTCTACCTGCGCGCCCCAATCATCCAGCGTGTCGGCAACAAACTGACGCCAACGCAGTTGCGTCTCGATATGCTTCATCCGCTTTGCTTCTTCCAACGGCTGCACCAGATGCAGCATCACTTTGAAGTTATTACCGAGCAGTCCTTCCAGCAGTCTGCTGCCGTGCTCGCCCGGGCTATCGTAGCTGTAATCAAGGCGGACATGCGTTATGCCCAGCTCGGTCAGCCTTTCTATAACATAGGCATCGCAGGCGGGGTCGGCGGAGGTGGCGACACAGACACCGCTGAAATCGGCGGGCACGGTGTGGCCGGCTGGTGGAAGATGATTATTGGATTCACGCAGCGCGGGACTGAAGAAGAACTTGATAACTGATTTGCAGAAGTACCAGGCCGGTGGCGAGAGACTGGTTTGTCTGGAATCTGTAGGGGCGGTACCGGGTTGTGACCTATCTGGTTGTGAGTTACCGGTTTGTGATTTTAAGTCAGCCATTATTATTGTGTAATGTCTCGCGGCTAGGCGTTTTAAAAATTACGATTCAGGCAGCGCTGGTTTGCGCAATAGTGCGTTTTTCCACCAGCAATTTCAACAAGACCGGCAACAGACAAAGGCCGGTCAGCAGGGCAAGCACCATTGATAACGCAGTCAGTAATCCGAACAAAATACTGGGTACGAAGTCTGAGAAACCAAGCATCGAGAATCCTACGACAATCAGCAGAGAGGTGTACATGATCGCAACGCCAACACTGGCCAACGTGTTCTTGATCGCCTCTTCATAATTATTGCTCTCGCGCTCGTCCAGATACCGGTGGATGAAGTGAATGGTATCATCTACGGCAATACCCATCGCAATGGCGGCGATGGTGATGGTCATCAGGTCAAGCGGAATACCCAACCAACCCATCACGCCAAGAATCGCCAGTGTAGAAAGAATATTGGGAATGATCGCGGCGATGGCTACAGGGATGGAACGGAAAATCACCAGGAATGTCAGCGTCAGCACAATATAAACCAAGCCAAGTGTCATGATTTGCGATGTGAAAAGTCGTTGCAGAATATCCTGATACAGGACGAACAGATTAGTCAGTGTGTAACTGGACTGCGGAATGCCAATCTCTTCCATGGTCGCATGAATCTCTTCCAGCAGTTCTGCCCGGTTCAGATCTTCAGTCAGATCCTTGATCCAGATATTGATGCGCGCTTCGCCGGTATCAACATTGTAGAATGCGCCAAGCAAATCATCCTTGAAATCTTCATCCATCAGCCAGTAGGCGGCTGTGAGTTCATATTCGGTAAGCGGCCTGTTGTTGTTTAGCTCTCTGGCCAGATCGGTCAGGTTAACGGCAGAAAGGATTCGTCCCGTCGCCTCAAATTCGCTCATGCGATGTTGAATAAGTTGCAGCGTCTGCACCGTAATAGCTGACATCACAATGTCGGGATTCTCGGAGCGATCAGGCGATGTGTAAACCAGATCCAGCGGCGTGGAACCACCGAACTCCTGATCGATATACGCGAGTTCCTGATGCACCAGTGTGGATTTTTTAAAATAGTTGATGAAGCTGTTCTCAACATTCAGCAGTAACACGCCCGACACGCTGAACGCCGCCACCAACAAACTGAGCACACCAACCAGCCAGGGTCTGCGCAGCGAAACATTGCCAAGTGCGCTCACCAGTTTGCCGGTAATCGCCAGGTCCTCGCGTTGTGCCTTTTTGGACAGAACTTCCAGCAAAACCGGGAACAGTGTCAGGCTGACAAGTATCGAGAAAAACATCGCGATGATCATCATCCAGCCGAAATCGATCACAGGCTGAATACCGCTGAACACCAGAGAGCCGAAACCCACCGATGTAGTCAAGCCGGCAAAAAAGCACGGTCCTATCTTGCGGCGCAGCGTTTCACGTATCGCGTCTTTCTGTGAAATATCTGAGTCTGCTGCTGAGATCTCCCGAAATTGCACAACCAAATGGATCACGAGGGCAAGTGTCAGTATCAATTGCAGCGCAATGAAATTGGATGAGATCACTGTTGCCTTGATGCCAAAAATGGCAAACAAACCCATCGTGGAAACAACACTGACTATGCAGCACAGAATTGGAATCATCACCCAACGCAATGCCCTGAACAGAAGCAGCAGCATCAGACAGATACCGATGGCTATCGCACTGCCAAATACGACCAGATCATTGGTGATTATCTGAATCAGCTGATAGCCAAGTACATGCGCGCCACCCATATGAATGTCCGCGTCGTCAGTATAGTTGACGATGATGCGACGCATCTCTTCAATCTCCTGCACGCGGATTTCGCTTAACTCTTTGCGCAATGGCGCAACCTGTTCTTCCAGGCGTTCAAGCTCTGCAGTTTCTTCTTCGGTAATGCTTTCGTCCTGATAGCGTTGGTTCAACGCAGTGATTTGCGCGTCCAGATCCTGCAACTCTGCATTGCTGCGGAACAGAACCTGCAACGCCACTGCGGTCATGTCTTCGTTGATCAACAGATTTTCGTAGATAGGGTGATCGGTAAATTCCTCGCGCAATACATCCAGCGAATAATCGCCTGTCTCAATCGTCATTTGGGTGAGATCGATATCAGCGGACAACAGCCCCTGCCCCTGCGGGAACACAGGGACATTCAGAATGGAGCGCACGGATTGCACGCGCTCAAGGGCCAGCAACTCACCGCTGAGTGAGCTTATAGCAGCAAAGGTTTCCGCGGAGATAACGGGATGTGTTTTGGGGGTGTAGGTAACCAGCAGGAATTCCTGCGGCGAAAAACGTTGATTAACCAGTTGGGTTTGCGTGTAAAGCAGATTGTCTTTTGTGAGCAATGTATCGGGCGACGCATCAATATCAAACTGTCTAGCTTTCGCAGCTAAAGCAATAGTCAATAACAGAAATAAAACAAGGACGAGCTTTGGCCAGCGAAGCAAAAGATCAATAAAGCCGTTGAGCAAATTATTGGTACTCGGCATCTCGTTGTAATCCCTGCAGATGGAGGTTGCGCATGAATATGTACAGATCCTGGCTTTCTTCGCGCAGAGTCAGATAAGCCTCTGCCGCTGGCGCGAACTCTTGAAAATTATCGAACACACGCACAACAGTTGATTCAGGTTGGTCCAACATATAGCGCAGCGGATTGAGATAACCATCGATGAACAAGGAAGAGCCGTCTCTCACATTCGATGAGCCAATAAACGGCAACACCAGATACGCACCGTATCCTGTGCCATAGTGACGCAGGGTTTCACTCATCCCGGTATCGTTACGTGGCATTTCAAAGCGGGTGCTTGCCGGGTCGAACAGTCCGGCTATGCCAATGGTTGAATTAATGGCGAAACGCATGATGTCCACGCCGGCTTCGCGAGGCTTCATTTGCAGCAAGTGATTGACGGCAGTGATGGGCGTTTTGATGTTGTTAAAAAAGTTGCCAATGCTGCTTCTGACCGGAGCAGGTGTCACGTTCAGGTAGGTGCGCGCGGCTGGAATAATCGCATAACGATAGGACACATCATTGAAAGCAAAAATAACGCGATTCAGACGAATGAATGGGTCCTCGTAATCTTCCGGCTCAATGGTGCTGACCACATTTGGCTGAATGCCGGTGCCAGCAAGGATATCTCTGTTGGGGCTTGGTATTGCAACCGGTGCCGGAGCTTCAGGTTCCTGGTTGCGAGAGTCGATACTGTTGCAGGATGTTAAGGCAATAACTGCAATAAATAAAAATGGCCGTAGTGAGCAAGGCTGAAAAGAAGAGGAAGGCGTGGTAAGACTTTTCATCGGGATTCCGGGTTTCATAATTTTCTCTCAATAGTGACGCAGTCTACCATGCGGCCATTAGCAATACTTCGAAGAATCCAGCAATAGTTACAGTTAGACACGTCTTTCGTTGAATGTTACTGGACTTCGCCCATACAGACGCCTAGAGTCGCGAATAAAAAATAGATTGTAGATTCCGCTTATGCCTTTGCAGCGTCTGATTAAAGTAGGCCGTAAGAGTGTTCCCTGGCTGGCAGCCGGATTGGTACTAATTTCTGGTTATACAGCCAACAATTATGTATGGCAAAGCGACCTTGCTGCCCGTGACATCCATCTCACCAACTCCTTGTCCACCAACTCAGATCAAATTGCCGCCGCTATCGCTAACCGCATTAGCACCTTCGAGGTTGCCATGCGTGGAGTTCTAGGTCTGTTCCGTGGCTCACAAAGTGTGTCCCGGAACGAGTTCCAGAATTTTGTCGGTTTGTTGGATATCTCCCGGGGTCTTCCGGGTATTCAGGCAGTTGCTTACG
The DNA here is from genome assembly GCA_041751425.1 of Pseudohongiellaceae bacterium. GTDB lineage: Bacteria > Pseudomonadota > Gammaproteobacteria > Pseudomonadales > Pseudohongiellaceae > JAVVEG01. Next base: position 12,843 of record JBGSXL010000001.1, on the reverse strand, counting down.
TGCCCTTCCTCTCCCCAGAGGAGAAAGAGCTGCACGAGCAGGAAATGCGCCAACTGGGATTCCCGAACTATGCTGTTTTCCCTGCCGGAGTTCGCGCGAACTACGCGCCAATCGCTTATATAGAGCCACTACAGACCAACACCGCAGCCTTGGGTTTCGATACATTTACAGTCCCTGCAGCGCTGGCCGCCATGGAAAACACGCTTGTGCGGGATCAAATTTCCATCACTGCACCCCTCACATTAGTCCAGGATGCCGGAGGCAGCGAAGAGGCTCCGCTCGCCTTTGCCATGTATCTGCCCGTTTACGATTCCACCGCTAATACGGAAACTGTTGCGCAACGCCGAGCGGCTATTCGTGGTTGGGTCGATGTGCCATTTCGCATGGATGATCTGATGCAGGGGTTAGCAAAAGAACTCAACCCGGACATCAAACTCGAGATCTATGATGGGGCACCCGTCAGCACGAATCAGCTATACAGCTCACAGCATACTGAGGTTGGTGCATATCGCACACAAAGACAGTTGCAGATAGGTGGGCGGTCCTGGACATTGCAGACCGCCACCACGTCAGCGTTTGAAGCATCGGTGCTGGCCAACGACAGAAGCCTGAGGGTGAGGTTGGCAGGAATTGCGCTGACATTGGCGCTCGCCTGGCTCGTGTGGCTGATCGCCAGAGACAGATATAAGGCAGAGTCGCGATTCCGTAATCTGTTCGCACAAGCGGGCGACGGCATTCTTGTCTTCACGCGCGATCACAAACTGATTGATGCAAATCCCGCTGCGTTGAAAATGCTGGGATATACCTATAAGGAACTGCTTAAACTTAGTTTGCCGGATATTCTCGCTGAACAGGAAGCTGCGCGAGTTGAGTCGGAATTGGACATCATTGAGCCTGGCAAACCATACATCGCCGAATGGGTGCATCATGGCAAAGATGGTCACGAATTTCCGGCGGAAGTTAGCGCCAGCAGGCTGGGTGCCACCAGCTACTTCACAATCATGCGCGACCTTAGTGAGCATAAAAAGTCGCGATTGCGAATTGAACGCCTGACGCAATTGTATAAAGCATTGAGCGCCACGAATCACTCTATTGTGCACGCAATGGATGAAAAAATTCTGTTGATGGAGATATGCAAGATTGCGGTGGAGTTTGGTGGCATGCGCATGGCGTGGATTGGCCGCTTGAACCCTGAGAGTCAGTTGATAGAACCCATAGCAAGGTATGGCTCCGGCCTGGCCTATCTAGATGAGATTGTCATATCTGCCGATGCGGACCTGGCGGAAGGGCAAGGACCTACTGGTGCTGCCATGCGCGAGAACAGAGTGGTGATAGTCAATGACTACGTAAGCGCACCTAATACTAAGTCCTGGCACACACTGGCTAAAGAATTTCGTTGGAACTCTGCTGCTGCGTTCCCAATCAACCGTGGCGACAAGCCCTTCGCAGTACTTAACGTTTATAATCCGCATATCAATGCATTCGATGGTGAAGCTGTTGCCTTGCTCACGGAGATGGCCAGCGATGTAAGTTTTGCACTTGACAACCTCGACAGAGAAGTAGCGAGAGACAAATCAGTGCAGGAGTTAGCGGAAAGCGAGCAGAAATTTTCTTTGATTCTGGAAAATGTTGGCGCCTGCATCTATTTAAAAGATTTAGATGGCCGTTACATTTTTGCTAATCAAACAGCGCTAGATTTGTGGGGCGCGCATGGTGAAGAAGTGATCGGTTGCAGCGATGAGGAATTCTTCGACGAGGAAACTGTCAGGCAAATAAGGGAAAATGACCAGCGTGTTCTCTTGCATGGTGAAGTTGTGCAGCGCGAAGAAGCAAACCTGATTGCCCGCACGGGAAAGCAGGTATATTACTGGTCAGTAAAATTGCCATTGCGCAAACCGGATGGCAGTATTTATGGCTTATGCGGAATATCCACAGACATCACTGAACGCAAAAATCTGGAAGCGAGTCTGCAACTAAATGCCAAGGTGTTCGAGTCAAGTCTTGATGGTATCGAAATTACAGATTCAGAGAATATTGTTGTTGCCATAAACAGAGTTTACACAGAAATCACCGGATACAAAGATGAACAAACGATAGGAAAACCGTCCCGTGTAATAGGGTCAGTAAAATATGATTCTGAAACGCATTTGCGGTTAATGAGCCGGATCAAAGAAACAGGTCACTGGGAAGGTGAGTTGATCAGCCGACGGGAAAGTGGTGAGTCGTTCCCGCTATGGCTCTCAGTCAATGACGTTAAAGATCAGCAGGGCAGAATACTGAACAGAATTGCAATACTTTCTGATCTTTCCGAGCATAGAGCCAAAGAAGATCACATAAAATTTCTAAGCAACTACGATGCGCTTACACATCTTCCAAATCGACATATGTTGCTGGAAATTGCACGCATTGCTATTGCGAACGCCAGCGAAACCGGCACTCAACTCGCTATGCTGTCTATTGATGTTGACAGGTTCAAGATTATTAACGAATCACTGGGCCCCAGTGTCGGTGACAGGCTTCTGAAACAATTGTCTGTACGTATGGCCGAGTGTTTGCGTCCAGATCAGACGTTATGCAGACAAAGCGGCGATTATTTTATCTTGTTGTCACCTGCGACTGATCTGGAACAGGCCGCACAAACAGCTAAAAAATTAATTGAAATGGTGTCTCAGCCATTCGACATTCATAGTCAAAAACTGGAATTGACCATCAGTATCGGGATTGCGATGTTTCCTGATGATGCGCAGGAATTTGAGCGACTTATTCAGGCAGCGGATGCGGCCTTGTTCAGATCCAAAATTACCGGGCAAGGAGGGTTTCAGTTCTTCACACGCCAAATGCATGAGCAGTTAGCCGAATTCATGAAGATGGAGGCGGAGTTGCGGATTGCTATCAAAGACAATCAGCTACTGCTTCACTATCAGGCACAGTTCAATACAAAGACTTTACAAATGGTGGGTGTGGAAGCGTTGGTGCGTTGGCGTCATCCTGAACGCGGATTGGTTGCTCCCGGGCATTTTATTCCTATCGCTGAGGAAAGTGGCTTGATTGTTGATATCGATAATTGGGTGATGCGGGAAGCTGCGCGACAAATGAGTGAGTGGCAGGCGAAAGGATTGCATCTGGTTCCTGTTGCTATAAACCTTTCTGCCGTGCAGTTCCGTAAGCCGGATTTTTACGAAACGCTTGAGAAGGTCCTGCAGGTTGCCACTCTTGACCCGAAACTGTTTGAACTGGAGTTGACCGAACGTATCGCGATGGTCGATTCCGAGCACACGATTTCTTTGCTGGAAAAACTGAGCGCTTTAGGCGTGCAACTTTCCATTGACGATTTTGGTATGGGTTACTCGTCTTTGAGTTATCTGAAACGCTTCCATGTGGATACATTGAAGATAGATCAATCCTTCGTGCAGGGTCTTGGTCATGATCCGGAGGATGAAGCCATTGTAAATGCCATTATCGGTATGGCGAAGGGATTTGGGTTCACGACGCTGGCCGAGGGAGTCGAAACGCAGCAACAGTTGGAGTATTTGCAACAGAACGGCTGCGACGAGATACAAGGCTATCTGGTCAGCAAACCGATTCCCGCCGAAGAATTCGCTGAACTGTTGCGCAACAATAAAACCCTCTGAAACACCCGGACAAGACAAAGTCACAATAATCATGTTATGAATAAGCCCATCACAACAACGGCCGCTGGTCACTGCTCAGAGACGTTAACAAGAGACGTTAGCAAGAGACATTAGCTGGAGCCATTAGCAAGTCTGAAAAAAGGGTTACAATGATGCGCATATCTGCAACACAAATCACCGCAATCGGAAGCCTGCTTATGGGTCTGGCACTGGTAGATACAGATAAACTGCAAGCCGCTGAGGCTGCCTCAATGTGGCCCGACAAAGTGGTGGTCGCACACCGTGGCGCCAGTGGCTATCTGCCGGAACACACGCTGGAAGCCAAGGCCATGGCTTATGCGATGGACGTGCAGTATCTGGAGCAGGATGTGGTGATGAGCAAGGATGATCACCTGATTGTGCTGCACGATATCACGCTGGACCGCACCACCGATGTCGCCAGCAAATTCCCGGGCCGCAACCGCGCGGATGGCCTGCACTATGTGGTGGATTTCACGCTGGAAGAGATGCTGCAGCTTAATGTTACCGAGGGCTATTCGATAACCGATAACGAAACCCGGGTGCCCAACTATTCAGGCCGTTTCCCGCTCTGGCAGTCCAGGTTCAGAATCAATACGCTGGCCCAGGAAATCGAAATGATCCAGGGCATGAACAAGGCTACTGGTAAGGATGTCGGGATCTATCCGGAGATCAAAGACCCGGCTTTCCACCGTCAGGAAGGTAAGGACATCAGTGCGGCCATGGTCGCCGAGTTGAAGCGTTACGGCTACACCACGAAAGAGTCTAATGTCTATTTGCAGACCTTTGATTTTGGCGAACTCAAGCGCGTTCACGACGAGCTGTTCCCAGCCGCAGGTATCGAAGTGAAACTGGTGCAACTGATTGGTAATGATCCCTGGATGGTCTCATCAGAAGGTATTGCTGAGATTGCCCGCTACGCCGACGGGTTGGGTCCGGAGAAGGGACTGATTATCGACAGGGACTCCACCATGGGCAATCTGATCATCAGCAATGTTGTCAGCGACGCCCATAGCCACGGTATGGAAGTGCATCCCTACACATTCCGGCTGGATGAAGGCCATATCCCGGCTTATGCCAGCAGTTTCGAGCATATGTTGGAGTTGTTCTACATTAATGCCAATGTGGATGGTGTGTTTACCGACTTCCCGGATCGGGCGGTTGAGTATTTGAAGAGCCGTTAATAACAACACCGATAACCGCCGGTTCGCCGGCTTACCGCAAAACGAATTCTGTACCTAGCGCCAGTGCTGGCGTATAATCGCGCACTTTTTTCGATCCGCACAGCAGTCCCTGTAATTTCTAAGACCTGCATTTTATTCAAAAAAGACCCGGAATTATCCAGTCACGCTAAACCCTATAAGGCTCAGACATGTCCAGTACACGCCCGGAACTCAGCTTCGCTGAGCTAAATCTGCCCCAGTCTATTCTCGACACGCTCAACAAGGTGGGTTACGAGAAACCCTCGCCCATTCAGCAGGCCACCATCCCTGTGCTGTTGTCCGGTAAGGATGTTGTCGGCATGGCGCAGACGGGTACCGGCAAGACAGCGGCTTTTGCGCTGCCGATATTGGCCAAGATAGATGTCAGCCAGATGAAGACCCAGGCGCTGGTGCTGTGCCCTACCCGCGAACTCGCGATACAGGTAGCCGAAGCGTTCCAGACTTATGCAGCTGGCATGCGCGGCTTTCACGTATTGCCGGTTTACGGCGGGCAGGACATGCAGCGCCAATTGACCGGCCTGCGTCGTGGCGCACATGTAGTAGTCGGGACACCGGGCCGCTTGCTCGATCACCTGAATCGCAAGTCCATGGACCTGAGCCAGCTCAATACGCTGGTGCTGGACGAAGCCGATGAAATGTTGCGTATGGGTTTCATCGATGATGTGGAAACCATTCTGGAAAAAACACCCAGCAGCCGCCAGGTAGCACTTTTTTCCGCCACGATGCCCAAACCAATCCGCGCCGTCGCCGAGAAATACCTGAAAGACCCGGAAGAAATCCGCATCGCCAGCTCGGTGACCAACAACCCGGATATCGAACAGTTCTACTGGCTGGTGCAAGGCACCAACAAACTGGACGCCCTGACCCGTATTCTGGAAGTGGAAGATTTCGACGGCATGATTATTTTCGTGCGCACCAAAACCAGCACGGTGGAACTGGCCGACAAACTGAACGCCCGAGGTTTCTCCGCAGCGCCATTGAATGGTGACATGAATCAGGCCATCCGCATTCGCACGGTGGAACAACTGAAGAGCGGCGCACTGGATATCGTGGTAGCCACCGACGTGGCCGCGCGCGGTCTGGATGTAGAACGCATCAGCCACGTGATGAACTTCGATATTCCTTACGATGATGAAGCGTACGTGCACCGCATCGGCCGTACCGGTCGCGCCGGCCGCAGTGGCAAGGCATTCCTGTTCGTAGCTCCGCGTGAAAGACGCCTGCTGCAGTCGATTGAAAAAACCACCGGCAAGAAAATCGCCCAGATGGAACTGCCAACGCGCGGTGAATTGATCATGCGCCGCAGCGCCGCGTTCAAGGAAGGCATCACCGAAACTGTCAAGAAGGCCAACCTGGGTTTCTTCCACAAACTGGTGGAAGAGATGTGCAAGGAACACGAGTGCAGCATCGAAGACGTTGCTGCGGCCATGGCCTATATGCTGCAGAAGGAACGCCCGCTGGAGCCTTCCATCAGCGATGTGAAAGCGCATATCCCTTCATCGAGCGAAAGCGATAACCGCCCTCGTCGTATCAGAGATGACAGGCCGGGTAGTGATTCGCGTGGGGATTCTCGTGGTAGTTCGCGCAACGATTCACGCGGCGATTCGCGCACCGATTCACGAAGTGAGTCATACAAAGACAGGCCCGCCAGAAAGCCGATTGACCGAGATTCGGGTGCAAGTGATGCTCCGTCGTTTTCGAAAGGTCGCGAGACCCGCAGCGAGCCGCGTGAAGCGCGTCGCGAAAGTTTCAGCGACGCACCACGCGAAAGTTACAAAGACAAACCACGCGCGCCACGCCGCGATGCGATGTCCGATGACGACAGGCCGAAGCCTCTGCGCGAACACCCCGATGTCCCGATGGAACGCTACCGCATTCAGGTCGGCCACAACGACGGCGTGACGCCACGTGAGATAGTTGGCGCCATTGCCAACGAAGCGGACATGGAAGGCAAGTACATTGGCCACATCCGTATTTACGACGACTACACGACTGTTGATCTTCCTGATGGCATGCCGAAGGAAGTGTTTGAGGTGTTGCAGAAAACGCGTGTGTGCAACAAGGCGTTGAAGATTGAGCGGCACAATGAGAAGGGCGTAAGGCCGTCGACTGGGGCGAAGTATGTTGAGCCTGAGGTTGCTGCCGAGAAGAAGGTGCGGAAGGAGAAGGTGCCTTTTACTAAGGACGGTGGTGCTAAGGACGGTGGTGTTAAGGACAGTGCTGCTAAGGATAGTGCTACTAAGGACGATGGTTTCAATGACTTTGGCGATAAACCTGCTTTCAAGAAGCCGGCATTCAGCAAGTCTGCTCCACGAGACAAGGAGTTCAGCAAAGAACGCCCTGCCAAGGTTCGTTTTGACGATAGCAAACCTTCCGCTGGCAAACCTGCGGCAGGAAAAACCTTCACACGCCCAGCTACGGTCATCACCCCAGCTGAAGCAGAAGGCAACTTCACCAAAGCAGGCGCCAAGCCGCGCAGCAAATCCGGTTTCGTAAAAGAGCCGGACTCAAGCAGGCCGGTTCTGCGCAAGAAGCCCAAAGCCAAAAGCGCTCGTGTCGACAAAGACAAAGGCAAGCGCCGCACGCCAAAGCCCAAGACAGCAGAATAAGCAGAGAAACAGGCAGCAACAAATCTGCGCAAACGGCGGTTTTTCCGTTATAGTTCGGGCTCTGGTTTTCCTTGCAGGAATTGTTAGATGCACCGCTACAAAACCGCCGCCATAACCTTTGCTGTTGCCAGCTTGGGCATATTAAGTGCCCTGAGTCTACCCACTCTGGCCGACCTGTCACCGCGCTATCAGGACAAGAATGGTGACCTGGTAGCCGACTTGCCTACCGACCCAGAGCGCTGGCGCGACCCCCGTATTCTCATCTTCGCGTACACCCCGGTGGAAGACCCCGCCCTCTACTCACAGGTATGGGACGGCTTCATCGCGCACGTCAGCGCACTTACCGGCAAAGAGATCCGCTTCTTCCCCGTGCAATCCAACGCCGCCCAACTGGAAGCCATGCGCGCCGGCCGCCTGCATATCGCCGGATTCAACACGGGCTCCACCCCCGTCGCTGTCAACTGCACCGGCTTTGTGCCGTTCACACTGATGGCGGCGGCGGATGACTCCTATGGCTATCAGATGGAAATCATTACCTATCCCGGCAGCGGCATAGAAACACCCGAGGACTTAGCGGGCAAACGCCTGGCATTTACATCACCCACATCCAACTCCGGCTTCAAGGCACCGTCCACATTGCTGGACACCGAGTTTGGTTTGCTGGCCGAGCGTGATTTCCGCGCCGTGTATTCCGGCAGCCATGACAACTCCATTCTGGGCGTCGTTAACAAAGACTACGATGCCGCCGCGATAGCCAATGAAGTACTGCATCGCATGCAGGCGCGCGATGTGGTGCGTGAGGATCAATACGTTTCCATCTACAAATCGCTCACATTTCCCACTACGGCGTATGGGCTGGCGCATAATCTACACCCGGATCTGGCCGCGAAAATTAAAGAAGCGTTCTTCACCTATGATTGGGAAGGCACACCGCTGCAGAGCGAGTTTGCCGAGGCGGGCATGGCGCAATTCCTGCCGATCAATTATCAGGAACACTGGCGGGTGATTCGTGAGATAGATGATGCCAATGACACTATTTATAACTGCGATTAGTTATAACTGCGATTAGTTACAACTGCGCCCAGTTAAAAATACGATCAAGAAGAACGCCAGTACCACCAGCATCACAAGCTCAACCGACAAAAACATAACAAGAAACAGAGGCAAGGCATGTTAAAACTCAGCGGAGTCAGCAAACGCTACAGCACGGGCGACCTGGCACTCAATAATGTCGATATTGAAGTCCCCGCCGGCCAGGTGATGGCTTTGATCGGTCCCTCCGGCGCTGGCAAGAGCACACTGATCCGCTGCGTCAACCGCCTGGTAGAACCCACAACAGGCCGCGTAGAACTGGATGGCGAAGACATCACCCGCGTGCGCGGCAGCCGCCTGCGCATGGCCCGTCGCCAGATGGGCATGATCTTCCAGAACTATGCGCTGGTAGAACGCTTGTCGGTGATGGAGAACGTACTGTCTGGCCGCCTGGCCTACGTAGGATTCTGGCGCAGCTACTTACGCAAGTTCCCACAGAGCGATGTGCAGCAGGCGTTTCAAATGCTGACACGCGTGGGGCTGGAGACCATGCTGGATAAACGCGGCGACGAGCTCTCCGGCGGGCAGAAGCAACGCGTGGGTATTGCCCGCGCGTTGATGCAGAATCCGAAACTGTTGCTGGTTGATGAACCCACCGCCAGCCTGGACCCAAAAACGTCCCGCCAGATAATGCGCTTAATCTGCGAACTTTCGCGCGAACAGAACCTCGCTGCCGTCATCAATATTCACGACGTATTACTGGCCCAGCAGTTTGTCGACCGTATCGTCGGCCTGCGTGCCGGTGAAGTCGTGTTCGACGGAACCCCGGCTGAACTTACGCCCGATATTCTGACGCTGATCTACGGCGAAGAGGATTGGTCCACCGCGCATGACGACGATGAGGCTGAAGAAGAAGGCGTAAAACCCGAACGTAAAGCAGACCCGATTGCCACCATAGCAAAAGGAGCGCATCCGTGAGCAGCGCGGCAGACGCAGAGATAGCGCTGCAAAGAATGCAGTTGGCGAAAAAGGGACAATGGCGCCCCTTGCCATTCATCTCTAACAAACGCTGGCGATGGGCACTGAACCTGGCCGTGCTGATTTATATCGTGCTGGCTTACTTCAGCATCGAAGTAAACTGGGCAAGGGTATATCAGGGGCTGGACCGTGGCGCCGCATTTATCAGCTCCTTCATGAGCCCCGACTTCACCACCCGCGGCGGCGATATCTTCACCGGGCTGTGGGAAAGCCTGACCATGACATTCACATCCACCGTCATCGGCATCCTGCTGGCGATACCCGTTGGCCTGGGTGCCGCGCGCAATATCGCGCCACTGCCCGTGTACTACTTCTGCCGCACCATCATCGCGCTGTCGCGTACGTTCCAGGAAATCATCATCGCCATTCTGTTCGTTGCGATGTTCGGCTTCGGCCCGCTGGCGGGTGTTATCACGTTGGCGTTCGCCACTATCGGCTTCATGGCGAAACTGCTGGCCGAAGATATTGAAGATGCCATGAACGAACCCATGGAAGCCATCAAGGCAACAGGGGGCACCTGGCTGCAATGGATAAACTACGCAGTGCAACCACAAGTGATGCCGCGCCTGATTGGGTTGTCACTGTATCGCCTGGACATCAACTTCCGCGAATCTGCAGTGATAGGCATCGTCGGTGCCGGCGGCATAGGTGCCACGTTAAACACATCCATCAATCGTTATGACTACGATACATCGGCGGCCATACTGTTGCTGATTATTGGTATCGTTTTTGTCAGCGAATACTTCTCCGGCTACGTACGCAAGTGGACTCAGTAGATGCCAATTAAAACTGTCAATGACAAACCGGTATGGCAACGTCGCGAGCCGCTGAAGCAATACGCCATTTGGGCTGGCTGGATGCTGGGCATGATGCTGTTCCTGTTGTGCTGGAAAGTGATCTCCGACAACACCATCTGGGAATTCCTGGACGACGCCGGCGAACAGGGCGCCAGCCTGCTGGGCCGCATGATTCCGCCAGACTGGACCATCACCCGCACACTGATGATCCCTTTGTGGGACACCATCAACATCGCAACCGTAGGCACCGCGCTGGGCGTGTTGATTGCGTTCCCACTCGCATTCCTGGCCGCACGCAATACCACGCCACACCCACTGTTCCGCGTGTTCGCGTTGGGCATCATCGTCAGCTCGCGCTCCATCAACGCGCTGATCTGGGCCATGCTGCTGGTCACCATCATCGGCCCCGGCATTTTCGCCGGCATGCTGGCCATTGCGCTGCGCTCCATAGGGTTCGTGGGGAAATTACTGTACGAGGCCATCGAAGAGATCCAGCCCACACCGGTAGAAGCCATTGCCGCCACCGGCGCCAGCGGCCCACAGGTACTGGCCTACTCCGTACTGCCACAGATAATGCCCGCATTCGCCGGCATCACGGTATACCGCTGGGACATCAATATCCGCGAGTCCACCACGCTGGGCCTGGTAGGCGCCGGCGGCATAGGCCTGCAGATGAACGCCGCCATCAATAATCTGGCATGGGGACAAGTGGCAACCGTGTTTGTGCTGATATTCGCCACTGTCGTTATTTCGGAATGGGTGTCTGCGAAGGTACGCCACGCTGTTATTTGACCGTTGCGTCGGCAACCGCTGGGGCCGGACCTTCGTGTCGGCCTGTTCTGTCCCCAATTTAACCCTACCGCTACTTGTGCGAATCGTTCCAATCTGTTTTTATTGGCCCTAGCCTCCTCCCTCAACCGAATTGTCACCTTGGGCGGCGCACCTATGTGGATGCACCTGCAGGGCGGTAGCGTGTCTGGGGGGTGTATAGATGGTGATTGGCTGGAAGATGCGAAGTCTATATGCGCACACGGAGCGCTGTTGAAGAATAGTTAATTATATAGTTAGGAGAACGAGAAGATGTCACACTATTTGTACGCATTATGAAAGGGTGCAAAGGTGTTGAATCGTAGGGGATTTGATTACGGTAGGTTTGGAGAAGGGAAAAATTGATATTAACGGAGTTGGAATTGTTTAGTCACACGTATATTGGATGTTATGTGTCAAGCAAGTCAGGAACAGAACAGGACAATTGAGTTTATGAGATACCGAAGTATAGTTAAGTGGGCCTGTAAACCTCCCCTAGAATAGGGGCATCCATTTTTAGAGTTCTCCGGGGTAAACTACCTCAACAAGGAGGACCAAGAATGAAGAAGTCGCGCTACACGGAAAGCCAGATCGTCAAAATATTAAAAGAAGTCGAAGGCGGTCGACTGGTAAAAGAAGTCTGTCGTGAATACAGTATTTCTGATGCCACTTACTACAACTGGAAAGCAAAGTATGGCGGCATGGAAGCATCGGATATCAAACGCCTGAAGGATCTCGAGGACGAGAACCGCAGGCTGAAGTCGATGTTTGCTGAGCTGAGCCTGGAGCACCGGATTCTTAAGGACATTATTGAAAAAAAGCTGTAAAGCCAGCTGCACGACGCGAGCTTGTTGATTACGCCTGTCAGGTGCATGGAGCAAGTTTAAGGTTAGCCTGTCGAGCGGTTGGCATCAGCGACTCAGTGTACCGGTACAGGCCTGATGCCAGTCGTGACGATGGTGTCATCGCGAAACTGCAGGAGGCAGTCGAGCGTTATCCGGCTTACGGTTTTAGTAAATTGTTCAAGATTCTGCGGCGTTGGGGACATGCATGGAACCACAAACGTGTCTACAGGCTGTACTGTGAGCTTAATCTGAACAGGCGCCGCAGAGGAAAGAAACGGTTACCGACTCGTAATCCGGAACCTCTGGCGGTGCCAGCTCGCGCGAACCACTGTTGGTCGATGGATTTTATGAGTGACAGCCTGTTCTGTGGACGCCGCTTTAGAACTTTTAATCTGGTTGATGACTTTAACCGCGAAGCGTTGGCCATCGAGATTGATTTGAATCTGCCAGCGCTGCGCGTGATTCGAGTGCTTGAGCGTGCCGTTGCCTGGCGCGGTTATCCCAAAAAGCTGCGGATGGACAATGGGCCTGAATTTATTTCAACAGCTTTGGCCGAGTGGGCCGAAGAGCACAACATACAGCTGGAATTTATTCAGCCTGGAACACCGACTCAGAACTCATACGTCGAGCGATTTAACCGAACATATCGCGATGAGATTTTAAATATGTACGTATTCAGGACGCTGGATGAAGTACGAGACCTGACCCAAAACTGGGTCCGTGAATACAATGAAGAACGGCCACATGACTCCCTGGAAGATCTGACGCCCTGGGAATATCTGGCTAAACATGAACCTCAGGAAACTCTATTTATGCATGTCACTAATTAGGGGAGGTTTACA